>NZ_JBAHZA010000019.1:0-44691 GCF_036697365.1 Psychromonas arctica
GCGGTACACGAGACTCGAACTCGTGACCCCAACCTTGGCAAGGTTGTGCTCTACCAACTGAGCTAGTACCGCTTCATCTAAAAACTATTTGGAAAAACTTTAATCTGGCGATTAAATGTTTGGAGCGGTACACGAGACTCGAACTCGTGACCCCAACCTTGGCAAGGTTGTGCTCTACCAACTGAGCTAGTACCGCTTCATATTTCCTAGCAACAGCTAATAAGGCATTTGGTGACACCTGTCCGTTACGAGGTGCGAATTATAGAGATGGCGGTAATGATTGCAAGCTTTTTTTAGCTATTTTCTACTTAACTTAGTTCGCTTGCAGAGTTTTTAAGCAACCGCCTGATAACTTGTCTAAAAAGCAAGCTAACAAATCACTATCCGTCATAAATAAAACCGCATAGTGACATTATTTAAGTAGACTTCTTTGTTAAATCGTCTATCTATAGCAGCTCGTTTGCTCTATTTTAACTGTGATTAATAAGTAAAAAAATGTTTCTGGTAATGCTGTAACTCAGAAATTGACTCTTTAATATCTTGCAACGCGAGATGTGTCCCCGTCTTTTTGTGTGCAGCAACCATTTCCGGTGCCCAACGACGACCTAATTCTTTAATAGTACTAACATCGATACTACGATAATGAAAATAAGCCTCTAAGGTTGGCATATGTTTCACCATAAAGCGACGATCTTGGCCGATGCTATTTCCACACAATGGAGCCGCTCCTGCAGGGACCCATTTTTTAAGAAAATCCAGCGTTTCCTGTTCTGCTTGAGCACAACTGATGTCACTGGCTTTTACTCGAGCCGTTAGTCCTGAATTTCCATGATGTTCTGTGCACCACTCATCCATAGCATCTAATGCAGCATCGCTTTGATGGATTACAAATTGCGGCCCTTCAGCTAAAATATTTAAATCGCTATCAGTCACAATAGTGGCGATCTCAATAATTTTATCGGTATCAGGATTCAACCCGGTCATCTCTAAATCAATCCACACCAAATTATCTTTATTCATTTTCCTAGCACCCTTTTCTATTGATGAATCGCTATTTAATATAAGAATAGAGTATAATACTCGATTCAAATCACCAGTGGTAGCAAAGGAAGTCTGTGGCTAAGAAGAAAAAACTCAGTAAAAACCAAATCCGTCGTGTTCAAAGTAATCATAACAAACGCTTAACCCCTAAGAACGATACACAATGGGATGAAGCTGAACTCGGTCCACAACTGGAAGGGTTAGTGGTGAGTCGATTTGGGCAACATGCTGATATTGAAGATGACCAAGGTAAAGTAGAGCGCTGTACATTACGTCGTTCAATCCGGTCTTTAGTTACAGGCGATCGCGTAGTATGGCGTGCAGGCAAAGAGTCCCACCAAGGTATAAGTGGTGTGATTGAAGCTGTTCATCCTCGTAAAACCGTATTAACTCGCCCAGATTATTATGATGGTATTAAACCGATTGCCGCGAATATTGATCACATCATTATTGTTAGCTCTATTGCTCCTGAGTTTTCTCGTAACATTATCGACCGCTACCTTGTTGCTTGTGAAGATATTGGTATTACTCCGATTATCGTACTCAATAAAGTCGACTTATTGGATGAAGCCTCTGCAGAACTAATTGATAAAGAGTTACAAAGCTACCGAGATATTGGCTACCAAGTCATTTATAGCTCTAAGTTAGGTGATGGATTAGATCACTTAAAATCAGTAATGAAAGACAAAGTGAATATCTTTGTCGGACAATCAGGTGTAGGTAAAACATCCTTACTTAATATGTTATTACCAGAAGTTGAAGCCTTAACTGGTGAAATATCAGAGGGTTCAGGATTAGGTAAACATACCACCACAACCGCTCGCCTATATCACTTTGCAGAAGGCGGTGATTTAATTGATAGTCCAGGAATTCGTGAATTCTCGCTTTGGCATTTAGAAGCTGAACGTATTGCTAGTGGATTTATAGAATTTAGAGAGTTTTTAGGCGGTTGTCGTTTTAGAGACTGTAAACACCAAGCAGATCCTGGTTGCGCCCTAGTAGCTGCTGTTGAAGATGGGCATATTGATAGTTCACGATTCAATAGCTTCCTACGTATTTTAGAAACAATGGATGACGCAAAAAATGCACGTCATCGCGACCCTAATGTGTATTAAATACAACATATTAGTGAGCGCTTTATACTTTAATTACATTGAACACAGAGAGTTTTAATATGAACGACCAAATGAAAATCGTTTTCCAATATATTCTGCCAAAACACTTATTTACTTTCATAGCGGGTAAGCTAGCAGAAGCTAAGATGGGTGCATTCACAACCTTCCTAATTAAAAAGTTCATTAAACAGTTCAATATCGATATGAGTGAAGCAAAGCACTCTGAGGCAGAAGATTTTGATACTTTTAACGACTTTTTTACTCGAGAACTAAAAAGCGGTTTGCGCCCTATTATTGAAGGTGATCAAAACCTTGCGATACCGGTAGATGGCTGCATCAGTCAACAAGGTGAGATTAAGCAAGGCCGTATTTTCCAAGCAAAAGGCCATGACTTCAGTTTGCGTGAATTAGTTGGTGGACGTGATGATGTTGCAGCGCCATTTGACGACGGATTGTTCTCTACTATTTATTTAGCGCCTAAAGATTATCATCGTATACATATGCCTATTACAGGTAAATTAGAGCAACTTATTTTTATTCCTGGAGACCTGTTTTCAGTAAACCCACTAACAGCTCAAAATGTACCCAATTTATTTGCACGTAACGAACGTGCGGTCGCTATTTTCTCCACTGCAATAGGCCCGATGGCGATGGTATTAGTCGGTGCAACTATTGTAGGTAGTATTGAAACAGTATGGGAAGGAACATTAAAAGCGCAGAAAAATAAAGAATTACAATACTGGGATTACCAAGACCAAGATATAGTCATCGAAAAAGGTGAAGAGATGGGCCGCTTTAAACTAGGCAGTACTATTGTTGCCCTCTTCCCTAAAGATAGTATAGAGTTTGACGAGCAACTTGAACCATCAAGTGTAACTCGTTTAGGTAAACTATTTGCAACGGTAAAATAACCATTTTACCCGCAATAGTAGAACTACAAAAATAATAATAACAAGGCTTGTAATGTCAAATATCACCAGTGAACAATATTTAAAAAATATCTTATTAGCACCTATCTATGAAGCGGCTATTGAGACAAAGCTACAACCTTTAAATAAGTTATCTAAACGTTTAGATAATCATATATTACTGAAACGAGAAGACTTACAACCTGTTCATTCTTTCAAACTACGTGGTGCTTATAATAAACTAGCTAGCTTAACTGACGCTCAAAAAGAAAACGGTGTCATTGCAGCATCTGCAGGTAACCATGCGCAAGGTCTTGCACTATCGGCACAAAGAATGGGTGTAAAAGCCACTATTGTGATGCCAAAAACAACACCTGATATAAAAGTGAGTTCTGTGCGTAGTTTTGGTGCCACCGTTGTATTAATAGGTGAAAGCTTTGATGCGGCAAATGCCCATTCATTGGCGTTAGCAGAGCAGCATGGTTATACCCTGATCCATCCTTTTGATGACCCACACATTATTGCTGGTCAAGGTACAGTAGGTAAAGAGCTGCTACAGCAAGATGCACATATTGATAAGATATTTGTGCCTGTTGGCGGTGGTGGTCTAGCGGCCGGAATCGCGGTATATATTAAGCAATTACTGCCACATATTAAAATTATCGCTGTTGAACCTGAAGACGCTGCATGTTTAAAAGCGGCATTAGCGGCTGGAGAACCTGTTACCTTGCCTAAAGTCGGGTTATTTGCAGACGGTGTTGCAGTAAAAACGATTGGTAAGGAAACCTTCCGCTTATGCCAACAATACATCGATGAAGTGATCACTGTTAGCAGTGATGAAATCTGCGCATCAGTTAAAGATATCTTTGATGATACGAGAGCTATTGCAGAACCTGCTGGAGCTCTTTCACTTGCAGGTTTAAAAAAGTATGCTCATCAACATCAAATAAAAGATCAACGTTTAACAGCTATTTTGAGTGGTGCAAATGTTAATTTTCATAGCTTACGTTATGTATCCGAGCGCTGTGAGTTAGGCGAGCAAAATGAAAGTATCTTAGCTGTCACTATTCCAGAGAAACAAGGTGCATTCTTAGCTTTCTGTAACCAACTTGATGGCCGTGTAATCACAGAGTTTAACTACCGTTACAGCGATAGCCAGTTAGCAAATATTTTTGTCGGAGTAAGAACACCACAAGGATTCGATGAATTAGCTAGCTTAACAGAAGGTTTAACCGAAGCAGGTTACTCGGTAGCAGACTTAAGTCACGATGAAATGGCTAAGCTACACGTTCGTTATATGGTTGGCGGTGTTCCTTCTCAACAACTCACCGAGCGTTTATACAGTTTTGAATTTCCTGAACACCCTAACGCCCTATTAAAGTTTTTAAACCTACTAGGCATGCATGCAAACATTACTTTATTTCATTACCGTAATCACGGTGCAGCCTATGGTCAAGTACTAGCTGGGTTTGAAGTAAGTGATGCACAAACAGCTGAATTTACTGAACATTTAAATGCTCTGGGTTATAGTTATAAAGATGAAACATTAAACCCTGCATACCGATACTTTTTATCACATGCTAATAATAACTAAGATATTCATATGCGCACTTATTTATGGTCACCCACAATTGTTAAAATTTTACAAAAGTTCAGTCGAAGATTAACTTGGCCTGCGATGTTTGCTTTATTGCTAATGCAAGCAATAATAACGTATTTTTTATTTTTTCTTGCACAAGAGCTTGAGCTAATAACGGACCCGCTTAGATTCTTTTATTACAATATGGTTGTTGTCTCTACTGTTGGTTTCGGTGACTTCAGCCCAACAACTGATTTAGGTAAAGCAATTGTTGCACTATGGCAAATCCCTTCAGGCTTAATTGTATTTGCTTCATTTATCGGTAAAACAACACAACTATTCATTGATATAGCGAGAAAAAATATGAACGGCAGCAATGACTACTCACACTTAACTGACCATATTCTATTATTATGTTGGGATAAACACTCAACAAACCAAATTGTGCAGTTAATTTTGGGTGATAAAAAACGTCAACAACGTCGTATTTTACTGTGTGTTACCCAAGATATGAAAAACCCACTACCCGAAGTAGAAGAAGTCTCTTTTGCAAAACTAGGCGCTTTTTCAGATACTAAAGAATTAGACAGAATCGCTTTGCGCAAGGCTCAGCGTATCATCATAGATGGACAATCTGATGATGAAACATTATCAATTGCCCTCAGCATTGCTACCTTTGCGGATAAAAATGCCAATATTACAGCACATTTTTTCGATGAAACCAAAGCACAACTATTAAAAATGCATTGTCCTAACATCGAATGTAGCATTGATAATAGTGCACAAATGATGGTCAGAAGTATGCAAGATCCAGGTTCAAGTAAAGTTACTGAAAAACTATTATCAACACTAGATGGTGCAACGTTATACAGCTTTTTAGTACCTGAGCTTGAAAAAAACGTTACGTTTGGTGAATTATTCGATACATTTAAACATCGTTACGACATGATTCTGCTTGGTTTCAGTAAGCATAAAAGTGGGCAAGATATGCATTTAAATCCAGATGATGATAGCTTAGTTAATAGCGGTTTTTACCTACATTATATTGCTCATGAACGTCTTGATGAAAATGATATAAACTGGAAAGAGATCAAATAAATAACAATTACCACTAATTAAGTGGGAAAATTCTAGATTTTCTATTATTCTCAATACTATTAATTGTTAGATTGCTAGGATGCACTAGAGAATGAGTACAGGTATGTCTCCCCCACATTTTTTAACATGGTTAGATCCCATAACACAACATATGCCAACTTGGTTTCAACAAGGTGGCTCTGTTATGTGGATATTATTATTACTGTCTATTATTACCAATGTTATTGTTTTAGAACGTCTATTCTTTTGGTTCATTTACAGCTTGCAAAAAGAACGCTTTGTTGTACAAGAGTGTTTTGCTTCCCTAACCAGACAACAAAAGACCGAAGCCTTACTAGCTTGTCAATCTCTTAAAACCCCAGCATTAATTATGTTGCAAGAAGGGATTAATCTATTGCCGTTGTCGCCTAAAGAACGCATGGATTACGCTCAAAAAGTACAAATAAATCATATGTCACGTGGACAAAAATTATTACGCTCTGCGATGTTTATCGCCCCAATATTAGGTGTCTCAGGCGCATTATTAATATTAGCTCAATCGCTTGATATGTTTAGCCAGCAGCAAATACGAGACACTGCGATCATTATACCAAGTATTGCAAAGTCGCTTATTCCTCTCGTTTCTAGTGTGGCAATACTGCTATTCATTTTAATGCCACAACAACTATTTCGAGCTTTACTTATAAAACAAACATTACATCTAGAAAATATTAGACATCAATTCAACCATATCTGCATGCAATATCGACTAGTTCAAACCACACCAGAAGTTTTTACAGACGAAAAAGAAGTTGTTAAACAAGAAAATAAAACCGTATCAGAGCAACAAGAAATGCCATATCATTATGAGTTCTCAGATGAAACAGGTGAAGTGAATGTGGCTCTTCATGAACAAACTGAAGCCATTAAACAGGTACCTCATTCCGCCATTGCTAAAATGTATAATCAGGAATTGTCTTTAAAGAAAGCAGACCTTTACGAGCATAGTAATAAGCTTCAATAGACACTCATTCAAGTAATTTAGATAGAGCAAAAATATTCCATGAAAACGTCATATCATTATTTTACATTTATTATTATTAGTCTGTTGTTGCACTATTTATTCTTTTATTTCACAGATACAAAAGAGCCTGTAAATTCTGAAACTGAGCAAATGTTCAGTAGTACTCAATCCATTACAAATAAAGTTAACAAGCAGCAAATACCAATTGCTATACCTGATGTAGATAGCACAAAATTAGATTTGCAGATAAGCGAAGCAGAAGAGTATATAGCAACAATAAAAGTTACTGATAAAGATACAGATACAGGTACAGTAAATAAAACAAAAGAAAGAAGCATTCAAAGCGAAATGTCTGTAATCCAGACAGAAAAAATAGAAGCTGCAGAAATAGTTAGTACTGATGCGCCGATAAAAAATACTACAGAGCTTAACACTAAGCAAACTGTCAGTACTCAACTAGTGCAAGTAACGCAACCAGAACAACCAATAACGACTAGATCTGAAAATCAAAAGGTAACTCAGAGGCCCACTGAGTTTAGCAATAGAAACTATTTAGTAACCCCTAAAACACACAAAGCAACAGAAACAGCTTTGCTAAAGGCAGAACTATTTGAACAAGAAATAGTGAACTTACCTAAGTTAACTAAATTAACTAAAATAAGAAATGTTAAGAAAGAAATAGTTTCCGACTCCACAAAAGTGAAAACACAACCGAAAAAAATAATAGCACCAAAGTTAAAAAACACTATCGCTCCTCAAAACACCTTAACGAATAACAAAGCACTAACTAAAAAGACCATTACGACGACAGCGAAAACACCTAAGCCAACCTTTAAGCCTAAAATCGATACTGAACAACTTAGCTTAAACAACAGCATTAAATTACCAGAAGCCGTTGCCATATCAGGTAAAAAACCTAATTACCCACAGGTTGCAGAAAAATTGCAGAAGAAAGGACAAGTTGTTGCTTCTATGACGGTATTACCCACAGGCAGCACTAGAGAAGCTGAAATTGTAAAGTCCAGCGGTTACAAGGAACTGGACCAAGCTGTTATAGAATTTATCGCGCAAGAGCGTTTCATGCCTAGCCTTAAAGGACAAGATAAAGTCTCTAGTAAACAGATATTTTCATTCAGTTATGAGTAGAATCAAAAACAGGTGAAAATACAAATAAAAAAGCCAGTTGATTAAACTGGCTTCTTGTTCTGTATTTATCGGCTATTTAAAGTAACTTATACTTATAGTTGACAACTTATGCTTTAAACAACATTAATCAATCGCGGCCATATCACCACTTGTTTCTAGCCAAACCTTACGGTCTCCCGCTCGTTTTTTAGCCAATAACATATCCATCATTTGCAACATTTTATCTGCATCTTCAATGGTAAGCTGAACTAAGCGACGAGTATTCGGATCCATCGTAGTTTCACGTAGTTGTAATGGATTCATTTCACCCAAGCCTTTGAATCGTTGCACATTAACTTTACCGCGTTTCTTTTCTGCTTGAATGCGGTCTAATATGCCATTCTTTTCGCTTTCATCTAACGCATAATAGACCTCTTTTCCGATATCAATACGGTATAGCGGCGGCATCGCAACATAAAAGTGACCTGCATCTACAACGGCTCTGAAGTGTTTTACAAATAGAGCACAAATCAGTGTTGCGATATGTAACCCATCTGAATCCGCATCGGCTAAGATACATATTTTCCCATAACGTAACGCTGATAAATCACTAGAAGCAGGGTCAATCCCGATGGCAACAGAGATATTATGAATCTCTTCAGAGTTTAAAATGATATCCGATTCGTCTTCCCATGTATTTTTGATCTTACCGCGTAATGGCATAATCGCTTGAAACTCTCTATCTCGCGCTTGCTTTGCACTACCGCCAGCAGAGTCTCCTTCCACTAAAAACAACTCTCCACGCTCGGGATCTTGTGTCGAACAATCAGTCAATTTCCCAGGTAAAGCAGGCCCTTGAGTGATCTTTTTACGAGCAACTTTTTTGCTTTTACGATTTCGAGTTTGCGCATTATTAATACAGAAATCTGCTAGTATTTCAGCTTCACTTACATTAGCGTTCAGCCACAAGCTAAATGCATCTTTCACCACTCCCGAAACAAATACCGAACATTGACGTGATGACAAGCGCTCTTTAGTTTGTCCTGCGAATTGCGGCTCTTTAATTTTAACTGATAATATATAGCTACATTTATCCCAAATATCTTCAGGGCTTAATTTTAAGCCGCGCGGCAATAGGTTACGAATATCACAAAATTCGCGCATTGCATCCAATAACCCCTGACGAAAGCCATTTACATGCGTCCCACCTTGAGCGGTAGGAATAAGGTTTACATAACTTTCGGTAATTGAATCACCACCTTCTGGCAACCATACAACTGCCCAATCGGCCATTTCACTATTCGCAGAAAACTTACCTACAAAAGGTGCAGAAGGTAGTAATTCATTTTCAGCAACCGCTTCTAATAAGTAATCATTAAGGCCATCTTGATAACACCACTCATAATTATTTTTATTAACACGATCTTTAAATTTAATGCTTAAACCAGGGCATAAAACTGCTTTTGCTTTTAATAAGTGTAATAAACGAGAGACTGAAAATTTAAAACTATCAAAATACTTAGGATCTGGTCTAAAGTGAACGCTTGTACCGGTATTACGTTTACCACAAACACCGACTTCACTCAGCTCTTCAACTTTGTCGCCATTTTCAAAGGCAATATGGAAAACTTTAGCATCACGTCGAATTTGCACATCAACTCGTGTTGATAATGCATTTACCACAGAGATACCGACCCCATGCAAACCGCCTGATATTTCATAGTTTTTACCAGAAAATTTACCCCCAGCATGTAGCTTACAAAAAATCAGCTCGACACCAGTAATTTTCTCTTCTGGGTGAATATCAATAGGCATACCTCGACCATCATCGATGACCTCTAAAGATTGATCTTCGTGTAAAATAACTTGAATTGAACTTGCGTGGCCGGCTAATGCTTCATCTACAGAGTTATCAATAACTTCCTGACCTAAATGGTTAGGACGATTAGTTTCTGTATACATACCAGGTCGATGGCGAACGGGGTCTAGTCCGTTTAATACTTCAATGGAATCCGAATTATACTGTTCGCTCATGCATGCACCTATTTGACGTCTATTATGTAGTGTTGATCTTGGGTTATTTTTCTGTGCTTAAGTTAACACAGAACAAATATATTGATTGTATGTATTTAATAAAGAAAGTGAATTATTTCTGCTAAGTAACGTTCGAAACCAACAAAGCTATGATCGCCTCCCTTCTCACAGGTTATTTTACACTGAGAGTACTTTCGTAAGGCCTCACGATAATCCAATACTTCATCGCCTTCTTGTAATAATACCCAAATATTTTCAGGGTGATTTATATTATCTATATTCAACGCAACGAGCTGCTGAACATAACCTTGGTCGATAAAATATTTTTTCAATAAATGCGGATGAGTTTGCTCCCCTTGGTAGCGTGTTAATAATAAATCAGGAGTCACAGCGGGGTTGATCAATATAACCTTGGCAGAATATTCTTGTGCAACTTTAGTTGCTAAAAAACCGCCTAAAGAACTTCCCATTACAGAAATTTCACAACCTTCATATTGACTAAAGATAGACTGAATTGTTTCCCACATCTGTTGTGGAAACACTGGAAGTTGCGGACAAACAAAATGGATATCAGGATGTTCTGAAGCTAGATATTCGCGCATTTGCTGCGCTTTTAATGAACCAGGAGAACTATGAAAACCGTGTAACGAAAGTAGGACTTTAGTTATGTTAGGGTCTCTCATTTTACCTCTTTATATAATATTAATAGCCTGTTGCATTCTCATCTGTTGTAAATTCACCAGGTTTGAGCCGCTCTACTTGAGTCTCTATTTTACCTGACTTTGTTAACACTAAATAGCGATATCCAGGTGGTTTGTCATCAACAGCAAAGTCATCGCTTTGTGGTTTAAATTGAACGCACGTTGATGGACTTGTTATATATCGGACTTTGTTTTTGACGGTATCGAATGATTGATGAACATGACCAGATAACACTGCCTTGACGTTATCAAACTTGCTAATCAATGCAATGAATTGGTCATTATTTTTGAGGATATGCTGATCCAACCATGCAGCACCAACAGGTAAAACATGATGATGGACTGCGATCAAAGTATGTTTTTCTGGATATTCTTGTAATTTCTTCTCTAAAAAAGATAATTGCGATTCGCTTAAGTGCCCATAAGGGACACCTGAGACTTGAGAGTCTAATAAAATAATCTGCCAATGTTCACTAATAATTTGTTTAGTCTGCGCTAGCCCCTCAGCTAACAATGACGGCAACATAATCTCTTGCATATCATGATTACCAGGTAACCAGTAACAAGGCATTTCCAGTGTTTTTATACGATCACTAAAATCCACATAAGATTGAGCTGAATGATCCTGAGATAAATCCCCTGTGCACAATACCGCTGCACATTGTCCTGCATATTTTGCAGCATGCTTTATTATCGCATCGTAACTAGCAACGGTTTTTATGCCTAACAAATCTTTCCCAGCATCAGCAAAAAGATGAGTATCGGTGATTTGTAATAGCTTAATATCCCCTTTCGGGTCAGGCACTAGGTTTACAACTGTCTGATTTACACCATTCATCTATTATCTATTTCGCTCTGCTACAATGAAAAAATACTACTAACTACAGTAGTTTTATGGAATTTAAGCGATTTATTTTACCATTGTCATAAAAATGAAAATGATTTAATCATTAAAAATGTCGACAGCACCACACTTTCAATAAATGAAAGATAATAATTGTATATTGAGTTAGATATTTAACCCCTCTTTATGGTTCAGTTCCAACCATTGCAAACCAATAATAGTAATCCCATTATTAATTTTTCCTGTTTTTACCCATTCATACGCTTCAGTTCTTGATACTACATGCACTCGTATATCTTCGCCTTCACCGGCTAAACCAAATACACCTTGCACATCAGTGCTGTCAACATTCGCAACAAATAGATCAACGGTTTCGGTAGAGCCCCCTGGACTAACATAATAACTTAACATGAATTGACAATTTTCAATTACTAACCCAGCTTCTTCATAAGCTTCACGTATTACTGTTTGTTCTGCACTTTGCCCTTCATCAATCATGCCTGCAATCAATTCTAATAACCAAGGAGAACGTCCGGAATCTATCGCACCTAGGCGAAATTGTTCAACTAATACCACCTTATCATGTGCTTTATCGTAGGCTAATAAAGCAGCCGCTTTACCTCTTTCAAAACACTCTCTTTGAATAGGCTGGCTCCATTCTCCAGAAAATAGCTTATGTCGAAGTGTCAATTTATTACATTTAAAAAAACCTTTATATAAAGGTTTGCTCGCCATAATTTCAACATCATTTATATCGTACATATTTATCTTCCATTATTGCGTTTCTGATAGTTTAGTAACTCGATTCTATATTACAAAGAGATCAAGTAAATAGGTTAGATTGATAGCTTAAATGAAATACTAAAATGCATAAAAAGCATCAATAAACGATTTACTCATTTTTTAAAAAGATATAGCATATTGTTCATAATTTAATGGTTGTACGAATAAATGACTTTATAAAAATGTATTTAAAATCAAAGCTAAACGCCTATTCTAAATAAAACTCTCTTTGACTGGGTTGATTCCATTCTTCAGAAAACTGCTTATGGAAAATGGTCACTTTATACATTTTAAATAAAACTTTATAAAAAGAATCAGACACTAAAGCCTGAATATCATTTTATTGTACATCGTACATTATTCTTTATATTTAATATAAATTTACAATAATAAAGATAACAAAAAATAGTTTAAATTATCGTTTTATAATATGCTTAACCCATACTTAACTTTACAGTTGTTAGGCTTACTAAAATAATAATACCAATGACATTGAATAAGCGATCTAAATTTTACGCAGAAAAATGACTGGGTTAAAGGTGCAATTAAGCCTTTCGTCGATTAACTTCGTTAATAGTCTATCGGAGAATTAATGATAAGATGTTAATTCTTTAATAGTTGTTCTATTTGCGAAAATGACAACGAATAAATAAGTTATTTTAACAAGTAAAATAGATCAGTTAATTACCGTGATCGGTATCATACCAATATACCCAATAGGATCTTCTTACCATGACGCTAAAACGCATTTATATCGCGACCTTGTTAGGTTTATCAAGTCTAGCTACTAATGCTGATACTTTAAAACAAGTTTATGAAACAGCTAAACAAAAAGATCCTGTTATTTTAAAAAGCAAAGCAGAATACGAATTTTATAAAGAGCAGGTAAATGAATCTAAAGCAGACTTATTGCCGCAAATAGGGTTTGGGCTAGATGCTAATAGAGTACAGTCAAGCAGAGAAAGTAGCCGTTATAATTATTTTGGTGCAGGTTTCAACTTAACCCAATCTATCTATAATGGTGCATACTGGCAAAATACCGATATTGCTGAAAAGCAAGCTATTCAATTTGGTACCGCTTATGGCTATGCTGCACAGAATTTAATCTATCGCGTTGCTGTTGCTTATTTTGACGTGCTGCGTGCCGATGAATCAGTCAAATCAGTTGAAGCAAATAAGCGCGCTGTTGAGCGCCAATTAGAACAAACTAAACAGCGTTTTGATGTGGGATTAATTGCCATTACTGATGTTCATGAAGCGCAAGCTGAATACGATAGAACAGTTGCAGATTTGATCACAGCAAAAAATACGCTGGCAAATAATTATTATGTATTACGTCAATTAACTGGTGAAGATGTTAAAGAAGTAACATACCTCGATACAGATAATTTTCAACCAACGACTTTAGAAGGCGATGTAAATTTATGGCGCAATAAAGCGGTTGAGCATAATTTAGAGCTACACTCTAAACGTATCGCCAAAGAGTTAGCAAAAATGAATATCGACTTAGCCGAAGCAGGACATGGGCCAACGATTGATTTCACATTAGATTTAGATTATGACAATTATAATTATGACGAATCTTCTTCAAGTTCTTATGCGGCTAAATCTGCGACGGCAGGGTTAAACTTAGAAGTTCCCATTTATACTGGTGGCTCAATCACTTCACAAGTAAAACAAGCGCAATACAGTTATGTAATGGCTAGCCAAGATTTAGTAGAGACTTTTCGTAGTACTGAAGTGAGTATTAACAGTGGTTACAATAACGTACAAGCTTCCGTAAGCTCTATACGTGCTTATGAACAAACCGTTATTTCATCACAAAGTGCATTAGATGCAGCTGAAGCAAGCTTTGAAGTTGGAACTCGTACTATTGTTGATGTATTAGATGCAACCCGTAGCTTGTACGATTCTGAAAACTTATTAGCAAATGCACGTTATGATTACGTTATTAACATGTTGCAACTCAAACTATCAGCAGGCACTTTGACCGAGCAAGATATTTTTGATATATCAGCAGGGCTTTCAAAACAAACTAATGAACGTAAAAAGAGTAATAACTCTTAAATGAAAGCACTCAATAAATAGACAAAAGGGAAGCAACTGCTTCCCTTTTTTGTATGATAAATATGTAATTAATTGCTAATTGCTACGAATCGTATTAATTATTTCTGAAGTTGAACAGCCATCTTTAAATTGTAAAACGCGCACTTCACCACCATTAGCAATCACTTCATCACCGCCAGCAATCTCTTCAGGTTTATAATCACCACCTTTTACTAACAGGTCGGGTAATACACCAGCAATTAAACGCTGAGGGGTATCTTCGGTAAACTCAACAACCCAATCTACAGCGCCTAGACCAGCTAATACTGCCATACGTCGATCTACAGGGTTTACTGGTCGGCCATCACCTTTCAAACGTCGTACAGATTGGTCACTGTTAACAGCAACAATAAGTCGTTCACCCTGCTCTCTTGCAGTATTAAGGTATGACACATGACCCGCATGTAAAATATCAAAACAACCATTTGTCATGACTACTTTCTCACCGCGATGCTGCGCTAATTTCACAGCTAACTTCAACTGTTCTTCTGATAGTACACCAAAGCCAATCTCTTGCTGGCTAAATACTGCATTAGCTAATTCAATAGTATTCACTGTTGAGGTGCCAATTTTTCCAACAACTACTCCTGCTCCTGCATTTGCTAGAGCACAAGCATCTTCAAAACTACTGCCAGCAGCAATAGAAGCTGCTAGTACAGCAATAACCGTGTCTCCAGCTCCAGTTACATCAAAGACTTCTTGTGCTTGTGTAGGTAAATGAAAAGGTGCTTGCTTCTCACGAATCAAGGTCATACCGTGTTCACTTCGTGTTACTAGCATCGCTTCTAAATCTAGATCTTTTACCAATTGAGCTGCACGTTCAAATAATATTTGATCGTTTGCACAATGCCCAACAACCGCTTCAAACTCAGATAAATTTGGTGTTAATAAAGTAGCGCCACGGTACTTTTCAAAATCAGTCCCCTTTGGATCCACTAATATTCTTGCTCCCTGTTGCTTAGCAATTTGAATCATCTTTTGAACGTCAGCAAGAGAGCCTTTATTGTAATCAGAAAAAACAACAACAGGGTTCTTACCTGCTAATGCATTATTCATATTAGCAATCATTGGCGCACTATCAACATCACTAAATGATGTTTCAAAATCTAAACGAATCAATTGCTGATGACGACTTAATACACGTAGTTTAGTAATGGTCGGCGCACTTTTTACTGCAACAAAGTCAGTATCGACATTGACCGAACTTAAGCTGTCTGTAATGGCTTGAGCAGCTTCATCTTCACCAACTAAACCGATAATGGTTGATTTAGCTCCTAAAGCAGCAATATTTAAAGCAACATTTGCGGCACCGCCTGGACGCTCCTCAATCTGTTTAACATTAACAACAGGAACAGGGGCTTCTGGAGAAATTCGAGCAGCAGGACCGTGCCAATAACGGTCTAACATTACATCACCAACAACTAATACATTGGCTTTATCGTATTCAGGTAGGGTTATTTTCATTTTATTTATCTCTAAACCATATATCAGCTTAGATTATCACAGACATCATCAAATCACATTTTCAAAACATCAAATTTGTAGGTAAATGAAGATTAATACTCAGGTAGGCGTCTAATAAATAAAAGTAATATACACATCATGGTAATCAACATAAGTTGTAAATATGGTTTCCCTATTAATAGGGTAATAGAGATAAGAAAGCTAATAACCACACTCAAGTAGATTGCAGGTTTACGCTCTTTATGAATTTTTTTATGTGTCTGCCAGTTTCTCAGGTCATTACCAATACCCGGTAAGTTTAATAACCATTGTTGAAACTTAGGACTGCTTTTTGAAAAACAAAATAGCGCGAGTATAAAAAAAGGTGTGGCGGGCAAGAGCGGTAAAATAACACCTAACGCACCTAATATCGTCGATATTAGGCCAATGCTAAGTAAAGTGTATTTTAATAAGATCGTTCTCATTCCCACTCCCAGTAGGTATTCATATCCATGCTTTCAACCTAGCGAATTAACTATTAAAAAATAATAGACTAAAAACAATTGGTTGCAAGATCCGCTAAGTAAAAACTATTCATTAAGTATTATAATGTTCGCTGAGTAAAAACACCTTAATTCAAATCAGACAAGCTTGTATTACAGTAAAGAATTAAAGCAAAAAAAAAGGCCTGCATTAGCAGACCTTTTTATTATAGCAATTTGCAACTTACATGTTTCAGCTTATTTTATTAAGCTAAAACTATGAAATTACTTACCTAGCTTCTCTTTAATACGAGCAGCTTTACCAGTAAGTTCACGTAAGTAGTAAAGTTTAGCTTGGCGAACCAGACCGCGACGTTTAACTTCAACGCTTCCTACAAGTGGGCTGTGAGTTTGGAATACACGCTCAACACCTTCACCGCTCGAGATTTTACGAACTGTGAATGCTGAATGTAAACCACGGTTACGCTTAGCAATAACAACACCTTCAAATGCTTGAAGACGCTCTTTTTCACCTTCTTTTACGCGAACACGTACAACAACAGTATCACCTTGAGAGAACTCAGGGATATCTGTACGAAGTTGTTCGTTTTCAATTGCTTCAATAATCTTGCTCATTTTTATACCTTTTTATGCCTAGTTAACTAATAACATCGCTGTCTAGTTGGAGCTACTGTCCAGAGCAGCAAGCAATTTTGCTTGCTCGTCAGTCAGAGCTAGGTTTTGTAATAAATCGGGTCTTCTTTGTTTCGTGCGTTGTAATGATTGAGTTAATCGCCATTGACGAATTTTCTCATGATCACCACTCAATAAAACACTTGGCACTTGTTTTCCATCTAACACCTCAGGCCTTGTATAGTGAGGACAGTCCAACAAGCCATCCGCAAAGGAGTCTTGTTCAGCTGATTGACTATGACCTAGTACACCCGGTACAAAACGTACCACAGCATCCATTAAAATCATCGCCGGTAGCTCACCACCGCTTAACACATAATCACCAACAGACCATTCTTCGTCTATTAAGCTTTCGATTATGCGTTCGTCTATCCCTTCGTAGCGCCCTGCCACTAATATCAAAGCATCAGAGCTTGATAGTGACTGTGCACCTTGATGGTCTAAACGTCGACCTTGAGGAGAAAGGTAAATCACCTTTGCCTCATGCCCTGCTTCTCTTGCACTCTGTTTTGCTGCGTTGATTGCATCCCGTAAAGGTTGCACCATCATCAACATACCAGGCCCACCACCATAAGGACGATCATCGACCGTTCTATGTTTATCTAATGTAAAATCACGAGGATTCCAACATTGGATAGAGATCAGGTTATTTTTAATCGCTCGACCTGTTACCCCATTTTCGCTAATGGCCCGAAACATGTCCGGGAAGAGGCTAATAACCCCTAACCACATAACTTTTCTCCTAGGGTAATTAGAAATCAGGTTCCCAATTAACAGTAATTAGTTGGCCTGCAATATCAACATTTGATATTACTTGCTCTTCGATGAACGGAACTAACCGTTCTTTTTGCCCAAAAGCATCATTCGAGTTGGCTTTTACAACAAGTACATCATTTGAACCTGTTTCCATCAAATCGGTGACAACACCAAGATGATAGCCTTTGTCAGTTTTAACCTGACACCCGACCAAATCTCGCCAGTAAAAGTCAGCTTCCAATTCAGGAAGACTTGATGGATTCACTAAAAGCTCAATACCTACTAAGGCTTGTACTTCTTCACGAACATCATAACCATCTACTTTTGCAACGAAACCTTTATTGTGGCGCTTCCAATCGGTAATAATAACTTCTTGAATTCCACCAGCAGATTTCATTAACAATGGTTTGTATTGAAAAATACTCTCTGGATCATCGGTGTAGGAGTGGACTTTTAACCAGCCTTTGATGCCGTAAACCGCACCAAACTTGCCTATCTCTATTGGTTGTGCTTTATCGCTCACCGAATATCCCCTTCACCTAACTGCAATTAAGCAGCTACTGCGTTATCTTTTACTAATTTAGCTACACGATCACTTAGCTGTGCGCCAAGACCAACCCAATGGTTGATGCGATCTGTATCTAAACGTAATTTTTCTGATTGACCTTGTGCTGTTGGGTTAAAGAAACCAACTTTTTCAAGGAAACGGCCGTCACGTGGGCTACGGCTATCAGTTACTACCACTTGGTAGAATGGGCGTTTTTTAGCGCCACCACGAGCTAAACGAATAGTTACCATATCGTCCTCTTTATATTGTTAAACGTCGAAAGTCAGTGAATTCTGACCACCTGCTTCTGTAGAAAGCCGCAAAATTATACTCTTATTTGAGAAAAGAACAATCAAAATCACAATTTACAAAGAGTAGTTAATCCTAAAAAAACAAAAAGCCCCGTTGAATCGCTTTCAACGGGGCTTTACAACCAATTTCTATAAGCTTTGTAGGCGCTTATTTTTTACGGAAACCGCCTAAACCAGGAGGCATTTTCATCCCGCCAGGCATGCCGCCCCCCATTCCAGGCATACCGCCGCCCATGCCGCCCATCATACCTTGCATTCCACCCATCATTTTACGCATACCGCCTTTACCAGACATTTTTTTCATCATCTTCTGCATTTGCGTAAACTGTTTAAGTAGTTTATTTACATCTTGTATTTGCGTACCTGAACCAGCTGCAATACGGCGCTTACGACCACCTTTAATAATTTCAGGTTTAGCACGCTCTTTTTTAGTCATTGAGTTAATGATCGCTTCCATTTGATTAGTTGCTTTATCGTTAACTTGGTCTTTCATCGCATCAGGTACGTTAGACATTCCTGGTAACTTATCCATCATTCCCATCATGCCGCCCATGCTTTTCATTTGCACTAACTGGTCACGGAAATCTTCTAGATCAAAACCTTTACCTTTTTGTACTTTGCTTGCTAATTTCGCCGCTTTATCTTTATCGACTTTAGTTTCAAGCTCTTCAATTAATGAAAGTACATCACCCATACCTAAGATACGAGAAGCAATACGATCTGGATAGAACGGTTCTAATGCATCAATTTTTTCGCCCATACCGATAAACTTAATTGGTTTACCAGTAATATGACGAATAGATAACGCTGCACCACCACGAGCATCACCATCGGCTTTAGTTAAGATAACACCCGTTAATGGTAAGGCTTCGTTAAAGGCTTGTGCTGTATTGGCAGCATCTTGACCCGTCATTGCATCAACAACAAATAACGTTTCAACCGGATTAATCGCTTGATGGAGATCTTTAATTTCATCCATCATTTCGCCATCTACGTGTAAACGACCCGCAGTATCGACAATCACAACATCAATGAATTTCTTTTTCGCATGTGCAATAGCTGCGTTAGCAATATCAATCGGTTTTTGTGTGATATCACTTGGGAAGAACTCTACATCAACTTCAGATGCCAATGTTTCTAATTGCTTGATTGCCGCTGGGCGATAGATATCGGCACTCACCACTAGAACAGATTTTTTTTCTTTGTTCTTTAAGAGTAATGAAAGTTTAGCTACAGACGTAGTCTTACCTGCACCTTGTAAACCCGCCATTAATAATACAGCTGGCGGCTGAGTCGCTAGGTTTAAGTTTTCATTTACTTCACCCATAGCAGATTCAAGTTCGCTTTGTACGATCTTGATAAACGCTTGTCCTGGGTTTAATGTTTTAGTTACTTCTCTACCAATAGCACGCTTTTTAACAGCTTGAATAAAATCACGAACAACAGGTAATGCTACATCCGCTTCTAACAGTGCCATACGCACTTCGCGTAATGTACCTTTAATATTATCTTCTGTTAATCGACCTTTGCCGCTGATATTTTTCAGCGTTTTCGACAATCTGTCCGTTAAGTTCTCAAACATGTTTATGACTCATTGCTATAAATTATTAGGATTCTGACATTATACCCGTTATCACCCAAGGTGCAAAACACTACAGTAATTGAGCTTACTCAGTTGCAACGATTGGTCAGTAACATTGGTTTCTATTATCACTAACACTTAGCTATTTTAATTGTAACTACAGCACAAAAAAGCTAAATGATAATAGTTATAATTGCTTTTATAGTTAATGAAAAATACTATTAACTTCTCATCTGTCTAATAAAGCTTATAATGTGAGCCTTAATCAGACTCATTTTATGAAAATAGGTAACAATATATGGATCTACTGGCCATTATCAGCATTGTATTTTATGTATTAAGTGGCGTGCATGCTAGTCGTCAGCTCTTTTCACATAATCAGACTCTCACTTTTTCCCTGATAAGTCTCTCAAGCATTGCACTTTTAACGCATGCATTTTGGCTATATCAACATATCTTTTTGATTAATGGTCAAAACCTGCCTATTTTAAATGTTTTATCATTAGCGACATTTGTAATTGCACTGCTGTCTTTTGCAATGAGTAAAAAGATTAACACCGGTGTACTGTTGCCAGTTGTTTACGGGTTTAATGCGATCAATTTTATTGCTCTTATGTTTTTACCAAGTCATTACATTACTCATCTAGAAAATCATCCACAGCTAGGTATACACATTATTTTGGCTATTCTTGCCTATGCGCTAATGACCATTGCTAGCCTTTTTGCAATGCAACTTGCTTATGTAGATCACCGCTTAAAGAAACATAAAATGCTGATTGGTAAAGTTAATCTTCCACCATTAATGACCTTAGAAAAAAGCTTATTTCAATTGATTTTCATTGGCTTTATCTTATTAACTGGGACTCTAGTCACTGGCTTTATATTTTTAGAGGATATGTTTGAATCTGAAAATGCGCATAAAGCTGTATTAACCATGATAGCTTGGGTTGTGTATGCAGTCTTATTATGGGGACGCTACAAGAATGGTTGGAGAGGACGTTTAGTTATCTACATTACTATTGCAGGCTCTTCTTTACTAACTCTCGCTTACTTTGGTAGTCGAGTAGTAAGAGAAATTATCTTATAGAGTTTTATAGAGACAGTAGCGCTAACCTGCCACTGTCTCTTCATTATCTAACTAAATTTTTTATTTAATTAAAGCCAGCCGCTTGGCAACTCTGCTCCAGAATTTCATTATTACTCCCCTGAACTTGGCTAATACGTTTAGCACGTTCACATTCCCAAGCTTCAACGGGATAAGTCTTATTCCAAGCATTCATTAATTGTCGTTGTTGTTTACTCATTTTATAGCGGTCATAAAAACCATCCATATATAAATAAGTGCGGGCAATCGCTCCACGACTTGCTACTGGTGGCTCTGCTTTACTATTTTCAATTTTCATAGCGCAGCTACCAAAACTACTTTTAACATCCCCCAACATAACAAAATTGTAATTACGACGACTAGCATTAACTGAACCAATTGCGGGATATAAGTTATACATATCCGCTTGCATGTAACGATATTCTTCATTGGCCTTTTCAGCACAACGACGTCCTTTATAAGCTTTACCTTTACTGGTTACACATATTGGGTCACCAGTACGCCATTCATTAAAGTTTCGACCAAAGTTCTCTGCAGGAACAACATGCTCCCATTCAATACGCTTAGCTCTTTTTTGATATTTGTCACTTTCGAAGCCATTAGGTGGGATAATATTTTTTTCGCTATCAAACTCGGCTTCACAATATAGTGTATGGCGATCTTTAGACGTTAAATAAACCTCTTTTTCTAATTTCTTCTTTGCGCTTGAAAAAGACTGTATTTGTGTATTTTCTGCGTGAATGGATAAAGAGAATGGCAATAGTGATAAAATGATAAGTGATTTGATAATTATATTCCGTTATAAAAAATCGCTATTATCCACTGTAAAGTGCATGAAAAACAAGCAATTAACAAAAATAAAATGGAATTAATTAAATCATGTTAAAAAGGGTTAACTATCATTGAAATCAACAAAGAAATTGCTTATTTTTAAATACAAAAATCAATGAAATTGACTTCTTTGATAAAACTTATTCGAGGCTTTTATGGTTTCTATCTAAAATTTATTATTAATCTTCATTTTTCGAAAATCTACTTTGTTATATCGGTGTTTCTTCGCTAATATCGAGGTTATTAATGTTAATTTTTTAAAGCAACCATAGAGACAACTTTTGAACGATATACCTACAAGTGCACTATTTATTAGCTTAGTCATTTTAATCATCATTTCGGCTTACTTCTCAAGCTCTGAAACCAGTATGATGTCTTTGAATCGCTATCGCTTACGTCACTTAGCCGAAGATAAAAATAAAACTGCAATACGTGTTGAAAAGTTATTAAATAAGCCGGATAAATTAATTGGATTAATCCTAATCGGTAACAACTTGGTTAACATTTTAGCATCCGCAATTGCGACGATTATTGGCCAGCGTTTATTTGGCGATGCAGGTATTGCTATTGCAACTGGAGTATTAACTTTTGTAATATTGATTTTTGCAGAAGTAACACCGAAAACCTTAGCAGTGTTATACCCAGAAAAAATTGCTTTCCCTAGCTCTTTACTTTTAACCCCACTACAAAAAATATTAAGCCCATTTGTTTGGTGTATTAATGGCATCTCTAATGGTCTATTAAGAATATTTGGTATTAACGTCAATGAACAAAGTGACAACGCCCTATCAAGTGATGAATTACGCTCTGTCGTAAATGAAGCTGGCTCAATGATACCTGAGCACCATCAACAAATGTTATTAAGTATTTTAGAGCTGGAAAAAGTGACTGTTGATGAGATCATGGTACCGCGAAATGAAATTGCCGCCATTGATATCAACCAAGATTGGGAAACCATTTTAAAACAGCTTAAGCATCGCACTCACACTATGACCCTGCTTTACCGAGACACAATTGATGATGCGATTGGTTTTCTGCATGCACGAGATTCTTTAATCAACTTTTTAAAAGAGGACTTTTCTAAAACAACACTATTGAGAAGCGTTCGCGAGTTGTACTTTATCCCTGAAGGTACGCCTCTCAATACGCAACTAATTAAATTCCAACAGAACAAAGAACGTATGGGATTAGTGGTTGATGAGTATGGTGATATCCAAGGACTAGTGACTCTCGCCGATATTTTAGAAGAAATAGTTGGGGACTTTACAACAACCCATGAACCTCACAGTTCGGAAGAGATACATAAACAACAAGATGATACTTACATTATTGAAGGCAGTATCGGAATACGAGATCTCAACAAAGAAATGGGTTGGTCTTTACCAACTGATGGACCACGTACCTTAAATGGTTTGATACTAGAGCATTTAGAAACGATTCCAACTTCTGCGGTTAGCACACGTATTTGTGGCTACCCTATGGAAATAATGGAAGTTGAAAATAATATGGTGAAGTTAGTTAAAATCCTTCCT
Source organism: Psychromonas arctica (assembly GCF_036697365.1). GTDB lineage: Bacteria > Pseudomonadota > Gammaproteobacteria > Enterobacterales > Psychromonadaceae > Psychromonas > Psychromonas arctica_A. The sequence continues at coordinate 23,620 of NZ_JBAHZA010000019.1, forward strand.
GCTTTGTACACCGAAGAAGCGCCATAAATTAAAACCTCTATCTTCAAGTCACTTTAAAAAGCAAACCTTCGGGTTTGCTTTTTTATTGTGCAATTTGATGTATATCAATACTACTTCCCGTCATCACACCATAATAGAACTCTATTAATAACAGTAATATAAATAACTTATACCAATTATATTAAATAAGAGCTCTAAATTTTGCGCAGGAAAAATGACTGAACTCAAGGCGTAATTTAAGTTAAATAGATCAGTTAATTAGTGTGATTGGTATTATTGTTATTTTGATTATTTCAGAGGTCTAGTGAATTTATATGAATAATGCCATCAATAAGATTAATGTCAGTATACCTTCGGCTAACGAATCAGCCGTATCCACTGCCAGCGAGTATGGCTATAAAAAGGCTAAAAAGAAATTACTTCCTTCTTTTGGATTGTCTATTTTTGCCGGAATCTTTATCGCTATTGCTTTTGTTTTTTACATTACTGTTACCACCGGCGCAACCGGGTCTTGGGGGATCACGAAATTTGCAGGTGGTTTTGCTTTTAGCTTAGGTTTAATTTTAGTCGTAGTGTGTGGAGCGGAGCTCTTTACTAGTACAGTGCTGAGCAGTGTAGCTTGGGCGCAAAAACAGATCACACTTAAACAACTTATTAGCTGTTGGTTACGAGTTTATATAGGAAACTTTGTGGGTGCGATGGTCATGTTATTATTAATCGTTGCTGCAAAAATGCATTTACAGGATGGTGGTCAATGGGGTATCAACGCGCTTAACATTGCCCAACATAAACTTCATCATACTTGGATACAAGCATTCTCTTTGGGAATTTTATGTAACTTACTAGTATGTTTAGGCGTGTGGATGACGTTCATGACCAAGGATATTTTAACTAAAGCAATATTGCTAATTTTGCCTGTTACTATGTTTGTAAGCAGCGGATTTGAGCACAGCATCGCTAATTTATTTATGGTGCCATTAGGTATTACCTTACAACATGTATTCCCTACAGAACTACTAATAGAATTGGGCTACACTGCAAATAGTTTTGCAGACCTCACTATTAGCCACTTTATAATAAATAATCTAATACCTGTCACTTTAGGTAATATCGTAGGTGGCGCTGCAATAGTAGGGCTGGGGCATTTGTTTATTGAAAGGACAGCTAAATAAAGCTTAACGATGGAAATTAATCACTAAAAAAGGCTGCTTCACGCAGCCTTTTAAGTTTCATCAATGAAGATATATTATTGGTAATTAAAGAGCTTGTAACTGCTCTTCTGACAAAGAAATATCATCATTTTTATTTACACCAACACCTGCATCAATAATTGCTTGTGCAATCTGTTTTGCTTCTTCAAGTGAATGCATTGCATACGTACCGCATTGGTATTCATTTAATTCAGGAATTTCGTTTTGATCTGCAACGTTTAAAACGTCTTGCATTGCTGCTAACCAAGCTTTACCTACTTGATCTTCTGTCGGCGCACCGATTAAGCTCATGTAAAAACCAGTACGACATCCCATTGGAGAAATATCAATGATCTCGACGTTGTCACTATTTAAGTGATCACGCATAAATCCTGCGTAAAGGTGCTCAAGAGTATGAATCCCTTTTTCTGATAGAATATCCTTATTAGGAGCGGTAAAGCGAAGGTCAAAGACTGTAATAGTATCTTTGCTTGGCGTTTGCATTGTTTTAGCAATACGCACAGCGGGTGCTTTCATGATCGTATGATCAACGGTAAAGCTATCTAATAATGGCATGGTCTTTCCTTTTTACTAAGTGACGTGTTGTTTTTAATTTAATAAATTAATTTGAGCTTGTTATGCGAAAAATATGCGCCATAACCAGCTAGAATCTAAATTTTCTTGGCAACCTTTTAACTGAGTTGCATAACGCTTGGAACGTGAATCAACTTTTTTCGATACATTAATTAACCAAGCTTTTTGGTTATAAGTCTTTTTCTTATAGCCAGTCCAGCCTTCATGATAATTCAAATACTGGTTATATGCATCCCACTTTGAAACACCATTAATTTTATGAGTTTTATTGGTGTACCATCCCATAAAATCAATGGCATCGCTAAAGTCATCACGAGATGACCAGGAATTACCTGATTCTCTTTGGTAATCACCCCAAGCTGCATCACGAGCCTGAGCATAGCCATAGGCATCACTGACTCGGCCTATTGGGATAAACCAAAAATATTCCATTGGTGGAGCCGCATCATGTCTAAAACTGCTTTCTTGATACATCATCGCCATTGGTACATGAATAGGTGTTCCCCACCGTTCATTCATATCTTTAGAAGCAGAATACCAATCACGATATTCAAAGAAAATATCACAAATATTTTCTGGGTTTTGCGGAGGTGCACTGGAACAAGCCACTAAAGATAAAGGCAAAAGTAAAAGACTTAATTTTTTAACTAAATACATTTCTTTTGCCTCCTATTTTAATCAGACCATAATTCAAAACATTGAAATAACTGATTACTTTAGCTTATTCCATAATGAGATGAGTATTATCGATATCATAATTCATTAACTACTGTTTATTAGCATTCTCAAAGTAATCAGCTAAAAAGTCAGGAAAAGTTAATGTATCAGCATCTTCAATCTGTTTTTGCTTAACAATAGACTGTTGCTTTTGTTCTGCAAACTCTTGTTCAGACCAAAGAACATAAGATTGCTCAGTTAATTCAGCTTTATACTGTTTACTTAACTGTAACGCTAACGAACCATTATCACCTTGTGTCTGCTTAATGCGCTCTAAAATACGTGCAGAGCTAGTATTTTCAGGATGGCTGAAACGAGGGCTAATATGCTTCATTGCATTTTGGTAGCAATCATCATCGTTATTTTTATCTAATAAAATAGCCATTTCTGTTAACTGTGAATTCAACCACTCACCCCAACCTGCTATATCGTATGTTTGCTCTGCAATTTTCAACGTTAGCTCAGGATCTCGGCCTCGAGTTACCACTTCATTGAAGTTGCTTGCACAGGCTTTATATTCTTCTTGAGACAATTCAGGTGAATCAATACTTGCACACCAAGTTAAGAATAAATCTAAAAAGTGCACCTGCTCTTTAGTAATACCTAATTTACAAAATGGATTGACATCCAATGAACGAATTTCAATATACTCGATACCACGTGCTTTTAAAGCTTGAGAAGGTGTTTCATTAGCCTTTTGTACTCGTTTCGCACGTATAGAGGCGTATAGTTCATTTTCAATTTGCAGTACATTATCATTAAGTTGTAAGTACTCACCATCTTTAACAACTCCCATTTCAGTAAAGCTAGGGTCTTTCATTGATAGGGCTTTGCGTACACTACTTAAATAATCATCTAAATTGTTATAACAAATATTTAAGCCAGACTGAGAACTGTTGGTATAACCTAGGTCACTCAGGCGCAACGATGTTCCATACGGTAAATAAATCGTGCCTTTACCTGTATTTTCAAAAGATAACTTTGTCTCTTTACCTTGCAGAAAGGATTTACATATCGCAGGTGAAGCACCGAATAAATAAGGGATCACCCAACCATAACGTAAATAGTTACGAATCAGTCCCATATAACCTGCTGATTGCGCTTCTTGGCCTGTTAATGGAGAATTATGAAGTTCTGCCCATACATCCCAGAAACCTTGAGGTAATGAAAAGTTATAATGCACACCTGAAATAATTTGCATCATACTGCCGTAACGGTTTTTTAAACCTTCTCGATAAGTTGTTTTCATCTTACCGATATTAGAAGTACCAAATTGCGCTAGCTCAACATGATCTTCAGTTTGCACATAACAAGGCATACTCATTGGCCAAAGATACTGTTCACTTGGCAAATTTACAGCGACATGATGATGAATATCATTTAAGTAATCGAATAGCTGATCCACCCCTTTTGCAACAGGAGTAATAAATTCTAGTAAGCTTTCTGCAAAGTCAGTGGTGATTGAGTCATGAGTAAGTGCACAACCATAAGCGTTGGGATGCTTCTCCTGAGATAACTTTCCGTCTGCATTAACACGTAATGTTTCGCGCTCAATACCGCGACCAAATTCAGTGAGACTTGTAGAGTATTTGCTGAGGATAGTGATACGCTGTTGAAAATTGTTAGCCAAAAGTAAGCCCCTGAGTAATTTTTAGAGCGCTAACTTTACCACCGAACTTCATTGAACTAAATAAGGATTTTCTGAATCCTTCCAGTAAACGACAAAACTTGAACATTTGTTCTAATAACTAGGTTATTTCACGCTTATTTTAACGTTGTATTTAGACAAAGCCGTTACTTTAATAGTTAGTAGATAAACAACCACATCAAAAACAAGTAACGTACGCTTTTACTCAATACGATATTAAAGAAGGCGGTTGTACGGGGTAACTTTAACCAGCCTGCAAATAAGCAAATTACATCACCAATAACCGGTAACCAACTCAATAACAAAGCGATATTTCCCCACTTTTTACAAAACGCTAAAGTTTTAGGGTATTTTAAAGCCGCTTTATCTTGACCAAAGGAAAAGTAATAGCCTAATAAATAAGTGGTGATTGCCCCTAAGCTATTACCAAATGTAACTGCTAAGAAATATCCCCATTTTAAATTCAACGCTTGTTTTAAGTAGTAAATGAACAAGACTTCTGAACCACCAGGGAATAATGTCGAAGAGATAAAGCCACTGCTAAATAACAGCCAATAATCACTCATGACCTTAAGCACTCCAATTGATTAGGCACAAAAAAGGCCACTATAATGAAGTGGCCTTAGAAATTAAACTATATTAAACGAGTAGGTTAACCAACAATTGCTAACAACACACCTGCAGCAACAGCACTACCAAGTACGCCGGCAACATTTGGTCCCATGGCATGCATTAATAGGAAGTTATGAGGGTTAGCTTCTAACCCTACTTTATTCGCTACACGTGCTGCCATTGGCACTGCAGAAACACCGGCAGCACCAATTAGAGGGTTAATTGGACTTTTCGAGAAACGCCCCATCCCTTTTGCCATTAATACGCCTGATGCCGTACCAATTGAGAAGGCTACTGCTCCCAAGCCTAAAATACCTAAGGTTTCTAAGTTTAAGAACTTATCAGCAGACAATTTAGAACCAACACCTAAACCTAAGAAAATAGTCACGATATTGATCAGCTCGTTTTGTGCTGTAGAGCTTAAACGATCCACTACACCAGATTCACGCATTAAGTTACCTAAGCAGAACATACCCACTAGAGGTGTCGCTGCTGGTAAAAATAGAATAGTCATAAATAATACGGCCAATGGGAAAATAATTTTTTCCTTTTTGCTCACTGGTCGTAACTGTTCCATTTTGATTTGACGCTCTTCTGGCGTTGTTAAAGCGCGCATAATAGGCGGTTGGATAATAGGAACCAAAGCCATATATGAGTAGGCAGCAACAGCAATCGCACCGAGTAAGTCAGGAGCCAACTTAGACGCTAAGAAAATAGCTGTTGGTCCATCAGCACCACCAATAATAGCAATCGCAGAAGCATCCGCTAAGCTAAATTCAAACCCAGGTACTAGGTTTAGTAAAATTGCACCAAATAAAGTAGCAAAAATACCAAACTGTGCAGCAGCACCTAAGAATAAGGTCTTAGGATTAGCAATTAGCGCCCCAAAGTCCGTTAACGCTCCTACTCCCATAAAGATGATTAATGGGAAAATTCCTGTTTCAATCCCAATATGGTAGATGTAATAAAGCATTCCACCTTCATCATTAAATCCAGCATTAGGAATATTTGCTAAAATAGCACCAAACCCAATAGGTAATAGTAATAAAGGCTCAAATTTACGGACAATGGCTAGGTATAATAATAAAGCCCCAACTGCCATCATCACTAATTCAGGCCACTGGAAATTTGCAATCCCAGTATCAGCCCATAGTGTCATTAATCCATTCACGTTATCTTCCTTAACCTATTGAGAACAATGATTCGCCAACAGTAACCGCATCACCTTCACGGGTGTTGACTGCTTGTACTGTGCCTGACTTAGGTGAACGTATCTCAGTTTCCATTTTCATCGCTTCCATGATTAATAAAACGTCACCTTCATTAACTTGATCACCAACCTTCGATAATACTTTGAAAATATTACCAGCCAAAGGTGCTGGCACATCTTCACCTTCACCGGTCGCAGCAACTGGAGCTGCAGGAGGTGTACCTGATGTTGTTGCTTGCAGTGCAGTACCACTCGCTTTAACTGGCGCAATACCATCAATGCTTCCCTCTGGTCCCACTTGTACAGTATATAATTGGCCATCAACGGAAACAGAGTAAGACTCTGGATCTTTATTAGTTGATGCGACAACCATGTCATCGGCACTTGGTACAGGCTCAAAAGCATCTGGGTTATTACGGTTCTCTAAGAACTTTAAACCGATCTCAGGAAATAGTGCATAAATCAGTGCATCATCTATTTCATTTTCAGCAACTTTAATGCCTTTCTCTGCAGCTAACTTTTTGAACTCAGCTTCAATAGAAGCCATTTCAGGCGCAATATTATCAGCAGGACGACAAGTAATAGCACTTGCTCCATCCAGAACTTTCGCTTGTAACTCTGTATTAACAGCAGCAGGTGTCGATCCATATTCACCCTTCAATACACCAGCGGTTTCTTTAGTGATGTTTTTGTAACGCTCACCCATTAATACATTAATAACCGACTGCGTACCTACAATTTGCGACGTTGGAGTCACTAGCGGAATAAAGCCTAGATCTTCACGAACACGTGGGATCTCTTTTAACACTTCATCCATTTTATCACCAGCACCTTGCTGCTTAAGCTGGCTTTCCATGTTAGTTAGCATGCCACCCGGTACTTGTGCTAATAAAATACGAGGATCTACGCCTTTTAATTCGCCTTCAAATTTAACGTACTTTTTACGAACTTCACGGAAGTAAGAAGAGATATCTTCCAATTGATGTAAATCTAAGCCGGTATCACGTGCAGTCCCTTCCACAATAGAAACTAATGTTTCTGTTGGCGAATGACCGTAAGTCATACTCATTGATGAGATAGCCGTATCGATAATATCAACGCCTGAATCAATCGCTTTTTGTTGAGTTGCAACACTTAAACCGGTCGTAGCATGACAATGCAACGCTAATGGAATATCAGTGCATGCTTTAATTTTTGTTACTAGTTCTTCTGCAACATAAGGCTTTAATAGACCAGCCATATCTTTAATACAGATAGAGTGAGCCCCCATATCCTCAAGGCGCTTTGCCATGTCTACCCAACCATCGATAGTGTGTACAGGACTAGTAGTGTAAGACAGGGTACCTTGCGCATGAGCACCAACTTCGATTGCTGATTTAATCGCCGTATCAAAGTTACGAAGATCGTTCATCGCATCAAAGATACGGAATACGTCTACGCCATTAGTATGTGCACGCTCAACAAATTTTTGCACAACATCATCAGCATAGTGACGGTAACCTAATAGGTTTTGTGCTCTTAATAGCATTTGTTGTGGTGTATTAGGCATCGCAGCTTTGAGTGCGCGAATACGATCCCATGGATCTTCACCTAAATAACGAATACATGAATCAAAAGTAGCCCCGCCCCACGTCTCTAAAGACCAGTAGCCTACTTTATCTAGTTTCTCTGCAATGGGTAGCATATCGTCAATGCGCATGCGTGTTGCAAATAATGATTGGTGTGCATCACGTAACACAACTTCTGTGATTGCTAGAGGCTTAGACATATTCACTTGCTCCTTTATTAATTTTTTGTCCATTATGCTGATTGTGCTTTACGGTATTGTTGCACTGCCGAAGTAATAGCAGCAATAACTTGCGGGTTAACCTGAGTGTCACTTGCTGAAGGAACAGCAGGTGTTTTTCTTTGCGGAGTTGCAACAGGTTTATCTGCAGGGATGTATTTCGCCATTAACGTAATACAAATAAATAATAACCCTAAAAACAAATAAACAAATGCCATACCAAGACCCAGTAACATTAAAGCCGTAACTAAAGAGCCTGAAATATCCATAGACGTATCCTTATCCTTTTGTAAATATCCAACTTAACCACTAACAAAACACAAAAGTGAATATTTATTCAAATAATGCATATTTTATGCTGTGGTAAAGTGGACTTTGAATACCTGCCAGAATGCATTTCATTTTAAAAATAATGATTCAATAATAAGCTATTCAATGAAATTAACTTATTAATATATATCAAGATTAATAAAATATTATCTAGCAGCGATTTATTGTACTGGTTTGACCTTTAAAATGAAAGCGAGCGAAGTTGACCGACTAAGCAGAGTTGAGATTTAAAATTCACTATTTAATGTTATTCCTATCAAATTTATGTAACTAACTTACTATATAAAACATGACTTAATTTGCAATCAAACTAAATAAACATGCAGTCATGCCAAATAAAAAAGAGGTAGAAAGATACACACAACAAAGAATACAAAAATGTTATTAAAAAACATGAAAAAGTATAAGGAATGTAAATAAGCAGAGTGAGTTTAATAAAAAACAGTAAGATGAATTATAATTCACAATAATTGAATAAATATAGTCAGATATAATAAATATATAAAGAAATGGTGCGGGTGAAGGGATTCGAACCCCTGACCGCCTGGTTCGTAGCCAGGTACTCTATCCAGCTGAGCTACACCCGCATTGGTGTTTAATATTATTGGGAATAATATTAATAAAGCTCTAAAAACAAAAAAACTTACCAAAGGTAAGCCTCTAAAGAATGGTGCGGGTGAAGGGATTCGAACCCCTGACCGCCTGGTTCGTAGCCAGGTACTCTATCCAGCTGAGCTACACCCGCCGCGATATTCTTTTGTTTTTATTCAATTCTTAAGCTCACCGTATTTTCGTGCAAATAAAAATATGGTGCGGGTGAAGGGATTCGAACCCCTGACCGCCTGGTTCGTAGCCAGGTACTCTATCCAGCTGAGCTACACCCGCTTTAAGAATCTACAAGAATGGCGGTGGAGGAGGGATTCGAACCCTCGAACAGGCTATAAACCCGTTACTCCCTTAGCAGGGGAGCGCCTTCGGCCACTCGGCCACCCCACCGTCGTCTTGTTGGCGCACATATTACTGTCTTATGAAAACAAGTCAAACTTTTTTTAAAGAAAAAGTTTCGCTTGCTTGCTAATTAAACAAACTGCTTGTTTTTTACGTTAAATGAGGGATTTTAAAGCACTATAAAAGTAAGTTTTATAGTGCTTTCATCGCAAGGCAATTGAGACTTCCCGAGAAAGATTATATCGAAAAGTAGTTAACTGATAAAAAAGGAGTAATTATTAAGGAAATGGCAAAAGAGATCAGAGAGCGCTTACATTTATGCTTTAGACTTCTGTTTAATAATCCCAGTACTGCAAAATAAAAAGCTAAAACTACAGCAAGCTGGAATAACCATTAGAACAAATTTGATATTTGGGCCGCGGACTTTAGTCTGTGAGCCATCGCATACTGCTATTTAACTGCATTACCCCAAGCAAAAACCAAAACATTGCAGGCTAAAGCCAGCGCCCCTTAAAAGATGTGTCGTGACTTCCATAAATATCGATGAAGCACAAAGCCAAAACACTGCAGGCTAAAGCCAGCGCCCCTGAAAAGAAATATCGTAACTTCCATAAATATCAATAAAGCACAAAGCCAAAACACTACAGATCAAACCAACGCCCCTGAAAAGATGTGTCGTGACTTTCATAAATATAGATAAAACATTAAATCGAAATATCTTTCGTATTATCCATTAACAAACGCAAATAAGCTGCGTTAGCTATTTGACGAAGTCTAATATTAGGTGCGCTGACTTTAGTCTGCCTGTATGCGAGTCATCGCATACTGCTATTAGTTGCTTTAGAATTAACGAAGTAGCAAAGAGTTATAGGTTCAAAATACTTAAAAATATAAAAAGCAAAATACTGCAGGCTAAAGCCAGACTGCGAGTCATCGCAAACAGCTATTAGTTGCTTTGGAATTAACGAAGCAGCAAAGATTTATAGGGTCAAAATACTTAAAAACACATAAAAACCAAAACACTGCAAGCTAGAGCTAGTATGCGAGTCATCGCATATGGATATTAGTTACTTTGGAATTAGCGAAGCGGCAAAGATTTACAGGATAAAAATACTAAAACCACACACAAAAACCAAAATACTGCAGGCTAAAGCCAGCGCCCCTGAAAAGATGTGTCGTGACTTTCATAAATATCGATAAAACATTAAATCGAAAGTCTTTCGTGCTATCCATTAACAAACGCAAATAAGCTGCGTTAGCTATTAGACGAAGTCTAATATTAGGGGCGCTGACTTTAGTCTGCCTGTATGCGAGTCATCGCATACTGATATTAGTTGCTTTGGACTCAACGAAGCGGCAAAGGTTTACAGGATCAAAATACTTAAAAATATACAAAACCAAAACACTGCAGGCTAAAGCTAGTATGCGAGTCATCGCATGCTGCTATTAGTTGCTTTGGAATTAACGAAGCAGCAAAGATTTACAGGATAAAAATACTAAAACCACACACAAAAACCAAAACACTGCAGGCTAAAGCCAGCGCCCCTGAAAAGATGTGTCGTAATTCCCATAAATATCGATAAAGCACAAAGCCAAAACACTGCAGGCTAAAGCCAACGCCCCTTAAAATATTTCGTAAATTACAGTGTTATTCACCAACTTAGTTAATCACAAAAAAACAACAGACATAAAAAAAGAGCTAATTAGCTCTTCTTTTCAACATTTTGTTTATTACTGTTGATAGTGGTTTTTAGCCACTATACAAAGAATAACAACAAACTAGTTAATAACTTAACTAGTGGTTGCGTTCTTTTCAGCTTGAATACGCATGTAGATCTCTTCACGATGTACAGATACATCTTTTGGCGCATTAACACCAACACGTACTTGATTACCTTTAACACCTAATACTGTTACAGTTACGTTGTCACCAATCATAAGCGTTTCGCCTACACGGCGTGTCAAAATTAGCATATTTAAGCTCCTAAATTATTCTGTTGAATATAATGATTATATTAGTATGACTCATAACACAGTAAAATTACTATTTATATTTACTGTGTTATCGCATATTTTATTTTTCTTGCTTTGGCTCAGTCTCAAGCTCAAATGCTTTATGTAAAGCACGTACAGCTAATTCTAAATATTTACCATCTACTAATACTGAGATTTTGATTTCAGAAGTAGCAATTTGATGCATGTTAATACCTTCTGCACCTAATGTTTCAAACATTTTTTGTGCAACACCAGGATGATTCCACATACCTACACCAACGATAGACACTTTGGCTATTTCGTTATTACCTTGCACTGAATCAGCCTTTAAGTCAGCACAAACAACATTCAATAGCTTAGTTGCTTCTGCGTAATCATCACGGTGTACTGTGAACGTAAAATCAGTTTTACCGTCACCTAATGTATTTTGCACAATCATATCGATATCGATATTAGCAGCACCAATAGGTGAAAGAATTTGAGCAGCAATGGTTGGTTGATCAGGCACGCCAGATAAAGTTAAACGAGCTTCATCACGGTTGAATGCGATCCCAGAGATAACAGGAGATTCCATTTTATTTTCCTCATAACTAATTAACGTACCACCACCATCTTTAAAACTAGAAAGTACACGTAGTGGCACGTTGTATTTTCCTGCAAATTCTACAGAGCGAATCTGTAAGACCTTAGCGCCTAGGCTAGCCATTTCTAACATCTCTTCGAAAGTGATGCTATCAAGGCGACGTGCATTTGGCTCAACACGAGGGTCAGTTGTATATACTCCATCAACATCTGTATAGATCTGACATTCATCGGCTTTTAATGCAGCAGCGATAGCCACAGCAGAAGTATCACTACCACCACGACCTAACGTTGTGATGTTATTTTCTTCACTACGGCCTTGGAAACCAGCAACAACAACCACTTTACCCGCTTTTAAATACTTCTGAAGGTTTTCAGTTTCAACATTTAAAATACGTGCTTTAGAGTGGCTAGAATCCGTTTTCATGCGAATTTGGTCACCTGTCATGGACACAGCTTCAACATCCAGGTTATGCAACGCCATTGACAATAATGCAATGGTTGTTTGCTCTCCTGTTGTTAATAACACGTCCATTTCACGTGCACTTGGCTTTTCAACAAACTCTTTAGCTAAGGCAATTAAGCGATTTGTTTCACCTGACATCGCAGATAAAACAACCACTACATCATGACCCGCTTCTCTTGTCGCCTTTACTTTGTCTGCAACCGCTTTAATACGCTCCACAGTACCTACTGAAGTACCGCCATATTTTTGAACTATCAGTGCCATCTCATTTCCTTGCTATACTCACGGGTATAGACTCTTAATTCTTACAAACGTTCGGTTAACCAAGGGTTAACTAACGCTAATGCATCTTTTAAAGCAGCTGGATTGTTTCCGCCTGCCATCGCCATATCAGGACGACCGCCACCTTTACCACCAACAGGAACAGCAACAACATTCACTAATTCACCCGCTTTCACTTTACCAATTAAGTCTTTAGTCACACCAACCACAAGGCTAACTTTGTCATCCCCTACAGTTGTTGCTAATACTACGACACCTGACTGTAACTTGTTCTTCATTTCATCAACGCTAGTACGCAATGATTTAGGGTCTACCCCTTCCATATGAGCAACAACAACTTTTACACCATTCACGTCAACGGCTTGGTCAGTTAGATTAGAGCCAGCTTCACTAGCAATTTTCGCTTTTAATTGTGCTAACTCTTTCTCTAGCGCTTTATTACGATCTAACGTGCCCATGATCTTTTCACCTAGCGTGAAAGTATCACCTTTTACTAAGTCACAAGCTTTAGAGAATTGCTCACGAAGGTTTTGTAATACACCACTCGCAGCTTCACCAACCGCTGCTTCAATACGACGAACGCCAGCCGCGGTACCCGCTTCAGATGTAATTAAAAATAAGCCCATGTCACCCGTACGTTGAGCATGTGTACCGCCACAAAGTTCAACAGAGAAGTCGCCCATTGTCACTACGCGTACCATGTCATCGTATTTTTCACCAAACAATGCCATTGCACCACTTTCTTTGGCTTGCTCAATATCCATCAATTGCGTCACAACTTCAAAGTTGTTACGAATTGCTTGGTTAACTAAGTAAGTAACTTTATTCAACGTGTCTGTAGATAAAGCTTCAAAATGCGAGAAATCAAAACGTAATTTCTCAGCATCACATAATGAACCTTTCTGCGTAACATGCTCACCTAAGGTTTCACGTAATGCAGCGTGTAATAGGTGCGTTGCCGAGTGATGTAAGGCAATTGCTTTACGACGGTCTGCTTCTACTTGCGCTTGTACTGTATCACCAATCGTTAATGTACCTGCGCTCAAGTAACCAATATGCAGGAATGCATCACCTGATTTTTTAGTATCAGTAACTACAAATTTTACTTCGCCGAATGTTAACACACCCGCATCACCTACTTGACCACCAGACTCAGCATAAAAAGGTGTCTGTGATAAGATAACTTGTGCGTTATCACCTTCAGCTAAGGTTTGTACAAACTCACCTTGTTTAATTAACGAAGCCACAGTGCCTTCAGCTTCTAATGTTTGGTAACCAAGAAACTTAGTTTTATCTTCAACTTTTAAAACATCGTTGTAATCTTTACCAAAGTTGTTAGCTTGTTGAGCACGCGTACGTTGCTCAGTCATTGCTGCATCAAAACCATCTTGGTCGATAGTTAATTCACGTTCACGTGCGATATCAGCAGTTAAATCAGCAGGGAAACCGTAAGTATCGTAAAGTTTGAAAACAATATCACCCGGGATAACTGAGCCTGTTAACGCCTCTAATTCGTTATCTAAGATTTGTAAACCACGCTCTAAGGTTTTACCGAATTGCTCTTCTTCTAAACGTAAGATCTTTTCTACAAATTCACGTTGTTTTTCTAGCTCTGGGTAAGCATCACCCATTTGATTAATCAGCTCTTCGTACACTTTATAGAAGAAGACGCCTTGTGCGCCTAGCTTATGTCCATGACGAACGGCACGACGAATAATACGACGCAACACATAGCCACGACCTTCGTTAGATGGCATAACACCATCGCAGATTAAGAAACCACATGAACGAATATGATCGGCAACTACACGTAAAGACTTATCTTCAAGATCTTGTGCACCAGTAACTTCGGCTACTTTTTTGATCAAGCCTTGGAAAAGGTCGATATCGTAATTTGAATGGCCGTTTTGAATGATCGCAGAAATACGTTCTAATCCCATTCCGGTATCAATCGATGGGTTTGGTAAATCTTCCATCGTTCCATCTGCGCTTCGGTTAAATTGCATGAATACAATGTTCCAAATCTCGATAAAGCGATCGCCATCTTCTTCAGGAGTGCCTGGAGGACCACCCCAAATATGCTCACCATGATCATAGAAAATCTCAGAGCAAGGGCCGCATGGCCCTGTGTCACCCATTGACCAGAAGTTATCTGACTCAAATTTTTTCTCAGGCGATTTATCACCGATACGAATAATTTTATCTTCTGGTACGCCGATTTTATCAGCCCACAATGAAAATGCTTCATCGTCACTTTCGTAAACTGTTACTAACAGTTTTTCTTTTGGAATGTTCAACTCTTCTGTTAAGTATTCCCACGAGAATGCAATAGCTTGCTCTTTGAAGTAATCACCAAAGCTAAAGTTACCTAACATTTCAAAGAAAGTATGGTGACGCGCAGTGTAACCCACGTTATCTAAATCGTTATGTTTACCACCAGCACGTACACAGCGTTGGCTTGAAGTAGCACGCGTGTAAGATCTTGTTTCAGAACCTAAAAAAGTATCCTTAAATTGGTTCATCCCTGCATTTGTAAATAGCAGTGTCGGGTCATTATCAGGAACAAGTGAACTGCTGCTCACTGTCTGATGCCCTTTTTTACCAAAGAAGTCCATGAATCCTTGGCGAATATCAGATGTCGATTTAGTCATGATATATTCCGTGTAAAAGTGTCGATTTAGGCTTTCTTAAAACAAGGAGGATTTAAGCCCTAAACAGATCAAAAATAAATGGAGGCTAATATATCACGCCACTCGGTGCGGCGAAAGTAGCTATAAATGCAGAGATAGCAATAATTTTTTAATCAACAAGGTGTTTTTAAATAAATGATAAAATGGCTAAGGGGATTAACCTATTACAAGAAGACTGTAAGTTTGCATAAACTTAACACTTAAACGGTATGATAAAGAGCAATACAAGAACAACCTAACCACTAAAATTTAAGGTTAGGTTCTTGATTAATTTACTCTTACTCAGCGACTAATGTCTCTACTCGATATTGTCCTTGTCCATCAATACCTAAAGTTTCAGCGAGGAAAGGCAAACTGTGCTGCATCTCTTTCAAAAGCGTCCAAGGGGGATTAATTACAATCATGCCACTCGCCGTCATACCATGCTCTTCAGAATCAGCTTCAATGGCTAATTCGAATAATTGAATATTTTTAATGCCCGATGCTTTTAGTGCACGTTCCATCTTATTAATAACAGTCCGTTTTACCACTGGATACCACAACGCATAAGTGCCGGTAGCAAAACGACGGTGCGCGGCAATTAAACTTTCAACAACTTCTTCATACTCTGTTTTAATTTCATATGAAGGATCAATCAATACTAAGCCACGGCGCTCTTTTGGTGGCATATTAGCAACTAAACCTTGTAAACCATCAGTATTAGCCATTTTTATACGACGGTCGCCTGAGAAGTTACCTCGCATATTAGTAAACTCATTAGGGTGTAGCTCAAACAAGAACATACGGTCATCATCACGGCGCATTTGGTTACAGATCATTGGCGATCCTGGGTATGAATTTAATTTATCCACACCATTAAATGTACTCACTTGCTCTAAATAGCGAGACACAGGTACAGGTAGATTTTGTTTCCCCCATAACTTAGCAATCCCATCTTTAAACTCACCGGTTTTTAATGATTGCTCTGAGTCTAATTGATAAGCGCCACAACCAGAGTGGGTATCCAGATAACAAAATGGCTTATCTTTTTGTAATAGATAATCAAGGATAGAAACCATTACAGTATGTTTTAACACATCTGCATAATTCCCTGCATGGTATGAATGACGGTAACTGAGCACAAAAAACTCCAAAATAGATAAAATAACCCAACTAGTATAAATAGTTTGCCTAGTGAATGCGCTAAAAACCTGTGTTGAAAATAAATAAACATAATCCATCGCTAAACACCTTAATTAGGATGCTCGTTTAGGCCATTAAATTTGTTTAAAGCAAAATCTGTACATAAATTTAATATGCCTTGCTTCGGCTATATTTTATCGGCTCGCTTTTTATATTTTTCTGTTTAGATTGCTCACACTAGATAGCTCAAGCTCTATAGCTAAGTTTTATGGTCCACTTCATCTTTTAGATAAATTTTCGGTAGTATTACAGGGGCTTTTTCCTATAAACTAGTCAACAGTAGTGGCTTGTTTTTTATGCTTAGCAGAATTAATACTAAATATAGTTTTTATTTTCTCTCGGCATCTACAACCGCAGTAAACTGACTATTTTTGCTTTTAAAGTATATTTATAGAACAAATAACCTCTGACTTAAATCATCGTCCTTTTCGAACTGTCGAATCAGCGTAATGTCAGAAAATAAGTTGTTAATAGTCAGGTCAATGCACAGGTTTTTGAACAGCAATAAGCACAACAAATTTTAGCGCGTCATGATGTTTATGGAGCGCTGGCAATATTTTAAGTAAAGTCGAAATAGCGGAGCAAAAACATGTTTAACCGTAGTGTAAACAAAGTAGTCCTAGTGGGAAACCTAGGTAAAGATCCTGAAATGCGTTACACCCAAAATGGTGGCGCAGTAGCTAACTTTTCAATTGCAACCACTGAAAGTTGGAAAAACAAACAAACAGGTGAATACGAAAATAAATCAGAGTGGCACAACATTGTTGTTTTCGGAAAATTCGGCGAAATGGTAGGTCAGTACCTTAAGAAAGGTGCAAAAGTATATGTTGAAGGTAAATTACAAACCAATAAATGGCAAGGTCAAGATGGTCAAGATCGTTACAAAACAGAGATCATTGCTAACGATATTCAAATGCTAGATGCACGTAATCAAGCACCAGGACAAGGCCAACCTTATCAAGGTGGACAACAACCTGGTGGTTACTCAAATCAAGCGCCGCAACAAGCAGCACCGCAACAAGCTTGGGGTAATCAACCTCAACAGCCACCAGCACAATCGGCTCCACCACAAATGGCACCTGCGTACCAACCACAACAGGCTCCTCAACCAACGCCACCACCAGCACCTCGTCCTGCTGCTCCGGCACCGGCTGCAAAACCTGCACCAACAGCTCCAGCAAGTTTTAACGAGCCATCAATGGATTTCGATGACGATATTCCGTTCTAGGATTGAGTTATCTTTTTGAGATAATTTGTTAAATTTTAGAATATTAAAAAACCTAGCAATGCTAGGTTTTTTTATATCTTGGATTTAGTGAGTTGATTTTGAAATATTGATTTTGGGACGCAGGATTCATCCTGTTTTTTTACTTATACCGATTACATTAAATAAGTGATCTAAATTTTGCGCAGGAAAAATGACTTAGTTCAAGGCGTAAATTGAACTAAACGGTTGTTTCCTTTATGAAAGTTACAACGAAGAAATAAGTTATTTTAACAAGTAAAATAGATCAGTTAATTAGTATGATTGGTATTATAACCAATTACAGTTAAATCTCGTCTGCGCTCGTCAGATCTACTCGATTCTAGTTAGCATTGACTTCGCCCTGTCGCGACTTTACTTTCTCTCTTCCAGCAGAGAAAGCAAGCAAAGAGACTGGCACCGCTCATACTCGACATCCATGTCTCGAAATGAGCTAGCAACGTCAAAGGACACGCAGAGCTTAGTCCGCTCATAACACTATGTTGTCGCATAAATAGCTCCCGGCCTTAGCTTGCTAAAGGCTGTGATTTATTCAGAAAAACTTAACGGGGAAGTTGTCGTAGCCAAATTGAGTATCGTTCTTTATTGGCTTATTGATATTGTTAACTTCAATGAGTGGCTGTCCAACACTTTTACACTTTTTACATTACAAAACAGCCAAGCAACTCTCACAAACGTAATAGCTACCTGTTTTGCCTTTTAAAAAATAAAAAATAATTTATTACCTAAAGGAGTGACTACGGGTACAAGCGGAAATAAATAGAGTGTTAACGCGAAGCGTTATCCACATTTTATTCTGCGTTTTTGCATAGCAAGATGTGCCTGTAGTTGAGGGACTTGGTATTTTAAACTAAAGCCTGAGATTGAGCTTTCGATATAGCGTATAAATGATTGTCCAGCCATGCTTCTGATGAGCATTTTAAAGTATGAAAGTTTACATTATCCTTAAAATGATTAACCAATTCTTGCTGTCGATTACTTATTTCTTTTCCCCTTGCACCGCTATTTATATAACTTTCTCTTCCCTCTTTAATTAGAGCACTTTTTATCGAGTTTATAATTGGCTTAATTATCTGATCTTCTAATTTATGTCCAGAGATATATTGATATACCGTTGTTTCAATTAATCCACATTCATTTAACTTTGTTTCGAATTCATTAGTGCTAGCCCCTAAAGCAACTAGAACATTAGAAAATTTATTATTTAAAGCATTTAACTCATTATCAAATGAGTCCCATTCATCTTTAAAATATAAACTATAACAGTCAGCATAAATAATAATATTATAAAATTCACTATCATTTAACGGAACTTGATCAATATTCAATAAAAACAAATACTTAACAACACATGAATAGATACGCTTGGAGTAATTTTCGATAAAGTCTTTTATTCTATATTCATGGGCATTAAAGTAATGATATTGCTCTAAACAAGCATCAATAACATTGTATGAATTAGTAAAGCTTTCTTTGCTGTACCCATAAGTATGTATAATATATGGACTTTCACATATTTTTTTACACTTATCGTTTCTATCGGGTGTTAGGAAGTCAAAATCAGCATCAATAGCAAAAACAACCTCTTTGGATGCACCAGAAAGATATGGCTCAAAGCGACACTTTCCTCTAATAGGAGTTTCTTCACAATCTGGCCCAGAGGCCATGCTAAAAGTATAACGAGAAACTATTTCTTCCCCTAGGTATGTAGACCAGAAAGCCTTATCTTTTTCATTTTCAATATATATAACGCCTTGAACCTTAGAATTTAACCCATGCTTAAATTTTACATACCCTGCGATATATTTGGAATTGAAACCATAATCTAAACTTTTATTAGGCATCTTATTCCCCAGTCCACTTATCAGAAATATCAGCCATATCAACAGCTTTATCCATCCAACCATCCATCACCAGACCAGGCGAGTGAGAAACAATAATTAACTGAGATTTTGGGTTTATTCTACGAACAGATGAAATCAGCTTTTCTTGCCAACTCAAATGAAGAGATATTTCTGGCTCATCTAAAAATATTATTGAATGTTTATAGCCGGTGTTAGCTACTTTTAACAAAATAATAAGTAATTGCTTCTCTCCAGAAGATAACTCTTCAACAGATATTTCTTTTCCCATTGTTTTGACTAATAAACTACCGTCATTAGTGAAGGAAAAGTGCTTATCTTCAGGGTTAAATAATTTATTTACTTCTTTGATGAAGATATTTAGCTGGCTAAAACGGCTACTTTTTATTGTGTTGAAATCTTTCTTATACGGCAAAGTTGTATATTCTGTAGATGTTTCATTATTTAAAGAAATCATTAAGCTTTTTAGCTTAGATACTTCTTTTTTTATCATAATATCAATTTGTGAATAAGTGCTCTCACCAAATTCGGCATACTCTTCTTTCGATAACAACAGCATGTCGAAGGTCGAAATGAATTCCATAGAAATATTCTGTTTAAATAAATTAATTCCATTATCATCTTTTGAATAATCAATAAAATTACTTGAGCCTGAGATAGTACGTTTTACTTTGCCAGTACCTTCTTCATTCATATCTACATTTAAAGCTTCCAAAAGTGTTTTAAAGTCTACATCATTCTTATCTTCGGAATTCTTTCGCATCTTTTCCCTAAATTCAGGATCAGAAATTACATTTTCAAGTAGCTTTTTAAGTTTTTGATTATGGTTATTGTTAGATCCTGATGACACTGTAGTAGCCATGCCATTGTTAAGTGTGACAGTAATGCTATCAAACTTTGGAGCAACAGAATTAATGCTTCTGTCTTTTCCATCAGGTCCATCAAGCGCTAGATGCAATAATTGAAGAAGTGTACTTTTACCAGAACCATTTTTTCCAACTAAGACATTAGTGTCTGATAACTTCCAAGTAATATCATACTTGGATAATAGCTTCGTTACTTTCACTGACTCTATGAAATACGGATTTTTTTCTTTCCAGTCTTCTAATTTCATTTATATCTTCTTTAAATCTATTTAGTTGAAAATAATAAGCAAATTGATTCTAAAAATTATATCGCAAATTAAATACTTGTAAGCTGATAATATAACATCAATAAATAGTTCTGAGTATGAGTTTCCTGAGTACTATAGAGAGATAGAGCACCAAAGTGACATTAACTTTATATTTACAATGAACGTAACGGTTAAAAACCTAAATATTGAACATACTCACCAATAGGTCACGTTACAAATAAGTATCAAAGAAATTACTTAGAATAAGGGATATAACTGGTATCAAACTGTAAAATTAACGCTGATAAAATGGCTTATCCCACTCTTTACTTTACACAATTATAATTAGTGTAAACTATAACCACACCAAAAATTACTCCCCCCCCTAACAAAGGTAACTAGCACTCACCCACCCAACATCATTCTTGTATATGGGTACTACCGTTCTAGACCAAGACAATTTTAAGATTGTTGAAAAATGATCAAGAAAGCCGCTGTATAGCGGCTTTTTTATTTACAAAAGTGTCCCGTCCTGATATAGGTTGACAGTATTTTAATTAAAACGCCTGGTGTACTTCATCGGGCGTTTTATATTTTAAG
>NZ_JBAHZA010000002.1:0-454548 GCF_036697365.1 Psychromonas arctica
CTATTTACGAAAGTTACAACGAAGAAATAAGTTATTTTAACAAGTAAAATAGATCAGTTACTTAGTGTGATTGGTATTAAGTGGCTTATTATTAAATAAGCCACTTAATAATTAGTTATGATTTAAAGCGGTTTACTAGTTTGTCTAAACTTGCTGCCATTGATTTTAACGAGTCTGTTGAAGATTCAATACTTTGCGATGCATGAGCACTTTCTTCAGTGCTATCACTAATGTTTACTACATGTACATTGATCTCATTAATTACCGCTGATTGTTCCTCTGTAGCCGTCGCAATTTGGGTATTTAAGTCTGATATATGCTGAACATTATTAACAATCTCATTTAATGCTGAGTTAGTCTTTTGCGCTGCATTCAACCCTAAAATCGCTTGTTCACGGCTTTTATGAACGGAGTCGACCGCTAGCTTAGATCCATCTTGAAGTTCAGTGATCATTCTATGAATTTCATCTGTTGATTCATGTGTTTTTTTAGCTAAGTTTCTTACTTCATCTGCAACTACAGCAAACCCACGACCATACTCACCAGCACGAGCAGCTTCAATTGCCGCATTAAGTGCTAATAAGTTAGTCTGTTCGGAAATGCCTCTTATGACATCTAATACACTACTAATTGAGTCGCTTCTCTGTGCTAGTGTTTCGATATTAGCAGACACAATTTCCATATCTTCAGCCATAATGCTAATTGTTTGTGTTGATTCATTGACCACAATTTGTGCTTGTGATGTCTTGTTTGTCGCTTCATTGGTGGTTTCTGCTGCGACAGCGGCATTATTTGCAATTTCAGCAATTGTGCTACCCATTTCATTAATTGCAACAGATACCTGATGTGCTTCATCTCTTTGCTTATCGAGTGATAACTTAGAAGCATTGGCATCTTTATATACGTGTTCTGACGCACTTCTGATATCGGTGGATGTGAACTTAACGTCATGGACCACAGTGCGAATATTCGCGACAAATGAATTAAACCCTTTAGCTAATTCAGCAATCTCATAAGCGCCATTCTCGTCAACTTTACTGGTTAAATCACCTTCACCGTCACCTAATATACGGAACTTTTCAGCCATTTTTTGTAATGGTAAAACCAACCTGTTTGATACAACAATGCTCAAGCCTACAAATACAGTTACAATAATTAAGAATAGAATTATCATAAAGTTACGAGCTTCTGTAATAGGCTCATACAATTCATTCTTTGGTACTTGAGCAATAATATACCATTGCAAACTATCAATATAACTGGTTGAAATCATGTATTCGCCTACTTCTTGAAAAGCAAAAGGTTGCTTAGCAAAAAGAATACTTTTATCCAAGTCAGGATAAATCTCATTTACATTTTTACTTTCAGCGTAATTGCGGTTTTTATGAACTTTAATGAGACCTTTTTGGTCTACCAAGTACACAAATCCTGTTTGCTCAATTTTAAACTGTTGCAACAGGGTGGCAATATCTGAAAAAGTTCTTGAAACGCCTGATGAACCTCTACCATTAAGTTGTTGATAGTTAACAAATACATTGATGGTGCCATCTGATTCAGTGTAAGTGCTTGCTGAAGTTTGTAGGCCACTATTTTTGAATTTGAAATACCAACTATCGTGATCATTATCCTGTAATACTCGGAGGAAACCTTTTTGGTTCCAGTATTCTGCAGTGTTTCGTTCGATATATGAGGCATTACTCAAATTATTGGTGTTGGCAATGCCTGATAAATATTCCGTTAAACGTTTATCTATCTCAGATTTATTGTTGTTATCTATTAATTGATAGATGAATGGGTTATTAGCAATCGATTTTGTAATTGCTTTCATCTCAGCAATTTCTCCGTCGACAGTTTGAGAAACTCGTTGTACTAAATTTGGTAATTCTGAATTTTGTAGGCGATTTAATAAAAATTCATGTGATTTATGTTGTGCTACAAACGCAATCACACTAGTCGATACTACGACAACAAGTAAAATAGATAAAATGATTCGATTTTTAATAGAAAGTGAGCGCATAAGTGCCTTTTTTGTTCATAAGTATTAAGTGTTTGTAGAGTATTTTATAAAATATAAGTATCTCTATGTGGGTATTATTGTAGCACTAAGAGAGTATTTTGACATTTAATTATCAAAAAAGGTTTTCAAAAGTAATTTCGAAAAAGATTCATATTAAAATTAGATGTTTAGTATCGAAAGGGTGTAAATAATGTAGTTTTTTTTCTTTTAATTTTGCATTAATAAACTAATTAACTACCCTTAAAGTAGTATTTTTTAGACTGTTGCTCGAAATTATTTAAATGTATTGGGCGACAAGATTAATACCTAATGGAAGTTGTCCTTTATTAGGCACTTAAAAACAATGCAAGACAGGCTAAATGCTCCGAATTCAACGCAGATTGAAATAGAGTGCCTAAAAGATCGGAGAAGCAACATGATTTATATTTACAACATACGCAACACCTTATTGCTGATTTTGGGGTTTTATATGTCCTTAAACTCAGTATATGCTGCGAGCTTATATATTACTTGGGCAGATAGTTCTTCTAATGAAGATGGTTTTTATATTGAGAAACGTGGTTTAAATGAAAATGATTCAACCATTATTTCAACTATAGCGGCGAATACCACGAGTTATACAGATGATGATGTATTAATAGATGAAACCTACTGTTATCGAGTGATTGCTTTTAATCCTGCTGGCTCTAGTTACTCAGATGAGTCATGTATGGAAGTTATTGAGAATGAGGATAATAGCAATGAAGAGGATACTGGTAATGATTTCGTAGAAATTGAAGAAACAGCTCAGTATAGCTATGATTCATACAGTGTTGCATTATCTCACGAGTTTATTAGTAAACCTGTTGAAATCGATGTGTCTGAGCAAGGTTTATATTCATTCTATAATGAAAATCATTACAATGAAGGTAATAGTGGTGCCACTGTGTCATCTGTTATTTTTGATATAAATAGTGGCAATAGCAAAAGTCGTGAAAGTAGTTACTTTATTTTTAGCAACGAACAATCGGTATTGAGTAACGGTTATGTCAGTATGGGATTTAATACTGCTAATAGTGTTAACTTTACTATGCAAAGTAACGGTACAACACAAATCGCTCATATCTATTTACAAGCGGGCGTATGGAGTAGTACTGCCGCTTCAGTAGAAGTAATTGTTGGCGACAAAACCGAAACCATTACCTTACAGAAGGGGTATTCATGGCAATATATGGTAGTTGATATCAATTTCGAAGGGACAGTACCTGTGACGATTACAACAGACAGTGATCACAGTGGTTACAGTTCATTGATGATTGCAGGCATTGTGTTTGATGAAATTGAGACTGCTGAACCAGTTATAGAAGAAGTTATTCAATACGCTTCACTCATGGATGTTCAGACAGATAACGGTACTAATATCGATGTATCTGATAATAAGTTTATTACTCATCAACTTGAAGTCGTCAACAGTTCTTTCTCTGATGCAACTTTATCTTCTTTGTCTTATATAGGTACAACGAAATCTCGCACTAGTCGTTACACATTTACTAATCAAGATGAACAAACTTATAAAGGATACCAGTCAATGAGCTGGAATCCTGATAATGGTATCGTCTTAAGCCTTAATAGTGGTGAGCAACAAGTAAACTTAGCATCAATTTATTTAACAGCAGGAGCTTGGAGTCATGAACCTGCGTCGATAGAATTACTTATTAATGGTGAAAGTGAAATTATTACTCTTAGCTCTGGTTTTTCTTGGAAAAACTATAAGATTGATATTGAATTCGAAGGTGAATTGAATGTTGAAATTCGCCCAATAGATACTTTTTCTGGGTACAGTGCATTAATGTTTGCTGGGGTAACTTTAGACTATTAAAGCGTGTTTTAATTACTATTAAAGAATATTTTTATCATTAATTAATTATAAATATATTTATATTTGTGTGCCAGGTTGAGGCGTTTACTATTTTATTAATAGTAGAAACTTTAATCTGGCATTTTTTTATTCATAAATTAAATTAATTAAGTGATTGTTTTAAAAGGGCTTTATTTGTGACTTTAACTTTAATAATAGTAAGTAAAAAGGCTGTTCAGTATTTAAATTTATATTGACTCTTATTTTACATATTTATTTTTAGTGTAATGAGTTATTCCTTATTTATTAAATAACGTGTATCTGTAAAAAAGGAAGAGTAAAAGCTAATTAAATAAATGGCATCAACTGCTTACTCACCTCAATGTAAAACCATTAAAAAATTAACGAAATTTCGTGAGGGGATATATGAAGATCATTACAGTTTTCGTGTTATTAATTTCAGGGATAGCTCAGTCACTTGCACAAGAGGCAATTGAACATTCACATCTACCCATCGATGTTCCATCTGGTATTAAGTCACCAAAACTAAGCTTAAAACTCACCAAAGACAGTATCGATGGTTATAACTTAACCTTAATTACAGAGCATTATTTATTAATTCCTCCTCCTGAAAATAGCACAATGGCAGAGTTGATGAAGGTTAGTATCGACGAAAATTCAAATTTTGTAGAAGGGCATGCTCATTTGTATATTAACGGAACTAAAATACAACGAGTTTATGGTAAAACTATCCATATTCCACAGCGTTATCTAAAAAATGGCATAAATACGGTCTCAGTTACTTTAAATAATCATGGACATATGTACTGGGTTGCAGAGCATAAAAAAATATTAGCAACGTTATATGTTGATCCCAATAAATCTCTTTTTATCACATATAGATTTGAAAGTTTTCCTGCCTTGTAATTAACAAAACTAAATACTATTAAAAAACTGTTTATTTTGCACATTTTTTGCACATTGTTAGGTTAGATTGATCTAATATTACCATCGGAGATTCACCGCATGAAAAACAAGGAATGTTTGAGCTTTTTATTAGGTTGTGTTGTATTGCTAACTTTAACTGGTTGTGGAGATTCCACTTCAACAGTTTCTAGCGGTTCAACCATCGACTCGAGCAGTGATGAAACATCAAATACAGACGACGATACTAGCAGTGATACAAGTGTTGAGAATACAGACGGTACTGATACAGAAACTAGTTGGATAATAAATAATACTACTACATCCGTTTACATTTTAGACGATGATGGTGTTGGCGTTGTAGAGGATGTTCAATCTGCTGAAAATGTCACTGATGATGGTATCGGATATACGTATGTATTAACTAATGGTATCCCAAAATACGAAACGACCATGACTGATGAAATGGTAGAGGATTTAGATAACCGACCAAAAGCGGTGACCGATTTTGTAAATGGTTATACCACTGTTGCAGCGGGTGATCTTGTATTGTTTGGTCAAGATATCGGTTATAACAGCAGCACAGAGAATTGTGATGATACAGGTGGAGCAGGTTATTGGCCACCAGGCCCGGGGTGTCCAAATCAGCAGTCTGTTGAAGCTTATTTTGTTGATACGCCAATAGATTTAGATGAGAGTGATGTTTGTGAAACAGGTCTAGATAGTATTGGGTTAATGGTAAACGGTGTTGCAATTTTTAACTGGGGTGATGGTATGAGTTACGGTACTAATCAGTGGTATAACTTAGCACCTGAAGCAGAGCAATATGACGTGGATATTTGTGCTGGACATGCTGCAAATGGTCTTTACCATCATCATCAATATACTAGTTGTCTAGCAGAATTATTAGATGATGAAGGTGATCAACATTCTCCTATCTATGGTTTTGCTGCTGACGGTTACCCATTATACGGTCCTTATGAGAGTGCTGGAGAATTAGCTATTAGTGGCTGGAAAGTTCGTGATTATGGTGCTTCTGAAGCTGAAGGTGGGTGTGAGACTGAAGGTGAAAGAACTTGTGTTCTTGTAGATGAATACGATCTTGAAGCGGGTGTAATGGAAGCGGAAGAAAATGGTCCCGATATTGGTGAAGAAGTCACTACATTATCAAGTAATATAATCGCTGCGGATGATGGGTATTATTATGAAGATTATTATTATGCTGGTGAGGAAGTTACTGGTGCAGTATTAGACGAACACAATGGTCATGATACAGGTGACGGGAAGGGCTATCACTATCATATTACATTAGTTGAAGAAGTTGATGGAACACTTTCTCCCTCATTTCCATATCAAATGGGGCCAAGGTTTAAAGGGGAGCTACCGGATAATTCATTTGCAAGCTGTGATACTAGTTCAGAAGTCATAATGGGTGGATTCCCTAGTAGATAATCTCGATATAAATAAATATTTGAATCTTTAAATAATGTGAGATTTACAACTGAAAATAAAAAGGTGCTTTTAAAGCACCTTGGGGTTTATCATTTAACGATAATAAGCTTCAACTGTACCTTTTACGGTTCTCATTAGCGGTTGGCCGCGGCGATCTAACGCTTTATGTGCTGAAACTAAAGCCCAGCCTTCGCTAATGCAATATTCTTCGACATCAGTGCGTTCTTTGCCATTAAGTCTAATACCAATATCGTGTTCGAATATTTCTGCAACATGGTAAGGACTGCGTGGATTAACAGATAAACGGTCTGGAAGTGTTGGTAGAGACTGAGTGTCGTTCATAAATATAACCTATAAAAGTAAAAGGGATACATTGTAAGCAATATGTGGAAGTTGCTCAAGTTATGTAAATACAATTTTGCAGTCAATCCAACAAGTATTACTTACTATTATAACTATTTTGAAATGATATTTTAAGAAATATGGGTATGTGGCTTATTAAAATGGGGCACTAATCTTGTAATTAGTAAGTGTTAAGGGAGTTTAATGAATTTACAAAAATTTACACAATGTCTGATCGCCAGTGCTGTTTCTATGGGAGCTTCAATTGGTAGTGTATCGGCGGGTATTAATATTGCTGATATCAATAAAGATGTGTTAGTTACAGAGCCGGTCGTTGGTGAATGTTCTCTAGAAAATGGGGAAAAGTCTACTTGCGCTAGGTTTGTTGTTAAATATCAGCCAGATAATCTAAGAACAGGTCCATTTTGCCCACAAAGCATTGACCAAAAAGGGGGGATTTGGAATTGGGATGGTGAATTATCTGGCTTATATCAAATAGATAAAGGTTTTTTATCTATGTTGGATAGCCAAGGTTACAATTTCTATGATAAAGATGGAAATGTAAACATCACTGATGTTCGTACGAGTCAACCTAAAAGTGACAATACTTGTTTACAAGCTTCCGTCGATAAGACAGTTGAAATGACCATTTTAATCCCTATTAATCCTATAAAATCAGAGCAGATAACTGATTTAGGGACTGTTGCAAAAGTAGGATTAGCGCTAGACGGTGTCCCTATTTTTGCTGATGCTCCTTCGGTATTAGAAACTGGACATATGCCTGCGTTGGATAAATGTGGTGGGCATGTTGATCCAGGTGGTTGGTATCACTGGCATTCAACAGCAACGGATATTAGCTCTGTTTATAAAGAAGAGCACTTAGACATCGAATGTAATATTGAACAAAAAGCCAGTGCTATCTTTGCCTATGCCTTTGACGGTTTTCCAATTTACGGCAGTTTAGAACAAGACGGTAAGACACCTGAAGACCTAGATATTTGTGGTGGTCACTTTAGTGCTACGAAGGAATACCCAAAGGGTATATATCATTATCACGCTTCTACTACTTTCCCTAATTTACCAACATGCTTACACGGTGTAGTAGCTAAAGACAACTTTTCAACAACAGCTAAACAAGGAATAGGTGCTGCAGGTGGGCAAGGAAAAGGCGGCGGACCCGGACACGGTACTCCGCCTGGTTTCGATAAAGCAGCTAAAGTATTAGGTGTTTCTGAAAAAACGCTCATGAACATTATTAGAAATAATGGAGGGCGGGATTTAGATCTCGTTGCAGCAGCAAAAGAACTAGGTGTTACGAATGAAGAGTTAAAAGCAGCTCTTCCGTCACCTCCTAAACGCTAAGTATGGTTTAGTAAATCAGAAAACTTAATTATAAAGAGGTGTTATTGTACCAATCACACTAAGTAACTGATCTATTTTACTTGTTAAAATAACTTATTTCTTCGTTGTAACTTTCGTAAATAGAACAACTATTAAAGAATTAACATCTTATCGTTAATTCTCCGATAGACTATTAACGAAGTTAATCGACGAAAGGCTTAAGTTACGACTTAAACTAAGTCATTTTTCCTGCGCAAAATTTAGATCACTTATTTAATGCAATTGGTATTAACATTATTGCAGTAGTTGTTGTGATAATGCTATCTTCATCTCTTTTTATAAGTGAGTTTAATCATGTCATTTGCGATGGTGCCTAAATCAAAAATTACTTTTTTCGAGCGATTTGAAGTAGATATTTTATCTGGTAAAAAAACGTTAACGATAAGAAACGAGGAAGAGAAAGACTATCAGCCAAATACCCAAGTAAATGTTTATACTTATGAACAAGAACGGTGGTTTTGTCGCTTAATTATATTACGAGTAGAGCCTATATTATTTGAGAATTTAACTATAGAGCACGCTCGCCAAGAAAATATGACCTTAGCTGAATTAAAGACAATTATTCAAGAAATTTACCCAGGTATTAACCAGTTATATGTTATTTATTATGAGTTAGTAACTCCTTGATGCCAAGTAATGTAATCTTCAGCAGGCATAGGCTTCGCGACTAAATAACCTTGAATCCCATCAGTTTTTTTCTCTTTTAATATAGAGAATTGTTTTTCTGTTTCGACACCTTCTGCCATTACAGAGATATTTAGGTTTTTTGCTAGATTAATGATCGTTTCAACAATAGGTAACCCAGTTTGAACATTCTCAATATTATCGATAAAGCTTTTGTCTATCTTCAATTCATCAACAGGGTAAGCATGTAATGTTGATAAGCAAGAGTAACCTGTTCCAAAATCATCAATAGAAAATGTAAACCCTTGAGCTTTCAGCTCATGCATTTGTTGCACTGTGTAAGATAAGTCTTTCGATAACATGCTTTCTGTTATCTCTAACATTATTTGATGTGGAGATACTTGATATTCATTTAAAATAGAAATCAATTCATTTTTTAATGTCGGCGAATTGAATTGGTTTTGTGCCATATTAATCGCTATTCGATAATTCGGTGGGATAATAGCGTGTTTTGATAGTTCTTTTAACAGTAAACAAATATCGCGTAATACAATATTTTGAAGTTTTTGGATTAAGCCAAATTGTTCGGCTAAAGGAATAAATTGGTAAGGTGGGACTAAACCTTTAGTTGGGTGATTCCAGCGAATTAATGCTTCAGCGCCTGATACTTTCCCATTTACGTCAACTTGCGGCTGAAAGTGTGCACAAAATTCGTCACCTTCAATTGCTCTTATTATCTCACTTTCTAGCTCTGTTTTTATTTCCAATAATGTTTGTTGTTTAGGGTCAAAGAAGCTGTAACCGTTGCCTCCTTTGAATTTAGTACGGTACATTGCAGTATCTGCAAATTTTAGAATATTATCTGCATCTGCATGATTTTTATCGATTAAGTAAATACCAATGCTGGCACTTATCTGAAAGGCTAGTTTACCCAGCTCATATTTATCGATAAAAATACTTTGTATTTTTTGTACTAATTGAATAACGTTAGATTGCGCTTGTTGCATATTATCTGCAATGTCATCTACTAATATCACAAACTCATCACCACCAATTCTAGCCAAGGTATTTACATCACCTAATATAGCTGAAAGACGTGTTGCTGACTGAATCAGTAATTGATCACCAGCACTATGTCCTAGGGAATCATTTATACGCTTGAAATTGTCGATATCTAAAAATAACAATACACTGATCGTGTCATCTTTAATTATTTTTTCAACACAACTATTAATACGCTCAGTGAGTAAACGTCTATTGGGCAAGTTAGTTAATGGATCGTAATAAACTAATTTTTTTACTTCATCTTCACTGTTTTTACGGTTAGTGATATCCCTGATCACCCACAATACATGACTCTGATTATCATAATCAATTTTAATGGTTCTACCTTCAAAAATATGAACAATAGAACGTATTGTTAATGTGTATTCGAAAACATGAGTTTCATTAGTTTCTAATGTTTTATTTATTTTATCTAATGCCATTTCAGCATCATCTTTAGATAAAATGTCATTTATATTTTTGCCTACTAAATCTTGGATTGGATCACTTAATAAGTTCTCAGATGCTGCATATACATTAAGGTATAAGCCTTCTTTGGTAATAACAATTGCAGGGTCAGGTATTACTTTGATAAAGGCATTTAAATTTTGATTAGTTACTTTTAAATCATGGATTAATTTTCTCATATGAAAAGCATTGTTACTTTTCTCAATTGCAATACTAGAAAGGTGAACAAAATAATCAATCAAGTTTAAACATTCTTTAGAAGCCGATTTAGGAGAACTGTAATAGATTGCAAAAGTGCCTAAGATTTCGGATTTACTTGAAGTAATAGGTGTAGACCAGCATGATGCTAAATTATGTGCCTTTGCAACACTTTTAAAGCCTTCCCATAGAGTTGAATCAGCGATATTTTCTACCAAGACACGTTCATTGGTAAATGCCGCCGTACCACAAGAGCCAACTAACGGTCCTATTTTGATACCATTAATTACCTCTGAGTAACTGTTTGGTATGCTTGGGGAGGCGACACTAAATAGCAGGTTATCAACTAATTTTAAAATTGAACATTTAGCCGTTTTATCATCAATAAGGTTTTCAATAGAGAGACAAATTGACTTAAGTATATCTTCTAATGGATCACCCAATGCTATTTTTGTGAGTATTTTTTGTTGACTTGCTAATAGTTCAGTATTTTTTTTTGAGTTCATAGAACCTATTCTGCCTTTGTGATTAGTGTTTAGCACTATTACCCATTAATGAATAAAGGCGCTTTACTGATAATCATTTATTATAAAAAATACAATATATAAAGATAAATAAACATCTGTTTTGTATGGCATTATAGCTAATATCATTAGTATTACTAATAAAAAATAATGATATAGCATAATAAATAAACGAATTTTTGAGGCAAATAGATCTTAAATTGAATAATTTAATACAGCGAATAAGCGAGTAAGTAGTATTTAAAAATTAAAACTAAAAAATAGTGTTGTTTAATTGCAAAGAAAATAGTGTGTAATCATTGTCAATCAAATTACGTTTATATATTAGTAATTTTATAATAAAGCTAACCTCCATTTCATTGAGATTAGCTTGAATAGTTTATGCCTTACCTAACCAAATATCGGCATTTATTTGTGGTTGTTTGCTACGTTTCTTTTTACCCGTACCTTGTGGTTGTACCTTTAACTTTTCTTTTGCTTGAAACACTTGCTTTTCAAAGTCAGTCGTTTCAAATCCAATGACTTGTTCACGCTCTAAGTAAATCTTATGCTTTTTTTCTATGACATTAAAATGGTGATAATCTTCGTAATCAATAAGAGAAAGTGCAAGACCAACTTCACCAGCACGACCACTTCGTCCAATTCGATGCATATAATCAGCAGGGCTTCTTGGTAGATCAAAGTTGATTACTACAGGCAGTTTTTCTATATCCAAGCCACGTGCAGCAATATCTGTTGCAATTAAAACTTGAATATCACCGGCTTTAAATGCATCTAAAACACGTGTTCTAGCTCCTTGTCCTTTATCGCCATGAAACACTTCAGCAGTAATGCCTCGTTTTGCTAGCTTATCTGCTAGATGCTTACAACCGGTTTTAGCATTTACAAAAATTAGTATTTGTTGCCAATTATGATGTTTAATCAAGTGTGCTAACAATGCGGTCTTTTGACCTTTATCAACAGTGAATAATCGTTGAACTAATGTACTTTCTTCTGCACTTTGTAATTGAATTTCAACTGGATTATTAAGTAGTGCGGTCGTTAATGTTTTAACTTGCTCTGGAAAGGTTGCTGAAAACAGTAAAGTTTGTTTTTGAACTGGTAATAAGCTTAATAATGATGACAGTTCATCACTAAAACCTAAACTGAGCATTCTATCTGCTTCATCTAATACTAAGGTTTTTACCTTATCGAGCTTCAACGCATTGCTATTGATTAAATCTAATAGACGCCCTGGCGTCGCCACAACAATATCGCTGCCACCGCGTAACGCTTGCATTTGTGTATTAATCGAAACGCCACCGAATACAGGCACGGTTTTAATGGAACCGTTGAAGTGTACAGCATAAGATTTAATACTATCTGAAACTTGTTTGGCTAACTCTCGGGTAGGTACTAGGATCAGATTCGATACAAAGTTGTCAGATGACTTATGTGATCTATTAACTAAAGCAAGGTTATTTAACATTGGTAAAGCAAATGCAGCTGTTTTACCAGAGCCTGTGTTTGCACCTGCAATGATATCACGGCCCGCTAATATACTTGGAATTGTCTGTGCCTGAATAGGCGTCGGCTTTGTATAGTTCATCTCATCTAAACGAGTTAATAAAGGAGAGACAAGTTTTAGTGATGTAAATGAGGTCACTGTATCAGAACCTATATCGGGTATAGCATTAAATGTCATTAAATAAATAGCTCTAGAGTAAATAATAACCATCTATTTTAGCCTATTTTAGTTGCTTGTTCGCGGTTAAAAGCAGTAAAAATTAAGTATTTTGCTTTTAATGCTAGTTATTACCTGTTTTGAGTTGAATTTTGTAAAATTACTATCAGTATTACGGTCAATTTATTATCAAATGCTGTAGTATCAATATACTCATTTTGATATAGCTAAAATGAATTGAATTTATATATGAAAATTTTGTACTGAAAGTACTTTGAAACAAGGATATCTTAATGCGCAACAACTTACCTGTGATAGATCTTAGAAAAACCTTCGCAGAGCATACAAAACTTATTTCAGTGACCGATATTGATGGCAATATTATTGACTGTAATCAGGCATTTATTGATATTAGTGGTTTTACACGCGATGAGTTAATTGGACAGCCTCATAACTTAGTGCGTCACCCCGATATGCCACGTGAAGCATTTGAAGCTATGTGGGGTCAACTAAAACAAGGTAAGCCATGGATGGGCTTAGTAAAAAACCGATGTAAAAACGGGGAATACTATTGGGTTGATGCATATGTAACGCCTGTTACTGAAAACGGGAAGATTGTTGGTTATGAGTCAGTAAGGTCTTGTCCTAAACAGCAAGATGTAATAAGAACTGAAAAACTCTATCAACGTGTTAATGCGGGAAAAGGCTTAAGTAAAACATTGCCTATTTCACTTCCAAATTTATTACTTATAGTGCTAATTTTATTGTCTTTATTCTTTATATCAATTGATTCAAACATAGCTGCTATTAGTGTATTGATTATCTCTAATATTGCTTATGCATTATGGACGAGTCTTGAAAGTAAAAACAACTTGTTGGCATTATCTGAGTCATTAAGTGGTTATTTTTCAAATGAGCAGGCTGCTCAGTCTTATACTTCAAGTACCGGTTTATTAGGAAAAGTAAAAGTTGCTATATTAAGTCAGCAATCACACCTAATCACAGTGTTGAGTCGTATTGAAGGTGCTGCAATAAAAGTAACATCGGAATCGCATAATTCCTTTGAATTTGTGCAACACTCTAAAAATGGTTTAGAACAACTACAAGCCAAAACGGAACAAGTTGCGACTGCAAGTAATGAAATTACTGCAACAATTAATGAAGTCTCCTCAAGAGTTTCAGATACTGCAGAGCATGCCGAAACTGCATTATCATTAGCAACAAAAGGGGAAGCCTTAGCGAATGTAACCAGCGCATCAATTGATAAATTAAGAGATACGGTACAAACCATTAATCGGTCGGTCACTGAAGTATCAGATGAAGCGGAAAGAATATCTGCGGCAACTAACATCATAGATAAAATAGCCAAACAAACTAATTTATTGGCATTGAATGCTGCTATTGAAGCAGCAAGAGCAGGAGAGCAAGGACGCGGTTTTGCAGTAGTAGCTGATGAAGTACGTAACTTAGCAAAACATACACAAGACTCTACAAGTGAAATCTTTAAGATTGTTGAGTTGCTGACGGATAAAACAAGCTCTGCAGTGACGCATGTAGAGCAGGGGACCGTTGAAGCTGAAAATGGTATGAGTAAAGTATTAGAAAGCAGTGAAATGCTTAAGGGCATTGTTGAGGCGGTTGCACAAATATCTGATATGTCGATTCAGATTGCCACAGCCATTGAAGAGCAAGCACATGTATCTGAAGATATTAACCAACAAGTTGTTGGTATTTCTGGCCTTACTAATGAGAACGTTAATTTAACGACGGAAACTGGAGCTTCAATAAATTATCTAAAAAAGACCGCAGATGATTTACATGAATTAGTATTGCGTTTTAAATAGGTAGTTTAACTTGACGCTTTAAGTCGAGTATTTGCTTGGTTATTATTGGGTTAAATGACAATGATTTACTAAGCAGATACTTTATTTCTTCCACTTTTTTTAGCGATATACAGATTGGCATCAGCGGCATCAAATAATGCCTCTGTAGATTGACCTTGCTCTAAATAATTAGCG
Organism: Psychromonas arctica; assembly: GCF_036697365.1. Classification (GTDB taxonomy): domain Bacteria; phylum Pseudomonadota; class Gammaproteobacteria; order Enterobacterales; family Psychromonadaceae; genus Psychromonas; species Psychromonas arctica_A. Next base: position 14,513 of record NZ_JBAHZA010000002.1, read on the forward strand.
ACGCCGAAACTACAGGTGACATTATGCGCTAGAAAGAAAGTGTCATTAATATCGTCTTCATGACTGGTTATCGTTGAAATATCTAAATCAAAAGCTGTTATTTGATTTAGACCAAAGTTACCAACCAATAAACGTTTTTCAATCACTTTCCTTAACCTTTCCGCAACTACAATAGCATCGAGCAATTCTGTATTAGGCAGTAATATTAAAAATTCTTCACCTCCATACCGATAAGCAAAATCAGAAGGGCGAAGTGTATCAGTAATTAATTTTCCAAAAAGCGCTAAAGTATCATCCCCAATGGAATGTCCAAATCTATCATTAACCGATTTAAAGTTATCCAAATCACACATGATCATCGAAAAGTCGATGGGGTTACCGAGATATTGTTCATTTTCCAAGCTAGCTAACTTGCGTTCTAGGTATTCTCTTTTCTTTAAGCCTGTTAAATGATCTAAAGATAAATTATTGATCTCATTTAAATTTTTAGCTGCTAAATCTATATATCCATCTGCCAATAGTTGGTTATGGGAGGGAACAAATGCGTAGTTCATGATATCGCGGTAAAACAGCTCACATTGCAATTCACTGGTACAACGTAAAGCATCATCAGGACTTGGGTATTTGATAAAATCTAATAAAGTGAAGAAGCTATCACCAAACTTGAAACCAGTAACTAACTCAATTAATTCGCCTTTTTGATTCAAAACTTCCATAAATCTCCTTAAACGCGAAACGAATCAATAACAGGCACAATGATACTTTAAAACGTTCATACTGGGTTAAGTTATATTTGTTAAATTATCGGCAAGTTATTATCAAACTTAACTTTTTATGGATTATAAATAAAAGTTATATTTTAAAAATTGAAAGATATGACGATAAAATTTAGTAATTTGTAATCGTAGTAATTATCATTATTATATTGTCAATATGTAAGTGATTGATTATATGCTTCTAATCACGAAAGTTCATAATCTATTGTATAGATTGTGAGCAGTGACCTATGAGTGATAAATATTATTGTAATACTTAACGTGGCCTTGTTAATTTATTTGTGTATTCATTTTACTGTTAATTAAGTCTGAATAGTAAAAGAATATTTACACAGTATTTTCAAAAATTAATTAATAAAATACGTTATTAATTAGATAGTTACTTTACATTAAGGAACGATAGCATGAAAATAAGTCATCTTAACAAATCTATATTTCTTGGGCTTTCTGTATTAAGCACGAGTGTATTTGCTGCTGACATTGCGCCATACAATTATGAAAACAGTGCAGGGACTGCAATATTTCAATCTGCACTTGATCAAGTTAAATTAACATCGCCGGATGGTTCAACAAAATTAGCTGATGCTAGTTCAAGTGATCCTGACTTGTCATTTGATGGCTATGTAACGGATGATTTTAGAGTGCCAAGCGGACAAAATTATATGCAAATTACTCATGAAGGTGATTCATCATCACGTACTGAGTTTCGTCATCTAACAGACTTTAATCGTTCTGATACCAACACAATGGAAGGTACCATCAAAATAAACTCAACCAGTGATGGTTTAGATGAAGTAACCGTTCTACAAGTACATAACTCCGATAGTGATAATATCGGCGCTCCTTTGATGCGAATTGCACAGATAATAGAAGATGGGACTAAGTTTTACGAAGCCAAATTAAGATTGTCTGCTTGCGATAAAGATACTTGCGATGCTGAATATGATACTTATCGTTGGTTAGATAGTAGCGGTGAACCTACTGTGAGCACAAATCAGCATCGTTCTTTTTACGTACAAGTCAAAGACAGTGTTGTGACGATGAAGATGGATGATCTACGTGGTACTTTAATGTGTCTATCTGGTGGTGAGTACTCTGCTGATAATTGCGATGATAACGGTCAAGAGCATACTAATAGCAGTGGGGATCATGTAATTGACAGTGATTGGCCAGAAGGCGGCTTCTTCTTTAAAACTGGAGCTTACATTCAAGATGCAGGTACAACGGTTGTTCGTTATAAATCTTTATATTTTGATGTAGAAGATTAATAACCAGTAAGGCTATTAATTTAGATTAATTAAACGCCCATGATATAAACTACATGGGCTCTTTTTGACATATTTATCTTTTAGAAAGAATTAAAATCTAATTTGCAAAGATTGAAATTTAAAGTGGGACCAATCACTTAGAGCAGTGATTGTTTGCTCCGTGGGAGGTGCAATATAGACCAAGCCTACAATAGCAATTACTGAAGATAACGTTATTAATTTATTATCGAAGTCAGCAATCTTAAGGGCCGTGCCAAAAGAACGCTTAATTCTAACGTTACTCAAATCTACACTGTAAATTTCATCCAACATTAAATGAATTAGTCCTCCTAACAAAATAAATCCGCCCGCTAGCCAAGCAAAAGTTGCTGCTTGCATAGTGGCTTGAGCATTCAATTGCCAAGTGACTTGTGTGGTTAACAATGCGCTAAATACTATAAATAATAAAGAATGACAGCTGCCTCTGTGTACTGTGATCCATTCAAAAAGTGGTCTAAGGATATATTTCATAAACCCGTAGACCAGTAAAGGCACAACGATTAACTCAATAAAGCTAATTTCAATGATTAACTCTGTCGTTATGTAATGGAGCACTAGCAAGACTGCACTAAATGCAAACAAGTTAAAAATAGTATCAAGAGAAGTAGAGTTATCTGAATCTATATCTGGCAATAAGCCGCCAATTGAACCCAAAAACCATAACCAAAGTGCACCGTTTAAATCAGTATGTCCTGCAGATAATAAAGTAGCGGAGCCTAAACCAGTAACGATCACTGCAGTATTAAGATGAGTATTGAAGTTAGCCATTGTATCTCTTGATGGGAAAATAATAGGGCATTTTAACAACTGTAAAGTTCATTGTTCAATGAACTTTACACAAAGTATCAAGATCAAAACTGATTAAATGATCGGTAAAGAGGCTTGAGTAAGGTTTGTGTAGGTAATGAAACACAGGGTTAATTTAAGTTATTAATAATTAACTTGTTATACCACTTCGCATAATATTATGGCCAGGGCTTGTTTAGAGAAAATGATAAAGAGCAAGGCGCATGATTGAGGAATAGCTTGCTATTATTAAGCTTTTTAGTGGTATCACTTAGTGGTAAATGTGTGCTGGTGATTAACAAGTCGCCACCATATTAAGTTAACGACTTGCTTGTTTATCTATATAGTTGTGTGGATATGCTAAAGAAGGCTATCAAATATAACTTAGTCAGTATCAACCACTAAGCCGCTATTTGATAACTCTCTTTTCCCATATGCTTTGCTTTACGACTGAATGAACCTTTACCTTTTTTCGCTTTTTCAACACGCATAGTAAATACTTTACTGGTGACTAAAGCAGCCATTGCTGAATGGTTAATCGTACCACGACCTATTTCTGTGGTTTTTTGTGTTTGATTGTTTTCACCCTGCGATGATTTCATCAATTTGTTCATTTTTTGTTTTTTACCCATCTGTTTATCTCCTATTATGTGCGCGCAGTCTAGCAGTAAATTTTCAAATTCATAATATTATTTGGTTATTTTAATTAATATTTTTAAAAGAAAAGCAGCAATAAAAAAGGCTAACAGAAAGTGATTTCTGTTAGCCTAAATAACGCATTAACTATGTTAGCTTTTTGCTAATCTATTAGTTTTTATTGTTGTTATTTTTTGCTCGCTACTGCGACTAACTCTGGTTTTTTAATCCACAAAATTAACGTCGCGCTACAAGCTAAGATAATTAAAGTGGCTGGTAATCCGCCTAAGTATGACAGTTTTTTTACGCCATCAATCCCTACTGTGCTGATCATGATCCAAGAGACTAACCCTATTAATGTACCCCAAAGTATTTTAATAGGTAATGACGTCTTAGCATCAGATTCTGAAGTAAAGTCTTTAGTACATAAATCACCAATGGCATCAGTACTTGAATCTGCTGCTGTCACATATGAGATAAAAGCAATCAGTACTAAGAAGAACGAGGTAATCGCAGTAAATGGCAAGTCATTCATAATGTAATAAAGTAGTTGCTCAATACCTTCATTGTTTAATACATTATAAAGTTCACCGGCACTTTGTGTGTCCATGAAAATAGCCGTACCTGAGAATACTGATATCCATAGGAATACAAATAAACTTGGGTAAATAACATTGACTTGAATGAATTCTTTAACCGTATAACCACGCGATATTTTACCTAAGAACATCGCAGTAATTGGTGCCCAAGCAAACCAAACTGCCCAATAGAATACACTCCACCATTGTGGCCAAGGGTCATTTGCAGCTTGTCCTGTGAACAAACTTAAACGGAAGAAGCTTTGTAAAAAGGCACCTAAGCCTTCAACCCCAATTGATAAAATATACAGGGTTGGCCCACAGATAAAGATAAACACAAAGAGGGCAATCAGCATCCAAAAGTTAATTTTAGATAAACGTGCAATACCTTTAATTAATCCACTAATAGCAGACAAAATAAAAGTACCAACAATGATTGCTGTAATGATCCCTAAGGTTAATGCATTACGTTCAATATCGATGTACTGACTGATACCGCCTAATAGCGTTAATACACCCGTACCCAAAGAAGAAGCCATGCCAACCACTAGAGAATACAAAGCTAATGAGTCGATAATATCTGCCACAACAGGGGTAATTAGACGACCAAATACAGGGCGTAATGAACTTGAAATTGAAAAAGGCATTTTCAAATTATGGAAAGCCAGAGCAAAAATTAACCCTGGTACACAATAAATTGCGTAAGGCGTTGGTCCCCAATGTAAAAACATCGCAGAGAAAGCAAATAAAGTAGCATTAGGGCTTGCCGCTTCTATACCAAAGCTAGCTGGTGGAGCATGCAAATGATAGATAGGCTCTGCGGTTGTCCAGAATAGAACCCCCACGGCAAAAGTAGTACAAAGTACGATCATAAACCATTGTGGTTTTTTGATCATTGGTTCACTGCCTTCACTACCGATTCGTACATTACCTAGTTTAGAAAAGTAGGTCACTACAACTAAACCTAGTAAGTAGAAGCTTCCTAAGCTAAATAACCATGAAAAGTTTTTTAAAATACTACTGTTAAGGTCGCCCGTTACCTTAATGAAGGTGTCTAGATCTACCAAGCTTAATATTAACGCAGCGGCTAATATCAAAAAGGTAGGTAAAAACACCAAGGGTCTTATTGTTTTAATCATATTTCATCCTTGAGTTAGTTATATAAAGTTGCGTTTTATTGTGTCGTTAAAATCTTTACTGAAGATCAGGGTTTGATCTTGATAAGCTTGCCATTGCACTTTCAGGTAAAAGTTTTCTTTATCGCAGGTCATTAGATAGTGACCTTTGATAGTGGTTCTCCAACCCTCTCTACCCATATCAACTTGCACCTTGATTTCATTTTTTGCGCTTAATGGATCACTATGATGGACGGATTGCTGCTGATCCATAATGAACTGAATATCACTTTGTGCAGATTCATAAAATTGACGGCCAAAGTCTTCACGCGTTTCCATTGTAGTAATGCCGGTTTTGTAATCTTTATGAATAACACGTTTACTCTCTGAAGGAGCTAGCTCTTTACCATCAAAAGTAACCGGTTTGTCATAAGCAGGTATGTTTTCACTGATAGTAGGGTGCCGATTAACTGGCACTGTGATTGAACATTTTTGAGTATTAAAACTTAATGTCGCTTGTTCTGAGTTTGGCCAGATCAGTGGCCAGTAAGCAGTAGATACAGCAACGCGTAACTTATGACCTTTAGGGATCACATAAGCCATTGCATTAAGTGTAATGCTCACATCATATTCATGATCAGGGATTAGCGCTTCCGGTGTTTCATGACTATCACGATGTGTTAAATTCAATACACCATAAGTAATTCGCGTCACTTCGCCATTTGGATGTACATCAGAAATACGCACCACCAAATTAGCCTGGGGTTTATCACTGCTCAACGCAAATTGCGCCGCTATTTGACCTGCAATTGGCATCTCTTCACTGAGCGTTTCGGAATCGAAAACTAAAGAGCCTGCATCATCAGCACGCTGATCACCTGGTTGTTCCATATCAATTCGAATACCCACACAGAAACTGCCGCCTTCTAAGCCAGTGGTTTGTGGAGAACAGATTGAGACTGAATGGTCAGGCTGTTGTTGTTCTGTGCTTAACCCCTGTGCTGATAAATGCCATGTTTGTAAACGAGTATTAGGTGATGGCCAGTTTGGCTCGCTGACCCAAGTACCAGCACGGAAGTCATAATCTGTTTGTGGAGCGACACTGTCTTGTAAGTAATATTGTAATGCGGGTTCTTGATCAATTTTGTTATCGATCTGTTTTAACCAGCGATCCCACCAACGTACAGATTCTTTAACATAATCAATTTTCGGGTTTGGGAAAGCAATATTAGGGTACTTGTGTGCCCAAGGACCGATTAAACCTTTACTTGGGCCGCTTAAATGAGATAACAGATTAAATACAGTATCGCGGTAACCATCTGACCAGCCACCCATCGCATACACTGGGAGTTCAATGGCAGAATAATCTTCACAGACTGAGCCATGTTGCCAGTACTCATCACGCGTTTGATGCGATAACCAAGGCGTTGCCAATTGTGGCATATTCTTCAATCTATCCAACCATACGGCTTTCCAATCTTGCTCTATCAATAAAGGATCGGGAGAGCGTGCTTGTGCGTAAGCCCAGAAAAAAGCAGCCCAGCCCATGTTGTCATTTAATAAACAACCACCTTCAAAGTGAATATCTCGATTGTAACGGTCATCGGTAGAGCATTGGGTGATAATGGCTTTTAAAGCGGGCGGTTTAAGTGCTGCAATTTGTAAAGAGTTAAATCCACCCCATGAGATACCCACCATACCTAAATTACCATCACACCAATCTTGTGCCGCAATCCAAGCAATAACATCACAACCATCTTGTAACTCTTGTGGTGAGTATTCATCGTCAAAGAAACCTTCAGACTCACCACAGCCACGTAAATCAACTCGAACACAGGCATAACCTTGTGCAGCAGTTTGCGCCATGGTTATTTCATCACGGACGACAGTGCCATCACTCTTACGGTAGGGCAGAAATTCTAAAATTGCTGGAACAGGCTGTAAGACGGCATTGTCTGGAAGCCAAGCACGAAAAGCTAAACGGGTACCATCGGGTAACGTTAGCCAGTCGTGATGGATTTCTTCCACTTTAATCATTGATTTAAATCTTATTTCTGTAAGGTTCAGAAGATACTAGACAGATAGATTTGTTAGTAAATCGTTATTTAGTTAATATATCTTTAACTTAAAGTTAACGAAGGTTGTTAAAGTGTCTATAAAGTCTAGGTTAATTCCACCAACAGGATACCTATTAGTGTTTGAGTCAGCAGCGCGTTTGGGAAGCTTAACTAAAGCTGCAGACGAACTCTGTGTAACCACGACAGCGGTGAGTAAACAGGTAAAAAATCTGGAAATTTTTTTAAATATCCAGTTATTTACACGTTCAAAACAAGGTGTGCAATTAACCGCTCAGGGTTACCAATATTTGCAAAGAGTAAGAGAAGCGTTAGACATACTTTCTGAAGAGACCAAAATATTAGATAATTCCAGTACTACAGTGACACTTAACTTAGAAGTGGGCCCATGTTTTATGCACTTTTGGTTATTGCCAAAAATAGAACAATTTAGACAAGCTCATCCTGACATTATGTTGAATATCACTATCAGTAATGAACGTCATATCGATGCTAGCGAACTTTATGATGTGACTTTTTATTACGCGACGATTGCAACAGCCAATGAAAATTGCGAGCAAATATTTGCAGAGCGTATTCAATTGGTATGCAGTCCGAAGTTTTTAGAAAGTCATGGCGGATATATCGACTTGCAAAGCATCTTCGATCAACCTCTGATCATGCTTAAAAAAGAGATGTCATTCTGGGAAGGTTGGCAGTCCTGGGCAAATAAAGCTGGGCTAACTTATCGTATACCTAACAATGCGTTAATGGTTGACGATCAAGTTGCTGTTATCCAAGCGGCGATTAATGATACTGGCATTGCTTTAGTGTGGGATTGGCATGTGTCAGAGTTAATTGCTAAAGGTGAATTAGTGAGCGTTACTGATTATATGGAGTTCGAAGAAAAGGCCTATTTTTTACACATTGCAGACCAAGAGAATAACCTAGCCGCTAAAACCTTTGTTGGATGGGTACAGCAACAAAAGAGTGGATATCGATAATGCTATTCTATGATTAGTAATGCGCATGATTAGATAAATTAAAAAACTCACTTTACTTTTTAACATGCTCTCTGATATTGCGGACTAATAACAAATTAGTAATTAGTCTTATACCAATTCCATTAATTAACTGGTCAAATTAATCCGCGATCTTAAGCATAGTGAAATGACTCTATTAATATCACTTCTAAAGTTATTCCAAGCAATAGTGCACTTCTCTTCAATATCTTCATAATCACTAAAAACACGATTAGCAATTTCATTTTGCCTCATCCATGACCAGACTTGTTCGATTGGATTTAATTCAGGAGAATAAAGTGGGATGTGAATAATGCTCAGATTAGCAAATGCTTGATCTAAATATTCCTGATGCCAACTGGCACTATCCATTATCACTACGGCATGGCGACCCGCTTCCGTTGCTTTGGAAATAAGTGCTAGATGTTCTTTCATTATTTCCATATTACTAAAAGGAGCAATGATAGCTTCTGCTTTACCATTTGCTGGGCAAACAGCACCAAATAGATAAGCGTAAGTGTATTGTTGTTGCTGTACTCCCCGTGGTCTCGTTCCTTTTTCAGCTCATATTCTAGTTGTCGTATTTTGTTGTCCAAAACGCGCCTCATCTTGAAACCAGATATTAACCTGATCTAATGCAACATGACCAGGGATTTTAAGGACCGTTTTTATTTGGAATTTTTTTAAAATCTTCCTGACATTCAATTGACTGCTTGGGATGCTTTGAACGTGTGGTTATCCAGCTTAGATTTAATTCGTGTAATAGGTTGTAAATATTGGATTTTTTATACTCGATACCAAACTCAACTAAAATGTACTGCTGGACATCTTTTCCTTGGAGTCTGCCACCGTCTGGCTTTACAACCGAAGAAATAACAAACTCTTTCAGTTGAGACAGTTGGTTTTCGCTTAAGCCTTTTGGGCGCCCGGTATGCTTTTTCTCTTTTAACCCTGAAATTCCCTGTGTTAAATAGGTTTGTATCCAGCTATTTACACTAGTCCGACTTACTTTTAAGTATTCAGATATTTGAGTTCTATTTTTACCATCGAGAAAGTGAGATACAGCTAATAACCGAAGTTTTAATCTCGCATCTGAGGTTGAGCTAATCATTTTGGATAATTCTTGATTCATATTCAGCACCTTTAATGAGTGCTTTATTGGATAACAAAATTAATGGAATTGGTATAAAATTAAAAGATAATCTTAATTTGAAGTAGGATGAGGTTTGGTAGCTAATGAAGTCTTCATCGAAATTCTATCTAAAAATCATCAACACCATCAGACTAGTGAACAAATTAGCTTACTTCATAAAATCTGTATTTTTAAAACTTAGTTGGGGGAATCCCATAAATAATCAATAAATAAATCATTAAAGGCTAAATTTATGCTTTTAACTGAGGACCTTATGATTGTCATGGAATTAAATATATATGCTTAATTATTATTTAAACATTTTCTATAAATTATTCATTTGTACATTGTTGCTTCTCACTAACAGAGAAAGAAAAGCTTTGAGGGGCAAATACTGCATTAATTTTATCTAATAGACTTTCATCATATTGACTTTGAAATGTTGCTGAGAAATTAACTTCTAATTTATCAGGAATGTAGCTTGTAGCGGATATATTGATATCTTCACTCATAATCTCAAATTGCTTTAGATCGTTTTTTTTTGCGAACTCTTTTAAACTATCTATCTGTTTTTTGTACAAATTAGTGATGCTATCATCTCTATCAATACTAAATACTTGATAATAATTAATTTGATTTATCTTGGTTGTTGAACATCTTTCATCACTATCCGCTTTAGCCGTATCAAATAATAGTGGGAGTGTTAATAACGTAATGCACAAACTTTTAGAATTTTTCATTGATTTCTTCGTCCAATAAAATTAAAAAATATATTTTGTTAAATATCAGAGGTATTAAAGTAATGCTAAGTCTTACAAAGCGTATTTTTTAAGATAAGTGAAGAATAAGAAAAACTATCAGGATTTAGTTCTGTATTGATTTTATCAATAATATTATCGTAATTGCCTCTCTCAAATGTCATTGAAACATTCATTTCTAATTTATCAGGGATATCTTTACTCTTCGAATCCTCTGTTTCAGAAATGATACTAAGATTATCCAATCCTTCTTTTATGGCAAATGCATTTAATGCCGTTACCTGCTTATCATATAGCTGTGAAAGTGTTTCTGAGTGTTCTGTAGATGAATGATCATGATAGTAAACTTGGTTTATTTCTACTGTAGTGCATCGTTCATTGATCGCAGATTGAACGGTATCAATTACTAGAAGTGGTGTAACACAGCTTGTAACTAATAATAGCTTAATTATTCTCATGATAATCCTTAATCAACAACACTATTGCATTCATAACTTTTTATATTAAATATGATATTTTATATTTATTTGATTATCAATGAATGAAAGCATTGTTTTATAAAAAACAACCACTAAGAGGTATTTAGTTCGCTGTCTAAGTTTTAATTATTAAGAAATCACCCGAATACATAAAAAAATTTATGAATTAAGCGTTAAAGCTTATAACTTTATCTGTACGGATAACCAGCTTTTTCACTTCATATAAAATATTTATTCGCTATTGTTCCTATTACTGAGTTCGTAATAAGATGTATAGAATAAGCTAACACCACAGGAAGCACAGATATTATGTCAAATTACGACAAGTTAACCGCTCATTATCAAACAATAAATCACTTCAATCATGCTCAATCTATGTTGGGGTGGGATGCAGCCGCTAATATGCCTGCAGGAGGGAACGAAGCGCGTTCTCAAGCAATGGCTGAATTATCTGTACATGTTCATCGTTTATCAACACAACAACAACTTGGCGAATGGTTTGATAAAGCTCAACAAGAGCTTTTAAACGGTGAGCAACAATCTAGCTTGCGTGAAATGAAACGACAATGGCAACAGGCAACGATTGTACCTGAAGACTTAGTGCAGGCTCAGTCTATCGCGGGTTCTAAATGTGAACATGCATGGCGCTCGCAACGACCAGCCAATGACTGGAAAGGTTTTGAAAAAAACTGGAAAGAGGTGGTTAAGCTTTCTCGTGAAGAAGCCAATATCCGTAGTGAAGCACTTGATTTGACGCCCTATGATGCAATGCTTGATAAATATGAACCAGGAACAACCTCTGCATCATTAAATACTTTATTTTCTGATGTAAAAAGCTGGTTACCAGAGTTAATTGAAAAAGCGCTAGATAAACAAAAAACACAATCGATTATTAAACCTTCTGGTATTTACTCTACCGCGAGTCAAAAAGCATTGGGTTTAGAGACCATGAAACTATTGAAATTTGATTTTGACCATGGGCGACTGGATCAAAGTGTTCATCCATTTTGCGGAGGTGTGCCATCGGATGTGCGTATTACGACTCGTTATGATGAGAAAGACTTCGTACAAGCTTTAATGGGGATTGTCCATGAGACAGGGCATGCACGCTACGAACAAGGTTTACCGAAAGCCTTTGCTGGCTTACCAGTAGGAGAAGCTCGGTCTATGGGGGTTCATGAGTCGCAATCATTGTTTTTTGAAATGCAAGTTGGTCGCAGTAAGCCCTTTATTTCTCACTTATCAAAGCTATCCGCTGATGCCTTTAATGCGCATCAAGATCCAGTTTTTGCAGAAGAGAATCTTTATAAGATTTACACTCAAGTTGAAAAAGGATTCATACGTGTTGATGCTGATGAATTGACTTATCCTGCACACGTTATCATACGTTATGAAATAGAGCGTGATCTAATTAACGGTGTGATAGAACATAGCGATGTACCTGCATTATGGGATGAGAAGATGAAAGCGTCATTAGGGCTTACTACTGAAGGTAATTATCAAAATGGCTGTATGCAAGATATTCACTGGACTGATGGTGCCTTTGGTTACTTCCCATCTTATACGTTAGGCGCGATGTATGCCGCACAATATAAAGCGACAATGCAGCAAACTGTTGATATTGATGGTGCCATTAAAAGCGGTGACCTAAGCCCAATTTTTAATTGGTTAAGTGATAATATTTGGTCACAAGCTTCATTGCACAATACTGACGATTTAATCAAACGTGCTACAGGTGAAACCTTAAATGCGGCTCATTTTAAAAAGCATTTAGAAACACGTTATTTATAATAGTATGTATCAAGGCTACACAAGCCATTGTTTAGCCTTAATTTGTTAACCATTAAATCATGTCAATACTCAGGTAATAAGTTTCATATTATTTTCATCTGGTAGATATTAAGATAAAGATAGCTATTTAATATTTAGTTAAATACACCATCCTCTGCACACTTACATTTTATTGTTATTGTATTATTAATTTGTTTATCTATTATAGATTTATATAGTGATTGCAAATAAACATATTCAATAAATCATGCTAAAGGGATTTGTATGGTATCTAGAGTTTTTTATTACGTAATATTGACCATTTTTTTGTCATGCTCTTCTGCTTTCGCCGAGTCAGATTTTATTGGCACAATAAAAGCCGTACAAGGTAACGTATTTATTCAAGTTGGTTCCACAATATTTGACGCTAAACCTAATGATAAACTTTATGAAGGCTATCTCATCGAAACAGAAGACGATAGTAGTATTGGTCTTGTCTTTATTGATGGTACGCAGTTATCTATTGGACCAAGTTCTCAAGTTATTATTAATCGCTATTTATTTTCTCCTAAACAAAAAAATTATTTGTTTGATGTGATGATTCAAAATGGAAGTGCAATTTATTCATCAGGCAAACTGGGTGAATTATCACCTGAGTCGATTAAAGTACAAACACCCGAAGCAACGATTGGTGTGCGTGGTACAAAATTTTTAGTAGAGGTGGATTAATATGGAAATCTTCATTTTGGTCACTTTTACGTTTGTAGCGATTTTAAGTGCGACTCAGTCTTCGACAACCAAAGTGACGCTACTCCCTGATGATAAAGAAAATAGTAAAATTATTGTTTTAAATGACTCAGGGTCTCAAGTTGTAGATGAGCAAGGCTTCGCAGTAATCGTTACCTCTGATGTAGATACACCGACAACACCTGAACAAGTCGACTTAGAAAAAATAAAGTTACAACATGCTACCTTATTTGCCATTCAACCTAAAAAACCAGACAAGTTCCTACTTTATTTTGAAAACAACGGGGCAGTTTTACTCAATGAATCTAAATTATTAATATCGACTATTATTGAAGCTGCTAAAACAAGAGAAGCGCCTATTTTGAATATAATTGGTCATTCAGATGCAGCCGGAAGTACTGAATACAATTTGAGGCTTTCTACTGAAAGAGCAAATTCTGTCGCTAAATTATTACAATCTAAAAATATTAAAGGTGCCGAGTATAGAATCGATTCATATGGTGAAAATGATCCACTGATTAAATCAGATAAAGAGATTGAACCGCAAAATAGACGTGTAGAAGTTGAAATTTGGTGATGCCATATCGATGATAAATGACTCAAATGTTGTTTTTAGTCAGCGAACTAAATACTTACCTTCATTAGTTGGTTTTATTATTACTATTTGGTTTGCATACTATGCATTTTCAACGCCGATAAATGAGAGAACATTAGATTGGAAAGTTTACGATTTTTATAACAGTTATTATCCTCAATCAGAGCCTAATAAAAGCATCATCATTATTGATATTGATGACCAAAGCATAGAGGCTATCGGCCAATGGCCATGGCCTCGTTTTCAACTAGCTGAGGCACTGCGTAGTGTTATTGAAGGTAAACCTTCTTCTATTTTAATCGATATATTATTAACCGAGAAAGATCGTTCATCTCTAGCCAACATTCAACAACTCTTTGCAACACAATTTGCAATCGACCTAGATTTATCATCTGTGCCTCATGTATTAAAAGATTATGATGCTTATTTTTCACAAGTTATTGATGGCACACCTGTTATTCTCTCTTCGTTACTTTCTCAGTATGAAGTACAACAGCAAAAACAATGTATTAATAGTTATGTTGAACAAAAAAACTATCAAAAAACTACTGAAGACACCCTCGAAAAAAGCTTAAGGAATTTTAATTCAAGACAGTACAAAGGCATCATTTGTCCTTTGCAGCAGTTTTATCAACATGCAGCCGCGACTGGCTTTATCAATCCTAGTATCGATAACGATGGCATAGTAAGACGAATACCTATCGTAAAAATGTATAATAATAAATTAATACCAAGTCTTTCTATGGCAGGGTTAACAGTTATTTTTGGTAGTGAATTTACTGTTAATCGTGGGCATGTAGGCACATCGATTAAATTAAATAACAATTATATTCCTGTTGATCAATCTGGTGATGCGCTTTTAAACTTTAGAGGGGAAGGGCGACATTATCAGACAATTTCAATGTTAAATCTAATGAATGGCACTATTTCACCTGACTACTTTACAGGAAAAGTAGTGTTACTTGGCGCTACAGCCTCTGCACTGAATGATATTTCTAATACTTACTTAGATCCTGTTTTTCCTAATGTTGAACTACATGCAACGCTAATTGATAACGTAATCAGTGATGATGTGTTAACGATACCAATTTGGTTTGGTGAGCTAGAGTCGTTCATGATCTTATTGATTGGTATATTACTCGCATTATTAATGATAAAAAAAAGTGTGATGGCTTTAAATATATCTGCTGGTTTATTACTTTGTGCCTTGATCATTCTACCTGCAATGTTGCTTTATATTACGCAAGTATATTTATCTCCATTTATAGCTATCGTCAGTTTAGTATTGAGTTTCATTGTGATGACGACATTAAAATATTATTGCGCAGAAAGGCAGTTAGCCACTGTTCAAGGTGCTATTGCTAACGCGAATCTATCTATTATTGATTCTATGGCGACGGTAGCGGAATTAAGAGACTCTGAAACAGGTGGACATATAACCAGGACTCGATTATATGTGCAAGCGTTGATTAAACAGTTACAAACAAAACCCAAATATAAGCATCAAATTAATGATGAATATATTAAATTTGTCTCTGCTGCTTCTCCATTGCACGATATAGGTAAAGTAGGTATTCCCGACCATATCCTACTCAAACCTGGTAAATTATCTGCTGATGAACTTGTGATCATGAGAACACATGCTGCATTAGGTGGGGATATCTTAAGGCAAACAATTAAAAAGTTAGGGCCTAATCCCTACCTTAACATTGCGATAGAAATTGCTAATTACCATCATGAAAAATGGGATGGAACTGGTTATCCATTAGGTTTAAAAGGAGACGCTATCCCACTTTCTGCGAGAGTAATGGCGGTTGCTGATGTATTTGATGCTCTGATTAATAAACGAATTTATAAAAAAGCGGTTAGCTTTGACGACACGTTTAGTTATATTAAACAAGGATCAGGAAACCACTTTGATCCAGATGTTGTCGATGCTTTTATCGAAATTAAATCAGATTTACTTTGTATCGCACAAACAATAAATGATTAGTGGAAAGTGTTGTTTGTGTGTTTAAAATCGAACTTAACATTACTAGACATTAATCCCTTTTATATCGTTAGGTGTTGTCATTATTGGTTGTTTTTTGTGGGTGTATACTTTGTGGATTCCATATTGACACTTGATTCCTACCTTGATATTTAGATTGATATAAAGCCATATCCGCACGTTCAATTAATGTTAAGTTACATTCGACTTTATTATCTAGCGAGGAAACACCAAAGCTACAGGTTACTTTGATTGATTCACAGACACTTTTTTCAATTTCGTCGCGCATTTTTTCTGCTATTTCTTCAGCTTCTTTCTCATTTGAATTAGGTAATAAAATGCAGAACTCTTCACCACCAAATCGCGCGACCGTGTCATGTTCATCAGTACTTTGTTGTAATATTTTAGCAACGTTTTGCAATACTTTGTCACCTGTCGCATGTCCGTAAGTATCATTAATTGCTTTGAATGAATCTATATCAGCTAGCACCACTGAGTAGAGTTTTAATTTTGCTTGTTCTTCCTGCATTTTATTAAAGCGTAAGTACAATATTCGTCTATTAAAACAATTGGTTAATGGGTCTCTTGAAGCTAAATAATCGAGCCTTTTATTTTTTGCACGGGTATTTTTATACTGGTATAGAATATAGATTGCTAACATTGAAAATACGGTTAGCAGAGTGATCAGTAGCCAATTAGCAAAGCGATTTTTTTTAATTTCTAGTTCTGAAATCTGTTGTAACTGCTTCATTATTGACAATTCATTTTGTTGCTGTGTTAGTTTCAATGAGTTTAACTCTGCATTCTTACGTAAATCTTTAAGCTCCATCTCTAATTTATAAGAGGCCAAAATAACTTGGTTTCTAGTAAAATCTAAATTTTCATGCTCTTGTTGAATGAGGTGTGATAATTGGTATTTTTGTTCTGAGTATTCAAGGGATTTATCTAAGTTTCCTTTTTGCTTTTCAATTTCTTTTAACCAATGGAGCGTTTTCATTTTCTCATCTTTAGCATCGATTGTTGAAGAGAGCGTTAATGCTTTTTGAAATAGTGTTATGGCAAGGTCAATATCTTTATTTAGCATGAGCTCACCTAAATAATTAAGTGACTGTATTTGCAGGTCAATTTGTTTAAACTCAGTCGCTAATGCTAATGAATTTTCAAAATAATCTGCCGCGATAGTCGGTTGACCTTGCTCTAAATAATTACGTCCTAATAACAAATCTATCCGCGTTGTTTTTGATATTTTATTCGCGATTTCATAAATAGTTTTTGCTGTCTTTAATTTACTAGTAGATTCTTTAAAATTATTTTGGTGGTAATTAATTACACCTATTTCACGAAAT
This sequence comes from Psychromonas arctica, assembly GCF_036697365.1. Classification (GTDB taxonomy): domain Bacteria; phylum Pseudomonadota; class Gammaproteobacteria; order Enterobacterales; family Psychromonadaceae; genus Psychromonas; species Psychromonas arctica_A. Next base: position 31,604 of record NZ_JBAHZA010000002.1, read on the forward strand.
GCAGCCGCACGTGTTTCAGGCTTCACGTTTTCGGTCGGTAACTCTATTGTTTGTGTGTAAAATGACTTTGCATTATTAAGCTGATGTAAATTGGTATAAATTAATCCAATTTGGTTATCAACTTCGGCTAAATGTTGTACATCATTCTCTTGCTCGTAAATTATTTTAGCTTGTTGGATATAATCTAGTGATTTTTCATAATGGCCTATATTGCGGTAAATGATACCTATTGTAAGTAATGTCTGTGCTTGACGTGACGGCCACTTACCAGATGAAAGAATAGTTAAGCTTCTTTGTGCATGATCAAGGGCGCTAATAAAGTTTTTCTGTTTGTTTTCTGCCATAGCAATATTTTTCAATGCCATTGCAATAAAGAACTCATCCTTTCTCTGTTGTTGTATAGTTAGCGATTTTTGATAATTATCAATAGACTTTGGTATATCTCTCAAGTGTTTATAACACTGGGCAATTTCATGATATAGAGCGGCTAATAGTTTTTTTGATTGATCATCATCTTCTGTAATAAGTGAAATGGCTTTTTCGAACTGGATAATAGCTTTATTATATCTCTTTTGTTTATAGCTGAGCTTTCCCGCCATTGTATAGATATCGATCTTTATCTCTGGCTTCTTTAACTGTCTTATTTCCCCGAATAGCACACTCACTATTATCTGTGCTTTATCGTATTTTTTTTGTTTTAGTAAGGTATTAACTTCATTTAATTGAGCGTTGATATCTATACTAGAAGCTATTGTTGATTTTGATGATAGAGGGCCTGAATTACTTTCTGCCATTATATTAATTGGCATAAGAGTCAACACAACAGTGACAACTATTTTTCGTAGACGTATTGAAATAAAGCTTATATTTGAATATCTGAAACGCATAAAGCAAGCCTAATAATTTAATAGTTAATAATAAGAGTCATGTTAGTAGACAAATAATTTAATAGTGGGTAAAAAACAATCTCATCTATATTGTAATACACAATTACTCACATATAGGTATTAAGTTTTGATTTCTTATAAATGAACGCATGTTTCTAGTAAATAAAGATATTAAATGACACTTATTATGCGAATCTAGGATTGATACATTTCACCTAGTTAACTTTTAACACAGTGCTTATAAACCATTATCTTTCTTTTTAGCCTTAAATGGCTAAATTTGCATTTTTAGCCTAATGGGGCTAAATTATGAGATTGTTGTTAGAAGGGGAGAGGTATTATGGGATCTATTAATACACCTATTGCTGTCATCAGTGGCGATATCGTTAATTCAACTAAGCTAACAAAGATGGAGTATGAGCGGTTACTTGTAAATCTAAAAGATATCCAAACATGGATAACCGAAGAAAATAGTAAAAATGCGCATAGTATTGTGCGAGGTGATGAGTTTCAATCTGTAATCCATGATATTCAGCATGCACTGAGATATACAATTATTTATCGACTTAGTATTAAATCACTTGGCAAAGCATTTGATAGTCGTATTAGCTTTGCAATTGCTGCTAATGCGGATTTAAGAGAACTATTGCCTGAGTCGATGGGCGAAGCATTTGTACTTTCAGGTAGAGGTTTAAAAGAAATAAAAAATGATAGGTTATTGTTTACTTGTGAGTACCCAACATTAACTGAACAATTTGAATTACTGTTTAAATATCTTGATAAGCAAATAACAGAGTTAACCGCTCGTCAATGTGAGGTATTGTTGCCAATGATTAAAAGTAAAAAAGAACTAACGATTAGTGAGTTAGCACAGGAACTAGATATAGCGACAGCTACAACAAGTAAATCACTTAAGGCATCAGGTTGGTCGTTAATAAAAGCACTTAACACTAAGTTTGTTAAGCAAGTCATGGAGTTCAAATATGATTGATTTTTTTAAAATCTTGTTGACCTTGATGCTGGTGCACATTATCTGCGAATTCTATATTCAACCTAAATCTTGGGAAAGTGCGAAGAGAGCCAAACGCTTCGCTGCGCCTGAGCTTTACCTTAATTCAATATTACATGGTATCGCAATATTATTACCTGCTTGGTTATTAGCTTTTAATTTAACAACGACGGTTTATTTAGCTGTTATTGTCACCGTTACTCATTTCATCTTAGACCTATGTAAGGTAACCGCTGAGAAAGCATGCAGGTTATCCCATTTTGTCATTCAACAATTTACGTATGCGTTATTGTTAATGGTGTTTGCTTTTTATATGTCAAAGGGCGTAACCATTGAAAGCGTATTAAAGCATGAAAAATTTTTTGAAGCTTTGATGGTTATTTTTGCTTACTTATTAGTCCTTAAACCAACATCAATTGTCATTGGTAATGTGTTAAGAACATACTCAATATCAAGCAGTACTGATAAAACGAGTACTCATGGATTAGAAGCTGGTGGTGAACTGATCGGTTATCTAGAACGTGTGTTAATACTCACCTTTACTCTAGTTGGAAGTTACGCTGCGATAGGGTTTGTATTGGCAGCTAAGTCAATATTTAGATTTGGGGAGTTAAGTAAATCTGGAGATAGAAGTATGACCGAGTATGTTTTAATTGGCTCTTTGTTATCTATGGTAATCACTATAGTGATTGGTACGTTAATTTCTCTGATCTTGGGAATAAAAATTAAGTAAAGATAGGTGTATTACTTTGAGGATGTCTTAAGGAATGCGTAACAAGCTATATTAATAAATAGCCTGTTACGCTGTTAAATATACTGAAAATTTAGCATCTAATCAGTAATAAATAGAAATTGAAATCTATTAATTTAACTATTTTTAGCGACCATTACGGACTTGATATTAACGAACTCTTTTATTCCAAACCCACCATGCTCACGACCATAACCACTGCTTTTTACACCGCCGAAGGGGAGGTTTGGTTGTGATAGAGCGATACCATTGATATTTACCATACCCGTATCAAAGTGTTTAATAGCAAGTTCTGTCGCTTTATCCTCGTCTTTAGAGAAAATACCACCGCCTAAACCATAGCGTGAATCATTTGCGATACGCATTGCATCTTCATTATCTTTAGCCTTGATAAGCGAAGCTACTGGACCAAACAATTCATCATCGTACGCTGGCATACCTGGCGTAACATTCTCTAAAATAGAAGCAGGATAAAAATAGCCTTTACCTTCCGGTATTTCACAACCACAAACCACAGAGGCCCCATTTTCAATAGACTCTGTAACCTGTTGATGTAGTTTTTCTCTTAAATCTTTCCTAGCCATTGGACCGATATCAGTGTCCTCTGCTTCAGGATCACCCGTTTTGAGTTGCGACATTGCTTTTGTAAAACCGTCTTTAAATTTATCGTAATTTGATTCAGTCACTATAAATCGTTTCGCTGAAACACAGGTTTGGCCATTGTTAACGACACGACCTAAAACACAAGTTTCAATGGCAAGTTGGATATCTGCATCATCTAAAACAATATATGCATCATTACTGCCTAATTCTAAAACTGTTTTTTTACTTCTTTTTGCTGCTTCTTCAGCTACTTTTTTACCGACTTTATCGCTACCAGTAAAAGTCACACCTTTGATAGCTTGATGACTAATTAATGCACTGGCTGTTTTACCATCTATTAATAATGACTGATAAGCATTTTTCGGAAAGCCTGCTTCTTCATAAAGTGACTGGATTTTTTCTGCCATACCAAACACATTTGAAGCATGTTTCATTACAGTTGTATTACCAGCAATTAAATTCGTTATGCTATATCTAATCACTTGATAGAGTGGGAAATTCCAAGGTTGGATACCTAAAATTACACCAATTGGTTGATAACTTATAATTGCTTTCCCACCTTCATATTCGCGAGTTTCATTTGCTAATGCTTGTTCAGCAATGTTGACTGTATACTTACAAATATTCGCACAAAGTGTTACTTCACTTTCACCTTGTGATTTTACCTTACCCATTTCACTGACCATCAATTGTACTAATTCATCACGATTTTTTTCGATGACTTCAGCTAATGCATTAGCAAGCTTAATACGCTGTTTAACAGGTACAAGTTTCCATTCTGCAAAGCAATCATTTGACTTATTTACTGCATTCTCAGCACCTTGAAGATCCATCAAGTTGTACTCGTTTAATGTTTGTTCAGTAAAAGGATTGATCGTTTGTATTGAATTACTCATTTAACAGTTACCTCTTTATTGCATAAGTATCTCTTACTCAGCAAAGCTAATGCCAACATTGTTAAATAATCTTAAAGTTTTATTTATCAATGGCTTATATTTTTTTTATTGTTTTAGATGTAAATGTTAATGAAGGAAGGGTGAAAAAAATTCATTGTAAATTGTTCATTTTACAATGTCGTATTCATTCTTATACTTAGTTAACGGTAGGGAGGATTAAATATTTAAACTTGGAAATAGATTTCACGTTAATTGGATTAGTTTAATCTACAACATTGAAAAAATAGGCATTAATAGAGCAAAAAGTTCTGCTTGTGAGCTGATGTTACATTTTGAATACAGTTGTTTGCGGAAGACCTTTACTGTTTCTTTACTAATATTGAGATTGAGAGATATTGACAAAGAGGAGTGTCCTTGAAGTATATAAAGGGCAACCTCAGCTTGACGTGGGCTAAGTGATATCTCGTGTTGATCTTTTAATTTCGTTCTTAGTCGATGCTTGATTGGCGGCAGAACAATGTCTTTTCCTTCTTTGGGTTGGTAATGCTGCCAATGCTGCTGACATAACGCAGAGAGTATATTCTCATAAGATTTTATTTTTTTTAATTCAGTTTTACCGAATTTCAAGCCACTTGTTTTATCCCTACCAAAACAGGCTGTTAATGTTGTGTCATGATTAATTCTAGCGAATAAACTAAATTCATCTACTAATGTTGTTGCTCGATAATATTCATTAAAATAACTGGTTTGCTTAAATTGATCTGGTGCTAAGTCAAAAATGCAGTGTATGCCTTTTTGAATGCCATTTTTAATTGCATGATAAAAAGGATCGAGTAAGTAAGCCGCTGTTAAGTAATGACTTTGCATATTTTCATATACAGTAGGGGCATCATATTCTCGATATAATTCTTCCGGATTAAAGTCTTTGTGGTAGACGATGATAATTAAGTTATCGAAGCCAATTATTTTTTTTACAAAATGTCCTAACGCTTCTGGAAAATTAGCATTACCAAGTGATCTAACGACCTCACTTAACGCTTTATCTTGTTCTTGATTAGGCATTAAAACTATTCCTATCTGTATAAAAAGTCTTCACAACGCATTTTTTGAAAGTATACCACGCTGGGGTTATATACCCCCTTTAACAGTGAAATTACTATAAAACTTCATTATTCGGGTTATTTTATTAGTTATATCCTATTAAGTTTTGAATAACTATAGGTACAGAAAAATAAGCTTTAAAGTACATTGATCGTTGCCTTTAGAAAAGTGCTATCAATGTGTGAAAAGCTATATTGACTGATAACTAGAAAATTCTCGTTGTGTAATTTTATTGAAATACTTTAATTTAAAATATATGGAGATATAAAATGACAAGTTTAAAATTAACGAGGACTTTAACGTTATGGCCTCTCATTATTATGGGCCTTGCTTACATGACACCATTAATCGTGTTAGGTACCTTTGGCATAATAGCAGAAGCAAGCAATGGTACTGTACCAATGGCGTTTTTAATAACTACTTTTGCAATGCTATTTACTGCAAATAGTTACGGCATTATGGCTCGTAAATACCCGATAGCAGGTTCGGCATATACTTTTGCTACTAAGGCTATTGATAGCAGAGTTGGTTTCATGGTGGGGTGGACAATTCTATTAGACTACTTCTTCTTACCTATGGTTATTTGGCTGATTGGGGCAGCTTATTTGGGCGCTCAATTCCCTGAAACTCCTCAATGGGTATTTCTCATTGGTTTTGTTATTGTAACAACCGTTATTAACTATATCGGTGTTAAAACAGCTGCCAAATTAAATTCTGTATTAATGATATTTCAATTAACTGCCATGGTTATATTTGTTGTTTTATCGTTAGGCGAAGTATACGGGAATGGTGGTATTAGCAGCTTATTTAGTACAGCGCCGTTCTTTAATGAGTTTAGTACTTTATCTATTGTTTTAGCAGGTTCAAGTATTGCAGCTTATGCTTTCCTAGGTTTCGATGCGATTACCACTTTTACAGAAGAAACAATTGAACCAGAAAAAACAGTACCCAAAGCAATTATGCTTTGTACACTTTTTGCTGGTGTTATCTATGTGGCCGTTGGTTATACGACACAGTTAGTACACCCTGGTGCTATTTTTAATGATACAGACTCAGCGGCCTTTGAAATCGCAGCCAATATTGGTGGAAACATATTTGCTTCAATATTCTTAGCTGCCATGATCACGGCCCAGTTCATGTCTGGATTATCGGCACAAGCAAGTGTATCAAGACTACTATTTGCTATGGGGCGAGATGGTGTATTATCTAAAAAAGTGTTTGGTTTTTTACATCCTAAATATTTAACACCAATCGGCGGTATTATCTTATCTGCTTTAGCTGCAAGCTTGGCTTTATTTTTTGATGTTATGCAAGCGGCTTCATTAATCAATTTCGGTGCCTTTGTTGCTTTTATATTTGTTAATATGTCTGTTATTTTTACTTATGTAAAAGATAAAAAACAAGGCATTGCAACTGGCTCCACAATACTTAACTTAGTTTTTCCGGCAATTGGTACTTTTGTTACATTTTACCTAATGACTAAATTAGACCTTAATGCTTTAACTGTGGGGGCAATTTGGCTCGGAATAGGTGTTCTTTATTTAGTGTATTTAACAAAAGGGTTTACCAAACCAACACCTGCTCTTCATTTTGAGGAATCATAAATATGCTCCACCATTTACCAATATTATTAATGCAAGCTCCATCTCGTCTTCCAACAGTTGAAAGCTTAGATGAATTTGAAGCTGAAATTAAAGAATTGAAGTCTGACTTCGAAAAAACAAGAATGATTATCTGTCCTGAAATACATTTATGTCGAGCTGAAGGAACACGAGCTGAACGCAAAAAAATGTATTACGATGCAGCTGAACCATTAGATGGACCGAGAGGACAGCGACTTGCCAAAATAGCAAAAGAAAACGATATTTGGTTAATTCCTGGCACAGTGATTGAGAAAGGTGAAGGTGATGATATTTATTGTACGGCTGTTGTTTACTCACCGGAAGGGGAGTTAGTTACTAGCTATCGTAAATGTTTTCCATGGCGTCCTTATGAACCTTTTACACCGGGTAAAGAGTTAAATGTGTTCGATATTCCTGGTTTTGGTCGAGTCGGTATTTGTGTTTGTTATGATATTTGGTTCCCTGAAGTGGTACGTCAATTGTCATGGATGGGGGCTGACTTAATTATTAATTTAGTCCAAACCTCTACTTGTGACCGCAGTAAAGAATTGATCTTGTTGCAGGCGCAAGCAATAACAAATCAAGTCTATATTGCGAGTGTCAATGCGGCAGCTCCAGCGGGTACCGGTGAAAGTATCATTATTGACCCAGAAGGTAATATTAGGGCTAAATCACCCGGTGTTTCTGACTTTATTTTAACGGATGTTATTAATAGTGATGAAGTTAAAAAAGTAAGAGAGTATGGAGTGTGTGGTCTAAATAGGACTTGGGCTCAATTCTTGCCCGATGATGCACCTTTAAAACTACCTATCTATGAAAATGGTGAAATAAATCCTTCAACGTGGGAAGCGAAAAAACGTTAAAATAAGTGCTGTAAATGATTTTGTTATCTTTTACAGCACAATCATTTATGTTGTATCTTTTCATTATCAACGGTAAGTAGTGAGTTAACTAAATTTTTAAAGTTTAGCTTTTTATCGTCGTTTAATCCTTATTTGAGCCTTCAATTAAAACTGCTCCGCTACCTTTACTAGCTAGTTTATCATTCTCATTGTAAAGCGGGCAAGCTTGCATTGATAAACAACCGCAGCCAATACAACCTGATAAATAGTCACGTAGTTTTTCCATTTTATGAATACGTTGGTCTAAACTTTCTTTCCAATGCATTGATAATCGTTGCCAGTCTTCTTGGCTGGGTGACGTTTTACCATTTAATGTATCCAGCTGTTCCTTAATTTCTGCTAAGGTAATTCCCATCTTTTGTGCTGCTTTAATTAATGATACTCGACGTAAAACTTGTTTATTATAAAGACGCTGATTTGCACTATTACGTGTACTGTTGATCAATTCTTTATTTTCGTAAAAATGCAGCGTTGATACTTTTACTCCACAGCGCTTTGCAACAGCGCCTACGGTTAATAAGTTTCCATGTCCTATTTTTTTATCCATTTTGATTCTTCTCTTTACCCATCTATTGGCGTTTTAATTTAATTCTCTGTGTAAAATCTATGGTGATATATGTTCAGGGTGTTTCTCATTACATAAAGTTATAGCAATTAACGCTTGACCTCAAGTTAGGTTGAGCACTTATAGTCATGCTTCATTTAATATTTATGGAGAAAATAATGTATTTAGAGCATTTGAATTTGACGGTTAAAAACTTTGAAACAACATTGGCATTTTATCAGGCTGCATTTCCTAACTGGAAAATTAGAGGGCAAGGAGAACAAACTTGGTATGGAAAGCAGCGAAAATGGCTACACTTTGGTGATAACCATCAATATCTTACTTTTTGCGATGATGGCGAAGGAAGCAATCGAGATTTAAGTGGTCATCAAGTCGGGCTGGCACATTTTGCGTTTGTTGTCGTTAATTTGAAAGCGGTACAAGGGCGCTTATTAGATGCAGGTTATAAACAAGCTAAAGATGGGGCAGAGGATCCTCATCGTTCAAATCTATACTATTTAGATCCAAATGGATTTGAGGTTGAATTTGTTGAGTACCATAGTGATCTAATTGAAGAAAGAAACGCTTACAATTAACACGTATCAAGGAGAAGTTGGTGTACAAACACTCATTTCAATACTGAAGAAGTCATGCGTTCGAAATTAATTTGGCATCCTTTATTAGCCATGTACCAATTTTGAACGCAGTACTACAAACAGCATGCTGATTTATTAAAAATACCGAGTAAAATGTCAGGTACACTAAGACCTTTTCGTATATCTACGGGTTAGTTGCAATAACTGGCTTTGCTTTTTATTTCCCCATTATTCCATTTCGTTAATAGATAGCTCAATTTGTTCAACATAGTTTTTCGTTGATAATAGTGGCAAAGGTCGACCTAATCCAAAATAAGCATTCACATGTTTAACTGCTGGTACTTTTCCACTTTCTTTCAAAACAGCGGCAGTCGTTGCTTTTAATTCCTCTAAGTTAATGCCGTGCTCTCGTGCAAAAGTTTCTACCGGCTTATATGTTGTTTTTGTAGAAAGAATATTCGCGAAGTCACTGTATCCCATTTTAAAGTCCTTATGTGTCATTTGTTGTTGTCATTTATTGTAATAATTTTAGCTATAAAACATAAGAGTTAAACGTGAAATGATTGATTGATTTAATTAATGAATGACTTTTATAAATTTTATAATGACTCATTAGTTACGTTGAATTCAATGTTTTTATATTTCGCACATTGAACTAGCAAATTAGAGGGACTGGAGTTGTTAAACCTCAAAATGATTAATGCTATGACGTTAATACTTATAAAAAATAGCAAAGGTTGGAGCGAAATAAGTTAATTAATGCCATCGAATTATTGCTTTTTAAAAAAATGATTTTTCATATAGGTTTTTATATGTTTTGAAAAAATCATTGGTTTGCGTCTATTTTCGAGTAATTTCATCATAAAAACGCATCATAATATTGCAAAAATAAAAGATATCGCACTTAACTAGTGCGCTATTTCATTCATAGTTTTTTCCTTGTTAGTTGTAATGAATAACATGCTATACACTTGGAAGCGTTGCTCTTAGACTAATTTTAACTTTTGTTTAGTCGTTAACTATTTTTATTAAAAATCGACTAGGGAATGTCTTTATAACGTCAAGGAGCAACACTATGAAAAAGTTTATAAAAAACACTTTAGCTTTAAGCATCTCTGCAATATGTTTACTTTCAACCTCATTTTCTGCTGCGGCAGACCCTAAAAAAGTCGATATATTAATATCTCCTTCTGGCTCAGGTCCTTATTTAGCTTGGGCAACCATGCAAAACTATGCAAGTGATTACACTGATAAAATAGCCCCAGTTGCTGTTGAAACGCCTGGGTTTACTTACAATGTACGTTATTTAGCCTCTTCACCACACCTTTGGGAAAATACGATTATAGGGTCGGGTGAAGTGGTTGAGTGGGCTGCAAAAGAAGGGATTGCTCCTTTCTTTCCTAAACCGATGGAGGCAGTGAAAGATTTTCGCGCATTGGGTGTGATGAGTCGTACGAGTAATATGTTTGTTACGCTCGATCCGTCAATTAAAAGCAAAGATGATTTCGTTGGTAAACGCGTTGCTGTGGGGTTATTAACTCAAAATGAGTGGGGCATGCACCAACGTATGATGCTTGACGGTTGGGGAATGACAAAAAAACTTAAATCCTTTGATGCCTTAGGCCCAGCGCAAAATATTAATGCTCTTTTAGATAATAAAGCTGATATCGGTACTTTAGCTACTCACAGTAATCACGACTTTAGCTTCACGTTACAAGCCGGCGCATTTAAAACACTGGAAAGCTCAGGTCGAGACTATGCCTTTATCGATATTGATAAAGCGGATATCCAATCATACATCGATAAAACTGGTGCTCCTTTCAGTATCCAAGTTTTACCAGCTAACACAGTCGCTCACCAACCTGAACCTGTTACAAGCTTTGGTAATTACACGTTATTAACTGTGCATAAATCGTTTCCTGAAGAAGATGCTTATGAAATGACTAAGCTATGGTTAAAGTCTGGTATTGAACTTGGTAAATACAGTGCCATAGCAAAAATTTGGGATAAAGAAACGATTTCAACTGTTGCCAAAATTGGTAAAGAGAATATCCATCCTGGCGCACTTCGAGCTTATAAAGAATTCGGTCTTATTGATTAAGTAAAGCTTAATGTTTTAAAGCTATTTTCAATAAAACAAAGGATTAAATATGTTAGAAAGTAAGTCAAAAATGATATCACTTAGTCACTGGTTGTTATGGTTAGTAGGGGGAAGTCTCTTTGCTTACCATATGTTAACCCTTTGGGTGAGTGTTCACGGGTCAATGAAGCATTATACCATGCACCTGACAGCTGTTTTGGTTTTAGGAGCTTTATTGATAATAGGTAATCGTTCTTCTGGTAAATCATCTTTGTCACGAAGTATCGATGTTCTCACCTCTATCGTAAGTTTAGTGCTAGCAATAGGTGCAGGTGTTTACCTGTACACAAACTCTGAAATCTTAGAGGTCACTCAGCCTTTTGTTGAATCAGAAGCTTTGATTGCAGGTGCATGCTTTATCACTGCTGTTATTTTGGTTACATGGAGAATGTGGGGAGCGACCATCGCGGTTATCTGCTTATTGGGCGCTGCATACATGACTTTTGGGCATTTATTACCAGAGCCTTTAACGTCACGTCATCAACCATTGAATGTAGCAATTAGTTTTCTGGGAGGTATTGGTGGACCTCGTGGTGTGTTGAGCTATATGCCATTGTCTGCAGATATGATCTTTTTATTATTAGTTTACGGCGGTTTACTGCATGGCACGCGTGTCATCGATACGTTTGGTGAATTGGGCCAAGCAATTGGTCTGCTGGTGAAAGGAGGTGTTGCTTATTCAGCAGTAGTTGCCAGTACATTGATTGGTATGGTGACAGGTCAGGCTATCAGTAATATTGCACTGTCTGGCGTAATGACCATCCCTACAATGAAAAAGAATGGATTTACTGCAGATGAAGCAGGAGCAATTGAAGTTATTTCATCAACGGGTAGTCAGTTGTTACCACCGATTATGGGCTTAGGAGCCTTTTTAATGGCTGTAATACTTGGCGTTTCATACATTGAAGTTGTAATTGCAGGCTTTATTCCCGGTTTACTTTACATGTGTGCCGTTGGTATTGCGCTTTACTGTTTAATAGGTCGTCAATCTCGTCAAATTTTGAAGCAATGTAAAATAGATTGGCAAAAAATAAAATGGACTTTGCCTTCATTTATCTTGTCGTTCGCGGTATTGATTGTATTACTGATGCTGCGTTATTCACCCGCAATGGCTGGTTTTTGGGGAGGCTTATTGGTTGTTTTACTCTCTTTTGTCCGTCCCGCTCAATATCGCCCTAATTTAAAAGAGTTATTAAAAGGCTGTCAGACAGGTCTTGAGACAGCAGTGCAATTAACCGTTGTATTAGCAGCAATTGGCTTAGTCGTTCAAACCTTAACAACAACCGGATTAGGTGTATCAGCTGGTCATCTTATTTCAGTGTTTACTGATGGAAATATGATCATGGCGTTGATTGTAGGCATGTTGGTTTCATTAATTATTGGAATGGGCTTACCAACTCCAGCTGCCTATGCATTAATTGCCATCGTGGTAGTACCGGGGCTGATTGATGCTGGCTTGTCACCTATGGCTGCAAATATGTATGGTTTTTACTTTGCGATCTTTTCTGCGCTAACTCCGCCTGTTGCAGTTGGTATTTTAGTTGCGGTTAGGATCTCTGGGGGAAGCTTTATGCGAAGTGCTATTGAAGCCGCTAAATTGGGGAGCTGTGCATTACTAGTACCTTTTGTATTTGTATCAATTCCAAGCATTTTAGATCCTGCCAATATTACTGCAGAAGCTGTACTTGGATTAATTGTATATCTATGTGCCGCTATATTAACGTCAGGTGTTATTTATGGAGCTATTGGCAGTAAATTAAGTACTCGTGAGAGGTTATTCTACGTAGTAACCGGACCTATATCTCTAATTACTTACTTAACAACACACAATGTTTTAATTGGCTTATTACCTATCGCGACAATCGTTATCAAGGTGATATTTACTTATCGTAATCGCAAAAGTAACCAGCAAGATGCTTTAAACAGTGTCAGCGATAACACTCCGAGTACGCAAATGTGATCCATTCTCAGGAATGAAATATTAAATAAAGATATTTATTCGTAAGTATCAATGATAAATAGATGGAAGATTATTATGTCAAATACTAAAAAAAACAAAATGGTTCGCGTTGCTGCTGCACATGTTTCTTCAGCATTTTTTGATCCTGCTGCAGGTGTTGAAAAAGCGATTAAGTTTTTAACCGAAGCTGCTAAAGCAGGCGCTGAATTAGTTGTATTTCCAGAGAGCTTTATCCCTGGTTTTCCAATTTGGAATGCATTATCTAGCCCAATTAGTGGCCATGCTAACTTTGTAAAATTTGCTGCTGCTTCATTACGAGTTGATGGCCCCGAAATTAAAGCGATAGCGAGTGCTGCAGCAGAACAAAAAATATCAGTATCACTTGGGTTCTCGGAAGTGGCCTCATATTCAGCAGGTTGTTTATGGAACGCATCGGTATTGATTAATGCCCAGGGCATCATTGTGAATCATCATCGTAAATTAGTACCTACGTTTTATGAGAAATTAACCTGGAGTCGAGGCGATGGAGCAGGACTATCAGTTATCGACATGCCATTTGGTAAAGTAGGGGGGTTAATTTGTGGTGAAAATGGTAATCCATTATCTCGTTACACATTGATGGCACAGGGTGAAGAGATTCATTGTGCAAATTACCCTCCTATTTGGCCATTTAAAGATCCTCGTGATTCAGAACCTTATGATCTTGCAGATGCAATACGCGTTCGTGCTGCTGCGCACTGCTTTGAAGCTAAGGTATTCGCTGTTGTTTCATCTGGTTTTATAACCGATGAAAACCTAGAAATGTTGTGTGATGACGAAGAAGCCTTAGCTATTTTGAAAGCATCACCAAGGTCTGCCTCTATGATTGTAACGCCGAGTGGCACAACGCTTGGTGAAACATTAACAGACCGCGAAGGATTAGTGATAGCTGATATCGATGTTGGCAGCTTGGTTGAGCTTAAACAACATCATGATATGGCAGGATATTACAATCGCCATGACATATTTCACGTATCGGTGAATCGCTCTCGTCATAAACCATTGCATGATATGGTAAATCACAGCCCTAATAGCCAGGCACAAACAAGCAGTACATTAGAAGAAAGTTTGGAAATTATTAACAATATCTAATTTGCTAAAACCTTCTATGAAGATGCTTCAAAAAAAGCTTCGACATGTTCTGAGAATATCTCAGCAATGCGTCGAGGCTTTAATCGCGTGTAATGTATTAGTACAATATTAAGTGGGTCTACTTCATCTTTAATAGGTTTAATCGCGACGGCATTACCATTGTAAGTTATTGGAGATTTAGGAATTAGATTTAAAACTGATACTCCCAATCCGCTAGCAACAAATGTTCTTACTGCTTCAAATAATGTAGTACGATATCGGATATTCGGTGTTAGATTATACTTTGAAAACAATGAGATAAAATAATCATTAGTGTAGGGAAGATCCATTAAAACAAAAGGGCGTTCAACAAGCTGTTTTAATTCAACCTCATCTTGTTGTGCAAGTGGATCGTCTGTAGGTAATAAAGCGTATGGAGCTCTGGAAGCAATATATTTTGCTTTCATTGACTTTGGAATATTTAAATCAAAGGTTAACGCAAGTTCTACTTTACCGCTGCTCAAAGCATCAAAGATGTCCGCTTGATTTAAATCGTGAATATGTACATTAATATCTGGGTACTTTTCTTTAAAGGTTCTAATAATTTCAGATAAGTAGTGTGAGCCTAGATTCATGAAAAAGGCGATAGAGAGGTTACCGATAAGTTGTGATTTAACTTCACTAGTTGCTGCCCGAAAGGATTCAGCGTGTCTAATTAATATTCTGGCTTCTTCAAGGACTTTAATTCCTTCAGCGGTAAGTCGGATACCTTTTGAAGGGTAGCGAATGAATAGCTGGAGATCTAATGTCTCTTCTATCTCTTGGATTGCAGCAGAAATACTTGGTTGAGATATATGAAGTTTATTAGCAGCTTCGGATAGGCTTCCACACTCTGCCGCTGCTATAAAATAACGAATAGGGCGTAGCTTTATATCCATTGTTTTTTCCTGATTAATGCAATGAGTTATCTTAAATCCTATAGGAAATAGTATGAGGATTAAACTATCAACATAACAAATGAGATAAATAATAGGTTTATTAATAATGTTTTTAAACAGTAATTTGTTTAATAGCTATCAGGTTTTGTATATCGATGACATTAAATATGTTCGGTAAATTTTCTATAGGAAAAATAGTTTATTTAAGACGTAAATGGCTTGCTAGTTTACGAAATTTGTAAAAAGGAAATAGGCAGTTTTAACGAGTAAAACAGATAATTTATTTTTTGATATTAGTATTATTTAGATTGAGGATTGTATGCAAGATTTTTCTATATGGCTTCTAATAGTTTTTGTTCTAGGCAGCTATGTGCAAAGTATCACTGGGTTCGCCTTTGGTTTGATAGTGATGAGTATGGTTGGCTTATTTTCACTTGTGCCATTAGAGGTTGCTGCTTTTGTGGTGAGTGTATTGAGTATGGTCAATGCTGGAACCAGCTTATATGGAGGTACATGGAAGCAAGTTAATGCTAAGAATTTTATTATTTTCTTTCTAGCGTCGACGCCTATGATTGCAGTCGGGGTGTATTTATTAAGTTACTTTGGCAGTAATGCCTTACACTGGTTACAACTTTTATTAGGTATAAGTATTGTAATGGCTTGTTTGATGAGTTTAATCAAGCCTAAACAAGATGCTGAACCTTCAAAACCGTGGGTATATTTTGTATTCGGAAGCATTTCAGGCTTATTTGGCGGCTTATTTTCTACCTCTGGTCCACCTATTTCATATTTGATGTATCGTCAACCTATTGCCCTAAGTATCATTCGTGCAACGTTACTTAGTGTGTTTTTTGTCTCTTGTATATTGCGGATCGTGATAATGGGCGCAAGCGGACAAATAACAGAACCAATGTTATGGCTTAGTTTAGCTGGTTTGCCTTGTGTGCTAATTACCGCAGTATTAGCAAAACGCTATCCACCAAATATACCGCCGCAAATCATAAAGCGTATTGCGCTTATTTTGTTATTGTTATCTGGTGTTAGTTTATCGTTGAAAGCGATTTTGTAGAAAATCAGAATTAGGCTTTTGGTTTAAATAACTGAGTTATTTAAACCAAAAGATCATCCGGGCTTTAGACTTGGGTTTTATGTTGGTTTATGTTGGTTTAAATGGTTAAACAGTATAAAAGTAATGTTGTTCTTGTTGAAGTTCAGCTTCAGCTTCCAATAAATCTTGTAAGAAAAATTGAATTTTTGTACCTGGCGTTGCTTGAGCAAGTAAATTGAGGTCTCGATTGCACACGCAACCAATTTTAGGGTATCCACCTATTGTTTGTCTGTCTCTCATCAATATGATGGGTTGTCCGTTGGCAGGAATTTGAATAGAACCCGGTACAATCCCTTCTGAAACGAACTGCTGTTGTGGGAACTCGATAGGCGTACCGCTAAGCCGGTAACCCATTCTGTCAATTAAAGGACTAACGGTATAAACCTCATTAAACAATGTTGTTATTGCTTGCTCGCCAAATTGGTCAAACTGGTAGGTTGGTAGTACACCTATTCGAATTGTCTGGGCATAATCGGGGATAAATTGTTTCGGTACATTACGGTGATAGCCAATAAGCTTTGGTTGATAAGGTATAAGATCATTATCCTTTAGTTTATCACCTTGCTGGGTTAATCCACCAAATTGATCTCTAGCAACAGTACTAGTACTGCCTAGTGTTTTTGGGACATCGAAGCCACCAGCAATGGCTAAATAGGTACGTAAACCTGATTGCGGAAAGCTTAAGGTTAATACATCACCTGTGTTGGCTGTCCATGAATGCCAATTACTGATGGTTTGATTATTTAATTTGGCAACAACATCCGCACCACAGAGCGAGAAAGTGGTTGGTTTTTCAAACTTTGCGCTAAAAGGGCCCATGGTGATTTCAATTTGTGTTGCGTTTGGGGCGTTATCTAATAAACGGTTTGCCCAGTAAAAAGCAT
The DNA here is from genome assembly GCF_036697365.1 of Psychromonas arctica. Classification (GTDB taxonomy): domain Bacteria; phylum Pseudomonadota; class Gammaproteobacteria; order Enterobacterales; family Psychromonadaceae; genus Psychromonas; species Psychromonas arctica_A. The sequence continues at coordinate 48,655 of NZ_JBAHZA010000002.1, forward strand.
GGTTATCCATTGGGCCACCTACTGTAGCGCCTAAATCTTGATAGCCAAAGCGTCCTAGATCTTGTATTAAACTTAATGCACCTGCTTGTTTGATTTTTAATGTCATTGATTCATTGTTACCTTTAAAGAGTGCCGCCCATGTCTAAAAATGTTTGTTTATCTATTGCTTTAAAGCTCACTTGATCGCCCATTGAAAACTTACTGAGACTACTTGTTGTTATATCGATTAAATCAATTGGCGTCCGTCCTATAATCTGCCATCCTCCTGGGGATTGGTTGGGGTAAACAGCCGTTTGCCTGTCAGCTATGCCAACACTGCCTTTAGGAACCGCAGTTCTAGGGCTTTTTTTACGTGGCATGGCAATTTTGTCTGAGACATTACCTAAAAATGCAAAACCGGGGGTAAAGCCAATAGCAAATACACGGTAAGCTTCACTGGTATGGAGTTTGATGATTTCTGAAAAAGCCAATTCTGTATGTTGTGATATATCTTGATGATCTAAAGCAACTTCTTCTCCATAGTAAACGGGCAGTTCAATCTGGTTGGGCTTAAAGTCAGTGATATCCTTTGCGTGTAAATTGTTTACTAGGGCGTTAACGCGACTTAAAAAGTGTTGTAAACCAATTTTGCGTGAGTTACAACTCAGTAAGATAGACGTGTAAGAAGGGATAATACTTTCAATCACGTCACCTAGTTCTTCATTTAATCGACGATAGGCATAATTGATAAAGTCAGCGGTTTCAATGCTAACCGATTCAGCAAAATAGATGATAAGGCTATTTTCATTGACTAGCTTCACTTGCATGTTAAGGACTCTGTGTATTCAGTGATTCGCATTCTTAAACTTTTAGCAATATCAGCAGCTAATTGTCCATCACCATGGATACATAATGTGTCAGCTTTAATTTTTACTTCTTTACCATCGATACTTGTTATTGAATGCTCAGAAACCAGCTTCATTGCCTGCGCGCAAATAATCTCTAAATTATCATGGCAAGCACCTGGTTGACTTCTTGGTGTTAGGCGACCATTTGATAGATATGTACGGTCTACGAAGGCTTCAAATATTAATTCGACACCATATTGTTCAGCTAAAGTAGTGTAATGAAGATGATCGGGTACAGCCATTATCATTAAAGGTAATTCAATATTATAACTAGCAATGGCTTCAAGAAGCGCAATGTAAATTTCATCGTTTTTCATCATCGCGTTATAAAGTGCGCCATGAGGTTTCACATAACTGATAGCGACACCTTCACTTTGACAGATACCACTTAATGCTCCAAGTTGATAAACAACGTAAGCTTTCAGCTCTTCCATTGGCATTTCAATAAAACGTCGCCCAAAACCTTGTAAATCAGGGTAGCCAGGATGAGCACCGATTTGAACGTCGTTCGCTTTTGCATAACGTACCGTTTTTAGCATGACACTTGGGTCAGATGCATGCATACCACACGCAATGTTAGCCATGTCCACATAAGGCATGATGGTTTTATCTTGACCGATTTTCCAAGTGCCGTAACTTTCACCCATATCGCAATTTATTAGCATTGAACTTTCCTTTTTATTTATAGAGAGCTTGCTGCTCGTGAAGCTTGCGCGTACACACCTGAAAGTGTGCGCATTAATTTAGCAACCTCACTGAGGGAACTATCGACGGACAGATGGTCAAGTGCTTGAAGCAAACACTTATCTCGAATTGCTGCATATTCTAAGCAATACTGCTTACCGCTAGATGTCACACTGTAATACGTTTCTTTACCGCGTTTTTCATGTTTCAACATATCGGATTTAACTAGTTTTCTAACCGAATACGAAACGTTATGGCTATCGTCAAGGTTTAGAGTGAAAGCTACATCAGTGATTCGCTTAGCTCGGTCTCTATGATAAATGTTATGAATAACTAAGTTATCCAAAGCACTTAAATTATGTTGTTCACAAGCCGTACTGCATGATTGCATCCAGCGTTGAAATGCGTTGTTAACCATGACTAAGCCGTATTCAAACTCACTTAATTCTTGTGCGTTTTCTCCACCTAAATGTGACGATGACAATATAGGGACGTATTCATTTTTATCGGTATTGGTTTTCTTTACCATATTAACCTCTAGACATTGTGTGTGGCAGCCAAGTGACAACTTGTGGGAAAACAGTGACAATTAAAACGGCCGCGAGTAATAAGAAGAAAAAAGGGAAGGCCGCTTTGGCAACATAAAGTATATTTCGGCCCGTCAAACTTTGAATGACAAATAAATTAAAGCCCACTGGTGGTGTGATTTGAGACATCTCTACGACCAGAACAATATAAATGCCGAACCAAAGGGGATCGATACCTGCTTCAAGCACCATAGGTAAAACAATTGATGTCGTTAATACAACTACTGAAATACCATCTAAAAAACAGCCAAGAATAATAAACATAATAGTTAGTATAAAAAGCAGCATATACGGTGATAAATCTAATAATGCGATATTTTCTGCGAGCATACGCGGTATGCCAATGAATCCCATTGCCATGGTTAAGAAAGCTGCGCCCACTAAGATGAAGATAATCATACAAGACGTTTTAACGGCGCCCATTAAACTATCAATAAAAGTGTTTATTGATAATGAACGACTACTTGCAGCTAAAATTAATGAACCAACCACGCCAAAAGCAGCTGCTTCTGTCGGTGTTGTTAAACCAGCATAAATTGAACCAATGATAAAAAATATAAGTGCACCGATAGGTATCAAGCGCAATAATGATGAAAATTTTTCAGACCAAGTATACTTTTTCTCAGTTTGTGGTGATTTACTGGGATTTCTATAAGACCAAAAAGCCGTATAACCCATAAATAAAATGACTAACATGATGCCTGGCAATGCACCTGCCATAAATAAACGGCCAATTGATACTTCAGCGGCTACACCGTATACGATTAAAATAATAGAAGGCGGTATTAATAAACCTAATGTCCCAGAACCGGCTAAGGTTGCGATAGCCATTTTATCGTCGTAACCTTGGCGTTTAAGTTCGGGTAAAGTCATCTTCCCGATTGTTGCTGCAGTTGCTGCTGATGAACCCGATACCGCTGCGAAAATACCACAACTTAAAATGTTAACGTGTAATAGCTTACCTGGCACGCCAGTCAACCAAGGTGTTAAACCTTTAAATAAGTCTTTAGATAGATTAGAGCGAAACAATATTTCACCCATCCAAATAAATAGGGGTAACGCTGCTAAAGACCAATCGGACACCGATGCCCAAGTCGAAGTACCAAATAATAAGCCAAAGTTATCATTACCAATCAAGGTCATACCAGCAATGGAAACAGCTATCAGTGTGAATGCAACCCAAAAGCCACTGGCTAATAGAGCGAATAAAACACCTAGTAAAATAAATCCAATCATCATCTCATTCATTATTAACGCTCCGTGTTCAATGAATTTGTAGTGGTAACATCGATTTGTTCGCTATCTACCAATGCTTCCTCTTCTGATTTTGGTAGCATTTGTCCTAAAAATAGGTGACAAATAGTTTGGTCAATAATAGCGATACTGAAGATCACCATACCTAAAGCTAAGGGAAATTGAACAATCCAGAGTGGCACAGGGATGTAGCCTGATGAAAGGTCATTGTATTCATATGACTCTAACGCTAATAACGCAGATTGCCACGTGAGATAAATAATAAGCCCCGAGCCAAGTATTAAAATAAACCTCTCTATCCAACGATTAATTGAGACAGGCAATTTAGAAATAAATAAATTCACGCGGATATGATCGCCACGACGGAAGGTATAGGCTAATCCTAAAAAGCTAGCCGCAGCTAATAAAAATCCTGCAAAGTCATCACTAGAAGGAATTTCAATGCTAAACCACCGACCAATTACGCGGGCTAAAATAACGGCACAAATGGCGACAATACAAAGCCCCGATAATGCACCAGAAAAGAAATAGAGTTTATCTAATAGTGTTCTCATTATCAGGCTCTCCTTAATAGACTATCAATAAAAGTAAATTGTTATTTATATGCTTCTAACAAAGCTTTGCCTTTACTTCCTGATTCTTCAGCCCATTCAACTGCCATATTTGCCCCTACTTTTTTTAGTTCAGTCATTAAGGCATCACTAGGTTCAGTCACTTTCATTCCGTTTTTAGCTAATTCAGCTGTTTTCTCTTTTGTTTCTTTTATTGCCATTTCCCAGCCACGCGCTTCAGCTTTTTCTGCTGCAGCTAATAGTGCGGTTTGCAATGGTTTATCTAAACGTCTGAAAGCACGTTTGTTAACAATAACCATATTTTTTGGGATCCAAGCTTGCACATCGGTGTAGTGATTAACGTAATCCCAAGACTGGCTGCTCACACCGGTTGTTGGTGATGTGATCATCATATTCACAATACCTGTTGAAAATGCTTGAGGTATTTCAACAGTTTGTACTGTTGTTGGTGAAGCTTCTAAGAGAATAGCTAAGCGAGAAAGGGTAGAGCTGTAAGATCGTAATTTTGCACCTTTAAAGTCTTCAATCTTATTGACGGGTTCTTGGCTGTAGATACCTTGTGGAGGCCAAGGCACTGAATAAAGTAGCATTAAACCATCTTCATCTAATTTAGCTTGAATTGCCGATTTAGATACATCGTAAAGTTTTTTAGCTTGTTCAAAATTGGTCGCTAAGAATGGCACATTGTCTAATTTATAAATAGGATCATCATTGCCCATTATCCCAATAAAGACTTCACCAATAGGTACTTGTTGGCTACGCACTGCTTTAGGGATCTCTTTATGCTTAATCAACGAAGCACCTGAGTGGATAATAATTTCTAATTCGCCATCGGTTGCTACTTTTACATCATTAGCAAATTGAATATTGTTTTGAGTATGGTGTGTCGCATCAACGTAAGGCGTTGCCATATCCCATCGGGTTGCTGCAGAACTAGTTGCTGAACCGATTACTGCAATGGTGAGTGCTGCAATTTTGAATATTTTCATAGATTATCCCTTATCAATTATAGAAAAAATAACATCCAATTACATATCACATGTAAATCACATTTAATTTACATGCTAATTATTTTCATTGCAGATTGCATACCAAATCAAGCGAACTGAAACACATTTATTAAGCTTTATGTAATAAAAACATCTATGACGTCAATAAACACGCCGATTCTCATTGATTTATTCTTTTATTGTTTCTTATTGATTTTTTTAAATGGAGAAGAGATAAAAGGTGAACTTAGCTACTTTATTAATTTACAACACACTACTTTGGGGCAAACACACACCAAATAAGTGCACCATGTTAGGTAAATGATTTGTTTAAACTACATTCATTACTTTCCAATAAAACAAATCAGTACAGTAAAAGCCGTTTTTACTGTACTGACTAACTATTTTTTAGCCACCATCAACTTTATTTATTTTATGGCATAGTTGATGCTTTAATTTTTTTGTGTTTTATGAGTAAAACGCGTGTAAATCGCATGCAAATTTAATTTGGTGTGTTTTTTTTGTGCACAACTTAGTTGTTTAGTAGACATAATAAACCGTAAATATAAAGACAAGGAGAAGTTAGAATGATTGATTTTTGGCCATTGATTGGCATAGGGATAATTACTATTGGGTTCATGCTCAGACTAAATACTTTGCTAGTTATTCTTATCGCAGGAGTAGTAACAGGGTTAATTTCACATTTACAAATAGTTGAAATACTGAGTATTTTAGGGGCTTCATTTACCAAAAACCGTTATATGTCTCTATTTATTTTGATTTTACCTATGATTGGTTTACTTGAACATTATGGGTTAAAAGAGCGTGCTGAAATTCTTATTTCATCTATGAAAAATGCATCAGTGAGTAAAGTGACTTTTGCTTATTTATTGTTAAGAAAAGTAACTAATGCAATGGGGTTGAGCTTAGGAGGTCATCCTTCAATGGTACGTCCATTGATAGCACCTATGACTGAAGCAGCCGCAGTAGCTTCTAATCCTGCTATCACTGAAAAACAGAGATTACGTGTAAGAGCGTTTGCAGCTGTGAGTGAAAACTTTGGAAACTTTTTCAGCCAGCTTATTTTTATTGGTAGCGGTGGTTTGTTATTGATTAAAGGCGTGTTAGATGAAGCAGGTTACGCGATGGAGCTTGATGATATGTATGTTTGGGCAATTCCTACTGCGTTATCGTCTTTGGTTATTTTCTTTATCTTTTCTAAAATTGAGCAAAAGAAAGCGACCTCAGTATCTAAAGTTGCGGAGGAGTCAGAATGTTAGAATATGTATATCAAGCTACTGGCCTTCTATTGATCGTATTTGCTGTGCAATCCTTCCTTGATAAAGGCAATAAAAAACGCTTCGGCACAGGGGCATTTTGGCTAATTTATGGTTTATCTTTTCTTTTTGGTCCACTTCTTCCGGATTGGTTTGTTGGTGTGATGGTTTTGTTAATGACGATGATCGCCGCGTGTGGATTGATGGGAAGCGGTAGTTACGGTTACTCTGAAGAGAAATTCAGAGTCGCAAGTGCTAAAAAATTAAAAAATAGTATGTTTATTCCTGCAATCATTATTCCTGTGGTCACGGTTTTATGGTCAAAAATGACTGACTCAAGTGCATTAATTGGATTAGGGATAAGTGCTGCATTGGCTTTAATTGTGGCTATCATTATTACCAAAGGTACTGTCCAACAGAGTGTTCATGAAGGACGCCGTTTAATTGATACCATTGGTTGGGCAGCGATTTTATCTCAGTTCTTAGCGGCACTTGGGTATTTATTTGGTGAGGCTGGTGTTGGTGAAACAGTTTCACAAATAGTGAAAGAAATCATACCTAATAATAACTTATTTGCTTACGTCATGTGTTACACATTCGGTATGGCCCTGTTCACTATCATTATGGGCAATGCTTTTGCTGCGTTTGCTGTTATTACAACGGGTGTTGCTATCCCGTTATTGATTATCGAACAATCTGGTAATCCTATGATTATTGGCGTAATCGGGATGCTGTCAGGATATTGCGGTACGTTAATGACACCAATGGCTGCTAATTTTAATATTGTTCCAGCTGCTTTATTAGCGTTAAAAAATAAAAATCAGATCATATTTCTACAACTTATCCCAGGTTTATTAATGTTGACCATTAATACATTCCTAATTTACTTATTAGCATTTTGAGGTTAACCATGAAAAAACTATTAATTACTGGGTTTGAACCCTTTGGTGGAGATGATAAAAATCCTGCATTGGAGGCTGTAAAACGACTTGAAGGTTTGGAGCTTGAAGGAGCCGTAGTGGTAACTTGTAGTGTGCCCGTTGTATTACAACGCTCTATTGATACCGTTATCCATGAAATTGAAAAGCATAAACCAGATTATGTGGTTACTGTTGGTCAAGCAGGAGGGCGGTGTGCTATTACACCTGAAAGAGTTGCTATCAATATTGATGATTACCGAATTCCCGATAACGATGGTCACCAACCTATTGATCAAAAAGTAGAGGAAACTGGCCCCGATGCATACTTGTCAACACTGCCAATTAAAGCCATGGTTAAAGCGATGCAGGATAAGGGCATACCAGCACAAGTTTCTAATACAGCTGGAACATTTGTCTGTAACCACCTATTTTATGGTATCCAACATTATTTAAGAGAGACTAATATCAAACATGGTTTTGTGCATATTCCTCTAATGAATGAGCAGTGTACTGATGGTAGTAAACCAACTATGTCATTAGACTCGATTATTGAGGGATTAAGTATTGCTGCACAAGCTATAGTTGATAATGATAAAGACATCAGCTTTGGTGCTGGAACTATTTGTTGAGTTTTTTGTTCAAAGCTGAAGAGAGAAATTTTAGGCATATAGATAAAAAAGTGATGGTTATATCAGTGCCGACAAAGTTCCAACGGGACCTTTAAAAATAACAATAATTAAAACTGTGTTCATATGGTTCGAACTGTAGTCCATTCAATCCAACTTTAATTGGATTGAATGGACATCTAAGTTTTAGAGACTATTTAAGCGTTCGTATAAAAGTAAGGCCAGCGTTAATTAATGAAACCTTACAGCAGTGCTTAGCGTAAACTTTGTTGTTATCGTGGTGCATCATATTCATTCTATTTCTTACTTCATGACACAATAAATATAGGGAGGAATGCTGTTATATCCTCGGGCAGTTTGATACTTTTAGATTTTTCCTAAAATGCTAACTAAGCCACTGTTAAGCTTGCCTATTAGTTGTACGATACAGTCATTGAGCATCTTGTAATGTGAAGCGCTTCTACAACAACTAACATATCGATGCGAAAGTTTGGGATACAAAAGAATCACTTTTCTTGTACTCGATCAATAAACAACACCATAGGTGTTTTGAGTATAAAAATATTGGTCTCATTATTTCAAAAAACAGAAAAATGAAATTTAATTTAACTGTATATTAACATTTTGTTAACCTATGCAGTCTCTTCATAAAAATAAAGCTTTATCTTTCGGAGTGAAAAATGTCCCAACATCCTGCAATCGAAAAATTCCAAAATGTATTATCTCAAGAGCATGTTGTAACCAATCAACGTCGAACGGAGCACTATCGTTCAGGTTGGCGATCTGGAAAAGGCACAGCATTAGCAGTACTTTTCCCTCAGACGTTAATCGAATATTGGCACGTATTAGAAATTTGTATTGCTCATAATTGCATCGTTATCATGCAAGCTGCTAAAACAGGATTAACTGAAGGGTCAACACCGAGCGGTGATGATTATGATCGAGAAGTTGTGGTAATTAATACGTTGGCAATGAATCAACTTATTATGTTGGGTGACGGTGAGCAGATAGTTAGCTTTCCCGGAACTACTCTCCATAAGTTAGAAAAGACCTTAAAGCCTTTGTCTCGTTCACCACATTCAGTGATTGGATCGTCTGGTCTAGGGGCAACCGTTGTCGGTGGTGTTGCGAATAATTCCGGTGGCGCACTAGTTAAACGTGGTCCTGCTTATACAGAATTAGCGCTTTTTGCACAGGTAAATGAAAAAGGTGAGTTAACTCTCATCAATCACCTAGGTATTGACTTAGGCAATAGTCCAGAAGAGATTTTACAAAATCTTGAAAATGGTCAATTTGATCATGCTTATGTTGACCCTGAAACTAATAACAATCCGTTTACAGGTACTGGCAAACAAGCCAGTGCCAGAAACTACCAAGAATTATTGCGAGATGTCGATGCTGATACGCCAAGCCGTTATAATGCTGATACCTCTCGCCTGTATGAAGCGAGCGGCTGTGCCGGTAAATTGGCTGTTTTTGCTGTGAGACTAGATAGCTTTCCAGTGCCTAAAAAAGAGAAAACCTTTTATATAGGCACCAACAGTGCTGCGGCATTAACGACACTAAGACGTAGAATTTTAGCCGAATTTACTAACCTACCAGAAGTGGGCGAGTATATGCACCGTGATATCTTTGATGTGTCCCAAGATTACGGTAAAGACACTTTCTTGAGCGTAAAATATTTAGGCACAGATAGAATGCCTAAATTATTTGCATTAAAAGGTCGCATAGATTCAGCTTTGAAGAATGTAAAATGGTTACCAAATCATCTTACCGATCGCGTCATGCAATTTGCAGCAAATCTATTTCCGCAACACCTTCCAAAACGTTTACTTGAATATAGAGAAAAGTTCGAGCATTACCTTATTTTGAAGGTAAGTGATGATGGCATTGCTGAAGTCGAAGCTTTTTTACCTGAGTTCTTTGCGGATAAAGATAATGGTGAATATTTTGAATGTAATGCAGAAGAAGCCACTAGTGCATCATTACATCGTTTTGCGGCAGCTGGTGCGGCAATACGTTACGAGGTGCTAAATCAAAAGCAAGTCGGGGAGTTGATCGCCTTAGACATCGCATTACGTCGAAACGAATTCGATTGGGTTGAAGAGTTACCAGCATCACTGCAAGATAAAATCGATAAGTCTTTATATTATGGACATTTTTTCTGTCATGTATTTCATCAAGACTATGTATTGAAAAAAGGCGTAGATGCCAAAGAAGTGAAAGCGGAAATGCTCAAAATATTAGATGACCGTGGAGCAAAATACCCAGCAGAACATAATGTAGGACACCTGTATAAAGCGGAAGATGGACTAGTACAGTTTTATAAAAAATTAGACCCGACCAATACTTTTAATCCGGGCATTGGGAAAATGGAAAAAACTAAACGTAATTGTTCTTGCTGTTTATAGCCTTGAAAACACACTCGTACTAACTTCCTTTTAATTCTCTGAGTGAAGAAAGAACTATCTCGGTTATGTCGTTCAGTTTTTGGTTGAACGACATAACCGAGAAAGGTTAACTTTTTCGATGTCTAAAAAGAAAAGCTCAATTTTTACTCCCCAAATGCATTTTTTACATAGCTATTATTTATTTGGTGAATTAGTAGTCGATGACTTTAGTTATAATACTCAGGCTTGTTTCATATGTATGTTGTCGATACTTTATATTTCCGGTATTAATACGAACTTTTTCAGACTGTCCACATGGCAAAGATTAGATCAATAAATTTTTATCTTAAGCCAAGGGACTTATAATGAAAACTGAATTGTTCAAAGAAGCTGCCTACAAAGTCTGGGGAAGACCAACGACCTGTTAGAGAGAATCCATCCTATAGTCAAAAAACCTTTATTAAAAATGGTGACGACAAAGTATCTAGCGCTGAATTTAAAGGCCAAGATACAAGCATTAGTTATTTAGATAAAAACAATGATGGTTATATCAGTGCCGAAGAGCCTCCAATAGTACAGCCAAAAAATAACAACAATTAAAACAGTGCTCTTATGGCTGGAACAGTAGTACGTACAATCCAACTTTAATTATGCCTCGATTTGTGTCGAGGTATAATCTTACCCTCCCAAATAAAACCATCTTGACTTGCACTGTTCTTATCACTTGTCAGCGATACTTAGTTCAATATTAATGCTTAGTTTACTTTCTTATTTTAAAACCAATATTTAAATTAATTATTTAAGCCTCTAAAGATTAGTTTTCAAAAACATTCCTATTTCGATAACTTGATTTGTATCTAAATTGATCAAATTAAGTGCGTTTAGGTAACTTTCGCTCTCATTTAGTGCAGATAAATATTGTAAACCCTAGCAAACAAGGGAGGTGTAGTTTGGCACTGTTATTGCTAGCTATTTAATTGTGATTGCTAGCAATACTGTTTATTTAGCTAGCAATTTAGGGTTTGTCATAACAATCAGATGGAAAAGGTGATGTATGAATTTATCAATGATTAATAAAGCGTTAAAAAAAGGACTTTGTATCAGTATTTATAGTGTATTCACTATGGGGGCTGTAACTGCGCAGGCGGTTGAACCTATTAAAGTAGGCCTAGTTGCTGCTTTATCTGGACAATCTGCAAAATCAGGTGAAGCAATTACTCGAGGGTTAACTATAGCTATAGATGAGATTAATGAATCTGGTGGGGTGTTAGGACGACCATTGGAACTAGTGAGACGAGATGATGAAAGTAATCCATCTAAAGGTTTGTTGGCATCAAGAGAGTTAATACAAAGAGAGAAGGTCTCTGTTTTATTTGGTGGTTTAGATACGCCTGTATCATTAGCAATCGTACCTGTAATTAACCAATTAAAGGTCCCGTTTATGGGCGTTTGGGCTGCGGGTACGCCGATTACTAAAAATGGCGCTAAAGAGAATTATGCATTTCGTGTATCTGCGGTGGATGAAGTAGTTGATGAAGCTTTAGTTAAATATGGCGTTGATAATTATGCAATGAAAAAACCAGGCATGATTTTAATTAACAATCCTTGGGGTGAATCTAATGAAAAGGGCTTAAAGCAATCACTTGCATCACGCGGAATTGAATATACGGTTATTGAAAGAATTGAATCAAGTGATCTAGATGTTATTCCTCAACTAACTAGGTTAAAAGAAAAAGGGACTGATACATTATTAATGGTAGCAAATGTTGCACCTTCAGCTCAGGTTGTAAAGTCATTAGAGCGTATGGACTGGGATGTACCTATTGTTTCTCATTGGGGACCAGCTGGTGGTCGTTTTGGTGAGTTAGCTGGCGCAACTGCTGATCGCGTACATTTCATTCAGACTTTTACCTTCACTGACACAGAAAGTGGAAAGAGTGGAGACATATTTAAAAAGCTTCAAGCTAAATTTCCTGAGATCAAATCGATTGCTGATGTAACTCCTGCTGTAGGTATTGCAAATGCTTATGATGCGATGCATTTAACCGCTATTGCGATTGAACAAGCAGGGAATACTAAAGGTAAAGACATACGTAACGGTTACTACGCTATCGATAAATATGACGGCCTAATAAAAAGTTATAGCAAACCTTTCAGCAAAGATCAGCATGATGCTATTGAGGCTAATGATTATATCTTTACACACTTTGTAGATAATCAAATTGTACCAGTTAAGTAATTTATGTACTGGCAGGGATGCTATTTAAATATTTAGGAGAAGTTATGTTATCAGCCGCCATTATCACAGGCCTTGGGCTAGGCAGTATGTACGCGTTGTTAGCCCTAGGTTTTCATATAACTTACATTGTTAGTAAAACCGTTAATTTTGCTCAAGGCAGTGCAATGATGGTTGGCGCTATTGTTGCGTACACATTAACTATTACTTGGGGCTTTCCATATTGGGTTGCATTTTTTATCACTCTGATAATTTGTGCTGTATATGGGCTCGCTATTGAGCGGTTTTTAGTTCGACCTTTTGCAAGCAAAGGTTCCGAGGCTTGGTTAATGGCAACGGTGGCTGGTGGTATATTAGTTGATAATTTGGCGTTGTTTTCTTTCGGTAAGGAACCTCGCCAATTTGTTAGCGAATTTGCAAGTTTAAGTGTTGATATTTTTGGCGGCAATATTTCAGCTTTACAAATTATTATCCCTTTAGTGGGTATCGCGATTACTGTTTCTTTAGTACTGGTTGGTAGGTACACGCGTCTCGGAAAGGTTTTGCAAGCATGTGTGCAAAACCCTCAATCAGCTCAATTAATGGGTATTAATGTAAGCCGAGTTGTTGCTGTAAGTTTTGCTATTTCTACAATATTTGCAGCTATTGCTGGAATTTTAATTGCTCCTTTGTTTGCAGTGCACTCTGATATGGGAACCTTGTTTGGTCTGAAAGCTTTTGCAGTTGCAATACTAGGGGGGATTGCTAGTGCATATGGTGTATTCATGGCTGGCTTAATCTTCGGATTACTTGAGGCGGTCGTAACTATTTATTTTGGTTCAGCTTTTACACAAATTATTACTTTTTCATTAGTTATTGTTGCACTTGCAATAAAACCTAATGGATTATTTGGCAAGAATAAGGAGGTCAAGGTATGAACATGGCCAACAATAGATCTTTACTATTTCTTGGGGTGCTAACCCTTGTTAATTTCACCTTATGTTTTTTATTAGATAGTTATTCATTACTTGTATTTACTCTTTGTGTATTAACAGCATTAGTTGGTATTGGATTAAATATTTTAATGGGGTTAAGTGGGCAAATAAGCTTCGGACACATCGCTTTTTACGCTATTGGCGCTTATGTCAGTGCGTTGCTTTTACTAAATGGAGTACCATTTTTCTTAGCCATATTAATGGCTGCTATCGCTTGTGGTCTGGTGGGCGCTCTTTTAGCTATCCCAGCAATGCGAGTTAGCGGGCCCTATCTAGCGATGATCACTATTGCATTTGCTTTCGTAGTGCATCATGGATTAATTGAATGGCGAAGTTTAACTGGGGGTGGTAATGGATTAATGGGGATACCAATGCCAATGTATGGCGAAATGGATCCTAGCCAAATATTGGCAATCATCGCTTCTTTTGCATTGAGTGTTTGTTTAGTTCTTTATGCCTACCTCTACAACAGTGGGTGGGGGAAAGCGATGAGATCTGTTAAAGCAAGCCCTATAGCGGCAGGTTCATTAGGCTTTAACGCGGTTCAAACGAAAACATTAGCCTTTGCTTTATCCGCCAGCTTTGCAGGGTTAGCCGGCTCAATTGTACCTCCATTAATGTTATTTATAAGTCCAAGTACATTTCCATTTTCTCAATCTATTTTATTTGTATTAGTCGTAATCATTGGTGGTACTAGTACTCTATGGGGGCCAATTTTAGGTGCTGCCATTGTAGTTTTACTCCCAGAAGTATTATCTCCTTTAGCGGAGTATCGTTTATTGATCTTTGCGGTGTTATTACTTGTTGTTTTATGGGGGGCACCGAGAGGTATTCTAGGTGAAATACAAGCTAGATTTGTTCGTTACAAAGAAGAATTACCACCGAAGTCTGTTAATAGGCATTTGATTTCTAAATTTTATGATCGATCAGGTAATGGTTTAAAAGCCTTAAAAGTTGAAAATATTGGCATCCAATTTGGTGGTGTTAAAGCAGCACAAAATATTAGTTTTGAAGCTGAAATTGGTAAAGTAACCAGTATTATTGGCCCTAATGGAGCAGGTAAAACAACTGTATTAAATATGATTAGTGGGTTTTATAAGCCTAATCAAGGAAACATTAAGTTGTTTGATGAATTAGCGGGCAAAAGTGCTTATCAAGTAGCTCGCTGTGGTATCGCTAGAACTTATCAAACTAGCCAATTATTTGATGATATGTCTGTATTAGAAAATTTGTTAGCGGCTATGCAGAAAGGGCAACTAGGGCATCCATTCTTATCCAGTAAATCAGGGCAAAAAGAGTTAGCTTTAAATTTGCTCTCTCTTGTTGGATATAAGGGAGGTTTACATACACCAACTCAAGATCTACCACACGTTGATCGCCGTATTGTTGAAATTGCTCGATCTTTAGCAATGTGTCCTTGGGTTTTATTATTAGATGAACCTGCAGCGGGTTTGAGTCGAGAGGATACAGATAAGTTATCTACATTACTGAAAACAATTGCCAGTTTCGGAATTGCAGTGATTCTTGTGGAGCATGATATGCAATTAGTAATGGGAGTGAGTGATAAAATTTTAGTGCTAGATGCTGGTCAACCAATAGCAATGGGGGCCCCTAATGACATTAGGAATGACGAGAAAGTTATTTCAGCTTATTTAGGTGGTACAAGTTATCAAGCAACGCCTAGACAAGCAGTATGGAAAGCGAAAAGACAATCTGTTCTATTTACTAAAAATTTAACAATAGATTACGGTGCTGCCCCGGTTGTTGAAAAAGTTAACATTGAAGTTAATCCTGGTGAGCTTGTTGCTATTTTAGGGGCTAATGGAGCAGGGAAAAGTAGCATCTTACAGGCTTTGGCTGGACTCAAGCGTCCAATACAAGGAAATATTGGGTTGCAAGATGAATATATACAAGATCTAACTGCCAATGATATTGCTAAAAGGGGCTTGGCGTTAGTGCCCGAAGGTAGGCAGTTATTTGGTGAGTTATCAGTTAAAGATAACCTATTAATCGGTGCTTACTCTCGCTCTGACAAAGTAGATGAAGAGCATGAATTAAACGATATATTAACTCGTTTTCCTAGACTTAACGATCGAATTGATAGTCCTGCTGGACTTCTCTCTGGCGGCGAACAGCAAATGGTAGCAGTTGGTCGAGCATTAATGGCTAAACCAAGTATTTTATTATTGGATGAACCTTCATTAGGTTTATCACCTGCGATGATCGGCGAGTTATATGATGCTTTAGCTGATCTGCGAGATGATGGTGTAACTATTTTATTAGTCGATCAAATGGCAAATTTAGCATTACAAGTTGCTGATAGAGCATATGTGTTAGAAACAGGGAAAATTGTTAAATCAGGTACAGCGGAGCAATTATTGTCTGATCCTAAATTAGAAGAAGCTTATATGGGGGCTCGATAATGGCTATTGATACTATTATTATTAATTGTTTGCTTGAGGGTAAAAAAGAATTAAGTTGCGTTTTTATTGAGCAGGGGAGATTTGTAAAATTCTTAGATCAAAAAGAGTTATTACCATCTCAATTGCAGGATGTAGAAATGATTGATGCAAAAGGTCAATTAATGTTACCTCCACTAGTAGAAACACATGTTCATCTAGATAAGGCGTGTATATTTTCCCGTTGTGAATTACATAAAGGAACCTTGTCTGAAGCAATTGAACAAACAGCAAATGCTAAAGCCAATTTTGATTATGAGGATGTGTATATTCGCGGAAAGAAGGTAATTGAAAAAGCTATCAAACAAGGGACGAGTTATATGCGTACCCATGTTGAGATTGATCCTGTTATTGGGTTGACGGGGTTTCGAGCGATACAACAGTTAAAACAAGATTATGCTTGGGGAATAACGTTATCATTATGTGTATTTCCTCAAGAGGGTTTACATAACAATGAAGGAACTCATGAACTATTAGAGCAAGCATTACAATCTGGAGCAGATTTATTAGGGGGCTGTCCTTACACAGACAGCTTACCGGAAAAACAAATTGAAACACTTTTTGAGCTTGCTAATAAATATGATGTAGATTTGGATTTTCATTTAGATTTTGATCTAGATAGTAATCATATGTTATTGCCACATGTAATTGAAATGACCAAAAAATATAATTATAAACATCGTGTTACAGTTGGTCATGTTACAAAATTATCAACCATCCCTATGGATAAATTAGCCGTTATTGCACAAGAAATGGCAATAGCTGGAGTTCATCTAACCGCTTTACCAAGTACTGACTTATTCTTAATGGGAAGAGAGTTTGACCACAATATACCACGAGGTGTTGCTCCATTAATGCCTTTGACTAAAGCAGGAGTGAATTGCTCTATTTCGAGTAATAATATTGAAAACCCTTTCACTCCTTATGGTGATTGTTCACAGGTAAGACAAGCTAACTTGTTCGCAAATATTGCTCAGTTAGCAACGAAAAAAGAGTTAGTACAATGTTTAGATTGGGTTTCTTCTGATTCAGCTTTATTAATGAGAATGGATGATTATGGTATTGCCGTTAATCACTCTGCCGATGCGATTTTTTTCCCTGTTCGTGAGAGAGCTGAAATTATTGCAACGATTCAGCCTCCAAGCTTTGGAATTAAAAGTGGAAAGATAACATTTTCACGTGATGATACGCATTTATACCCACCTAAATAAATTTTTAACGGTTAATTAATATTGATGAAAATACTGTAATACCATGAAATATAATTGTTTTAATTTCTATTTGAGTGACATTACTTTTGATTTATACAAGTACATTGCAGTATCATATTTTATAAGCTAGCAATATAGCTAGAAATTTAGGATGTATTGATAAAATGAAAAAAGTAGTAACTAACAAACAACAAGAAATACAAAGAATTATTACTACGCTTTCTAAGGCTATTGCTCAACATAAATTAAAACCTGGACAACGTTTAGTTGAAGCTCAAATTGTCGAAGCGTTGGGGGCAAACCGGAATCATGTTCAATCTGCTTTGCAGCGTTTAGCGTTGCAACATATTGTTACTGTAGAGCCTAATAGGGGCTCTTTTGTCGCTCAGCCAAGCTCAAATGAAGCAAGAGAAGTTTTTGCTGCGAGACGTGTTATTGAAAGAGGGATTATAGAAAATATAACTCAACAAACAATACTTGATAATTGGCATAAAATTGAAGTCCATATGAAAAGTGAAAATCAAGTTACTAAAGGAAACGATCGACGTGTTATTGTTGGTGTATTAAGTGACTATCATAAATTACTAGCTGAGATATGTGGAAATACAGTTTTAAAAGAGATGTTTGAAAATATTATGGTTCGAAGTTCTCTTATTGTTGCACTGTATCAGAGGAATGATGTCCCATCTTGTCAACATAATGAACATCAGGAGATAATTGATGCGTTAAAAGTAGGGGATCAAGCATTAGCTATTGAAGTTATGCTAAAACATTTACAACACTTAGAGTCTGAGTTAGTACTCGATAACACTAGCAGTTCAACGTCTGATTTAGTGATGGCGTTAAAAGAAATTTAGGTTGCTTATTATTAGCAAATTGGGAATGCATAACTAAGACTCATTACTTTGTAATAAGTTTTAGTTACATAAATTTAAAAATGTTAACATTACAGTAATTTATAAGTTTGAATTTTACTCAACTAGTCGATTTATTTCAGGAGTTAATATCCACTCTGCACTATCATTAAGTACATCCATTTTTGTAATCTTTCCCTGACGAACCTCGAATCTATCAGTGTATCGATTACCATTAAACGGAGTGCCGTCTTTCCATTTTCCGTATAAAAAGCCTATTGAATAAACAATACAGTGATCTTCTTTTTGGACCGCATCAGTCTGTTTTATTGATTTTTTAACCCACTCATATCGACTTTTATTAAATTCTGTTATTTGTTGTGCATTA
The DNA here is from genome assembly GCF_036697365.1 of Psychromonas arctica. Lineage (GTDB taxonomy): Bacteria > Pseudomonadota > Gammaproteobacteria > Enterobacterales > Psychromonadaceae > Psychromonas > Psychromonas arctica_A. Next base: position 66,963 of record NZ_JBAHZA010000002.1, read on the forward strand.
GCCATTTCTCGGCGGCCAGTAAAAGTTATTTTAACATCATCATCCATAAAAGTTGCTGCAAGTGTTGGGTTGGGTTCCATTGATGCTTCTAGAAATTGATTTACTACTTCAACAGCTTTATTTAAATCATTCATATTTACTCCTTTAAATTAATCAAAAAATTCAAACTAGATAAATTGATACTACCTATTTATGTTAACAGGATTGCTAGCAATTACAATTAAATTGCTAGCAATCCTTTTTGTTAATTTTAGATAAATAGATTTAAGAATAGTTTCTGAAAGCTCAGGTTAATAAGTTTCATTATAAATCAGTTTGTTAAGAACAATTCACTCATGGGTTCGATATCACTTTCACCTACTCATTAGTTTATTTATTGTGTGTTTAAGTCTTTGTAATAATAATAACGCTAGGGTTTTAGCGAATACTACCTAGGTAAATCAAACCATAGCGCTTCAATATTGGTGTTTGCGGTAATTAGAGTTTCTTGTTCTGGATCGATGGAAAACGCATCGCCTTGTTTAAATACTTGTCCATCTGCTGATATCTCGCCTTTGATAAGGTGCAAATAACCAATTCTTGCTTCTGTTTGTAACTGAAATGTTTCACCTGCTGCTAACACTAAGCGAGAAATCGAAGCATTTTGATTGATAGATAAAGTGCTATCTTCACCGTTTGGTGTTACTAACTTAGTGAATGCTCCCTGTTGATGGATTTGTTTTTGCTGGTAACTCGGCTTAATACCTTTTACATTAGGCTCAATCCAAATTTGCAAAAACTTAACTTTATCAGTTTGTGAGGCATTGAATTCAGAATGCATGACACCTCGTCCTGCACTCATTCTTTGTATTTCACCTGCTGGAACAAGGTAGTTGTTTCCTGAGCTATCTTCATGTTTCAACACTCCTTCAATGACATACGATATAATTTCCATATCACGGTGTCCGTGTTCTTCAAACCCTTTACCGGCCAGCACCATGTCATCATTGATAACACGTAATACAGATATACCCATGTGTTTAGGATCGTAATAACTCCCAAACGAGAAAGTATGCTTACTTTGTAACCAACCAAAATTTGCGACACCTCGATCTTCAGCTCTTCTTATATATTTCATAAGTTCGACTCTCCGTTATTTATGTGGAGTCCATACTAATGTTTCACTAAAGTGATTAAAATTAGTTAATTTAGCATTTTTTGTTCTAAAAAATAGAATGGTATAACGACTTCATCCTTAGACTTTTATGAAATCATTTCACTAAATTGCACAGAGTGATTTAATCGTAGTTATAAAGTCCTGAGCTACTGGTCCCAACGCATCAAGGTCTTTAAATGTTAAATACAGTGATACTGACCGTTCACTGTTACCATCGAGAGGAAGTGGGATAAGAGTGTTATTTTCAAGTTTATCTTGTATTAAATTTAGTGGTAACCATGCGAACCCTAATCCTTTTGATACCATATCGATTGAGCTTTGCATGTGACTAACTGTCCAGCGTTGGTTTGCTTTAAGCCAACCATCATTGGCTTTTTCTTTGTTATTTGATGTTGAAGAGTCTCTAACTACTATCTGTCGGAATTTTTTCAGATCTTGCAGTGTTAAATTTCTGTCAATCTTACTAAGAGGGTGGTCTGGTGTCACGACAGCACCAAACTTAATTTCACAAAGATGCTCACTCAACCCAGCCCCTAGAGAGTTTGGTGAAATAGCGATTTCGACATCTTCTTTATCAAGCATTTCATTTGCACCACTTAATATTGATTCAAGTAACTCAATTTGAACGGTTGGGAATTTTTCGGATACCTGCTCTAGTGCTTGGTAAAGTAATGTACGAGGGAAAACTTCATCAACGGCAATCTTGAGATGGCTTTCAATGCCTTGACTTAATGTTAGTCCGATATCCTCGACCTTCTTAGCCTCTTCCAGTAAATAGTCTGAACGTCTTAATATCATTCGTCCAGCTTCAGTTAAAACGGTTTTTCTTCCTTCAATCAAGAATAGTTTTACACCGAGTGACTCCTCAATTTTGCTTACAGCATTATGGATACTAGATTGGCTTTTATATACATGCTGCGAAGCTTGGTTAAAGCCACCAAACTCAACAACAGCATGAAACATTCTCCATTGTTCTAAAGATATTTTTAGCATTATTGCGCCTTTTATTGACAGTGTCTTCTTCAGTTAATCTAACTTGTCACGGATGGGAAAAGACAAATCTAACCTTATTGTTGAATTATCATAACATTCCAATCATTCGTTTTAATAGAATGATTTGTACTGGATTAACCAATTTTCATTCTTTAAATTTTGCTAAATAATAGTTTTATCGTTACACAAGGTACTGTTATCTATCAAATTATGGGGAGTCTTATGAAAAACATATTATTTATTACGTCATCATTGAATGGTCGCCAAGGTCAATCAACTATGCTTGGGGAAGTGTTGCTGTCAAATCTTACCGCTGGTGCAAATGTAAATGTAGTTAAACGAGATTTAGCTAGTGATAACTTGCCACATCTTACACAGGCTGAAATGGGGGCATGGATGACGGAAGAAAGCCAGCGAAACGAAGAACAAGCAATGTTAGCTGAAACGTCTGACAAGCTAATCAAAGAATTACAAGATAGCGATATACTGGTGCTAAGCATGCCTATGTACAATTTTGGTGTCCCTTCAACGTTTAAGGCGTGGGTTGATAGAGTCGCAAGAGCTGGAGTGACATTTCGTTACACCGAGAATGGCCCAGTAGGATTATTAGAAAATAAAAAAGCGATTATCGTCGCAGTAAGAGGTGGCATTTATGCGGGTACTGAGCATGATTCGCAGACTCAGTACTTAAAAGACTTCTTGGCTTTTATCGGTATTAAAGATGTTAGTTTTACTTATGCTGAAGGTCTTAACATGCCTGGAAGTTAAGGGCGATTAGCATCTGCACAAAACGAATTAACTCAGATAAAATTTTAATTAAAACCTACTAGTTTTTTATACGAAAGAGAAAATATATGGAATCTTTACTTAAGCGCATTACTCACTCTCAAGCAGGTTACTCTGCATTAGTTTTACGAGTTGGCACTGCTGTTATCTTTATTGCCCATGGAGCCCAAAAGTTATTTGGTTTATTTGGTGGCTATGGTTTAGAAGGCACTGGTCAATTTATGGAATCAATTGGTTTAGCACCTGGATTTTTAATGGCTCTGATGGCTGGTAGTGCAGAGTTTTTTGGTGGAGTATTTATTTTACTAGGGTTACTAACCCGTCCGGTTGGCGCTATTCTTACTCTAACAATGGCCGTTGCTATATTCACTGTGCATATTGGTAATGGATTATTTATAGCAAATAACGGATATGAATTTGGTTTAGCATTATTTGCCGCTAGCCTTTCATTGGCTTTTTCTGGTGCTGGGAAGTTTGCCTTAGATAATACGATTTATAAAAAACTAACTTAGATCATTTTTAGGTTTTTATATTAATCTTTCAACAAACTTGCTCTTATGGCTTATCAGTCTGTAAAGATTGATAAGTCACTTCTAATACAAAACCAATCATACTAATTAACATGTTACCGTCAATTCCTCGATAGAATATTAACGAGGTTACTTGATGAAATACTTAAATTAAGCCTCAAACTTAGTCATTTTTACTACGTAAAATTTAGACTATTTATTTAATGTTCGAGGTGCCTTTTCATGCTAATTTAAACAGTATTTACTGTTGCCTATTTCTAACCAATAGTTTAATTACTTGATTCAATAATCGTAGGTATTCAACACATTTAACTGTATGAGTAGATCATGAGAAAAACATTAAGGCTAAAAATCATAGACATATGCGATCAAAAAATAGCAAAGAAAGGTAATAATGTAGGTCTTTCTTTTTATGCTTTCTTTGCAAATAAAAATGACAATCCTGAATTACTTATGGAAGTAGCCACTTGGTGGATTCAAATCCATAAATTAGATCATTTCGTTAAAGCACATAAAATCAAAGAGATGATTCAAACCGGTTTGTAAAGTAAGTAATCAATTCAGATAAATAACGGTTTATTAGCTTCATTTTAAATAAATCATAGCCAATAATCAGAACTCGTAAATCAATACAACCCCTAAAGGACCTTGAGTGACAGACATAAAAAATAATACGCAGTATTTTGAGGAGTCTTTTGATAAGCAAGCCCTAGTGTCTATTGATATCTTGGAGTGCGAATTTGAGGAGTGTGAGTTTAACGATTGCGACTTTTCATCAGCTATATTTAAACAGTGTAACTTTCTGAATTCTTCATTTAATCGTTGTAATCTAAGTTTAATAAAAATACCTAGTTCGCGTTTTTTTGAAGTTGATTTCATTGACTGTAAATTAGTGGGGATAGATTGGACAGTGGCACAGTGGTCATCATTTAATTTATGTTCAGAACTTACATTTAGCCGATGTATTTTAAATGATTCATCTTTTTTTGGATTGTCATTAAATGAATTAAAACTCGATGAATGTAAATTACATGAAGTAGATTTCCGAGAAGGAGATTTTGCTAAATCGGCCATGACTTATTGTGATTTTACTAACAGCTTATTTATGCGAACAAATCTACAAAGTGTGGATTTCACCGAATCAAATAACTTCACCATCGATGTATTGGAAAATAGGGTCTCAAAAGCTAAGTTTACACGTTATGAAGCACTATCTTTGTTAAATAGCTTGGATATCGAGTTAGTTGATTAATAAGTAACAACATATTTATTTAGTAAATTACTGGTGTTAGACGAATAATCTATGATGGAAAATATCGTGGGCTATTGTTGATCTAAAAAGTCTTAAGTGACCAAGATTGTCGCATGGTAAATTATATTCTTAATTATTGTTAAAATTTACTGGCGCAGCACTCATTCACCGTATTAACTTTCTAAGTTGGTAATGCAGATTCATCGCTTTATTTTGGCCTTATTCTGATAAACAGAAAACTTTATACTTATGCCTAGCTATAAGATGTTAGGAAATTATCTATCTAAAATTATGAGGGTTACTATGTTAATAGGTCGTGTTTCTGAACTGACGGGAGCAACTCGCAAAGCTATTCGGCACTATGAATCGATAGGTTTGATTCCTCTTCCTGAGAGAAAAGGCAACTACCGAATTTATAATAACCATGATGTTATGGTTATCAGTATGATTTGCCGAGCCAAAGCCCTTGGCTTTAGCCTCTTTGAAATTAAAGATATTGTTGCCAAAAAGACGCAGGGAAAGAAGCTACCTATTGATTTAGTTAATCAATTAATAGATGAAAAAATATCAGCGCTAAAACAAGAATCTGAAGCGCTTTTACTTAAGGCTGAAAATCTAAAAAAATTTAAAGGAGATTTAGTTAAAAAATTCAATTGACCTTCACCTTAAGGGGAAGGGTTACAGTTAGTTTTTAATTAGCTAACAGAGTGGCTTATCATGAAAAAAATGAATTTTGAAAACACCACTATCTTAATAACAGGCGCATCTTCTGGGATCGGGAAAGAGTTTGCGAAGCAATTTGCCAATAAAAGAGCAAATTTAATTTTAACAGCCAGATCACATAGTGACCTTCAGGACCTAGCCCAAGAACTAAAATCTCAACACAAGAACATTTTAATTCATACTATTACTGCTGATTTGAGTGAATTGCACAGCCCTGAAATTTTATATCAGAAGATAAAACAGTTGGGACTTTCGATTGATTATTTGATAAATAACGCTGGGTTTGGGAAATTTTGTGAGTTTTCTGGTGAGAGTTTTGAAACTTATCATAAAATGTTGACCTTAAATATAAATGCCTTAGTGGAGCTTACTCATTTATGTTTACCTGCAATGAAAGATAAAAATAGTGGAGGAATTATTAACGTAGCTTCCATAGCCTCATTTCAACCATTACCATATCAGGCTGTTTATGGTGCATCTAAAGCATTCGTTTTAAGTTTTTCAGAAGCGTTATCAGGAGAGTTATTAGAGACTAATGTTCGGGTTATGGCTTTATGCCCTGGCGCTACAGAGTCTCGATTTATGGAAAATGCTAATGCTGATACATCAAAGATGCATTTAGCACCCGCAAGCGAAGTAGTTAGAGACGCACTTACTGATTACGATAAAAATAAAATATACACAGTATCGGGTAAATTTTATTACTTACAGTCTTTAATACCTCGAGTAGTGTCACGCAAAAAAACGGTCAAAATAGTTGTTAATATGTTTAAAGAGATGGTGGTAGGAAAATCGACTTAGTTTTAGTAAACATGAATAGTAACTCAGCATTTTCTTTAAGCAGATGGTAATAACTATAATCTCTAATCTCAGATTAGAGATAGATAACAAAAAGGCAACCAAAAACTGGTTGCCTTTATTTTTTATTTGTTTAGTTGAGCCGGTTAAACTTAAAGCCAACTACAAAACATTAATCTTCCATGTAGCTTTCAATACTTGGACAAGAGCAGATTAAGTTACGATCCCCAAATACGTTATCAACGCGGTTTGCTGACGGCCAGTACTTCGCACCTTTGCTGAATTCAGATGGGAAACAAGCGATTTCGCGTGAATAGGCATGTGCCCATTCAGTTTCCATTAGATCAACTTGTGTATGAGGCGCATTAACTAGCGGGTTGTCTTCTAGTGTGTATTCACCTGACTCAACTTGTTTAATCTCGTTGCGAATTGCGATCATCGCATCACAGAATCTATCTAGTTCTGTAAGGTTCTCAGACTCTGTTGGTTCTATCATCAGTGTACCTGCAACTGGGAACGACATAGTAGGAGCATGGAAACCATAGTCCATTAAACGTTTAGCGATATCTTCACCTGAAATACCTGATATTTCTTCGATTGGACGAATATCAATAATACATTCATGCGCAACACGTCCTTCTTTACCTAGGTATAATACAGGGTAGTGAGGGCGTAAACGTTCCATAACGTAGTTAGCGTTTAAGATAGCTAATTTAGTTGCTTGTGTTAAACCTTGCTCTCCCATCATCGCAATGTAAGCGTAAGAGATAGGTAAAATAGAAGCTGAACCTAGTTCCGCTGCTGATACTGCATAATGTTTATTATCAGCAGATTCAGTCACTTCAATGTGTCCAGGCAGGAAAGGAATAAGATGTGCTTTAACACCAATTGGACCCATACCTGGACCGCCGCCGCCATGCGGGATACAGAATGTTTTGTGTAAGTTAAGGTGTGATACATCTGATCCAATGAAACCAGGTGTTGTTAATCCTACTTGTGCATTCATGTTTGCGCCATCAAGGTAAACTTGACCACCAGCTTCATGTACCCAATCACAAACTTCTTGAATAGATTCTTCATATACACCGTGTGTAGAAGGGTAGGTGATCATGATGCATGATAGGTTTTCGCGATGTTTTTCTATTTTTGCTTTTAAGTCATCGTGATCAATATTACCTTCGGTATCACAGCCTACTACCACAACTTTCATCGACACCATTGCTGCTGACGCTGGGTTTGTCCCATGTGCTGAACTTGGGATAAGACAAACGTTACGATGCGAGTCGCCGTTACTTTCGTGGTAACGTTGGATAGCGATTAAACCCGCATATTCACCTTGTGCACCAGAGTTTGGTTGTAATGACATGCCATCATAACCAGTTATTTCACACAACATAGCTGATAATTTTTCAGCTAACTCTTGGTAACCAAAGCTTTGCTCTGTTGGTGCGAAAGGGTGCATTTGACCAAATTCAGGCCAAGTAACTGGTAACATTTCAGCGGCTGCATTTAACTTCATGGTACAGCTGCCTAGCGGAATCATACCGTGTGTTAATGAATAGTCTTTGTTTTCTAACTTCTTCATGTAACGCATCATTTGCGTTTCACTGTGGTGCGCTGAGAATACTGGATGTGTTAAGTATTTACTTGTGCGACGACATGTTTCTGGAATAGCAGCAAACTCGTCCTGTGCGATTGTTTCACTTAAATCGCTTACGCTTAATGCTTTACCTGTAATCGCTAATATTAAGTCTTCGACATCTTTTGCTGTGGTTGTTTCGTCTAAGCTGATACCTAGTTGAATTGGCGTGTTATCTGCTGCTTTGTCTGCATCACTGGTCGGCATTGGCGGGAACTTACGTAAGTTCATGCCTTCCGCTAGTGCGCGATGATAAATAGCTTTAGTATGCTCGTTGGTGTTGATCGTTAACGTATCAAAGAAAGCGCTGTTTTCTAGCTCGATACCTTCACTTTGTAATGCAGCTGCTAACACAGCAGTAAAGTGGTGAACACGACGACCGATTTTGAATAAACCTTCTGGCCCATGGTAAAGCGCGTAAAACGCTGCCATGTTAGCTAACAATGCTTGTGCGGTACAAATGTTAGATGTCGCTTTTTCACGACGGATATGTTGCTCACGCGTTTGCATTGCCATGCGCAGTGCTTGTTTACCTTTGCTGTCTCTTGATACACCAATAACACGGCCCGGCATGGTACGTTTAAATTTATCACGTGTTGCCATAAAACCAGCATGCGGCCCACCAAAGCCCATTGGTACACCGAAGCGTTGTGCACTACCAATCACAACGTCCGCACCCATTTCACCTGGCGCTTTTAGTACTGTTAGTGCCAGTAGGTCAGAAGCAACGGTGACTAATGTCTTTTTGGTATGCGCTTTTTCAATGATCTCAGTAAGGTCTGTTACGTTACCGGTAGTACTTGGGTATTGTAAAATAGCACCGAATACGTCGTGGTTATCAAGCTCTTCAATTGAACCTGTAATAATGTCGTAACCGATATATTCAGCGCGTGTACGAATAACATCAACGGTTTGTGGGTGAAGGTCATTACTCACAAAAAATGCATTACTTTTGCTTTTACTTGCTCGTTTACTCAATGTCATTGATTCAGCGGCAGCAGTTGCTTCATCTAATAAAGATGCATTTGCTAGATCCATAGCAGTTAAATCCATCACTGCTTGTTGGTAATTCAATAATGACTCTAAACGACCTTGTGATATTTCTGGTTGATAAGGAGTGTAAGCTGTATACCAACCTGGATTTTCTAATACATTACGTAAGATAACGTTAGGCGTTAGAGCGTTGTAGTAACCTTGACCAATGAAGCTACGATTAACTACGTTCTTCTCTGCGATAGTTTTTAGTGACGCTAACATAGCAGATTCGCTTTGCGGCTCTGCAAGGTTCATCTTCTCTTTAAGGCGGATGGCAGCAGGAACCGTTTGGTCAATCAGTTGGTCTAAACTGTCGATTCCAATAGTCTTCAACATAGTTTGTTGTTGATTTAAGTCTGGTCCGTTGTGACGTGTAGCGAATTCTTGTTGGTCACTTAGTAGGTCGAGTAATGTGTTGGCAGTCATATTTATCCTAAACAGTCGCAGTCAGTTACGTTTTAAAAAAAAGGCGAGTTCAGTTGAAGTCGCCTGGGTTTTAATTATTTGCAGTTAGTGCTGAATGAAGTAGTCAGCAAGTTGCTATTCTTCATTTGCTTCGTGATATGCTTCGCTAGACATTAAGTTTTCTAACTCTGCTTCATCAGATAGTTTGATTTTTACTATCCAGCCAGCTGAATAGGGGGATTCATTAATTAGCTCTGGGCTGTCTTCAAGTTCTTCGTTGATTTCTACAACTTCACCTGTCACTGGTGCATATAGATCAGAAGCTGCTTTAACTGATTCAACAAGTGAGAAGGCTTCACCTGCTTCAGCTTCATCACCCACATCTGGTAAATCTACGTAAACAACATCACCTAATAATTTTTGAGCCTGGTTTGAAATACCCATAGTGATAGTACCGTCACCATTGTCCAATACCCATTCGTGTGTTTCCGTGAATTTTAAGTTGCCTTCCATAATGTTCCCTTAGCTAAAATGCATTTTGAATGATTGGTTGCGCCGAAATGCCGCTCGATTTTGTGTATTTTTACCATATTGGGAAAAGATATCAATAACAAATGTTTCCTATAGTGAATTTATTTACTGGTTAAATATGTAACCAAATGGTCAGAAGTAGGTCTTTATCTGTTTGTTTTTAAGATAAGCGTTTAATATATGGACATTTATAGAAAAATTATTAATATGGAATAAAATAAGTTTCCAAAAGGAAACATAAATACTTTAACGTTAGTTAATTGATTTGTAGTAATGTGCTGTCCCCACGTTAATAGCATAAAAATAAAGGACTTCAGTGATGACTGATCAACAAGATATTTATCCATCGATGACCATTTCAACGGATCAATCATCTGAAAATATTGCCCCTATTAAACTCGGCGAACGATTGAAAGAGATCCGTCGTGGATTAGGACTCACCTTAGAAGAAGCGAGCCAAAAGACTGGGTTAGCACGCTCCACCCTATCAAAAATTGAAAATGAACAAATCTCGCCTACTTTTCAAGCAATGCAGAAGTTAACCAGTGGTTTAGATATTAATATCCCACAATTATTTGCTACACCTAAGAAAGTTAATACTACAGGTCGCAGAGACATTACCCGTAATGAACTAGGTAAAGCACATCCTACTTCGACTTATGAACACGAGTTACTGGCGACGCAATTATCGAATAAGAAAATGATGCCTTTTAAATCTCTAGTGCGTGCGCGTAGTTTTGACGATTACAGTGACTGGATCCGCCATGATGGCGAAGAGTTTTTGCTTGTTATAAAAGGGGAGATAACATTCTTCTCGGAATATTATGAACCTGTCAACTTGAGTGAAGGTGATTCGGTTTATTACGATGCTAATATGGGGCACATGTTAGCCTCTGTTAGTGAAGATGATGCGCTTATTTTATGGGTAACGGCTTCTTAGCAACTAATGTTTGCTACTGAGCTGTTTAATTAAGAAATACTTAACGTTTTATTGGAGATCTACTCAATGTCTGAACCACTATTAGTTACGCCACTACATGCTTTACATATTGAAATGGGGGCAAAAATGGTGCCTTTTGCTGGCTATGATATGCCTGTGCAATATGCGTTAGGTGTTAAAAAGGAACACTTACATTGTCGTCAATCTGCTGGCTTATTTGATGTATCACACATGGGACAGCTACGTTTAAAAGGTGCAAATGCAGCAGCTAGCTTAGAAAACCTAGTGCCAGTAGATATTATCGATTTGCCAAATGGCAAACAACGTTATGCATTTTTCACTAATGAACAAGGCGGTATTAGTGATGATTTAATGGTGACTAATTTTGGCGACCATCTATTTGTAGTTGTTAATGCTGCGTGTAAAACGCAAGATATTGCACACTTACAAGCTAATCTTCCTGAAGATGTTGAATTAGAGGTTATTGAAGATAGAGCATTATTGGCTTTACAAGGACCTAAAGCATCTGCGATTTTATCTGAGCTTAATACCAGTGTTAATAACATGGTGTTTATGGATGCAGCTAAAGTTGAGCTAGTTGGCGTAGAATGTTACGTGAGCCGTTCAGGTTACACGGGTGAAGACGGTTATGAAATTTCAGTACCTGCTGCTCAAGCTGAACAGCTAGCAAGAGTATTATTAGCTAAACAAGAAGTTGAATGGATTGGTCTTGGTGCCCGTGATTCATTACGTTTAGAGTGTGGATTATGCCTATATGGCCATGATCTTGATGAAACAACGACACCTGTTGAAGCTAGTTTGTTGTGGGGCATTAGCAAAGCACGACGTGTAGATGGGATTCGAGCGGGTGGCTTTATTGGTAGTGATATTATCCTTGAGCAGATTGCGACTAAACAAGTAAACCGTAAGCGTGTTGGCTTAGTAGGGCAATCAAAAGCACCAGTTCGTGAAGGTGCTGTGTTATTTGATGCTGATGACAATGAGATTGGTATTGTGACTAGCGGTACTTTTGGACCATCAAAAGGTGCACCGGTTGCCATGGGCTATGTGAAAACAGATAATGCTGTATTAGATTCTGTTATCTATGCTGAAGTACGTGGTAAGAAGCTGGCTATGACAGTCACTAAAATGCCTTTTGTAGCACAGAGTTATTACCGCGGTTAGTCAGTTTATTAATCTCGTTCAATAATAGCAATTTCAATTAATAGCTGAGATCTCCCTCAGCGAATAATATTGATAACCTATTTAATGTAATCGCTATAAGCAGGCATTAGCCTGCTTTTTCATTATATTTTTAAATAATGAAAAAAATGCCATTCTGTTTTGTTTGTTATTTTCGATCTGTATCTTTATTAACGGCTTTATTTAGTATGTACTGTTTTAACTATCGTAATAAATAGATTACCTAGTCAATATGTAAAAAAGTGCATTTTCTGGTTACAAATTTTCTAAACAAACCAAGTGTTTATATCAATAAAAAACTGAATTCAACTGTGCCCTCATCGTAAATTTAGATAAAATATTTTACGTCATCGTTATTTTTAATATTCATAGGAAGAAAACAAATGGAACTTACTATTTATGTTGTTGATGCATTTACCGATCAACAGTTTCAAGGGAATTCTGCAGCGGTTATTCCTTTAACAGAATGGCTCAATGATGATGCAATGCAAAATATTGCAACTGAGAACAACTTGTCTGAAACAGCTTTTATTGTTGAGATCAGTAAAGGGCGGTACGAAATACGCTGGTTCTCTCCTATCACTGAAATTGATTTTTGCGGCCATGCAACGCTCGCTAGTGCTTTTGTCCTATTTAATGAGTTAGGCGTAATTGGAGACATTGAATTTGTCACTTTACAAGTTGGTTCATTAACAGTGCGACAAGGCAAAAATCGACGGATTGAAATGAGTTTCCCTAATCAAAAACCACACATAATAGAAGAAGTCCCACAGGCACTAAGCGAAGGATTATCGATTCAACCTTTAAGTGTTTTGCAAAACCGTCAAGCTTACGTTGTGGTGCTTGGTTCAGTACAAGAGGTGCTTGATGTAACGTATCAGTCTGATTTACTGAAGCAGCTTTCACCTTTTGATGTAGTAGTTACTGCCAGCCATTCAATAAAGAATGATAATGTAGCGGATCATTATGATTTTGTGTCGCGCTATTTTTGGCCTGCTAATGGTGGGGATGAAGATCCAGTAACAGGTTCTATCCATGCTGGGCTCGCTCCTTACTGGGCTAATGAATTAAACAAACAACAATTAACTGCATACCAAGCTTCTAAAAGAGGTGGCACTTTATATTGTGACGTTAATGAAGAACGTGTATTAATATCAGGCTTTGGGATATTATATTTAAAAGGCACAATTTATATTTAACACTTATATTTTGTTTTTAAATTAAAATTACACACAAATATGAGTTTAAGTGTTATCACTAAGTAGCTTGATGATTGATCAGAGGTTTAATGCGTTTAGATAAGTTTGTATGTAAAAGTACTTTGTTAAGCAAGCAACAGGCTTGTATTGAGATTGAGGCTGGCAAAGTAACGGTTAATGATAAAATTATTTTGGATATTGCGCATCAAGTACATGAAAAAAATAACGTTGTCTTTGAGCAACAACGACTCATTTCAAGACCATTTCGCTATCTGATGATGAATAAACCAACTAATACTATCTGCTCTAATATCGATGAAGTTTATCCTTCTGTTTTAAATCTATTAAATAACGCTAAATATGATGAAAGTATAAACAATATAGACGAATTACATATTGCAGGGCGTTTAGATGCTGATACCACTGGCTTAATTTTAATTACTGATGATGGCCGCTGGACGTATAACATCACATTGCCCACCAATCTTTGTCCTAAGGTTTATCGTGTAAGGCTATCTAAAACATTTAACCCAATGTTGGTCGATATATTTAAACAGGGTATCCAGCTTCAAGGTGAGCAACAGTTAACAAAGCCCGCAAAAGTTAAAATAGTTGATGAAAAAGAGGTGTTATTAACTATTACAGAAGGAAAGTTTCATCAAGTTAAGCGTATGTTTGCTGCTGTAGGTAACCGTGTTGTTCGTTTGCATCGCGAGCAAATTGGGCAAATAAAGCTAGATGTAGAAAGTGAAAAGTGGCGCTTTCTAACACCACTAGAGATTAACAGTGTTATTCGAGAATAAAATCGAATGCAGCTTTAATTGCACAAACTTGTGCTTTATTGCAGTCATCAGGCGTCGCCTTTGCGCTGTCCGGATAAACTTCAGTGGTTGTAGAGTAGAGAGCATCGGTCATACCTGCACATAAGCCTAGTGATTTAACTGGATAGTTAATAATTCCTTCTCCTTGTTGTTTCGAGCCAATGATTTCACCTTTTTCATCTGCTGGCGCAATATGAGTTACTTCTTTAACTGCTTCAATAATGGCTTTTTGAAACTCCACTTGTTTGTTTTCTGAGTCACCAACTAAATAAAAACCATCCGGAATGGTACCCACAAGGTAATCTTCACCGTCACGAGCAGCCAATGCAGGTCTAAACTCACTTTCATCAGAGTCTGTGGTTTCATGTAAATCAATATGTAGCTTGATTTCACCCTTTAGTGAGGCGATAAACTGCATTGCATTTGCTGCTTCTTCACTGATACTGTTATTAACGAAGGAACGATTTGGATCAACGGTATAAGGGTTCCAACGTAAAATATGTTCATAACCCCAAGGGCTTATGCAGGGTAAAACGACAATATTGCACTTATTTTCATAGTTCTTTGCTTGTTCTTTAAGAAAAGTGATTGCACCGTGAACACCACTGGTTTCATAACCATGAACACCACCTGTGATTAACATAATCGGCTTGCTGTTGTCCCAATTTAGAGATGTTAATGCATAAAGTGGATAAAGAGTTGGGTTAATCGTTAATTCACCATATTGTGTCAAGGTAAAGTCAGTACTTAATGCTGTTAGCTCAGTGACGACTTCTTGTTGATATGAACGGGATTTAACAGTTTGATTAAACCATTGTTGTTTCTCTTTGTCTGACCATGGGACGCCAGCTTGGCCAATGGGATAAAATGCATTCGTTGTCATATCTTTCCTTATCGTTATTTTTCGAAAAACGTTTTAACTTGCTAATAAATCATCTTACTTGTTGAAAGTACAGGAGTCTTTAATGTATTACGGAGAGAAGTTTAATAGTATTACTCATTTAATTGGTGCAATTTTAGCATTAGTTGGGCTGGGTGTGTTATTAACCATTGCTGTGCAACAAGGTGATTGGCGCACTATCACTGGGTTTAGTGTGTTTGGAACCACTTTAGTGCTGCTTTATACTATGTCTACACTTTATCATAGTGTACAACCACCGAGCCTTAAGAAACTATTTCAAACATTAGATCATGTCTGTATCTATTTGTTGATTGCAGGGACTTACACGCCCTATATGTTGTTAACATTACAAGGTAATGATGGCTTGTTAATGTTATCGATTGTATGGGGACTCGCCATTTTTGGTTTAATTATGGATGTTGCCATTAAAAAGCGTATTGAATGGCTACAGATTTTAATTTATCTCGCGATGGGGTGGGTTTGTGTACTTAAGTATACAACTCTGATGCAACTGATACCTGGTGGAGGCATTATTTGGTTAACCGTAGGTGGCATTGCTTATACTTTGGGGGTTATTTTTTATGTATTAGATGATCTAAAGAAGCTCAGGCATGCACATGGTATTTGGCATTTATTTGTATTGATGGGATCTATCAGTCACTTTATTTCAATTGCCTTCTATGTCAGATAGTTATTAATAAAAAGAGGGCGTTAAGCCCTCGAATGTATTGTTGAAGCGATGTTTTTACTAAGCTGTTTTTGTTTGTGTACTTTTCGTAACCGTTTTACTTTTGATAGTTTCAACTTTACGTTGTTTCTCATATAAGAAGGTTAACACATCAGACCGTAAACGATTGTAATGCGGGTCTTTAGACAAACTTAAACGGTCACGTGGGCGTTCTAAGTCAACTTTTAATATTTCACCGATGGTAGCACTTGGCCCATTGGTCATCATAACGATTCTATCTGATAACAATACCGCTTCATCCACATCATGGGTGATCATAATAACTGTGTTATTAAGCTCGTTTTGAATCTCCATTAATGAATCTTGCATATGTGCACGTGTTAATGCATCTAGTGCTCCAAACGGTTCATCCATTAGTAGTACTTCTGGCTGCATCGCTAAAGCTCGAGCGATACCAACACGTTGTTTCATGCCACCAGAAATCTCGTTAGGGCGTTTATACATGGCGTGATCCATGTGTACTAATTTTAGATTATGTTCAATCCACTCTTTTTTCTCTTGTTTATTCATCTTAGAACCAAACACCTGCTCAACAGCTAGCTCAACATTCTGGTAAGCTGTTAACCAAGGTAATAAAGAGTGGTTCTGGAAAACAACTGCACGCTCTGGTCCTGGTTCAGTAACTTCTTTACCGCTTAAGATAACACCGCCAGTAGTTGCCTGATAAAGTCCTGCAACGACGTTTAACACGGTAGATTTACCGCATCCTGAGTGTCCAATTAATGAGACAAACTCACCTTTTTTAATTTTTAAATCTACATCTTTTAAAGCCGTAAAACTGCCTGTTGGAGTTGGGAAAACCATATCAATATGGCTTATATCAAGTAATGTGCTCATTTTTAGTTCCTTAATTTCTAATGGCTCAATTGTTTAAATTAAACAAAGGTGCCTAAACTGTTGTTGCTGATTTATCCCAAGATGCAAGGCGTTGTAGCTGTAGCATGCCTCTATCTAAGATAAAACCAATGAAACCAATAACAATCACTGCCGCCATAATACGAGCCAGTGAATCCGAACTACCATTTTGGAATTCATCCCATACAAATTTTCCTAAGCCTGGGTTTTGTGCCAACATTTCTGCTGCAATTAATACCATCCAAGCGACACCGAAAGACAAACGCATTCCGGTAAATATCATTGGTACAGAAGCGGGTAATACAATTTTTCTGATGTGCGTTAAAATGGGTAAACGTAAAACGCGACTTACATTTTTTAAGTCTTGGTCAAGTGATGAAACACCGATAGACGTATTGATCACCATAGGCCATAAACTACATAGGGTTACTGTTAATAATGAATTAACAAATGACTTTGATACCAATGGGTCGTTCGAAACATAAAGTGCACTGACCACCATGGTCACTAAAGGTAACCAAGCTAATGGTGATACTGGTTTAAATATTTGAATAATAGGATTAATAGCAGAGTTAAGGTTTTTGCTTAAGCCCATTGCGATACCCAGTGGAATGGCAATGATAGCGGCCAATAAGAAGCCACTGGTTACTGTTATTAAACTTGTAATGATTTGATCTAAGAAGGTTTCTTTACCCGTATATTTTCTTACTTTAGGTTGGTAAGTAGGATCTGCTTCGACTCGTTTAGCATTACGCACTTCTTGGCGTTCATAAAATTTATCTGCTTTTTCTCTTTCTGCTGTGTGTTCATTATAAAGTGAATTAAATTGGTTAAGTACTGCATTGGGTCCTGGGAATTCACCTAATGAAGTATGTATGTTTTTTGCCGCAATACTCCACAATAATAAAAATATCATTATACCTAATAGTGGTAGAGCAAGCATTTTGGTGGTTGCTTTGACAAATTGTTGAAGCTTTGCGCTTTTTGCCGATGAAAGATCTAATTTGCTACTTACTGAGCTAGTCGTCATTATAACTATTCCTTGTTTAACGCTTTTTGCTTAGGCTCACACCACCATTGGTGTAGCCTAAGTTTTAAATTCATCACACTAAGCAAATAAGCAGAATTAACTCAGCGTGATGGGTAATACTTTCTTAACTGTTTAACATTTTGATTAGACTAAATTTAAAGCTTGTCGCTCTTTTTAAGTCCAATTTCAAATGCATCAATGTAAGCGTTTGGTGTATTACCGTCGTAAACTAAATCATCAATAAAGTGTTGCTGTGGTGCTCGATAACCTGTTTCAGTATCAAAATCAGGGAAGTCTTTTGCATCAGCCATTTTTTCATCAATTAGTGATTGTGCTGCGACTTTATAGATATCTGGACGGTAAACTTTTTTCGCTAAGTCTTTGTACCATTCATCTGATTTTTGTTCTGAAATCTGCCCCCAACGACGCATTTGTGTTAAATACCAAATTGCATCAGAGTAGTATGGGTAGGTTGCATTGTGTCTAAAGAATACGTTGAAATCGGGCACGTCACGTTTATCGCCTTTTTCGTATTCAAATGTACCCGTCATACTGTTTGCAATAACTTCATAATCAGCACCAACGTAGTTAGATTGTGAAAGGATCTTCACAGCTGCAGGGCGGTTAGCATTGTCATTTTCATCCAACCACATAGCAGCTCGAATAAGTGCGCGTGTTAAACGAATGGTAGTATTTGGGTATTTTTCAGCAAACTCAGCAGTTAAACCAAATACTTTTTCTGGATTGTTTTTCCAAATTTCGTAATCAGTTACTACCGGTACACCAATACCTTTAAATACTGCTTGTTGATTCCATGGTTCACCAACACAGTAACCGTAGATAGTGCCTGCTTCTAGAGTAGAAGGCATTTGAGGTGGTGGCGTTACAGATAGGATGGCATCGCCATCAATATGACCGCTAGTATCACCTTTATGTGGCGCGTAAAAACCTGGGTGGATACCACCAGCTGCTAGCCAATATCTTAATTCATAGTTATGCGTTGACACTGGGAATACCATACCTAAATTAAATGGTTTACCTTCCGCTTTGTATGATTCTACTACCGGTTTTAAAGCGTCCGCTTTAATAGGGTGAACAGGTTTACCATCAGCTTGTTTAGGAATGTTTGGCTTCATTTTTTCCCAGATTTCATTTGAAACAGTAATTGCATTACCATTTAAATCCATTGAAAAAGGGGTGATAATATGTGCTTTAGTACCAAAGCCCATAGTTGCTGCAATTGGTTGGCCAGCTAACATGTGCGCGCCATCTAAACTACCATCGATTAAGCCATTTAATAGGACTTTCCAGTTTGCTTGTGCTTCTATTGTTACGTATAGCCCTTCATCCTCGAAGTAACCATTTTCGTAAGCAATCGCAATCGGTGCCATATCGGTTAATTTAATAAAACCAAATTTCAGTTCCTCTTTTTCTGGATAGCCTATTTTTTCAGCTTGTGAATAAGAGATAACGGTTGCCGAAATAGCGATGCTTAATGCTAGCTTTTTAGCGACAAACTTGACTGGTTTGATCCAACTCATTATAAAAATCCTTTTATTGTATAGTCGTTTTTTATGCAAAAAAAAGCGCTCATCAATCACCTAAGCAAGTCAGGTAATTAATGAGCGCCGTTGCTCTTTAACACATAAACGTCATTGTTTATGCTTTTTATCCTTCACTAGGTGTAAAGGCTATTTTTAACTTTGTTATCACCATTGATAACAAAGCCATTGGGTAAAAACTTTTTATTTCATGCTTTGCGGTTATTTTATGTCATGTTCGAGCATGTGATAAACTTCGATGATATTTTTCGAAACGGTAGCTAATGACTGTCCATTATTCATTGCCATATTTCTTAATAGTTTAAATGCTTGTTGTTCGGTTATTTGCTTTTCTTGCATAATATAACCTTTCGCTTTCTCAACTATTTTTCTATCTGCTAATTGTGTCTTAGTTTTTTTCAGTTCTGATAATAATGATTGACGTTGTTTAAACCGTTCGATAGCCACTTCTATTAAACAACGTAAGCGACTTTCTTTTATTTCACCAACAATATATGCACTAACGCCAGCTTTTAGGGTTGATTGAATCATTTCTCGAGCATCTTGTTTTGCAAATACTAATACTGGCAGAGGACATTTGTTGTCGATATCTGTGAGCTCTTGTAATGTTCTTGCACTGGGAGTATCTGTATTAATGATCACTATGTCTGCTAGCGTGTTTTTGCAAACTGTCGAGATAATTTGATCAGTATTAATATGTAACACGATATTAAAGTTAAGGTGAGTCAGGTAATTTTTTAATTCAGAATATTCACTTGGGTTATCTTCAATTAACAACACAGCGAGTTTATGATCAGTATTAGTTAACGCATCCATGTAATTATCTCCATTAAAATCCATTTTAACATTTAATTAACAGGCTCTATCTTGTGGAATATATAGCACAATGAGTGCCACTATTAATTAATACTTATTAATCAATGAATTAGGCGTTATTTCTCTATTGATTACTCTTAGGGGTAGGTGGTTTCGCACCAAATAGACAAAAAAAAGTCAAAAGTGCACTGAAAAAGGGCGTGTTCAATATAACCACTATTTTAATTCATTAATTTTGTGTATGAATTCGGCGAACAGGGTCTGGTTTGTTCTATTTAAAGCTTGAAATGTATGTATTTAGGATTGGATAAGGTAATATCTCGCTCTTTTATTTTTAGCATTAGGAAGCATTATGACAGCTGATTTTATTGGAATCGATTTTGGAACAAGTAACTGTGCGGTTGCCGCATTGGTGGATAATTTACCGACCTTAATTGTTGTTGATGAAAACAGTGAAAACCCATATAAAATACGCTCTGCAATTTATTTAGCACAGGATGAATCGGGTACAGATAGCCATGATGCGAAAGCCAATGAACAAACATTGAACGATATGTTAGCTGCTGGGGAGATTCTATTTGGCGAACGTGGGTTTAATGCCTTCCTAGAAACACCGCATGAAGGAAGGTATGTTAATAGCCCTAAAAACTTCCTTGGAGCCAAAATTCCAAAGCGTTTGTTGGATAGTTTTGAAATCCTAGTGGTACGCTTTTTATCTTATTTAAAACAATGTGCTGAAAAGCAATTATTACAAGAGATTACTAAAGCCGTGATTGCTCGACCAGTTAACTACCATTCAACCATGGGTGAACTGGGAAATAAGCAAGCAGAAGCCCTTATGTTACGTGCGGCACACAAAGTCGGTTTTACTGAAGTTGATTTTATTCACGAACCTTTAGCGGCTGCTTATCACTTTGAGCAAAGTATTGATCAAACAACAGATGCAATGGTTGTCGATTTGGGCGGTGGTACTTCAGACGTTACTTTCTGTCAATTAAGTCAAGAGAAAGCAAATCATCTTGATAGGTCTAATGATATTTTTGCAACTAAAGGCATAAGACAAGGTGGTATTGTGTCTGATAAGTCATTAGCAGCAGGGATCGTTTCTCCGTTATTTGGCCGTGGTGGTAGAACCGACACAGGGCGAGC
This sequence comes from Psychromonas arctica, assembly GCF_036697365.1. Classification (GTDB taxonomy): domain Bacteria; phylum Pseudomonadota; class Gammaproteobacteria; order Enterobacterales; family Psychromonadaceae; genus Psychromonas; species Psychromonas arctica_A. The sequence continues at coordinate 88,035 of NZ_JBAHZA010000002.1, forward strand.
TATACCTAATATGTTATTTTCAGGTGTTTACGATATTGATAATATCCCTTTAATGGGAGAGTTTTATTCTCCAGCCCGCGCTAAATTGATTTCAGAGTATATTTTCGAAAGTGAAGATCCATTACCGTTAATGCGTTTACAGCGTGTTCAAAAACAACGCTTAACACACCAACTTATGCATGCGATTGAATCTGCAAAGATCAACCTGAGCGACAAATCACAAACTGATCTATCACTGGCATTTATTGAAAGTACCTTGCAATTATCAGTAGAGCGTCAACACGTTTCAGATACTATGATTAATTGGTTGGACAAAATGTTTGTAATGATCGATGAAGCGATAACTGAAGCAGGTAAAGTACCTGAAATAATCTACTTAACTGGAGGCATGGGATTATCTCCTCTGGTGCAACAAGCATTAGGGCAGCGTTACCCTGATGTTGAAATAAATGTGGCAGATGCATTCAGCTCTGTAGTCTTTGGTGCATTATTAAAAGCACAACGACTATATTCATAACTTAAGTTAATTAATAATCAAACTCATCGGGGTAATTTCTTTGCTTAATCCTTGAATTTAATAGAAATAATCAATTTTTATTAAATAATTATTACTATTGATATATAAGGATTTGAAGTTAAGCGAGATATAATTATTTCTGGGATAATGATAAAAAATAATGTCACTATTATGGAAATAATAATAACGTTAAGGAGAAACGATGAGTTTTAAATATTGGATGATATTAGCATCAACTGTGGTAGCACCACTTGCCTCGGCAACGACTATCACATTTGATGAGTTAGACAATGGGACACGTGTAGATGATGAGTACTCATCATCTTATGGTGTAACTTTTAATGGTTATAATGTTGATAAAAATGAATCTAATCTAGCAGTTGTATTTGATACTACTTTAAATAATACCGCTGATCCTGACTTAGAGTCACCTTTTACTAATATAAACAACCCTAGTTTAGGTACTTCTAATCCTGGGAATGTATTAGTTATTCATGAAACACCAAGTACATGTGATGCATCTACTTGTAGTAATCCTGATGATGAAGGAAGCCGTCCTGCTGGATATTTCACGATCGATTTTTCTGAGAGTGTTACATTAAACAGTATCGACTTCTTTGATGTTGAATATGACGAAGCAACAAGTAACAATGCTATTCATTTATTTGATATCGACGGTGATGAACTGAATATTGATGAGTTTTACACACCTTACACGGGTGGTAATAATACCTGGGATCGTTTGTACTTTGATGTAGCTGATGTTTACTCAATTGAAATAAACTTTTTCGGCTCTGGTGCTATCAGTAATATTGATTTCACTAGTGCAACAACTTCAGTTCCTGAGCCAACAACACTTGCTGTTTTTGCAATGGGATTAATTGGTTTAGTTAGTGCGAGACGTAAACAGCGTAATAGCTAAAACCGAAATTAATAATCGTTATCCTATCTAAGGTCGCTTCGGTGGCCTTTTTTATTGTTTATAATTTAAACTTATACCAATTACATTAAATAAGTGATCTAAATTTTACGCCGGAAAAATGACTGAGTTCAAGGCGTAATTTAAGTTAAATAGTTGTTCTATTTGCGAAAATTACAACGAAGAAATAAGTTGTTTTAACAAGTGAAATAGATCAGTTAATTAGTGTGATTGGTATTATTTCGTTCATTACTGATTTAATAATGATGGATTATGACTCATTAGGCTATTTTATATGGGTGAACTTCCACCCATTACTCTATCGTTGAAGCGCTTTATTTTTTCTAAATATCCTCAGAAACACCGCCAATGCTAAGTTTATGAATATTGGCCTATGCATTGCTATATCTGTTTTACGTTAACAATATTTATGGCCGATAAGGTCGTCAATAAAAGCCGCGCATTGATGCGCATCATACGGATATAGGAGCTTCACATGTTAAAAAAATTCACTGTCATCTCACTTTGTAGCGCTGCATTACTATCAGGTACACAGGCTTATGCTAATTGTGATCCTGGTGAAATGGTTATTAAATTTAGTCATGTTACCAATGCAGATAAGCATCCTAAAGGAGTTGCTGCTTCATTATTAGAAAAACGTGTGAATGAAGAAATGAACGGTAAAGCCTGTATGCAAGTTTTTCCAAATTCTACCTTATATGATGACAACCAAGTTTTAGAAGCATTGTTAAATGGAGATGTGCAGTTAGCAGCACCTTCATTATCTAAGTTTGAAAAAATTACTAAGAAGTACCGTATTTTTGATTTGCCATTCTTGTTTGATGATGTTGCGGCAGTTGATCGCTTCCAAAACTCAGAAGCGGGCGACAAGTTAAAGAATGCCATGAATCGTCGTGGTCTAAAAGGCTTAGAGTTTTGGCATAACGGAATGAAACAATTGTCAGCCAATAAACCATTATTAGTCCCTGATGATGCGAAAGGACTTAAATTTCGCGTTCAAGCTTCTGATGTTTTAGTCGCTCAATTTGAGCAATTAGGTGCAAACCCACAAAAAATGTCATTTAAAGAGGTTTATGGCGGCCTGCAAACTAAAGTTATTGACGGTCAAGAGAACACATGGTCAAACACTTACGGCAAGAAGTTCTTTGAAGTACAAGATGGTGTGACGGAGAGTAATCATGGCATTCTAGATTACTTAGTGGTGACATCTGGCGATTGGTGGGATGGGTTACCTGAAGACATGCGTGATCAGCTTGCTACCATTTTACGTGAAGTCACAGAGGTACGTAATGGTGAGTCTATTGCGGTGAACGAGGAAAATAAGCAAAACATTATTAAAGCAGGCGGTACTGTACGTCCTTTAACAGCTGAACAACGTCAACAATGGGTAACGGCTTTAAAACCTGTTTGGAAGAAGTTTGAAAAAGATATTGGTAGCGATTTACTTGAAGCTGCTCAAGCATCTAACAATCAGTAATCTTTTCAACGGCATCCTTCGTTATCTGCTTAACAAGGATGCCACTATTTTAGATTGTCATTAAACAAGGAGTTATTAATGGCGAATACATTGTTTACTAAAATTGGAAAGATCACTGATCATATTGAAGAAACACTGATTGCTGCATTTTTAGGGTTAATGACACTATTAACTTTTGCCAATGTGATTGTTCGTTATGTATTTAATGACAACATATTATGGGCATTAGAGCTGACAGTGTTTATGTTTGCTTGGATGGTATTAGTAGGGGCGTCATATGGGGTGAAAAAGCATTCACATATTGGTGTAGATGTAGTGATTAATCTGGTTCCTCTAGGATTTAAAAAGGCTTGTGCACTATTGACTGTCTCGGCTTGTTTATTCTTTTCTATCTCATTATTGATTGGCTCTTGGAATTACTGGGTACCTTTTATTACTGATCGCGCTTGGTATGAAACAGAAGATATTCCAATGCCTGAAATATTACAGTTTTTAGCAGATTGGTTTAACGAAGGGGAGAGATATGAAAGATTACCTCGTTTTATTCCCTATTTTGCATTGCCACTGTCGATGACATTAATGACTTTTAGGTTTTTACAAATAGGTTGGCAAATCGTTAATAACTCAACTGACAGGATGATTGCGAGTCATGAGGCAGAGGAAAAAGTCGATGCCTTGCATGAAACAGAAGATGTTTCTGAGCAAATTGTTTTACAAGGGAATAAAAACAACAAAAGGGAGTTTCACTAATGGCAATGTTAATGCTATTTATTATGGTCATTATTTTGATGGTAATTGGTGTACCTATTGCTATCTCCTTAGGTGCTTCTAGTATTGTTTTTCTATTAATTCATTCTGATGCGTCTTTAGCTTCGATTGCACAAACATTACTAAATGCTTTCACTGGGCATTACACCTTATTGGCAATTCCATTCTTTATTTTAGCCTCTAGTTTTATGGCCACTGGCGGAGTAGCTAAGCGTATTATTCGTTTTGCAATTGCATTGGTAGGATCTTTGCGTGGCGGTTTAGCCATGGCATCAGTAGTGGCTTGTATGATGTTCGCTGCTTTATCAGGTTCATCACCTGCAACCGTTGTAGCGATTGGGGGGATTGTTATTGCTGGTATGGTAAAAAATGGCTATACCAAAGAGTTTGCTGCTGGGGTTATTTGTAATGCTGGTACTTTGGGTATTCTCATTCCACCTTCAATTGTTATGGTGGTATACGCGGCTGCAACAGACGTATCTGTTGGCCGTATGTTTTTAGGTGGCGTAATACCCGGTTTACTCGCTGGTTTAATGTTGATGATAGCTATCTACATTTACGCACGTTATAAAAATATTCCTGCGCAACCTTTTGTGGGGTGGGCAGAAGTCTTCAATGCTGCTAAAGATGCTGGATGGGGCTTGCTACTTATCGTTATTATTCTCGGCGGTATTTATGGTGGAGTATTTACGCCTACCGAAGCTGCAGCGGTTGCAGCTGTATATGCCTTTATTATTTCCAATTTTGTTTATAAAGACATGGGACCGTTAGCTGAAAAAGAGCCTGAACATAAAAATGCTAAACCTTATCTAATAAAAGCATTACATGTACTTTTTCATGAAGATACACGTAAAACACTTTATGAAGCTGGCAAATTAACGATTATGTTGATGTTTATTGTCGCTAATGCATTAATTCTTAAGCATGTGCTAACAGAAGAGCGTATTCCACAGATGATAACGGAGTCTATGTTATCGGCAGGACTAGGACCAATTGAGTTTCTAATCGTTGTTAACCTATTGCTATTGGTCGGTGGTCAATTCATGGAGCCTTCGGGCCTATTAATTATTGTCGCACCTTTAGTGTTTCCTATTGCTATTGCATTAGGTATTGATCCGATACATCTTGGAATTATGATGGTAGTAAATATGGAAATAGGGATGATCACTCCCCCCGTTGGGTTAAATCTGTTTGTGACAGCTGGTGTTGCTAAATTATCGATGATGAAAGTCGTTAAAGCTTCTCTACCGTTGGTGGGAGTTATGTTTATCTTTTTGATCATTGTTACTTATGTTCCGGCGGTTTCAACTTGGTTACCTAACTTGATGATGGGACCTGAAGTTATTACCAAATAAGTTGCTAGTAGATAAACCACTAAGTAGCATTACTTAATTTATTTATTGCTAACCAATGCTGGAGTTGATAACTCCAGCATTCTTATACTAAATCTGATTATTATTAATAGTTAACCTCTTTTTAAGATATTTAATATCTGTCAGTTATTATATTAATAAACCTAGAATAAGGGGCGTTAAAGAATTGTTATTCTTCATTTTTAAAATTTTGTTTTTGTAGTCCGTATTTTTGCATTTTGTCGTATAACGTTTTCCTCGGTAGTGTTAATGCTTCCATCGTATTTTTAATACTACCGTTACTCAGGCTTAAAGCTTGTTCAATAAGTGTTTTCTCAAAAACTTCAACTTGTTCTGATAAACTTAAACCGGCACTTATGTTGTTATTGGCGTTATTTAAGTCCGATAGGCTGCCTAATAAAATAAATCGTTCTGCGGCATTTCTTAATTCTCTTACATTACCTGGCCAATCATGACTCATTAAGGCTTGTAACGAATCAGCTGGTAATGCTGGTGCAGCTTTACCATAACGAGCAGCTGCTACTAATAAGAAGTGATGAAATAAAGGTGCAATATCTTCTTTACGTTGGCGTAATGGCGGTAAATCTAAGGTAACCATATTTAAACGATAGTAAAGATCTTGTCGGAAGTGTTCAGTTTCTTTTAAATCAACTTTAGTAGCAGCGATAATTCTTATATCTAACTCAATGGCCTTATTAGATCCTACTCTTTCCAATGTACGTTCTTGTAATACTCGTAATAACCTAACTTGAGCTTGCATTGGCATGGATTCGATTTCATCTAGAAATAGGGTGCCGCCTTGTGCATATTCAAATTTACCAATACGTTGCGAATCAGCACCAGTGAACGCACCTTTTTCATGGCCGTATAACTCACTTTCAATTAAGTGTTCAGGTACTGCGCCACAGTTTATAGCAACAAAGTTATGATCACTGCGTTGGCTTTGCTCGTGTAAGGAACGAGCTACTAATTCTTTACCCGTTCCGGTTTCACCGTATAAAAGTATATCGGCATGACTATCTGCAACTCGATATATCATCTGTTTAAGTGCACTTATGCTAGGCGTATTACCTATGATTCTAGGGCCAAGCGTATCTTTACTTTGTAATGCTTTTTTTAATTCACGGTTTTCTAGCGTTAGTTGTCTTTTTTCAATCGCTTTACGAGTTATTTCAATCAATCTTTCGGATGCAAAAGGCTTTTCTATAAAGTCATAAGCACCATTTCTAATTGCTTCCACTGCCATAGAAATATCACCATGCCCTGTGATTAATACCACAGGCAAATCAGCATCTTTTTGCTGCAATGTATTCAGTAATTGCAAACCTGTTATACCTGGTAAACGGATATCAGAGATAATCATTAAAGGTAATGTACTGTGCATTGCGACTAATGCAGATTCTGCGTCAGGAAAACATTGAGCTTCAATGTCAGCTAATGCAAAGCTTTGTTGATGAGCGATGCGCATATCATCTTCATCATCAATAAAAAATATCATTGATTTAGTTCCTTTATGTTTGAATTGACCTGCTCTTTTGTATTGTAAATGGGCATGCTAATAGTAAATTCTGCTCCTTGCTCTTGTCGGTTTTGAGCGGTTAACTTACCTTGCATGTTATGGATGATTTGTTGAGAAATTGACAGGCCTAAACCTAAACCTGTTTCTTTAGTAGTAAAGAAGGGTTCGAATAAGCGTGGTAGATGATTTATTTCAATACCTGTACCTACATCCAGTACGCTTATTACTGCATTATCTTCTATGCATTTGAGATGCACTTTGACTTGCTTTTGTTTGCTATGTTGCATCGATTGTAAGGCATTTGAGAGTAAGTTAACGAGGATCTGTTCTAGTTGAATTGCATCAGCTTTAACATGAATGAAATTGCTTGGCATCTCTAATGTTAGTTCTACATGTTGATTGTTAAATTGTGCTTTTAATAGCTCCTGTGCAGCTAAAATAATAGGTTGTATCGCTACAATTTGTAATTCCCCGTCTGTTTTTCTTGCGAAGGATTTAAGCTGAGCACTAATTTTTGCCATGCGTTCGGTTAACGAGGTAATGCGTATTAAGTTTTCATTTACATTGTCCAGTTTATCTCTTTGTAAGAATATGATGGCGTTATCAGCATAACTTCGAATAGCTGATAGCGGATTATTCAATTCATGACTAATGCTGGTGGATAATTGTCCTAATACGGCTAACTTTGCAGATTGTATAAGTTCTTTTTGTGTTGAGCGAAGCGCACTTTCTGCTTTGTGTCTTTCCTGTATCTCTGCCTGTAGTGCTGAAGTTCTTTCTAACACTGTCATCTCTAAAGTTTGCTTGGTTTTAGCCTCTATTCGCGCTTGTTCTTGGTGACGGTGTCGCTGTTGTTTGATTAAAATTAGCGATAAGTAGAGCAGTAAATATACTAATGTAACGATCAGCGTTAAGATCAGCAAATCTATGATAATAGGTGCAATGGGGGCAAAGACTCTTACAGTCCATTGATTATCGTCGGAAACAATCAACAATGATAAATAATAGTTAGAGAATGCTCTTTTGTTAGCAAGTGTAAGTATATTTGCTTGTTTGTTTAAGTCACCGTAAATAGGCGGTAATGGATCGATAATACGCTGTAAATAACGTTGCTCTTGTTTAATGAGATCTGTTTTTTGTAATGATAAAGGAGTCAAACTATGGAAAAGCCAGTCTTCTCTGGATGATATAAACACGATGCCATCGTTATCAGTGACTAAAAAGTGTTGTTCTTTACCTACCCAATCTTTCTCGATTAACGATAAATCCATTTTTACAACAATAACGCCAATAACGTTAATTTCATTTCGCACTGGATATGAAAAATAATAGCCTCGTTTACCAGATCGAGATCCTAAAGCAAAATATTGTGCATGCTCTCCTTGTATTGCCTTATTAAAGTAAGGTCGAAAACTAAAATTATTGCCTATAAAAGTAGTTTCTTTTTGCCAATTACTAGCGGCAATGGTAGTACCATTTTTATCCAGAAGATAAGTATCTGATGCACTAACAATTTGATTGATAGACTGTAAGTGTTTATTAGTCATTTTAATAACGGATGGATTATTTGGATATTGAAATGCTTTAAAAATAATATCCTGACGCGATACTAATTGTGGAATAAACGCATAGTGCCCCAACTGACTGTCTAGGTGACGTTTAAAGCGTTCAAGTTGTTGTTGGTTACTAATTTGTAGTGACTGATAGCTTGTTTGCCAAAGAGTATGAACGCTAATAATTAAAGTAATGCTATATAATAAAAAACATACACTATTAATGCGGCGTCCTAATGGCATGGTATTTAATGTCACAAGGTATTCCTAATAAAGATCTATGTTATTTAATTTACGCTAATCTACCTAAATTAATGTTTCTTAACGCATAGTTTTATATTTAATTGGTTGATACTTATGATAATGTGAGTGAGACCAAATTTATTATCTTTATTCATTATAGAGGCTACCAGATGCACCTCCCAGAACTATTGTTAGATAAATCGTTGTGTAAAGTTAGGACTATTACTACTTTTCTAAAGTTTGATTTTGACCAAAGTAAATGGCCAGACTTAATCGACCAAGCGAATCAGTTTTGTCTAACTTTAGCTGAAGAGTTTAAAGGTAAGGGATATCACGTTCAATCTATACGAATAGTCACTAATGCTTTTTCTGAATATATAGACACAACCAATCTAAAAACAGCTCAAAGCGATTTGCGCAAACTCAATACCATATTAAATAATATTCAGAGCAGTGAACTTAGGCTACGTTTTGCTATTGGAGAAGCTAAAACAGCACATGAATTAAACCTAATTCCTGAATTGATTAATGAGTTTGGTGATTTATGTAATGTATGTGTAAATATTCCAGCTGACCAGCACTTCTTATTGGACAATCGATTAATAGATGAAGCAGTAAAAACGGTTCAAAGAATCAGTGAAATAACACCCAGAGGTGAGGGTAATTTCAACTTTACTGTTAACTTTAATTGCAAACCACTTATTCCATACTTTCCTGCTAGTTATGTTGATAATGAACATGTGAATACATTTGTAATTGGATTAGAAACACCCGATTTATTAGTGGCGACACTTAAAGCATTTAATAGGTTAAATCCAACACTTGAACATAAAGACCTATACGAGGGTTATTACCAAGCACTTGTCCTGCAAATACAACAACATGTAGATAAATTACAACAAATAATTGATAGCTCAGATAAAAAACTATTCCGTTTTGCAGGAATAGATAGCTCGGCCGCTCCCTCTAAAAATTGTGCAAGTATGACAAACGTCTATGAGTTGATGGGCGTTGAGTATTTTGGTGCTGCCGGCACAGTAGAAGCTTCATCCTTATTAACCAGAGTGTTTAAATCTATTGAAACGATGCCGCTGGTGGGATTTTCTGGATTAATGTTAGCGCTAACCGAAGATCGTGGCTTAGCAGCGGGTAGCCATGCTGCGAATTTTGATATTCGTGCATTATTAACATACAGTGCGGTATGCGGCATTGGTTTAGATACAGTGCCGATTCCAGGAGATACACCAAACCATAAGCTATCAGCTTTAATGCGAGATACTGGAACAATGGCATTCAGATTAAATAAACCATTAACAGTTAGAGTGTTTCCTGTGCCGGGATTGGTTGCAGGTGATACTACCTCATTTGAAAGTGATGATTTATGCAACTGTACGGTACTTGCGGTACCCTAAGGATAGAGTATGTCAATAACCATTTACGGAGATAGCTTTTCAGGTAACTGTTATAAAGTGAAATTATTATGTGCTTTATTACAAATACAACATGATTGGGTAGAAGTTGATATTTTAAAAGGAGAGACTCGAACCGATCATTTTTTGGCTATGAACCCTAATGCAAAAATTCCACTATTAGTGACTGAAGATAATCAATTCCTATCTGAATCTAATGCTATTCTTTATTTTTTAGCACAGCAAAGCGAGTTGTTTCCTCAATCACAGTATCAACAAGCAATCTGTATGCAATGGATGTTTTTCGAACAGTATAGTCACGAGCCTTATATCGCTGTAGCCCGGTTTATTCATAAATATTTGGGGAGTCCCAGTGATAGGTTGGAAGAGCTAGTAAGTAAACAAGAAGGTGGAAATAAAGCGTTAGGTGTCATGGAAGTCGCATTACAAGAACGTCCTTATTTAGTGGGTGATGACTTTACCATTGCAGATATTTGTTTATTTGCTTATACCCATGTCGCTTATGAAGGTGGTTTTAATTTGAATGGTTATCCTGCAATTCTTGCTTGGATTTCCCGAATAAAAAATCATGCTGATTACATTGCCATTGGTTAGTTGCTGAAAAACTGCTCTATTCACTAAAGATCATCAGCTAAGTCTCTATTATATAACATTAAGTTATAAAATCTTAAACGACAGGGCTACAAGAGTAGTTTACTATTCGCAACACATTTCCGGTTGAATGGCTTTGTTTTACTTTAGAATCAATAATTTTGGTGATTTAAACATTGATTTTACGGTAGAATTGGTCTGTTTTTCTGATAAATAATTCGTTAGTTTGTTTAATGAACAAAGATTGTATTAATAATAACAATTGCCTTGCGTACGTCAGTTAGGGTTACTTTTTAGTATTAGTCTTTCCCATTGTATGAACAAATTAATGTGATTATTGGAATAATAATTATCTCATTAAATGCGTTTAATGACTTTTACTATAACTGATACCAATTATATTAAATATCTGATCTAAATATTGCTGGGAACGATGGTTTTATTCGAACTGTAAGTTGAGTTAAATAGTCATTCTTTATATGAAACTTACAGCGAATAAATTAAGTTTTTATCCATTAAAAAGATCGGTAAAACAGTGTGATTGGTTTACCACCAATAACGATAATTAAACGTTATTTTTAGTTGTTAAAGGTAATTATCTTGCTACTGAAAATAGATGGATCTTAATTAGCATATTGGAAACATTACCTAAATAGGGATTACTATGAAATTATTTTTTAAAAAAGCGCTGATTGCTTTTGTTGCTGCAAGTAGCTTATTGACTGTTCCGGCATTTGCACAAGAAACAGTTAAAGTTGGTATGTCTGGTCGTTACTTCCCATTCACTTTCTCTAAGCAAGATAAACTACAAGGCTTTGAAGTGGATGTATGGAATGAAATCGCAAAACGTTCTGATTACAAAGTTGAATTTGTAACGGCTAGCTTCTCGGGTTTATTTGGTATGTTAGAAGCTGGTCATATTGATACTATCTCTAATCAAATCACTATTACTGAAGCGCGTAGTGCAAAATATGCATTCTCAACACCTTACGTTATAGATGGTGTTCAGGTAACTGTTCGTAAAGGTCGTGATGATATTCAAGGTATCGAAGACTTAAAAGGTAAAAAAGTTGCCGTTAACCTAGGTAGTAACTTTGAAGAAGTACTACGTAAGTTTGATACTAAAAACGAAATTAACATCGTGACTTACGATACAGGTATTGAGCAAGATGTTGCCCTTGGTCGTGCTGATGCATTTGTAATGGACCGCGTTTCTTCTGTGCAATTAATCAAAGAAGCTGGTTTACCACTGCAACTTGCTGGTCATCCTTTTGAAGAAATTAAAAATGCAATGCCATTCTTAAATAAACCATCTCAACTGGCTATTCGTGATCAAGTTAATACTGCATTAGCATCTATGCGTACTGATGGAAAATTAGCTGAAATTTCAGATAAGTGGTTCGGTACAGACATTACACAATAATATTAATCCTTAAAGAGTCGTTTTTATGCAAAGTTCTTTTGATCTTCAATACATAATTGAATTAATGCCCATTTTACTGAAGTATCTTGGGGTAACAATGGAAATGGCACTTTGGGGGTTCTTATTTGCATTAATACTCGCGCTAGGCCTAGCTTTAGTGCGAGTATTTAAAATTGCTTTTATACAACACCTAGCATCATTGTATATTTCATTTTTCCGTGGCACACCTTTATTAGTACAGCTTTTCCTTTTGTATTATGGTTTCCCACAGTTCATGCCTATCTTTGTTGGCATGGATGCATTTACTGCCGCAGTTATCGGTTTGTCATTACATTTTTCTGCTTACATGGCAGAAAGTATACGAGCTGCTATTTTGGGAATAGATAAATCTCAAATGGAAGCATGTTTAAGTATCGGTATGACACGTTTACAAGCAATGAAACGCATCATATTGCCTCAAGCCTCCCGTGTAGCTACACCATCTTTAATGAATTACTTTATTGATATGATTAAAAGCACTTCTTTGGCTTTCACACTTGGTGTCGCTGAGATTATGGCTAAAGCACAAATGGAAGCATCATCTAGCTTTAAATTCTTTGAAAGCTTTTTAGCCGTTGCGGTAATTTATTGGGTAGTAGTTATCTTCTTTACTCGTATCCAACATTTATTAGAATATAAACTTAATAAGGCCTATTAATCATGATCAACGTGTCTCAGTTAAGTAAGAAATTTGGTGATTTAGCAGTACTCAAAGAGATTAACTTTGAAGTAGCAAAGGGCGAAATTGTGGTTATTATCGGCCCATCAGGCACTGGTAAATCAACATTACTCCGTTGTTTAAATTACCTTGAAACACCAACCACAGGCAAAATTACTATTGGGCCTGCGAGTATCGATGCTGTAGATCATAAAGCTAAAGATATAACCGAATTACGTAAACAAAGTAGTTTTGTTTTTCAAAATTACTCTTTATTTGCTAACAAAACAGCGTTACAAAATGTAGCTGAAAGTTTAATTACTGTTTGGAAAACACCCAAGCAAGAAGCGTTATCAACTGCCGAAACAATTTTAGTTAAAGTAGGTTTGGCTGAAAAACTTGATGTTTATCCTTCTCAATTATCAGGAGGCCAACAGCAGCGTGTTGGTATTGCAAGGGCTATGGCTGCAAAGGGGGAGGTTATTTTATTTGATGAACCTACTTCTGCTTTGGATCCGGAATGGGTAGATGAAGTGCTCGCAGTGATGAAGCAATTAGCATTTGAAAAGCAAACCATGATTGTAGTAACTCATGAAATGCAATTTGCAAAAGAGGTCGCAGATCGGGTTATTTTCATGGAAGATGGATACATAGTAGAGCAGGGTGCTCCGCAACAAATCTTTACTAACCCACAGCATAAACGTACACAAGCCTTTGTGAAAAGGGCGCTAAAACAGCACTAATTTGCGCATTACTACCTCTCCACGAGGTAGTAATACTTTTTCATTACCTACCTATCATTATACAATTAACTTAAAAGGCGTACCGGCTTAGGCCATTATTTTTATCTACGCTCAAATATTTTATGCTGATAATGATAGCAATCTAAACAAATTCCTTAATTACCTTCCTTGTTAAAATAGGAAATTTGACGTTTTGATTTACGTATATAGTGCATGTAGGCATATCTGAACTTAATTTTTTCAGTGCCAAGTTTAAATAAATTTTAATGTAATTGGTATAAACACAATACTTTATTGTTTATGGTTTTCTTTATATAGCAGCAAAAAACATTAAAAGAATACGATGGTTAAGTAAATTTTAATATTAATCATGTCGATTTAATTAACACTTTAGGGTTAACTACTTTATGGGTAGTCAATAAGCACTTATATTTCAATCACTTATAGTTTTGGCGAGATAATTGCATATAAACACATGAATTTTTATTTTAACTTTGAGACCATATATGAATAAAGTAACCACATTAATAGCATTTGCTTTAGCCAGTTATACACCTATCAGTTTAGCCGGACCAATAGAGACGTTAAATGAATATAATCTTGTTGTTCTAAATGATTTAACTTCAAGTGGTGAGGTTGAAGGTAAAACGATCATATCTGGTGACCTATCAGGATCTACTTCTAATTACGGTATTCATTTACCTCAAAACGATTCATCTGTTGGCAGTGTGTTAGTCGTAGGTGGTGATTTAACAACAGGCACCACAGTTAACGCTAATGGACATGATGTCATTATTGCAGGTAATAGTAACGGCAACATTAATGCTAATTCGGTATCAAATGATGCGTCAGCATATGACTTCGATCTAATTAAATCTGAATTTATTAATTTCTCTGGCTTTTTATCTGAGTTAGCTGTCAACTCTAGCTTACTGACTTCTACAAATGGTCAACCATCTGCTGGCTCATTTGAAGTAGGCGATTCAGTCGGTTCTGAATTAGCTGTTTTTAATATTACTTCGGAAGAGTTCTTTGAGAATAATTTAGTGCAGCAATATGATGTCGACCTGAATGGTCAATCACCTTCTGCTATTGTTATTAATGTTTCAGGGGAAACCATCAATGATGCAAGCTTAGGAAATGCAGTTGGTAACATCACTACTGATGCATTTCGTGAAAACATCATTTGGAATTTCTTTGAAGCAACTGAAATTGATTTAGTTAAACAAATCAATGGTAGTGTACTTGCGCCTTTTGCGGACTTAACAAACGCAACTCCTATCGAAGGTTCTGTGGTGGTAAATAACTTTGAACAAAATGGAGAAGTGCATGACGCCTTATTTAGTGGCGTAATAAACTATAATGCACAAGGTAATGGTTCAACAGATCCAGTAGCTGTGCCTGCTCCCAATTCGATGCTTGTATTACTGACTGCTTTGTTAGGCTTTATGTTATGGCGCAGAAAGCAAACTTCATAACTTACATTTATTTTAAGCATAAAAAAACCGCTAATAGTTTCTATTAGCGGTTTTTTGTATAAGAGGTTTGTTACTTGCTGTGGCGCTCAGCCAATTTAGCAGCAACATCTGCTAGTGACAAACCTTCGTTTTGTAGCAACACGGTTAGGTGATATAACAAGTCAGCACTTTCACAGGTTAACTCATCCATATCTTTAGCCATTGCAGCTAGTGCAACTTCAACACCTTCTTCTCCAACTTTTTGAGAGATGCGTTTTGTACCGCGTGCATACAAACTAGCAGTATAACTACTCTTTGGATCAGCACCTTTACGGCTTTTGATAACTTGCTCTAAATCAGAGATAAAGCTTAATGAAGGTTCTTGTTCATTTTTGAAACAAGTCTCATTACCTAAATGACAAGTTGGACCGATTGGATTAACGATTGCTAGTAATGTGTCATTGTCACAGTCAGAACTTATTTCAACAACATTTAAAAAATTACCTGACTGTTCGCCTTTACACCATAGACGTTGTTTAGTGCGGCTAAAAAAGGTCATTTTACCAGATTCAAGTGTTGCTGCTAATGACTCTTCATTAACATAACCTAGCATTAGTACTTTTCCAGAAACTTGGTTTTGGACAATAACAGGCATTAAATTATCTACTTTTGCCCAATCTAAAGTTGCTAGTTGTTCTTCTTTCATTAAACTCATAAACGTATCTCTACCTTTTCTGTTTTAAGGTAAGATTTTAACTCACCAATATTAATTATTTGTTTGTGGAATACACTGGCTGCTAATGCGCCGTCTACATCAGCTACATTGAATACATCTGCAAAGTGACTCATTTCACCTGCACCACCTGATGCAATTAATGGTACATTACAAATTGCTCGTGCTTGAGAAAGTTGATCAACATCGTATCCGCAACGAACACCATCTTGGTTCATTACGTTTAACACTATTTCACCGGCACCACGTGATTGTACTTCTTTTATCCAATCAAATGTATTCCACTTGGTTGTTACTGTAGCAGCTTCATTACCTGTAAATTGTTTTACTTGATGTTGGCCTGTTTCTTCATCGAAATAAGAGTCAATGCCAATAACGATACATTGAGTACCGAACTTTTCAGCTAGACGATTGATAAGACTTGGGTCCGCTAGAGCAGGGCTATTAATAGATACTTTATCTGCTCCAAATTGTAAGATGCGTTTTGCATCTTCTTCTGTTTTGATACCGCCTGCAACACAGAATGGAATATCAATGACTTCAGCAACTCTGCTAACCCAACTTTTATCAACTACTCTGTCGTCAGAACTAGCTGTAATATCGTAAAATACTAGTTCGTCTGCGCCTTCTTCAGCGTAGCGTTTAGCAAGTGGAACGATATCGCCGACGATTTCATGATTACGAAATTGAACACCTTTAACAACCTGTCCATCTTTTACATCCAAACATGGAATAATTCGTTTTGCTAACATAAAGCCTCGCTTTTATGTGGTTTGCTATTTTTAAGCTTTTCAATAGCCTTAAAATAATTTACCAATCCTTTATTAAAAATAATCATAAGTGATTGTAAAGATTATTAATTCATTATCCGGTCATTATAACTATATTAATGATCAGTTTGTAGGCTTTAATCCTATTATTAAGTACTTTTTAATATTGGTTTTATAGCGATACCTTTGCTACTTTTTAATCAGTAAAACAATGTTTATTCAGTATAGAAAAGAGATCTAAATATAATCTAGTGTCGTAGTTATTATTTATTCATAATTAAAACGAATCACGGAGCGATAATGATGTTAATCAATATGTTGGGGTTTAACCTTATCTGGTTTGGTTTGTTATATTGGGGAAATATGTTTATTCCCGTTGCGTTAGGCCTGTTAGTGATTCATTTTAAGTACCTCTCTAAAATAAAAAAAGAGATTAGACTGGTATTGCTAATTACTGTGATTGGTGTGTCAGTAGATTCATTTTTACATTTCATCAACTTTTTTAGTTTTCCTAATGCTAATTTTACACCTTTCTGGTTAATGGTGTTGTGGGCTTGTTTTGCTAGTACCGTTTGCCATAGCCTCACTTTTTTAAGCTCCTCTAAAAAAAGCCAGTTGATTATAGGGGGAGGTTTTGCTCCATTAAGTTACTTAGCTGGAGAAAAATTCAGTATGGTAGCGTTCACGTACAGCTTACCTATTACTTTTTCTGTACTCGCATTAATTTGGGGATGTTTATTCCTTTTATTCTTTTATTTGAAATCAGTTATTTTACAAAGAGACCTACATTATGCTTAAAATTTTTAGTGGATTAGTTGTGTTCATTTTATCAGTAAATATGGCTTTTTCTTCGCCAAATGATATGGCAACTGAATGGAAACAAAATTTATCTGAACTATTGGAATCAAACTCCACAAAGCAAATTGGAACAGCCAAATTCTCCGTATTTATTTGGGATATTTACCAAAGCCAATTGTCAACGAGCAGTGGTAATTACCCTGATCCAGATGGGTTAATTGTTTACCAAATTAAGTACTTTAAAAATATTGAGTCAAAAGAGCTGATAAAAAAAACGATTGAACAATGGCAACACCTTGGCATTAAAAGTGATCGCTATACACCTTACGTTAAGCAACTAGGTAATATTTGGCCAGATATCGAAGAGGGCGATCAACTAGCCTTTATTGCTAAAGGCGATGAAAGTGCTTTTTATTATAACGGTTACTTGGTGGGTAGTATCGACAATCAAGGGTTTGCTGAAGTCTTTTTGTCTATTTGGTTTTCAGAGAAAACTTCTCAACCAGAGTTACGTGATTCATTATTAGGAATTAAATCATGAAATATATTAAAACATCGTTATTGCTGCTCAGTAGTTTCGCTCTAGCTAGTTGTAGCCAAGATTTAAGTGATTACACAAAAAATAGCAATGAGTTTGATATTAAAGAATACTTCAACGGTAATGTAACCGCTTGGGGTACTATTCAAGATGCTAGCAATGTAGTCACTCGGCGCTTTTGTGTTGAACTGGAAGGTACTTGGGAAGGTCAAGATGGTGTGTTGGCTGAAAAGTTTTTCTTTGACGATGGTGAAATAAGCTATCGAAATTGGCATTTTTCTAAGCAGGCTGATGGACGTTATATTGGAACCGCTGAAGATGTAGTTGGAGAAGCAATTGGCGAGCACCAAGGTTTTGCTTTTCAATTACAATATACATTAACAATACCAGTTGACGACACTACTTATGATGTGAGCATGAATGATTGGATGTATCAAATAGATGAATATCGAGTTGTTAATAAAACCTCGATAAATAAATTTGGAGTCAATGTTGCTAATGTAACTCTTTTCTTTGATAAACAAGACCCAATAACCGGTTGTGAATAATTTTTTGTGCAATTTTAACGAAAAATTTTACGACTTTAATTATCCAATGAACTATTTAAGCAAGGCCTTCGTAATACTAAACAAGCATATTTTTTAAAGAGGGGCCCTTATGTCAACTAAAACAACTAATCTTCCTGTATTTCCATTGGATCTATTTTTATTACCAGGTGGTGTTACGCGTTTAAGAATATTCGAGCCTCGTTATTTGAAAATGGTAGGTCTCGCTTCACAGTTAGGTGGTTTTGTTATTTCTTCGAATAAGCAAAATCATTCAAATGGTGATCGTTGGGGAAGCTGGGTACAAATTATTAACTTTGAGCAAGGATCTGATGGTGTTCTAGAGATAGATGTCGAATGTGATTGTTTAGTTCTTATATCAAATCTATTTCAAGACTCGGATAAGCTGTTGTTTGCAGATGCAGAAAAACTGACTCATTGGTCTCAAAAGTCATCTTCTACTGAGTTGGTGTTATTAACTGATTCACTTAAAATGCTGTTTGAAAATAATGAGCTTTTAAATGAATTGTATCAGCAGAAGTTACCTAACAATCCATATTGGACTGTTTCAAGATGGCTGGAACTGTTGCCTATTCCATTTGATGTTAAAAATAAGTTTGTATTTGACTCTTCTTATATGGAAGCTAAAAAACTTGTACATTCAATCATTTCCCAATAACTCCAACAAAACTTTTATTTTTTTACTCTTTAAGTGATCTTTAATTTGCAGCTCTCGTATTGACTATCAGAGTCCAAATTAGGGAAATAATTATGGTTGTCGAAGAAACTAAATTGCCAACAGGGGTAAGTCATGCTAAATCTAACAGCATGAATGAAAATATTGATCACACCCAACTAAGCGAATGGCTTAATCAAGTTGCTGATAAACGATGTAAAATTGCGTTTACTCATCTGTTTAAATTTTTCGCACCCAAGATACAGCGTATTGCACGCAGTAAATTTCCTAATGAAGCTCAATCCCACGAAGTGGTTCAAGAAACCATGAGTAATGTTTGGCGTAAAGCACATTTATTTGACGCAAATAAAGGCGCTGCTACTACATGGGTTTATACGGTAATGCGTAATGTCACTTTTGACCTATTAAGAAAGGTTAAAAGTAATCGAGAAGATAATTTAAGTGATGATATTTGGCCAATTGCAGAAGGCGCAGTGACCGAAGAACAAGTTTATGAAGATCATCTCGAAAGTAATCAACTTTTACGTGTCATTGAAGCATTACCAGAAGCGCAACAACAAGTTGTTAAAGGTTTTTATTTGATGGAAATGTCGCAAGAACAACTTGCTAACCATCTAAACCTACCACTTGGCACAATTAAATCCAGATTACGTTTAGCACTCGCAAAATTGAAAGTGCAGTTAGGAGAAAAAAATGATTAAACATCATCCGAAATTTGAATTATTACAAGCTTATGTCAATGGCGAATTACCTGCTTCTCTTGCTATTGGCATTAGTATCCATGCGGATATGTGCCCTGATTGCAAACACACAATAATGCAATTGACTGAACAAGTAGCCGAGCACTCGTTTGAAGAATCGACGATTCGACTCGATAACCTTAGTGACAGCAGTTTCTTGTCTGATTCTGATGATCTGGACCAAGACGAATTATTTGACTCCATGATAAGTAATATTACTTTTTCTGAAGATGCAGATGAAGTTGTGGAAGCAGTTGAGCGTGAAGTTGTATTTAAAGATAAGAAATACCAACTACCAACAGCGCTTAGTCGTATTGACCTCGGTAAAGCTGCAAATATAGGTAAATTATCACGTTCTCGTTTACAACTAAACGAAGATGAAATTCACTCTAGTTTGTTACATATCAATCCAGGCGGTGGTGTTCCGGCTCATACTCACAAAGGCTTTGAGTTAACTGTGTTATTGGATGGGTCATTCACTGACAGCAGAGGTGAGTATAATAAAGGCGATTTTATTTTACTAGATGGTACCTTTACACATAATCCAGTTTCAGAAAATGGGTGCTTATGTTACACAGTTGCTAATGATGCTCTACACTTTACACAGGGTATCAATAAACTATTAAACCCAATTGGTTCGTTTATCTATTAATTTTTATGCTTTTATTCAAAGGAGCGAATAGTGATTTATTCAGTCGCAAAAGAAGATATTAAAATTGGTATAAGTGCTTGTTTGATAGGTCAAAAAGTACGTTTCGATGCAAGTAATAAGCCTTCTCGGTTTTGTATTGATGAATTAGGTGATCATGTTGAATATGAATCATTTTGTCCGGAAGTTGCTATCGGCTTACCTATTCCACGTCCTACAATAAGACAGATTAAAAAAGATGATGTTATCACTGTTGCACGACCTGATGGGTCTGGAGATGTAACTGAAGCTTTGCAGGCTTATGGTAAAAAAGTAGCTGAAATGACTAAACACTTAAGTGGTTACGTGTTTTGTGCTAAAAGTCCTAGTTGCGGGATGGAACGTGTTAAAATTTACTCAGAAGATGGCAATTCACTAGCATCTGATGGCATTGGTGCTTTTGCAAAAGAGATAATGGAAGCAAATCCGTTACTACCATGTGAAGAGAATGGTCGTTTAAATGACATGCACATAAGAGAAAATTTTGTTGCACGTATTTATGCTTACAAACATTGGCAAATGGTCAGTGAATCTGGTTTAACAAAACATAAGTTAACGACATTTCATAGCCATTATAAATACACTGTCATGAGCCATAATCTTGTTGCTTATAAAAAGCTTGGACAACTGTTAGCAGATGTAGATATGCCTTTAGCTGAAAAAGCAGACAAGTATATCTTAGGATTGATGAATGCGTTGAAAATTCCTGCAACACGTAAGAATCATGTTAATACATTAACTCACATCCAAGGATATTTTTCTAAACACTTAGTTGCAGAGCAACGTAAAGAGTTATGTGAACAGATAGATGGATACCGTTTAGGTTTATTACCTTTAATTGCTCCTTTAACATTGATTAATCATTATTTAAGAGAGTATCCAAAGGATTATTTGAAAGGCCAGTCTTACCTACAACCATATCCAGAACAGCTTAGATTAAGGTACGCATACTAAGCTTCATGTCTTTAACGCTACAGTTTCAGCTGTAGCGTTGATTATGCCTTCTTATTTTTAGAGGAATCTCCCTTCCTATGAATCAACTACTATGGTTCCGTAACGATTTACGGACAGATGACAACCCCGCGTTATATCAATTCATTAATCAATCTACTTCAAACGAAACCGGTAAAGCGGTTTTTTTTATTTCTGAAAAACAGTGGCTAACACATGACTGGGCACCTATTAAGATTGATTTTATTAAACGACATGCTGTTGCATTAGTTAAAGAGTTAGCGGCAATTAACATTCATTTAGAGTTAGTTGAAGTTGATTATTTCAAAGATCAGATTGAATACTTAAAAAATTACTGTGAAGAGAATGATGTTAAGCAAGTTTTAGCCAACAGTGAATTAGAAATCAACGAGCAACAACGTGATCAATTATGTGTAACAGAACAAATACCCCTCATATTATTTGAAGCTGACGTAATCGTACCTAAAGGTAAAATTGTTACTAAATCAGGTGAAATGTATAAAGTGTTTACCCCTTTTAAGCGTGCTTGGTTAACCTATGTCAGAGAGCATGGTTATCAGTACTTTAAAAGTATAAGTGACCAAAAAAGTATAACTGATGAAGATAAAAGTTCATCACTGTCAAGTAAGTGGCCCTTAGTGAGCATATTAACAGAAAAAGCTTTGCCACTTTTTTACCGACTCAAAGTCTCAAATTATAAAAATGTTCGTGATATTCCTAGCGTAAAAGGAACCAGTGGTATTTCTCCTTATTTGGCGGCAGGGGTGTTAAGCCCTCGTTATGTTTTTAAAAGTTTGTTAGATAAATATCCAGACATTTTAATTAGCAGTGATAGTGATGAATTTTGCTGGTTGAATGAGATCATTTGGCGTGAATTTTATCGTCATTTAGTATTCGCTAATCCTAGTTTGTGTAAACACAAATGTTTCAACGACAAGTATCAAGACCATTCTTGGCCACTCGATAAAACATTATTTGAAGCTTGGTGTGAGGGTAAAACAGGATACCCACTTGTAGATGCAGCTATGAGACAGCTAAATCAAACTGGTTGGATGCACAATCGCTTACGTATGGTAGTTGCTAGCTTTTTAACAAAACATCTATTAATTGATTGGCGTTTAGGCGAACGTTATTTTATGCAGCACTTGATAGACGGTGATTTGGCTTCAAATAATGGAGGTTGGCAGTGGGCTTCAAGTACTGGCTGCGATGCTCAGCCATATTTCAGAATATTCAATCCGATTACTCAAAGCGAAAGATTTGATCCTAAAGGTACTTTTATCCGTAAATATTTACCAGAACTGAGCAAGTTGCCTGATAAACAGATACATTTTCCACACAAATATATAAAAGAAAATAATTTATCTATTTATTGGCCTGCAATAGTCGATCATAAAGAAGCAAGATTGAGTGCATTAGCTTTTTACAAGTAATCAATATTAATAAACAGGTGTAAGATCTTGGCATGTTTATTGATTGGTATTAGGTAGATTTATTTAAGGTAATACAATGGACAAAGATAGGTTATCAGTAGTAAAGCAATACCCTGAGTGGTTGAATCAATTTATTTCTGTGTATCAGAAACTTTCAACTAATAACCTGGATTTGTTAGACGAAATATATGCACAAGAAGTTACATTCATTGATCCTATCCACGAAATCAAAGGGCTGTCTAACTTACACGAGTACTTTGATGGTCTATATAAGAATTTAAGTAGTTGTACTTTTATCATTAATGACGTCATCGTGGATGAACAACAGGCAGCAGTCTACTGGGAAATGAATTATCAACATGCCAAGTTAAATAAAGGTGAAATAGTATCAGTGCAAGGATCTTCTAAGTTAATAGCAAAAGACAATAAGATCGTATATCACCGTGATTTTTTAGACTTAGGTGCCATGTTATATGAACAATTACCATTAATTGGAAAACTGATTCATTGGATAAAAGTTAAGGCGGCTCAATAATGACTGCTAAAAATATATTAATTACAGGTGCAACATCAGGCATAGGCCATTCACTTTTTAAGCACTATTCTCGAAAGGGCGATAACGTCATTGCTTGTGGGCGTAACCAACAAAAGTTAGATGAAATAGCTAGCCAAGCTCACTTAACTGGTCAGTTTGATATGACTATCCCGTCTGAAATTGAGACTTTCTCAAAATCCGTAGAGAGTCTAGATATCCTTGTGTTAAATGCTGGTAACTGTCGTTATATTGACGATGCTAAAAATTTCGATGGTGCCTTATTTGCTGACGTTATTGAAACAAACCTAATTTCACTAGGTTGGTTATTACAGTTTTTCCTACCAAAAGTACGAAAAGGTGGACAAGTGGTGTTTGTTAGTTCTAGTGCGACATTAATGCCTTTTCAACGCAGCGAAGCATATGGAGCGTCTAAGTCAGGTATTGACTACCTTGCTAACAGCCTAAGATTAGACCTTATTAAAGAAAAAATTGATGTGACCTTAATACATCCTGGTTTCATTAAAACCCCTTTAACTGATAAAAATGACTTCCCTATGCCATTCTTATTAACTAGTGAACAAGCAGCTTTGAATATTGCAAAGGCGATTGATAAGCGCAAAGAATATGCACATTTTCCAAAGCGTTTAACCATGCTACTTAAATTCTTCTCTATTATGCCAAATTGGATTTGGCGTAAAATGATCATTAAGGGATAGTAAAATGAAAAATATTGCCATAATAGGCTCTGGAATCTCAGGATTGACGGCAGCTTATTTATTATCTAAAAAGCATCAAGTAACTGTTTTCGAAAAAAATAATTACATTGGTGGTCATACTGCCACTGTTGATATCGAAAAAAATGGTGTTTCTTATGCAATTGATACTGGTTTTATTGTCTTCAATGACAAGACTTATCCAAATTATCTAGCATTACTCGATGAGATTGGTGTAGGCAAACAGGCTACAGAAATGAGCTTTTCTGTGCACAACTGTCAAACAGGCCTTGAGTATAACGGACATAATCTCGATACTTTATTTGCTCAACGCAGTAACTTATTTAAACCTAAGTTTTGGCTGTTGGTTAAAGAAATCTTAAGGTTTAATAAGCTATGTAAAGCTATTTTCGAAAATAATAGTTATAAACCCGGCGATACATTAGGTGACTTTTTAAAGACTAATCAATTCAGTGATTTCTTTGCTGAGCATTATATATTGCCAATGGGCGCCGCTATTTGGTCAAGTTCTCTAGCACAAATGGAGACTTTCGAGTTTCGTTTTTTTGTACAATTCTTTCATCACCATGGATTACTCAATATAGCAGACAGACCACAATGGTACGTTATTCCAAATGGTTCAAGATCCTATTTAGCACCTCTCTGTGAACCTTTCAAAGAACGTATTCACTTAAATGCTGAGCTACTAGGTATTACTAGGCAAAATGATAAAGTGCAGTTGCATTTTGAAGACGAAAATCAGATGCAAACTTTTGATGAAGTGGTTATCGCTTGTCATTCCGATCAAGCCCTTAAACTTTTAAGTGATGCCACAGATGATGAGCAAAGCATTCTATCTGGTATGCCATATAGCGAAAATTCTGTTGTTTTACACACAGATACGAACTTACTCCCTAACAGAGAAAAAGCGTGGGCAAGTTGGAACTATCAGCTAAGCAATGATAGAAACAAAGCTGCAAGTGTTACCTACAATATGAATATATTACAAGGAATCACAAGTAATGAGACTTTCTGTGTGACTTTGAATCAAAAAGAAGAGATTGATGCAGATAAAATTTTAAGAGAGTTTACCTACTATCACCCAGTGTTTTCATTGCAATCTATTCAATCTCAGCAGCAAAGAAGTACGATTTGTGGCAAAAGCCATACTCATTTTGCCGGTGCTTACTGGCACAATGGTTTCCATGAAGATGGCGTAAGAAGTGCGGTAGAGGTTGCTCAGAGATTTAATTGTTATCTTGATGCTTTTGCTGGGAAATAAATTTTATGGAAAGCCAAATAAATAAGCTGACTAAATTTGAACATAGCGCAATTTATGTCGGCAATGTTGTCCATCACAGATTTCATCCTAAGAAACACCACTTTAATGCTAAGCTATTTATGTTGGCATTAGATGTAGATAAATTAGCTACAGAAAAGCAGGGTATTGGTGTTTTCGGCTACAATTGGTTTCATCCATTACGCTTTGTAGAGAAAGATTATTTAAGGAGTGAACCTAATAAACTTTCGCAACGTATTAGAAACAAAGTAAAAAGTCTTGAAGGTCATGAGGATATTACACGCGTATTGATGCTAGTTCAGGTACGCTGTTTTGGATTGTACTTTAGTCCTGTTAATTTTTATTTTTGTTATGATGCAAATGATCAATGTACACAAATGTTAGCTGAAGTAAGTAATACACCATGGAATGAAAGACATTATTATTTGGTGGACTTAATTGCAGAAAAACAACTTAAAATAACAGATAAAGTGTTTCAGGTTTCACCATTCATGGATCTTAATATGAGTTATATTTGGCATGTTAGAGCGCCCAGCACTTGTTCTGACCGTCTTATGGTTAAGATTGAAAACAGACGGTATGACCAAGACGGCCAAGACTTTTTTAAATTATTTGAAGCAAGCCTATCTTTAAAAAAACAGGCTTTTAATAAACAAAATTTATTTAAAATCTGGGCCCAAATTCCGATTATGACGGGCAAGATTGTATTAGGTATTTATTGGCAAGCGCTTAAGTTATTTCTGAAGAGAATTCCTTTTATTGGCTACCAAAAGGCAACTTAATATTTAGTACACGCTTTATATTTTAGGAGATATTAATGGAAGAAGTTCAAAAAGTGGTAACTGTAGAGACAAATACTTGGTTTGCTAAACGCTGCAGGACTCTTGTTCATTCAGTGTTCTCAAAGTTAAGTTACGGTCAACTAGAAGTCGTAGAAGGTTCTGAGCACTACTTTTTTCCGGAAGTGATTGACCAAGATAAACAAGAAAATTTAATTAAAGCAAAAATTCACATCCACGATATCGCTGTTTATAAAGAGTTTGTAAAAGGCGGCAGTATTGGTGTTTCAGAAGCATTTATTGCAGGAAAGTGGACAAGTCCTAATTTAACAAATGTTATTAGAATTTTTGCTAAAGCACAGCAACAAACAGATCAATTGGACTCTAACAAATCTATCCTTAATAAAATTAAAAATAGTTTTACACATTGGCAAAATAGAAACACACAATCTGGTTCAAAACGAAATATACTGGCTCACTATGATTTAGGTAACGAGTTGTACACACGTTTTTTAGATCCAGAGATGATGTATTCATCTGCTATCTATCCATCTGAAACAACAACACTGCAGTATGCACAGCTTTACAAGTTAAAAACTATCTGTGAACGTTTATCACTAAACAAAGATGATCATTTATTGGAGATAGGTACTGGATGGGGTGGCTTAGCAATTTACGCAGCTCAACATGTTGGTTGTAAAGTAACAACAACAACTATCTCTGATGCACAATATGCTTATGCTGAACAGCGAGTGAAATCTTTAGGCTTAGAAGATAAAATTACGTTATTGAAAAAAGACTACCGTGATTTAACAGGGTCTTTTGATAAAGTCGTATCTGTTGAGATGATCGAAGCGGTGGGTTATGAGTTCTTGCCGAGCTTTTTTGAACAGTGCAACGCAAGATTAAAACCCGGTGGTAAACTGCTAATCCAGTCTATTACCATCGCAGATCAGCGTTTTGAGCATTACAAAAATAATGTAGATTTTATTCAACGTTATATTTTCCCAGGCGGTTTTCTGCCATCTATTAACGTGCTATCTCAACAGTTAACCACAAGCTCAGAAATGGTGATGGAAGGGCTGCATGATATTGGTTTAGATTATGCTAAAACCTTAGCCGATTGGCGTACTAACTTTTTAGCCTCATGGAGTGAATTAACTCAGCATGGTTATGATGAAGAGTTCAAACGTTTATGGTTATATTACTTAGCATATTGTGAAGGCGCTTTTTTAGAACGCTCAATAAGCACGGTACATCTTGTTGCTAGAAAAAGTTAATAACCCTGACACTAGGTTACAAAAAAGGCGCTATTTAGATAGCGCCTTTCTATTTTTACAGTTTGTTATTAGCTTGGATTTTAATATAATTGTTTAAACAATAAGATTAAGCATTCTGCCAGCAATTAATCGCTTCTTCTACAGTAAACTTACCTTCTAATAAAGCACGCCCTACAATCATTCCTTGAGCGCCTGAGCGAGCTACATCTGCGATATCATCTAATGAACCGATACCGCCAGAAGCTTGCCAAGAAACACTTGGGAAAGCGACAACCATCTCTTTATATAAATCAACGTTTGAACCTGTTAGTGTGCCGTCTTTAGAAATATCAGTACACAATACATGTTTCAAACCTACTTTCAGGTAAATCTCTAATAACGACTCGATGGTTTGACCGCTATCTTCCTGCCAACCAGATACAGCAACAATTTTATTACCTTCAGTATCAATGTTGATATCTAAAGCAAGTACAATATGCTCTGGACCATATTTTTCCATCCATCCAGCAACCATCTCTGGCTCTTTTACCGCTGTTGAACCAATCACTACACGGTGAGCACCTGTATCTAAAAGACCTTTAACATCTTCTTCAGTACGTACGCCGCCACCAACTTGAACTTTAGCTGGTGTGTTCTTGATGAGGCCTTCAATCACAGACAATTGACGTTTAGTAATATCTTTTGCGCCATCTAAATCAACTAGGTGTAACCAGTTAGCACCTTGTTCATTGTAAATAGTGTATAAACTTTGTGGATCGTCGCTGTAAACGGTTTTTTGATCGTAATCACCTTGGTATAAACGAACTACTTTACCGTCAATTAGATCGAGTGCTGGAATTATCATGTTTAAAGCTCCAAAAAGTTTTTAATAAGTTGTGCACCAGCTTTACCTGAACGCTCTGGGTGGAATTGCACGCCATAGAAGTTGTCTTTATTCACTGCAGCTGTGAAAGGAGTACCGTATTCACAACTTGCAATTGTATTCTCATTCACAGGTAAAGCGTAACTATGAACGAAATAAAAGTAACTACCAGCAGGAATATCTTTGAATAAAGGTTCATCTAATTTAGGTGTTATTTGATTCCATCCCATATGTGGTGAACGTAAAGGTGCAACATCCATTTTCTGAACGAAGCCATCAACTAAGCCGAGCGTATTGATAACGGTTTCTTCAGCAAAACCTTCTTCACTACCTTCTGCTAACATCTGCATTCCTAAGCAAATACCTAACACAGGCTGAGTTAACTTCTTGATCTCTGCCACTAAGTCACGGTCAATCAAGTTATTCATTGCTTCTTTAGCCGTACCGACACCAGGCAAAAATAGCTTGTCTGCTTGTTGTAAAACGACAGGGTCTTTACTGATGGTTACTTCATAACCTAAACGTTCGATGGCAAATAATACCGAAGATAAGTTAGCGCAACCTGTATCAATGATAACTATCATAAAACACCTTTACTTGAAGGAAGATCTGTTCCAATAATTTGTATACTTTGACGTAATGTACGGCCAAATGTTTTAAATAAACCTTCAACCATGTGGTGTGCATTACCATTTTCAACTTCTAGGTGTAATGTTGCACGCATTGCCTGTGATAATGAATAGAAGAAATGCTCAACCATTTCAGTAGACATAGTACCTACTAATTCACGTGGGAAGTCAGCTTTAAATTTAAGGAAAGGGCGGCCAGATAAATCTAAAGTACAGCTAGCTTTCGTTTCATCCATTGGCAGTACAAAACCGAAACGGCCAATACCACGTTTGTCACCTAATGCTTTGTCCAATGCATCACCTAGGGCTAATGCTGTGTCTTCAACACTGTGGTGATCATCAATATGTAGATCACCTTTAACACTCACGTTCATTTGGAAACCACCGTGAGTGGCAATTTGATCTAGCATGTGGTCAAAGAATCCCATACCAGTATCAATTTTATTTTCACCAGTCTTATCTAAATCGACGAACACATTGATATCTGTTTCTTTAGTTGTTCGAGTAACAGAAGCTGTACGGCCTCGAGAAGTTAATTGGTGAACGATATCTTTCCAACCGTTGCTTTTTTTATTATAAAGAATACCGGTAATTGCCATATTGTCAGCTAAACCAATATCAGTTTCACGGTCACCGATGACATAAGAGTTCTTATGGTCAATACGACCAGATTGTAGGTACTCTTTAACCATACCAAGATGTGGCTTACGACAATTGCAATTGTCTTCAGGAAAGTGCGGGCATAATAAAGTTGATTCGAATTTGACTCCTTGAGAAGCGAAGATATCCATCATTTTATTTTGTGGAATATCGAAATCGCTTTGTGGATAGCTATCAGTACCTAAACCATCTTGGTTAGAAACAATAACTAAGATAAAACCTGCGTCTTGCAATGCTAATAGACTTGGGATTACGTAAGGTTCAAAAACTAGTTTTTCCAAGCTATCTACTTGTTTATCACTGATAGGTTCATCAATTAATGTCCCATCTCGGTCGATGAATAGAAATTTTTGTGTACTCATAATGGGCTTCCTACAGTGCTTTTAATGTATTTAAAGTTTTATTCATTTCTTCGCTAGTACCTATCGTAATGCGAATACAATTTTCTAAACGTGGTTTGTTGGCAAAATCACGCATAATAATACCGTCATCAGCAAAAGCTTTAAATACCTGTGCAGAATCTTTAAAACGTACCAATAAAAAATTACCCGTTGTAGGAAATACTTCAGTGACACAATCTAGTTCACTCACTGCATTAGCAAGTACTTGACGATTATTGTTTAATACCACAACGCGATCTCGCATAATTTCTAAACCATCTTCCGATAAAGCTTGCGCAGCAATTTGTGCAACAGGACCCGGGACAGGGTAAGGAGCGATCACTTTTGCCATCATTTCAATGACACTTGCTTGCGCGAGTGTGAAACCGCAACGAATTGACGCAAGTGCAAATGCTTTAGAAAGGGTACGTGTAATAACTAAATTTTCATGACTTGCTATTAAATTAGTTTGAGTAAATTCAGGGCAGAACTCGATATAAGCTTCATCCGCAACAATTAATGCTTTACCCTCAGTTGCAGTTAATAACTCGGCTAACTTCTGCTGATCTAACATATTGCCAGTTGGGTTATTTGGAGCACATAGGAACACAATTTTAATACGACCTTGAGAATCTAACACTGCTTTTTTCACTGCATCATAATCAACATCAAAATTATCTTGTAATGCAACTTGTTCAACTCCTACACCACAAGTTTCAGCACTTATTGCATACATACCGTAAGTAGGTGGGCAAATTAATATGCTGTCTAATTCGGCTTCACAAAAGGTTCTAATGAGGACTTCAATACTTTCATCGGCGCCGCGAGTCGTTAATAACTGATCTGTATTTAGTTTAGAGTAAGCTGCGTAGGCATTAATGATTTGTGGAGGTTGAAATTCTGGGTAACGATTGAGGTGTGATGAATCTAATTGGTAGTCACTGCAGTCAGGGGCTTCATTTGCATTTAACCAAACATCTCCTCGGCCACCAATACGGCGAGCTGAAAGGTAAGGGGTTAATGCTTGTACGGTTTTTCTAGCAAGCTTTATTATATTACTCATCGTGATCCTTCTTCCCTACGAATGCCTGAGTAATTAATTACTCAGGGATAGTCAATTACTTATCTAATTTTTCCATGCGAATGGTTACTGCACGTTTATGTGCGGTTAACCCTTCAGCTGCCGCTAAACGAGTTACTGCAGGCGCTAGATTACGTAAACCTTGCTGTGTTAATTCTTGAACAGTATAACGTTTTACGAAGTCAGCTAAACCCAGACTTGAATAGGTTTTAGTATATCCGTAAGTAGGTAATACATGATTAGTACCACTTGCATAATCACCTACTGACTCAGGTGTCCATGCACCTAAAAATATAGAGCCTGCATTTTTAAGGTGCGGTTGAATCTCTCTTGGATTTTCTGTTTGCACAATTAAATGTTCAGGGGCATAGCGATTTGAAATTTCAATTGCTTGCTGGATATCTTTACACACAATGCTAACGCTATTTGCAATTGCTTTTTCTGCAATTTCACGGCGCTCTAATACCGCTAACTGACTATCTATTTCACTAGCCGTTTGTGCTGCTACCGATGCACTTGGTGTCACTAGAATGGTTTGAGAATCATGGCCATGTTCAGCCTGTGATAGCAAATCAGAAGCGATGAAAGCAGGATCTGCATTTTCGTCACCAATCACTAGTACTTCAGACGGGCCTGCAGGCATATCGATAGCTGCACCAGCAAAATCATTACTTACTTGGCGTTTTGCTTCAGTTACAAAAGAATTACCTGGGCCAAAGATTTTGTCTACGGCTTTTATTGTTTCTGTTCCATAAGCTAATGCTGCAATTGCTTGTGCGCCACCGACAGAGTAAATCTCTGTAACGCCACATAGTGATGCTGCATAGAGTATTTCATCCGCTAAAGGTGGTGGTGAACATAATACTAGACGAGAACAACCAGCAATTTGTGCTGGCGCACCTGTCATAATAACCGTTGAAGGTAGTGGGGCACTTCCACCAGGGATATACAAACCGACTGATTCAATTGCTTGTGTATGCATCTCACAGACAACACCAGGCATGGTTTCTACACGAATCACATCTTGTTGTTGTGCTTCATGAAACTTTACAACCTGTTGGTACGCGACTTTAATTGCATCTTTAATGTCATCGTCTAAACGCGCTGTTGCTGCTTCAATATCAGTATTGTTGAGCGTGAAGTTATCACCCTCTAATTTGTCAAAACGTTTAGTGTAATCCAATAAAGCTTGGTCACCTTGTTGACGGATATTAGAAATAATCTCAGCAACAGTGTTTGTTAAGCCTGATGAATCTGCCATTGCTGGTCGAGCAAGCAATTCTGCTTGCTGATCAGATGTTAATTGTTCCCAGTTGACTGTTTGCATTCCCATGGTTTGGACTACTCCATCATTTTTTCAATAGGTAATACGAGAATTGAACTTGCACCTAGTGCTTTCAATTGTTCCATTGTTTCCCAGAAAAGATTTTCTTTGCTTACTACATGCAGTGCAACGTGGTCTGTGCTGCCTGCTAAATCCATTACTGTTGGTAAATCAGAACCAGGTAGTAGGTTAGTGATTTCAGTTAAGTTAGCTTTTGGCGCGTTAAGCATGATGTATTTTGATTCTTTAGCCGTTTGAACACCATCAATACGCGTTAGAATGCGGTTAACTAGCTCTTGCTTGTCTGCACTTAATGGTTCGTCACGTTGCATTAATACTGCTGTTGAACGGTAGATAACTTCAACTTCTTTAAGACCGTTTGCTTCTAATGTTGCGCCGGTAGAAACTAGGTCACAAATTGCATCAGCTAAACCAGCACGAGGAGCTACTTCTACAGAACCTGTTAACATACAAGATGTGTAAGGTACGTTAGCTTCTTCCATAAAACGTTTTAGAATGTGAACGTAAGTTGTTGCAATACGCATGTTTGCTAATGATTGAACGCCTTGGTAATCAAAATCATTATCTACAGCTAGTGAGAAACGACATTCACCAAATGCTAGCTCTTTCACTACTTTATGAGCAGTTGGTTCATTAGCTACTTGGCGCATCATGCTCTCTTCTTCAAGTACATTTTGGCCAATGAAACCTAAATCTACGACACCATCCATAACTAAACCTGGAATATCGTCATCACGAACACGAAGAATATCAATTGGCATGTTTTCACTGTGTGCAATTAAGCGTTGCGTGTTTAGATTAACTTTGATTCCACATGCTTTTAATAATTTAACCGTATCATCACTTAAACGGCCTTTCTTTTGTATTGCAATTCTTAAACGTTGCTCTGGCATAACTATTTTCCTTCCTTTTAAAACTAAAAAACCCCCGGGATTTTACTTCCGAGGGTTTGTATTTGGGTAACCACTGGAAGCACGTAACATCTCTTCCAAGAAAAATCCTGAAAGATTAAGTAATATGATGATGGTGTGCTTTCAGAATGTCATTTTTCATTGTGATTTAAAACTCTTTATAATTTAATTGCGATTAGAGTACCAATCTAAACTTTAAATGTGAACTGTTTTTTGTGTATATCTAAGATATTTTTAATATAAAAGAGCAGTTTATGATTAAATTATTGTTAGTTGATTCATCAACTATTTACCTTGCATACTTTCACGTAGTTTTTCTTGCAACATTGAGATGGCATTCTTAGTCTCTGATTCGATAGATATATTGTCAATAGCTGGAGACTGCAGCGTATTGATAGCATCATCTGCCGTTTGTTGAATATCTAATGCACTTAAGTCAGTGTCTTCAACGGTGGTGAT
Organism: Psychromonas arctica; assembly: GCF_036697365.1. Lineage (GTDB taxonomy): Bacteria > Pseudomonadota > Gammaproteobacteria > Enterobacterales > Psychromonadaceae > Psychromonas > Psychromonas arctica_A. The sequence continues at coordinate 121,614 of NZ_JBAHZA010000002.1, forward strand.
CTGTTCTTCTGAATCCGAAGCTAATGTTTCAGACTGCTCTGTGTCAGCTGCTTGTTCAATATCGCTGTCTGTTGCTGCTTTTTCTGCGCTTGCTCCAGTTGATGTAGCGCTATCATCCCCGGAAAGCCCCGCAACAAAAGAAGTAGCAATACCTAATTTTAATTCATCAAACACACCCTCAAGACTATCTTTTATATTGCCGGTACTTGCTGTCACTAATGTGTCTTTACCTAGCATTTCTGATGATAAAATATCTTCGAAATTGCCACCAAGTAACTTTCCTGCATCGGCGGTGCCTTTTGAATCTAAACTACTTGATAAACTTTGCAAACTACTTGCTGCACTATTAATAGTAGACATTAATATACACTCCTATTGTCAGTATTACTTGCTGTGACTTTTGGTTGTAAGCGCTGCAGCGTCATTTGGTCTGCAGGGGTTAACATATCCCTAATTTGAATATTACTCATATCGATAGGGTCGTTGGCTTTTAATATAGCTCGGTCTGCTTGCACTGATACAACGGATAATAAAATATCATCAGGCATAAAAATTGAATTAGGGAGTTGTGATGTTTGATGAGAAAGATATTGGCTTCGAATCAGTTGAAACTTATCTCCTTTTTTAACACCGTTTCGATGACCTAAGTTCATCACTAGTTGATCATTATATTTAGCGATAATGGTTGCCATTGTTGGTTGGCAATATAGTGCTTGCCTTACATCTCTTACGGCTTCATTTATTTTTAGATCGATAGCGTAACCATAATCTGTTTGCCAAAAAGAGAGACTATTAGGATCAAAGCGCTGTGTTAAATCATAAGGCCATTGGCTAATAGCTGCATACTCTTTTTGAAATAAGGTCAGCTGATTAATTGCATCAACTAAATAGATTTGCATTTTAAAGTTGCGTTTATGGGTAGTCTCTTCACTAAAAGTATAAGTGGTCGTTTCATAGTAATCTGACATATCTTTTAAAACACCAAACACTAGATACTGAACATCATATTTAGCAGCAACATCTTTAGCTACTTTTAATGTTTGTAGCTCAATATCTCCTTCACTGTTGTTAGTAAAAGCTATTTGTTGTGTCATGACATGTCTAGGATCTAGTTTGTTAGATTCACCTTTTAGCTCTTTAAATAAACGTTTTGTGATGACTTCATCACTGTTATAAATAGCCCCAAGTTGAGCATCTTGACGATCTTCTAAATTGAAAGGGCCCACAAAGATGCTTTTAGCGTATTTCTCTTGCGGACAAGTAGAAAAAGGGTAGATGTCAGCTTGTACTTCAACAGTATAATAACCACCAATAATTTCTTCGTGCACGATACGCATATCATGGATTTCACCATTGGTTTTAAGCATTAGTTTATCAACTTCTAAAACGCCTTCCTGTATTACTTGCACGCTTTCAGCACTAGTACCTGCTGAACGTAACACAGTTACCATTGCATCAGAGATCGCGTTAGTACGTGATTGGTCAATATCTTGTTCATTTAATACAGATCGGCCTTCACTGGAATACCATTGGGCATTAACAGTAAAAGAACTGAGTATGAGTAGCGGTAATAGATTTTTAGTTAATTTCATTTAATTACCTCTAGATTGGCCATAAGCTGCCGCTAAATAAAGATGATAACCAACCACGTGTTTGCATTTCAGCATGCTCACCTGTTGCACTAAACTCAATACGACTGTCTGCCACTTGATAGGAATCAACAGAATTATCTTCAGTCACGTCTCTTGGTCTTATAATGCCAGTAAGGCGGATATATTCTTTACCATTATTGATTAACAACCATTTTTCTCCGCGTACTAATAAATTACCATTATTTAATACTTCAATAACCGATACTGTAATTTGTGCACTTAAACTATGGCTTTGACTGCTACCTGACTCTCCGCCAAAACTTTGGTCTTGGCTTACGCCTAGTTCAACTTCTTTATCGTTTACGGTGAGATTTCCGCCTGGAATTTTGATTGGGTCAAGATTATAAGTATTATCATTAGAGAGGTTAGTACTAGCCGATTTAGTGGCAACTGTTTCCTCTTCTAATACAACATTAATAATGTCACCAACATTGAATTTTGGTGAATAACTATATAAATCAGTAGAAGTACTGTCATTGAATAATGAACCAGTAACTTGTACGGGCATCGCTGCTTTGCTTGGCTCTACAGGAGAGTAGTAGGGGTCGCCAGGTACTGGGGTTTGGTCTTTGTCTCTTTGAGTTATTTGACGGCCAGTTTCTTCTGGAATTATCTCTGTTGTTTCTGAGCTTTCGTCTACAACCACTTCTTGCTGACCAAAATTGGCACAACCTGACAAAATGGCGACAGATAATATAGCTGTGATTTTTTTCATCATTAATCATCCATGCGTTTAACATCGGTTTGGACAATGCAAAGCATTATCACTTTATATGCATTAAATTTTCGTACTATAAAAGTCATCGATCATGAGAGTGACTTAAATTCGTCGTTTTATATTTAATTATAATAAAAGCAATTTGTGGGCCAAAAGTTGGCAGTGTCGAATACATTAAAGATGTTATGGACTTTTTTAGCTGAAAAACGATTTAATTCAAGAGCAGAAATTATTTGTTAAGGTTGATTCTATCGAGTTTAAAAAAGGACATATGGATTTGGATGAGTTTTTATTAAGCTGGAAGCTGTAAATATCATTAAGTATAAATATAAATATCTAAAAGCAGGGAGTGTAGAGAAGATCTGTTAAAGACTATCGTTAAAAAGTTCTTCTCTTATTAGTATCGCTAATAAATTACGCTTAGCTAGGAGTTAACAGTTGTTTCATTGCTTGTTAGTATCTGTTGTTCTTGTTCTTCTAACTTTGCTCTTTCTGCTTTTGATATATATTTTTCTTTGCTCGCTGGCGCATTCTTCGCATTAATTTTCTTCATGCGCTTTTTTAGAATACTGTTTATCTTCTTTTTACGGTTCATTGTTATTCCTCTTATCAATATCGGTCATTGTAAAGAGTGTGAGAATAAATAAAAAGTGTTAATCAACTGCAAGAGATATTCAGTTAAGATGAAATAACGTAGAATTACGTTTATTGCCTCATGTTGACCTATATTGTTCAGCACTTTAATCGTTATTACTTAAGAGCTTATTGATTTGATTGCATCATTTTTTTCCCCTACTGGCGCGCTTGCGACTATTTTGCCACATTTTAGAGGGCGTGACGCTCAGGTAAAAATGGCTGAATCAATTGATACTGCTATTAAGCAAAAGCAATCTGTAGTGGTGGAAGCAGAGACTGGCACCGGTAAAACCTTTGCTTACCTTGCGCCTGCTCTATTGAATCTAGATAAAAGTTTGTCACAGAAATTAATTATCTCTACTGGTAGTAAAGCGTTACAAGAACAGTTGTATCTAAAAGATCTACCTACCTTACTAAAAGCGACCAAGTTTACTGGCCACTGCACTCTACTAAAAGGCCGTGGTAACTATTTATGTATTGAGCGCTTAAATCGTTACATGCTTGAAACACGATTTAAACAACCTAATTTGCACAGTGAACTAGTAGCTATTAAAGAATGGTCAATAAGTACGGTGACAGGGGATATTGCTGAAGTAGATAATTTACCCGAAGATGCAATGATTATTCCTTCGATTACCAGTAGTAATGACAATTGCTTGGGACGAGAATGTCCAAGTTTTGAAGATTGCTTTGTGGTAAAAGCAAGAACTAAAGCGATGGATGCAGACGTGATTGTTATTAATCACCATCTGTTTTTTGCAGATCTTGCTGTTAAGGAAACAGGTTTTGGTAAGTTAATTCCTGATGCGGATACCTATATTTTCGACGAAGCACATCAATTACCTGATATTGCGAGTCAATATTTTGGCGAAATGCTTTCAAGCAAACAATTAACAGAATTAGCAAAAGAGATAGATTTTGTATATCGAACTGAATTAAAAGAAGCTAAACAAATGGCTAAAGCTGCTGAGCAGTTAAGAGCTGCATCATTAGACTTCAGGCTCGCTTTTGCTATGGAAAAGGGATCTGGCAGCTGGCGAGATAAAAGTAAAGATCGTGCAATGCAAATGCATGTCACTCGCCTACGCCAAGTATTAACTTTCCTCAAACAAGTCGTCACTGAACGTTTGGGTAAAAGTGAAGTTTTAGACCATTGCTTTGAAAAAATTAATCAATATATCTTACTCTTTGAAAAATTGAATAATACTAACGAAAGTGGCTTTAGTTATTGGTACGAATGTACGAAACAACATTTCTCGTTAAATATTACTCCATTGAGTGTTGCGCAACGATTTCAGTCTGAATGTCAGAAAAAACAAGCCAGTTGGATTTTTACATCCGCTACTTTATCAGTAAAAGGCGAATTTTCTCATTTTACTCAATTATTAGGATTAACCGACGCACAATGCTTACAACTGGGCAGTCCTTTTAACTATCAACAACAAAGCTTATTTGTTGTTCCTAGGTTATTACCTGAACCTGGAACCCCTGGTTTAGCGAATAAGTTAGCTGAAACATTATCTCCGGTTATCAGAGCAAGTAAAGGGCGGTGTTTTTTCTTGTGTACTAGTCACTCAATGATGAACCAGTTAGCAACCGCTTTTAGGGAATCATTAACCCTGCCCGTGCTATTACAGGGTGAAAAGAGTAAACAAGCATTGTTAGATGAATTTGTAAGTCATGGTAATGCGTTGTTAGTGGCGACAGGCAGCTTCTGGGAAGGAGTTGATGTAAGAGGGCAAACTTTATCTTGTGTGATTATCGACAAAATTCCTTTTGCGTCACCGGAAGAGCCATTACTAAAAGCACGTATGGAAGATGCGGAGTTAAAAGGTAAAGATCCATTTTTTGACGTTCAACTACCGCAAGCTGTTATTACTCTAAAACAAGGCGTTGGTCGTTTGATCCGTGCAGAACAAGATAAAGGAGTATTAATAGTTTGCGATACACGATTAGTCAGTCGGAAATATGGCAATCTGTTTCTGAATAGTTTACCTTGCATGCCGCGTACTAGAGATATCGATAAAGCGATCGATTTTCTAAGATTAATCGAATAGTATATTCACCCATTTTAACGGTTCTTAATATTAAGGATCTGTGTTGCTAATGAATTAGTTACACAACATCTATCATTAATAACAATATTGTATTCATATTTATAAAATAGGCGATTTATGTCATCTTCATTAAACATTCTTTGTATCGACTCTTCAACAGAAGCTTGCTCTGTTGCATTATCAACAAGCGATGCAACGATTCATCAATTTATGTTAGCGCCTAGAGAACATACGCAAAAAATACTACCGACGGTTAATGATGTAGTAAAGCAAGCTGATTTAACGCTAGCTGATATTGATGTTGTTGCTTACGGGCAAGGACCTGGTAGCTTTACCGGCGTCAGAATTGGAATTAGTATTGCTCAAGGCCTTGCTTATGGACTTGAGAAAAAAATGGTTGGAGTCTCTACATTACAAGCAATGGCGCAACAAGCATTAGTCAATGATCCATCTTGTGACGTTGTTTATGCTGCGATAGATGCTCGCATGGGCGAAGTATATTTCGCACAATATATTAATCGAGATGGGGTGATGACATTACAAGATAAAGAGATTGTAATAAAGCCAGAAACATTAATAGAGATGTATCAGACTCAAAATATAAAAGTAGAAACGACTAGTAGTTTAGTGGGTACAGGATGGGCTGCTTATCCAACGCTATTAGATTACTTTGAAGCTTGCCAACAAACTGAAATACTTTACCCAGATGCGCAATACATGCTTAAAGCAGCCTCGTTATTGATTAATGATAAGCAAGCAGTAGAACCTGAATCGGCAACGCCTGTTTATTTACGTGACACAGTCACATGGAAAAAGCTACCAGGAAGAGAATAATTGTCTATAATATAGACTGATTATTTTAGTTTACAGTTAATGTGAGTAGTAGATGGCTATATACAATAATTTAGCGACCAACAATATCCCGATTAATACGGGGAATGTTTCGCAAATAAAAAAAAGTGATAAGCCATCATCTGCACAAGATATTGCTCCTGTTAATGTGAAAGTGACCGCAAAAGAAGATACTCAATTTTCTTTAGTGCTATCAGAGCAACAAGAACAATCTATCAACGATACCCTCGGTTACGATCAACCTTCAGCAAAAGACCGAGATGCCCTTGATGCCTACCGACAGGTTTCGACACAAGAAAAACGTGATCAATTAATTGAGAGTATGAGTTTTCACTTCGTGGTTTAGAATGTTTAGCTGTTAACTATTACTAACTAATTGATTAATTAAATGATTAAATATTTAGACTTATTGAACTTTCCTTACAAAACAGCCTCTAATTTCAACTTATTAGTTAAATCAGGCTTTTTATCCGTGCGTATCTTATTATTAATCTTATCCCTAACCGCGCCACTTTTTATTTTCGTTCCGATGAAATTATTAGCGCAGCAATATTCAATTATCCTTTCTGATTCCCAAATCGATAAATTAGCGACCTTAATTTGGAAAAATGAAGGTGCTGGTAAAAAAGAGTACCTCACTGTTTGGAACAAGAATGAAGATTTCCCTTCTATTGGCATAGGTCATTTTATTTGGTATCCAAGCGAAGAAAAAGGCCCATATATTGAGCAGTTTCCGGCTTTATTAAACTATTTAGTTGAGAATAATGTGGCTGTTCCTGATTGGCTTTTAACAGCTAAAACTGCACCATGGAAAAATAGAGCTGAGTTTTACAAGCAATTTAATAGTCAAAAATTAATCCAATTAAGAGATTTAATGGAATCTACCGTTTCTCTTCAAGCAACCTTTATTATAAAGCGCCTTGAAAAAGGCATTCCAGTTATCCTAGATGCAAGTTCAGAAACTGAAAAGCAAAAGATTAACCAGAAAGTATCAGTACTTAGTGCAACACCCGAAGGTACTTTTGCTTTATTAGATTACATTAATTTTAAAGGCGAGGGAGTCGCTGAAAATGAACGTTATCAAGGTCAGGGGTGGGGGTTGAAACAAGTTTTACTAAATATGCCTGCACAAAATACTGACTTATTATTAAACTTTGCAATATCTGCAGATAAAATGCTTACAAGAAGAGTAGATAATGCTCCACGTGACGAGAGTGCTTGGTTAAAAGGGTGGCGCGCACGTATTTATCAATATCCTGCACTGAGTATAAATTAAACAATAGCCTTAATATTTTCCATAAGCTTACCAACAAGCTTATGGTTTTCTTTTCTGATACCTTATCAACCTACCTCCTTAGCTATAGTTAAATCGCATTATCAATTACTGTGACCGGTATTAAAGCAGGAATATCACAAAGTTGTATCCTTAACACACGGCTATTTGTTATTATCCTTCCACAAATAACAGTTTATGCTAAACAATAAATTATACCAATTGCATTAAATAAGTGATCTAAATTTTGCGCAGGAAAAATGACTTAGTTTAAGGCGTAACTTAAGTTAAATAGTTGTTCTATTTACGAAAGTTACAACGAAGAAATAAGTTATTTTAACAAGTAAAATAGATCAGTTACTTAGTGTGATTGGTATTAAGTGTTATTCATCAGTTACCTACTACTTATAAGGCCTTACTATGTTATATCGAATTATGCGCAGTTTTTTATTCAAAATGAATCCAGAAAAGGCGCACGATCTTTCAATCAAGCAGCTTAAATTAACTCACGGTACAATATTAGATCTTTTTTACCGTCAACGAGTTCAACAACGACCTGTAACAGTAATGGGGCTTAACTTTCCAAATTCAGTTGGTTTAGCGGCTGGTTTAGATAAGAATGCAGAATGTATTGATGCTTTTGGTGCAATGGGCTTTGGCCATGTTGAAGTCGGTACTGTGACACCAGTTGGTCAGCCAGGTAATCCATCGCCTCGTTTGTTTCGTGTATTAGAGGGAGAAGGTATTATCAACCGCATGGGTTTTAATAACGATGGTGTTGATAATTTAATTGAGAATGTTAAAAACAGTGAATTTAAAGGTGTTATTGGTATTAATATTGGTAAAAATATCCATACACCTGTCGAGCAAGGTAAAGAAGATTACTTAATTTGTATGGAAAAAGTGTACCCGCACGCAGGTTATATTGCTGTCAATATTTCATCTCCAAATACCCCTGGTTTAAGAAGTTTACAATATGGTGAAGCATTAGACGATTTGCTTATGTCATTAAAAGAACGCCAACAAGCTTTAGCAAAAAAGCATGAGAAATATGTTCCTATCGCATTAAAAGTAGCACCTGATCTAAATGATGAAGAGATTGAATCTATTGCACAATCTTTATTAAAATATAAAATTGATGGTTTAATCGCAACTAACACAACCCTTGACCGAGAAATGATCAAGGGGATGTCACATGCTGCAGAAGCAGGTGGTTTGAGTGGTCGTCCGGTACAACACAAAAGCACTGTCGTGATAGCTAAATTTGCCGCACACCTTAAAGGTGAAATTCCGATTATTGGGGTAGGTGGTATCGACAGTGTTATGGCTGCAAAAGAAAAAATAGATGCTGGAGCAAGCCTAGTTCAGGTTTATTCTGGCTTTATTTATCAAGGACCAGGCTTGATAAAAAATATCGTTAATCATATTTAATAAGTAAAAAACAAACGAGGTAAACAAAATGGATTTTATTCCAAAGGCAGAGTGGCAATGGGTATTTGATCAAGAACAGGGTAAATTGTCTGTTGTTGATCGCGACCGCACTTTCCCTATTGTTTACCAATCTAATATGTTGCGTTTACAAGAAAGCCAAGTGATTTCTTTTACTGTTGAAGATGTAACGCGATATATAGAGTTTTTTGAAAGTGATTCTTTAAGTCATTTTGAAGAATCACTTCGCTGTAAAATTATTCTACATTTAATTGCAATAGATGTATTTCACAAACCTATCATGCCTAAGAGCTGGTTATTCCAAACTTCTGAGCAAGCAATAAGTCATTACAATAATGGTGAATTAGCGATGTTAACCACGACAGGCGAGTTAGAATCCGCTAAATATATGGTTCTAGAGCAACAAGATAATTTTTGCTTATGTATGCTATTTGATCACTGTCATCACTTTTCTAATGGTAAAGAGTTTAAACAATTTCAAATAATTAAGGTCACAGTGGATAAGCTAACACCTTGTCTTTCTTCACAACCTCAAGAGTGGATTTCATTTCAGAATGCAGGTTAAAGCATCTGAGTCTTGAACTTTATTCCTAAATAACCGTAAATTTTCTACAATATTTTTTTTATTTTATTATGTGAATCCAATGCCCGAGATTCACTTAATATATACAAATTTAATCACTACCGTCAGACATTCCGCCTTTATTATTTCTATGCAATCTTGAATAGCACTATCGCTTACATTAATTTCTAAGGTTTATGTTCTATTCTCTTAACTTCTTCATACTCTGCTTGTAATTGTTATTCGTTATGATTATAAAGACCATCTTTTTAATTATAGATGGTTTTTAGATGACGACAGATACAAACGTATCCAATCGATGGTCAAGTCGATATGCTTATATTCTTGCTGCAACAGGTGCTGCCGTAGGACTTGGTAATATATGGAAATTCCCTTACATCATGGGAGAAAATGGTGGTGGTGCATTTGTTCTAGTCTATCTACTATGTATTTTATTTATTGGTATTCCTGTGATGATGGCTGAAGTGATGATCGGTAAACGCGGTCGGTCTACACCTGCCAATGCTGCTGCGCATTGTGCCCTTGAGTCCCATAAGTCATCACATTGGTCATTAGTTGGTAGTATGGGCGTCATCGCAGGATTCTTAGTGTTAAGTTTTTATGTTGTCATTGCAGGTTGGGCAGCAGCTTATGTCTATTTTGCTGCGTCCGGTGCTTTCAGTGCAGCAGCTGCGAATCCAAATACACATACTGATGCAATCCAACAGTTGTTTGTCGGATTAATTACAGATAGTCATCAATTATTATTCTGGACCACCTTAATAGTACTTGGTGTCGTGTTTGTCATAACTAAAGGCGTAAAAGCAGGATTGGAGAAAGCGGTGAGTTATTTAATGCCAGCTTTGTTATTGTTATTGGTTGGTATAATGGTCTATTCATCGATAGTGGGGGATTTTGCAGCTGCATTTTCCTTTATGTTTGATGTCGATTTTTCAAAATTAACCATTGAAGGGGTGTTAGTTGCACTTGGACATGCATTTTTTACCTTAAGTTTGGCGTCTGGCATTATGATGGTATTTGGTGCTTATTTACCTCAGGGTGTTTCAATTGCTAAATCTTCTATCATGATTGCAGTTTTGGATACCATTGTTGCCTTAATTGCTGGCTTAGCTATATACCCAATTGTATTTGCTAGCGGATTAGAGCCTACCGCTGGACCTGGACTGTTATTTCAATCGTTATCCGTGGCTTTTGGCAATATGCCATTTGGTGATCTATTTGGTACATTGTTTTTTATCATGATTGTATTCGCGGCTTTTACTTCTGCAATTGCAATGCTTGAACCTACCGCAGCGTATCTAGCAGAAAGACAAGGGTTCTCTCGTTTTACAGCTGGGTGTATCGCTGGTTTCTGCATTTGGCTTGTTTCGTTACTTACAATATTTTCTTTTTCTGGAGAAGAGTGGACTAAAATATCGTTTGGTATGGGCAGTAACCTTTTTGAGTTTTTAGATTACCTTACTGCAAATATTTTACTTCCTTTAGGCGGCTTATTTATCTCAGTCTTTGTTGGTTGGAAAATAAATGATGAGATTGTCAAAGAAGAACTTAACTTAAGTGGATTACAGTTTACTATCGTTATCAATTTATTACGTTGGGTAGCGCCTGTTGCAATATTATGTGTGTTTGCGAATTCTATTGGACTCTTTAACTGATCAACATTTATTCTAGTGATAAAAAAACCGCCATCGGCGGTTTTTTTATATTGCTTGTAAGATTAAGATTAAGATTAATCGTTACGTTTAGTTACTTCTAATAAGTGGTAACCAAATTGTGTTTTTACTGGGCCTTGTACTTCTCCAACAGGTGCACTAAAAACAACTTTATCAAACTCTGGTACCATCATACCTGGACCGAATTCACCTAGATCACCACCTTGCGCACCTGATGGGCATGAAGAGTGTTGTTTTGCTACTGAACCAAAATCAGTGCCTGCTTCAATCTCATTTTTTAATGCAATGCATTGTTCTTCTGAGCTAACTAAAATATGACGCGCTTGAGCTAAAGCCATGGTAATTCCTTAAGTATTAAAAAAGTGGGGATGGATTGTAACGGCAGAATTTCCTAGGTGCAAATTACACTGACAAATCTGCGCATTTTTGATAAATATTTACTTGCATCTTTTTAATAAAGTCATATTATGTCGATAAATCGTTATTTATAAGTTGAGGTCAACATGAAACGTATTGCATTATTTCTATTAACTAACTTAGCTGTGGTATTAGTGCTAGGTATTGTATTGAGCATAGTTTTCTCTGTTACTGGGTTAAATTCTAGAAGCATGGGTGGGTTATTAATACTCGCGACTGTATTTGGATTTGGTGGCTCTTTTATTTCATTAGCGATGTCAAAATGGATGGCAAAGAAAAGTACTGGTGCAGTGGTTATAACTAACCCAAGCAATGCAACAGAACGTTGGTTGTTAGAAACAGTTAAACAACAAGCATCAAAAGCTGGTATTGCAATGCCAGAAGTAGCTATTTACCCTGCACCTGATATGAATGCCTTCGCAACGGGAATGAAGAAAAACAGCGCATTAGTTGCAGTAAGTACCGGTTTGCTTGAACAAATGACGCAAGATGAAGCTGAGGCTGTCCTTGCCCATGAAATTAGCCATGTTGCTAACGGTGATATGGTAACCTTGGCGTTAATCCAAGGTGTAGTAAATACCTTCGTTATCTTCTTAGCACGTGTAATCGGTGGATTCATCGATAATGCAATGCGTAGTAATGATGATGAAAGTTCTGGCCATGGTTTTTCTTACTTTATCATCGTATTCATTTTAGAGATGGTATTTGGTATTTTAGCGAGTACGATTGTTATGTATTACTCTCGTAAACGTGAATTTAGCGCTGACTCAGGCTCTGCTTCTTTAGTAGGCAAGGAGAAAATGATTGCTGCTTTAAAACGTTTACAACTTAACTCTGAACCTAAACTTGAAGGTAGTTTAATGGCCTTTGGTATTTCAGGTGAAAAGAAAAGTAGTTTATTTATGTCGCACCCACCATTAGAAGATCGTATAAAAGCGTTGCAAAACAGTCAAATCATGTAATTATCTTTCATAAGACTGTTTAACTCTCAATAATTCATAAAAATAGCGTGTATATGTTTACACGCTATTTTTTTCTCTAAATTACTCTGTAAAATCAACTTTCCTCTATTCAATATCTTTATTATTAATGGTTTTATGAATTTTATTACTTGTAAGATAATTTCAATCTGTATTTTGTTTTTCACTTTGGTAAGTTGTACTCCCTATCAAAAACCTTTAACGATAGGTGCTGCACCTTGGCCGAATTTTGAGTTTGCATTTTTGGCTGATGAGTTAGGTTATTTAGATGCTCGAAAATACTCTTTATTAGAATTAACTTCTTCTACCAGTGTGATTCAAGCGTTTCAAACTGGAAAATTAGACTTAGCCTTTCTCTCATTAGATGAAGTCTTAACATTGGTTGCTCTCGGCATAGACTTAAAAATAATCTCGGTCATAGATCGCTCTAAAGGCGGAGATGCGATGATGGCTAAACCTCATGTAAAATCTTTAAATGATCTGAAATGGCGTTCTATCGGCTATGAGAATAAGGCAGCTGGGGCCTTATTACTCGATGAGATTTTTACGCTTACAGATCTAAATAATCAAACGGTGCAATTGTTTGAAGTAAAACAAAATGAAGCAAAAGATGCCTATCTACGAAGTAATATTGATGCACTTATCGTTCGAGAGCCTGTTAAACAACAGCTAATTAATTTAGGTGCTCACGAATTGATTAATTCAAATCAATTATCTTTGCCTATAATAAATGTATTAGTCGCTCGGGGTGAGCTTTTCCAAGATAAAGAACTACAAATAGCAGATTTTTTAAGGCAATTTTATCGAGCCCACCTTTTCTATCAAAAACGTACAGCTGAAGCTTTGACTTCAATGTCAGTTCGATTACAGTTATATCCTTATATTCTTGAAAATGCCTTATCTAACACACAGTTTATTGATGCCAAACAAGCCTTATTTCGTTTATCTGGCTCTCCTTCTAGCATTGAATTACAAGCACAACAACTCAGCGGATTAATGATTGAAAAGCGTATGCTTGGTAGTTTCAAAACAGATATTTCTAGCCTCATTTCTACACGCATTTTAGAGAGGGCAATCTATGAATAAATTACGTTCTCTTTCACTAATTATCCTATTACCAGCTTTGCTAACCGTTATATTCATTGTTTTGCAGGGCAGTGTCTTGTTCATGGAGTATCGCCAACAACAAGCTAATTTATATATAAAATCAGAGCAAGATTTAAAAGGATTAGCGGGCCAATTACAAACCTCGCTATCTAATTCTTTAATGCGATTAGAAAAATCTCAAGCTCAGGATTTTGTTTCTACTGCTGCACTAAATGAAAACGTTAAAACTGTTGCCGTAGTTGATAACAATCAACAAGTGGTTTTAAGTAATCGTTTTCGTGAAAAATACATGTTTGCCAAGTTACAGCTGCAGGAATATCAAGGAGAGTTATTAGATAGAGTTATCAATAAAAATGAAATTATTGTTAAATTATTTAAAGATAAAGAAGAGTTGGTAGTATATGCACCTCTGCAAATGATTTCTAAAGGTAATAGCCTAAACCGTAAGTTTAATGGTGTGATATTTATTCGCTATTCTCTAAAAAGTGCATTCAGTGCATTGGCTTACGAGAGCATCCTAAGGCTAATTAAATTTACCTTAGTATTAATAGCGACCCTATGTTTATTCGTTTATCTTATTAACATCTTAGTTGTTATTCCATTAAAGCGTTTTATTGCTTCGGTAAAGTCGATTGATATCAATAATCCTGGTCTGATTGAAACTTCAGCTTTGGGGGAAGTAGGACTATTACAGCGCGCTTTTGTCAATTTAATTGCCGATGTTTCAAATAACACTCACTATTTAGAAGTACGCGAACAACGTTGGGCTAATGCGCTTAATGGAGCAAGGGATGGGGTGTGGGACTGGAATGTCGATAGTGGCGATGTTTATTTTTCTAAACGTTGGAAAGAGATGTTAGGTTTCCATAAGGAAAATATTTCTAATGATATTACGGAATGGGAAAACCGAGTGCATCCGGATGACTTATATTCAGTTTTTGAAGATTTAAATGCACACTTTTCTGGCTCTCATTCTTTTTTTGAAAATATTCATAGAATGAAATGTTACAACGGAGAATATCGTTGGATTCTCAGTCGTGGACAAACTGTTTCTTGGGACACTCAAGGTAATCCCAAACGTGTCATTGGTACACATACAGATTTATCTTTATATAAGGAGATGTTAGCGAATATTAAAGTCGATAATGAACTTATTGAGCAAAAATCTGATTTACCTGATCGCGAGCAGTTGTTATTACACCTTGAAGTAGAAAATACACGTCTATATGAACAAAGACAGCAAGGAGCATTAATTTCATTTAATTGTGATCGTTTTAAACATATTGCCCAATTACCAGATTCGAATAAAGTTAATGAGCTTTTATATCTTATTGCCCGCCGATTAGAAAAACAAAACAGAAGCACTCACTTTGTTGCGCACATTCAAGATTTTCAGTTTGCTATATTTATTGAAGATATTGATACTGATTACGAGCAATCTGCAACAATCGCTTTAGAGTTAACCCAAAAATTAGAGTCTGATCTGCAGGTACCATTTAAAGTATTAGGCGAACAATTTATTGTCAATTGTGCCTTCGGGTTAACATTAGTTCCAAGTAAAGATCTTGAAGCTAGCACAATTTTACATCAATCACTTAAAGCACTAAAAGTAGCTGAGCAGGAGCAGGAATTTAATATTCAATTTTTTGATAACTCGTTATCAAAGTTAATTAATTGATACTTCCATAAAGGAATTGTCATTAACATATAGTTTCTGTCAAACTGCACACTAGATTTATTAAATAGTAAAAACTTTATGTGCAGCTATTAGTCATAAGAAAACCAATAACACTAATAAAATGTCTTAACTTATTTGTTGAAATGACTTATTAATATTTCGATTAAGAGCATAAAGCAGTAAAACTGTACGCCTTTTAATCTTGTTAACTAAGACATTTCACGCAATATCTAGATAATTTCTTTTATGTTAATGGTATATCCTAACCATTCTTTCGACATAAAAATTAGAGAGTTAATGAAAAAATTACACAAATTATGCTTTTATTACTTATTAGTCTCTTCCTCTTTACCTGTTCATGCAGCAGTTAAATATGACATCAAAGGAAGTTCTGACGAACAAGCGACAGCTAATATAAAAGTATATTTAAGCGGTATATCAGTACCTGAAAGTATTGATAATGTTACTTATTTAAGTGAAGTGGTAGAGTCTGCAAAAGAAAGTGTTACTGCACTAGGTTATTACCAACCACAAATTACAACAAGTATTGAAGAAGACGACGACAATCAAACGGTGACACTTGATGTAGATTTAGGTCAACGTATCAAAATAACAGACGTTGATTTACGTATCACAGGCGAAGCACTTCAAGATAAAAACTTTCAACAATTTTTGTTAACTTTTCCGCTCAAAGAGGGCGAGTATTTAAACCACAGCGAATATACCTCAGCTAAAAGTCGTTTCAATAGTCTAGCTCAACGTTATGGTTACTTTGATGCAGAGTTCAGTAAATCATCAGTAGAGGTTTCTCAAAAGAACAATACTGCAGTCGTACATTTATGGTTTGATAGTGGCATTCGTTATCAATTTGGCGATTTAATTTTTGACCTTGATACACCAGCCGAAAAGTATATTCGCTCTCTTGTTAATTTTAACGTTAACGACCCATTCGATACCAATATTCTTAATAGTTACAATCAAGAACTCAACCAAACTGGCTATTTTAAAAGCATCTCAATATTACCTGATTTAGAAAAAAAGCAAGATAGAAGTATTCCATTGCACGTTCTTACTTATATGAATCCTGAAGACTCATTTACTACAGGTTTAGGTTTTAGTACCGATGAGGGCGTTAGAGGAACATTTGGTTGGAAACGCCCTTGGGTTAACCAATATGGTCATTCCATTGAAGCTAGTTTGTCTGCCTCAGATCCTAAGCAAGAAGCATCTATTGTTTATAAAATGCCCATTGATGATCCACTTTATAATTATTATTCAATTCAAAGTGGTTACAAAATGCTTGATCAAAATGATACTGATACCAAACAGTATGTAGTGAGTTTTAATCGACATTGGCGATTAGAAAATGACTGGTTACGTACTATTTATCTTCGTTATGATAATGAATCAGGTACACAGGGCCTGCAAGACTTTTCTACTGCCTTAATATTGCCAGGTATTAGCTTTAGCAAAACTCGAAGCCGTGGTGGTATCAATATTGATTGGGGTGATAAAAAGTTAGTGTACTTTGAATTTGCTGAAGATAGCCTGTTATCAACAGACGATGTTATTAAAGTTTATGGGCAAGCTAAATTCATTAGAACTTATTCTGGTCATCAATTTGTAGCATCGGCTGAAGCTGGCGCAATTTTTTCTGATTCAATATTCGATGTCCCATCATCAATGCGTTTCTTTACTGGTGGTGACCAAAGTATTCGTGGTTATGATTATCAAGAAATTGCACCTGAAGATTCCGGAGGCTACTTAATTGGTGGTTCTTATTTGGCGGTAGCAAGTTTAGAGTACCGTTTTCCGTTAACTGATAGTTGGAAGTTTGCTGTCTTTTCCGATATAGGTACTGCAACTGATGATTTCTCTGAAGAGCTTTCTAAAAGTGTAGGTGCAGGGGTTGTGTGGGCATCACCTGTTGGCCCAATTCGTTTGTATGTTGCCGCTCCACTAACCGATACCGGTGATTCCTATAAAATTCATTTCATGATTGGGCCTGAGTTATGAGTATTCTTTCTTCCTCGTTTAAAATATGTAAATACCTTTTATTTATTACCTTTGTATTGATTGTGTTAATTATTTGGTTACTCAATACGCATTCAGGTAATAGTCTGATTATTAACATTGCACAAAAGGTTGAGCCACGTCTACAAGTTATACTCAGTGAAGGCAGTCTATTATATTCACCAACCTATGAGTTAATTCGCTGGCAAGATGAAGATACATTGATTGAGTTGAATAACGTAAGTTACGAATTTGATTGGCAATGTATCATTGAGGAGTTTTGTGTAGATTCGTTAAAAGTTGGTAGTGCAACGATTAACATACCCGAATCTACTGAGCCTGTAGCTGAAGAAGAAACATCAGAGCCTGTCGTTGTTGAATTTCCTATTCCTGTACATATCAGAGAGTTAGATATTAACAATACAGTTGTTAATGTCGCTGGCGTTAACATTGAATTATCTCAATTGCTATTAGCTGTTGATGGACAAGATAGTGATGTAACCATTAATACTAGTATCAATGGCTTGACGGTTACTCTAGCTGATGCGGTTGAGGATACTAATACTGTTAATAATACATCTTCAGAGCCATTGGTTATTCCCAAAACAATCCCTGCTATTTTAAAAGAAGGGGATCTACCTGAAGTTATATTACCTGTTAATTTGTTCGTTAATAAATTAGATGTAAATGAGTTTACTCTTATTCAAAATCAACAAAATGTAGCAAAAATTAATAGCCTGAAAAGTCAATTTAATTATATTGGTTCAGCTATTTCGATTAAGAAATTTGCTCTAGATGTGCCAGAAGCAACAGTAAATCTTATGGGTGATATTGACGTCAGTCAACGTTATCCAATGGATTTGCAAGCCACTGTAAACGTTAAAGAGGTACAACAATTAGATCCGAGTAGCTTACTAAAAGGGCAAAAAATTGCCTTAACTGCAAAAGGGGATTTAGGCGACTTATCATCGCATATTAGTTTATCTAATTTAATTAATGCCACTATTGATAATAAAATCGACTTATATAGCCCTGATTTACCGCATGAGTTACAGGTGCAATGGTCTCAATTAAGTTGGCCGCTCACTGGTGACAAGCAAATTACCACTAACAGTGGTCATATTTCCAGTCGAGGTAATTTAAGTAATTACACTATCGATATTGCTGCTGATTATGCATTACCTGATTTACCTAAAGGCGATTTATCGCTAAAGGGGCAAGGGGATCTTAGTGGTCTAACTTTATCTCAGTTATTAGTTGAAACTCTGCAGGGTGAAGTATTGCTAGCAGGTAAACTAAATTGGAAAGAGCAAATAACTTGGTTAGGAGATCTTAACCTCAAAGGTCTCGATTTTAAAGAGTTAAGTGAAGATTACCCCGCTACATTGAGCGGTCACATTAAGCAATCTGTTAAGGTTTCCCTTGAAGATCCTACGCAATGGGCATTTGATCTTCCGGTTATTGACTTGGCAGGGGAGTTTTTAGAGCGACCATTAACTGTTGATGGAACGGCTAATGGATCAGCTACTGATGGTGTCAATATTAATAACTTGAACATTATTAATGGGGATAATCGAGTCTCAGCAAATGGTAAAGTTGCTGAAGTTAATGATTTAGCATTGGTTATAGACATTCAAGATCTAAGCAAGATAGTCCTTGAGGGGGCTGGTAAAATTCAAGGACAAGTAAATTTATCAGGTAGTTTAGACAACATCAAAGTGAATACCAATCTTACTGCTGATAACCTAAGTTATTTAAAAGATAGTGTTAAAGAACTTAGTCTTCAAGGTAACGCGACCATTGCTGACTTGCCTTTTGCAAATTTAGAAATAAGTGCTAATAGCATTGTTGCAAGTGATCAAAAAATTCAATCGGTTGATGTTTCTGTTAGTCCGGAAAGCGTTTCTAAGTCGGAAGTCACACACAATATAAATGTTGATCTCAAAAGTAATATGGCCAACAGTGATTTAACTTTAGCATTTACACAAGGTGTTAACGACTGGCAAGCACAATTAAGAGAAGCTTTGATTGATAGCAAGCAAGGAAAACTAGTACTGGAATCTCCATTTATCGTAACAATGGAGCAACAAACAGTAAAAGTCACTGAACATTGTTGGTTAGCAAGTGACAAAACAGATGCTAAAAATGGGCAGCTTTGTGTTCATAAGCTTAGTGCCGGAGAAGATGGTGATGTTGATATAAGTATTAATCAATTTCTAATGAGTAGTATTAATCCATTTATGCCAGATACACTAAAACTTGAAGGTTCTTTAGATGCAGACGTCAACATGTCTTGGATTAATAATAATAAACCTAACATTGATCTCAACATCGATGGCAATCAAGTTGCATTAAATATCCAAGATACTGATGTGCAACAAGAAGCGATAAGATATCCGGTAGAGCAGTTACATGTTGAAGTGAAGGCTGATCAAAAAAATGCTGACTTCTCTGTTCAAGCAATTTCAAATGGTTTGATCAATGCAAATTTGTCAGGGCAAGTTAGCCCTTATGATAACTCGCCTTCAATCAATGCTAAATTGAATCTTCAAGTACCAAACTTTGATGCATTTTCAATTTTGATTCCACAAGTTGAGCAATTATCAGGACATTTAGAATCGGATATTGATGTTACAGGTACATTAGATAAGCCAATATTAGAAGGACAAGTACTGATTGCAGATACTGCTATGAAAGCGCCATCTTCACCAGTACAAGTTTCTGATTTAAATGCTCAAATTAAAATTGAACAAAATAAAGCCGATATCGCAGGGTTTTTCTTTACCAATAATCAAAAAACACCTAAGAAAAAATCTAATGGTTTTCTTGATACTTTAGTCGCTATTAAAGATACCGCCATTAAGAATACTATTAGTATTCCACAGCGTATTGCCAATATTAAGAATAACGATAAAAAAGAGCAATCCGATGGGCGTGTTGATATCTCTGGTCTTCTAAGTTGGGCTGAAGATTTTAAAGCTGATGTTCACTTGGAAGCAGACCAAATGTTGATCCAAGATTACGCTCAGATTAAATTATATGTTAGTCCTAATATTGATGTTGTTTACGATCAAAACTTGAGTGTTGATGGGGTTATTAATATAGACAGAGGTAAAATCGCTGTAAAAGAATTACCTGAAGGTGCTGTAAGTGTATCCAGTGATGTGGTTGTTGTTGATGCAGAAGAAACAACAGATAGTGCCGATCTTCCTATGAAATTAAACGTTAAAGTCTCAATGGGGGATAGATTACGTATTCAAGCATTAGGCTTAGACTCTCTAATTAAAGGAGATTTGTTAGTTCGTAAAGATTTAACAAAAGAGCTAACAGTTAATGGCGAATTAACTTTTGATGAAGGTAGTTACCGCGCATTTTCACAGAAACTAGTATTACAAAATAGTCGCGTTATTTTTCAAGGTTTAGCAGATGCTCCTTACCTAAATATCGAAGCTATTCGTGATCCTTCTGACATTGAAGATAATGTGACTGCCGGTGTACGTGTAACGGGGACACCAGATGAAATCCAATTAACTATTTTTTCTGACCCATCAATGTCACAGCAAAATGCCTTATCTTATATAACTCGTGGTTACTCTATTGAAAGTGCTTCTGGTGACGATAGTACTAGTCAATTAGCCGCCATTTTAATTGATTTAGGAGCAGGGCAAACCGATGGTCTTGTAAATAATATTGGCGAAAGTGTTGGCATAAAAGATCTGTCACTTGCTTCAAGTGGACAAGGTAGTGAACAATCGGTTGGTTTAAAAGGCACAATAGCACGCGGTGTAGAAGTGAGTTATGGCGTGGGCGTATTTGATTCCTTTACTGTTTTTGCTATACGTTATGAGTTGTTCAAAAAATTCTATATTGAAGCATCGAGTGGACTGTCACAAGCAGTCGATGCCTATTATGAATGGGATTGGGACTAACGTAGTCGTCTTTTTTAATTAAATATCACTAGCAAGATATCGTAGTCTTGCTAGTGATAAATAATTCAATTTACAACCTCAACATGAATCAATCTAGTTACTGCGTAAAGTACTTATCTAGTAATTTCTTTTCTTAGCTATACCAATTACATTAAATATTTTATTTTCCATGTTTATAGCAATCACACTAATTAACTGATCTATTTTACTTGTTAAAATAACTTACTTCTTCGTTGTCATTTTCGCAAATAGATAACTATTAACAAAATTAATCATCGAAAAGCTAAATCATATCAATGGCGATACTTTAATTAAAGTAATAAAAATTCTACCACTTAAACAAGCCATTTCATCTTCTACTTGTACTTATATTAAGATAATTATGAAATTTATCCCAATTACAGCAAGTGCAGGTATTACTGGTTTTGAAAGTCCTGCCAGTGATTACTTGCAGCTTCCATTAAGCTTAGATGCATTATTAATAGAGCATCCTAGTGCGACTTTTATTGGTAAAGCCGATGGTCATTCTATGCAAGGTGTTGGTATATACAGTGGTGATATCCTCATCGTAGATAGGCACTTGACGGCCAAAAATAATGACGTGATCGTAGCTAACTATAATGGAGAGTTTATTTGTAAAATCATCAATATTACAGACCGCGAACTATTATCAGCAAACCCACGTTATAAAACGATCCCGATAAATGAAGGAGACCAATTCACCATAGAGGGAGTGGTCATTCGCTCTATTCGCTGCCATCGTGATAGCCAATTATTAGCGAAAACCTTTTAATGTTTGCCTTAGTCGATGCCAATTCATTTTATTGCAGCGCAGAACAAGTATTTCGTCCTGCATGGAGAGACAAAGCGATTATTGTTTTATCTAACAATGATGGTTGTATCGTTGCAGCTAATAAAGCAGCCATTGCTTTAGGCATTAAAAAGTTTCAACCTTATTTTAAAGCCCGTTCTCTGTGCGAACGATATGGCATTATTGTTTGCTCATCAAACTATGAACTATATGCAGATCTCTCGCATAAAATGATGCAAGTGATAGGGCGTTTTGCTCCTGAACAACATATTTATTCCATTGATGAGACTTTTTTAGATTTTAATGATTGCCTTCAAACAATACCAAGCTTAGCGATCCATGCACAAAAAATCCGTCGAGCCGTTTGGAAAGAAACGCGACTACCGGTTTGCGTTGGTATAGGGAAAACCCTTACCCTAGCAAAAGTGGCCAATCACGTCGCGAAAAAATGGCCTGGTTTTCGAGGTGTATGTGCACTCGACGATCCTAACTTTATGCAACAGGTATTCGATCGTTTATCGCCTATTGATGTATGGGGCATAGGTAATAAAACCAGCAAAAAGCTAGTCGAACAGGGTATTAATACGATACAAAAACTTAGAGAAACTAATTTAAAACGACTACCTAAATCTTTATTTAACGTAGAGTTACAAAGAACGATAAATGAATTGAATGGGATACCTTGCAAGCTGTGGGATGGGATAAGAGCCGATAAGTTACAAATTTTTTCAACTCGTAGTATGGGAAAACGCATTACCGATATCGAGAATTTACAGCAAGCCTTAGCTAAACATATTGCAATTGCAGCAGCTAAAGCGAGACAACAGCACTCCCTTTGCGGCACTTTATTATTATTTGCATCAAGTAGCCCCTTTGACCAAAATCCAATCAGTTATAGAGTAACTATTCATTTTAGCCAAGCAACTAATGATACTTCACAACTGCTTAATGCTCTGAGTGAGAGTATAAACCAGCTATTTGACGCTAGTGTTCACTATTATAAAGTAGGTGTTGGTTTATTAAATTTAAGCAATACAAAACATCAACAGTTTGATTTGTTCAATACTCATCAACTAAATTCGCCATTAATGAACGTATTAGACAGCATTAACCAACGTTATGGTAATAACAGCGCATTCTTTGCAACCCAGGGAATTCAAGAAAACTGGGCAATGCGCAGGGAATTATTAACACCACAATATACTACTCAATGGTGCGATATTCCGAAAATAGGGTGCTAATAATAACGACTAAATCTAGCATAACAATGCTCAAAATAAGACTTTTATGATGACTGAATGTTGGTGTTTTTTATAAAAACACATAAAAATAACGTCTAATTTAAAAGGTTTTAAGGAAAATAAAGTAGTAAATAATGCTGATTCTATAAGAAAATAAATAGGATTATCTATGTAAATGTTAGTACTAAAACCATTTTTAACATAGATATTATATCGGTAATTCAATAAAAACTAACAAAACAATACCAACAAACCTAATATTTTTTAATAAATAAATAAAATCAATTAGTTAGATGGGGGATATAAAGAGGGTGCTTGTTAATTCCTTTTTTAATATTTTTAAAATATAAAATAAGACTTAAATTAATGCTTAGTCTCAATACTAATATCAATACCAATAAGTAAGCCTGTAATTATATTTAAATTATTATGAGTAACGCCGTCACTTTAAATCAAACATCTACTTATTAATATTTTTAAGGCGAATTATTCTTATATGTCGATTAGATTTTTCTTTAGGAATTGACATTGGAATCTCGTTTCTTTCTGATAATAAATGTCTTAATGCTAGAAAAGGATGTGAAAAAATAATCCTCGGTCCTGAAAATAACATTACTTTTTTAGCTTGTAATCGTTTTTCAATTTTATAGCAATGAATAGGACATTTGTTACATGTTGGTTTTATTTCACCATAAGGACAACGATCTAATTTTTCATTTACATAACTAACGAAATCAGAACATTCATAACAAAGTTGATTGGTTTTATTTTTCATGTGGTGATGATGACGGCAATAAATACTGATCATCTTTTGAATGGTTTTAAATTCGATGTTAAGTTTTCCGGATAAAGAATATAACTCTGACATATATAATCCTATAACAATTGTTTTGTTGAAGATTAGCACCATACGAATCGTTATATGGAAGTCATAATATATTTATTGATATAGATTAACTTAATACTAAAAATAAAAATTGAACTAACCGTATGAGTACAAAATTTAGAACAAGCAGATAAGCAGCTTAATAAATCAGTTAAAAAATTTTAACTAATAAAAAATTAAATACGTGACATCATTAATATTTAATCGCCAAATCATGACGCTTCAGATTTTATAGTTAAAGGAAATACCTTAAAAAACTCTCAGATTTTAGCACAGAGCGCCTAAATAAAGACCAATACCTGGTTTATTAACACTAAAACCAAAGATTAATAGAATCAATATTGCTTATTAGAAGCTAACAATACAAATATCATGATGTTGGAAAAGTAAAAATAGCCAATAAAAACAATTAGTTAATATAATATTTATAGTCATCAAACAGAATACTAAAATAAGATATAGATAATAGTATCAACATCGCCAAAATCGACTTAAAAAGTTGAATAAATAATAAAGACTTATAGAGCACTGAACTGCAGAAGGTAAAGAAGAAGTATAAGCTATTTATTTAATGGAGATTAACTTGTAGAAAAGTTGAGTAATAAAATAGAAATATGCCATATACGTATAATATTCAATTTGAACAGTATACTGGTTAATAGTGTCGTAAATATGGATGATAAATAGAATACATACAACTGCGCATAATGTATATTATGTTAAATATAGTGTGTTGCAAGAAATATACTACGGTTTTATACAAATAACTAAGGATAGATTTACCATAATTCTATTTAACATAAAATGTATAACATACTGTTATCCTATATGTGGTTTTGAGTTTTCATACGTTAACTGATAATAAATTATCTGATTTTTTATCAGTTAACGTACTTATATAGAAAGTTATTATACGGTTTACATATGATTACTAAGTTAAAGCCTTTTATTATTAAATAATAACTAAGAAATTCATGTTCAATTTGATTAAATAACCAAACTAGAAGCAATTGGGAACAAATAAAGGATAAATAACGCCATTCAAAATTATTTTAAAAGCTATAACCTACTGATTATTAATTACTAAAACACTTTATTGTTCTTTAATTGAACGCTGTGTGTTAAATTTTAAATAAATAACAAGGGATATATCAATAAATAAAATATAGAGGTCAAATAAATAGTTAAATATATTATTTATAGGCTACTTTTAAATTAATTACTTAATGAGTTACTGATTAATAACTCTTTTATTTCACAATCAGAAACGGGTTTAGAAAAATAATAACCTTGGATAATTTCACAATCATATTCTCGTAAACATATTAACTGTTCAATCGTTTCAACACCTTCAGCGACGACTTTTAAATTTAAATTTTTAGCCAAGCTAATAATTGATTTAATAATCGCAACATTTTGTTTATTGTCAGGAATGTTGTCTATAAATGATTTATCTATTTTTAAAACAGAAATTGGTAGTATTTTTAATTGGGATAAAGATGAATACCCTGTGCCGAAATCATCGATAGAGATTTTAATGCCAATATCAGTAAGTGTTTGTAAAGTTTCCTTTATCGTTTTCTCTTGATTTGTCGGAGCCAAATGCTCTTCGGTTATTTCCATCTCCAACTTACAAGCTGGGATATTAAATTTTTCTAAGGCCCCTATTACAAACTCCGTAAATCCTTCACTATATAATTGACGGCTAGAAACATTAACTGCAATCGATAATTCTTGGCATACACTATCCTTCCACAAACTCAATTGTTCAATAGCTTGCTCAATAACCCATTTACCTAGTGCAATAATTAATCCTGTTTCTTCGGCTATAGGTATAAACTCTGACGGATATATAGGAGTTTCGTTTCCACGTGGCCAACGAATTAATGCCTCAACTCCAACTATAGAATGAGTTTTGCTACACACTTTTGGTTGATACAAAAGAATGAAATCATTATTTTCTAGAGACTCTCTAAGTTGATTTTCTACCGACCAACGTTTAATAGTATTTTCTGTTAGCTCACTAGAATAAAAGTAAACATTATCTTGCTCAGATTTTTTAGCTTGATACATTGCTGTATCTGCGTTTCTTAGTAATTCACTGCAATCTCTGCCGTTATCCGGGTAGATACTAATCCCAACACTTGAACCAATATAAATAATTTCATCATTAATAAAAAAAGGCTGATTAAAAAGGGTTTGAAAATTTTCTATAAACGAAGGAATTTGATCTAAGTTTTTAATAGAATCTAATAAAATTGCAAACTCATCTCCGCCAAACCTAGCCACAATGTCCGACTTTCGTGTAACAGAACTAAAACGAGTAGCGACTTCTTGCAATAATAGATCACCCACTTCGTGTCCAAGAGAATCATTAACTTGTTTAAATCGATTCAAATCAATAAATAAAAGAGCAACTTTGCTTTCAAAACGATCTGCTCTTTGTATCGAACGTTCAAGTCTTTGAGTAAATAAAACCCTATTGGGTAAATTAGTTAATGCATCATGATGAGCAACATGGACTAATCTTTTCTGTGATTCTTTAAGTTCGCTTATATCCTGCATAATGCCTGAAATAACAGAAGTAGAACCGTTGGTATTTTTTAATCTTTTACCTTGAAGTTTTAAATGTAATAAGTCATTTGAAGGGAGTTTAATTCTAATATCTAAATTAAATGGCTTTCCATCTTCGAATGCTTGCAACAGAATATTTTGTATATATAAACGTTCGGATTGGTGAATAAGATGGAGAAAAAAATCTTGGCCATTTTCAAACTTAAATGATGATAAAGAAAACATATCAGCGAGCTGTTTAGATAATAATAAATAGCCATTATCAGCTTCTAATTCCCAATAACCTAAACGTGCAATTTTTTGAGCATACTCTAACCTAGATTCACTTTTTTTAAGTGATTTATAATAATTACTATTACGTAAAATATAACGTAGATGATGTCCGAATAATGACCAATTTATCGGTTTGATCATAAAAT
The DNA here is from genome assembly GCF_036697365.1 of Psychromonas arctica. Lineage (GTDB taxonomy): Bacteria > Pseudomonadota > Gammaproteobacteria > Enterobacterales > Psychromonadaceae > Psychromonas > Psychromonas arctica_A. Next base: position 148,562 of record NZ_JBAHZA010000002.1, read on the forward strand.
CTGTTGCACCTAAACTATAAGCATTTTCAATTGACTTGGTGTCATCCATACCAGTAATCATAATAATAGGCACCCTTTCACCTTGCTCTGATGATCGGATTAATTGACAAACTTCAAAACCATTTAACTTTGGAAGCTCAACATCAAGTAAAACTAGGTCTGGGTTATATTTATTAAATAAAAATACGCCTTCAGAACCATCTTTTGCTTCAATAATATGATAGATATCGGATGCAAGTACTTGATTGATTAACAATCGAGTCATTTCGTCATCATCTATCACCAATATTGATTTCTTGTTCATAAGTTCCTCAAAATTTAACTTATTAATTTTTTATTGAAATAGACAGTGACATTGTCAGACTCAAACTCTATTTCTTCAATTAGTAATGAAATTGATTTTGTAGAGCTAGAATTAATTTCTTTTTCTAATTTAGCGGTTAACTTAGCCAATTGATTGGCACCTACGTTTGCACTGCTAGACTTTAAAGTATGAGCACATTTTCTGATAGATTCATTATCTGAGTTAGGATCTCTAAATACTACCAAGGCTTCTTGCAGTGTATTAATATAAAGCGTTATTACTTTATTAATTAGTGAAGAAGAATCTCCTGGCTGTAGAGCAGCTATATTATTAAGAGCAGTATCATCTACTGGGTTATAGTTAGGTAAATCTGTCGTTTGTTTAGCTGAAGGTACATGATTTTCATTAATTACTTTGAGTTGAATTGCGTTATCTCTCGGTATATGTAACCAAGGAACCAATTGTTCATACAACTCACTAATCGAATATGGTTTACTCAGGTAACCATCCATACCAGATTGAAGACAGCGTTGCATATCACCATCAATTGCATTTGCAGTTAATGCTATGATGACATTTCCTTTTGGAATTAACCCATTTGATTCCATATTTCGGATAGCCTGTGTGGCTTCTAAACCGTCCATTTCTGGCATTTGCATATCCATTAAAATAATATCATATTGTTGGGTTTTAACTGATTCGACAGCTTTCAAACCATTTTCTGCAAGGTCAACATGCAAACCAAACGACTCTAGCATAATTACTGCAACCTTCTGATTTACAGGGTTATCTTCAACAATTAACACTCGATATGGATAATTAAAATGAAATGAATCAATCGTAGTTAGATCTTTGGACGAACTACTCTTTTGACCAGTAATTTGGTCTTTAATGGCATTAGTTAAACATTTGTATAACTCTTTTTGTAAGACGGGTTTGTTAAGAAAATAAGTTATTTTATTTTCTTCAAGTAATTTAGAGTCTGCGTTTACAGAACTTAACATGATAATTATGGGTTGCTGTAAATATGGGTTTTGACGAATTGTATTGGCTAACTCTAATCCATCGAAGCCAGGCATATGCATATCTAGAATTAAAAGATCATAAGGATTATTTTCATTATTAGCTATTTCTAACAATAATATAGCGTGTTTCCCGCCTTCAGCTAAATCACAAGGCGTATTAATTTCATTAAGTTGTTCTTTAATAATGAAACGATTAGTTGGATTATCATCGACGACTAAAATACGTTTTTTCTGCAACGTATTAGTCTCAGGCAGTAATTTAATAGAATCATCTATTAAAGGAGTTAAGCTAGTTTCTACTGACGTTAACTCAAGTTCAAATGAAAAAATACTACCAACCGATTTTTCTGATGTAACCGTTAATACTCCCCCCATTAAACTCACTAATTGTTTAGCGATTGGAAGGCCTAAACCTGAACCTCCGTATTTTCTGGTGGTAGAGCTATCTTCCTGTACAAAAGATTCGAAAATATATGCTATTTTTTCACCTTCAATTCCAATGCCAGTATCAGTCACAGTAAAGGAAATTTTCCCTTGGTTATCATCTTCAACTTTTAATGAAACTTGTCCATGCTCCGTAAACTTCAAGGCATTATTTAGTAAATTAGTTAATACTTGACGTAGCTTTATTGGGTCTCCGATGTAGGTATTAGGAAAGCCTGGGGGAATGGATAGAATTAATTCAATATTTTTATTATAGGCAGCTTCGCCATAAAGAATACCAAACTCTTCTATAAGAGCACGTAAATTAAATTCAATAAGCTCTAATTCCATCTTACCTGATTCGATTTTAGAAAAATCTAAAATATCATTAATAATATTAAGTAAGTTCACACCAGATTGATGAGCTGTTTCAGTAAAGCGTTTTTGTCTTGCTTCGAGAGGTGTAGTCATTAACAACTCTGTCATACCCAAGATGCCATTCATTGGAGTTCGAATCTCATGGCTCATTGTCGCTAAGAATTCACTTTTTGCTTTGCTCGCTGCCTCTGCCTTTTCTTTAGCAACCGTTAACTCCTCTGTACGTTTTAATATTTTTTCTTCCAAATTATCTCTATGTTCTTGAAGTGCTAGATCCCTTTCTTCTATCTGCTCAAGCATAAGATTAAAACCATTAATTAATAATCCTATTTCATCAAAGCGACGCCCTTGCATTCGTAGGCTGTAATCTTTTTGTGTAGAAACCTTATCTACAACATTAGTCATAGCTAATATTGGATGGGATATAAATCTTTGCATCCTAACTGCAAATAATAGAGCAAATAAGCTTCCAAGAATAAAAATGATTGGAATTATGCTCAATTGTTGTAATAAGCGCTGATTAAGTACACTAAAATCATCCACTAAAAGCACGTAACCTAGGGTATCTCCTTCATAAGTTATTGGTACGACTTGAGTCAATATATCTTCTGAATGGTTATTTTGTAACTCTATTAAGTTCATTTTTAACAGTGAGCTATACACGACTTGATCAAAGTCAGTCTTAATGTATTCAGCTAATACTTGTTTTTCTTGGTCATAAATTCTAGCTAGCACAATCTCTTTTTTAGCATAAAGACTATCTAGACTTTCTTTGGCCGCTTCCTTATCTTTAAATTGTGCTGTAGCTGAATTTTGAGTCGCCATTAATGTTGCTAATGTTTTAAGCTCACTTTCTGAATCAAGATGACGATAATAGTTTTGAGCAAAACTAAGGAATATTATAATTACAATAGTTGCTATTACACCTGGTAATAAACCAATAGCTATTAACTGACTTCTTAAGGAAAACTTTTTTATTTTTATCACAAAGACACCTTTAATTATCTACAAGAATAGAAAGCTTTAATAATTTAGAGCTTAAAACTAACTTAGTCGTTGATAGTTGTTGATTAGAAACTTGAAAGCGCAAACGCTTGTTCTCTTCAATCAAGTTAATAAAACCGCCATACTTGAAATATTGATTTTGGTCTGTAATCGTTAATACTAGTTGAAGATCTATTTTTGAGAGTAAATAACGATAAATATTTCGTTCATCAGTACTAATATAAATTGCATTACAATGCTGATAATCTTCGTCGCTCTTTACTTTTACAACTGAAATAGGATGTGTATCAATTTTTTTATTCATCAGTACATTTAATTCATTACTTACATCATCATTACCGTAAGCACATAAGAAAAATGGAGCGTCAGTTTTATCCCAAGTTGAAGGAGGCCAGCGGGTAAACTTTGCTATATTGTATATATAGGCAACTTTTAGACTGCTTATTTTATTTTCATCTGAAATAGCAGCATTTATGTTAAATAAAAATGACATAATAAAAATCAATATATATTTTATTAATGTATTATTTATCAAGTAGATATACATTTAAATCTTATTACCAACGATATAAAGCATTGAAAAATATACTGCGCTCGATCAGCGAATCAGTGCTTGATGACTCGGTAATAAATTGCTGATTATCGTCGTGCAAAAGATGTTGGCCAACGATGGATAGATTTAATGAAGGAGATATTTGCCATGCAATACGTAAGTCACCATCCACTGAGTCTGAAATATATTGATCACCACTGCTGCGTTCCCAACTACGTGAAGATGTATAATAGAATCTTAAATCTAATTCTATTGATTCACTTAAGTCGGTACTTGCCCAAATAGATGCTTGGTGTTGAAGTGAACGGTCAACAGAAAGAGATATAACATCATTACTGTATATATTAGGTTGAGTATCTTCTAAATTAATATCTAAATAGCTATAAGAAAAACGTAAACGAGTTCTTGGTGTTACTTGCCATGAAGTGAGCCATTCAGCTCCGTAACTGTAGCCTTCTGTATTATTATCTAAGTTAATAGGAATAACATAAAAGGTGTTGCCATTAATGCTCTTAATTTCAGCGTCACCAATATCATAACTTAACAAGTTCTCGTATTGGTTATAAAAAGCAGTGATATCGAATGATAATTGAGGAGAAGGAAACCAGCGATAACCAATCTCATAAGCAGTCAACTCTTCTGATTCAAATTGATTATTACCAATTAGTTGTAATAAAAAAGGTGTTCCTGTCGGATCAAAAGCACTAGGAGCTATCACTTGAATATTAATCATCGAATCATTTTCAACTTGAGAGGGAATTCTTATCGCACGGGAAATTGCAGACCATAAAGTAACATTTTCTGAAACTAACCAACTTAATCTAATATTAGGTTGTATTTCTGTACGACTATAGCTATTGCCTTCTATTTTTGCTCCGAATGTTAAAGATAAGTCTTTTTGTGGAATTTTCCATGTATCTTGTAAGAAAAGATTCCAAATTTGCGTCGTTTCAGTAGAAGAGGAAATGGTAAAAGAGTCTGAACCATCTATTTCATTTCGACTAACTCGATACCCAGCTCCCCAAATTAAAGAATGATCAATAAATGGCATGAATTGATATTCTATATCGATGTTAAAAGTATCTCTCATTTCATTAAATTGAAGATCATTATGTTCATAAAAATCAACACTAGTTCGAATGTTTAACTCTGAATCGATACTTGTTTTGATTCCCCAAAGGAGAGAAAGGTTAGCTCCCATAAGATCAACATCATCACTTTCAATGGTTGAAGTATAAGGTGAAGAATAGTTCGATACTGAAAACTGCTGACGAAGTTGATGCTTATATAAATCCCCCTGTAAAGTTAACCACTGTCCATTACCTGGTTCAATATCAAAACGTACGCCTGTTTGTAGATATTGACCTGCGTTGTCTTGATCAAAGCCTTGAAGATCTTGAGTTTCCTCTTGTTTTTTACTATTTACATAAACTCTAAATTTTGTTGAATCGCCAATTTCTCCACCTTGTTTAACACCTATTCCTTTGTATTGGTTACCTAGTGAAGCATTTATTTCACCTTCTTTTCCACTAGACGCTTTAGTTATTATGTTAATGACACCATTAACAGCATTTGTCCCCCAAAGAGTTGCACCTGGGCCTCTTATAACTTCAATTCTACTAATATCTGACATTAGATAATTTAAGTTTTCCCAATAAACGCCTGAAGAAGTAGGCGTATATATACTTCGCCCATCAATCAAAACTAGTAATTTATTGGAAAAACGTCCATTAAATCCCCTAATTGCTATTGCCCACTTGTTTGCATCAATCTTAGTGACATCGACTCCAGGAACTAGAAATAATGCTTCCGGAATGTTCGTTGCTCCGGAGCGACGAATTTCATCTTCTGTTACAACATAAATAGCAGCAGCGGCTTTAGATAATTTCTCGTTTTTCTTGCTGACTGAAGTTACTTCTATTTTCATAAGCTCTTCAAAATCAATATCAATGAGATCTTGTTCTGCTTGGGTATGTAATGAGAGTAAAGATAAAGATAATACAAATCGATTTAGGTTATTCATATACTTCCTTGTATTAAACCCTAAATAAAATTAGCAGCTAACAAATTATATATAGATAGGTAATAAAATAACCTAACAGCAATTATTAAAAACAAAAAAGCAATTTGATAGCCATACTGAGGTATTAATTGTATATATTTTATTCTTTAATTAGTACTAATAACCTTAATATATGCGTTATTAATCAATAATAATAAATAAGCTTCTCAATAAACTGCTTGTCTAAGCTTAGCTAATACCTTAAAGATTGACACTTTGTATGGGTGTAACAGGAGGAAACAGAAGAGCTAAAGAAGATGGTTTAACAGGAAAACAAAGAAATTAGCTATTTTTACAAACTCCATATTTTCTACAAACTTGCTCCATATTTGATCAGTATAGTTTAGTTATTGAAACAAACAGCAAGTTTAAAACGAAATAAAATATTTGGAGAATACAATGAAAAAAACACTATTAGTATTAACAACAGCCCTATTAGCAGCAAGTTTATCATTTAGTGCTTCAGCAAATTCAAGAGGACATGAACAGAACAGTCATCAGAATAACGGACAGAAAGTAACGATTGTAAAAAATGTAGTTAAACACAATAACAAACAACAAAATAAAAAAGAGATAAAAAAACAAAAAGTTGTAATAGTTAAACAAAGTAATCATGTTAAAAAATCACATCAAAAAGTGATTAAACAACAACCTTCAACCGGCTTTAGTATTTCTTTTGGTAATGGAGTAAATACATCTATTAACATAGCAAAAAATGTTCTTCGTTAAGTTAAACACCATAAATAATGATGCTTACTAATTAGATAAGATTGTCTGTGCTTAAAGCATGTTAGTGTATCGCTAACATGCTTTTTTTTATATGCTAATATGAATTGATTCAACAACACTAAATATAATCTCCCCCCTTAAGGCCCTCTAAATAAAAAGAAATTGAACAGTGAAAAATAAGTTACCGTAAATTTGAATATTTAACCGTTTCTAAAATTTTATTATCAAATCATCTAGAGCGACATTACGTGTTTTAAACTAAATACCGTATTTATAGTCTTACTGAGAACACAGTGATTTAAACTATAAATAGCTTATGCATTGTAAAGTGGCGAGTAAGAGAATTAATAACGACAACATTTAACTAAATAAGTATTTTTCAGCGATAATATTAGATATATGGTGAAATTTAGCTTTTAATAAATTTATAACCCCTAATGACTTACAACTAAACTGTTGAATTTAAATACATTTAAAATCGTTATTCAATCTCCATTATTTCTGCAAATTTACTACATAATTGCCTTTTATAGTTTAATCACTGAAATAAAGTCATTGTTGACTTGATGAGGAGATTAACATGAAAAATACATTATCATTATTAACTGCAGGTCTATTTACATTTAGTTTGGCATTCACTGCACCTGCCTATGCAAATAATCATCATGGAGCTTCTGCTCACCATAAACATAAAGTTAGCCATCAAAAGAATGTGCGTCAAATACAGAAAATCAAAAAAAGAAGAGCAATTAGAAATAGAGTTAAATATCACACAACAAGCCCAATTATTAAATTAGGGCTTCATCATGGTCCTGCTATTTCTTTATTCTTTTCACCAAATCATGGAAAGCATAAAAGAAGGCATCATAGACGTCACGGACATTAAAAATATCTTAACCATTGTTAATATTGCAATTAACATTATCTAAACTGCAAAAAACGTCTGAATTATTCGAACTTTTTTGTAGTTTCCTCATTATTTAATCGCACTAAGGTGTAAATATTTTAATAATTAAAAATCCTGCATAACTGAATGCGGTTAAACCGATGAAAAATGAAAAAGCCATTTTTAAGATGGATTCGTTGGTGGTGACAACGTTTTTTGAAGAGAAATTTTTAAATCGTCTAAGTTGAAAAACTAAACTGAACATAGTAAATAATATTAAAGTTAACCCCAGTAACTTAAAGAGTATTAAATCTATTTTTACACTTACAAATAAAAGTATAAAACAGATAATAATCAACAATAGATAAGTTCTAAACCAAGACATCAAGGTTCTTTCTGGCTGTAAACCATGATCAGACATGTCGGTATTCATAGAAATACAGCCAATATTACTACACCACTAAAGATAAATACGATACTACTGATGACTTTAATAAAACTGGTGTAACTTAGTGTTTTGTTGTGTCGCATAGATGATTCATTCGCTGCCCATCTTCGGTAAGCAAATATGGCTAAGAGTCCTGAACAAACACACAGAAAGACAGACAAAGCATAACGAATTTGTGGATTTGCAAGTTCAGGAGTCAATTGATCTAACCCTATAGCACCGGCTAATAATGCTAAAGCAGTTCTAATCCAAGCTAAATAAGTACGTTCATTAGCAAGTGAGAAACGATAATCAGGTGCTTCGCCCTGTTTACGCCAGTTACGTTTTATCTTTTTGGGTATTTTATTCATTAATTAACATTTTAAAGCGATTAAATAATGAATTAAATATAACGTATCCAATTAATTTAGAAAGGGAAATATGAAAAGAAATGAAAAAATAACGAGAAGATGAAACAGTACTTTAAATAAATTAAAGTACTGTTCTGTTTGCTTTACATTACCACTAAATGAAAACCAATCCCCGCGATACCAGCCCCTAAATACCTCAGTAACTGATCACCTTGTTTAATTCTTTGTAAAATAAGCGCAATAAATACACCTGCAAGATGAATGGTGGCAGTACCAACCACAAAACCAGCGGCATACATTTCAGGCTTAGCTAAGTACGGCATCTCAACGCCATGGGCAAAGCCGTGGAAAATAGCAAAAAAGCCAACAAATAGCATTGCGATAAAATGTGGTAATTTTTTCTCAGTTGTAATTGAGAGACCTAAAGCCAAAACTGAAATTGCAATACCAAGCTCAACAGAGAACATTTCGACACCTTTAATGCCTAAAATGCCACCAATTAACATCACAATAACAAACGTTACGGGTACTCTCCAAATTGATTTCCCACCCATTTGAGCACTCAAAATACCAACACTTAACATAGCGAGTAAATGATCTAGACCTAAAACAGGATGTGAAAACCCTGACATAAATCCACCACCACCGGGCATAACGTGTGCAAAAGCTAAGTTAGGGAGAGTTAATAATACGGCCAAAGTAGCCAATACTGATTTTTTCATTAAAATTCCTATTATTATTATAGTTAAGGTGTTGAAAATATTTATGATGGAATATTTTACTTTATTGAGGTTATCACAAGGTTAAAATAGTTTTTAAATGATAATTAATCTTAATTGCAATTACAATTACTAAACAAGTTACTCATTAATAAACATAAAAAAACCTCATAATAGCAAGCTACTATGAGGTTTAGAGTGTTAAATTTTAAAATTAAAGAGTAAAGTTTACGCCCAGTTCAATGGTTCTTTCATCGCCATACCAACAGTTTTGATCGTCATAACAAGAGAAATATTCCGCATCAAAAACGTTATTAGCAGACAAGTTAACATTCATACCTGTTAAAGATTTACTAAGGTTACCCATATCATAACCAATAGATAAATCTGCAATAGTGTAATCCGGTACTTTACCTTGAGTATTGGTTGCATCCATTTGCATTTCACCTACATAACGAATACCTGCACTTAAACGAGTACCACGTAAGTATTGGTCATCAAAGTAATAATTTGACCAAATATTTGCTGTATGTGTTGGAACATAGATAGGTGTTGTGCCCTCTAGACCATTTTCACTGTCTTTAGTGATTTCCATATCAATATAGGTATATGACGCAGAGACATCTAAATTATCAGTAATGAACCAATTACCTTCAAATTCCACACCTTGTGAACGAACTTCACCGACTTGTAACTGCCCTTGATAATCAGCAGAAGCAGGGTCAGAAACAACTACATTACTTTTGATTATTTGGAAAGCAGATACAGTTGCAGTTTTACTCAAGTCATCTGAATTATATTTGACCCCTACTTCAATCTGTTTACCTGTTTCAGCAACAAAAGCTTCACCAAAATCACTTTGTCCAGCAACAGGCTCAAAGCTAGTTGCATAGTTAATGAATGGTGATAATCCGTTATCAAATTCATATAGCGCGCCTAAACGATATGAAAACTCAGTTTCATCAGCTTCTGTCACTGAACCTGAGTAATCACTTTTACTTTTATAAGTATCTAAACGTCCACCAGCAATTAACACTACATTATTCAAACGTACCTGATCTTGGAAATATCCACCTAGTTGCTTAACTGATATTTCATCATTGTAAGTCGCTAAAGACGTTAATGCACTTCTGTCAATTAAATCGTTATCAGGGTTAAAGATATTAAAAGTACCAAACTGACTGGTTGTACCGTAATAATCATAAGCTGAATCACCTTTTAACTGGCGGTAATCGATGCCTAGCAATACATTATGTTTAATCCCGGCAATATTAATAACACCAGTTAATTGGTTATCGATGGCATAAGCTTCGGAACTTTCGTCAGTACTATAAATGTATCGGTCGAGATCCCCTGTTGTTTCATCATAGCTGGCATAGTGATAAGTATTTTCTTGGTATAAATCAGCTTTGGTGTAGCGTGCATTTTGTAAGAAAGTCCAATTTTCATTAAAGTCATGACTAAATTTATAACCAAGCATTAGTACTTCACGTTCAAAAGTGCTCCAATTATCATCACCTACAAAGGTACTTGCACTAGTGGTTCCATTAACGTTATTGAATACAGAGCCAGATGATGGAATAGCTGAATTCATTCCCATATCCGGATCATTTTGATAATACACGTTCAAGTTAAGTGAAGTTTTATCCGAGATATCCCATGTAATAGAAGGTGCTAACAAATAGCGCTCTTCATCCGTTGTATCAACCTGTCCATCTTTTTGACGGGCTAGAGCAATAAACCGATAAGAAACGTCGCTATCGCCTATCTGGCCAGTAGAATCAATAGATATTTGTTTTAGGTCACTTGTTCCAATTTTTAAACCAAGATTGGTTTTAGATTCAATTTGCGGTGCCTTAGCGATCATATTAACCATACCGCCGGGTGGCATAGATCCGTACAAAACTGAAGTAGGCCCTTTAAATACCTCAATCTGTTGCAACGCAATAGGATCTATTTGTGGCTGTAAATTCCAGCCATTTAACTGTTGAAGTATTAAACCATCATAATAACTTTGACTAGTAGAGAAACCACGAATAGTAAAAGTATCGTACATGGTTACTGCGCCGCCTTTAGTTTCTGTCACGACCCCTGGCGTATAACGTAACGCTTCATTCAATGACTGAGCACCACGCTCTTGTAATAGCTCTCCATCAATCACGTTAATCGCTTGAGGTGTTTCTTCAGGTGCTAAGGAAGTTTTGGTTGCAGTATTACGATAAGCTTTACCCATCACCGACATAGTTTCTAATTCTGTTGCATTATCATACTCCTGATCAGCAGCTAGGTGCGGGCTGAATAATGCGATTGCAATCACTGAAGCTAAGGTAGTTGGTTTGAAATACTTGGTTCCATTTGTAGTTGTCATGATAATCTGATTCTTCCATTTAAATTGATAATGATTATTATTTAGATAATATCAATTTATAAATGAAAAACTTAACAATTTGGTGCAAAGTGTATTTTATAATGAACTTTTTATTACTGTTATTTAAACTTACTTCTTTTGTAAGATAGGAAGCCAGTATTCAACTTCTAACCTAGATTTATCAATTTGCTTTTTATAAACCTCTAGTTCGTGACTCTCCCATAATTCATATTCAGAATTCGGTAGCCAAAAAAATACAAACCACTCGACAATTTTTGCAAACTTATGGGTTGGGCCTTCAAAAGAAACAACTGCATAATGTTGATTAGATAAATCAATACTAGTAGCGCTATCTATTGGTACTGGAGTTCCAGCAAGATAACTTAACTGCCCTTCTTGATCTGACTCATCAACACTGATCACACCAAAGTATCGATCAGTCATAATGTTTTTTGTATGAGATAATTCTTCAAATTTACGCCACGTATCAGGAACTGTTTGCATATAATCAGGTGATTCAGATGCAATTCCTTTAATTTTATTTTGCGCACCATAAATGGTCGTTTCTGGAAGGTGATCGATTCTGATTTGAACAAACAGAGAATTTAATTCAGACTCGGTAAAAGGACTTTTAATTAATGGTTTCTTTATACCCATCCGCAAACCACGTTTCTGATATTGCTTAGGGCTCATATTAAAATAAGATTTAAAAGCACGACTAAACGAAATTTCCGAACCAAAGCCAAGCATGTAAGCAATATCGATCATTCTATTATTGTTTAATAGAACAAGTTCAGCAGCTTTAGATAGCTTCTGCTGACGTACATAGTGAGCGACATTTTGTTGAGTATATTCTTGAAAGATACGTTGTAATTGCCAACGTGACCAACAGCTTTTACTGGCGAGATCTTCTAATGATAAAGGCAAATGCAATGAGTTTTCGATATATTCAAGTACCGACTCAATACGATTCAATGAATTGTTAGTTGATCCTTTCACGAGAAACCTAGCTTCCTTATAAACATCAATAGTATTAGCAATGAATTTAAAATATAAATACAAATAACTATCATTTAGTGATTGTTCACTATACAGACTAAGGTCAGCGGGGTTAAATAAAATTTTAATCTAGAAGGGTTACCTATGGTAATAACCAAAGGGTTTTATGAATGAAGTAATAGCTTTAGCCATCATCTTTATAATCAATAAGGGCTAAAGGGCTTTAATTAATCCATATCAGGCGCAAATAAATCACGTTTCATATAAAACTTAACCCATAATGCGCCTATGATACTAATAATACATAAAATAGTACCACTGATTGTAAATACAGTTTGGGTCATTTCAGGTGATGGCGAGTTATTAATAGCCACATAAACCATAGCAACAATACCTAGTATCTGTGGAATAGGAAAAAAAGGACTACGATACGGACGATTATGATTAGGCATACGTTTACGTAAAACCATCACATTGATGTGTGCAACAATATACGCTAACAACCAACTTGTAGTCGCAGCAATAACCAGCATGATCAGTGAATCAATACCTAATGATAAAAATGGAATAGATGTTAATACTGCAATCATCGTAATGGCAACCCACGGAGCTTTGAAACGATTTTTAATGTTCAACTGTGGAAATGCTTGTTTATTGTCAGCCATACCACTAAGCATTCTTGGTACCGATGCTAAAACAGTGTTAATTGTACTGCAGGTTGCCGCAATACCCATGATAGTCGCAATTAACAATCCACTCTGACCAAAAACTGCATTTGAGTAATCTAGATATGGAATTGGTGAGCCTGTTAATGTTTCAACATCTAAATACAAACTTGCACCATAGACAAAGGCTAAGAAAATAGTAAATATTAGAAATAATGAAGCGTGCATTGCTTTTGGGATATTTTTTTCCGGATCTTTAACATCATTGATCATAGGACAAATGTACTCTACACCGACCATTAACCACATAGCTAAGGCAACAAGTCCGATAAAGCTACCATCTAATACACCATCAAAACTCCAATCTACCAAAGTACCTGTTAATTGTGGATGAGGTTCAGCAATACCAGTAATAGAGAGTAATCCAATCAGTACTAGTGCAGTTACAAGCACAAAGGCTAATAAATTTTGAATTTTTGCAAAGATATCAGTTCCGATTAAATTAGTAACGCTTAACACAACTAAAATAATCAAAGGTACTATTTTTTCAGGCATTGCCCCAGGAAATAATTCACCCAACATGGCATCAATCAAAAACATTTCAACTGGAATCGCTAAAATAGCAACAACAACATAACCTGCAAAAACTGACACAATGGCAGGAAAGTGACCAATTGCTTTTTGAGTATAGGTAGCAAGTGTCCCTTCCTGTGGAAACATAAGTGATAATTCGGCAAAACTCATTGCATTAAATTGAGAGATAATTAGAGCAACAAACATCGCAGCTATAAAGGATGTACCTCCAATACCGATCCCTTGAGTTGCAGAGATCATTGCTCCTTGCACTATCACTAAACCAATACAAATACCCATCATGGTTGGCAAACCTAATTTGTTAGATTTAGGTTTATACTGCTTGGCTGTAAAAGCCGATGCAGAATGTGCTATATCATTCATATCTAAATTCCTTTTATAGTGTTAAATGTTGACCGGCTTAGAGACGACTAAAACGGTATGGGGTTGGATCAATAATTGGTGAAGTATTAGCAACGAGATCTGCCGCTAAATGTCCTGCAGCAGGCCCTGTCCCAAAACCATGACCAGAAAATCCTGTGGCAAGAGTTAAACCAGGAATACGACTGATATGATCAATAACAGGGTTTGAGTCAGGTGTAACATCTATAATCCCTGCCCATTCTTCATCAAGTTCAGCTTTTTCAAAGGCTGGCCACGCATTACGTAAGTTAGTTAATGCTTCCAAATTTAATGCAGAGTTGGGCGCTGGGTTAGCGATTCTAATTTGTTCGAAAGGAGATAGCTGATTTCCCTTCCAACGTCGTTTTATCCTTAGGTCATCAAAGAAGTGTTTACCCATCGAAACACGCAAAAATCTGCGTTGAGTTCGGAGTTGTTCTAAGTACTTCCAACCGATCGTTAAATGGTCTAATGTGATGTGGGCATCTAACGCACCACGTTGCGTAATAATAAAACCACCGTCTTGATGCTTCCTAAAGGAGAAATCTGGCCCCCCTACAGAAATATCAGTGGGACCTTGCATCTCTTTAGTACGCATTACTGAACAGACCAATGGTAAAGTAGGTAAAGACACGTCATGATGACCTAACAGTCTCCTTGACCAAGCACCACCAGCCAGTAGCATTTGTTCACATTTGATCTCTCCATGTTCAGTCATTACACCTGAAACTTGCCCGCCAGACGTGGTAATTTCCCGGACAGCACAATGTTCAATAATAGTCGCGCCCTTGGCAATAGCAGCTTTCGCCATTTTCGTAGTTGCTATTGCAGGTTCAGCACGACCATCTGAAGGGGTATAAATGCCACCTGCCCACTGTTGTTCTCCACCTGGTACTTGATTATTGACCTCATTGGCAGAAAGAAGACGAGAATCAAGATTTAGTTCTTTAACAGATTTAAGCCAGGCTTCATGCGTACCCATTTGTTCCTCAGTTTTCGCAAGAAACATAATACCGCACTGGTTATAACCAAGATCATGTCCGATTCGGTTAGGCATATCTGCCCATAATTTATCTGCAGCTAATGCCAAAGGCACATCATCAAAATGACGGCTAGTTTTCCGTATCCAACCTAAATTACGTGAAGACTGCTCTCCAGCAATATGCCCTTTTTCAATCAGTACAACCGGAACATTTCGTTCTGCTAAAGTTAAAGCAGCTGATACACCAACAATTCCGCCACCAATAATCACTACTTTAGTAGCCTCCGGCATCGCTTGTTGTGTGGTTAATCTTTCAAGTGTTTTTGTCATCATGACTCTCCTAGCAGTGACGAAGCGAAATTAAGATCTAAAATTAGATTGAAATTTGCTGTACTGTTGCATTACCAGCACCACGATAGGCTGTGACTTCAAGTTCAACTTTGTAAGCCTGTGAACCTAAAGGGGGATTAGTCACTGTTGTTGCAGGGTTTACTCCTTTAAATTTACTGCCAATATATTCCATCACTTGATGTGTATCTGCAGGGTTTTGAATAAACACACGCGACATAACAACATCTTGTAAACTTGCATCTACGGCCTTTAAGGCCTTTTCGATATTGCTAAATACTTGTTCTGTTTGCTCGATAAGGTCATCTGGAATAAGTTTAGTATCAGGGTTTCTTCCGGCTGTATTTGATACATATATCCAATTATCAACAACAACAAGTCGTGAATAACTGGCTACTTTTTCTAATGGTGATGCTGTATTTACTTTGATAATGTTAGTCATGATGTTACCTATTAATTTGAATAGTTTATTTACTCAGTTTTATACTGAGTAAATAATCATTAAATTTGATATAGACACTGAAAATAGTGCTGAATGTGATGATTAAGCTAGTGCTAGCGAAGTTCTGGTGTTTCCCAAAGGTTTAACGGCACACCAATTTTATTCGCTAATGCATTACGATAAATTTTAGTTGCCCACGCCACGTCTTCTACTGGTAAACCGCCTACTGATAAGATGATAATTTCTTCATCATTTTGACGGCCAGGAGCTTCTTCAGCAGTTATTTTCCCGAGATCTTCTAGTGAAGCAGCGTCTATGATTCCTTGCTCAACCATGTCTAAGAAGCGAACACCTATAATAGGGATATATTGGTGTGCAGGTTTTGGCACTTCACTAAACCACGCTTCATAAAGGCCAGGGTTATCTAATACCTTTCTAACATCTGTTTTCTCTAGTGCTTCATCTAACCGACAATAAGCGGGCATTGATAGGAATGCTCCAGGTTTCACCCATTCACGTTTTACTTCAGGGTAAGTTGATACGTCACCCGTTTCACCTGAGTTACAGTAAGTCACAATATCTGAATCACGGACAACATCTTCCAATGTATCTACAACTGATACGTTAGTGATTTGTGGGAATGTTTTACCAACCCATTCAATGAAATCGTTTAAGCTTTTCTGACCACGTCCTTTTATCTTGAGGGTATCAATATCAGGACAAACAGCCATAAATGCAGCAACAGATGTCTTACCCATCACGCCTGGGCCTAATAAACCAATAACTTTAGAGTCTTTACGCGCTAAATGACGAGCGCCAACACCAGGTACAGCACCAGTACGATAAGCCGATAATAGGTTTGCTGACATATAAGCCAATGGAGCACCAGTATGAACATCATTGAGAATAAACATTAAGATTGAGCGAGGAAGGCCTTTTTCTCTGTTCTCAATGTTAGAGCCGTACCATTTCACTCCACAGGTTTGGTAGTCTCCACCTAAATAAGCAGGCATTGCCATTAAACGACGATCAGCTGTATGTCGAGGCATAGTATCGAATTCAGGTTTTTCAGGGAAAGTGATCATGGCACCATGAGAATCATTATTTTCACCAGCCATTCGGTAGTCGCCCTTGTAAAGCAACTTAAACATATCTTCCATTGTATCGACACAACTCGGCATATCCGTAACGCCAGCTTTAATCATGTCTTGCTCAGATAAGTAAATAAAATCAATTCTCGTATTGTTGTCCATTTCAGTACCTATTATTGAAAGTGATAGATTGCTGAACATGCTTCAGTTCTGAAGCTTTCATTTCAGCAGTTGCAAACGATAGTAGAGAACTGTTTGGGGCGAGTATTGTATATTTACGACACAATTGAATATTTTTTAAAGCATATATCGTGCTATTTAACGAAGCATAATTTTGGCATCAAGCTTGCTGAGTAGTAATTATCTTATTAACAATTCTGAGCATGTTATGGCTAATTTACCCATTGTGAATCAACTGGCACATATCCATCATAAGCAACCTTGGTTAGTGATGAACGCAGAGCAAAAATTCTCGTTAGCAGGTGCGAATAATGAAACTATTTCTCACTTTTATACCTTTGAAGCAAGCGATAGTAGAGAAGCACCCTTTGCTATTCCGGATGGTTGCATTGATGTGCTATTTGATTGCAACAGTAGTCGCCCTAATGCAGAAGTCTTTGGCACGCCATTAGAAGCTATCAATATCGAATTAACAGCACATAATCGTTACTTTGGTATACGCTTTAAGTCAGGGGTAATGCCAGACTTTCTTAATGTCTCGGCGAGTGAATTAATTGATAACCACTACAATTTATTAGATCTAATTCCAAATGCAAATCAATTAGTTGAGGAGGTTTCAAACAGTAATAGTTTTCATCATCAAGTTGATCTTTTTAATCAATTTATGATTGAAAAATTGCAACGACAACATACTTGTACAACGACACAAATTATTCAAAATATTTGCCAAAACCAAGGCAATATAAAAATAAAGGATTTAGAGGATTTAACAGGTTATAGCATTAGAACTTTACAACGGAAATTTCAAAGTGATATGGGTATGTCGCCTAAAACTTACAGCCGTATTATTCGTTGTCAGTCTGCTGTTTACCAAATTAATCATGGCGAAAAAGTAACTTTCTCTGATCTTGCTTATGACTTAGGGTTTACTGACCAACCGCACTTCTTACGAGAATTTAAACGACTAGTAAAAGCCACTCCATTAAACTATCAACACCGAGTTAAACACGCATCTTATCTCAGTAAAATACAATATTTATGAGCAATAAAGGTGCATTGAGTGCATCTAAATAACGCATTTAGCAACATATTTAACAACACTAACTAGAATTGCTAACTACATGTTTGATTTATTATGAATAATCTTAAAATTTAAAAGCACCAAATATTAAGGTACTTTTAAATTATTTTATTTTCTTAAACTGTCTGCTCTATCAATTAGCGTGTTGAGTAAAATACTCAAGTTGTACCGGGTGTAAAAGTGCTTTAGGTCTAATTGATTGAACTGTTTTTATTATTTCTTTAGCAGGCCAATCCAACGCTAATAAAATTAATCCTATGACCAACCCCGTTCTGCCTGAGCCACCCTTGCAGTGCACAGCAATAGTCCCTTTATTATTAATCAGCTTGATAATGTCCGATTTATGTTTCGCCCACTGGCTTTCAAAGTCTGTTCCAGGTGCTGCATCGTCTAAAATAGGTAATTGAACCCATTGAATGCCTAATCTATCACATGCAGCTGGTAATTCATCGACTGCATTTTTTTGCATTTCTTGATCAAACATCAGGGTAATCAACATAGCCGTTTTTTCATCTTTCAAGGTTGTTAATGCATCATCAACGTTTGTGCCTTTTGTACCTGGGCAAGGTGTAAAAATGAGTTGAGCACCATTGTCTAAAGGTAAAATATCATAAGGGTGTACGGGCATAATATGTTCCATTAATTATTGTGTGTTGTAGATAGATAAAAGTGTTATGAAATAGGGTTGCGTTTCGCTCTATTTAAAATAGCCACTAACGACAACATTATTGGCACTTCTACTAATACACCAACAACAGTGGCAAGAGCAGCACCAGAATGTAAACCAAATAGTGAAATAGCAACCGCTACGGCTAATTCAAAAAAGTTAGAGGTACCAATTAAACACGCTGGTGCGGTTATGTTGTGCGGTAGTTTAATTCTTTTCGCAATAAAATAGGTAATGATGAAAATACCGTAGGTTTGCAAGATTAATGGGATAGCAATCAATACAATAGTTAGTGGCTCTGCAATAATTGTATTCGCTTGAAAACCAAATAATAGAATCACTGTTGCTAATAAACCAATAACAGACCAAGGCTTAACCCTTGTTAAAAATACATCAATTGACTTTGCCCTTTTATCGAAAGCTTTGCGTGTCAGTCCCCCTGCGATTAAAGGCAATAAAACATATAAAACAACCGAAATCATTAATGTTGCCCAAGGCACCTGAATATCGCTTACACCAAGTAAAAATGCTGAAATAGGTGCAAACGCAAATATCATAATGACATCGTTAACAGACACTTGTACCAGAGTATAATTTGGGTCACCTTTAGTCAGTTGCGACCAAACAAAAACCATTGCAGTACAGGGTGCAACACCCAATAAAATCATACCCGCTATATATTCCTGAGCAGAATCAGGATCAACTAAATCAGCAAACAATAAATTGAAAAAAAACCAACCTAGCGCAGCCATGGTGAAAGGTTTAATACACCAATTAATGATGACCGTTAATATTAACCCTTTTGGATTCTTCCCAACATCTTTAATAGACGAAAAATCTATTTGTACCATCATTGGGTAAATCATTAACCAAATACACACGGCGACTAAAATATTAATATGTGCGAATTCAAAGCTTGCTAAGGTTTCAAATATATTTGGTTGCCATAAGCCGAATAAAACTCCAATAGTGATAGCAATTGCAACCCAAAGTGACAAGTAGCGTTCAAATAATCCCATGAGTTTTTCCTTAATGTTTATTTACAAAAACTTGCACGATCAGGTCTATTTTTCATCGCCGATAATCGTTGTAATTCGACGCTAATCGTCTGTACATTACTTTCTGTCGTCTGAGCAATCACCGTTTTAAGCCACAGAGGAAGTTCTGGGTTAATTTTATAAAATACCCATTGCCCATGTTTTCTATCTTTAATGATGTTGGATTTTTTTAATACAGCTAAGTTACGGGAGACCTTTGGTTGACTCTCCTCTTGCAATGCCACCATTAACTCACAGACACATAACTCTCCGTGATAATGTGAAAGCATCAATGTTTTTAACCTTATTGGATCCGTTAAACACTTAAAGAATTCAGTTAAAGGTGCATCAATGGAATTGTCTTTAACTTGTTTCTTGTGCTTTTGTTCTACTAACAAGAACATCCCTAACCGTGTATTTAATTCATTCAAGGTTTTAAAGAAAGGTTGATCACCTGAACGGTTTTTAGGATCAGGGAAATCCCAAGCAAGTTGTTTGCCTGCATTTGGATAACTCCTACATTCAACACTGGCTTTATCACAAAGAGAAATAACATAATCAAACATGACGCCATCAAAAGAAGCTACACTTTTAGAACTTACTTCTTTTACGTCAATACCATATTTCCTTAACGCATCTATTGCCCTGTCATCAACCTGTTCAGGTTCCGTACCTGCACTGTAAACTTCAAATGAATCACTCGCTTTATGTCGCAATAGCGCCTCAGCCATTTGTGAACGAGCAGAGTTACCTGTGCAAAGAAACAGTACTTTTCTTTTTGTTGAATTATTCATTATAAATGACCATTAAATTAGAAATATACGAACAATGGTATATATGAAAAGTTACATGTAAAGGGTTATTCATAAAAATTTGAACCAAAAGTAATGGGAATATGTCTATTGAGTTGTTTACAAGGTATGACGTATCTCTCTTAGACACTTATTTTGTTGAGAATTAGCGCATTTATTTTTATGATAAATTGACTACATCCTTGTATTTGTTTCTATATTTAAACGGTAGACTGTTAATCGTTATACCTAACCACTATTTTTATCAGTAACGTCATTCAAATTTACTGTTATTAACGCTTTATAATGAGTAAATAATGAAAACATTACATAAAATTCACAAAGCCCCTATTCGAGTTATTCGAATTCAAAAACTAGCAGCAAGGCTCAGAACTAAAAGAGCGATGCTTAAATTGAAGATAGCACTTGCCCAAGAAAAACAAGAAACGAAACTAATGCTAGTTATTTATAAGCGTTATACCAAAGGTCAAGCTTCAAAGTCCGAAATGAAAATAGCTAACGAACAATTTTTAGATATCTTAAAAGGATTAGGTTTAGGCGTATTTGCATTGCTACCTTTTGCGCCTATCACTATCCCTATTATTGTAAAGTTAGGTAAAATGGTTGGTGTTGAAGTGATGCCAAGTGCTTTTCATAGTAAAAAAGATAAATAACCTTTGTTTCAGTTATCCCTGTTAGGAATAAATTAACCCGCAAAACTTGGTAAGCGTATTATTTAGTTATATAATGAACGAGTGTTCCATTAAAAATAATAAGATTGCAGATGAGTAAAGTTGCCAAGTTTGATAGAGAAGAAGTAATACAAAAAGCCACTAATTTATACTGGGGTAAAGGCTACCACGGTACTTCTATGCGCAATTTACAAACAGCTATCGATTTACGCCCTGGTAGCATTTATGCAACATTTGGCAGTAAAGACAATTTATTCAAAGAGTCTATCCAATATTATGCAAATAAAACTGGTGAAGTCTTAGAAACCTGTTTAGATGAAACAAGTTCTCCTTTAGAAGGACTAAAGCTTTTTATCAGAAAACTGGTTATTGAGAATTTAGAAGGTAAACCAAGTTGCATGTGCATGATTGTTAAGTCTATTTCTGAGTTAACTGACGCTGATAACAAAGAACTATTAGATGAAGCGAAACTATTGTTGGCAAATGTAGAGAATAAGTTCGCAGAAATCATTACCGAAGCAATTGAACTTGGTGAAATTAACTCAGATAAAGATGCAAAAGAGTTAGCTAGTTATGTGCAAATACAAATCATAGGGTTAAGAACCTATGCCCGAGTTAATAGTAATATTGAGACCATTAATAAGTTTGTAAATGAGATTTTCATCGGTTCTCCCTTTCACTAATTACTACATTCGTAAAACGACCAACAGCTATTATATTTAATTAGTATATCCATATCCTTAGAGCAACCGATATAATAGCTAAACCTCTACACATTCCCTCTGCTGCTAATCATTATACTTAATGTTTATTTAAATAAAGTTTAATACTTTCTACTTTACTAATTTCTCGCTCGTATTTTATTCATTCAATTAAACTCAAACCTAATTTGAACGATCGTTATAAATAACTTGAACACTCGTTCACAATGAGCTATGATGAACTCACTGATTGAACACAATCTTTAAAATTCATTTTTCACTAGAGAGAGTAAAGTAATGAGCAAATTTCAAATTCATACAGTAGACACAGCTCCTGAACAAAGTAAGCCTATTCTTGAAGGTGCCGTTAAACAAATGGGTGTTGTACCAAACCTATTCGGTACAATGGCTGAAGCACCAACTATTCTTAAAGCTTACACACAACTACATGAACAGTTCACTAATACTTCTTTTGATGCTGAAGAACTAACAGTTGTATGGCAAACAATTAATGTTGAACACGAATGTCATTACTGTGTACCAGCACACACAGGTATTGCACATTCTATGAATGTAGATGCTGCATTAACTGAAGCTTTACGTAATAGCGATAAAATGCCTACAGCTAAGTTACAAGCTCTACATGACTTTACCCTAAGCATGGTACGAAACCGTGGTAATGTGCCAGCCGCTGATATGGATGCTTTCTTTGCAGCAGGTTATGGCCAGCAACAAGTATTAGAAGTTATTCTTGGGTTATCACAAAAAACAATTAGTAACTACGTTAACCACGTAGCTAAAACACCGGTTGATCCAATGTTTGAATCATTTGCTTGGGAAAAGTAAGTAATTGTTAGGTTAAAACCGTTAAGGGGATTTGTTGTAATGACAAGTCCCCTTTTTTATTGACGATTTTGTTGATAATCATTTATAACTTTTAACCATAGTGTTAGCCTATCTAATTCGCATTACTATTGATATGAATACTCATCAAGAAGGCTTATGATTAAAAACAATAAAGCAGTGCAGTTAACACTTGCTCATATTAACGATACACACTCCTACTTTGAACCTCATGCGTTGCAACTACAATTAAACATAGCAGGTAAAAGTCTTTCGCCGTATGTCAGTAATGGCGGTTTTTCTCGCATTGCCACCAGAGTAAAACAATTAAAAAGTGCTGCTGAAGAACAACAAAGAGGTTTTTTGTTTTTACACGCAGGAGATTGTTTTCAAGGTACCTTATATTTTTCATTGTTCAAAGGTAAAGCAAATGCTGAAATGCTCAATGCATTAGGTATTGATATGATGACCATAGGTAATCATGAGTTAGATATGGGTAATCAACCAATTGCAGATTTTCTTGACCGTATAAAGTTCCCTTTATTGGCTGGTAATTGGAACCTTTCAAATGAATTAACCACAAAGTCACATCAATTAAGTAATCGCGATAATCTACTTTCCTATCAAGTAGCACAAAAAACGGCTAAGTGGATAACCCGAGAAGTCAATGGTGAACCAATTGCTTTGTTTGGTCTGTCTATTGATAAAATGATGGATATCGCTAATGTAGATCCTGATACTCCGTTTGTTAATGCCATTGAAACAGCAATTAATACTGTAAAGGCAATTCAATCATTAGGCATAAATAAAATCATCTTATTAAGCCACCTTGGTTATGAAGGAGATAAAGAGTTAGCAAAATTGGTAACTGGTATTAGTTTAATTGTTGGCGGTCATACGCATGTGCTGCAAGGTGATTTCAGTGATATTGGACTTAAGCATGAACCAGAATATGGCGAATACATTAACAACACTTATATTGTTCAAGCAGGCTGTCATGCTCAAGCGATAGGTCATTGTCACATTGACTTTGCAAAAGATGGAACTGTCATAACTTTTACTGGTAAAAATGAATTACTATTTGGTCGTCGACTATGCAATGAAAAAAGTTTACTAAATACACTGGATGGAGAACTTGCAATACAAGCCAGTGCATACCTTGCTGATCATGACAATATTGTCATCTGTAAAAAAGATCCTTTGTTACAAAGTCTTTTATTAGACAAATATGTCCCTAAAGTAAGAAAATTGCAGAATACTATTATTGCTACTTTGCCTCAGGATATGCGACATATTCGTATCCCAGATGAAAAAGGAGGTAGCGAACTGGTACCTCTAGTTGCTGAATCGTTTTCATACATGATGAATAAACTTGGACATCAAGTCGATTTTGCCATTCATAATGCGGGTGGTATTCGTTCATCATTAAATCAGGGACAGATATCAATTGCTGACATTGCCGGTAAGTTACTTCCTTTTATGGTACCAATTGGTGTATATCGAATTCAAGGTAAATTTATATCACTTGCACTTGAGGGTGCAATCAATAATGCAACTAATAATGGCGTAGTCGGTAGCGGCAGTGGAAGCTACCCATACACGCATAATCTTGCATTTACTTATTGTTCAGAACGTCCTATTGGCGAGCGTATTACAGAATTAACAATTTTTAACCCAGATAAGGGGTGGATCAAAGTACAAGCAGAAACTTTTTATCACGGCACTTCTTCAGCCTATACCATGAAAGGAAAAGAAGGCTACGACGCATTAACTATGATGCAAGGTGAAGGGACAATTACCCAATATTCGATGGCAGATTGTTTTATCGATATGATTAAACAGTACCCTGAGAAGTTGAATATCAAAAATCAATAAATATAAAAAAACGGTTTAATAACGTCATGTTATTAAACCGTTTTTAAATATAATCACTTTTAAAAGGGTAATTATATTATTGAGGCTTTTTGGCTAGCACTTTATCAATATCTTCAGCTGAGTGACGCTCTTCAACTTTTTCCCACTCTTCTCCAAACGGACGATTAACTGTACGTCCTCGTTGGAAACCTTGACGTTGTTCAAGTTGTTTAGCCCAACGCATTACATGAGTATAGGTTTCAACTTGCAAGAACTCAGCAGCGTCATATAAGTTACCTAACACTAAATTACCGTACCAAGGCCAAATTGCCATGTCAGCAATAGAGATTTCTTCGCCAGCGACAAATGTATTGTTAGCTAACTGTTTGTCTAATACATCAAGTTGACGTTTAGCTTCCATCGCAAATCGATTAATTGGGTATTCAAACTTTTCATCTGCATAAGCATAGAAATGTCCAAAGCCACCTCCTAAAAATGGTGCAGAACCTTGTGCCCAAAATAACCAGTTAAACGTAGTCGTTCTTGCGACACCTGAAGCAGGTAGAAACTGACCGAACTTCTCCGCCAAATGTACAAGAATAGAAGCAGACTCAAATACATTGAGATCTTGATCAGCCGTTTTATCAACTAATGCTGGTATTTTTGAGTTCGGATTGACACCGACAAAGCCAGATGAAAATTGATCACCTTCACCAATATTAATTAAATAAGCATCATACTCAGCTTCACTAATGCCTAAAGCTAATAACTCTTCAAGCATAATAGTCACTTTCTGACCATTAGGAGTCCCTAAGGAATACAACTGCAACTTATGCTCTCCGACTGGTAACTCTTTTTCATGAGTAGCACCAGACTCCGGTCGATTAATGTTAGCCCATTTATTGCCGCCATTAGTATCATGTACCCAAATTTTAGGTGGGACATATTGATCAGTCATATTCGCTCCTTATTAGTTAATTAAACTTTTGGGTAGTTTGATGGGAAGAAAGCACGTTTAGCATCTTCATCAAACTCTTTTTTAAATTCAACATCGGATGCAATATTACGAGCTCGTGCCACAGCAGGACGACTATCAATACTGTCAAACCAACGTTTTAAATTAGGGTAAGGGGTAAGCCCTTCTTCACCTAATACAACTGTTGCTTTATCAATCCAGCCCCATGCAGATACATCTGCAATAGTGAATTCATCACCTACAACAAAATCACGACCTTCCATATGAGTATCTAATACTTCATAGTGACGCTGTGCTTCACGAAGGTAACGGTTAACTGCATAGTCTAAGCCTTCTGGCGCTGCATGTCTAAAGTGTACGCTTTGGCCTGAGTAAGGACCTAAACCTGATGCAATGAACATTAACCAAGAAAGCATTTCAGCACGATCTTCAGGTTTGCCAGCTAACTTGCCAGATTTTTCTGATAGGTACATTAAGATAGCGTTAGAATCGAAAACACGTGTTTCATCGTCAGTAATTGCAGGTGCTTTAGCATTAGGATTAATTGCTTTATATTCAGGCGTGTGTTGCTCACCTTTTAATGTGTCAAGAGGAACCACTTCGTAAGGTAAACCAGTTTCTTCTAGGAAAAGTGCAACTTTCATTGGGTTAGGTGTATGGTGAAAATAAAATTTAATCATGTGAGGCTCCTCGTTAATTGAACACTCATTCAAACACAATCATAACGATCGTTCAAGTTATTTTAAAATAATCTAATATATAGAAATAATTTAAAAGTTAGCAAATACAAAGTAAAAAAAATTCACTAAAAATTACTTTAAAGTGAATTATAAAAAATAACTAAGAAAAGCTTAATTAATGTTTTATCAACTAATAATTACCTAATTCAAGCACAGTCGTTGCAGTTACTTCTTTCCCTTTCATTGCTTTAACCGTCACGTAGTAAGCGTGATCTTTAGCACCAGAGCATGGAGGCATATAAGCACCTTCTTTATCCCAACCTGGACTGCGATGAGCTTCTATCATAGTAAAATTTTCAGGTAAGTCATAAGAATGGCCAGGCACTTTCGGTAGAGTAACACTTGATGCCGTAGACATAATTTTATAACTCATAATCCCATGACCACCATTATTCATTTTTTCAGAATCTCTATCACTGTAAGCCAGCATGAGAGAATCTGAACCTGTTGGTATTGATGAAACCTTTAATGCTGGAGTCATTGGACTTTCTCCACCAAATTTCTGACATTGTTGACCTTTTGGTATCTTAACGCCATCCCATGCGGAATCAGTTAATTCAACTTCAATTGCTGATGCGTATGAAGAAAAACAACCTGCGACAATAACCGTAGCTAACACTTTATATTTCATAAAAAACTCCTTTTTTCTGTCATGATTTTAATAATGCCCTGTGGCATATTAATATTATCCGTAACCACGTTAAATTGGGGTTATCAGATCATAAAGCGATTTATTAATCTGTATGCAGTAAAGTTTGCGTTCTTTACTGCAACTGAAGTTATCTTAAATAAACTATTGAATGTTTTAAATGACTTCCTGAGTTAATACACTCTCATTTTTTGAAGCACGTATATTAAGTAAAGTGATCACTACAATAAGCGCTAAGCCAATAGCATTAATATATGGGTAATGAACTAACATAGCAAAGGCAGACACTAATAACAGCATGCGAGATAACATCGGTAATTTCGTTGCTAAACGCCCTTCTATACAGCCAGCAAAAGCAACAATTAATCCAACAGTTAGTACAATTGCAACAATGAAATCGACGTTCTTACCTTCCATCCAAATTAATCCAGAGAATGCCATCATAATAGGGATGATAAAGAAGCCTTGAGCTAATTTAAACGCTTGAACCGCTGATTTCATTGGAGACGTATTGGCGATACCAGCAGCAGCAAAGGCAGCAAGTGCAATTGGTGGAGTCACGTTAGACGTTTGTGACAACCAGAATACAATCATATGTGCAGCTAATAAGCCTACACCTAGTTCTGTTAGACTTGGTACAGCCATAATCGATAATACAATATAAGCAGCTGTCACAGGTAACCCCATCCCAAGAATAACAGCAGCAATTGCAATTAAACCTAATACAGACCATAGGTAACCACCTGATAGCGCCATCAAGAATTGCGTAAATTGAAGGCCAATTCCAGTTTGTCCAACCACACCAACAACAATACCAGCAGTACCACAAGCGACACTTATTGGCAGAGCCAGGATTGCACCTTCTTTCATTCCTTCAAAGAAAACAGAAACAGTAATACGACTATGTTTACGACACATTGCAGCGACCAAGATTGCAACACAGCCAGTAATACCAACCAAAATAGGCGAATAACTCATTAGCAATAAGCTGGTTATCAATATCAATGGTACTAAGAAGTGCCATCCATCTTTCAATACGACTGTTATTTTCTCAGTGACATCCATCCCTTTAAGGCCTAATTTACACGCCATTAAATGAACGTACAGTAAAGTACAACCGAAATATAAAATAGCTGGAGCAATTGAAACTAATAAGATTTCACTATAAGGAATACCCGTAAACTGCGCCATCACGAATGCCCCTGCGCCCATGACAGGTGGCATAATTTGACCTCCTGTTGAAGCAGCGGCTTCGATCCCAGCAGCTTGCTCAGATTTATAACCAAGCTTTTTCATCATCGGAATAGTTAACGCACCAGTGGTTACTGTATTTGCAATTGCAGATCCTGAAATAGAACCTAAAGCAGCAGACGCTAATACACTCGCTTTTGCAGGACCTCCACGGTATTTACCAGCCAGTGAAAAAGAAGCGTCGATAAAGAATTTACCAGCACCAGTCACTTGCAAGAAAGCACCAAATAATACAAAGATAAATACCACACCTGCTGCAATCGCTAAAGGTGCCCCATAAATACCGTTTGTTGAGAAAATATGAAACCTGACTATTTCTTCAATTGAAAAACCTTTACTAGCGATTGAACCAGGTAAGTAATTACCAAAGATTGCATAGGCTAAAAACAAAGCAGCGATAACCACCATTACCATTCCGACTGTTCGTCGTGTTGCTTCCAATAGAAGCACCATAATGATTAACCCTGAAAGTTGATCCAATGATGTCAATCCATCCATCAGGAACATGATGTCATCATAATCAAATGAGACAATATTATAAGACGCCCAAGCTATGGCAGCTATACATAGAATATCTATACACCGGCCCATTAGATAGATAGCAGTTGATTGCCCTTGCTTAATTAATGGTAAGGTTAAAAAAACTAAAATGAGAACCCAACTCAAATGGATGGGTCTAAATACAGGTGCAGATAAATCAGCAGTAATCCCCTGCCAAATTTGAAATACTGAAAGAGAGATTGCTGCTAATGCGGCTATTAATACTAGTTTGTCTGAACACCAGCGCGTTGTTGATTCTGTCATGCTTTTCTCCGAAGCGTATATCTAATACCAATCCTTTGTTACGTTAAATCGGTATATCTTATTAATTTGCAGACAATATATGTTATTAAAGTTGCATTTTTATATTAAATAGAAAGTAATAGGTAGTTAATAATATGCGGTTGTTACAATTTGTTAAGTTGAATTAAAATAAAAATGCTGCAACTAATAGTTAGTCACAGCAGGCTGTTTTTGCTTTTAGGTATAAATTAAGACTACCTTTTTATTGCATTTTCTCTTTGAAAAACTTCATAGAGCCTGGGTGTAGGTCAACACCTTCAAGTTTATTCATATTTTCAATAGTCGTAAATTTAGTCACGCTGATCACTTGATTGATTTCATCCATATGTTCGAAAGCAACTTTGGTCATCTGATACGCTAAATCAGTATCCATATTCTTATTGACTACAAGAATATTCCATACTGCTGGCGCACTGAAAGCAGCAACGCCTTTATAACTTTCGGCAGGAACATCAATTGATTGATAAGAAGCATTGTTCTCAGAAACAGCTTTCAACTCTTCTGCAGTAAAAGATAAAATACGAATTTTGTTAGTAAAAGCAAGCTCTGTAATAGCACCAACACCAACACTCCCTACAATTGCGCCAGCGTCAATTTGACCTGCAGCGATTGCATTCGTAGTTGCCGTGTAATTCAATGATTGAGCTTCAATATCACTATCATTAATACCTAACGCCGCTAATATATTCGTTGAGCTGACACGAGTACCCGAACCTGGAGCTCCTAAAGATACTTTCTTACCTTTTAAATCTTTAATTGATTTGATATCAGAATCAGCAGGAACGATAAATTGAACAACATTTGGATAAAGCGCGAATAATGGTGCAACATCCATTTTACGTGGGAAAGGTTTTACGCCTTCACTTGCCTGTAAAACGACGTTACCCATTGCAATACCAGCAAGCTGTTTTTTAGCTGCGACTTTAATCGTATTTTCTACTGATGCAGCAGTTACTTCAGCACGCATATCGAAGTCATCAATATTTTCACTCCAAATTTTAGCTAAGATACCGCCTAATGGATAATAAGTACCACTCTGACTCCCTGTCCCTATCGTATAATTTTCAGCAAGTGCGTTAAAAGAGAATAAACACGCTAACCCTAGGATTCCATTTTTTAAAGTTTTATTCATTGTGATAACCTCATTTGTATACGTTATTCATGTTATTGAAATGTTAGATATGTGTAACTGATCAAGACTAACATTTAACTTAACAGACACAATGCTTGACTTCACAAACTAAAATTTAAAGAGTTAACATTCACATTTAAGATTAAATATCACACAGAATATGACCACTTATTAATTAGTTAGATTAATTATTGCACTTCCCATTGGATATTTATTCAATACAAAACTTTTCAATAAAGAAAACGACTATTTTTATGAACAACAAACATACTGTAAAAATAAGGTTAGTGTTTATGACAAAATGATTTTAAAAGAAATATGAACTAATAAGTTGTGACACCATCAAAGCCTTCATGGTTTTGCATTCCTTCTTCAAAATCAGCGACTTTAATAAAGTGAACGCCTGTGTATTCCATTTCACGGATATAATCAACAATACGTTGGTGAAAATAGATATGTAGCCCCTTAACATTATCTATTTTAAATATTAACCGTTCATCTTCTGGCATTCCATTTAGGACTGCTTCAGAAAGATAAGGTTTATCAACTTTATTATCATCTCCCTCTTCCCAGTACTTAGGATTATTTTCTATTACGCTTTTATCAAAATCTAAACAATCTAACCTTTCATAACAATGAATGACCGATAAGTTTTCATGCCAGTTATCATCATCGTCAATATAAACAGCAGGAAACACTTGGATACCTGGAATATTAAAACCGCGCAAAAATTCCATCATCTCATTGGGTATAATCATCTCCCTTGTTACCAACATAATGTCAGGAATAGGCTGTTTAACGCCCTCTTTTTTATCTTCTTCTTTGTAGGCATTATGGTAAAACATCGGTCCATCAGCAGGATTAAGTTTTTTATGTCCACCACGACGCATTACCGTTTTCTTATCCATCCCAACAAATAATTTACTGTCATCCATGGCTGCGAACGGCAGGTAGTATTCTTGCTCGTATTTACTCATGTCTCTGGCTCCAGTTTGTATTTTTAACTTTTAACTTTTCATAATATTAGTTAACTCGGCGCTATAAAGGCTTAATATCGATATTCATTTTTTAAATATGAAAGTGTGAAAATAATAGATAAGGGCTGAACTTCCATTAAAAATAAATAAATTATTAACTAATATTTAAAGCTGATAAACAGGTGTTTAGTTCAAGCACAAAGAATGCAGAACATTCATTTACGATCACACTTCCCATCGATTATTATTTTCAAAATATTCCTTACAATAATCAATAAATGCCCTAACTTTAGGCGCAACTTGCCGAGAACTTGGGTAAATTGCCCAAATAGAAGTATCACTGGTTAACGGGTAATCTTGTAAAATTTCTACCAGTACTCCGTCACTTAATTGTTGATGAGCTATCCACTTTGAACAAAGGGTAATGCCTAAACCATTAATACAAGCATCTCTGATTGCTTCTCCGTTATCCGCACTTAAGTTGCCTTTTGCTTTTATATTTAGCTCTTTACCATTATCATCGAAAATCCAATGATCGAGACCTGTTAAGGTGAGACATTGATGTTGTTTTAACTGTTCAGGATGTGTAGGTATTCCATTGGCTTTTAAATATTCAGGGGAAGCACAGATAATACGTTGATCACTGGTTAACTTACGGGCAATTAAACTTGAGTCTTTTAATTTTGAGTTTCTAATTGCAATATCAAAACCACCTTCCACTAGGTCAACAATAGAGTCAGATAACTTCAAATCAATAGTTAATTTAGGATGCGCTTTTAAGAAATCAGTTAATGCAGGAATTAAATGTATTTTGCCAAACGATGCAGGGGCAGAAACCCGTAATCGCCCTTGCAATATATTCGTTTCTTTACCTAAAGAAGCTTGCGCTGATAGTACACTGGCAATAACATCCTCGGCATAAGGTAAAAATGCTTTTCCTTCCTCAGTCAATGAAACTTTACGTGTAGTACGATGAATTAGCCTAACTTTTAGTGCCTCTTCAAGCTTATTGATATGATTACTCGCCACTGCGGCAGATAAACCAAGCGCCTCGCCAGCAGCACTAATATTATGGGTATTAGCAATGCGTACAAAAAGTTTTAAATGCTCAATATTCAATTTAAACGCCCCTATTATCAATAAAAAATATAAAGTGATTCATTATATTGCCATATTATCAAATTAGTTATTAGATAATATACTTATTTCACTTACTAAACATTGGCATATAAAGGTGAACATAATGAAAGCAATGATATTGAAAAGTTACGGCGAAGAAGCAGTATTTGAACAAACTGAAATTGCACAACCAACTGTAAAAGCTGGTCATGTTGTTATCAAAGTATCTGCAACCAGTGTTAATACTGTTGATACTATGATCAAATCCATGGGCGAAGCCTTGGCTGGATTATCGCCAGAACTACCTGCTTTGTTAGGGATGGACTTTGCAGGCACAATCACTGAAATCGGTGAAGGTGTTGAGAATTACCAAGTTGGTGATGAAGTTTATGGGTGCGCTGGTGGTTTAGCTGATTTACCTGGAGCATTAGCTGAGTATATGCTTGCAGACGCAAATTTAATTGCGCTTAAACCTAAAAATTTATCAATGCGTGAAGCAGCTGCATTACCTTTGGTTGGTATTACGGCTTATGAAGGCTTACAAAGAGCACAGGTTTCCACAGGTAAAAAAGTACTAGTACATGGTGGCTCTGGTGGTGTTGGCCATATTGCTGTTCAGCTTGCTCATCATTTTGGTTGTAAAGTCTATTCTACTGGCGGTGGCGACAAGCAAATTGCCCTAATCGAACAATTAGGCGCAACGGGTATCGATTATAAAACTGAAAAAGTGGCTGATTATGTCGAGAAGCATACCAATGCAAAAGGGTTTGATATTGTTTTTGACTCTGTTGGTGGGGAGAATTTATTAAACTCATTTGAAGCAGCGACAATAAACGGACAAATAGCGACAACTACGTCTATGCTGTCACTTGATTTATTGCCAGCACACATGAAAGGTTTGTCGTTGCACGTTATATTTATGCTTATCCCAATGTTGCATAACACTAAACGTGAAGAACACGGTGCCATTTTATCTGAATTAACGAAGATTGTTGAATCTGGTGGCTTAATACCGGTTTTAGATGAAAATCATTACTCATTTGAACAAGTAGGCGATGCCTATGCTCGACTTACAAGTGGCCAAGGTATGGGTAAAGTTGTAATAGAGATTTAACCCTTCATTTATCTAATTGACCAATTCATTAACATGATTTGGTCAATTAATGTCAGGAGTATTTGCATGAAAAAAACAATTTTAATTACCGGTGCAACAGATGGTATTGGCCTAGAAACAGCTAAAAACCTAATTAATTTGGGCCACCATTTAATTATTCATGGTCGTAATAGTGAAAAATTAACATCAGTTAAGCAACAGTTATTAGCAATATCGAATGATGCATCGGTAGATACTTTTCTAGCTGACTTATCAATCCTCAGTGAGGTAAAAACACTGGCTCAGAATATTTTACAGAAATACAGTCATATTGATGTGTTAATTAACAATGCCGGTGTTTTCAAAACCAATGAAACTAAAAATGCACAGGGCTTAGATGTTAGATTTGTCGTAAATACCATTGCCCCTTTTTATTTAAGTGAAGCTCTTTCATCAATCTTAGGTACCAATGGGCGAATTGTTAACTTATCTTCAGCTGCACAATCGCCAGTAAATATTGATGCATTACTAGGCAAAACTAATTTAGACCCTATGCAAGCGTATTCTCAGAGTAAATTAGCAATACGTTTATGGAGTGATACATATAGAAAAACCGAAGGTAATCCAGTCTGTATTTCAGTTAACCCAGGGTCTCTATTAGCAAGTAAAATGGTAAAAGAAGGGTTTGGAATTGCAGGAAGTGACTTAAGTATTGGTGCAGATATTATTACCAAAATTGCTTTATCTCCTGCAATGCGCGCACACAATGGCCAATACTTTGATAATGACCAAGGTCATTTCTCAGAGGGTATTATGTCTGAGTCATATGATCAGATGGCAACCCAGCTCATTGACTCTATGCATTCAATTCTTAATGTTTAATGTTTAATGCGTAAACCTAAGCTAATTAGTTCTTAATATTAATAGATTACCTACTTATATGGGTGATGTACTCACTATAAGTAGAGCCCTTTTTTATATTCTATTTTTTGATATCGAACTATTAAACAATGTAACTGTTATACTTTGAAGATAAGTCGTTATACTGAGCGATAATTCACCTATTAAGAACGAGTAAAACATTGAGTAAAATATTTATTATTGGCTTACCCCGAACGGGTACAACGAGTATTAGTGTTGCGTTCTTGAATTTGGGTTATAAAGTGGCTCATACCGCTTTCACAAAACAAGCCTTTAATTTAGCGGAAGTGGTTACTGATTGCCCGTGTTTTTCTGACTACCAACAGTTAGATAAACTATTTCCTGATGCACGTTTCATATATTTGACAAGAAACTTAAATGTTTGGTTACCCTCTATGCAACGTCTGTTGACTAGAATGCTTCCCGAGCTTGGTTTAAAAAATGGCAGTTTTAGCCCGGTGTTAAAACGCTCATTTGAGCAAACCTTCGAATTAACTCACTCACAACTTCTCACTGAAACGCATCTTACAGATTGTTATCTGCGACACCAACAAGCTGTGTTAGCGTATTTTTCTGGTCGTTCTGATTTTCTATCTATTGATATTGGCCAACCGTCAAGTTACCAATTGTTATGTGATTTTTTAAACATTAAAGTATCTGATAAAAATACCTTTCCACATGTCAATCAAGGCCAACAAGTCGCACATTGGAAATCAGTTAAGCATGTTAATAAGATAAGCAGCTTTAGCGCTGGACCAGAGCACCGACAGTTTTTTAATTATTGAGCAATGTTGATATAGCTCTTGATATAGCTTTTGACATAGCTCTTAATATAATTTAGGCAATTTGCGGCCCTTTCTAACTTACATTTTTAAATAAAATGCCTTAGTTAATTCAACAAAATCAGTACTGTAGTTACCGCCTTCATGAATAATTAAGCTACTTTTTGTAACGTTAATCAAAAGGTTAGATTTATGTTTAGTGAGCTCTATTAATAAGCGAGTGGCTGGTTTATTTTGCTTGGTATGAACCATGGTTAGCTTAGACAAACTTAAAAACGTTTCAAATTTGTCGTTCACCTCATCTAATAAATCTATCATGGCTAATCCCTCCTTCGTCGGCAAAATAAAACTAGCTGTTCCTCCTAATTTTAAGACTTGATGACAATCGTTTAGTAAATTGTAATGGGATAAACTGGAAGTATGCCGTGCTAATGCACGCTGTGTATTTAGCGAATGTTCGCCACTATTAAAGTAAGGCGGATTACAAATAATCGATGAAATCTCGGAGTTGATGCTAGGTTTAGTATTGAGGTGACCTTCAACAAATGATTGTAAAGATTGATGTTTAATCGTTATACGTTTATTCCAAGGTGTTTGATTAACGTTTTCAATGGCAGCTTTAAATGCATTTTGCTCAATATCAAGACCTATTATAGATGCATAAGCGTTACGTTGAGCACACATAATACTTAATAATCCAGCTCCACAACCAATATCTAAAATACTGTCGGATTGTAAAATATTAGCCCACGCACCAAGTAATATTCCATCTGTACTCACAGGCATTCCACACTGTTCTGTATTAATATGGAATTGTTTGCAAGTAAAACCTTTACTCATTAAGCCACTCCCTTGTTCATTTTGACCCACATAGAATAATATAGAAAAGCGTTATTATACTGATATGGCGGCTTTTTGGCATGAATACTGACGATGAATCTGTTATTATTCGCGCCTTATCATTTCTTGCAGAAATTTCTGCTCACTTTGACTTTTTATAGGAAATATTTATGAGTCTTGCCGATAAAGTATTAGCTGTAAACAACGACTTACCAATTCGTACAGATCAGCCAGTCCACAGTGGTAAAGTGCGTTCAGTTTATTGGTTAACAGCCGAAGATAGCAAACGTTTGATTGAAGAAAAGGGTTACGATGTTGCTGCGGATGCCCCGTTAGCAATCATGGTTATCAGTGACCGTATTTCAGCGTTTGATTGCATTTGGCACGGTGAAGGAGGCATGAATGGCGTTCCTGGTAAAGGTGCAGCTTTAAATGCGATTTCAAACCATTGGTTCAAACTGTTTAAAGAGCAAGGCTTAGCAGATAGCCACATTTTAGATATCCCACATCCATTTATTTGGATCGTACAGAAAGCTCGTCCTGTTATGATTGAAGCTATTGCTCGACAATACATTACAGGTTCAATGTGGCGAGCATACTCAAATGGCGACAGAGAATTTTGTGGTATCACTATTCCTGATAATTTACAAAATAACGTGAAATTACCAGAACTACTGATCACCCCTTCTTCTAAAGGGATCCTTAAAGGCATTCCTGGCGTTCAAGAAGTTGATGATGTTAATGTTACCCGTAAGAATATAGAAGACAATTTTGCTGCGTTTAACTTTACTGCAAAAGCACATATTGATGACTATGAAAAACTATTAAAAGAAGGTTTTGATTTAATCAGCGCTGAACTAGCTAAGCTTGACCAAATTTTCGTAGATACTAAATTTGAATTCGGTTATGTTACAGATAAAGCTGGGAATGAAAAACTGATTTATATGGATGAAGTTGGAACACCTGATTCATCACGTATATGGGATGGTCCTGCTTATCGTGAAGGTAATATTGTTGAAAACTCCAAAGAAGATTTTCGTCAATTATTATTAAAGCATTTCCCTGATCCAGATATTTTATTAAATAAAGATCGTATGGAAGAACGTGCAGCACTAGCCAAGAATAATGCATTGCCTGAAGAAGTATTAATGCAAATATCTAAAACATATACAGGTATTGCTGAAAAAATTATTGGCAAGCCAATTGTGTTATCAGACAATCCCAAACAAGAGATAATCGATATTCTTCGCGCACAGTACAATTTAATAGATTAATATTATACTAATTATATTAAATAAGTGATCTAAATTCTACGCAGGAAAAATGACTGAGTTCAAGGCATAATTTAAGCCTTTCGTCGATTAACTTCGTTAATAGTCTATCGGAGAATTAACGGTAAGATGTTAATTCTTTAATAGTTGATCTGTTTGCGAAAATTGCAACGAAGAAATAAGTTGTTTTAACAAGTAAAATAGAGCAGTTAATTAGTGTGATTGGTATTAAATACATGTTAAAGATATTTCAGCAGGACTTAGTTCCTGCTTTTTTATATCTTCAGTTTTCTAGGGAGCTATTATGTCTATCGGTTGGGTTATATTTATTATTGTATTAGTACTGGGTATTATTCTCAGTAATATTTTATTGCTGAAACAAAGTGCAAAAATGAAAGTACCGGACCATGTACTGAAAGCAATTAAAGAGAAACAAGATAAAGAACAAATAGAAATTGATAGCAAAAAAAAACCTAAGTAATACAACTTAGGTTTTTCAGATAGATATTCATTAAGCTAGTTTTAACGAATTGACTATAGTGGTTTTGTTTGACTGTCTTTATCTAAAATTACACTACGTACATTATCAGTAATGCTAAGGTATAATTCAGTAACCTGTTGATTAGTCAATGGCTTCTTATCTTCATCTAACCAAGTAATTGAAGTGTCTCCTCCAACTAACTCGCCAAGTTGAATAAAGTATTCACCCTCTTCTAAGGTAATTGGGTTAAGGTTATTTTCTTGCCAATATTCTGCATCTTGTTCAACAAAACGACCTAAGAAATAACCAAGGTTTTTGTCACTATCAACTAATTTAAAGCTCATTAAATTTAATAATGAAGGTAGTTTAGCCCAAGATTCCAGAAACTCTGCGTCAACAATCCAAGCCGTTTGATGATTATCGTCAAAACCTAATTTAATTGGTAATGGACGATTATCTTCAAATTGTTTCGCTTCTAACTGTTGCTTAATATTGGCAAATTGTAACATCTCATTGATGAATCGAATTTCAACGCTGCGTTTAGCTCGGCCCTCTAGCGTGTTCTGTACTTCATAATCATCATTTTTCTCTTGAAAACTTTGCACATCAACCATTAGAGACACACTGTGATTATCTGGTGCAGTCTCAATTTCTAATTGATATTGCCCTTCTTCGTGCGCGACACTTTTAGTCAAACTACCGTAAGAACGCTCAGTAACGATTAAACCAGTATCAATTTGAAGTGGTGATTCCGATTTGATATTAGGCGTTGCATTTTTATAAGCTAAAAATTGTAACACTAGCTCTTCCACTTTTTCACGGTGGTCACTATCAGCTTTAAATGTATTGAACCATACTTTAGTTTTCGATTTACTTGAATCTAAAATAACACCATCTAACACCGGCATTAATTGAGCTGGAGGACGTACATCAACATCTTTTCCTAACAGACCAAATTGGTCTTGGTCTTTAGTTAACGAGTTGATATCAAATACAGACCTTTGTTCAATTTGTGGGATGTCCCCATGATCATATTTATCTATTAATTCAACATCTTGGTAGTCAAACTCACCGCTCGCCTGTGTTCTTGTTTCAAAGCGAGCACAGCCTGTAACAACAGTTGTTAAAATAACAACTCCTGCGATTTGTGTTAATGCTTTTTGTCTATTCATGAAAGTAATTTTGCTTCAATTAAGGCATTACGAACAATTGGTTGGAACTGTTCTGATAATGTAGTCAATGGTAAGCGTAATGTAGGAGTAGGAATCAAGCCTAGCTCCGCACAAGCCCATTTTACTGGAATTGGATTCGCTTCATGATATAAGTGAGTATGAATTGGCATTAATTGTGCATTTATTGCAAGTGCTTTTTCATTTTCACCGGCAAGTGCATAATCACACATTTGTGTCATTTCTGCAGGCGCTACATTAGTCGATACAGAGATAACCCCATGACCACCTTGTAGCATAAACTCACAACCGGTTGCATCGTCACCACTGTAAAGTAAGAAATCCTCTGGAACAACAGCTTTAATATCAGCTAATCGTTGTAGGTCACCTGTCGCTTCTTTAATACCAATAATGTTTGTCAGTTTTGCAAGACGAGCAACCGTTTCAGGTAACATATCAACAGCGGTTCGACCTGGTACATTGTACAGAATTTGCGGTAACTCACATGATTCTGCAATTGCTTTATAATGTTGGTATAAACCTTCTTGCGTTGGTTTATTGTAATAAGGAGTTACATTTAAACCAGCAACAATTCCACTGTTAATGAATAGTTTACTTAACGCAATCGCTTCTGATGTTGAATTAGCGCCATTACCAGCGATAACAGGAATACGACCAGCAGCATAAGCAATCGTTCGCTCAACTACTTTAACATGGTCATCAACACTGAACGTTGCTGACTCTCCAGACGTACCTACTGCTACAATGGCTGCCGTCTTTGATTTAATATGAAACTCTACGAGCTCTTTTAATGCAATATAATCAATTTCGCCAGTCTGATCCATCGGTGTCACGAGTGCTACAATACTACCTGTTAACATGTAAATGCTCCTTTTATTGAGCGTGTAATGTTACTTTTGCAAGCCTTTAAAAACAAGAAGAAAAACAAACAGATTCACGCTCAACTCAAATATTTATTAGTTTTTTGAAATACTAACCGTAATTGCTGATTTATTAACCTTTGCTGTGTTGCGTGATAAAAAACGCAAAATGAACAGTTTGTTATGAATTATTCTTCAGTGTTGAATAGAGACATCTTAAAGCTTGATGAGTTTCAATCTTCACGTATTATTATGAATTTTTTAAACAATGAGGTAAATATGCAAGCAGACATTTTCGACATCACTGCTCAAGACTTTCAAACTGTGGTTGCAGACGGTTCAAAAAATAAACCTGTGCTTGTCGTTTTTTGGTCTAGCCAATGCAATATTTGTAAAACATTACTTCCAGTACTTACTCAGTTACAACATGATTACGGTAATGGGTTTACACTTGCCAGAGTAAATTGTGATACCGAACATCAAATTACTCAACACTTTGAAATTAAGAGCGTCCCTACTGCATACATGTTTGTAAATGGACAAGGTGTGGATGGGTTTGCAGGTGAACAGACACCAGAGTTTCTTAATGACTTAATTAAAAAACACCTCCCTGATCCTGCTTTAGCATTATTAACTGATGCACAAACGTTATTCGCTAAAGGTGAGCTAGTTGAAGCAAAAGAAACGTTACTTCAAGCACAAAAATTAAATGAACAAGACAATCAAATTAAGTTAGCACTAGCACAAGTGTATTTAGCACTGGGTGAATTTGAAAATGCTAAACCAATCCTAGATAGTATTCCTGAAGCCGATCAAGATATGCTTTACCATAGTTTAATAGCGGAATTAACTGCGACTGAACAATCAGCTCAAACACCAGAAATAACTGCATTAGAAAATGCTTTAGCCAATACGCAAGATGTACAATCAGTACAATACCAATTAGCCCTACAGTATCAGCTAGTTAAGCGTTATAAGGAAGCCCTCAACCTTTTACACACTGTGCTTTCAAAAGATCTAGGTTACGACAATGGTGAAGCCAAAAAAATCATGTTGGATATTCTAGAAACTACTGATGATAAGGCACTTGTCTCTGAGTACCGTCGTAAACTCTACAGCCTACTTTATTAAAACAAGCCTGTTGCTAACTCCACTATAAAAGTGGATCTTCAAAAAGCTAAGTGCGTGACCAATTAAAGACAATGCAGTCACGCAACTGCTTATTTATAAGGAGTTAAGTCGCTAAATTAGTATAAGTCATACAAATAAAGCTAGTTGTAAAAAAGTAATTCAGTATAATGCCTCACCTTTTTATCCAGCTATTGACGTATCATTCATGCAACAAAAGTCAGTCACCCAAGCTATTTTATTATTAATTTTAGCTAATCTACTAGCCTCCTTGTCAGATGTATCTCTAAAAGTACTTAATGGTGAAGTTCCAACGTTTCAGTATGTTTTTATACGTCAGGTGATTAGTTTATTGTTCATTGCACCGTTATGGCTGAGATTACCTAAGCAAAAATATAAAGATGGCTTTGATCAAATTACCTTTTGGCGAGCACAATTTATTGTGGGAGGAAGTGCCTGTGCAATGGTTGCTATTACGCACTTAACATTAGCAACAGCAAATGCAATGTTTTATGTAGCTCCATTAATGATGCTGCCAATGTCCATTTTAATTCTTAAAGAAACACCACCCATTAGTAAATACATCGCAACTGGTATTGGGTTTATTGGAGTGTTAATTGTGTTAAGGCCTGAGCAATTTCATTGGGCTGCAATTATCGCACTAGGCAGCGCACTAACTTTAGCTTTTTGTAATGTGTTTATACGAAGAATCCCTACTGGCCAGCATTTAATTTCGACTTTATTTTGGACAACAATAATGACTCTGCCTTTAGCGTTATTATTATCGTTATTTAACTGGCAAACGATCTCAATGGTTAATATATTATGGATTGTGGCGATTAATATATTTGTATTGGGTTACCACGCATTAGTAGTCATTGCCTATAAAAAAGCAGATGTTAGTCATATTGCTTTAGCTGAATATTCTGGTTTAGCCTTTGTTACAGTGTTTGGGATCATTTGGTTTAATGAAATTCCCGATATATTAACAGCACTTGGTATTTTATTAATTGTACTGCCTATGATGCCTTTACCTTGGAAAAAATGGTTAACCAGTATAAAA
Source organism: Psychromonas arctica (assembly GCF_036697365.1). Lineage (GTDB taxonomy): Bacteria > Pseudomonadota > Gammaproteobacteria > Enterobacterales > Psychromonadaceae > Psychromonas > Psychromonas arctica_A. Next base: position 190,476 of record NZ_JBAHZA010000002.1, read on the forward strand.
CAAGCATAAAATATTGTGGTAAATATCGCTTAGATAAAGCTCACATCAACAAACTCAGCTAAATTAGTGGTATTAATGCCTTTAATGAATGGAATCTCAGCTAACATAGGTGCATTAATCATAGTTTTTAATGTTTCAATGTTATCGACAACATAGGGCATATCCGGCTGTAAATGATTCGCAATCCAACCTGCTATAACTAACCCACTTTGTTCAATTGCTTTGGCGGTTAGTAATGCATGGTTTAAACAACCTAACTTGAGCCCGACAATTAAAATCACCGGTAATTGCTTTTCAATAACCCAATCAGATAGTAAAAACTGATTATCAATCGGTAAATGCCATCCACCTGCCCCTTCAACAAAAACCAAATCAACATTCATATTTTGCAAGTGTTGTAATCCATTATTAACGATATTGATATCGATAAAAGTTCCATTTTCAATAGCTGCAATATGCGGTGCAACTGGTTGTTGGAAAGCAATTGGATTGACATCATTATAAGGTAAGTTAACGGAGCTATTTGCTTGTAAAATTAAAGCATCCTGATTACGCAAACCTAGCTCAGTTAATTCACAACCAGCTGAAATTGGCTTGTAACCAATAGTGGTTTTATTTTGTTGCTTAGCCGCTTGTAATAATGCGCGAGTACATACTGTTTTTCCAACATCCGTATCGGTTCCAGCTATAAAATAAGTTGATTGGTTAAGTAACACCTTGTTTGCTGATTTCATTTTTAACAATGCCCATTTAATTTTATGAATTTATTGTGCAACGACGTAACAAACTTGATAACTAAGGCAATACAACCCATTGTTATCTACAAATGTTTGGTAACCTTGATCTAATTTTTTGAGCAATTGCCTTCCTGTTAAACTATTATGCTTACTGCCATGAACATGATTAGCACCGATTCCTTTTAGTGCTTTCATCACTGTTAATAAACTCGGAAAACGTTTAATTCTCGTTTCTGTAGTAAGCTCAATCTGGTTAAACCCCGCCATTTTTAGTGCATCAAACACTTGCTGTTGAGTTAAAAATTGATTGATGTGTTTCTCATTATCTACATTTGACCAAGCTTGTTCTAATTCAAACAAAGATCCGCTTAATAACGTTGAAAAACATAGCTTACCCTGTTCATATAACGCTTTTTTAATTTGCTTTAAGCAGCACGCTAAATCCTCACTCCACTGTAATACTAAACTAGAAAAAATGAGATCAAATTGTTGCCTTATAAAAGGTAAATGATCAATATCACCCTGTATTAATTGGTATGAATTAACGTGTTTACGGGAGCTTAACTTATCATTTGCTTGCTCCAGCATGCTTGGTGATAAATCGAAGCAGGTTAAACTGGATAGTTCAGTTAAATCAGTTAATAAACGTGAGAAGTAACCTGTTCCACAACCTAAATCAAGCACCTTAGAATAGGTTTTATTGAAATTAATCAGTGATATTAAGTGATTGCCTATTTCTCTTTGCAAATCTGCGAAAGCATCATATTGATGTGCTGCTTTAGAAAACGAAGCTTTGACAGCTTCTTTATCAATGACTATTTGCATCAATGGCCTGCTTTAATTTTGTCACTAGGAGAAGAATATCTGATTTATGGTGATTAGTGGTTAATGTCACACGCAATCTAGCAGTATTGTTAGGGACCGTTGGTGGACGAATTGCAGTAGTCCAAATGCCCTGTTTTTTTAACCAAACACTAATATCTAACGCTTGTTTACTGCTGCCCATTAATATTGGTTGAATTGCACTATTAGAAGGCATCAATGGGATGTCATATTGTCCTGATAAATGTTTAAAATAATTAATCAATCCAGCTAAATGGTCTCTTCGCCATTGCTGTTGCTCAGCAAGCTTCGCAGCTTCACCGATGCAATACACCATTGCAGGAGGTAAACCAGTGCTATAGACATAGGGTTTAGAAAAGTTATTAATATAATCAATTAATTCTGTTGAACCAGCAATTAGTGCCCCACCAACACCTAAGGCTTTACCGAAGGTTGCCATATAAATATCAATGTCTTGTTGAGATTGATTTGCTTGTGCAACACTACCTTGCCCATTTTCTCCTAAAACACCAATGCCGTGTGCGTCATCAATCATTAACCATGCATTGTTTTGCTTTGCTAACGAGCACAGTTCAGTCATTGGGGCTATATCCCCATCCATGCTGAATACGCCTTCCGAAATAATTAATTTATTATCTGTTTGAATATGTTGCTTTAATATATTTCCTAAATGAGCCATATCATTATGTTTAAAGCGTTGCATTTTAGCTTGGCTATAAATACCAGCTTCCATTAAAGAAGCGTGATTTAATTTATCTTGTACTAATAAATCGTCTTTACGTAGTAGCAGCTTAATAATCGCCTGATTGGCAGAATAACCTGAATTGAACAAGGCGATTGCATCTACGTTTAACCAACTTTTAAGTTGTTCAGTAACATCATGATGTACCTGATTGTAACCGGTTACAAGGTATGAACCACCACTGCCAATACCAAACAAGTCGCCCCCCCTTTTCCAGGCATTTATTAACGCAGGCTCAGAGGCTAATCCTAAATAATCATTACTGGAAAAATTAACAAAAGAATTGCCATCGACTTCAATAAACCGCCCTTGTTTGCCAGTTACCTGTACAGATCTTCTGTGTAAATGTTGTGCTTTTTGTTGCTTGAGTTGTTCAGCTATAAATGAAAAACTCATTTTTATAACTTACTGGTTGCATCATAGAAAAGTTCATCTTGTTCAGCATGACGAATAATCGCTGCATCAACAGTTTTCTCTGTTTCAAAAGGTGATAAATTAATTTCTTCTTTATTAATCCCTAATTTGTTAAACAAACGCATATCTGAATTCTCGTCAGGGTTTGCAGTCGTTAATAACTTACAGCCATAAAAAATAGAATTTGCACCGGCCATAAAACACAAAGCTTGAGTTTGTTCGGACATATCTTCACGACCCGCAGATAAACGGACATGAGATTTAGGCATCAATATGCGAGCGATAGCAATGGTTTTTATAAATTCAAAATCATCTAAATCATCGACGTTATCTAAAGGCGTCCCCTTTACTTTAACCAGTTTATTAATCGGCACGCTTTCTGGTTGTACAGGCATGTTAGCAAGTTGCACCAGTAAACCTGATCTATCTTTACCTTGTTCACCTAATCCGACAATGCCACCACTGCAGACTTTCATACCTGAATTACGAACGTTATCTAATGTATCTAAGCGTTCTTGATAGGTTCTTGTAGTAATTATTTCACCGTAATATTCTGGTGAAGTATCTAGATTATGGTTGTAATAGTCTAAACCTGCACTAGATAATTGTTCAGCTTGGCTGTTATCTAAAGTGCCTAATGTCATACATGACTCTAGTCCCAATGATTTTACTTCTTTTATCATTTCTACTAGATATGGCATATCACGTTGCTTTGGATTTTTCCAAGCTGCGCCCATACAAAAGCGAGTTGAACCTGTTGCTTTAGCTTCTTTCGCTGCTTTAATTACTTTTTCAACTTCCATTAGGGTCTCTTTTTCTAACCCTGTATCGTAACGTGCGCTTTGTGGGCAGTATTTACAATCTTCAGGACAAGCTCCAGTTTTTATCGATAATAATGTACTTACTTGAACTTGGTTGTTAGCAAAGTTTGCACGATGTACTGTTTGCGCTTTGAACATTAAATCCATGAATGGTAAGGCAAATAAATCATTAACTTCTTGAACAGTCCAATCTTGACGGATTTGATTATGAGATAACATATTGTGTCGACCTGAATTAAAAAATATTTTGATAGTTTAATATTGAAAGTTACACTGTCAACTTAAAACAACTAATTAACTTTACATTTGGATAAATAATGACCAATAATGTTTTAAACACAGTATCCGTTGATGTCGAATTTGACAAAGATCACATCTGGCATCCTTATACTTCAATGACAAATCCCATTCCTTGTTATCCAGTGGATAGTGCTGATGGTTGCCTAATTTCATTACAATCTGGTGAACAATTAGTTGATGGCATGTCATCTTGGTGGGCTTGCTTATTTGGTTATAATGTTCCAGAGCTTAATCAAGCAGCCACTGAACAATTACACAAAATGTCACACATTATGTTTGGTGGTCTAACCCACCAACCAGCGACAAACCTGGCGAAAAAACTCGTAGAAATAACACCAGAGGGTTTAGATAAGGTGTTTTTTAGTGACTCGGGAAGTGTCGCTGTAGAAGTTGCAATGAAGATGGCTTTACAATACTGGCAGTCATTAGGGCATGCAAAAACCAAATTTGTTGCATTAAAAAAAGGTTATCACGGAGATACTTTTGCCGCGATGAGTGTTACCGATCCTGATGGCTCGATGCATGAACTATATCAAGACTTTGTTGCTAAAAATTACTTTACTAAGCAACCCACTATCGCCTTTGATCAAGAATGGGATGATAGTGAAATGCTTGAACTGACTAACTTATTAGAAGATAAGCATAATAAAATTGCTGCATTGATTTTAGAGCCCATTGTACAAGGTGCAGGCGGAATGCATTTTTACCATCCTAATTATCTAAAAGCTGCTCGCAAGTTATGCGATCAATATAACGTGTTATTGATTGCTGATGAAATCGCAACTGGTTTTGGGCGTACTGGTAAATTATTTGCTTGTGAGCATGCTCAAATTACTCCAGATATTCTCTGTTTAGGTAAAGCAATAACCGGTGGTTATATGAGTTTTGCTGCAACATTAACAACTGAGAAAGTAGCTAATACAATTAGCCAAGGTAAGGCAGGAGTGTTTATGCACGGCCCTACTTTTATGGGTAATCCATTAGCCTGTGCAGTCGCAAATGCTAACTTAACGCTATTAATGAATAGTAAATGGTCTGTATTAGTTAATAGCATTTCGAAGCAATTGCGCCAAAACCTGACGATTTGTGAGCAGTTATCTTCTGTTAATAAAGTCAGAGTACTAGGTGCAATCGGTGTAGTTGAAATGCATCAAGCTGTGGATATGGTTACAATTCAAAAACAGTTTGTTGAAGCCGGAGTTTGGATACGACCATTTGGTAAGCTTATTTATATCATGCCTCCTTATATCATCACATCAGCACAATTGAAGCAGTTATGTACTGCAATTTATGACGTTTGCAAACGCATAAATTAAAGCCCAATAGAGGTTAATGAATATTTTTTAAGTCGCTCTTTTAACTGTAAAAAACTTGGGATAATCATTACGAATAAAAAAATATGCTTTTCGCTGTATTTATATACTGATTTGACTATGAATAGTACTATTAATATAAGGTTAGATACTTGTATCTGAATCTATCCAAGGTAATATATGCAGCTATTAATATTTTTAGTATAAAACAGTTAACTCTGTGATTATGGAGCACAATTTAAGATGTCAAAAACACCCATTGTTGATATTTTCAACAGCAAATTTGCACTAGGCAGCCAAGTAACAGTGAAAGGCTGGATCCGTACACGTCGTGATTCAAAAGCTGGCATCTCATTTTTAAATATCTATGACGGTTCTTGCTTTGACCCAATTCAAGCAGTTGTGCCTGCAGAATTAGAAAATTACACTTCAGATGTATTGAACCTATCTGCTGGTTGTAGTGTTGCAGTAACAGGTGAGCTAGTAGAAAGCCCAGGGAAAGGCCAACAATTTGAACTTCAAGCAACGAAAGTTGAAGTACACGGTTTTGTACAAGACCCAGACACTTACCCAATGTCTGCTAAGCGTCATAGTATCGAATATATGCGTGAACATGCTCACTTACGCCCACGTACTAATATGTTTGGTGCTGTCACTCGTGTTCGTAACTGTTTATCACACGCTATTCATAACTTCTTTTATGAGCGTGGTTTTAACTGGATCAGTACTCCTATCATTACAGGTAGTGACTGTGAAGGTGCCGGTGAGATGTTCCAGGTTAGCACTTTAGACTTAGAAAACTTACCTCGTGATGAGCAAGGTAAAATAGATTACAAAAAAGATTTCTTTGGTAAAGAGACTTTCTTAACCGTATCTGGTCAATTAAATGCAGAAACATACGCTTGTGCATTGAGTAATGTTTACACATTCGGCCCTACATTCCGTGCTGAAAACTCAAACACAACTCGCCACTTAGCTGAATTCTGGATGGTTGAACCTGAAATTGCCTTTGCTGACTTATCTGACGCAGCGCAACTTGCAGAAGACATGTTGAAATACGTATTCAACGCTGTATTAACAGAACGTGCTGATGATATGGCATTCTTTGCAGAGCGTGTTGATAAAGAAGCGATTACTCGATTACAAAACATGGTAAGTTCGGAATTTGTGCGTATGGATTACACTGACGCAATCGACATTCTACAAAAATGTGACAAAACATTTGAATACCCTGTTGAATGGGGTGTAGATTTACAATCTGAGCATGAACGTTACTTAGCTGAAGAACATGTTGGAGCTCCAATTATTCTTCAAAACTACCCGAAAGATATTAAAGCTTTCTACATGAAACTTAATGAAGATGGTAAAACAGTAGCGGCAATGGATGTTCTTGCTCCAGGAATCGGTGAAATTATTGGTGGTAGTCAACGTGAAGAAGATTTAGCTGCCTTAGACAAACGTCTCGAAGAGATGGGTCTAGATAAAGAAGATTACAGCTGGTACCGTGACCTGCGTAAATACGGAACTGTACCGCATGCTGGTTTCGGATTAGGTTTTGAACGTTTAGTTTCTTATGTAACTGGTGTACAAAACATCCGTGACGTAATTGCTTTCCCACGTGCACCTGGCACAGCGGAATTCTAATACGTTTTTAAAACGTTTATAAAAACCAGCCAATTGGCTGGTTTTTTTGTATTAAAATCCTAGTTGCAATAATACCAATAAATAGTTTAACTATTTGAGGTGTTCAAATACCCCACCTTCTCGTTGTAAATTTTTAAAGGCAGCAGGTAATTAACTTACCGATAGACAATATCAATTGAAAAAATGAGAATATTTAAATAACTGGTATAAAAAAGCACAGCCTAAACTGTGCTTTAAAATAACTAACAACAAAGATTAAGCTTCGTTATACATTTCTAAGTTAGCAATCTCTTCTTTTTGTGTCTGTATTTTTTTAGCATCTTCACTACGTAGACTTGCTAAATAATCAAAGTACTCTTTATTAATGTTAGGAGTAACATATTGACCATCAAATACAGAACATTCAAACTCTTGAATGCTTGGGTTTTGCTTTCCAACAGCATCTTTTAAATCTTGAATATCTTGGAAAATTAATTTATCGGTACCAATACAATCACTAATTTGTTCCGCATTACGGTTATGAGCAATTAACTCTTCAGGCGTTGGCATATCAATACCATACACATTAGGGTAACGAACCTCTGGAGCAGCAGAAGCTAAGTATACTTTTTTAGCACCCGCTTCACGTACCATTTCAATGATCTGTTCAGAAGTAGTACCGCGAACAATTGAATCATCTACCAATAATACATTTTTTCCTTTGAACTCAGCTGAAATTGGATTCAGTTTACGACGTACAGACTTACGACGTTGAGTTTGACCAGGCATGATAAATGTACGGCCGATATAGCGGTTTTTAACAAAACCTTGGCGATATGGTAAACCTAGCTCAACAGAGATTTCTAAAGCTATGTCGTTAGACGTTTCTGGAATAGGAATAACAGCATCAATTTCCACATCTGCCCACTCGCGTTTAATCTTAGCGCCTAACTTACGACCCATTTCTAAACGAGCTTCATAAACTGAAATCCCATTCAATGTTGAATCAGGACGAGCAAAATAAACATACTCAAAAATACAAGGCGTTAATGACGTTTTTTCTGCACATTGTTGAGTAAATAATTTACGGTTTTCAGTAATGTAAACAGCTTCACCCGGTTCAACATCACGCAAGAAACGGAAACCAATAGTATCAAGACCAACACTTTCAGAAGCAACAATATATTCAATATCACCTTCATCAGTTTGACGAGAACCTAGCACTAATGGGCGAATTCCATCTGGGTCACGAAAAGCCACTAAACCATGATCGATGATTAAAGCTGTTACTGCATAAGCACCACTAATTTGCTTATGTACTTCAGAAATGGCAGCAAAGATATCGTCAGGAGATAAATGATCCGTTTTAGTTTTACCTAACTCTGCTGCGAAAGTATTAAGTAATAATTCAGAATCTGAAGTTGTATTGATGTGACGGCGAGACTTCACTAAAGCAGCACGTAAATCTTTAGCATTGGTAAGGTTACCGTTATGTGCTAAGGAAATACCCCATGGTGAATTTACGTAGAATGGTTGTGCTTCTGCAGCACTTGAACTACCTGCAGTTGGGTAACGAACATGACCTATTCCGCTATTTCCTTTTAAACGCTGCATGTGTTTTGTTTCGAACACATCTTTTACTAAACCATTAGCTTTGCGTTGTTTAAAGTTGCCGTTGTAAGTCGTTACAATACCAGCAGCATCTTGGCCGCGGTGTTGTAATACAGTCAATGCATCATAAATACTTTGATTGACAGGAGTTGAACCAACTATACCTACTATTCCACACATAAATTGAAGCCTTTCTATTTTTAAGAGAGTTCACAAAAAAGCACAAACGAATGTGCTTTTAATGTAGTGACTAATTTTTGCTAATCAACGATTAAACCTTTGTTGATTGTATATTTTTTAGAAAGCTAGATGAGCTTTCTAAATGTTCAAAGAACCAGGTTATAACTATGCCAAAATGAGGCGGTAATTGCGCCTCTTTCCACCATAGCGTTTCATCAAATGATGTCATGTAATCAATGATGAAGAGTAAAGCACTCACGATTAATATACCGCGGATTGCACCAAAAATAACGCCTAGCAATCTATCTGTACCAGATAAACCAGTTACTGCTACTAAGCGATTAATGATGTAATTGATAAGGCCACCTATTAATAAGGTTGCAACAAAAAGAATAGCAATGGCGGCACTGTTTCGAAGTTTTAGGTCTTCAATACCGGTGAGAAATTGTGCCATTTCGGGATAAAAGTTACTGGCAATAAAAAATGCAGCAAACCAAGTGGCTAACGAGACAGCTTCTTTGGTGAAGCCGCGAATTAAGCTAATTAAAGATGATAAACCAATAACACCAAGAATGGTGAAATCAAACCAATTCATACTTATCCCTAAATTAATGTAAATCTATAACGCGCGCATTCTATCAGAGAATGTTTTGAAACGCTTTAAAAACTAAGGTGCAATTGGATTAAAAGGGACAACTTTTCCGTTTAAGCTAGTTATGCTTTTTAATCGAGGCAGCATATCGGTTAATTTTTGTTTAGACACATTAGGACCAACAAAAACTCGCGTCAATTGACCATCCATTACTTCTCTTGGGATGGTATGAGCCTGAAAACCAGCTTTATTTAATTTCTTTAATAAACTATTTATATTAGCTTTATTTTGGAAAGCACCTAATTGAATTGTCCAAGCTGGATCTTCAAAAACAGGTGCTTGAGTTTGTTTCACTGGCGCAGGTGTAACAGTTTTTGGTGTTGATTTATTTTCTTCGACCACAACCGCTGAAGCAACTTCTTCTACTTTCCACTCAGAGGCAGCAGGTTCAGTTGTTTCTTCTTCAACTTCTTCATTTTCAATAACTAACTGTTCTTTAGGTGACGGAGTTGAATCTGAGAAATTTTGAGAGTGCTCTTTTAGTTCTGGTTTAATAGGAGTTGCAGCAAATTCTTGCTGGTAAGTCGTTTTTTTGCCGTCGATCAATGAAGGTAAAAAGATCACAACTAATGCAACTAATATAGTAATGCCGACTAAACGATTTTTAAACTGAGATGCCACGTTATACCCTTGCTATTTGGTTAAAATATCGGAAACAGTATGGAATGAACCGAATACTATGACTATATCAGATGTACTGACATTCTTAACTACCTTATCGACGGCACTAAGCACATTTTCATAACAAGTCACATTATGATTATTATGCTTGCTGCTTTGATAAGCGTTTAATAATTGTGATGCTGAAGCACCACGATAACAATCTAAATCGATGAAATGATACTCATCGATTTCGCTATTGATTGCAGACAATGTTGCTGTCATATCTTTATCAGACAACATACCGACAACGGCATGTACTTTACAAGATGGCTTAAACTGTTTTAAACGCTTTACTTGCGTTGCTAGATATTGCGCCGATTGTGGATTATGTGCAACATCAATATAAAAATCACAATCGTATCCTTCAATGGCCTGCAAGCGCCCTGCTAATGCAGCGTTCTCCACTGAAGTAATTAATTTTTCAGGAGCAATCGTAATACCTAGCGCTTCAATTGTCGCTAATGCCGTTGACGCGTTTTGTATTGGCATTAAGGTTTGTTTAATAGGAGATAACACATTCTGTCCATTCCAAGACCAATGTTGTTCATCTAGCATTGTAAAAGAGAAGTCTCTTGATGCTAACTTCAACTGTGCAGATATTGAGTCTGCATGATCAATGATAGATTGAGGAACATCTAATTCACCACAAATTGCTGGTTTATTAGCTCTAAAGACACCCGCTTTTTCAAACCCTATTTTTTCTCTATCACTGCCTAACCAATCAATATGATCAATACCTATTGTTGTGACTACACTAACATCAGACTCGACCATATTAGTCGCATCTAAACGCCCGCCTAAACCAACTTCCAAAAGAATATAATCGCATTTTGCTTGTTGTAATAAATACAGACAAGACAAAGTAGCATATTCGAAATAACTTAAAGAAATTGTATCACGTGTATTTTCAATGATAGCAAAAGCATCACAATGAGCTGAGTCATCTAGCTCCAAACCGTTTACGCGTAAACGTTCATTATAGCGATGAATATGTGGAGAGCTGTACACCCCCACTTTGTAGCCAGCATCTAATAATATTTTTTCTAAATAAGCACAGGTCGTTCCTTTTCCGTTGGTACCGGCAACAGTAATAACTTGCGCATCAAAATGTATTAAATTAAGTCGCTTACCTACTTCAGTAATACGCTGAAGACCTAATTCAATCGCATTAGGATGTAATTGTTCTAAATGTGCTAACCATTCATTAAGAGTATCGGCAGAAAAAATGTTATTGGTTGTTGGTGTTGTCATTGTATTCATCACTTTAAATATCTAAAAATAAAGGACCACAAGCAGGTCTAGGTAGATCAAATTGTTCAGGGTAATCAACTTCTACTAAATATAAACCACCAGGTTTCGCAGTTGCAGCTGCTTTTGCACGATCTTTGTAACTCAATAGAGTTTGAAGCCATTCTACAGGTTGTTTCTGTTGACCTATTTCAATCAGACTGCCAGCAATATTGCGTACCATATGGTGAAGGAATGCATTTGCTTTAATATCAATAACAATAAAATCACTATGACGAGAAACATTTAGATACTCAATCGTACGCACTGGGCTATTGGCTTGACAATGTAATGCTCTGAAAGAAGTAAAATCTTGCTCTCCGACCAAGTATTGACCTGCTTCATGCATGATTGATGCATCTAAGTCGCAATGATAGTGACTTAAGCCTTTGCTCAAAATACCTGGACGATAAACACCATTGTAAATGATATAACGATAACGTCTTGCAGTAGCGCTGAATCTAGCATGGAAACTGTCATCTACTTTTTTAACCCAACGAACAGCAATATCATCAGGTAACTTGGCATTAACTCCTAAAGTCCAGGCACTGATTTGACGTTCCGACTCTGTATCAAAATGCACAACTTGGCCTGTACCATGAACACCCGCATCGGTTCGGCCTGCACAATTCACAGTAACGGGATGATTTGCAATATTGGATAACGCTTTTTCTAGCTCTTCTTGAACAGAGTTAACTTCTTTTTGTCTTTGCCAACCGTAATAGTTAGCACCATCATATTCAATACCTAAAGCTACGCGCATTTCAGACCATCCTTTTAAAAAACGCTAGTATATACAAATGTTTAAAAATTTAAACAAACAACCCTATGTTACGAATCAAGAAATGTATTAGTTGCTTAAAAAGCCACCAATGGAAGTTATACTCAACTATAAAAATTAGCTGCCTTTATTTGGCATTAAACACAAAAATGGCAGCGAGAGCTGCCATTTTTTAATTAAGTTTATTACCTACTTTTTCGCTTTAGTTTTTTTAGCGGTTTTCTTTTTAGGTAACTCTTCTACCCATTTGTTATCGATATACTTAGCTGTCCAACCCGTTGCTTTTTTATCTATCTCCGTCATCACATACTGTTCTTTGTTCTTACGGCTATAACGCACAATTGCAAGGTTGCCATCAGGATCTTGTTGTGGTGCATCTGCTAGATAATAGAATTTTTCTGAAATTCTATCTCTAAATTTTGCAAGTTCAGCAACTTTAGGCGCGCGAGTCTCACGTGAGCGAGGGAAAGTACTTGCAGCTAAAAATATACCAGCAGCTCCATCTCGTAAAATAAAGTAAGCATCGCTTTGTTCACACTCTAACTCTGGTAAATGTACTGGATCTTCTTTAGGCGGAGCAACTTCACCACTACGTAAAATCTTACGCGTGTTTTTACATTCATCATTAGTACAATCCATGTACTTACCAAAACGACCATCTTTAAGCTGCATATCAGAGCCACATTTGTCGCATTCAACAACGGGACCATCATAGCCTTTAATTTTAAACTCACCTTTTTCTACGATATGTCCATCACAGATAGGGTTATTACCACAAACGTGTAACTTACGAGTTTCATCGATTAAGTAGCTATCCATCGCGGTGTCACATTTAGGACAACGATGTTTGGCCATTAATGCTGCAGTTTCCAGATCTTCAGAGCTTAGAATGTCTTCGACTTCTTCACCGTCAACTAAGTTGATTGTCGTTTTACAACGTTCTTTAGGCGGCAAAGCATAACCAGAACAACCTAGGAATACGCCAGTACTCGCTGTTCGAATACCCATTGGACGGTCACAAGTTGGACAAGTTACATCATCAATAATCACCGGATCATTGAGGCGCATACCCCCTTCTTCTTCCGGTAAATCAGCTTTATCTAATTGTGTTGTTAAATCTTTATAGAAACGATCAAGTTCACTATGCCAATTAGCTTTACCTTCTGCAATTGCATCGAGATTCTCTTCCATTGCAGCAGTAAAATCATAACTCATTAAATCATTAAAGTTTTCAGACAAGCGATCCGTAACAATTTCACCCATTTTAACTGCAAAGAAACGACGTTTGTCTACTTTTACATAACCACGATCTTGAATGGTAGAAATAATACTAGCGTACGTTGATGGTCGGCCAATACCTTGCTTCTCTAATTCTTTAACTAATGCAGCTTCAGTAAAGCGTGCAGGTGGCTTGGTAAAGTGTTGTTGTGGGTCTAATTCAACTAAACTAACTTCCTCACCTACTTCTAGATCAGGTAGTTGGATTTCATCAGCTTTACTCTTCGTTACAGGTTGTGCTTTTGTCCAACCAGCAAATCGTAACGTGCGCCCTTTAGCACGTAATTTATAATTACCAGCAGCGATGACCAGAGTAGATGAATCATATAATGCAGGTAGCATCTGACATGCTAAAAATTGACGCCATATAAGCTCATATAAGCGTTTTGCATCTTTATCTGTGACATCAATCAATTCGGCACGTTGCAACACATCTGATGGACGTATCGCTTCATGGGCTTCCTGCGCACCAGCCTTACTACTATAAGACACAGCTACTTCAGGTAAATAATTTTCACCAAACTCTTTAGTGATGAAATCGCGTGCTGAAGCAACGGCATCTTTACTTAAGTTAGTAGAGTCGGTACGCATATATGTGATGTAACCCGCTTCATACAAACGTTGCGCTAACATCATGGTTTTTTTAACACCAAAACCTAAGCGAGTACTTGCAGCTTGTTGCAGCGTTGATGTAATAAACGGAGCACTGGGTTTACTTTTAGTCGGCTTATCTTCACGAGCTTCGAGTAAGAAAGTTTCTTGTTTCAAAGCATCAACAGCAACTTGTGTTTCTTGTTCATTTACTGGTGCAAAGGTTTTATCATTGAATTTATAAACCTCTAAACGTAATTCAGTTTTATCTTGTGCAACGGTTTGAGCATGTAAATCCCAGTATTCAACCGGATTAAATGCTTTGATCAAACGCTCACGCTCAACCAATAATTTTACTGCTACTGACTGCACACGACCTGCTGATAATCCTCTGGCAACCTTTTTCCATAATAAAGGAGATACCATAAAACCAACTAAGCGGTCTAAGAATCGACGTGTTTGTTGTGCATTAACGCCATCAACATTAAGTTCTGTTGGGTGTTTAAACGCTTCTTGAATGGCAGATTCTGTAATCTCATTAAATACAACACGTTGGTATTTATCATCATCGCCACCTAAGATCTCTTTCAGGTGCCATGCAATAGCTTCCCCTTCTCTATCCAAATCGGTTGCGAGATAGATAGTAGGTGCATCAACGGCTAACTTCTTTAATTCATCAACTACTTTTTCTTTACCCGGTAGGATTTCGTAGTTAGCAGCCCAATTGTTTTTTGGGTCTATCCCCATTCTTGTCACTAATGCAGCTTGTGTGCGTTTTGCTGTTTCTTTCGCTTTTTGAGCAGGGGTTAAACCAGCTAAAGATTTTTTCTTTTTTGCATCGATTGATTTTTTCGCACTACCACTTGTTGGTAGGTCACGAACATGTCCAACACTCGATTTAACAATAAAATCTTTACCTAAATATTTATTGATTGTTTTTGCTTTGGCAGGTGATTCCACGATAACCAGAGATTTGCTCATATTGCTTTGATACCTAATATATAGTCTATGTTAGAAAGAATGTTAACTCGTCCGTTGAGTTTCTCTTTTTTATATAATCCAAAGTTTTGACGAATAGCAACCTATTTTTTATATTTTTAAAATATAGGTAATAAAAAGCCGACTTGAATAATAGTCGGCTTTTTAACATATTTTTAATCAAAACGTTACTTAAACATTCTTGAAATATTAGTTTGCATAATCGTCATTAAACTTGTTTGTACAGAAGATGCTACACTTTTGCCGATCTTTTCAGCAAGTTTTTTACTTTTTTGGTAACGTACTTGTACTATATGTTTATCTTTAAATTGCTCTAATAAATAATCGTCGCTTGTTTGAACTTTGTCAATTAATTGCAAATCAAAAGCTTGTGTACCATACCAGTGCTCACCGGTTGCTACTTTATCAATGTCCAATTGTGGGCGATGCTCACTAACAAAGTGTTTGAATAATTGATGAGTCTCCTCGAGCTCTTGTTTGAACTTTTCACGACCTAAATCATCGTTTTCACCAAACATAGTTAATGTTCGTTTATATTGGCCAGCTGTTAGTTGTTCAAATTCAACATCATGCTTTTTTAATACTTTATTAAAGTTTGGAATTTGTGCAATAACACCAATCGAACCAATGATTGAAAACGGTGCTGCAATTACCTTGTTGGCAACACATGCCATCATATACCCGCCACTTGCTGCGACTTTATCAACAGAAATAGTCAAAGGAATATTATTATCTTTTAAACGTTGTAATTGTGATGCGGCTAAACCATAACCATGTACCATACCACCACCACTCTCTAAACGGACGAATACTTCATCTTTCTCAGTAGCAACACTAATAATTGCGGTAATTTCTTCACGTAATGATGACACTTCTTTAGCATCAATACTGCCTTTAAAGTCAATAACATAAAGTTGAGATTCAGTCTCGACATTGGCAGTAGATTTAGCTTCAGCTTTATCTTTTTTGTTTTTTTCTTTTTGTAACTTTTTATCTTCTTTGTGTTTTGCTTTAAGTTGTGCAGGGCTTAATAATTGCTCTGAAATAGATTTTTTTGTATCTTTAATCTGTTCAGATAGATCAGTCAGTTCCAATTCCCCTTTTTTAGCTTTCTGCTTACTAGTTAGAGCGATCACAGCAATCAAAATTGCAACTATAGTGATTACAAAGGTTACTGCTTTAGCTAAAAATAGCCCATACTGCATTAAATATTCCAAAATAACTCCTCGTTATAAAATAATTCGCTCATAATGACAAAAAATGTCCCAACCTACAAAAGAGTTTAAGCCTTTTTTTTAAAAAAACGATATGATCTCGTTTTTGTAAAGAGAGAAACGGTAATGAACTACAGCTCCCCTACTAACTTATTAAATAATAAAACGATTCTTATTACAGGCGCAGGTGACGGTATTGGTAAGGCTTTAGCTATAAAATGTGCAAGCTTAGGCGCTAAAGTCATTTTATTAGGCCGAACGTTAAGTAAATTAGATTCTGTAGCTCAACAAATTGCATTATTAAATAAACAATCTGCCGAACCAATACAGTTAGACCTTAATGGTGCCACTGAAGAGCATTATGTTAATTTAGCCGAGCACATAAAAAGTGAATACGGTTATTTAGATGGTTTAGTCCATAACGCTAGCCAACTTGGCAAGCTTTGCAAATTTACTGAAATTGAAACCGAAACTTGGCACGAGGTTATGCAAACCAATGTGAATGCAGCCTTTCTGCTAACCAAGCAGTTGTTGCCTCTATTACAACAGGCTGACAATGCTAGTACCATTTTTACAACGTCGAGTGTAGGTCATAAAGGAAGAGCTTTATGGGGAACTTATAGTGTATCGAAATTTGCTACTGAAGGTATGATGCAAGTAATTGCTGATGAATATAATAAATCGTCGATGCGGTTCAATGCGGTAAACCCTGGTGGAACAAGAACATCGATGCGTGCAAGCGCTTATCCTGAGGAAGATACAAACCGTTTAAAGACTCCAGAAGAGATTTTAGATACGTATCTTTACCTTTTAGGTGATGATAGCTTAGAAGTAACTGGACAGCGTTTTAACGCTCAATAAATATTAATATATATTATTGGTGAATATAAAGAATATGATTCACCAATAAATAAACCTACTAATAAATTTTCACACCCTCTTCAGGCCTTGTCTTGAGTAACTTTAATGTCCACATATACTGCGCTTTATTTTCAGCAATAACACGTTCAATGGCCTGATTCATTAGATCAGTATCTTGTTGCTCACAACCACTAGGAATATTGCTCAAGGGAGAATGGCAGATAACGTCAATCTTACCTGTCTTGGCATTGTAAGAGGTGTAAGTCGGAATGACCACTGCTTTCCCTAACTTGGCCAAACGTCCAATGACAGGCAGCGTGGCCTTTTCTGTAGCAAAAAATGGTGAAAAAACACTACTTTCACGACCATGATCTTCATCAGGTAAATAATAGAAATGTGCTTTATCACGTAAACTTTTAATGCAAGGTTTTAAGCCTTCACTACGATGATATAAGGCGCCTTTTTCATGCAAACGACTGAATCGAGTTCTATAATTAGTAACAAACCAATCAAAGATTGGGTTTTTGTAATCTTTAAACATGCTTGATAGAGGATAGCCTCTTGCTGAGATTGCAGCTACTCCAGCGAAATCAATACCGTAACAGTGAGGAGCTAAGAATATAATTGCATTGCCAGATTGTTCTGCTTCTTTTACAAAGTGTTCGCCAATAAAATTAATACGTTTATGAAGAAATGATTGGCTACGGAATGCTATTTCACCCAGAGATAATGCTATTTGTGCCATTGAACGAAAGTTCTTCTGCATTAAAGCATCTTTATCTGAATCCGAATAATCTGGAAAACACAACCCAATGTTTGTAAAAGCAATATTTTTACGTTTTTGTAAGAATTTTGCAGGATAAAGTTTATCAGCACACCAAGAAGCGAAGCGATCACGAATGCTTACAGGTATATAACTACATACAAATAATAACGCGAGTAAACTCCAAGTTCCCCAATATTTTGGAAGAAAGTGCTTTGCTTTAAGTGATGTATCAAATTGGGAAGTGTATTGCGTCATAATGAAAGCTTTTACAGGGGCTTAAGTGATTGGGTGGCAGACCTCCCAGCAAACTCTCGGCACTTGAATCACCTACTATGGCTGCTGCCTTCCGGCTCTGACCAGGTTAATAAGTTATCAATGCGAGAAACCAAGAGGCCTACCATTGTCACTGCATCAAGCCTTGACTTGATGTGACGAATTATACGTAAGCCCCGATATAATTCAATAGATAATTAGCTATTTTATATCTAAGCGCTTAAATAGTCGACACTTTTTGATTAGGTGATTAAAAAGCACACTATTCAAAATGCTTAAAGCAAGATTTATACTTATGAGAGTGAAAAGGTAAATCTATACAAGAAGAAACATATGAGTAAATTGAGATAATCATAATGCTAAAAATCAGCAAAAAATATAATCATCTCAAATTAATATTTTAATGTGGGAAGTTATTATTTAAAAACATAAAACTAAATAATTCTTTTAATGATTCGATCAGCTTTTACACGTTTTAATCGAGAAATTAGCTGCTTAACTTTATCAGGATAAGTCGCTATATCATCGATATCTTGATAACTTTCAATTAATCGAGTGTGCGTAAGAATATTTTCTAATTCAGTATGTATCTTATCACTTAATTGTTTTTTCGGATCATCGATTAACAAACCATTTTCAAGATCTAAACGCCACGCTCTAGGGTTTAGATTATGACCAGTTAACAAAGAAAAACGTTGATCAGAATAAATGCCTTTTAAATGGAAGCTATTGGAGTCATGTTTCCACAAGTGTAATTTTAAATTGCCTTGTAATATGGAAGTATGATGCTTTTTAGCAAAATTACGCAGGTTAAGTTCATACAAATAAGGTAAAGCCGCGATAGTTTTAAAAGGCTTATCTTCTGGTATATAAAAATCGTTAGCCGTTTTATCCCCTACCACTATGGTTATTTTCACTTTACGCTTTAAAAGTGTAGAAATATCGCGAGATAAAGCTGTGGGCAAATTAAAGTAAGGAGTGAACAAAATTAATTCTTGCTCAGTAGAGTGAAAAATAGCACGTATCACTTTATTTAATAAATTTTTCTTTGTTCCTATTCCTGTGAGCGGTCTAATGGCAACACAATCAGTCTTTTCAGGATCAAAATGATACCCTGATAACTTTAAATTTCTGCTTAAATTCTTATGTTCTTTTTTTAGTTCATTAAAGCGTGGTACATAAGGGGCATTTAATTGAACAACGGCCTCACTATTAACAATAACTTGTTTTAGATAATCCACCATACTGTCAGCTAACGCTTTATCTTTAATTAACCAGTATCGGTCAAAACGATAGCGTGCTTCTTGGTGCAGATAGATATTATTAATACTTGCACCACTATAAAATACTAGATCATCAAATATAAAACCTTTTAAATGCTGAACACCGAACAATTCTTTACGCTTTACCGGTAGACCGACTATTTTTACACCTTGACCATTGATCTCCGCCATCTTCTGATACCAAGTAGTATTAGTGTCTCCACCTTTTGCAGCCCCGATGAGACCACGTTGTGCGCGATGGAAATCGATACATACGGTTATATCTAAGTCTGGGTGGTTTTGTTTGGCTTGGTAAAGTGCAGCTAGGACTTCTTCACCTGCTTGATCAGCTTCAAGATATAAAGCTGCTATGTAGATACGACGAGTTGCATTGTTTATTTGTGAAAATAATTCAGCTTTAAATGCTTCTGTTGTTAGCAAACATTTAATGTCGCTTGCTGAAACAGGTAATTTTTTCAATTTTGTTAAAAATGAAAGACTTTGATTAATTTTTTTACTCATAGCTCTCTATCAGGTTTTACTATTCTCTAATCACATTGTTTTAACATGCCACGATGATCATAGTAAACCGTTAATAAATACAATGTATAGTCAGATATAGGCTTAGTTATATATCAATTAGATTAACTTTAACAAAGTAATTAAAGTTAATGTAATGAATATAATTAAACCTTAATGATCACTCATTAAGGCTTAAATATTCATCTATTTAATTGGATATTAAATAACTTTAGCTAATGCATCACATAAAGGTTGCATATTATTTTTAGTCATACCAGCTACAGAAATTCGACCAGAACCGACGATATAAACAGCATACTCTTCTTTTAAACGATTTACTTGCTCAACGGTTAAGCCAGAGAAAGAAAACATACCTAATTGACGACTAATAAAGCTAAAGTCACCTTCAACCCCTTTCTCTTTCAATGTCGCTACAAACAGATCACGCATCTCTTGAATACGATTACGCATATCTGCAACTTCTTGAACCCATTGTTCATACAGAACAGCATCATTAAGAATAGTTGTTACGATTGCAGCACCATGTGATGGCGGGTTAGAGTAGTTAGAACGAATGCCCGCTTTGATTTGACTAAAAGCAGATTCAGCAATCTCAGAGTCTTCAGCAACTAAGGTGATACCACCAACACGTTCATTGTACAAACCGAAGTTTTTAGAGAAAGAGTTAGCAATTAATAACTCTTTGTTATGTTCAGCAAATACACGCAAACCTTGAGCATCTTCTTCTACACCGTTACCAAAGCCTTGGTATGCGAAATCGAAGAATGGGATAGCACCTAACTCAGCAATTAGTTTAGCTAAAATTTCCCATTGAGCTGGAGTTGGGTCGATCCCTGTTGGGTTATGACAACAACCGTGGAATAACACCATATCACCAGCTTCAACAGATTGAAGTGAAGCAATCATTGCATCAAAATCAAGGTCTTTAGTTTCCGCGTTGTAGTAATCATAAGTCACTACTTCTAGGCCAGAAGTTTTGAAAACATTACCGTGGTTAGCCCAAGTTGGATTACTCACCCAAATTTTCTTGATACCTAACTTTTGAACAGCAAAGTCAGCGCCTGTACGTAATGCACCAGTACCACCAGGTACTTGTGCTGTACGAGCACGTTTTGAAGAGATGATTTCAGCATTTTTACCGAAAAGTAATGTTTGAACAGCTTCACCGTAAGCAGCAATACCTTCGATGGTTAGGTAGCTTTTGGTAGTTTCTTCAGCGAGTAAACGTTTTTCAGCTTCTTTAACAGTCGCTAAAATAGGCGTTTGACCCATTTCATTTTTGTAAATACCAACGCCTAGGTTGATTTTATCTTCACGACTATCTTTTTTGAATGCATCTGTTAAGCCTAAGATAGGATCTGCAGGTGCCATACTCACTTGTTCAAACATACTTATTCCTTTGTTGATATTGAAAAATAGTTAACTTGATTGCTTTTATACCATCCTTACTTGATCAAGCAATCAATTTAATAACTATTGTGACATTTTGCTGTCTATTTCAGCAATTTTAGCCTTCCAAATCGCAGGACCCTGTTCATGAACGTTATTTCCTTGGCTATCAACAGCAACAGTAACTGGCATATCTTCAACATCAAATTCGTAAATTGCTTCCATTCCTAAATCAGCAAAAGCAACAACACGAGATTTTTTAATAGCTTTAGCAACAAGGTAAGCAGCTCCACCAACAGCCATTAAGTAGACCGAATTATGTTTAGCAATAGAGTCTACTGTTTGCTGACCACGTTCAGATTTACCAATCATGCCCAATAAACCAGTTTCCTCTAACATAAAATCGGTAAATTTATCCATACGCGTTGCAGTTGTTGGACCTGCAGGCCCAACCACTTCATCACGTACAGCATCAACAGGCCCAACGTAATAGATAAAGCGGCCTTTAAAGTCAACGCCTTCAGGTAAACCTTTACCACTAGTGATTAATTCATTAATACGTTTATGTGCAGCATCACGGCCAGTTAATATTTTACCAGTTAATAATAATGTATCGCCGCTTTTCCAATCGCTCATATCTGCTTTAGTTAAATCATTAACATTAACACGTTTAACATTTTCACCAACTTCACGTGTAATTTCAGGCCATTGATCTAAAGATGGTGGCGTAAGGTAAGCTTCACCTGACCCATCTAAAGTAAAGTGAGCATGACGTGTAGCAGCACAATTTGGAATCATAACAACAGGTTTAGATGCAGCATGAGTTGGGCAACTTTTAATTTTAATATCTAAAACAGTTGTTAAACCACCTAGCCCTTGTGCCCCGATACCTAAATTATTAACACGTTTATAAATTTCTAAACGGAGTTTTTCATCAGTATCTAACGAATCTGGGTCGGCTTTCGCTTTTTCTTCCAATTCAAAGATGTCGACAGGTTCCATTAACGACTCTTTAGCCATTACAGCGGCTTTTTCAGCAGTACCGCCAATACCTATACCTAACATACCTGGTGGACACCAACCAGCTCCCATAGTCGGGACGGTTTTTTCAATCCAATCTTCAATTGAATCTGATGGGTTTAACATCGCCATTTTCGATTTATTTTCTGAACCGCCGCCTTTTGCGGCAACCATGACTTCAACTTTATCTCCGTTAACCATTTCAACATGTACAACAGAAGGAGTATTGTCTTTAGTGTTTTTACGGGCACCAGCTGGGTCTGCTACGATTGAAGCGCGTAAAGGGTTAGTTTGTTCGTTGTAAGCTTGACGAACACCTTCATCAACCAGTTCTTGCACTGTTAATTCTGTGTCAAATGTAACCTTCATACCAATTTTTACAAAAACTGTCACAATACCAGTATCTTGACATATCGGTCGCTTACCTTCCGCTGACATACGAGAGTTAATAAGAATTTGCGCAATAGCATCTTTTGCAGCAGGATTTTGTTCTGCTTGATATGCTTTGTCCATTGCTTGAATAAAATCGAGGGGATGGTAATAAGAAATGAATTGTAATGAATTTTTTACACTATTAATGAAATCAAGCTCTTTAATGACTGTCATCAGTCGCTCCCAGTAATTAGTAAACAGTTTATGAAAATAATGGTAATATTATTGGCTTCAATCGCCTAATTTTTTGTTACAAAAATGTTGCCTAAATACGAAAAAATGACTTATATATCAGATAATACCGTAATAAAACCACTATCTTTTCCTGTAAAGATAATCAATATCATTAAGAGCAAGTTATCTTCTATGCAGTGGACTGTTTTTTTAGAGTCAGGCAGTGTTGATCATGTTGATAGTAATTGGTCTATTTTCACTGGATCCCCTATCGCCACATTAACCGAGTCCAGTGATGGCACTTTATTTCATAATTGTTTATTAAATACATATCAAACAATGGATAAAGATCCTTTAATTGCTCAAAAATCTGTTCGAGAATCTCATTTCACCCCAGAAACTGATAACCAATTTCCATTTCATGGAGGAGCGATAGCAGCTTATGGCTACGAAATGGGAGAGTTATTTGAATCGTTACATAAATCATCTCAAAACCCTGGTTTATCGTTAGAATCATTCCAATGTGGCTTTTACGATTGGGCCATTCTGCATAATGTATGCGAAGATCAATATTATTTAATGCAACACCGCAGTAAACTTCGAAGCGAAGATGTTAACGCTTTATGGGAAAAGCGTTTTAGCTGGTTAAATAACTTATTAGAATCAAGTAAAGAAACTATTCAAGATTTTAAATTGACCGGTGCATGGCAAACAGATACCTCTGAAAATGAATATAAAAGCGCATTCAATCAAGTCCAAGAATATATACTTAGCGGAGATTGTTACCAGGTTAATTTAGCGCAACGTTTTCAAGCAGCTTATCAGGGTAATGAGTATCAAGCTTATCAAGCATTGCTATCTCATAATAAGCCCCCTTTTGCTGCGTTTTTTGTGTTGCCAGAACAAACGATTATTTCTGTCTCTCCAGAGCGTTTCCTATTATTAAAAAATCAAATAATTCAAACTAAACCTATAAAAGGGACTATGCCAAGAAGCATAAATCCCAATGAAGATTTAGCAAACAAACAACATTTAATGAGCTCAGAAAAAGATCAAGCAGAAAACTTAATGATTGTTGATCTATTGCGTAATGATATTGGGCGAGTCTGTGAAGCTGGTAGCGTTGCAGTACCTAAGCTATTTGATATTGAAAGCTTTCCAGCAGTTCATCACCTCGTAAGCACGGTCACTGGAAAATTAGCAGAACAATACTCTACAGAGGATTTACTCAGAGTCTGTTTCCCTGGCGGCTCTATTACAGGTGCTCCAAAGATTCGTTCAATGGAAGTGATATGCGAGCTAGAAAAATTCCAACGTCATATTTACTGCGGCAGTATTGCTTATATTAATGGTAACGGTGATATGGATAGTAGTATTGCAATTCGTACCTTAGTTTGTCATCAACAAAAGATTTATTGTTGGGCTGGCGGCGGTATTGTAGCGGACTCGAATGCTCAGAGTGAATACAAAGAATGTTTTGATAAAGTTAGTAAGATTTTGCCCCTACTAGCAGATTTAAACCAATAATAAACTGCTTTGTTGACTACAATTATAAATACAAAAAAACCAACTCTCAGTTGGTTTTTTTAAATCGAATTCAGTGAAGATTTTACAGCATATTTATAGTTTACCTAGTAGGCAATTCTATATCTTCAAATAATTTATTCACTTCCGCTGTGTACTTAAGTTGAATCGCTTTTTCCACTAAAGGACGTGTTAAATGAGGAGCAAAGCGAACCATAAAATCATACATGTAATCACGTAAGAAAGACCCCTTTCTAAATCCGATGCTGGTTAAACTAGACTTAAATATATGACTTGCATCTAACACGCAAAAATCATCGTCTTCATTAATAGCCATAGTTGCAATAACACCAACACCTAACCCAAGGCGAACATAAGTTTTGATAACATCAGCGTCTGTTGCAGTAAACACAACATTTGGTTTATAACCAGCTGCATTGAATGCTTCATCTAATTCAGAGCGACCGGTAAAGCCAAAAATGTAAGTAACAATAGGATGCTCAGCAATATCATCAATGGATAATTTCTCTATTTTCGCTAAAGGATGGTCTTTAGGTACAATCACAGAACGATTCCAGTGATAGCAAGGCAGCATAATCAAATCTTGATACAAATGTAGAGCCTCGGTAGCAATGGCAAAATCTGTTTTACCTTTCACTACGGATTCACTTATTTGCGTTGGTGTGCCTTGGTGCATATGTAAAGACACTTTAGGGTAACGTTTAATAAAACCATTAATGACTTCAGGTAAAGCATATCGGGCTTGTGTATGAGTCGTGGCAATATTTAGCTTACCTTGATCCGGCATTGTATACTGATTGGCAACCGCTTTAATACTTTCAACTTTACCCAATATTTCAGTTGAGTAACGTATTATTTCTTGCCCTGCTGGCGTCACTTTAGTTAAGTGTTTACCACTACGCTCAAAAATTTGAATGCCTAGCTCATCTTCCAGCATTCTAACCTGCTTACTAATGCCTGGCTGAGAGGTAAAAAGATTCTCGGCTGTGGCAGATACATTTAGGTTATGATTGAGTACTTCTACAATGTAACGTAATTGTTGCAATTTCATAATGTTATCAGCTTATTTTTAGGTTAAGGCTTATTCCATTTTATTCTATCAGACTTCAAAAATTAACAAAGTCATACTTTTACCTAGCCCTACTATACCTGTATAAAACTAAAGAAAATGAGTAAATCTTCTTTAAGATGATACAAAACAATAAATATTCAACTATTTTTAAAAGATAGAAGTGAAAACTAATACTTACAACTTCGCACTTTTTATAATTAGAATAGGTAGGTAAGACCTACGTTAATGGAGAAACAATGAAAAATAGTGATCAACTTGATTTCAGTACTATATTAGCGACTAGTATCCATGATATGAAAAATTCACTGGCAATGGTGCTACAATCTATTGAAGATTTAGACTTAGCTGATAATTTAACGACTCCACAACATAAATCAGTATCTAACTTACATTACCAAACTTCACGTATTAACAGTACATTAATGCAACTATTAGCACTATATCGAGAGGAGAGAAAACAATTACCCATATTAATTGAAGAAAACTCAGTTAATGAATTATTAACAGATATATTAGAGCGTAATCGTTTATATTTGAACAGTCATCACATCAAGTTAGGTGTTAAAGTTGAAAATAATTTATACGGCTATTATGATGTTGATTTAATTAGTTACTTATTAAGTGATATTTTAATTAATGCTTTACGTCATGCTAAAAGTGAAGTCACGATTACTGCATACCAACAAGATCCCTATTTAGTATTTGAAATAGAAGATGATGGTGATGGTTACCCGCATTATATGTTAAATGTAAATGATGATAAAATTGCTACATTTAATGCAAATAAAGGACGAAGTGGATTGGGTTTACTTTTTGCTAAAAAAATTGCTGAATCTCATAAACTTAAAGCACTATCTGGTTATATTACATTAACCAATAAATCTGAAAAAAGTGGCAGTATATTCACTTTAAAGTTACCTTAATTTTAATGGCATGGTGAGTTTAAGCCCTGCGTTACTTTAATCACATAAAAGAGCATACAACTTGTATCCATTAATTATATCTTTAGTCGGTTTGTTATTGATTGTGATGATTGGTTATAACATCATTCAGCAATACAAACACAAAGCGGAAACAGAGCGTCGAATCTCTGTATCCAAACAACATGCAACCATTACCGAAGTTGATGAATTATTGTTGTATTCAACTAAAATTCCATTCAGTAAGGCATTATTATTAATTCTAAAAAATAGAATACGTAATGCGTTATATGTCATGATCAACATATCGCCAAGTACAGCCAGCTACAAAGAGCATTTTGCAGATACAGAAGCACAGATCAAACAAATTAAAGAAAATTATGTAGCTCCATCACCAAGTAGCTTACAGGTTCCAGCCAATGATAAAGATGCTTTAGCATTAGTACAAGCGACTAAGAAATTACGTGCAGTACTTCGATCTGAACATGCAAAGCAAAAGATCAATACAGACCTATTCGTGTTGGAAAATCAACAGTTAGAAATCACTCAACTGAAAATTAATATCGAAATTAGCATTAAACGAATTAATGAAGCAAAAAAACAAAAGCAATATAATACAGCACGACAAATGACCGATAAAATTCTTAAAATCTTAAATAACATTCCAAATAAAGATAATGTATTAGAAAATAAACAAACCTTATTAGAAAATTTAAAAACTGAAGTATCTTCATATTTAACTAATGAACAAAATGATGCATTAGACAGTCAACAGCAAACTAAAAAAGAAGACACCAAGAAAAAGGATCTGGAGAGATTATTTGCTGATAAACAAAAATGGTAAAAAACTGCCATTACGTAATTTTGAAAAAGCCTTTTATTATTGATACAAATCAATAACTTTAATCCCCTCCTCATTATTATTAAATATCATCGTTAATAATGAGGCACCTGTTATGCAACCGATTACTTTACAACAACAAGAACAATTAAAAATGCATTTACTTGCTGAATTCTCACAGGTGAAAGAAAAAGTTAAAACACGCTTAGCGGTTTCATCTAAACCTTACCTTAATGAGCTTGTCGATAAAGTTGATGAAATGAATGCTGATTTATTAATAGATAGTTTGATACATAGTGAGAGTCATTCATTAAACATTTATAAAATGCAAATTAAGAGTATAGATGCAGCACTGCAGGGAATTGAACTTGGTTTATACGGTCTTTGCTCCGACTGTGAAATTGAGTTATCAGCTGAAGAGTTATTTGATTGCCCTACCCAACAAAGGTGTACAGCATGTGAATTAAAATACCAACAGCAAAAAGTTAAGGGTTATAAGTTATAAAAGACAATTTATTGTTAACTTTATGGGAAGGTATATGCTAAATTGCCTTCTTTTTACTTAACTAGAGCTGAGATTTTGACCGATAATATTTCCCCTGTAACTTTAGATAATGCCTCTAGCAACAAACATAATGAACTTGAGAAGACCTCCCCTTTATCAGTACTGCAATGTGGTAATGATTTTAGTGAATATATAAAACTATATTCACCATCAAAGGTACTCGCATTTTCTCAATTATTTCCTAATGCCACAGCTATAATATCCAGATATCTTAAGCTACCAACGTCTTTATTATTGGTAAATAGCCGCTTTTGGCTCAATGCTGAACAAGTATTGAAAGAAGCAATACCCAATGAGCTACCGTCAGATTATTTATTAAGTTACAACCAAGAAAGTTTATTTGGCCGCTTATCTGTGTCAGGCCATGAAATCTCTTATTCTGAAGGTATATTAACTAAGCTAAATAATGGAGCATTGGTATTAAATGTAAGTCCATTATTAGTCGAACCTAACTTATGGTTTAAGCTTAAATCTGTTTTACAGCGTGGGTACCTAATAGCGAGTGATGCAGTTAACGGTGAAAGAATTAAACAAACTTTGCCAGACTTAAAGTCTCAACCTATCAACATAAAATTGGTTTTAGTAGCAACACGCCTACAACTTGAAGAACTGATCCAAATTGACCCTGAATATACACAAATTTCATCGTTATTCTGTGAATTGGCAAGCCAAATACCTGCCAATCAAGATGCAGTCAATACTATCGCCAATTACTGTCAGCACCTTACTCAAAAATTATCTATTGAACCACTTGACCTGGATGCCTTAAATACACTACTTAAAGCTTTGTCAATTGAATGTCAGCACCAACAGCAGTTGTTGTTCGACCCAGAGTTTATTCAACAAACAATTAATTACGCTAATTTAGTTTCTGATGAAAATAAAATATCTAAAGATGATTTAAATAATTATTTTAAAGAGATATATGAAGCAAAATCATTGGCGCGTAAATATAGCGAAC
Source organism: Psychromonas arctica (assembly GCF_036697365.1). GTDB lineage: Bacteria > Pseudomonadota > Gammaproteobacteria > Enterobacterales > Psychromonadaceae > Psychromonas > Psychromonas arctica_A. Next base: position 219,149 of record NZ_JBAHZA010000002.1, read on the forward strand.
AATCTATTTTAGAAGGACAAGTTAATTTACAGTTAAGCGGTGAAAATGTCGGTCAAATCAACGGACTATCTGTGGTTGAGCTTTTAGGTTACCCTTGTGAGTTTGGTGAAGTCTTTAGAATATCAGCCAGTGATATGATTGGTGATGGTGAAATTATTGATGTTGAACGTAAAGTTGAATTAGCGGGCAATATTCACGCTAAGAGTACTCATATCGTTCAAGGCTATTTAAATCATTTCTTTAGTCATATCAGTGCATTTCCATTTTCATGCAACCTAGTATTTGAACAATCCTATCAAGAAAGTGATGGCGATAGTGCGTCCTTAGCCATTTTGTTAGCTGTTAGCTCTTGTTATGCTAAGTTCCCAGTTAAACAGGATGTGTTTGTAACAGGCTCATTAGATCAACATGGTAACGTGTTACCTATCGGAGGCATAAACCAAAAAATAGAATCTGTAACTCGTTTATTCGAATTAGGTTTAATAAGCAACCCCGTTACAATTGTAATGCCTAAAGCGAATATCATTAATTTAACGTTAAATGATCAAACGTTAGTTTTAATAGAGCAAGGCAAAATGTTAATTCATGCTATTTCACATTGCCATCAAGCATTTCCATTAGTGTTAAATAAACAATTTGAAGACGTTATTAAAACAATTAATTACAGAATTGAGTTAGCCAACAAAGAAGAGATGGAAGAATCCTCATCTAGCTTGTTTTCTAGGCTAAAACATTCTATCTTTCATTAGGATATACAAATCTATATGATAGGTTTTTATTATTCTTGATTGTTCATAGCGCCTCATATAAAGTATGGCGCTCATTATTTCGTGGTGTTAATTATATGCATTTTAATGCCTCACCTTATCAATTATCTTAAGAAAAGTGATTATGACTAAAATCGTATCCCAAAAAGAGTTGGGTAAAAACTCTTACAATAAAGAAGAATTAATTAAATGTGGTCAAGGTGAGCTATTTGGTGAAGGCAACTGTCAATTACCAGTAGACAACATGTTAATGTTAGATCGTATCATTTCTATTACAGAAGATGGTGGCGAGCATGGTAAAGGCGAATTAATCGCTGAACTAGATATCGATAAAGCATTATGGTTCTTTGAATGTCATTTCCCTAATGACCCAGTAATGCCTGGCTGCCTTGGTTTAGACGCTATGTGGCAATTAGTTGGCTTTTTCCTTGGTTGGAGTGGCGGTCCAGGTAAAGGACGAGCACTAGGTGTAGGTAATGTTAAATTTACAGGCCAAGTATTACCAACGGCTAAAAAAGTAACTTACCGTATTACAATGAAACGTTTAATTATGCGTAAATTAGTAATGGGTATTGCTGATGGCGTAGTAGAAGTTGACGGAAAGGTTATCTACACAGCAGAAGATCTAAAAGTTGGACTATTTGTTGATACTTCAAGCTTTTAAATTTAAAGATTGATTATTCCCTAGAAAGCACTGATTATGTTTGTAATCGGTGCTTTTTTTTTGCTTAAATTTTGTAATGCCGATCGTATTAACTATGTTATCTAAATTCCACTTTCGAGAAACAGATCAATTCAAGGCGTAAGTTGACGTAAATATCTGTTCTCTTAACGAAGTTTACAACTAAGCAGGAAACTGTTTTAACAGGAAACATAGATAAACTATTTATTGTGGTTGGTACCATCTCCTCTCTTTGATAAGGAAATTTTATGGCCTTTTTATTTCGACTTATTAAATCAATACTGGTCAATAGCTTTAAATTTATTAATGCAATACGCTTACTGTTACTGAATGTTATTTTTATAGTGATAGTGTTATTCATTGCCGCTTCTTATGATACTGATGAAGTGGAAATTGAGGTTGCTGATAACTCTTATCTACAACTTGATTTAAATGGTTTCATTGTTGAAAAGAAACGCCCTATGAATATTTCTCAAGAAATATCAAAACAACTTTCAGGAATAGATAACGAAGCACCTCAAGAGTTTGAGGTACAAGAAATTATCAAAGCAATCAGATTTGCTGAAGATGATCCTAAAATTACCGGACTTGTACTTGAGTTAAGTGGTTTACAATCAGCAAACTTAAATCAACTGACAGATATTGGTACAGCCATTAATCATTTCAAAGAGGCTGGCAAACCTGTTTATGCTTACGCAGATAATTACTCTCAAACTCAATATTATTTAGCTTCTTATGCTGACAAAGTAACTTTACCGCCAAATGGTTTTGTATTATTACAAGGCTATGCTGTTAATCGGTTATATTTTAAAGACTTATTAGATAAATTATTAGTGACTCCTCATGTATTTAAAGTAGGTACCTATAAATCATTTGTAGAACCTTTTACTGAAACACAAATGTCAGAGCACAGTAAAACCGCAAATCAACACTGGTTAAACCAATTATGGCAAACCTATATTGACCGTGTATTAACACAACGCAAAGACAACCCAAAACTAACACCTGAGTCAATTAACCCGACATTACAACAAGTAAAAGAAAACCTAAAAGCAGTCAATGGCGATACTAGTCAATACGCTTTAACAATGGGTCTTGTAGATCAATTAGCCTTTCACGATCAATTCATCAAGAATTTGTCTGAAGACGCGTTACAGAAGAGTAATGATTTACCAAACATGATTAATTATCGTGCTTATCAAGCAACTTTACCTTCGTTATACCAATATACAGGTGCAGATTCATACATTGCTGTCATTCATGGCACAGGTGAAATCGTATCCGGCGTTAGTGATGGCACTTCAATCGCAGATAAAAGTTTTAATAGTCTATTAAAACAAGCAAAAGATGATCCTCGTGTGAAAGCGGTAGTGCTCCGTCTTGATACTCCTGGCGGTAGTGCTTTTGCTTCAGAAAATATCAGGCAGCAAGTATTAGCACTCAAAGATGCAGGTAAAAAAGTTGTTGTATCAATGGGAGCAGTAACTGCTTCAGGTGGTTATTGGATCGCTTCTGCTGCAGATGAAATCATTGCTTCTCCAACCACACTTACTGGTTCAATTGGTATATTTGGTATGTTTGCAACCATAGATAAATCGCTTAATGAAATAGGTATACAACAAGACGGTGTAGCAACAAACCCATTATCTAATATTGGTGTAACTCAAGCATTAACACCAGAGTTAGCCGAAATATTTCAAATGGGGATAGAAAATGGTTACGCCAACTTCTTACAAGTCGTTGCTGAAGGTCGCAGTATGTCTATCGAAGAAGTTGATAACGTAGCTCAAGGTCGTGTATGGACAGGTGTAGATGGCTTAAATAATGGGCTAGTTGACGAATTAGGTAATCTACATTCTGCTGTAAATAAGGCAGCTGAATTAGCGCAAATTAAAGATTTTGATGTGATATCTATTGAGCCAAGATTATCTTCTAAGCAGGTTCTAATTAATCAGTTGTTTACAAAAGCAGTTCAGTTTTTACCAAGTGGAGTTATTGCACAGCCATCCTTAGTCAGTATTTTCCAAACCATCGAAAAACAAAGTAACTTTATATCGAGAATTAATGATCCACAAAGTCGGTTTGTATATTGTACTCAATGCTATGTTGAATAAAAAATATTAATAGTTAACCACTCTATTCATTATGCCATTGAGCGATTGCCATTATTAATTTATTGATATGGTGAACGTGAAATGGCATTTTTATTTCTGATACCAATGACATTAAATAAGTGATCTAAATTTTACGCCGGAAAAATGACTGAGTTCAAGGCTTAATTTAAGGCTTCTCCCGATTAACTTTGTTAAAAGTACGTGGGGCTTAAATAGTTATTTTTACGAAGATGACAACGAAGAAATAAATATTTTCACATGTAAAGTAGAACAGTTAGTCAGTGTAATTGATATAATACCCAATAAATTAAAGTTAATTTTAAAACGAGCACATCAATGAAAACACGTTTATATGCGCTTCAGCATTATACTGAAGCAGGCGATTTGAAATCCCCTCCTATTTTTCTTTATCTTCTTTTGTTTCTATCACGTACTTGGATGTTATTAATTATTTCGCTGGCATCACAACAAACCGGCGATAAATTATTGATGCTTTTTTATCCTGAAAAAATACATTTTTACACAGGCTTGATTATCGGATTGCTACCAATCATTGTATTTTTAATATCAGGACGTCGCCATGCACAAAAGCCATGGGCAATTAAAAGTTGGCCTATTTGTTATTATTTGATCGTAGTCAGTTTATTAGCAGATCTTGTTTTACAACTCTATTATCTAAATCTAGAACATTTTCAATATTCACTGTCAGCATCGATTCAATTAGTCGTGGTAAGCTGGGCTTGTATCTATGCTTTTAAAAGTAAACATTTGAAAGACAGTTTTAAAAACTAAACTTTATTAAGATAAAAAATTAAGACATAAAATTTAGACAAAAAAATGCCTCAACAAGTGAGGCATTTTATTTATTCGTTAACTCGAATAACTTGATTAGTGAAGTTTTAATCTCGGACGTAATACGCGGTTAATTTTTTCAACAACAGTCATTAATCCAGTGCGAATGTAACCGTGTAATGCAACCTGATGCATACGATACAAAGAGACATAAACAACCTTCGCTAAGCGCCCTTCAATCATCATGGAACCTTTCATCAAGTTACCCATTAAACTACCAACAGTGCTGTAGTTACTTAATGAGACTAATGAACCATAGTCAGTATATTTGTAATCAGTTAATTCTTTACCATTCAAAGTAGCAATAATATTTTTACCTACTTGTGTCGCCATTTGATGAGCTGATTGTGCGCGGGGAGGAACAAAACCACCATCAGGTAATGCACAACTCGCACAATCACCAATCGCATAAATGTCATCATCAAGGGTTGTTTGCAATGTAGGTTTAACAATCAGCTGATTAATTCGATTAGTTTCTAACCCAGCTAACTCTTTTAAATAGTCTGGGGCTTTAATTCCGGCAGCCCAAACAATTAAATCAGCTTTTATTAACTCTCCAGATTTAGTTAACAAGCCTTCTTCATTTGCTTCAGTTACCATTGTGTTAGTACGAACATCCACACCTAGTTTAACTAGCTCTTGATGTGCAGACGCTGAAATACGTTTTGGTAATGCAGGTAAAATACTATCACCTGCTTCAATTAAACTAACACGTAAATCTGCACTTTTAATATGTGAGAAACCATAACTAGAAACCTGTTTAAGAGAGTTATATAACTCAGCAGATAACTCAACTCCAGTTGCACCAGCACCGATAATCGAAACATTAACTGAATTTGTTTCTTTAACACCAAGTTGTAAATATTTATTCAACATACGGTGATGGAATTTTTTCGCTTGTTGCGGACTATCTAAGAAAATACAATGTTCACCGACACCTTTAGTATTAAAGTCATTACTAACACTACCGAGCGCCATAACTAGGATGTCATAATGTAGGTGACTTTCCGGTAAAATCATACACCCTTCTGCATCATACAAAGGATCAATGGTGATCGTTTTATTAACACGATCTAAAGTGCGCATTGCACCTAATTTGAAGTGAAAAGCATGATTAGTTGCATGAGCACGATAACTCACTGCATCAATACCATCATCTAACGATCCTGCAGCTACTTCATGGAGTAACGGCTTCCATAAATGAGTACTATTTTTATCAACTAAAGTGATGTGTGCTTTTTGTTTGCGGCCAAGCTTATTACCCAACTTAGTAGCTAATTCTAAACCACCTGCGCCACCACCAACGATTACAATTTTTTTCATAACATCCTCATAAATTAAATTTTTTACAAAAAGGATGCTTAACAAGGTGTCAAATATCATCTTTATAAAAAAATTGATCTAGGTTGTATTTTTAGAAATCAAAGGTTATAAAAAAATGGGCTTCAAGTCACCTTTTTTTATCTTTGAATGTGAATGAAGTAAGATTGTTGGGATTTAACTGATTAAATATAGGAGAATTCGATCAAATTAGCTATTTTTGTAAACATAAATTTGATCGATTTAACAAACAGATAACACTATTCTGCTTTGAATTTTTTTATCGTTTGTAGGTGTGAAGTGATATCTTTAAATTTATGCCCTTGAGTTTGATCAAAAATGATTGGGTAATAATTTGCTAACTCGTGGTTACTCACTTCGCTATCCAAAACATCATCGACAGTAGACAGTATACAAATACAATTTGCTGCATTTTCACGTCTAAAATCATCAACACACTTTGTATCAATATCAAAATATTCTTCAGGCCATTCAATACGGCCGACCATATTATCTTCTGGATGCAAGTTAGGGTTAAAAATAACTTGTTTAATACCGGCTAAAAAGCCAATACGTTCACTCCAATAACCGCCTAAGCCTACCCCACAAATCAATGGAGCGGTATCTTCAGTATCATTAATATGTAGATTAACTTCTTTAAGGATATGTGCCATATCTTGTTTAGGGTGGATGGTACTGTAGTGTACGAACCGAACATCAGGATCAATCGATTTTAATTGCATCACTTTTTCATGATTACCAGGGCTCGTCGCGTCAAACCCATGTAAATAGATGATCATTTTTATCCGCCTTTATATTTATTACTGCACAAACAGGTCACTTTCGACTTATTTATTTTTATTAACTACCCTAACTTATCAATATCATTTAAGACATAACTTTAAATTTTGGCATTAAACTGTTCAAGTATCTGTTTAGACTGTTTCCACAAGTTATTATCGATTAGAGGCTCTACTAATTTACTTTTATCAGCAGCTAAACGATTAATTAAAGATACGCTATCTCTAGTAGCAACTGATAAACCGTCTAAAATAGTCATTGCTGCCGGCGCATCATTACACGCTAAAATGAAATCACAGCCCGCTTTCAATGCACCTTCGGCACGTGATAGATGATTGCCAACAAAGCTAGCACCATGCATAGAAATATCATCACTGATTATCGCTCCTTTAAAACCTAATTGAGATTTTAAAACTGTTTGTAACCAATAATCTGAAAAGCCGCAAGGTAAACTATCACACTCAGAATAAACGACATGTGATGGCATAATGGCATCTAATTTATTCGCATTGATCAAGCCTATAAAAGGCAGCATATCCTCACTGAAGATTGTATCTTTAGGACGAGAGTCAACAGGTAATGCAATATGAGAATCAGCCTTAACGCTACCATGTCCTGGGAAGTGTTTGCCAGTACTTGCCATACCCGCTTGTTTCATACCTTCTGTATAAGCAGTGGCAATTTTTATGACTTGGTGCTTATCATCACTAAATGCACGCTCTTTAATAACATCTGAAATACCATTGATGTCTAATACGGGGGCAAAACTTAAGTCGATATCGCATGCAATTAATTCACTTGCCATTACAAACGCACTGGCCTTAGCAAGTGATAAAGTTTCCTCAAATGAATCTGCTTTACACAATAAATCACCACAAGCTGGTAACGTTGTAAAATCTTGATGAAAACGTTGAACCCTTCCACCTTCGTGATCGACGCCAATTAAAATAGGTTGTTTAGCATAGAATCTAATTTGTTGTACCAATTCTTTTAGTTGTACAACATTATCAAAGTTACGAGTGAATAAAATAACTCCAGCAACTAATGGATGAGCTAAGTATTCTTGTTCAGTGGCCGTTAACTGATATCCAGCAACATCCAAAATTATCGGGCGCATAAATCTTTTCCAATTTAAAAAGCCAGCAATGCTGGCTTCGGTAAAACATGTAAAATAACTAGATATTATTTCAATAAGTGATTAACTAATTCTATCGTATAATTTTTTAACTTCTTTTAGTTTATCTTCAGGCGCAGTTTCCATTAACTGAGTTAATATGGTTTTTGCCCCTTCTTTTTCATCGATCTCTAAATATGCTCTAGCTAAATCTAATTGTGCAGCTACGCCATCGGCATCGGTATCGAACTCAGCAAATGACTCAACTACATCAGGGAATTCGTCCAAACCAAAGTCTAAGTCAAACTCTTCTTCACCTACGTCTAGGCCTTCTTCATTTGCTAACAAGGCATCGATATCAATAAATCCTTTATCATCTGTCTTGTCAAACTTAGGTAATTCAGTCTCTTCATTAAAGGCATTATTACTTAATTGTTTAGCTAACGAATCTGGGTCATTGAAATCAAATTCATCCTCGTCTTTAGATACTTCTTTTTCTTGATCTGATTCAGGCGTTAATGGATTTTCGATATCCTCAGCTGACTCAGGTACTGAAACATCATCTTCTTCCATGTCCGAATGTTCTGTTGATAGAATATCGTCAATATCAGTTGATTCTGTGCCCATCTCCTCGCTTTCAGAAACGGCTGCTACAGAGCTTTCCTCCAATAATTCTTCTACTTCAGGAATAGCTTCTGGTGCGCTATCTTCTTCTATATGCGTATTTTCTGCTGATAGAATATCATCAATATCAGCAGATTCTGTACCCATTTCCTCACTTTCAGAAACGGCCTCTACAGAGTTGTCCTCTAACAACTCTTCTACTTCAGGAATAGCTTCTGGTGCGTTATCTTCTTCTATATGCATATTTTCTGCTGATTGAATATCATTAATATCATCAATATCAGCAGATTCTGTACCCATCTCCTCGTTTTCAGAAACGGCTTCTTCAGAGCTTTCCTCTAATATCTCTTCTACTTCAGGAATAGCTTCTAGTGAGACATCATTTTCTATCTCCGATTGTTCTGCTGATAGAATGTCATCAATATCAGTAGATTTTGTAGCCACTTTTTCACTTTCAGAAACGGCTTCTTCGGAGCTTTCCTCTAATAGCTCTTCTACTTCAGGAATAGCTTCTGGTGAGACATCATTTTCTATCTCCGATTGTTCTGCTGATAGAATGTCATCAATATCAGTAGATTCTGTAGCCACTTCCTCGCTTTCAGAAACAGCATCTGTAGAGCTTTCCTCTAATATCTCTTCTACTTCAGGAATTGCTTCTGGAGTACTATCTTCTTCGATACTAAGATCTTGTTCAACTGACTCAGTTTCAACATCATCTAATTGTATTGGCTCTAAAGGTGCATCTTCTTGTGTATCAAATTGGAATTCATCAAGGTCAACTTGATCTTCGCCTTTATCTTCTAATTCTGCTAATTCAGATTCCCATTGAGCGGCTAAATCTAAGTCATTTTGTGAAATGTCTTCGTCTAATGTCAAATCAGATTCTGATAACTCAGTAATTTCACCTTCGTCGTTAAGCAACGCATCCATGTCAATAGCGTCATTATTTGAAGAATCATCTTCTCCTTCTATTAAATCTGCTTCTAATCCAGAAGTCTCAGGTAATACATTGTTATTTGATAATTCTTCTTCGATAATGGTAAGCGCATCTTCTTCCTCTGCGTCAGAGAGCTCATCTTCAGTTAAAACTTCTTCAGTACCAATCTCTGCAGCGAACAAAGAATCAAACTCGTTCTCTTCTTCATCCATAATCGAGGTTGATTCAGCAAGCTCCTGTTCTTTTAATGCTAACTCACGCTTTGATTTAATGCGTAATATTAAAAGAAACAATGCTGTTAAAAGTAATAATGGACTTAAAATTGTCAGCAGTAACGTAGAGGCAGATCCTGTAATAGAACTAAGAATATTGTTTAATAAACCAGGGCCACTAAATGGAGGCTCCTCAAACGCATCAATTTCGGCTTTATATTGATCAATTAACGCCTGAAGTTCAATTTGAACATTAATATCCTGCTCAACTTGTTCTGACAATGTATGTATTTGATCACTTAATGGCTGTAACTTAAGTTTTAAGCGTTGATTAGATTCAGTAGCGGCAATTAATTGTTCATTAAGCAGCGCGTATTCTGCTTCTAATTTTTGTAATTGCTCATTATTTACCTGCACTGCTTCTTTTGTACTTTTTGTCTGCTCTGGTTCTGCTGTTTGAGTGACTTCAGCTGGCGCCTCCTGTTTTTCAATTACTGCAGGTGATGTTTGAGTCGGAGCCTTTGTTGGTGCTGGATTATTGGTTATTCTTAATAAACGAAAAGCTTCAGCGTTAGTTTGCTGTGAAATAAAAGATAAACTCGGTACATCAATTACTGAAGCTACAATTATTCTATTAATGTCACCATTACGGAAAGCTGTCGGATTAGCTTTATAAATAGCAACTAATGTTTGATATACACTGACATCAGTATTAGGGCGTAGTTTGTTTGAAATAGACCATAATGTTTCATTAACCGATACCGGACCATATCTAGAAACAGAGCTAGAAGATGTTGAGTTTGAAGACGCCACTGAATTTAATGACTGAATGCTTTGAGGTTCTTCATTAGGACCAACTAATTCAACACTCTGTACATTATGAGCAGTCAATAATAATGGTAGACAAGAAACAACAGCGAGAAACATGCGATTCATAAACGATCCTTGTAAGGGAATTGCAAAATAATATTAATTATAATAAACCAGGACAAGCAATAGCAGATCTTTTAAAACAAACGTGCGGGCTAGAATTGAGATCTAGCCCACTGTAATACCTAAATTATCTTACTATAAATAGGTATAGGCCAATTTTTCCATTACCAATACTGCGTTAGTTGCAATACCGTAATGTACATTATCAGCAGATACCCACATATTAATTCCAGCAGCATCACAAGTATCTTTACGCAAACGACCGACGTGCACTTCAACATTACCTACAACATCATCAATCATGTTTGAATATTCAGTAACTGAACCTGCTAACACAATGTTATCACTATGATGAAGTGCGTTAGCAACTTCCTCAAGTTCTACAGGATAATGCGTCACGATGTGAACCGCTTGCGAACAACCATAAAACATAGGGACAACGACCTGTGTTGTTGACACTACCATTTCAGGATCATTTAATAAGCGACGAGTTTCAGCTGCTAAACGCAGTTCTGAAAAATCGATGCCATCTTCGTTAAATTCATCAATTTGCGGTACAACATTAAATGCAATTTGCTGTTTAAACTTGTGTTGCTCAATACTTTTAGCATTCAATAAACGTGCCGTTTCTCCAGCTAATGCCGACACACCTTCTTTACCGATCGCAGAAGCTGATTGATAACCTGCCACGGTGACACGCTTAATACCTACTTCTTGATGAATTTGCTTAATAGCAAGTGTTAATTGGGCAGTTTCAGGGCTTGGAATTGCAATAATATTTGCATCACTGTAACGAGCAATATCTTCGTCATTTACGCCAACTTGTACTAGAGGTACTTCAGGAGATTCTAAATAATAGCCACTGATATCGATAACCACACAATGTTCTTTTGCTACAGGTATCCAAGCTTGTGCAACTTCTCTATCCGATAGGAATAACGCAATATCTACTTGTTGCCAGTCGAATGTTTCTAACTCAACAACGTCAACAGGTTTACCTGAATACATAACAGAAGTAGTTTCACTCTCGCTGCTACTGATTGGGAAAATATTATTAATTGCGAAATCACGTTTTAATAACACTTCTAACGTTGTTTCGATGCAACCATCAATCTCGCCGATTAACGCAATATTGTATTCTTTGTTCATGTTGACCTTTTATTTATTTTTAACAGTAAAACCAATTTTCTTTAAATCGATCATTTGTGGCGAAACTTGCCGCTTATTTGGTGTTAACACCGTTAAAGTAGACAATTCTCGTCTTTCTGGATAATTTTTACGCATATTATCAAAACCGTTCACTTCATTTACTTTTTTCCTAAATAAAGCATCATCTCTGCGTACATCATATATCAAATGTACTAATGATTTTAATAATTCTGGTGTTAAATCACCACTTAAGGTGATATCGCTAATATTTGACTGTTCAGTGAAGTCTGTACTTTTTAACTTCACGGGTATCTGTAATTTTTCACAAAGTGCAATGTACAACATTTCAGTACCGCGTGCTCTGCTGTCTAAACTGTACCCTGCGATATGGGGAGTTGCTAGCGTAACATAAGGCAATAATTGCTTATCAATATCGGGTTCATTTTCCCATACATCCAGCACTAGTGTGGGAACTTTCTTTTCTATTGCTAAACCTAATAAAGCTTTATTATCGATCACTTCACCACGACACGCGTTAATTAAAATTTGCTGTGGATTTAATTTTTCAAGCACAGACTGATTAAATAAGTGGAGAGTTTTATAGGGTCCTACCATGGTTTTTGGCACATGCAATGAAATGACATCAGCAGCCAGTACTTCTTCAAAGCGGCAAAACGAACGAGGATCACCCGCTTTCTGCAATGGTGGATCGTATAACAAACAGTTAACGCCTATCGCGGTTAAGCAATCATAAACTGCAGTACCCGTATTACCTGCCCCTACAATGGCAACAGTTTGGTTTAATAGTGTTAGCTGCCTCTGTTCAACAACCACTAATAGCGCACTTAACACGTAATCAGCAACTGAAATCTTATTGCAACCTGGCGCACTACTGAATGTAATATTTCTAGACTCAAGATATTCGATATCAATATGGTCAGTACCTATGGTCGCAGTACCAACAAATTGGATATTTGAGTTTAATGCTAGTAGGGATTGGTTAACTTTGGTAATAGAACGTACTAATAATATATCTGCATCTTGAACTTGCTCGGCAGTAACATCACGACCAGAGAAGGTAATGACTTCACCAAATGATTCAAAAAACGATTCGCCATGTGGCATATTTTCGTCGATATAAATTTTCATCTTATTTTCGTTTATCCCCAATTTCATTAAATATTATTGCAGAACCAAAAAAAGGAGCCAAGGCTCCTTTTTAACATCAGTTATTAACGCTTATTCGTAACGTTTAAATACCAATGTTGCATTTGTTCCACCAAAACCAAAGCTGTTAGACATAACTGTGTTTAGTTTTGCAGCCTCAGGTTTGTTTTTAACGATAGGTAAATTAACCGCTTTTTCGTCAACTTCTTCAATATTACAAGAAGCAGAGATAAAATCATTTTCCATCATTAACATGCTGTAGATAGCTTCATGAACACCAGCTGCACCAAGTGCGTGACCAGTTTGTGATTTAGTCGCACTAATTTTTGGCGCATCGTCACCGAATACGATATTAATTGCTTCTAGCTCTTTGACATCACCAACAGGTGTAGAAGTACCGTGTGTATTTAGGTAATCTACTTTACCTTCAACTGTTGATAGCGCTTGTTGCATACAACGTACAGCGCCTTCGCCTGATGGAGCAACCATATCGTAACCATCTGAAGTTGCACCGTAACCTACGATTTCAGCATAAATTTTAGCGCCACGAGCAAGTGCATGCTCTAGCTCTTCAACAACAACCATACCGCCGCCACCAGAGATAACAAAACCATCGCGGTTTTGATCATAAGTACGAGACGCTTTATCAGGTGTTTCGTTATATTTGCTTGATAATGCACCCATTGCGTCAAATTCACAGGCCATTGTCCAGTCTAGTTCTTCACCACCACCAGCGAAAACGATGTCTTGTTTACCTAGTTGAATTTGCTCTAAAGCGTGACCAATACAATGTGAACTTGTTGCACAAGCAGAACTCATTGAGTAATTGATGCCTTTAATTTTAAAAGGTGTTGCTACACATGCAGAAGTTGTGCTCGCCATCGTACGAGGAACCATGTAAGGACCAACACGGCGAACGCCTTTGTCTTTCATGATTTGGCATGCGTCAACTTGGTTTTTTGAAGAACCACCGCCAGAACCAGCGACTAAGCCAGTACGAATATTAGAAACCATCTCTTCAGGTAGTTTCGCATCTTCAATAGCTTCCTGCATTGAAAGATAAGTGTATGCTGCTGCATCACCCATGAAACGCATTACTTTACGGTCAATGTGCTCTGAAGGATTGATTTTTAAATCACCCCAAACTTGGCTGCGCATACCAATTTCTTTGAATTGCTCAGAGAATGTGATACCCGACTGGCCACTTTTAAGTGATGCTAAAACTTCATCTTTATTGTTACCAATACTAGAAACAATGCCAATACCTGTAATTACTGCTCTTTTCATTATTAAGCCTTTATTGCTTGAGGGACTAATTATATGATCATCAAGTGTGAAGTGTGATTTATCCTAAATCAACCTGACTGTTATAAATTATGATCTAATATACAAGGAATATAACTTGTCTCAAGACAAAAACAATATAATTAACCATGCACAACTTGACTGGTCAGATCAGTCTGAGCCATTTTCTACACAATTTGATGATATTTACTTCAATAATGACCATGGTGCAGATGAATCCGAATATGTGTTTTTTTCAGGGAATGATCTAGCCAACAGATGGCAAACCTCTAATTCTGAACAATTTTGTATTGCAGAAACTGGATTTGGCTCAGGACTTAACTTCCTTACTAGCGCATTAAAATTCGAAGAATTTCAAGCAAAAAATCCAACTACTCAACTAAAACGTTTGCACTTTATTAGCTTTGAACTCTACCCTTTAGAGTTAGAGGCAATCCAAACGACTCTCGATAAATTCACACAGTTTTCTGATTTATCATCGCAATTAATCCAACAATATCCTTTACCTTTGGTTGGATGTCATCGCCTCACTTTTAATCAAGGTGAAATAATATTAGATTTATGGTTTGGTGATATTAACCAGCAAATAGACAATTTAACTGGTCACTTAACAGGTATTGTTGATGCTTGGTACCTAGATGGATTTAACCCGCATAAAAACCCAGAGATGTGGCATCAAGCTTTGTTCCAGAAAATGTTTAGCTTAAGTAAACCAGCAGCTACATTAGCAACTTTTACTGCTGCGGGATTTGTCCGTCGCGCTTTAATCGAAGCAGGCTTTAGCATGTCTAAACGAAAAGGATATGGTAAAAAGCGTGAAATGTTAGTAGGTATTGCCCAGCACGAAGCAGTTCAGCAGAAACAAGTTGAAAAAACAGATGTAGCAATTATAGGCGGCGGAATTGCAGGGCTATGTACAGCTTTATCTCTTGCAAAGCGCCGCAATAAAGTCACTGTCTATTGTGCAGATGAACAACTAGGTATAGGCGCTTCTGGTAACCTGCAAGGAGCCCTTTACCCGTTACTTAATCAACAACATGATGAACTTAGCCAATTATTTGCCAATGCCTATCAATATGCTTTAAATTTTTATAAACAAGTTAATCAACAAGTGCCCTTTTCTCACCAGTTTAATGGATTGCTACAGCTTGCTTATGATCAGACCTCACATCGTAAATTAGAAAATATCAATAAAGCACAACTACCGCATTCATTAGTTAAATGGTTAACTGAAAATCAAACAAACACACTAGCAGGCTTACCAATTGGCCATCAAAGTTTATATTACCCAGGTGCTGGTTGGCTAAGCCCAAGGGAATTAATTAACTCACTAAGCAAAATATTAAAAGCATTACCTAATGTGCAAATACTTTGTGATCATCATATCGACAGTGTTGGGCAATCAAATGACGGATTAAATGATTGGATATTGACAACTAATGCTTCAAAACAGCACCAAGCAACGACATTAAAACATCAATGCATAGTGATCGCCGCAGGTATGGAGACACTTAAGTTTAACCAATGCAGAGCAGTGCCTTTATCAGCAGCAAGAGGACAAGTGAGTCATGTGCCAAGTAACGATAATTTAGCCTCGTTGAAATTAACCTTATGCCATGAAGGTTATTTAACACCTACAATGCAAGGTCAACACTGTATGGGTGCAACCTTTAAGCGTCATGACGACAGTATTGAATACCGTGAAATCGAACAACAAGAAAATCATCAAAAACTTAAAAAGTGCATTTCAGATCAACCTTGGGTAGACACTATCGTTATTAATGACCAAGCACATATTGCAACGCGTACAACAACGCGTGATCATTTTCCTTATTTAGGTGAGTTAACAGATTATGAACAACTAAAACAGGACTATCAGGCAGGCATAAAAACTAACTCAAAGTTACCAATGTTATCTAATGCCTATTTAATAACTGGATTAGGCTCAAGAGGATTATGTAGTGGACCTCTCTTAGCAGAAATTCTAGCGAGCAAAATAAATAATGAAAGCTTACCTATTGCTAGTTCAATCTATAAAAAGATGCAGATACCTCGACAATGGCTAAGTTATATATCGAAAAACAAGCCCTTAAAAGAATAAAAAGTAAACGCATTTGCAAAAAAATACCGGTTATTAGAAACACAACCTCTATTGGACTTTGTTAACCGGATAAATTACGGTAATCTAGCGCTCCGGTTTGAGGGTTGATTTAAAAAGTCCTTTTTAAAAAATTAAAGAGAAAAATTACAGCTTAATGAAATATTCCCGCGTTTATATCAATAGTATGGCTTATGAATTAGCCCCTGAAGTGGTTTCAAGTTCAGAATTAGAATCTAGACTTGCACCTTTGTATCAAAAATTGCGCATTCCAACAGGTCAACTTGCTGCATTAACGGGTATCGAACAAAGAAGATGGTGGCCAAAAGATCACCGCCTCTCTGATGGAGCAATCGAAGCCGCTAAAAAATCATTAGATGAAACAGGCGTTAATGTTGATGATATTGGTGCAGTTGTTTATACAGGCGTATGTCGCGACCAACATGAACCTGCAACAGCTTGTCGCATAGCTGCTGAATTAGGCGTTAATAAAAGCACGGCTATCTATGATATTAGTAATGCTTGTTTAGGTGTACTATCAGGCATATTGGATATTGCTAACCGTATCGAACTTGGTCAAATCAAAGCAGGCTTAGTCGTCTCTTGTGAATCTGCTCGCCACATTGTTGATATCACTATCGACAACATGTTATCAGACCAAAGCATTCAAAATTTTTCACAATCACTGGCAACATTAACCGGTGGTTCTGGCGCAATTGCTGTATTACTTACAGATGGCAGCCTGCCTTTAAAAAATCAACGCCAACATAAATTACTCGGTGCAAGCCACCTATCTGCACCAGAGCATCATGATTTATGTAAATGGGGGCTACAAGAAGTAGGCCTAAAATTACATCGTGAATTCATGCGTACTAATGCAGTACCGCTACTTAAAGAAGGTGTTGCATTAGCATTAGATACTTGGAAAGACTTCTTAACTCAACAACAATGGTCAGTAGACAGCGTTGATAAAGTTATCTGTCACCAAGTGGGCTCAGCAAACCAAAAACAAGTACTAACAGCACTAAACATCCCATCTGAAAAAGAGTACCCGACTTATCAATATTTGGGCAACATGGGCACTGTATCACTCCCTGTGACAGCAGCATTAGCCGATGAAAATGGATTTTTACAAAAAGGCGACAATGTCAGCTTTTTAGGAATAGGCAGTGGATTAAACTGCATGATGCTTGGATTGGAGTGGTAAGATGAATTTTGATAGTTTATTCCCTTTTAGACGTAATTTTTTAAAACTTAATGGGCAACAATACCACTACCTAAACGAAGGTAAAGGTGAACCTGTTGTGATGGTACACGGCAATCCTAGTTGGTCTTTCTACTACCGTAATTTAGTAACAGAACTAAGTCACCAATATCAATGTATTGTCCCTGACCATATTGGCTGTGGTTTATCTGATAAACCATCAGACAAAGATTATGACTACACTCTGAATCAACGCATCAATGATCTAGAGTCTTTATTGGATCATCTTGATATTAAACAAAACATCACCTTAGTCGTTCACGACTGGGGCGGTATGATAGGAATGGGCTATGCAGCCCGCTATCCGGAGCGAATTAAACGTTTAGTAGTATTAAACACTGCAGCCTTTAATCTACCGAATACAAAGAAATTCCCAGTGCCATTGTGGATTTGTCGTAATACCTATTTAGGTACCGCATTAGTGCGTGGCTTAAACGCCTTCTCTTCTATCGCCTCTTATGTGGGTGTTAAACGTAAACCAATGTCGAAAACC
Source organism: Psychromonas arctica (assembly GCF_036697365.1). Lineage (GTDB taxonomy): Bacteria > Pseudomonadota > Gammaproteobacteria > Enterobacterales > Psychromonadaceae > Psychromonas > Psychromonas arctica_A. Next base: position 236,981 of record NZ_JBAHZA010000002.1, read on the forward strand.
ATTCGTGAAGCGTATGTTGCTCCGTTTAACTCTTGGAAAAACCGAATTTCCACATTGCGTTTTGTGCAGGATATTCCATTAGTAAAAACTGACCGTAACTATAAATTGGTTGAAAGCATCGACCATAGCTTACAACAGTTTCAAAAAGTACCGACAGTCATTTGCTGGGGCCTACAAGATTTTGTATTTGATAAACACTTTTTAGAAATTTGGAAGCAAAAAATGCCACATGCAGATGTTCATGAATTTGCTGATTGCGGTCACTACATACTCGAAGATGCGAGTAACGAAGTGATTAATATTGTACAAAAATTTATGGCTACTAACCCATAAATGGTCAATAGCAAACCTTCTAAACGAAGTATTAAAAAACAAACTAGTGCGACAAAAGGAAACTTATGTCGCCACTTAGTCACAGCATCGCAAAAAATCCCAAATAAATTGGCAGTCAGTGTGCAACAAAAAACACGAAACGGCCTAATCTATCAAGAAATAGACTTTAAAACCCTACACCAACAAAGCGACGATATTGCTTTTGCATTAAGCGAATTTGGTCTTAAACCAGGAACAAAAGCGGTGTTGATGGTAACCCCAAGTATTGCTTTTTTTAACTTAACCTTTGCATTATTCAAAGCTGGTATTGTGCCCATTTTAGTTGATCCAGGTATGGGCATTAAAAATTTAAAACAATGCTTTGAAGAGTCGCAACCAGAAGCCTTCATCGGCATTCCAAAAGCACAACTAGCACGTTTGTTATTTGCTTGGGGTAAGCAAACGATTAAACATGTGATTAATGTTGGCGGCCCTGCACTTGCTGGTGGCAAACAACTCACGAGTTTATTAAAAAAATATCCACGTACTTCACGGTTCAAAATGCAAGAACCACTATTAGACAAACTAGCGGCAATCTTATTTACAAGTGGCAGTACAGGCACTCCCAAGGGTGTTGTGTATACGCATAGAATGTTTGAAGCACAAATCAAAGTATTAAAACATGACTATCAAATAAAACCTGGTGAAATGGATTTAGCTACCTTTCCCCTATTCTCATTGTTTGGTCCAGCATTAGGCATGGCTTCCATTGTCCCTGATATGGACGCTAGCCAGCCAATTAAAGCCAACCCGGATTTCATCTTTGCTGCTATCGAAAAATACCAATGTACTAACCTATTTGCGAATCCCGCATTATTGGAAGTATTAGGCCAAGCAGGTCAAAGTAAACAACATAGTTTGCCCAGCTTAAAACGCGTCATATCAGCAGGCGCACCAGCCTCATTAGAAGCAATCAATCGTTTTAGTGAAATGCTAACTGGCAAAGCTGAAATTGTTAACTCCTATGGCGCGACAGAGTCATTGCCTATCAGCAAAATTGGCAGTACGCAGATGCTAAAAACCACACAAATTACCGAACAAGGTGGCGGTATTTGTGTTGGCTACACCATCGATAATGTTGAAATCAAGATTATCAAGATAGATGAAGCAGTTATTCCAGAGTGGTATAGCGAGTTAACTTTACCCATTTTTGAGATTGGTGAAATAGTAGTAAAAGGTCCACAAGTCAGTGCCGCTTATTATCGTCGTGAAAGTGCTACTGAGTTAGCTAAAATTAAAGATGGTGATGCTATCAGGCATCGTATGGGTGACCTAGGTTATATTGATGACCAAGGGAAACTCTGGATGTGTGGTCGAAAAGCGCATCGTGTTGACGCTAACCACCTCCAAGCAAACAAAACTTATTATTCGATTCCTTGTGAGCGTATATTCAATACTCATAACAGCATCAAACGCAGTGCATTAGTAACCGTTCAACGTAACGGTAAATCAACACCTGCCATCTGCATCGAAATGAATAAAGAAAATAGATTAGATAACACGCGTTTATTCTTTGAATTACAAGAGTTAGCTGACAAACACAGCCATACTCAAGGCATTAATCTATTTTATATTCATAAGAAGTTCCCTATGGATATTCGCCACAATGCTAAAATATTTCGTGAAAAATTAGCCGTTTGGGCACAACAACAGAGTTAAACATGCAAACACCAGACTTAAATTTTTCAGACCTATTAATTGAGCAGCAAACTGTCCTTAAACAACTAGCATCACAAGTTAATTGTGTATTCGTTACAGGTGCAGGAGGCTTTTTAGGCACTGCTTTATGCCGTTTTTTACGTGCTGCAGATATCAACGTCATTGGGTTCGCGCGTGGTGACTACCCTCACCTCAATGAATTAGGGGTAACGCTGATTAAGGGGGACCTTCAAGATAAACAAGCAGTGTTCGATGCCATGCAAGGTTGCGATATGGTATTTCATGTGGCCTCTAAAGCCGGCGTTTGGGGAGATAAAGACAGTTATTTCAAACCTAACGTCATAGGTACAGAGAACATTATTGCAGCATGTCACCACCACAATATTAATAAGTTTATTTACACCAGCACACCGAGTGTAACCTTTGCAGGTGAAGATGAAGACTATATTGATGAATCACAACCTTATGCGAAGCAATTTTTAAATTTTTACGGACTTTCAAAAGCCGTCGCTGAGCAGAAAGTGTTAGAGGCTAATGGCACAGCATTAAAAACCGTAGCACTTCGCCCGCACCTAATTTGGGGACCAGGAGATCCACACTTAGTACCACGTGTTATTGAACGTGCAACAGCAGGTAAACTCAAACTAGTTGGGAAAAAAGACAAATTAGTAGATACCACTTACATTGATAATGCCGTTTATGCTCATCTAATGGCAGCAGTCACACTCAATGAAGACAACTCCGCATGTGCAGGGAAAGCCTACTTCATCAGCAATGATCAACCTATCCTAATGGCTGATATGCTCAATAAAATCTTAGCAGTTGCTGATTTAAAAAAAGTAACCGCGCGTGTACCGAGTGGCCTCGCTTATTTTGTAGGTACTATTTTGGAATGGTGGTATTTAAAAACAGGTAAACAGGAAGAGCCAATCATGACCCGATTTGTCGCCAAACAACTATCCACCAGCCATTACTTTAACCTAAACGCCGCAAAACAAGACTTTAATTACCAAGCCTTAGTCTCAATGGATCAAGGCATGAAGCACTTAAAACACGCCCTACAAACAAAAAACGATAGCTAACCACTAGTATCTAGCATCTTTTGCCTTGTATCTTACAACTAGCACCTAGTACTTTGCAGCTCGCATCTTGAACCTAGCACCTAATATCTTGCATCTACTAAATTAATAAATCTCGCCTTTAAACTCCAACTGCGTTAAGTACAAACGCATCTCAAATTCTAACTGATGATAGTCAGGCAACATATGCTCACAAAGTTGATAAAAAGCTTTGTCGTGATTTTTTTCACGTATATGCGCCAACTCATGTACCACAATCATTTCTAGAAAAGGTTGAGGTGCAACTTTAAACATCTCACTAATGCGAATTTCATTTTTACTCTTTAACTTACTTCCCTGCACTCGTGACACAAAGGTATGCAAACCAAGCGCATTATTCACCACGTGAATCTTCTTATCGTATGTGATTTTACTCAATGGTGATGACTTACGTAGATAGCGATTTTTAATGTCCATAACATAATCGCGTAACAACTTATCGTTATTAATAGCATGTTGTTTAGGGTACTTTTTCAATAAAAATGCCCCTAACTTATCTTGATCCAATAAGGTTTGGATCTGACTTTGTACTTGCGGTGAATAAGCTGACAGGTACTTAAGTTGGTTATTGTTTTGTTGTGATTTGGACATAATAAATTCTTGAATTAAAAAGTGTTAGGATTATAACCTAGATGAATTAAAGGTTTAAATTGTTCCTTTGAGTTAGACAATTAGTTAAAAATTAATGTTATATTATAACAAAATGATAATATCTAATTTAATTTAGGGGTAAGACTACATGAGTAAAATCAACAATGTGCAGATCTTAGCAGGAACGCATGGCAACGAATTATCAGGCATTTATATCAATAAGTTAATTCAAGATAACCTTTATAATATTCAACGCTCATCTTTCTCATCGTCATCTCAACTAGTTAATGCCAAAGCGATTGAGTGTGCGACACGTTATATTGATACCGATTTAAATCGTGAATTTTCTAGTGTAGAAAATAATGAAAGTCCCAACTCTTATGAGCGCTTGCTTTCACAAAAATTCATGGCGGAAAACACCCTGCAATACATTCAAAAAGGCAATCAGCTTTTAATTGATTTGCACAATACCACCAGCAACATGGGTGCAACACTAATCTTACTTTCTAATGATCCATTTTATACAAAAATGGGCGCGTATGTTAATCAGCAAATGCCAGAAGCCAATATACTCTTTGAAGATGAAAAATCATGGGGAGAGCAAGCCTACCTATGCACGGCAACGAAATATGGTGTAATGATAGAAGTTGGCGCGCAAGCTCATGGTTCATTGCAGCACAGTACATTAATACTAATGCAAAAGATGCTTACCGCAGTATTAGATTATATTGAACAGTCGAATCTCAACACCCTAGACTCGCTTAAAGATTATGAACCCTTTTATTTCACAAAAGAAGTTGCTATCCCACTTGATCAAGATGGTTTACGTAACGCAATGGTACACCCAGCAATCTGCGGTAAAGACTTTCAAGTAGTAAAACAAGGTGAGCCATTGTTAATTACGCTACAAGGCGAAGAGATCGGTCAAGTCGACACACCAGAAACTTACCCTCACTTCATCAATGAAAGTGCTTATTGTAAAAAGCATATTGCAATGGCATTGCCGGATAAGCGATTAGTTATTATTTAATAAATCTACTAATTTACATAAACACAATATGCTGAGAACTTATATGTTTCGTTAGTATTAACCTTTATTCTTGGGTTGTTAATGGGGATACTGGGAATCTTATGAAATGACCATTTACTTCAGCTTTATTTGTTGGATTAATTTAAATAATAACAGCCAAGAAAAATAAATATTCAGCTTCCTATTGTGAGAATAAAATTTCCATTTTATTTTTTAGTAGTATCTGCTTGGCATTATTTAATAACTAATGCCAGCGCTGTAAATTTTGTCATGAAAATACTAAAATAGCAGGTTAAAATTTATTAACTGATTAATCCTTTTTACACAATAGAAAAAGAGTCACAACTAAGAAGATAAAATTTTTCATCTATTACTGCTAATCTTACTTTTTCTCCAACCATTTCTACTGTTAAGTTCATATCCAACGGGTATTCAACTTTAACACTTTCAATTAACAATATATCAGTAACTTTTATATCACCTATGACATCAATTATAAATAGCGGTTCTACTACTGTTAATGAATATTTTTGCTCTAAAGCTGAAGTTTCCGCAGCATTTGCTTCGTTATACGCTTTAATACATTCATGCTTGATCACGGGTGCTTTTGGTTCATCCGGTTCAATATCGCTATTTTCTTCTAAACTTCTACTACTACGTTTTGACCAGCTATTTAAGAAAACCCCAATCATAATAACGTTTGCAATAACACCCATGACATTCACACTACTACTCATTATAGTAACTTCCTTTTATTATCATTTATTTAAAATATTTTTACACAATATTTAATTATAAATAAATAACATATTGTTTACACTATAAATTTTATATAAAATTAGTTTTGGTATAATTTTTTTAGAATAGAAACCTAATATTGTATCTGTTTAATGAAGGATTAACGCAATGCTCAAAATATTTTTATGGATATATAAACACAACGTGAAATACAGTGATATGAAAGTGTCCCGATAATAACTAGCCTTAACATGTATAGCTACACAACTAGAAGATAGAAGAAGCTATAAAGCAACATCTTAGTGATATTAACTTCTTATTAATTTCAACTTAACTTCACCTTCCATGTTGAATATTTACCTCACCTTCTGTCTGGTAGTTTTGATAAACACTACTAGCTCTTATTTTTATAGTTACTCTCTAGTTTACATAATAGGTTTTATAAGGAAATTAAAAGTGATAAAGCCATTTTTTACAATAATGATCGATCCAAATAACGAAAAATCAGTTATTGAAGGTTTACACGAATATAAGCAATTACTTGATGCAGGACGAGCCTTTGATAAAGAGTTAGATGTTGATTTTCTAAATAATGACAATGGACGATTAAAGTTCTCGGATATTCCTAATGCGGATGTTCAGGAGTTAGTTAAAACTGCTTTAATGATGAGTCCTGAGTTAGAAGATTATGAAGAAAATGAGGATCTCGAACTTCCTGCTGATCTCGTTTTCTTTGCAGTTGCATTATCCTACCCTAGAGTCAAAAAAAATATTATCGAGACAGCAGAATCCTTCGTTTATTTTAGTCGTATGGAAGGCGATAATCTTTGGGAAGAAGAGCAACCTTTCGGCATTGAAATTTTATATATTATTGCTCGCTGTTATGAAGAAAGTTGCTCAATATTAGGGAAATACCTTACTGAATGGTGTCATGAAAACACAAGCGGATATGAATCATACGCCTATGATCTCGTTATGATATATGGTTGGAATGAATACACGATTAAAATGTATATTTGTTGTGATGTTCCATTTTTTCGAGTTGGTATGTATTGGCCATATGTGCGAAAAATGTTTCAGAGTGATTTCAAACAACCCAACCCCAATGATGGAGACCCTAAAGCTGATAAAGTCCCTACTTTGCTCAATACTTTTAAGAAAGATCAGAACTTATACCATTATTTTAAGCAAGAATTAGTAATACAAGTGTGTAGAAATATTTCTGAAGATAAGGAAATAATAGATTATTTTAAAACCTTAAGCCCATTTTGGAAATCTAATAAAGAGAGACTAATCAGTCACATACCTAATACAGAAGCAATACTCACAGTTATACAAAGAGATAAAGTATCCAGTAAAATAATTAAGTCTGAAATAGATGAACTTAATAATGAAGTGTTAAAGCAAAAACAATCAGGAGTCCGGTCTGCCCATAGATTTAAAAATCAAGATAATGTGAGTAATCGTGAGTTATTGCATGACTTGCTCGCTTTACTAAAAGATGGTCCTGACATTATCGACTATGTAAAAAATGGTGATAGCGAAGATTACGTAAAGCGCCATGATAATACCTGGGTAAATAGCTTGTTAGAACGAATTGAGCCAATTGATTTTATCTCTTTTGTTAAAGGCAGCTCAACTCCTTTTTATGCTGTCGTAATGAAAACTGATTCACTCATCGACGTACGCACGAATAAAGATATTGGCGAGAAAATTATACGCTTTATCAAAATAGTCTATAACAGTACCCTGGACAGGTGGTCTTTTGATTTTGAAGAAATTGATGAAGCACTTAGATTATTAGACGTGTTAAAAAGGCTCTTGGCACTAGAATCTTTCAATAGTTCTCTTTATGAGTATCTAGTCATAAAGTCGAAGTCTATTTCTCACCAAGACTTTTATCAGAGATATTCAAGCAATTCCTTATCTGATGGTACCGGTGACAATCCCTACCTTCATCAGATTATGGAACTTATTGATAATCTTGTGTCGTATAATGCTGTTGTCGAACAATATGAACCTTTTATAAAAATCGACACAGTTTTTGATGTGCTGCCGAGAAGTGCCATTAAGCTTTTATGCCTCGACCATAAGCTTGATGAAACGAATATGGGATATTTAAATCTTATTTCAGCTTATCTGGTTTATCGTGACTCTCGTGAAAATGTTAGTGATGAATATACCGATATATTAATTTCTTCTCTTCAAAAAACAACTTGGCCTCTATTTACAAAACTATTGCGCGGGATGTTTGAATCACCGGAAGAGGACTATCGAGATGTAGATGGACTAAACCCCGAAAATATAGGATTCTGTTTAGGTTTAGAGATATTTAGAAAGGGAATTTCATCTGATGAATTAGAGGAAATTTGCCTCTATTTCGAAAATAAAGAGAGTCATACATCAGAAAAAAGAGTTCTAAAGCTACTAGAGCAATATCTTATAAAGAAAGATGCAATTGTTTGTAGTCAACATCAACCAATATATAGAATTTTTAATCATTCAGTTGTAGAGCACTTAATACTTTCATCAATACTGCTTTCACAGAATGAACAGGCAATAGATGAACGTTCTGAAAGATTTTTGCGTTTGATTTTTCAACTATCTCCAATGATTGTGCTAAATAGTTTTTCAACTGTTGTAGAGCTATGTACCAATAATGGTTACAAGGATTATCATCTTTTTTCTACATTAATGAATAAAATTGGAATCTCATTTGGAGATATTGCAGCCTATTTTATCTCTAGATTTTATGATGAAAAAGAACTTGATGACTACAATTTTGAACATATCTATTGGGCGATAAAAGCACTTTATTGCAGTAGACTTGACGGGGCAAAAAATGATGAGGCAATTAAATTTTTAAGACAGTGTGAAATCTGTTTTGATTTATCAGATCAAACCATTGAAGATTTTGTCGTTCAAGTTGATATTGGCCTTACTCGTGTTGATGCCAAGATACGGCTTTGGTTCTTAACTGACATTAATAGTGACCGAGTTAGAATAGATATTCAAGAGGATAACGAATTGTGCAAATCGTTGCGTCTTATTATTGAAAATATGACATATGAAATGGCGCCAACTAAATACACAGAAGATATCTCACGGTATATTTATCGTTACATGCAAGATAATGAAATGGATGAAGATAGCTTTGAAAACCTTGCTCTAGACTATTCTGAACATATCGTCTTCTCTGATAGTTCAACTGTCGTGTCTAAGGCGATGTTAGAATTTGAACAGTCTAATAATAAATACTCTGAAACTGTTATTCTACAGCGCACAGATTCTGGATTTAAAATTATTGCCCGCGGCTGTAATAGTAAACTAACCCAATACTCGACCTATAAAAATGTTAGTACAGAAAACCCAGAAATAAACTTTTGGCCAGTGGTAATAAATGAAAACGAAAATTGCGAGATGTTACTTGAATTTATTCATATTTTAGAAAGATATGGTTCTTTAAATACATATATTTACGAAAAGACTAAAGCTTACATCAAAGGTGATTTTTCTTATCGGGAGCTTATTACCATTTACAATAAGTACATTATTTATCCTGGTACCTTTAATTTATCTTATAAGTTGGGAAAGTATCATCCAGTTCAGTTTGTTTGGTCACTTAACTCTGAGCGGAGGCTACGATTTATTAAGCTTATGTTTGATTTGTATAAGGAAGATGCATACCAATTCATCTATGCAGAATATGATGCAGGTCCAGCTTTATCAATTAAGAAAGTAACCAAGTTTTTAAAAAAATTGGATATTGATAAAGCGATAAAGAGCAAAATATTGATAAAAATTAAAGCTGATTTTGAAGTTGAAAAACAAAATATGATTAAACGAATATTCAGAAGTATATTTGGTGTTATTGATAAACTAAGAAAATGATCTTTCGACTTTTCATAAATATAATTTTTATTAATCAAACAAAAGATTCTATAAGATTGATCCTATGAATGTCTTTAACACATTAAACGTCACAAAGTATTCGTCAATATGACGTATTAACGACAGTTGTGGAGTTATATTTTTGTAATCTTGATGCTGGTTGTTAATACAACGCATCAAGTACAAAGGTTTCACTTTGATAAACACGAATATATAACTGTAAAAGTAAAAACAACTGGGATTGAGAATAGGTTTTATCATTCGCTAAAAACGATAAAACTGAATTAATATCTGGATTTGAAAACACAGGGTGTTGTTGTTTTGCAAGCTAATAAGCACAGGCAATTAATCGATTACGATTATCTAATACGTTTTGCTTATTTGCATAAAATGTATTAATAAAATGCTCACGTTGCGCAAACAATTCGTCCATGTAATCCATTAACACCCTATCCATTTTTTTATTATTGTTTTATTTTTAGCCCTCTCTACAATGTGTGGATTAAGCTTAGTTGATTAACACCGTTGGGTTACCCACTACTATTTTACCACCGTGAGCGGTTGCATCACCAACACGTGATACAGGTTTGCCATAGGCTGTGACGGTTGGTGAGCCTGCAGCAATCGCATCGGGTGGACCATTACAAATACATTTATCGCCGACGGTCGCAATCGGAAGGCCTCCGACGGTAACGGTACCGGCACTAATTACTGCGCCACCCACATGAGGTGTTTTACCTGTTTTTGCTGGGCAGGCATGATAACTGGTTGTGGTTGCTGCAGGACTTCCCATTATTTTTCTCTTATATTACAATTATTAAAAATCAACTAATTTACTTACATTAAATACAAATAATTTTATACTTAAGAACCATTGAACACACCTGTAACACCATCTATAGTACACATATAAATTTGGCCATCATCTCGTGCATTAGGCAATTTATCATAAAGAAATGTTTTAATTTTATTAAAATTATCATCGGTACAATATATCGCTATATTCCTACAATAATCTTCACTTAATATTTGAATAATTAATCGTTTTGGACAGCATTTTATGCGTGTTAATTGACGTTCTTTAGGCAAATCTGGACGATCCCACATGAAGGCGACATAATAGGCTTTTTCTCCCTCATCTACCTCTATTGGCAGAAACCCCACACTCAGCATGCCAATAGCACCAATTAATAAAGCGGGATGAATAAATAACGCTAATACGATAATAGGGATAGAAAGCCAACGAAAAAAATTAACGAATTTAGTCGGATCTTGTTTACCATAACGCCAGCGAGGAAATAATTTAAGTTGATCTTTTAAAACCCCTGATTCAGTTATTTTGTAGACCACATGTTCATATTGGCTTCGCGTTAAATAATATAAAATTCCATAAATTAAAGAAAAAATCACTGCAAAGTAAAGTAAAATTCCATAATCATCACGTGGATCTATGCCATGACGAGCAATATCAATAAGTGAATAAATGCATATCAATAACAAAGGTAAAAAAAGTAAACTGAGTACCTTTAAATGAAGTGTAAGTGCTCTTTCACGCCATATAAATGCGTGTGGTAGAGTCCATTGAAATAAAGCCGGTTCACTCTCAAGTGTATCAATGTGTTCTTGCGTAAAAGTACCAAAATCAAGAGCAGAAGTGCTATATTCAATATAGTCTGGTCTATCTATTAGGTGAGTCATCGTTAATTTCCTTGATTATCCACTTACTATTTCATTATTTCTGTAGGGTTGTGAGACAATATTTAGTGTTTGAAAAGTAATGCCTTGAACCTTTAAATCTTTAACTTGTTTAATAACCTGCCCTTTACGCTTATCAAAATCAACTATATATGAATAAAAAACACTACTACCTTTTCTATTTAATTTTAATGCAATCTTAGACTTCAAATTATTTATAGGCGCACTACGATCATATTCCAATTTTAGTGGATATAAATACAGTCCAGTATTAGCTGTGTCTTTATTAAATTGTTTTTCATCAGTAATCTCTTTATCAAAAACGGTATCATTAAATGACTCTGAAAAGTGAATGAAAGAAAATACAGACATCTATCGATTTAAATCATCAAACATAATCCTATTTCCATTATTAAAACGGTAATCTAAAAATTTTGATAGTAGAAAATCATAAATTAAGAGAGGTTTTAAGCAAATAATGGCTTTTTCAGGTATGACTAATATTAGCCCTTGTGAATAATGTATTTATTTTATTTTAAATAAAAAATACGCGACTTAATGCCCGTAATTGGTTTTTACTGGCTATCCAACATTTGCCGCTGATATTTTCATAAACGGCTAAGCAGTTAATCGCACTATCTCCCCATTAATAAATGCTAAAAATCGCATTCGTAAAAGATAGTTTAACGATGGAAATTAGTTAATTAGATGGCGAACAGATTTAACTTACTAGTAGTTTTAGCCACTAAGAGTTTCTTTAAGTAATTGTCTGCCGTTAATCATGTACTCTCGAATAATGTATCTTCAATATCATTAAAATCAGCTGATTCTATTAATATTATCGAACCAATTTCTTTTAATTAATTACTTAATATTTCTTTCCGCGCACCATATGAAATAATTATTTCAGTTATAGAACCTGGAACATAATTTGTCATGTTCTCGGGTGGACCAAATTCTAAATAATTTTTACATCCATTTACCAACGCACTCGCTGTCGTTTTCTCTTTTTAGCCAATGCAAAACAACCTAACCCAAACAAGAAACCTATACCACTCCAAGGCTCACCAGATATAACCCCGACAATTGAACCAATAAATAGCAATATCCCGATAAAATAAAGTGTAAACGAAGAAAATATACCTTTTCCTTGCTTCGCCTTACCTAAAAGTAAAGATAAACTAACGAACCCAAGGGGGACACCAGTTATCCAAGCTAGCAATGTAATGGCTATATCTCCAGTTACCCATGCAATAACGCCAGAAAATATAGTTAATAATAAACAAATACCACCAATGATTTTTCTAGTAATTGGTGACACTTCTTTGGTAAATTCATCTGGATTAATTTGCATCATGATCCTGAAATATAACGTCGACTAAACAGAGTAATATGAGTGGTTGTAATTAATTCCAGAAACTATATATCACTTTCTACCCGATCAGTTGCGATTAAAGCAATCTAATTACATCTGCTTTTTCTACTGATTGATGTAACCTTGATATAATAGTATTGAATTCCACCTCTGTTAATACTCCCTGCTCAGAAAGAAACTCGAGGTGACGGGCATATATTTCTTTTTTATGATCTTCAGATAAGTTCTCTACAAGTTTAATCGACTCACACCGCTTTTTAATCAAAGAGGTGAATTCGCTAACTTCTTCTGGCTTACTTTTACTCGGTAAAATATAGAAGATATTACTTCCATCATCTGCACTAGTGAATATCAATACTTTTGCCGAAGATTTAACACAGGTATGAACACAATTTATAAATAGAATAGCGAATATTGTTGAAAATATAATAATAACCCACACATTTTTATCCGTACCGCTCAACATAAAATATGACGATACACATAACAAAAAAGCAATGAAAAAGAATGCACTATAGATTAACGCTTTTATATTAAGCTTTTGATACTCAATCGGTGTAGGGTTTAAAGCCGAAAATGGAATAGAATTTTTCCGAGAACTAAAAAAACCTTTTGTTGAAAATTCAATTTCTTTATTACCAACTAATGTATATTTAAAACTATTGAATAAACCAGTTTTTTGACAAAGTTCAAAATTTGAATGCATGATTTTTCCTTAATACCTAACAAGCTTGCTAAATTTTTATTTATCTAGCTAAAAACTTATTGAAAATATTTGATGCGCATTAAGCCCATATATAATTTATTTTTTCTATGTATTCCGTGGGCATCAGCTAAAGAGTAAAGAAACTCATTCAATTACTTTAGTTCCAGGTTACATTTTCTTATTATGTTGCTATTTCGAATGTCTTCATAATTACAAAAAGTAAACCGTTTAATGCCACAGAGTAGACACTTAATCGCAAACCATCATTTGCGTGTTCATTATGAATATCACTTATCGATTTTGGTGGAGTTTCTCTTTCATAAGTTAAACGTTCCTCTATTGAGATATTTAACCTGATATAACGATAAAGTACAAAACCCATACCAACTAAAGAGAAAATCATCCCTTCCCAACCTAATCCTGACCATGGCAAAAATGAAATAAAACCCAATAGATAATATAAAAAATACAATTGATTACTTAAAGGTAAATCGATGATTTTTAATATTATTATTTCTCGCCGGCTTCGAGGAGTTCGTTTTGTGTATAGTAAGCGATTTTGAGCGTCATTACTCATGTGTGCGCAACTTAACCGTGTTCGATGGGATGTAACCTTAACTTTCATTTTATTAGTATCCATTACCCCCCCTACTTTCAGAAAAATTATTGTGGACAACCAAATTAATTCACTTTTAATTGAGATTGTAACATATTAAATGATTGATTAAATTGAATTATAAAGAGGTTTATGAGGATAATTAACGTGTATTATTCAAACGAAAGAGCGTTACACTTGGTTTAATGTAAACTATTACATAACTTCTCGCTGTTATTTAAATTTGTAATAAATAACTTATTTTTACTGCCGTTCTTCTTCAGACAGTGTTGTTAAATTTTAACTTTGCGGTTAACCACAACCCAAAAGTATATAAGTATCGCTATCCAATTAAAAAATAATAGTGAACCCCCTACAATTACTCGATACTTTATATCTTTATTTGATGAAAAATCAGCTAGCATTAGTAGAAAAAAACCAGACATAGATATAATGGCTATAATTACAACAATCTGAATACATAGTGGATATTCTTCAATAGAGCCTGTACTACCTACAAAGCCAAACATTACAATGAATAAGAATGTATACCAATAACCCCAAATTTTCTTCATAACTAACCTTTGAAATTTAACACAGCAACAAGTGAACTAAAACAGTGGCCTATGTAGCAGACACGTAACTAATGTTTTAGTTGTGCTCAATTACTTTATTATAATTATCCCTTTCAACCGATAGAATCTACACCTCATTTTCTTTTGACTTTTTGTAAATCAGCAGGAAAGAATAATATTTAGTATCAATTCAATAATAAAATATTTAACATTTTGATCGGTTAAAGTTTGGGGTTCATTACTATGAAGTCGCTTAGCTATTGATTGAAGTGATATCTAACCTTTCTAGTTCGATTTAAGCATGAGTTCTTCTTTTTATCTCAATTAGGTGTGAAGGGTCGAGAGTTTGCTTTCAATTCCTATTGGTTCAGCGAATTGCACTCACTGTTACGACTTTACTTAATAAATGCTTTTTAGGGTAATTTATAATTACCTCAAAATTATCGGACTCATTAAAAGTTAACCTAAAATTATTTTTAGAAAGCTCACAAACTGTACGTAAATTATAACTATTATAGAATGAAGTAAAACTATAATGACCTACAATTTTTTGAAGCTTATTTATTACTATAATTTCACAACTTTCTTCAAATTGACAATCCCAATTTATTAATAGAAGAAAGTAATCGTCCAGTTCAAATTGCTTTTCAATAACATACCCTGAGACTTTTTTTCCAAGTGCTTTGCCACGGTAATACAATAAAGATTTTAAAGGTCGCTTCTCGTAATCTCCTTCATGTTCTTGTATTGTGAATTTATCGATTATGTTCATAGTGGCCTTTGAAGTATAAAGAGGCTGTAGAATTACTCCAGCAGCTCAAATTGATAAAAGTCGAGTCCCTCTAACCATTCCTAAATGATTTTCTCACACTAGGTATGCATTTGTCCCATAAATCGAGCTAATGCAAGTGTGGCCGCAGTGACCGTCTTTGCTGATTTATCATCAATACGTGTCGATACTGTAAAACGCGTTTTACGCTCAACAATAGTCACTAATGCGCCGCTATGTCCTTTACCAATGACTAAATCTATTTCCCAATCACCAACTCGGCTACGTGTGTCAACGATATTAGGTCGTTCATCGATACTGATGCGGTTCTTGATAAAACCTCGACCAGCTTGTTTATCTTTATTGCGCGCTTGGTAAGCCTTACCTTTTCGACGCAGATTTTTGAATAATTGACCACCACTTCGCTTATCGGACCAAATATGTTGGTAAATAGTTTCGTAGCTAATACTGATGCCTCGCTCTTTCTTAAGCCATCCTGAAATTTGGTCAGGGCTCCATTTTTCACCTAGTTTTACATTTATTAATGCAATCAGATTGGTTGTCAATTTTATTGCTTTACGGGCTTCAATACGGCGTTTAACTGTTGCTTGTTGAGCTTGATTAATACGATAGCCTCGCTTGCCAGTATTACGGGCAAACTCTCTACTAAGCGTCGATTGACTCACATTCAGTTGTTTAGCTATTTTATTTTGACTCATGCCTATTTTCTTTAGGGCGTAAATCTGGCATCGTTGTGCATAGGTCAGTTGTTTATATGTTTTCATTGTTGCATCTCTTGCCGGAGAAAAGGCGATAAGCATATATTCAGCTGACCACTTTTCCTACCAATTCAAGTTATGCACTTATGATCTGAATCCAAGGGTATCAATGTACGATCAGTGAAAAAATAATAAAAAGATTTATGGTTGTCCATGACCTCTGACGATATGGCATTCAATATATAAAATATAACATATAACATATAACACATTGATATAATTGAGGTATCAATTGTATATTAGCGAGGCTCGCCTTAAAGAAAGTTGAATTATTGAGCCAGCCCAAAACCCATTCCACTATTTACTATATAAACCAAAGAGTCTCGTCGGGCTTGTCCAACACCCAGATAAGGTGTCGCCTGCGCAGCACCTATCCTTGCTTGTTATATCATTTTATATATTCAAGCATTGTTAGCTTAACAATCACATTAGCATTGTTATCTGTTGCCTCTATTGTAATTTCTCTGTTTCCACCATCCGAAAAACTTGACCCCACCATTTTATATCCATTACCATTTAAATATTCTTTAAGGTCACCTTTGATTTGAGCTGAGTCTTTCATACTATGAAATATAAAGGAAATTACAATCGGCTTATTACCGTCACTAGAACTATAAATATAACGTTCCTCAATAATATCTGCAGATGAAAAATTTTTAAATAAATTAGGCGCGAGTAAATAATAATCAATCGAAGATTTAGAAAAATCTCTTCTTTCCGATAAAGATATCATCGAATAGTAAGCACCTAGTAATACAATTAACAACACGCTGAAATATATTAATTTTTTTATCACTTATTTTACCTCACTAAACAATACACCCTGCTTTACGGGAGTAATTGAATTGAAAGCAAAAGGAAGAGGCATCCTTAAAGGCGTTGAACTAGACGAGCTTGGAAGAGGATAAATATAAGGGAGCATAGTAGTACTTTTATTCTCACCGACAGCCCCATATTTATCCCATATTGCTAAAGCGATTTTTTTGCTGACAGGTTCACAAATAGAAATATATTGTTTACTTGGTTCTACTGCTCGATAAAATCCAATTAGATTTGAAACAAGATCTTCTGCACTAAAACTACTATTGGTAAACTTACTAAACAACCAATTTCCCTGCATGGTCTCGAATTCTTTAGATACGTCAAGAAAAATTGTCAAGATAATGGGTGTCCACGACTTTG
This sequence comes from Psychromonas arctica, assembly GCF_036697365.1. Lineage (GTDB taxonomy): Bacteria > Pseudomonadota > Gammaproteobacteria > Enterobacterales > Psychromonadaceae > Psychromonas > Psychromonas arctica_A. The sequence goes on from NZ_JBAHZA010000002.1 coordinate 254,056, forward strand.
TTTGGTCTTGACATATATTGCGCTTCAAATATTTTAGCATTAGGTAATTTTTTTAAAACAATATTTTTAACATCATTAAAATTATCTTTATTACAAAATAAACTTATTCCATATATTATATTTTTGCTATAAATGTGAATAATGTATCTGTTTGAAGTAAATACAATAAACCTCAATTCATCTTCATCAGTCAAACCAGTTTTCCAAAATATAGGGATATAATCAGCCTTTTCAGGTTTATCTACTTTAGGCTTAATAAAGCTTAAAAATACAGTGCCTGCAGCCCCTGCTAACAAAAGAGGATCAGTAGATAATGCAACAACAATCAATATCACACTCACAGAGCGTAAAAAACAAACAAGTTTAGTAGGATCTTGAATACCATAACGCCACTTTGGATAAATTTTCAACACATCAGTAAGCATACCAGATTCAGTTATTTTAAAAGCTATACTGTAGTATTGACTGCGCCATACATAATAAAACAAAGCATATATACTGGTAAAAAAAATAGTAATAGTAAGCACTAATCCTCCAGCAGCATCAGATGTATTAGGATCGTTTAGTGTAGAGAAATAATTGATAAGTACTAAGCATAATGGAATACCTAAAATACTTAATGCTTTTAAATGATGTTTTATAGGGCTATCTTTCCACATAAAAGCTCTAGGAGAAGACCATTCAATAAGTGCCTCTTCATTTTCTAATAAAGCCCTGTCTTCTTCAGTATAACAACCATGATCAATACCCAATGTGCAATATTGAATATAATCAGGTCGTTTTATTATTTTGCTCATTTTATTCCTTTTGTACTTTTGCAATCACAAAAAACGCATAAAGCAGGATTTGGTAATATGTCTGATAACCGTTCAAAAATTAATAGTGCGTCTCCTTCCGATGATTTTGCAAAAGCAGAAGAAAGTCCTAAACCTAAAAATTTAATGGATTATAAACCAAAGACTTCACTTAATGCTGCATCTCTTTCTTTTACGGGTGGAGATGAAGATTTTTTTACTAAAAAAAGAGAAAGATCTAAAGAGGAAATAATAATGGATCCTAGAGTTATTTTTGATACTGGTGAAGGTACTGCTTTGAAATTAAAAGATATAGATTTTAATTCTGGAAAATATGAAGAAAGTGGTAATAGTGCTGGTAGCTGGTAGCTGGTAGTAGCCAGAATACCTCTCATTCACAGGCATTAGTTGTAGATAAAATTCAAAATCCAGGATACACAGGTGGAGAACAGCAATAATTAATTATAATGTAGATGGTCATAGTTTTTTGCTCTATGAGTTCAATTATTTAATGTTGTTTTCTTTTATTAAATAATAAAACTTTTGCACTAATTTTTATATTTAAATATAAAGTGTTCAATGTTTGTTAAGGAAAGTTAATGAGAATTTTTAAATTAAAAAGTTTTTTTCGGGGTATATTGTTTAGTTTAATTGCATTGATATCTTTGCAAAATGTATGGGGAGAAGATATGAATGTATTACAAGGTAATGTGAGGTTTAAACTAAATATTCAAGGACATGGATTAAAGTATTTTGTAAGCGTTAATGATGTTGTCGTTTTCAAACAATATGATGGCAATACCCAAGATAGCCTTGATTTACCGATTAATCATTGGATGCATCCAGAGCAAAGTCTATTTAAAGTGTGGGGTGGAGATTCTAAAGGTAATAAGTTCCCTGCTGGCGCTTCTGTAAAATTAACATTGATCGTTGAAGATAGAGATTCTGGTGCAAGTTATCAATTATCTATACTTGAACTTAATGGGAATGAAGTTTATGAACGAAAAGAGTTAGACGGAATTTTAAAAAGTGGGCGGTATCATTTAGCGTCTAATAATAAAGTTGAATTTGGTAAAGGTGAAGTCGAATTAAAACCAATTATAAAAAGAGAGTATAAAAATAAAGATACGTTTATTTATAGCCGTCAAATTTCTGTACCGAATCAACTCCCGCTTTGGGCGTTCTTTAAAAGTGTTCCTTTACCAGATTATCGTTCTATGACCACTGAGGAACTAATTGAAAGCAGAAACGAGTTGTTTTTAGCTTACAAAGTGATTCAAGACGGTTTAGAGAACGAAGATGTCGATTCTATTATGCCTTTATTTGCAGAGCGAAATAAAGAGTTAGATATTGCTTTTGGTTATCCATCGGGAGAAATGGAACGATTGTTAAGAGAGTATATTAATAAAGCTATAGATGATCCGAATTGGAAACTTATAAATAGAACTGCAAATGATGTTGGTATTTCCTTTGAACAGAATAATAAAATAGTTAGCCTTGTGAGATCAGAAAGAGCAAACATACTTGGGTTTGTCAACCAAAGTGGTCTTTATTATAGTTTAACCATCATGTTTAGGCGTGAAAATGGTAAGTGGATTATTACGCGTTGATTAAATACTGAAAATTATATCGCGTACACTTGGACATCCATCGTACACGCGGACATCCATTTATTTCACAACCAAAAACAAAGCTATTTTTATGAGCAAAAAATAAAATAACCGAGAAAATAGTTTATTTAATCGTAAAATAGATAAATTTGAGGGGGTTTAAGGCAAATAATAGCTTTTTCAAATATGCAAAGTTTTAGCGGCAGCTAAATGAAGTGTTTTATTATGTTGTGAATAAAAAAGTGCACTGGTTAATGCAGTCGTAATTGATTCTTACTCGCTATCCAGCGCTTACCTGTGTTGCTTGCATAAGCCGCTAATGCTTCTAGCGAACCCACTGCCCCGTGATAATCTTTACCAAAACTACTCGCTAGTGATAACCAAGTATCATTGTCTAAACCAAGCATTGACAATAGCCTAGGTCGTTGATTTGATATTGCACCACGTTTATCTTCCCTTATTATTCGCCCGCTCCAATCTACTAATTCAATATAATCTAATAATGAAAATGGAAGACCTTGAATGTTGTTTTCCGCATTATCTTGGCTTTCATCACCCACGAAGCCAAATAAGGGCTTTTTAGTAAAAGTGTATTCTAGTGGCTTTTCTTGCTGTTGGGCAACACCATGAATGCGTTCGTAAGCAGATGTATATTCTGACGTTTCTATACTGACACTCATTTTTGCTCGCACTGGATTCAAATCAACATAAGCCATGCAAGTTAATAGCGCATCTTCGTCTAATAGTGCTTGAGATTTAAATCGACCTTCCCAAAAGCGCCCAGAGCACTCATCTTCTTTATTGGCTTTACGCGCAATAAATTCGTTTAAACAACGCATAAACCATGAAATATCCGCTAATCTCCCTCTCCATCCTTCGATAATAGCTAATGCAGCTTTGTTTTCAGCCTCAGAAATTGTTTGCTCTGATTGCCAACGTTCAACGAGTATAGGTTTTGAATAAAGCAAACACCAACGTTCACAAACCTCTTCATGACTTAAGTTTTCGTTAAGCGCTTCGTCGATATGTAGTACAAGGTGATAATGATTCGACATGATAGCGTAGGCGCAAATGTCGATATTAAACACAGAGGCTAAGTAATGCATACGCTCAACAACCCATTGGCGTCTATGCTCAAATGATTTTCCCGTGTATTTATCTTCTCCACACAGATAAGCTCGACGAACACAGCGAGAAATACAATGGTAATAAGGTGTATCAGATAACGATACCTGAGATTGGCGTGACTGCGTCATAACAATGACCTCTTAACCTGTAAAACTACATCACTAAAAAGTAGAAGAGTAATTATGATTCGTCAAAATTAATGGGTGTCCGCTACTTTTCTTTTTTTCTTACTGCAAAATGGTGAAAAAAAACGTTCTTCATTGCTTAAGCCTTCAGTTTCTTTCTTAGGAGTCATCCCTCTTAAATGAAAATAACCATCTTCTGTAGGAAGAAGAACACCTTCTGCGGCCTTCTTTGAGCCTGGTACTTTTTTTAATATATCTTGTATAAATTCGTCACTTAATTTCAAAGTACACAACCTCCTTTAGTTCTAACGCCTCGTTAAGAGGCAAAAAATTGTTGGCTAAAATTAGCGACGAAGGAGCAAAAGCCAACTGTTTTTTGTCCTTTTGAACGACTTGTTATGTGCTTGAGCGATATATTAAAGAATCTTCAATGAATGTTCCGTTGATAGTGTTTCTAGAAAAACGAATATCGGATACATCATTTGCTCCTGTACCAATTGCAAACTTCATAAGTTGAATTATTGGGTGATCAATATTTGCAACACCAATATCATTTATTGATACAACATATTCTTCTTTATTTGCATCATTATTTGAATCTATGATTCTTTTATAAAACGCTTTTGGTCCATTTTTACCAACTAGAGGAGATGCAATAATTAGCTTCCAATTTTTTTCCTCTGGAAAATAAAGCCACAAAGCAGTCTTTACCTCTGAATTAGACTTATCTAATCTTCGAATTAATTCTGCTCCAGATTTTGTCATGTTTTCAGACAAAATTTCTGTTACCAATATGTCTTTAGCCATGCCAATATTCCTGATTCGTTATCTGTAACTGCATTAAATAGATCTACTGCTCTTGTTTGTTCGATAGTACAATCGTACCTTGAAGTTTCTGTCCAATCTTTTGCTACAGCCCAGTTTAAACTAAACTCTTGATCTTCTCTTTCTTTTTGAGTTAATTTTTGCTTTAAACCTGCCGTCCCTAATAACTCAGACAGTTTGTGAGTATGGCTGGCATTTGCCAGTTGTTTGTTTGGGAAATCAAACTCTTTTACTTGTTTAGCTATACAAGCTTTGAATGCGCATTCTAAAGCATATCCTGCCAAGTAATACGCACCGTGGAAATTATTAGAATCTAGTAGTGCTTTAGATTCAGCAACTCTAATATCTACTAATTTTTCTAAATCAAATTTATTCATAAAATATACACTTGAAGATGAAAACCTTTTGGCACATAACGCTTTGCTAAGAGGAAAATTATGGTTGGCTATAATGCGCGGTGCGCAAGCCAACTGTAATTTTTCCTTTTGAGCAACTTGTTATGAGCTAGTTTAGTTTAGGACGATGAAACTCTTTTCTTGGGGCGATTTGTGCGACACGAGATGGAGTTACACCATATTTTTTAGCAACAGAATCCGAGCGTTCTCCACTAGCAACTTCAGCCTGTATAGCCTGATCTCTTAGGCTCATTACTTGCTTCTCAAGCTTAGCGATATCTTGTCCCTGACTTTCGATTATTTTATCGTGCTTTTCAACACGGGTTTCTAGTTCTTCTTGTGCCTTAGCAATAGATTCAAGAGCATTTAAAATATGATTCTTTTTCTTAGCCATTATATTCTCCGAATAAAATTAATGATTTCAAAACAGCACTTAAATCAATTTAAGTGCTGTAGATATTAAATTCATTTAAGTGAGCAGTCAATAAATTAAATAAATTTAATTAAGTCTATTTAATTCCAACATGGCAGGAGGTGAATATTACATAGCTCATAACGCCCCGCTAAGGGGAAATTTGTAGTTGGCTAAAATGTTGAACGGAGTGAAAACAGCCAACTGTAAATTTTCCCTCTTGAGCGCCTTGTTAAGTGTTGTACGTATAAATATTCCAATTGCTTTTATTAGCGCCTATTGAATCGTAAAGCTTTTGTGCAACTTCGTTATCTGGAGCTGTTACCCATTGAAGCCTAGAAGCATTATTTTCTGATGCAAATTGATGGCAATGTTCAACTAACTTCCGCCCGACACCTTGCCCACGTATATTTGAAACCGTAAATAAGTCATTAAGGACTGCAACTTTTGATGTGATACTTGAAGCATAGGAAAAATATACTGTAGCAAAACCAACAACAACTCCGTTATCACGATATAAAAACTGGCAACCAGCTGGATTAGATTCACTAAATTGAGAGAAAAACTCTTCGTTTTTAGAGTCTGATATATTCGCAACATTATAGAATTCCTGATAAGCGCGAATCAATGGCAATACTTCTGCTATGTTATTTTTGGAAACTATTTCAATCACACCAAACCTCTAATTATATGGAAACACTTAACGCCACATTAAGCGGCTAAATATAGTGGGCTAAAATGGAGCGGAGCAAACAGCCCGCTGTATTTAGTCCACTTGAATGCCTTGTTATAAGCCAATTGTACTAAACTGACAACTCGACAAATATAGTATATGACGTAACAAGACCAAACAATGATGTGTTGGGAGTTAAGGATTTGATAACCCAACCTTCTTTAGTTAATTCGGATATTTTATTATTAAGGGAATTAAGATCAACTTGGTTTGACTAGAATCCTTTCTTTTTGAATTCGATAACTTTTTGCACTTTAGCATCCTTTCATAATTATTAACGCAATATTCTTATGGCTTATAACGCCCATATTAACGGGCTAAAAATTGTGGGCTAAACTTGAGCGAAGCGAATGGCCCGCTGTTTTTAGTCCTGTTGAATTGCCTTGTTATGTGCTGTTTTTTAATAATTTGATCAATGCTTCATTACCAGCTTCGTGCAACCATAAACACCAAAAATGAACCGTTTGATTAAGCCTACTATAAACAACCCACTCTCCAGTTTTTTTAGGTTTCGATACTGATTCAAGTAATGAGCTATACATAGTTTCAACATTAATTTCTTGCTCATCTAGTTTTAGATTTTTAACATAATTGGCCCAATTCTCTACAATAAATGATGATTGCCCAAAGTGCGAATGTAACACTTCAAAGCCTACGCCATTTGTGATCTTTTTCAGTTTTCTACCTTTGTTGCTAGATGCGATAATTTCAAGCTCTCTTAAGACTGCATGTACTGGAACAGCAACAGGTAGGTTTTCAATAACGACATAACCTTGATGGTATAGTTTAGAAATTTGTTGCTTCATTGAAAGTGAAAATGTCGAATTGGGACAATGATACTCAAGAGCTTCATCTATTCTGGCTACATAATTTTCATATAACCAACTATTTTCCAAATCATAATCCCTACGAATAGGGATATTCAAAGATTTTATAATACCCTCTATGCTAGACATAAAACTCCGAAGCACATAACAGTTAATTAGACTCCTCCGCCCTAATCCTACTAATATAAAGTTAGTAATTTAATCGCTTATGGAGAAATAGTATGAACAATACAACGATTGGTGTTGATTTAGCAAAGGATGTTATTCAAGTATGTGTTTTCTCTCAACAAAAAATCATCTCTAACACTGAAATGAATGTTGCTGACTTCGCTATTTGGTTAACTCAAAGGAAACCATCTACCATTGTTTTTGAAGCCTGTGGAACATCTAATTACTGGAAGCAAAAAGCAACGTCTTTAGGTCATACCGTACATCTGATATCAGCTAAATTAGTAAATGTGGTTAGGCAGCAACAGAAGAATGATAAAAACGATGCACTTGCCATTGTACAAGCATCACATTTACCAAACGTAAAATTTATTAAAGGCAAAACACTAGAGCAACAACAATTACAATCTTTAATACGTATTAGAGATTTAGCAGTTAAACAGAAAACGGCTATTAAAAATCAAATTAAAGCACTCTTATTAGAACTCAATATTCGAGTATCAACTAAAAATGGTGGGCTAAATGGCACGATTCAACTTGTTTTAGAAGACGCTGAGAATGGTTGTGCTATGTACTTCAGACAAGCTATTTCGACCGTGTGGAAGACCTACTTACAACTCTGTCAATCAGTGAGTAAATACGACAAAGTCATAGAGCGAGCTATTCGAAAATCACCTGAATGTAAAAGATTAATACAACTCGAAGGAGTAGGTCCAATTAATGCAATTAATTTGTACCTGGCAATTGGCTGCTCTGATTCAATGGTATTCAAACAAGGTAAAGACGTATCTGCTTGCATAGGTTTAACACCTGTTCAGCACTCCAGTGGAGGAAAAACAAAGCTAGGTAAAATTAGTAAAAATATAAGGAACCAAATGCTTCGCAGTCAACTTGTGACTGGTGCATTTACCTTTGTAAACAGCATTGCTAAGAAAGAAGCAAAAACTGAAAAAGAACGATGGTTAAAGAATTTGATAGACCGAAAAGGGAAAAAATGCGCATCTGTTGCCTTAGCTAATAAAACGGTAAGAACTGCATTCTCAATGATAACTAAGAACACTGAATATAAAGTTACACCTGTTTAAAAACGTAATTTCAATAATAGATTGCAATCAATAGAATTACCTAGTTGAACCAGCAATATGCTGAGAGCATCACGCTCGCCTAACAGAATTGGTCACTAGTATGTGCGTAAATATCATTGAGCCAGAGTTCGCTACTCGATAGAGCTCGTACATAAGTTCGCAACAATTTCTATTAATATGAATCGATTATTGACTAGGAGGAGTCTACATAAGCATATTAAATAACAAATTGTCACCTTTCCCGCGGAAAGATGGCAAATATCCAATGATTAATAATAGACTTAGATTACTGCAATTATCATTTTAATCAACGATTTAAAATAAAATATGAAATATAAGTCATGTAGAAAGGCGACAAAATGCAATATTTACGGCGGAAAGATGGCAAACATGAAGGGCTGTATAAATAAACAGTCCGCTTACTGCTGTCGAACATGGAATAACAATTCATTATATTCTTCTAACATTATCAACTGTAATGTTTTCTACTTCGATGAATTGGCTCTTAGGTCCCTCAGTTATTTATTTTCAAGTTATTTTTATGAGGTATCTACAAATCTAGGGCAAACTAAGTCCTTAGTTCTATCTCCTTCTATCACCTTCTTTTACTTATTTTTTATTGAAAATATAATGATGAATTTGGGTATCAATGTACAATCAGTGAAAAAATAATAAAGGGCTTATACATCCATGTTTAAATCGTTCTTTCCCAATCCTAAGATCTTCTTCATCTCGGCATTGATTTTTGCCGGACTTACTTGCGCTATTTGGTATGGATACAATGAACAAATGGCAGCGTTACTTGGCTTAGATATATCGCAGTCTGAACCTGTTATCGGACTTAAGCATTTTGCCACCGACTCATTTTTACTGTTTTATGCTTATTACTTTGCTTGTACTGCGCTGTTTGCCTTGGCGTGGTTTAAGATATCGCCGCATAAATGGCAATGGTGGTCGATTATTGGCTCGTCGACTATTTTATTCTCCACGTACTTTTCAGTACAAGTCTCCGTTGCTATTAATAATTGGCGTCGCCCTTTCTTCGATTTAATTCAATCTTTACTAAAACCGATTGGCAGCGATACGCCTACCGAAGCTGTCGATGCTCAAGCAGCTAGTACGGCGACTGGACAGCTATTTGATCTGTTAATTGTGTTTGGTCAGATTGCTTTTTTAGCTATTTTTATCTTCGTGGCAACACGCTTTCTTGTCAGCCACTATATTTTCCGCTGGCGTACAGCAATGAACGATTACTACACATCACATTGGCAAAAGTTAAGACATGTTGAAGGTGCATCTCAACGTATTCAAGAAGATACCATGCGTTTTGCATCTATTATGGAAAGTTTAGGTGTGGCATTAGTAGAAGCTATTATGACCTTATTTGCCTTCTTGCCTGTGTTATGGGCGTTGTCTGAATATGTGTCTGAATTACCGATCGTTGGTCAAATTGCACATCCTCTTTTCTATGCCGCTTTGTTCTGGTCTATTTTTGGTACAGGGTTATTAGCGTTAATTGGTATCAAGTTACCAGGCTTAGAATTTAATAATCAGAAAGTTGAAGCTGCTTTCCGTAAAGAGTTAGTTTATGGCGAGGATAATGCTGATCGCGCGACACCTATCGCTTTAAACGAGTTGTTTGCCAATGTCCGTAAAAACTACTTCCGTTTATACTTCCATTATATGTACTTTAATGTGGCGCGTATGTTGTATTTACAAGCGGATAATATCTTTGTATTTATACTGTTAGTCCCAACTATTGTTGTTGGTGCAATCACCTTCGGTATTTTGCAACAAATTCTAACGGCCTTCGGCCAAGTAAGTAGCTCCTTCCAATATTTGGTCAATTCTTGGACCACCATTGTTGAACTTTTATCAGTGCGCAAGCGTCTTACTGCATTTGAATCAACGTTAGAAAATTAATATTATTTACCCCTATTTCACTTTGTGATTTATACATAGCTGTATAGGGGTGTTTTTTAATAATAAGTCAGACCCTAATAACACAATGTAATACTTAAATTTCAACTACTTTATTAGGTTAATAATTACTTAATAAACAACCTCATTAAAATTAGCATTTCAATTACCACTTACACTTGTTATGTTATAACATAACTTTGTTGGCGATATGAATGCGTAATAGTTAATAAGAATAATATACTATGAAAAATAATCTTAAACTCTTACCTCTTATTCTCATCGTTAGTTTACTTACTCCTGTAAGTACGCAAGCTCATCCCCACTCATGGATCGACATGAAAACAAAAATTGAAGGCAATGAAAGCCAAATCACTGGCTTCACTATGTCTTGGACTTTTGATTCAATTACCTCTGCTTACATGCTTGATGGAGAGGATTTATCGGCTGAAAATAAAGCGGCGACGTTAAATAAAATAAAAGATTCAGTAATGGAAAATATCAATGTAGAGCATTACTTTACCTACTTTTATGATGGGGAAACTCCGATTAAATATGCCTTCTCTAACAAAGGTACATTGACGCAAAAGGGTTCAAAATTGACATTGGATTTTTATGTTCCACTTTCAAAGCCTAAAGCGATTTCGGATCGCCCTTTAAAACTTGCTATTTTTGAGCCAAGTTATTATGTAGATATGAGTTGGGATAGTAAAAACGATATTCAATTATCATCGGCATTAAGTAAACGTTGTTCTTTTGAACTCATTCCTCCAAACCCGTCACCAGAGCAAGTCTCTTATGCAATGTCACTAGGCGTTGATGAAGATCCTGATGATGCGCTTGGTCAACTATTTACTCAAACGGTTTTCATTAATTGCCTTAAATAAGGAAACATAGTGACAAATAAAATTACGTTCAATAAGCATTGGTTATATTTTGTAAGCTTGATTTTTATTAGTGCTGGATATGCAATCTGGCAAGCTTGGCCTTCGTTGATCATTACTAGTATGCAATGGCAGAAAGGCATCAATGAGCAGATTATTGAGCTTTTGTATTCTGCACAAACTCAATTATTAGCTTCTGGCATATCTTTGGTTTCTTTAGCCTTTATTTATGGGATATTGCACTCTCTTGGTCCTGGCCACGGTAAGTTAATTGTCACGACTTACCTTGCTACACACCCGACAAAAGTAAAAATCAGTTTAGTACTAACTATTTTATCGGCGTTATTACAAGCTGTCGTTGCCATTGTCGTCGTCTCTGTATTGTTAATGCTGTTTAACTCAACAATGCGTGAAGTAAATGATGAAGCGAACAATTTAATCACGTTAAGTTTTTATTCAGTGGTTATATTAGGTTTAATCGTTATTTGGCGTAATGGTAAATCGTTAATTAAGTCTTTTTATTCACGCCCTACTCCTATCAAAATAAATACGATTAAACCTATTATGACGCCTGCTAGTAATAAAAGTCAGCCTACAACGCACGTTCATAACCATGGTCCCGATAATGTATGTGGTTGTGGGCATGTCCATTTTGCCGGCGCTGCAGAGATTAATAAGGCTTCTTCACTTAAAGAATTTTTAGCGATTATTTTTAGTGTTGGATTACGCCCTTGTACTGGTGCAATTATGGTATTGCTGTTTTCTAATACGTTAGGTTTGTACTGGTTGGGTATTGTAAGTGCATTTTTCATGTCGATTGGGACCGCATTAACTACTTCAAGTATTGCGGTTATGACAACCTTAGGGACTAAACTAATACAGGGATACCTAACTGTTGGTGATAAAAACAGTAAAACGTCAAAAAGTAGTGTTTCAACCGGCATCAATAGTGAGAACATTAAAGTATTTGTTAAGTTAACCGGCGGTATTTTAATCGTGTTAACGGGAGCTATTTTATTACAATCTCAGCCTGTTGGTATGTCTCCAATATTCTAATCGCTACAACTCCACTAATTTAATATTTGTACTCAGTTAACATCGAGCTAAGTTAATCAACTAACTTAGCTCGGTTTTTCAACGCTTTAATGTATATCCACATTAGGCTGTATGAAGACTAAGTCTGTGATCCCGATATCAACACCTGATTGGCTTAATAACGTGGTAATTTGACCTCGGTGGTGTGTTTGGTGGTTAAAGAGGTGCATTAATAGGTTAAACAATGTTTTGCTTGCTGTGACACCTTTACTATTTTGATAGGTAACAGGCTGTAATAACTCTTCATCGCTTAACATACCAGCTAACTCGAGTAATGCTTCATCAAGTATTACGCGTCTATCTTTAAGATCATTAAAGTTATTAGCAAGAAATACATCAAGCGATTCAGGCATAGATAACTCGGCAATGGGTGTATAGGCATCATAATGCCTCAACACACTATCAAACCTTTTTAACCACATAGTATCGCCCACGCAAATATGATTTAAGGTGGCAAATATTGAACCGAAAAACGATTTTTTATCTTCATGCAATATTTCTGGTGGCAATGCACTAACCGCTTCGTAGATCTTCTGGTTCATCCATTGGTTATAGTCAGCCATCAAATAAACATGCTCTTGCAGTTTCATAAAATTTTTCCTTAAAGTATCGCTCTGATTTTTGAGTGGCTGAATCATGATTAGTTACAAACCACTGTTTTAATTTTGCATAGTTTATATCAAAACCGATGTTAAATACTGCTATTCAATAACTAGGTAAAATGCTATTTAAAGTGCTATGTAAAATTTTACAATTCAGTCAAAAAGCTATTTTTTTGTTAATTTTGAAGCTGCCCTTTCAATCCTTAAATAAAAGTCGATAAATGTGTAGCTGTGCACAGAGTTAATCATATTCAACTAAGTTAATCTCCCAATAGTTTTGTTTAAAAATTTACAATAAAAACATAAGTAATTGTTTTTATTGTAAATCACAAGTTTCCTAGCTGTTCTTTAAAATAATTAACGTCATAAAAACCATAAGCACCATTGATTAATAACGTTTAATTGTTTCAATTCACACTTCCAACATTAGCCAATCAGTATCCTACATCCTCAGTTATTTCATTTAACAAATGCAAAACACTATTTTAACAAAGTGATGAAATAGAGGTTCCCCCTCCTCAAAACTAACTGAGCGCAAAACACAAGGTGAGAATGAGCTTTTGTTAACTCAGACTCATTATTTTAGAAAACAAGCAAAGGATGTAAGTTAATGATTAGATTAAAAAGAATGTTCACTGGTATGGTGATTGCGACTACTTCACTTATTTCGATCAATTCTGCTATAGCGGCAGATTATCCTCCTCATACTATTAATATGGTCGCTCCTGCTGGTGCTGGTGGCGGTTGGGATTTAACTATTCGTACTGTTGCTAAAACGTTAAAAGATACAGGCCTGGTAGAATCTAATATGCCTGTGGTTAATCGACCTGGTGGCGGTGGCGCTGTTAATCTTTCATACATGCAAACGCAAACGGGTAAAGGTGACTTAATCTCAGTTTATTCACCACCTATTTTATTAACTAACTTAACAGGCTTAACGCAATACAGTTATAAAGATACAACTCCCCTTGCACGTCTAATCACTGATTACGCTGCTTTTGTCGTACCTGAAAATTCAAAATATAAAACCATTAAAGATGTAATGGATGCTCTAAAGGCAGATCCTAAATCCGTTAAAATTGGTGGTACGTCTGCCGCAGGTTCAATGGACCACATCCAATTTTTACTCGTTGCTAAAGCGGCTGGTGTTGAAAACCTTCGCAATATTGATTATGTCTCATTTCAAAACGGCAGTTTAATTGCACAAGCATTAGGTGGGCATGTAGATCTTATTTCAACAGGTTTAGGTGATGTTGCCGGTCTTGTACAAAGTGGAAAACTACACGCATTAGCACAAACAGCAGACAAACGTATCGGCACTGGATTAATAGGTGAAATTCCGACAGTAAAAGAACAAGGTATTGATGTGATCTTTGAAAACTGGCGTGGTTTGTTTGGGCCTAAAGATATGCCTGAAGAAGCGGTTGCATATTGGCACGATGCGTTACAAAAAATGGTCGCTACTCCAGAATGGAAAGCCGCATTAAAACGTAACGGTTGGGATGACGCTTATCAGGATGAAAAAGCATTTACTGAATTCTTAGGTGACACTAATACCCAATACAAAACGCTGATTAAAAGTGTATTTGGCCAATAAAACGCAACAATGTTATTTAACGATATAAACAGCAATCCATCTACTTAGGACTTCACCAACAAGGTGTATTACAAGATATTGCTGTTTATTCAATATTAGTTTCATTTAAAACATATTAAAGCTTTGTGTAAAAAGCAAAGCTTTCTTCCTGAAAGTATATCGAATCATGTATCCGCAAATCTTAAACGACACGTGAATATCGGTGTAAGTTAATAAATTCAATTATTTGGTAGAGGTGAAAAATGTCAAATATAAAATCTAATTGGGATGGCCTAACAGGGTTATTTAGTATCGTATTTGGTTTGGCCTACGGCGGGTATGCCTACAGTTTACCTCAGCCTATGTTTGGCAACCCATTAGAAGCCATATTCCTTCCGTTGACTGTATCGGCTATTGCGATATTTATTGGAGTGTTGCTGATCATTACAGGTGGAATGGCACCTTCTATCATTGCAGTTAAAGCACTATTAAACGAGAGTCCAAAACGTAAAAGTGACCGAAGAAAAGTCGCGATCACGGCTATTATTTGTGTTTTCTATGCCATGTTTTTTGAACATGCTGGTTATGTGGTGAGTACATCTGTCTTTATGTTTGCGATGTTAACCGTCACTTGTGGGTTAGTTTTTTGGAAAAAAAGCCTTTTAATTTCACTGATTTTCGCGGTGAGCATATTCATAACTTTCAATGAGATGCTGTCAGTTAACCTTCCTCCATTCCCATTTTTTAATTAAAAGGTCGAACAACTATGGATATTTTAAACAGTTTGATGGACGGTTTTAGTGTCGCGCTTCAACCGTATTACTTATTTTTAATTCTAGTCGGTGGCATTTTAGGAACCGTTATCGGTATGTTACCCGGTCTCGGCCCTGCAACAGGTGTAGCTATTTTATTGCCGATGACTTTTTCTATGGGCCCTACAGCATCACTGATTACTATGATGGGTGTATACATTGGCGCTATGTTTGGTGGTTCTCGAAGCTCAATATTGATTAATACTCCCGGTGATGGCGCGGCACTAGCAGCAACCTTTGATGGCTATCCAATGGCAATGAAAGGCCGCGCTGAATCTGCGTTGGCCATCTCAGCGATTGCTTCGTTGATTGGTGGCACCATTGCAGCGGTATTAATGACATTGATGGCAGAGCCTGTTGCTGGATTGGCAATTAAATTTGGTCCTGCTGAATATTGCTTATTAATGGTGGCAGCGCTATCTATGACGGTATCTATGTCAAAGGGAAACATGCTCAAAGGCTTTTTATCAATGTGCATTGGTTTGGCTATTTCTACCGTGGGTATTGATGGACAATCTGGTTTACAACGTTTTACTTTCGGAGTGTTAGAGCTTCAAACAGGTATTGACTTCTTAGTGGTTATCATCGGTATTTATGCACTCGGAGAAGTATTTAAAAGTTTCAGCACACTAGGTGAAGGTGGTAAAAAAGCACAGACTAAATTTAAAAAGATTTGGATAAGCAAAGACGATTGGAAACGCTCTAAATGGCCTATTCTTCGAAGCGCTCCAGTTGGTTTTATCATAGGTGCCTTACCTGGCGCAGGTGGCACTATGGCTTCTTTAATGTGTTACAACAATGAAAAACAATTATCTAAAAATAAAGAAGAATTTGGCCATGGTGCTATCGAAGGATTAGCAGCACCAGAATCTGCGAATAATGCAGCGTCTATTGGTGCGATGATCCCAATGTTATCTCTAGGCGTTCCTGGTTCAGGCACGACCGCGGTAATGATGGGTGCTTTACTAATGCTTGGTATACAACCTGGACCATTATTATTCGCTCAACACCCAGACACTGCTTGGGGACTGATTGCTAGTATGTTTGTTGCTAATGTGATCCTTGCGATTGTTAATTTACCACTCGCTGGCGTGTTGGTTAGATTATTAGCGATTCCACCAAAAATTCTTTACCCGATTGTACTAAGTTTGGCTTTTGTAGGTTGTTTTGCGATTAGTGCTTCGGTGGTCGATTTTTATATTTTAATCATCCTAGGTGTTGCAGGTGTGCTTATGGCGCGTGTTGATATACCCACCTCACCAATGATTTTAGCCGCTATTGTTGGTGGTCAAATGGAGCAATCATTCCGACAAGGTTACCGAATCTCTAATCAAGATTTAGGCGCGTTTATGGATTCCGGTATCGCTCAAGGATTATTAGCGGTCACTGTATTATCAGTACTGTTACCACTTATTAAAACAATCCGTTCTAAAATGGCGACTAAATCAGCCTAACATAGCTAAAGCTACTTCAATAAATAACCATTAATAACCATTAATAACATTAACTTGTGAAGCATACTTAGTTGTATGCTTCTTTTTTTACGCAAAAATTGATGGAGGTTATAAAACCAAACAATTCACTATTGATTAATTAACGTTTCATTTAACATTGTTTAATCGATTCATTAACACCATTTTTACATTCTTGTTTGCTCACACCGATTAGGCACTATCACAACATGTACTTCTCATTATCTAAATTAACTTTTCGTATTAAGATTTTCCTACTGCTATTTGGATTAGTGATCCTTCAAATGTCTGTCATGGTGTGGCATTTTGAAAGTACTTTATATGAATCTATTAAACATCAGGTCGGTACACGTGCTTTAATACAAGCAGAAGAGATTTCTAGCGATCCGACTCTTATCAATCAAATCCAACTAAATGACCTTAACGCACTGCAAAAAAATATTAGTCGTTTATCTACAATTTCTGACGCGAGCTTCATTGTAATAGGCGATAAGGATGGCGTACGTCTCGCCCACCCCGTTGAAGACCGAATTGGTTTACCTATGACAGGTGGCGATAATGCAGGTGTATTAGAAGATGGAGAATCTTATATTAGCTTGAGAAAAGGCAGTTTAGGCTATGGCGTCAGAGGTAAATCGCCTATTTTTGATCAGAACCAAAATATTATCGGTGTTGTTTCTGTTGGTTATTTATTAAATCGATTCGATCAATGGATTGAGGTGTATATGACACCACTATTGATTGAAATTCTCAGTGTTTTGGTATTAACGTTATTAGCTGCATGGGGGTTCTCGCGCCATATCCAGAAAAAAATGAATAATATGGAGCCTGAAGCCATAACCCTTGCGTTGAATTTACAAAAATCTATTTTAAGCTCAGTATACGAAGGAGTCATTGCTATTGACCTCAAAGGCAACTTTTTAACTATTAACCATTCTGCTCGTCAATTACTTAACATAGAGCATGACATCACCTACTTGAAAACCAGAAATATCATTGAATATGTATCAAACACAGAGTTCTTTTTCCGACATCCATTAGTTGAAAATATTAAAGATGAAATGTTCCTTTTTAATGAACATTATTTTATTGCTAATCGCGTTGCTATTTTTAAACAAAAAGAATTGATTGGCTGGGTGATCAGCTTTAGGGAAAAAAGTGATATTGACGCGCTAACTAATGAGCTTAGCCAAGTTCAACAACACACAGATACGTTACGTGTCTTGCGCCATGAGTTCTCGAATCGACTAGCGACAATTTCAGGACTGATTCAACTGCAACGATTTGATGAAGTACAGCAACTCATTACTAATGAAAATACCAATAAACAAAAACTACTGGATTTTATTCATCAAAAAATACATTTGCCGCAAGTGGCCGGTTTATTATTAGGTAAGTCTTTGAGGGCAAAAGAGTTAAACATCTCATTAATTTTTGATCCTACTTGTCAACTATCTGCACTTCACTCAAAGTTAAGTGAAACTGAGCTGTGTGCAATTATTGGTAATTTAATAGATAACGCCTTTGATGCCACTCAACAGAACACTGATATTCAATCCGTGGTTAACGTATTAATAACAGATGCAGGAAGTGATTTGGTGATTGAAGTGACCGATAACGGCCCTGGAATCGCTGCTGATTTAATTGATGATATTTGGAAAAAAGGCGTCACGATTAAGCATGATAATCACAGCCATGGCATTGGTTTATATCTAGTACATCGTTATGTGACGCACGCAAATGGTTTTATCATCGTAGATAACGGCGACACATTAGGTTGTATTTTCTCTGTATTTATCCCAAATAAAGGTTAAAGGTAAACAATGGATTTAATTGATGTATTAATTGTTGAAGATGATGCCAAAATCGCACAAACACACAGTGAGATATTACGTCAAACAACACGCTTTAATCCGATCGGTATTGCTGAGACACTACAAATGGCTCGCACTATGATTAAAATTCACAAACCTAGCGTGATTATATTAGATAACTATTTACCAGATGGTACAGGCATTGATTTATTTCGAGAAATTATCGCAGACAAATCAAGTCATAAAACCAACGTGGTATTAGTAACGGCATCAGATGAAATAGACACCATCAAAACAGCGATGAAATTAGGTTGCTTTGACTACTTACTTAAACCAGTCTCCTATGAACGTTTACAAGAAACGCTTGACCGTTACATAACACTCAATACTGCGATGAGAGCATACGATAACCTTGAGCAACGACATATTGATGAGCTATTTAATATCCAATTACGCGATAAACACCAACAATCACTGCCTAAAGGAATAGAAAGCATAACTTTAGAAACCATTAAACGCGTATTTTCTCAACATATCGGCGTTCGATATACGGTAGATCGTTTAGTGACTGAAACAGGTATTAGTAAAACTACAGCTCGCCGTTATTTAGAGTATTGTTCTGCAAATGGTTTATTAACCGCAGAAAATGAATATGGGAAAGTAGGACGCCCAGAAAGAGTATATGTGAAAAATGGTGACGTAAATGAACGTTAGCGTATATTCTACTATTAAAATTTTATGTTATTTTTTACTTAAACTTATCCAGTAATTCAGCTAGTTAAACTAAAACACTCGCCTTTTTATGTTTAAACGTTACAATTATTTCTTTTAAACCACTATTGAGAGAAAAGACATGATTGAACGTCAACAAACTAAACAACGTATGAGCCGTGTAGTAAAGCATAACGGAACTATCTACTTATGCGGCCAAGTATGTGCAGATGCGACTAAAGAGATCAAAGAACAAACGCAAACGATGTTAGATAAAGTAGATGAACTGTTAATAGAATCAGGTAGTTCACGTGAACATATCTTATCGGCAACAGTTTATGTTAAAGATATGGCTTTACACTTTGCTGGTATGAATGAAGTATGGGATGCTTGGGTACCAGAGGGTCATGCACCAGCTCGCGCATGTGTTGAAGCAAGCATGGCAAGAGAAGCATTATTAGTAGAAATCTCAGTTATCGCTGCCGTTAAATAATAGCGATTTATTAGGGTTACCCATGAATGATTTATTACCCATCCCGCTTACGACATTTGTTTCGGAATTACCAGCGGATCCAGATGACAATAATAGCTGCCGAAGTATAGAAAAAGCAGCTTATTCTTGGGTAACTCCTTGCACGACTAAAGCCACACACATTATTTGCTGTAATCAAACATTGGCCACATCATTAGGGTTTGATCAGCAAGCCACTAAATCACAAAATTTTGCTGACTTAGTCTCTGGGAACATACGTGACCCACACATAAAGTCTTACGCAATGAATTATGGTGGTCATCAGTTTGGTCAATGGGCTGGACAATTAGGAGATGGCCGAGCGATCAATCTTGGTCAATATCAGGTACTCGACAGTCAACAACATGTCACCTTACAATTAAAAGGTGCGGGTAAAACGCCCTATTCTCGTCGCGGTGATGGCATGGCTGTTTTACGCTCTTCAATACGCGAATATTTATGTTCAGAAGCTATGTACCACTTAGGTATACCAACCACACGCGCATTGACCTTAACACTTACCGGTGAACAAGTAATTAGAGACAAGCTTTATGATGGTCATGCAGCGTATGAGCCTTGTGCTATTGTTGCTAGAGTATCCCCTTCTTTTCTGCGCTTTGGTTCGCTTCAGTTACCAGCTGTTCGAGGTGACATAGACACATTACAACAAACCTTAGACTATTGTATTAGACACAACTATGCACAATTGATACCTGAATCAGGCATTATTGATAAGGTCGTTTATTTATCTTGGTTCGAAATACTTTGCGATCGAACAGCACAATTAATTGTAGATTGGATGCGTGTGGGTTTTGTTCATGGTGTACTAAATACTGACAATATGTCGTTAATAGGCGAAACTATTGATTATGGCCCTTATGGTTGGATAGATAACTTCGATTTGGATTGGACACCAAACACTTCAGACGCTACTGAGGGTAGATATCGTTTCGGACAACAGGCCTACATAGGACAATGGAATTTATTTCAATTAGCTAATGCTATTTATCCACTTATAAATGAAGCCGAGCCACTGCAAGCAACCTTTAATAATTACAATCATCTATACAATGAAAAATGGTTAAAGATGATGCGCGAAAAATTAGGCATTGCAACCAATACAGATAGTCAAGACAACGAATTGGTTAAGAGTGATCAAGCTCTATGTACTGACTTAGAAACAGTGCTTTCAACTATTAATACAGATATGACACTGTTTTATCGTACCTTAGCCGACTATTCAACGCGGGTTTGCCCACAAAATTTACAACAATTACAAGCGCATTTTACAAACTGCTTTTATAATCAAGAAGAAATAACTAAAGACTATTTACAACAATTATCAGAGTGGTTAATACGTTATCAAAAAAGATTGTTAGCGACAGAGCAAGATGATCAACAACGTAAAATACAAATGGATGACGTTAATCCCTGTTATATTTTACGTAATTTCCAAGTGCAGGAAGCAATAGAGTTGGCAGAACAAGGTGATTATTCGAAAGTATTACTTCTTTCCGAACTAATAAAAGCCCCTTACAAGCAACAGCTAAAATATCAACAATTTGAAATAAAACGTCCTGACTGGGCTAGAAATAAATTTGGTTGTTCTGCATTATCTTGTAGCTCTTAGCATCATGATCTGATTAAGAAAACCTTGCTTTTTATTAGTACTTCTGAGATAACGTAGCTATATTTTTTTGATATTAATTTAATGGAGTTATATGGTTCAGGACAAGCTAAGTATTGAACAGATAGTACTATCAAACGATAGTGAATCACTGTTATTAAAAATTAGCCCTTTCTATGCAGAAGTTACTGCAGAAGATATTATTGTCCTTTTAAACACCCCTTCTTTACCAAAATTCAAAGTCAAAATTGATGGAATCAATAAAGCAGTCGATGCATTTAAAATGCTTGCTGAAGGTCAACTTGATTCAACACTCATGGTTGACCCTATTACTATCGCAGAAAAGCAAGATGCTATATTAAATATAGATATCTCTGATGATAAAATGGAGGCTTGTGCCACTATTACCAATGCTTATGGCGGGAAAGAAATCACACTAGATATGATTAAATCTGAATGCCAACGTTTAGGTTTGAGGATCGGTTTAGTCCCTAAAAATGTCTTAGGCCTGCTCAATGCCTGCAAAAATGCAAAACCAGGTGAGACTTTAAAAATTGCAGTCGCACATGGAATTCCACCCATTCATGGTAAAAATGCCACTTTTGTCAAAATGGTGAATACCGAAACACACCGTAAACCCAAACCAAAATTACTAGCTAATGGTAAAGTAGATATGCGTGACCTAGGCCAGTCTATTACCGTTAAAGCCGGCACTGTATTAATGAAAAAGATACCCAAAGAATCAGGAGCTTCAGGTAAAACAGTGACCGCAGAAATAATTGAACATGTGGAAGGAAAAGACGCTGAATTTGTAATTCATAAGAATGTACAGGTTGATCCAAAAAACCCATTAAATTTAATTGCTTCCTCTTTTGGTATTCCCATCGAACAAGACGGTTTTATTAGAATTGATGATGTAATGCTAGTAGAAAAAGTGAGTAACAAGACGGGTCATATAGAATATGATGGAACAGTGGTTATTAGCGGTGATATACATGATCATATGATAGTTAAAGCCAGTGGGGACATCACGGTTATGGGAGTTATTGAATCTGCTAAGATAATTTGTGGCGGAGATTTAACAGTAGAGATGCCTATTATAGGCCATCTAAATAAAGAAGATGATACCTATACCTGTGAAGTCACTTGCGATGGTAATCTAACCGGTACAATAGCCCAATATGCCAATCTCACTATTGGAAAAGACTTAACACTAAGCAGTCAATTAATACATTGTCGCACCTTATGTATAGGTAACATACATGTACACAATGATACCTATACACAAGGAGCCATCATTGGTGGTATTACCACTAGCCATAAAGGTATTACGTCAGTAAGTATAGGGACTTCAGGCAATACAAAAACTGAGTTCCACTTAAAAGGTGATATCGAAAAACTCAAAAAAGATAAATCTAAATTAATCAAAGAAATACAAACATTAGACAAAATGATAAACCAATTTAAAGCCGCTGAAACTAAAGCTGACTCAATTGCAGATATCGAACTACGTAGACAAAAAAGGTTAAATTTAGCTAAAGAAAAGCAGATATGTAGAGCACATAGTGATTTGGCTCAGGCGAGATTGACAAATATTAAGAGTAAATTACTCACCGCTTACGAAAGCCTTTTCTTGATAGCAACAAAAACCTTATACAGTGAAACTAAAGTCTGCTCTGCAGGCCAAGAGTGGAATAGCGATTGTGAGTTAGGCGCAAGTAAAGTATCAATCGAAAACCATATTTTAGACGTAGCTGAATTAAAAGAGTTAGTGCATAACTAACGATATGTCGCAAATAAATGCTTAACAAATAATTTTTGGGTTAAATTATAGCGTTACTACCCTATTTTGATGACTTATCTCAGTAAATTCCCTTACCCCCTCTAGCGCCAAGCCTCATTAAAGGCTAAAATCTTGACCATTATTTTTTCCGGACAATCCATTTCAAAAAAAGAGAGCATTCAGATGGGAAGAGCATACCAGAACAAAAAATTAGACATGGCAAAAACAGCCGGCGCGAAAACTAAAGTTTACTCAAAATACGGTAAAGAAATATATGTTTGCGCAAAAAATGGTGGTTTTGATCCTGATGGTAACTTATCACTTCGTCGTTTAATCGATAGCGCAAAAAAAGACCAAGTTCCAGCACATGTAATTGAACGTGCAATTGAAAAAGCGAAAGGCGGTGGCGGTGAAGATTATGAACGCGCTAGCTATGAAGGTTTCGGCCCTGGTGGTTGTTCAGTTATCGTTGATTGTTTAACTGATAATGGTAACCGTACTTGGACTGAAGTACGTAACTGTTTTAATAAAACTGGCGCTAAAATTGGTTCACCAGGCACCGTTGCTCACATGTTTGAGCATCAAGCCGTATTTGTATTCGCTGGTGAAGACGATGAAGCAGTTTTAGAAGAATTAATGATGGCAGATGTTGACGTTGTTGATGTAGTTAGCGAAAACGGTAAAATTTCAGTATTTTGTCCTCACACAGAGTTTAACAACGCTAAAATTGCACTACATGCAAGCTATCCAGATGCTGAATTAGAAGTCGAAGAAATCACTTACGTACCGCAAACAGATACTGAAATAACTGAAGAGCATGTTGAGAAGTTTGAAAAATTCTTAGAGATGCTAGAAGACTGTGACGATGTACAAAACATCTACCACAATGGCGTATTACCTGAATAACTATATAGCCATCACTTTACGATAAGTTAACTGCTAGTTATCATATAAAAAGCCGCGCTAGGCAACCAGCGCGGCTTTTTATTTACAAAATACTGAGTATTAATACCAATTAAACTGATAAGTTAGTTTAATTGGTAAAGTCCTTTAAACTATTCGTCACCACACCCTAATGCTAATAGAGTGGCATTCCCCCCTACTGCGGTAACATTGGTTGATAATGTTTTTTCGGTAATAAAGCGTAATACTAAGTTCTGATCTCGCGATGTTTCTAATTGAAGTAGATCTGTCTCAGTAATAAAAGTCGCAATCTGCCCTGTTCTATTAGCAATAATACGGTTTAACTCAATCACTTTTTGTTCGTCACCTACATAACCAACACCAGCAACTACATCATCATCTAAAAGGTTTTCTAATGCTTGATTATCCTTCACAAAACACACAGGCATCGCAACCATTGATAAATCACAGGCTTGCTGTAACACTTCAAACAATGCTTTATGCTCTTCTGTATCAGTGACAATCAAACTGTTTCCGCCAACTAATGCACAGCTCAGCAAAGCAGTAAAAGCGATAACCGATGAGTTTTCTTCAGCCATAATTAGAAATACACCACGACCAGAAGTACTTAAAATATTACTTTCACCTGTTGGGCCCGGCATATTCAATGGCTCAGCAATTAATTTTGTCGCTTGCTGGCAATGATACTCGATCACTTGTGAAGCTAATAAATCAATGCACTGTTGAAACTTTAATAACGCACTCCATTGTTCCAATACCGCTAATCTTTCTTCGACGCCGATAGCATTCCAAGGTAACCATGCATCTGCAGCTTGATTAATAACACGTAAATCGCTGACATTTGGTGCTACTTCAATAGTTTCTCTCATCTTTAAACCCCTTCATTCATTTCAACATCAACAGTTACAACTTGTTTGCTGAAACGTTGTAGATAACGTGGTCCACCCGCTTTGGGACCTGTACCTGATAACCCTTGACCTCCAAATGGTTGTACACCTACCACTGCACCAACTTGATCGCGATTGATGTAACAGTTACCAACGCGGCTGGCTTTGGCAATATGTGTATAAGTTGATTCATTTCGACTATGAATCCCCATTGTTAATCCAAAACCACAGCCGTTTATTTGATTGATTACTTCTTCTAACTGCGATGCCTTGTAACGAATGACGTGTAAAATAGGGCCAAATTGTTCTTCTGTTAATTGCGATAAATTATCAATTTCTACCGCGGTAGGTGCAATAAAATCTCCTTTTTGACATGATTCACTTAACGACACTTGTGCCAACAGTTTATGCTGCTCAGTCATTTTCTTGATGTGGTTAGTCAGTTTATCTTTTGCTGTTTTATCGATTACAGGTCCAACATCAGTGCTATGTAAATACGGTAACCCAACAGATAATTCATCCATGGCCCCTTGAATCAGCTCAATAACACGAGGTGCAATATCTTGTTGAATGAATAATACACGCAGTGCAGAACAACGTTGTCCCGCAGATGCAAATGCAGAGCGTATTACATCCCTTACTACCTGTTCAGGTAATGCGGTGCTGTCCACGATCATTGCATTTTGACCGCCTGTTTCTGCAATAAACGTAGCAGGTAATACATCGCGTTTAGCTAGACTCCTGTTAATCACTTGTGCGGTATTAGTCGAACCAGTAAATACCACGCCAGCAATACGATCATCAGAAGTTAAAGCATTACCGATTTCTGCTCCGTTTCCTGTTAACAGGTGAATACTTTGATCATCAAATCCAGCTTCTAACATAAACTCAACCGCACGTGCAGCAATTAAAGAGGTTTGCTCTGCAGGTTTGGCAATGACAGTATTGCCCATCACTAACGCTGCAGTAATTTGACCTAAGAAAATAGCTAATGGGAAGTTCCATGGACTAATACAAACAAATACACCTTTACCTTGATGTGTCACCTGCTGGATAATGTTATCGAAGCTTACATTCGCTTCATTGTTGTCTAACATATCCGTTGCTTGCTGTGCATAGTAGCGACAGAAATCAACCGCTTCACGAACTTCATCAATACAGTCATGAATAGTTTTACCAGCTTCATGATGACAAAGTGCAACTAATTCAGGCATGTTCTTTTCTAACAAATCAGCTAGATTGTATAAACACTGTGCTCGTACTGATACATCTGTAGTGTCCCACTCTAAAAAATGTTGTTGTGCATTTAATAATGCATTTTCAATAAGTTGTGGTGTTGAAAACAGCACACTTCCCACTTCAATTGAACGGTCATAAGGTGCTGTAATAGTTTGGCTAGTAATATCACTTTCTGGCTCATCTAATTGTTGAGCCTCAGTGTAAAGTACTCCATTCACTATTGGTCCCGCTTTCCACTGATAACCTTTAAAGCTCTCAATAGCTTCATGTAGTGGCGCAACTTCACTCTCAATATCTATATTAATGCTAAATGAATTTTTTCGATCGCTAAAAATAGCCGGTGGTAGCTCAATTAAACTGTTATGTAATGTTTTACGTTTAGATAAAGTAACGACAGGATGCTCTGTTAGCTCTGAAATAGCACATTTAGCATCAACTAAACGATGTACAAAAGAACTGTTAGCACCGTTTTCTAATAAACGTCTTACTAGGTAAGGTAATAGATCTTTATGATTACCGACAGGTGCATATATTCGTACATGGCTGTTAAACATTTTCATTACATGGTGATATAAAGCATCGCCCATTCCATGTAAACGTTGGAATTCATATTCTTGATGTTCTGCAATATGCGTAATGTTGGTTACTGTATGTGCGTTATGGCTTGCAAACTGAGGGAAAATTAATCCTTTAATCGCAGGACTTAACAGAAATCTAGCACATGCTAAATAAGACACATCTGTTGCTTCTTTACGGGTATATACAGGGTAAGCTGCAAAACCATTTTGTTGAGATATTTTAATTTCACTATCCCAATACGCCCCTTTAACTAAACGTAACGGAATAATATCACCTTGTTGTTTTGCTAATCCCGCCAACCAAGCAAGTACTGGCAATGCGCGTTTACTGTATGCCTGAACAACTATGCCTAACTTGCCCCAACCTTTAGTTTCTGGTGCAGCGAGTAGCTTTTGAAACAATAATAACGATAATTCTAAACGATCAGCTTCTTCTGCATCTATGGTTAAACCAACATTCACTTCTCGTGCTTTTTTAATCAAAAGAATAACAGTATCGTACATTTCAGTGAGCACACGTTGAGTGTTTGCCACTTCATAGCGAGGATGCAATGCCGATAACTTAATCGAAACCGTTGCTGCATTATCTTGATCTTTTTGATTAAGCGCTTTACTACCCACTGATTCAATCGCCATCATGTAAGCATCAAAGTATTTTTTAGCATCTGTTGCTGTTAATGCTGATTCACCTAACATATCAAATGAATAACTACAGCCTTTGTTAGTAAAGGTTTTACCATTCGACTGTGCTTCATTGATATTACGGCCCAATACAAATTGATGCCCCATTATTTTCATTGCTTGTTGCATTACTTCACGAATAACTGGCTCAGTTAATTTGTTTACTAAACCATTAACAAGATGCGCAGAACTCTTTTTATTGTCTTTCTTTAAGTTAACAATTTTTCCCGTTAATAATAATCCCCAAGTTGAGGCATTAACGAATAGTGAACTAGAGTTTTTTAGATGGGCTTTCCAGTCTGCAACACTTAACTTATCTTTGATTAGTGCGTCTGCTGTTTGCTTGTCAGGAATACGCATTAATGCTTCTGCTAAACACATTAATAGAATACCTTCTTTGGTATCCAAGCTATATTCAGCTAATAACGCATCTATCATATGTACCGCATTTTTATCTTTGCGAACACGCTCAATTAAGTCAGTTGCATCTTTATCAATGCTAGACATTTGCTCTGTAGTTGGTGTCGCTAATGGTAATAGCTGACTTAACCACTCGCTTTCATCAACCATATACAAAGGTGAAATATACGACCACAATACAGATAATTCTGTATCCATAAAATCTTTACGTAGCACGTCTGCTGCATTCAAAAACGACATAAGTATCCCTCTAAAAACATAGCCTTAATCAGACATTGTTGGCAATGTCATAAAACTCGATAGTATTTCTAAATTGAATAAAACGCTTTACCAAAAACTACGATTAATATGTCAAAAAGTACGACTGAAATTGCTATGTGATCCAGATCACTTAATAACCACCTTGATATAGATCAATTAAAGGCGATATTTAGAAGGTGAGATGCCCTGTGTTTTAGTAAAACTGTGGGTGAAGCTACTTTGATTAGCAAAACCACTGGCACTAGCGATAGATGAAAGACTCATTGAATGGTCTGCTAATAACTTCTTAGCAAGGTTCAAACGCATTTGAAGAATATATTGATGTGGAGTCATCTCAACTTGCTGTTTAAATAGCAAATGGAATTGGCTTTCACCTAGATAAACACAACCCGCTAATTGGGCTACGGTTATTTTAGTAGCAATATGCTGGAGAATATAATTATCAATAATAGTCATATTGATTCTATTTTTTAAACTGAGTTTATTCGGAAAATCTAAATGCATGTGACGATGAAGCATTGCTATAACAGTATTTTTACAAGCTTCTGCTAATAAAATATCTTCCGGGGATTCTTTCATTTCTAACACGAGTAATTGTAGAATTGATTGGAATTGTCTGTCTAAACGGAAATATTGATTACTACTGAATAAAGGTTCAATTCTTTTTACTATTTGAGTATCAACACTTAATTCTACGGGTAAATTTAAGGTTAATATCTCCGAGTCTCCAACGCCATTGAAAGCATGCTCCGAACTAGTCGTTACAATGCAGCCTTGTCCTGGCACAATAAAGTTTGGTGTCCCTTCAATGCAAAACTCAGAATAACCTTTTAATGCGATCACCAATTGGTGATGATCGTGATCATGGTGCTCTACTTCATTGGGTAAAGAGATAACTTGCGCAGGCGGTAAGCCAACAGAATCAAATACTTTCATTAGCACTCCGTAACAAGAAAATAATATGATTTCACTTTATGCATTTATTCAAATGCTGGCAAGAAAAAAGTATCACATAAGTGACATTTTTTATTGTTAGCATGGAAGGTTTATTGATGTAGTGCTTGCATATAGAACATAGCAGCACCACTTAATCATAAGTAGTGCTGCTAATTGATTTAATGAATAACAGAATATGCTTAGTTTTTATATAAACTATTAAAACCTTTCACACTAAAACCATTTAGAAATTGATCTCCTACTTTTAAAATAGGAACGCCTCTGAAACCTGTTTTAGCAAACTCTTTTTGACCTGCTGGACTCTTCACATCTACTGAACGAAAAATAATTTTTTGTTGTTCGAGATATTGTTTCGCTGTTTTACAGTGAGGACAATTGACCATGGTATATAAAGTAATACGTTTCATTAAATTAACCTCGTTGATTAATGACCACAACCGCCTTTACTATGCGCATGTCCATGAGACAGCTCATCAGCAGTCGCTTCACGCACACTCACAACTTGGATAGCAAAAGTGAGTGTTTTTCCTGCAAATGGATGGTTCAAATCACAATCAGCATTAAAGCGCCCTACTTTAATTAACGTTACTTCTTGTTTTCCTTGATTCGATTCAACCGTCGCAACCATACCTGGAGACCATTTTTTAGCACCTTGTAAATGTTTTAATGGGATACGTTGAATTGCTGATTCACGTCGATCACCATAAGATTGTTCAGGTGTTAAAGTGACTTCAAATTCATCACCCACTGATTTACCAACAAAGGCAGCTTCCATCGTTTCGAATAAGCCGCCGTGGCCATGAAGGTAGACCAATGGGGCGTTACCTTGGCTGTTTTCTAATAATGCATCGCCTTCATTAACTCGGTAATGAAATTCTACGACACTGTTCTTTGTAATTTGCATATTTATTCCTAATTTAAATTTACTTATTAATGAGTTTCTATTGTATGTTATTTATTTTAGATAGTGATAAAGCCATTGCTTTTGCCAGCATATGTTCTTGTTTTATAGTTTTTCTTTTCTCAGACATTAAAATATAAAACGGCTCTATTCCTACCTCAGCTGAATCTGATAATTTTTTGTTAATATAGTTTCTTGAATCAGTTTGCTTGAAGTAATCAATATCAGATCCTTCAGCTGTAAAGTCTTTGATATCGTTCAGTGTCGGCATAAGTGAATAATCGGCATCACTTGTTAACACAATTTCTAAGCCTTTAGGATCAAAATCAGCAAAGCACACTAATTGATGAGTCCCTTTAAAACGTCTAAAAAACTGATAGGCCATGGCTGTAGTTTGTTGCGCTTTAATATCACCACGATACAGCCATAATGCATCTTTTAAAAAAGCGCACTCAGCATTTAATTTTACCAATGATAAATTAGCCATTACGCTTAGATTTTCTACCAACACAATATAATCGTGCTCAATACTATCAACACTCGTTGCATTAATATAAAGCCCTAAAGATTGAAACTCATTAAGCGCAATGGTTTGTTGATTTAGCTTTAAAGTATTTAGGCTATTAACTAAAACAAACTCGTGGCTAACAGACAAAGTCCGAGTTTTTTCTTCATTAAAAGTGCTAGCTCGCTCAATGCGAGAGGTATCATAAGGAAAATCATCGTAAAGCAAATCCACGTTTAGTTGTGACTTTACTAAGGCGAGGATTTCACGTCTGTCTATATCAGTGTAAACCCATTGGTCATATTCAATTTTTCCTAGACGATGGACTTCAACTATCCATTCACAGGATTTATTTTTTTTAACCCGATTAATCCCCTTCCTTAGTTGTTCAGCAAAGAATTTGTATTGAGTTTTATTAAATAGATACCCGGGCATCGTTATTTTACTTTGACCACAATGTCACTGTATGACCAGTTATGAGAGATGCCTTCAAGCTGTTTGCCCTTAGGTTTAATATCAATCAATGCTTGTTGCGCATTAGTTAATTTACAATAACTACTAAATACCAACTCTACCCAAGCGACAGGTTCGATATGTTGCTGCAATTGATGCCAGTCTGCTAAAGCATTTTGCCAATATGCTACTGCGGAAACAGCTTCTCCTGTGGTGATCGCGCTCTCAAATAGCCGCTCTGTTTGCTCTTCAAAGTAATCATAATTAAAACTCATTGCTACATTTTCAATTACTTCCACTGACGATGTCTCACGCGTACTGGGTTTAGTGACTGAACTTAGTTTTCGTAATGACTGTACTATATTGACCAAAGCCAATTCATGAGCAGTTTCTTTTACGTTGATGTATGACTTAATCGGCATTGCGGGTGCAAAACGCAATGTTTCAGGTAAGTTTTTATCTTCAAAGATATTCTCATTAATTTCAAACTCAGGGTGTTTCTGAAGGTAACGCGCCATATTACGTAATAAACTCGCTTGTTTTTCATCACGTCTAAGTTTAAACAGGCTTAATCTCATACTATCGATGATAAAGCGCAAGCGTGGAAGGGTTTGATTAAACCAATAGATAAAGCCACTTATTTTTCGCGCAAGCTCTACTGGACAAGCCCAATCCATCCATTCATAACAAGTTTCAGGGTCGATTTGCTGTAATTCAGTGAGGAGTTTTTGTGCATAGGTTAATGCACGCTCATTCTCACGTACTTTAGCGCTGATTGTTGTTACAAAGCCAAACTGGCTCGAGATAGCATAGTGCATATTGTCGAGGCTAACGTTGAGATTATCTTTAGCCTCATAAAGGAGATCATCAAGCTGATCTAAATAGTATTCTGCATCATCCTGTTGATCACTGATTACTGATAAACGATAGTCGTTGACTGTGTCTGCCAACACATCAATCACTTTCCCCATATCAGTAAGTTGACGATAACTGCTTTGTTTACGCATTAAACGATTTAACATACGTTTAAGCTCAGCACTTACGCGGTAATCGCCAGGCTCATCATCAGGTCTTAACAATGACTTTTTATGCAGTGCAGCAATCTTTCTTGCTTCATCACCATCGCCCTGTATAGAGCCGAACACATAAGCCTCAGCTAATAGCTGGTCATGGTTGCCTAAATGGCGTAATAACTCTGCTACATCTTTCGTATCATAACCAGCCATTAGAACAATAACTCTTCTTGTTGTTGCTCTACTGTCTCCGGTAATTCAATACGTTCAGAATCATTTAAAAATTCAATTAATAGATAAATTAAATCAAATTTAGCAGTTGCAAAATAACGGCTACTTCCTGCATTCTTACGCACAAAATATCCCAGCTCTTCTAGTTTATGAAAGACAAATACCAATTGTTCACGGCTTTCTAATTTATTGGTTTTAAAAGGTCGAATCGAGGTTAAATGACGTAATTGCTCACGCAATGTTTGATCATGTTCAAACGGATCAAACAGTTCATTAATATTGATAATGGACTTTGCATGAATTGGTAAGTCAGTTTGACTCGCCGTTAGAATTAATTCTAAAAACTCAACTAATGGACGAAACATGCCACGAATATCAGTAAATAATGCGGTTAATTCTGGTGTATTATCGCTATCCACTTCGTTAAATGTACAATAATACGCATCAGCACTATCCAGAAAGGTTAATTGGCGATCTAAATTGCTCAGGAAGTCACTAACACGATCTTGATTTTCTTGAGCCTGTAAAAATAAAAACTCATCGGCGAAACCTGTTTCACAAATCACTTCACCAGTTAATAATTTTTGAACGGTTTGCTTAAACATCTTGGCTCTCCAATTCAGTTGTTTCAGTCTGAGTCGCTTGTTCTGCTACTTGTTTGCGTTGCATTAGTAACTCATCTAATCGTGATGTAGGAATATGAGCATGGAATATCTTGTTATCTTTAATTTTATAGTGTCGTTCATACAAGGATAGAATATGACGATCCGTTGATGGGGATGCAGATAACATGGTAATCGCATTATCGTTAAACATAGTTAATAGCAGGTCGATATTTTCAGCCGCTAATTCACCTAATTCATCCACTGGCAGTATAATTTGTGTTTTAACATCACTTTCACCGCGTAACATGCCTAAAATCCCAGCATACAATGACAACATAGCTAAATATGAAAGTCCTGTTGAACTTATCTTTTTAAGTTGCCTTGCATTACGAGCATGTTTTAACTGGCCTTTTTCTGAGATTGTAAACTCAATATCAAACAACTGATGATGCGCTAATGCAAAACCTTCACTTGGTAAATATGCAGATAGTCTTTGCATGGCAACAATCAGATCATCGGGAATATCACCAACACCTTCGCGTAAATCATCACGGTATTGTTCAAATAATTTAGCAAATTGTTGCAATGGTCCCCAATAATCTAACTCTTCTTGTTTCATCACCGTATTGACATTGATATCAGCTAGCGCTTCAAAATGAGCAAGTTTAGTCACATTACTAGATAACTGTTTACCAATACTTTTAATACGACGTCCAAAGTGTTCAATATGTTGGTAGAATTCATTGATCATGTTGGCGTTAACCGTCACCAATTGATAAGTATTTTTTTGTTTTTGCGCAGCACTGCTAAGTAAATCTGCAATCGGGTTCTGATATTTGAAGAGACTTCTAGCTCCTTTATAAATATCGTTATCTGCTACTAATT
Organism: Psychromonas arctica; assembly: GCF_036697365.1. GTDB lineage: Bacteria > Pseudomonadota > Gammaproteobacteria > Enterobacterales > Psychromonadaceae > Psychromonas > Psychromonas arctica_A. The sequence continues at coordinate 287,505 of NZ_JBAHZA010000002.1, forward strand.
TAACCCAATTCTCATAAAGTTCGCTGTTTGCATTGTTTTTAGCAAAGGCAGTATTAAATTGAGTAATCTGTGACTGTAATCGTTTATCGATTGCCTTAAACTGCTTAACCCAATCACCACAGAAAGTTACAGTTAATTCTGGGTTATTACTTGGTTCTGAATCAGATGCTAAAGGTTCAATACCATATTGCTCACATTCACGTTGTGCCAAACCTAATTGGAGTAAAAGATCAGCATCATCATTAAGCTGCTGTGATACTTTTTTAAGGCGTTTTTGTTTCTCAGTTATTAGACCTGTTTTTTCAATGGTTAAGTCCGATAAACTATTTTCTAAACTACGTTTTTGCACTTCACGATTTTGATTTTGTTCAACTAACTGGTCACGATTGATATAACGATTATTCATGAAATCTTCATATTCACGTGCTTTACGTGCCCATACTGCACATTCTTCAAGTTGTTTAGTCAATTCAGCACGTTGTTTAATACGTTTATCAACTTCACCATCTGGATCTAGCTTATCTAAAGCTTGATCTCGTTGTTGCTTATAATCTTTCTGTCGTGTTTTGGCGCTCTCTTGAATAGCAGCAAACTGCTCTGCAAGCTGGTCAAGTTGGCTATCTCTATCTGACTCAACTACCATTCGTTGATCTAACATTTGATTATTAAGCTCAAAACGTTGTTCTTGCTGTAATTCCTTAAACTCAACTAGTTTAGCCTGCTGCTGTTTAATCTTACTTTGTAATTTTTTAATATCCTCTTCAAAAGTCGCTGCGGCTTGTTTTAAAAAGTGCTGTTTCTTAATAAGCAGGTTATCTTGTTGTGTTTTGAATTGCTGTCGTTGTAATTCAGCTTTCTGTAATGCTTGTTTACGCTCACTGATCACTATTCCTTGTTGTTCTATTTGTTTATTCAAATCATTTAGTTGGCTGATAAATTGCTCTGATTTGTCACTTAGTGATACGATTTTATCATCTATATTATTTAATTTATCGCGAAGCTCATTCTCATTAAGTTGTAAATCGTTATCCTGTAACTGGTCTAAATCGATTTGTAAGCCAAACAAGCTATGTGTTTGCTCTTGCTGCCCTGTTACCCATTGTGGATTGAGATCTTTTCGTGCTAATTGCTCTGCTGATAAGACGCGGCCAATATTATCTTTCCAACCTTGGGCTTGGTTCTCGTTACTTAAGAAATGATGTAATGAATTCACTTCCGGCAACAATTGTAAATGTAATTGTTGTCGTGATTTTTTATGCTCATCTAATTGACGATTGTTTTTAGTATGTTGTTCCAATACTAATACACGCTGTTTTTCTAAAGTATTAAGTTGATCATTGTCACTGCTTAGTATCTGTAATAAATCGCTTAAACGATCTTTCGCATCGGACATGTTTACTTGGTTACTTTCAATCTCTTTCTGTAATTCAGGATCGACGCTAATATTTTGCTGTGCAGACTCTGCCATCTTCAGATCATTTTGTAGCAATTGCAGGTCCATATTGAGCTTCAAAAAGCTATCATTTAACTGTTCATTTAGCTTGGCTAGCTGACCTTGGTAAGTTTCAGAAATAACCGATAACTGTGTATTTGCTTGCTCTTTAACTTTAGCAACCTGCTCATGGTTGCGAGCTTCATCTTTTACTTTTTGTAAGGTCAAAGTTTGTAATAGAGATTCAAATTTAGCCTGTACTTTGTTTAGATTTCCTTCAAATGCTTCAATGATCTCATTAACATCGTTTAAAGCCTGTTGGTATCGAGGTGCATTATCAGCTTGTAATTGAAAACTTGCAGCGTCATTCTCATCAAATTTGAGCTTATCTTCATCTAATAGATCGATACGGCTTTGGTCTGCTTCAATTTGTACCAATAACTTATTAATATCAGTTTGTAATGATAAGGTTTGCTCTTTTAATTGTTTGTCTAATTGAGTAATTTCATCACGTAGTTGAGATTTCTGCTGGCTTCGCTCAGTTTGTTTGAGGTTTATGCTCTCTTGATGCGTTAACATTTCAACATGCAAGTGTTGTAGTTTAATTAATAAGTTATCTAGCTGGTTAAAGTCGGTTTGCCAGAGCGTTATTTTATCACTAACCTTTTGAATTGAACGACTAGCTTGAATATCCGCTAACCATAAGCTGATATCTTGTTTATTTAATGTGATTTGTTCTTTTTCCTGACCAACACTACGGGCGATATGATCACTGGCAATCGCCACCAGCATTTGTTTAACAGCATCAAAATCAAGATTTTTCTCGATGGTACCATTCACTACTTTATCGAGATGTGGCGTAGCTAAGTCACTGAATGCAAAACGGTTTTGTAACTGACGAATTTCTTTAACTTTTCGACCAATACGCAAGTTTTGAATAACTTGACGGTATTTATCAACGCCCAAGTAAATAGAGCACTCGGCTCCCAGAGAGCGATATGCACGCTCTACCTCTGCAACTGTTAACGGAATTTTATTTTCACCGATAAAGATCTGACTATCAAAACCACTATCAATGAATTTAAATTGAACGCCACGACCATCAGAACTAGCTAAAACCATGCAGGTTTGACCACCCGGACGTTGGTATTCATAAACCAACATACTGGAGTCTCTCGGTAAGTAATAATCAGCAAAATTTTTGGCTTGATCAACTTTACTTACGATATCACTTGGGCGCATACCATAAAATAGTGGTAATAAACGCATCAAAGACGTTTTACCCGCGCCGTTAGTGCCTTCTAATTGAGTATGACCAGACAAATCCAATTCATTCACTTGTCCTTTCCAAAAGCTATCGATAATAATAATACGTAATAATTGATAAGCTTGGTTTGACATGAAGGTTCCTTGTAAACGAGAAAAGGTTAAAAATTAGATAAATAACGAGATATTTCATACTTAAAAGCCCCCCTAAAAGCCATATCAACAGTTGTTGGGCTATTTGGACGATTGCTTTCACATTTCTACTTTTTAAATAAGTATATCCATACAATATTTAATTAATAGACAGAATTGCGCATTCTAATCTTAGATACCATGCAATACAAATGCACTTTCCATATTGCTTATCAAATAACAAAATAATTTTATATTTTTAATTTATTTTGTTGTTTTCTGCAAAATTAACTACCCTTAAATGGGTATATAAATTAAACTAACTACTCACTTAGAGATACTACTTATGATTTAGCTAACATACATCATGGTAGCGAATTAAATTATTCTATTAGAATCATAAAGTTATTATTGTTCAGTGCAATACTGCTAACACGCCAGATGCATCATTACAGTGGTGCTAATTAAATTAGAAGGAACTAAACATGAGTAAAAAATCACTATTAGCTTTAGCTATTTTGAGTTCATTAGCAGTATCAAATGTTCATGCATCGAATAAAATTGCAGATGCCCGTGGTAATGCCATGGGTAATACTGGTGTTGCTTCTGCTGATTATTTAACAGCCCCCTTCTATAACCCTGCACTAGCAGCTAATTATCGAGATCACGATGATTTTGGTGTTTTTATAGGCATAGATGTTGCAGCCAGTGACAAAGATGATGCAATCAGTGAGCTTGATGATCTTCAAGATAATATTGATGAACTAAATGATTCAAATTCAACGGATACAACAGCTATCGATGCAAATCTTGCTGAGTTAGATGGTTCTCAACCAGTTCAAGTTAGCGCAGGAACGAGTATTGCCATTGCCTTACCCACTAAGGTTGTTTCCTCTAACCTTTTCGTTCGTGGTTATGCAGAAATAATCGCACAAACAGACATCACCGACGAGTATCAAACATCTAACGTTGATTTTGTCGCATTTGGTTATGTTGAAGCAGGTTTAACTTTTGCTCAACAATACACAATAGCAGGTCAGCAATTCTCTTTTGGTATTACTCCTAAATACCAACAAATGCGAACTTATGCTCAAATAGTGACAGTTGAAGATTTTGATTTAGATGATTATGACGAAAGTGAAACATCAGAAAGCGCTTTCAACTTCGACTTAGGCGCCGTTTGGTACGTTGATAATTTCCGTACTGCGATTGCAGTTAAAGACCTCATTGATCAAGAAATCGATGTAATTGATACAAGCGGTGCAATTAATGGCAGTTACCATCTTGATACACAAGTAACTGTTGCTGTCGCTTATAGTGCTGATTATTTTGTTGCAGCGATTGATGCAGACTTAACCAAACAAAAAAGATTTGAAGGTATTGGCACTGACGATGATACACAATTTATTCGTTTTGGTGTTGAGGGCAATGCCTGGGGTTGGGCGCAGTTACGTGCAGGTTACGAAATAGATTTAGAAGAAACATTAGATAACTCAATCACTGCAGGTATTGGGTTCAGCCCTTTTGACCTTGTGAGCTTAGATATTGCCGGTTCATATGCAGGCGAAAACCAAGCTGGTGTATCAGCTAACCTAGCATTAACATTCTAACCAAATTTTTAGGTAAATCGAGTGGTCATTAACCCATTCGATTTACCATCTAGCATCTAGCATCTAGCATCTAGCATCTATCATCTATCATCTATCATCTATCATCTATCATCTATCATCTATCATCTATCATCTATCATCTATCATCTATCATCTAGCATCTAGCATCTAGCATCTAGCATCTAGCATCTAGCATCTAGCATCTAAAATCTACCCCAACTGCTTAATAAACCTAATTTTACTATTATCTGCATTACCATTATCTTGATAACCATTAATCTTATAACCACTGTTAATTAATAGTTGCAACATAGCAGGATAACGGTTCATTGATTTAACTGTTACTACCGAATAACCCGCTTGCAACGCCCAAGCTTCTTGCTTCTCTCTAAGTTGGGTGGCTATACCTAGTTGTCGATATTGTGGGGCAACACCACCTAACCAGCTGTAAAACTCATTATCTGAAACGTGATAACCAATTTTATAACCTGCTAACTTGCCATGATAGCGAGCAATTAGAATTAACGCTTTTTTATGCTCTAATCGCTTGTATAAACTGGCTTTGTTAGCTGGCTGATCAAACTCAGTGATCTGTTTATCAATTTTTAACACATCATCAACAGTGCCTATTTCACAGCTTATGGTCATCATTTAATCCTGTTAATACTATTTTGATAACATACAGCTTGCTAATAAATCTGCAAAAAATGGACTGCCCTTTTTATTTAAAAACTCGATATTTCTTTCCGGAATAGCATCCACATCAGGGTGTGCCGCAATGGCTCTTTCCATGCTGCTTTCTCGAATGATATGCAGCGTTGGGTATGGCGAACGATTGCTATAATTTGAGGCAGCATCTTCGGGGTCACCTTCGAAACAGTAATCAGGGTGAAAATGTGCAAGCTGATAAACACCTTCATAACGATTCATCTGTAAAAGGTGGTTTGCTAGGTAAACACAATCTAGAAAAGATTCAAAGTCACTGCATGTTTCACTTAAAATTAACAAGGTCGTTTCTGTTGCAGGATTCTCATCTAAATAACGCCATTCTTCACTTAAAGTTTCCAACACAGCTTCAACGTTTACACTATGATCGTCAACATAGCGAATACTACCTCTTTCTACTTCTCTTCTAGCAAAGGGACAAATATTGTATTTTACGATAACTTTGTTTACCCAAGCTTGGGTACTACTAATGGCGTTCACTTTCTATCCTTTAAATGGTAACTAATTGAGGGCATGGTTATACCGCTGACATTAAACTTTTTAATTAAATTTTACGCTAGAAAAAACAGTTCAATTAAAGTAATAAATAGCAACTTCTTTACGAATTTAACAACGTAGAAGTGTGCTATTTTAACAAATAAATAAGCTATTTATTGGAGTTGGTATTAAATGTTATTTAAGATTTTATGTGCGCTTCGATACCCTAGGTCAATCATTTCTTTAGCGCGATCAAACTCTAACGTACCACAGGCATTGCGAGCGATTACAATATTATAATCAGCGGGATAAGCGGCTAGCTTCAAACGAGCAATGGTACCTTGCATTGCATCAAAGGCTTGATCAGCAACATCATAGGCAGCAATAGTAGAAGGCTTTGCTTCTGTAATACTCAGGTTTTCACTTAGCTGTTTAATGTAATGACCAATTTTTTGATGAAAAGCAAGATCTTCAACTTCATTGATTACATCATTTAATGTATCAACTTCATCACAATTATAATTAAATTCACCTGAAAGGTTCACTGCAATAATAGCATCTGTATTATCCCCAAAAACTGGTGCAATAGGCACTGGATTTAGTACACCACCATCTATCAGCTGCACTCCATCTTTTTCTACAGGTGTAAAAAATAACGGTAATGAGATAGACGCTCTGATCGCATCAAACAAACAACCTGAATTAATCCAAACCTCTTTTTCATTTTTAATATCTGCGGCTACTGCAGTGTATTTTAATGGTAAATCTTCAATGGTTTGGTCGCCTAACAACCCCACCAAAGTATTAATGATTTTATCACCACGTAATAAGCCGCTAGAAGTCCAAGAGATATCTAATAACGAGATAATAGACAGTTTGTCTAATCCACAAACCCATTGTTCAAACTCTTTTAACTTACCTGCGGCATAAACGCCACCAATCAATGCGCCTATTGAACACCCTGAGATAGATTGAATTTCATAACCATGTTCAACTAACCACTTAATAATACCTATGTGTACCATTCCTCTAGCGCCACCACTGCCTAATACCAGTGATATTTTTTTGTTGGAGGGAGGTACCAATTTTAAGCTGAATTTAGACATATGAAACCTAGGCAATAAGACATAGTAAGAGTGTAATCAAGTTTGTAACGTTTTGCATTCATTTTGATATTCAAGTCATCAAACAAAACTCAATTATCTCCTCGAAAAACAACGGTTTTTTAAGCGATTATTAAGTTACCGAACTAATCAATAAAATATAAGTGGTTTTTACAATATATGCACCAAAATAACATTAACTTTACTTGTTCAGATCTTCTTAGCCTGTCATAATTTTGTAATTACATTTATTAATATCAGGATCGTCATGACAAGTTTCTCAACATCAATTCATCAAGTGGTTAGCGATGCATTAGCAGATTTAAACGAAGCCCAAATAAAAGGCAAAATCCCAAAAAACCCACTTAGTGAAACGCATTTCTTAGCGGCATGGACAACCAACGCAATCAAGAAGAAACGCTATGAAAGTGATGTGTTACCGACTTTGACAATTTGGCAACGTAGAGCGCGTAGCTTAGGCAAGAATGCTGCGTTAGTAACAACCTTCACTGCAATTAAAACGACTTATGAACACGTTTTTGATGAAAGCCTTAGTGCCAAGCCTGTTGATAAAAAACAAATATCTGCTCTTTGCAATCAACTGATTGAAGAACAATGGATGGTAAATACAGACTTAGTTGTTGGCGAAAAATTAAATCGCCATAGCGGAGGTCAAGCTTCACTAATTATTTGTTCGGAACAATTTGAATCAAACTTTGAAGATGGTTTGCTAGTAAAACCTTTAAGTTTATACATTCGAGGTGATCTGACTGAAGCACTAACAGCTGCTTACCAACATACATTGTTATTACATAAAGTGACCGATTATAAGTCTAAAGTAAAATACCACGGCGAATACATCATATATCCTGAAAATAATGGTGACTTCCTACCTGAGTTATTGGAAGCATAATAAACTTCAACAATTAACAGAATTCAATATTCAGTAACATTTAATATTGAACGTTGAATAAACAGGTTACTAATTTTATTTGTAGCCTGTTTACCCAAGTCAACACTTATTGATTAAAAACAATCTTGAATAAAATCCTTTCCATTGACAGTAATCCTATGCTTTCTGACCAACATAACCTACGAAACTATTTTGCATAATTGCACTGAGTAATAGCCTGTGTAATAGCCTGTCTGTTTTAAGATTAATATTATGGCGACCATTAATAATCGCTGTTAAATACAAGTATTTCTATAGTAACTACATTACCGCCCATCATTATGTAATAGCCAAATATTGATCTCAATGCACTGATTGTTCGTATGATTTTTATATTTATGGAATGATTTCAATGCAACGTACATTATATTGGGTTACTAAAGACCTTCGAGTTAGTGATAATTTAGCGCTTGACCTAGCAAGCCAAAGTGAGCAACTAATATGTGTTGCTGTGATCGATCCAGAATGGTTTAAAGTTAATCAACAACAAGCTATTCCATTAGGTAAAAAACGCCTCAATTTTTTATTACAAGGTTTACAAGCACTCAATAAAAGCTTAAATAAACTTGGTCAACAACTTCACATTATTAATGGTAATACCGTCAATACCTTGAATGCAATATGCGAACAGTTCGATATTACAGATTTAGTGGTAACCAAACAACCAGGGACATATGAACGTGACATCATCTCAAGATTACAGCATAAAAAGCCTCAGTTAAATTTACATCAAGTTCAACAGTTCACGCTTTTCACAGAGGAAATGTTGCCCTTTGCCTTAGCGGAACTACCTGCAAGTTACTCAAAATTTAGGAAAGTAGTTGCAGATATCACTGCTGCTAGTCCAGCAACAGCAAGCTATCGTTTACCATCTCAATTTACTCAGTCATTAGCCGAATGCCATAAGTATTGGAATGAGGAAGTAACCAAAAAAATAATAGTAGAAGGCACTGAAAACCAAAACCAACAGCGAGGTTATGAATTTACTGGCGGTGAGCAAGCAGGGTTTGAACATCTTCAACAATATTTCTCATCATCGGCACCAGCAAGGTATAAAGAAGTGAGGAATAAGCTTGATGGTTGGGATAATAGCAGCAAGTTGTCTGCATGGATCAATTATGGCTTTATTTCAGTAAGGCAAGTGATCAACTCCATTAATGAGTTTGAGCAATTACATGGTAAAAATGCTTCAACCGAAAGTCTCTACCACGAAATTTTATGGCGCGAATACTTTCAATGGCTACATTATAAAGTTCAAGATAAGTTATATCATTTTAAAGGCTTAGCACATTCTTCACCATTAACCTCTTTCTATCCAGAGCGTTTCAAAAAATGGTGTACCGCAAGCACTCCTTTCCCGTTGGTGAATGCTTGCATGACTGAATTGTTCGAAACAGGTTACCTCAGTAATCGAGGCAGACAAATTGTCGCAAGTTGTTTAGTCAATGAATTAAGTGTTGATTGGCGATACGGGGCAGCATGGTTTGAGCAACACCTGATAGATTACGATGCTGCGATAAACTGGGGAAATTGGCAGTATATTGCTGGCGTTGGCGTTGATCCACGTGGAGGTAGACACTTTAACTTAAAAAAACAAACCCAAATACATGATCCTGATGGTCAATACCAAGCAACTTGGGCTGGACATCATAATCAACAAACTGATTCCCCTTTAGACTCTGTTTCTGCAGACGATTGGCCTGTGAAATAAATAATGAACAAGGAGTCTCCATTAGAACGTAAAGCTATTAATCTCGTTTGGTTGAAACGAGACTTAAGGCTGAACGACCATCAGCCAATAGCTTCTGCTGTTGAATCAGGCCCAACATTGCTTTATTACGTATTTGAACCATGTTTAATAAACGATCCACATTATGACCTACGACATTGGCGTTTTGTATGGCAATCGATACAAGACTTAAACCAACAACTCGCTACATTTAACTCGCAGGTTTATATTTTTTATGGTGAAGCTCAAGCGGCATTAGATGAAATTCAAAAACAATTTTTCATTAAACAATTATTCAGTCATGAAGAAACAGGATTATTAGTTACTTTTGAACGAGACAAACAGATTAAACAGTGGTGTGAGCAACATCAAGTTCCGTGGCATGAAACTCAGACTGGTGCTGTCATTCGCGCTAAACAAGATAGACAAGGCTGGGATAATCAATGGCGTAAAGTATTCAAGGGTGAATTAACAGTGCCATTACTGTCTACACATAATTTGTTGCCAAACCATCAGCTGACCGAATTAACACAGCCGGAGTTACCTGATGAGTGGATGATTAATGATAAATCAATGTTAACGGGCGGTGAGCAATGGGCGCACAAGATACTTAACTCATTTCTTGGTGGCCGAGGGAAGCACTATCACTTCAACATTTCTAAACCTTTAGCCAGTCGTAAAAGCTGTTCACGTTTATCCCCCTACTTGGCCTGGGGAAACATTAGCTTAAAACAATGTTATCAGGCTATTTTACAAAAACGTCCCGAGCTTGGTTGGAAAAAGCCCATTGATGGTTTAGCTTCACGACTTCATTGGCACTGTCACTTTATTCAAAAGTTTGAAAGTGAGCATCAAATGCAATGGCGACATATCAATCATGCCTATCATCATTTTGAGTACCCAGAACTACATTGTGGGTTAACAGTAGAGACAAGAATTGAGCGATGGAAAAAAGCACAAACAGGCTACCCACTGGTTGATGCTTGCATGCTGTGTTTAATAAAAACTGGTTATATTAATTTTAGAATGCGAGCAATGTTAGTCAGTTTTTTATGCCATCACTTATTAGTCGACTGGCGATTAGGTGTTACACACCTAGCTAAACTGTTTCTTGATTTTGAACCAGGTATTCATTATCCACAGTTTCAGATGCAATCTGGTGTGACCGGAACCAATACAATCCGGGTTTATAATCCAGTAAAGCAGTCACAGGAAAAAGATCCTGATGGGGATTTCATCAGGGAGTGGTTACCGCAACTATCTGAGATACCGAATGAAATAATCCATACTCCGTGGGAATTATCGCTAATGGAGCAACAACTTTATCAATTTACCGTGGGTAAAACTTACCCTGAACCCATCGTCGATATTGAGCAAACAGGAAAAATTGCACGTGACTTACTGTGGGGCTTTCGTAAACGTTATGACGCGCGACAAGAAGGTCAACGTATTGTGGCTAAACATGTACGTAAACGCCGCCCTTCTTCAACTAAAAGTAAAAGATAAAATGCATAAGAAATCTTTTCTACCCAGTAAGATTTGTCTTACATGCAACAAGCCATTTACTTGGCGTAAAAAGTGGCAACTAAACTGGGAACAAGTGCGATATTGCTCTGAACGCTGTCGTCGTAACAAAACAACTAAACAAACATAGTGTAAGTGCAATAAGGAAAAACAATGAAAGCAAAACAGCTTAGATTAATATTAGGCGATCAACTCAATCCATTACATAGTTGGTTCCAAAATGTCGATGACGATGTTGTTTATGTCATTGCAGAGTTAAAGCAAGAGGCTGATTATACAAAACATCATATTAAGAAAATAACCGCTTTCTTTGCCGCGATGGAAGCATTTGCCACTTATCTAAAAGAACAAGGGCACCATGTCTGTTATATGACTTTAGATGAAACAAAGGAATATGATGACTTACCAGATCTACTCATTACATTAGCTACAAAATATAGCTGCGAAACAATCTATTACCAACAGCCTGATGAATACCGTTTACGCGAGCAATTACAGCAGATGGCAAAAAAGATAGAGCTACCCATGTTTGAAGAAGATACCGAGCATTTTTTATTACCTTTTGAACAGTTACGAGAGCATTTTACGCCTAAAAAACACGTACGAATGGAAACCTTTTACCGTTTTATGCGTAAGCGTTTTGACATATTGATGGAAGCAGGCAAACCACAAGGCGGTGCTTGGAATTATGACTCGAACAATCGTAAATCATTTAATGCTTCAGATCTTAAGCAAATACCACGTCCACTGGTCTTTAATAATCCAGCAAAATCTTATTTAACACGCATAGAAGATCATAACATCAAGACTATCGGCGAATCTTCTGAGCAAGTTGACTATCCAATTAATCGTCAGCAATCACTACAATTATTGAACTACTTTTGTGAGCATCAATTACCAAACTTTGGTAACTTTCAAGATGCAATGACAGCCAACTCCCCTTATTCATGGAGCTTATATCATTCTCGTTTAAGCTTTTCCTTAAATTGTAAAATGATTACTCCTTTGGAAGTGATACAAACTGCATTACATGCATTCACACATTCTCGCGGTGTGATCACTTTACCGCAAATCGAAGGTTTTGTAAGACAGATAATCGGTTGGCGTGAATATGTAAGAGGAATGTATTGGGTCAACATGCCAGATTACTCAGAGCAAAATTTCCTATCTGCTAATAACGACCTCCCTCAATACTTCTGGGATGGGAAAACAAAAATGCAATGTCTGAAGAGCGCTATTACGCAATCTTTAGAGCATGCTTATGCGCATCATATTCAACGATTAATGATCACTGGTAATTTTTCACTATTAGCTGGAATCGCACCTAATCAAGTAGATGAATGGTATTTAGGCATTTATATTGATGCTATTGAATGGGTGGAATTACCTAACACACGCAGCATGGCTCTATTCGCTGATGGTGGCTGGATTGCTACCAAGCCTTATGCTGCTAGCGGAAATTACGTTAATAAAATGAGTGATTACTGCAAAAACTGTCGTTATAAAGTAAAAGAAAAAGTCAGTGAAGATGCTTGTCCACTTAATAGTTTGTATTGGAACTTTATCGATCAGCATTATGATAAATTTTCTAAAAACCCAAGAATGTCCTTTCCAGTACGAAATTGGGATAAAATAAATAGCGATCAAAAAATCGCTATTAGAGAAAAAGCAGCAAATATTTTATCTAATTTAGATAAGCTATAAACAAGGTGTATATAGCTTTCAGCTTAGCTTAACCAAGGACCAAGGACCAAGAAATTTAAATTAATCGTTGTTTAATCTGTTGCAATAAATAAGTTTCACGCTGAATAGATAAGCCCTGCTTTTTATCATGTTCAATGGTATGTAGATTGTGTTGGATCGCTTCTTCGATCTCTACCCAACAAACACGCATACCATTGTTTACTTCATAATCTTCTAATTTATTTTTTCCAAGCTGATCAGCAATATCACAGGTATAACAATAAGATAGCATATGCATAATTGAACACTCAGGGCGATGTTTAAGGCTTTTATGCGGGCGATACTCTTCAAATAAACCAAAAGGTTGAATATTACTAACTTGCTGTGCACCCGTTTCTTCAGAAAGTTCACGCTTTAAACCATCTGTTAATTCCTCTCCAAGATCAACACCTCCTCCTGGTAAAGAATAATCATTATAACGCTCGGTGAACATTAACAGGATTTTACTTTGTTTAATCACAATTGCTCGAGTGGCTAGCCGCGTAAAGCTTTCCGGATGTTTAGGAGTTAAATGTGTATCGGTGATCGACGGATGGACAACGCGTTTTAATAGCTGCATAACAATCTCTAATGAATAACTAACTTGACATGAAAATAATATGAGGCGGCATCATACCCAACATTAACCACACATCATACTAAGCGATTAACTAATTTATATTTTACAGAAAAATACTTAATTAATTGAACTTGAAGAGATTAATCTAATGGTCATATTCAAATAGAATACTTTACTTTCAGCATGCTAAACATCACCTATATCTGCTATATAAACCTCAATTTCATCCCTTATGTACAACAAATAGAGAAGAAAATGGTGAGGTATTGATCACAAATCGAGACTTAATTAAATCATACAAAATAGCTGAGTAATTATTAGTGTTAATCATGTACTGAGTAAAGTTAATTCAAATTCATTTAAAGAAAAAGTTTAATCGATAAAGAAGAATAAAAAACAATTTGATTTAAAAACAACAGCTTAAAATATATTAATTAACATAGGAAAATAACTTAGATAAATTAAATATAATTATTTTCTTATTATCTATTCCACCTAAACAAGCATTCACGTCTATTTTCACGTTAAAATTTCTACATTTGCATTCTATAAACGATTTTACAAATGCATTATTTGTAATACAATAGCACCGTGATTTAGATTGATATGTATTTACTGAGAATGTTTTCTATCAATTAACTTTTAAAGGTGGTCACCAAAGTTATAGAGTAACAAGACTGACATTGTGAATATAGAAACAATTTCTTCTTTAATACCAAACTTTAATATTACATTAAGGACCTCTTTGTAACATGGTTGATCACCTCCTTCGTGCCTCTGGCATTACGAACAATTAACTAGTCAATGAGAATATAAATATGTCTAAAAAAATTGCTTTAATCACTGGTGCAACTGGTGGAATTGGTTTCCAAGTAGCTAAACGCCTTGGTCAAGATGGTTACACTGTAGTACTTAACGGTATCGAAGATGAAGTGGGTGCAACACGTGTTGCTGAGCTTAAAGCTGAAGGTATCGAAGCTGAATACTACGGTTTTGACGTAACTGATGATGTTGCAGTAACAGAAAATGTAACTGCAATTGGTAATAAATATGGTCAAATTGATGTTGTTGTAAATAACGCTGGTGGTTTAGGCGGTCGTAGTCCAATTGAAGAGATGACAACTGAGTTTTACCGTTTCGTAATGGCATTAAACCTTGATAGTGCAGTATTTGTTTCACGTGCAGCAATCCCATTCTTGAAAAAAACTGAAGGTGGTTCAATCATTAACTACACTTCAAACGCAGCATGGAATGCGGGTGGCCCTGGTGCTGGTATCTACGGTACATCTAAAGCGGCAGTACATACATTAACACGTGCACTTGCTAAAGAGTTAGCGCCAGCTGGTATTCGTGTAAATGCAGTATCTCCAGGTACTATTGATACTCCATTCCACGCACAAATCAAAGAAACTAAACCAGAAGTATTCGCTTCTTGGAAAGATAGCATCATGTTAGGTCGTTTAGGCCAACCTGAAGATGTTTCTGGCGTTATCTCTTTCTTAGTAAGCAAAGATGCTGCGTTTATCACAGCTGAAACAATCCAAATCGGTGGTGGTCAAGCTCTAGGTATCTAGTTATAGCTGATTCACACAAATAGTTTGAACAAAAAGCCACATAATTTTTTATGTGGCTTTTTTGATTGATTCAGTATTAGTATCTTTAAAAGTATTGTTGTTTAACAACTCGATAATCATCTAAAGCAAATTGACTTAATTGGTTGGCCTCACTAGCAATAGCACTGCGTTGATAATGCGTAATCAAATTTTCAAGGTAAATATTAGCATTCGGATTACTTTGCCAAAATTCATAGCTGCCAACTAAGCTGATTGGTTGCCCTTCTATTTGACTTATTAACAATAATTCATAACCACGCTTATTCTCTAGCACTAAACGCTCAGCTTTTGATTTGAACTGTAGATCTTTTAATACTTTACGTAATTTATAGGAATGTTGAACAGGACATAAAAGGAAGTCAACATTCAAGTCATCATAAGACGTAACAATACGTTTCATTATATCAATCATTAAGTCACCGCCTACACCACTGATGATGACAAGTTGTTTTGAAACGATGGGTAACTGCTGTGCAGATTTTTCTAGATTGATTTCACTGACATCCTGACATAACACCTGCCAACCAGCATCAGCGGGTAGATGATGACCATGTTGTTGTAACTTTGCTGTTAGTTTATCGGTTATATCGGGTACAACATCAACAAAGTTAACTTGTTTGATCAAACCGCTAGCGAGAATTTTAAAACCTAATAACCCATGGTCACAACAACAGTCCCATACCAAATCATAGGGTTCATGCACCATTTCAGAAAGGGATAATAAACGTTTGTTTAACTTCATAATGTAATTCGACTTAGTTTTTCGGTTGATTGACATGTTTCATGGTTAATGCGATGCGTTTTCGTTGTACCTCAACACTGACCACTTTAACGTTAACAATCTGTCCTACTTTAACTATTTTATGTGGATCATCAACGAATCGATCAGCCAACATAGAAATATGTACTAAACCATCTTGATGTACGCCGATGTCAACAAATGCACCGAAGTTAGCTACGTTAGTCACCACACCTTGTAATTCCATATTTTCTTCTAAATCATTAATTTTATTAACTGATTGCTCAAAGTTTGCCGTTTTAAACTCTTCTCTTGGATCAAGCCGTTCAGAGGTTAAACTCGCTAAAATTGCTTTATATTGTTCAAGTGTTTGTGAACCATTTGTAGGCGGTAAAACTAAACTACTGGTTTGTTTTTCGATGATAATTTTACTGAGCGTTTGTTTGTTAAAAGCAGCTAACTGCTTAGCTTGCGAGTATTGTTCTGGATGTAAAATAGTTTGATCAAGACAATTATCCCCTCCTACGACCCTTAGAAAGCCAGCCGCTTGCTGGAATGCTTTAGCGCCTAAGCGTGGCACTTTGTTGAGTGCTTGTCTTGAATCAAAGCGACCATTTTCTTCTCGGTAAGTAACGATATTAGACGCTAAACTACTATTTAAACCTGCCACATGAGCTAACACACAGCTTGAGGCAGTATTCAAGTCGACACCAACGTTATTAACGCAATCTTCCACCACTGCCTGTAAACGATTTGCTAAAGCTGTCTGATTTACATCATGTTGATATAAACCAACACCAATTGCCTTTGCTTCAATCTTAACTAGCTCCGATAATGGATCTTGTAAACGACGGGCAATCGAAATCGCCCCTCTCAAAGTCACATCTAACTTAGGAAACTCTTGCGCCGCCAATTCAGATGCCGAGTAAACTGAAGCACCAGCTTCACTCACCGAAATAGCCTGTATGGGTGTTCGCAGATCCTTAAGAGTATTAGCAATAAAATGTTCACTTTCTCGTGAGGCGGTGCCATTACCAATGGCCACTAATTCGACTTTATATTGGTTAATTAACTTACCGACTACTTGTGATGCTTTATCACTTTGAGATTGTGGCTGATGAGGATAAATAGTATCAGTCGCTAAGAGTTTACCCGTTTTATCAACTACCGCTAATTTACAACCACTTCTAAAACCTGGGTCTAAGCCTAAGGTAATTTTAGCACCTGCTGGTGAAGCCATTAATAACGCTTTCAAGTTATTAGCAAATTGTTCTATGGCTTCTGTATCTGCTTGCTCTTTAAGTTGTACTAAGCATTGTTTTTCTAAACTTGGTAACAGCTTTGTTCGCCATGCGTTATCAATAACATATCTGTGCCATGAATCATGATCTTGTTTATCAAGATAAACCCCTAAATTTTTTGCTATTATTGTTTGGCAATAACTGTACGCTTTTTTATCTTTTTGGAAGGGATCTGCATTAATTTTCAAACGTAAAAAACCTTCAGCTTTACCACGTAACATAGCGAGCACTCTATGAGCAGGTAAGCGGTTTAAACGTGCTTTAAAATCGAAATAATCTTTAAATTTAATAGCGTCATCTATTTTAGATTTCAACACTGTAGAAGTCAGTTCTGCTTGCTCCACAAGGTGATCTTTCAACATGCTTTGCAGTTTCATGTCTTGCGCTATTTTATCAATGGCGATGGCTAACGCCCCTTCCAACACTTTTGCATTGTTCTCAAAACCTTTAGCAATATTGATGTAACGGCTAGCCATTTTACTTAAGTCTTGTTTAGGAGACTGCCACAGTTGTTCTGCTAAACGTCCTAGCCCTGCATCCTCAGCTAACTTTGCCTTGGTTAAGCGTGATGTTTTAAAAGGAGCATAGCAATGTTCTAAAGTAACTTTATCTTTAATCGCTTCAATTTGATTTTTTAATAAAGGAGTTAGTTTGCCTTGCTGATCAATAGCTTTGATAATGGTTTCTTTTCGTGCTGCGAGCTCTCTAAAGTAGGTTAATTTACTTTCTAATAAACGTAATTGCGTATCATCTAATGAATCTGTTAAATGCTTTCTATAACGTGCAATAAATGGCACGGTATTACCATCATCTAACAATTGAATGGCACTGTTAACTTGAAAGGCTTTAATTTTACAGGCAGATGCAAGATAGTCGATAAGTTGATTAGCAGATAATGACATTAAGTTATTCTTTTATTGTTCAGGTAATTAGGCAGTATTTTTATCACACTTTGTTACTTTGTTCGATGCGATTTTATTGTTAACCTTGGTTTATGGGTGATATTACAATCGCTAATAGCTTTTACATAAGGTCGAATAATGATTAAATTTGCTGTGATTGGTACTAACTGGATTACCGAAAAATTCATTGAAGGTACCAACAATCCGCCAAACGATGAAACACAAGTTATGCAGCTACATGGTGTTTATTCAAGGGATATTGAGCGAGCTACATCCTTTGCTAACAAACATAATGCTCTCTTAACACTTGATACATTATCCGAGTTAGCAAGTTCAAAAGAAATTGATGCGATTTACATTGCAAGTCCAAATTCATTGCATTATGAACAAAGCAAATTGATGTTGGAACATGGCAAACATGTCATCTGTGAGAAGCCGCTGAGTTCCAGCTTTCAGCAAGCGCAAGACCTGTATCAAACAGCGAAAGATAACAATGTGATCTTCTTTGAAGCCTATATGACAGCACATTTACCCAACTTTAAAGTCATTAAAGATAATCTGGTACGTTTAGGTAACATTCGCAAAGCACACATTCAATACTGTCAATATTCATCACGATACCCTGCTTACTTAGCTGGTGAGAAGCCTAATACGTTTTATCCTCAGTTCTGCAATGGCTCAATTATGGACATTGGTTTTTATTGCGTTGCTTTAAGTAGTGCTTTATTTGGTAAGCCAGACTCAATTAAAGCGCAGGCAACATTACTTGAATCTGGCGTTGATGGGTGTGGTAGTGTGATATTGGAATATCAAGGCTTTGCAGTAACAATCGATCATTCTAAGATATCAGGTTCAAACCAAGCAAGTGAAATTCAAGGAGAGTCTGGGACTTTATTAATAGAGCATGTTGGTCAATGTTTAAATGTTATATACCAAGACCCCAAAGGACAAAACCAACAAACGTTATCCCAGCCGCAATCTGATAATAGTATGTGCTATGAAGCATTGGCATTTGCAACTCAAATTAACAACGCACAGATTAACCCTATTTTAGAACAACGTGCATTGCAGACATCCAAGATTATAGAAGAGATACGTCACCAAACTGGTGTAGTTTTCCCTAGTGACAAAACATAACAAGACTAAAAATATTCATGTAAAACTACGACAATTAATAGATTCTAGATTAAATAGTTTCAACCATACCAAACTAGTATTGAGTATGGTTTAACGACCAAAGAACTGATCAACAATCGCTTCTAAGTTAGTTTCTAATTGGTCTTCAAAGTGAGCATAATCTTCATCAAATAACGCTAAATACTTTTCAACTTGTGTTTGATTTAAACTTTTATTAGCTAATACAAAACTCATTTCTGGTAAGGTTTTGTCAATTCTAGCTTCAATAAAAAAGTTTAGGTAGTATGCAGCACAAGCTTGCAATTGAGTTTGTGCAAACGTGCAAAACTCTTCGATATATTGCAATCCATCAGGTCCCAGGGAGCCGGGTTCCATACGAAATATAACAGTCATTTTCTTTTCATTGGGTAATGCTGTTGATACAGACATATAATTCCTTAAAGATTCTTTAAGCACTTAATAATACATTGAATTTATTTGCAAGGTTGATTAGATCTTGTTGTTTAATAACCTCTACATTATCGGTACTTAATACTTTTCCAGCAATCACCAATATTGTACGCGGATAGCCATGGCCGCCCATTTCATCAACTAAATCTTGATGCTGTTGGTCTATAAACACACCTCTCTCATTCTGCGCAGTTAACTGTAGAACTGGCAACTTTACATCTAACGTATCGACTAGGCTGCTAATATTATTTTGTTGGTCTGTACAATCAGAGCACCACGAAGCAACAATGTTAAGTACAAAACTGTCTTGTTGTTCTATTTTTTCATAAAACGTGTCAGGTTTAATCATCTTAATAGGGTTAAGCATAGTGATTCCTTTTTAAAGGCAAATTTATAGTAAATTATTTTACTATATTACAACAAACAATCTAATATAAAAATCTATGTTATCAGCATCTTACCCTATAAATCTTCACATATTAAATTTACATTAATCTGTTTTCCATTTAGTGGTAATCAATCTTTGTTTTTCATAACATTACAAAACAGAGTTTGTTATACTGCGCGATTATTTTGTAGTGTATAAATTTAGGAAGTAAATATGAGTGTTGATGCAGCAGGTTTATCTGCAAATCTATTAAAGGCAGTTAAAGCATGTGGTTATTCAAAACTAACGCCTATCCAACAGCAAGCTATTCCGATGATCAAAGCTGGTCATGATATTTTAGCAAGCGCACAAACAGGTACCGGTAAAACAGCTGCCTTTACACTCCCATTATTGGATATTTTAGCAAAAAACCAACCTAATAATATAGGCTCTTCACGCACCATCAAAGTTTTAATTCTTACACCAACTCGTGAACTTGCATTACAAGTTGCTGAAAATGTTAAGCAATATAGTCAGTTTTTACCTTTAACATCAGGTGTTGTAACTGGTGGTGCAAATATGTCAC
Source organism: Psychromonas arctica (assembly GCF_036697365.1). Classification (GTDB taxonomy): domain Bacteria; phylum Pseudomonadota; class Gammaproteobacteria; order Enterobacterales; family Psychromonadaceae; genus Psychromonas; species Psychromonas arctica_A. Next base: position 307,853 of record NZ_JBAHZA010000002.1, read on the forward strand.
CACAAACGCAAATGTTAAAAACAGGTGTTGATGTATTAGTAGCGACACCAGGACGATTAATTGAGCATGTTAATGCAAGGCAAGTTGATTTAGCACATATCAAACACCTAGTATTAGATGAAGCCGATCGTATGTTAGATATGGGCTTTTTAACAGACATACAACAGATCACCGACATCATTAAACAAAAACATCAAACCTTGATGTTTTCAGCTACCTTTTCAAACAAAGTCAAAACACTTGCAAACCAAATTCTACACACTCCCAAAAATATTGAAACTGCAAAACAAAACTCAACATCGGGCAAAGTAAAACAACAAGTCTATTGGGTAAGTGAAGCGCGTAAACGTGAGCTATTATCTGAATTGATCGGTGTTAAAAACTGGAAACAAGTTTTAGTCTTTGCTGGCACAAAAGAAAGTGCAAACCTACTAGCAAAAGAGCTGAAACTAGATGGTATTAAAACCGCTTTATGCCATGGTGATAAAACACAAGGTGCTCGAAATAAAGCTATTCAACAGTTTGCAGAAGGCAGTGTTCGTGTATTAGTTGCAACAGATGTTGCTGCACGTGGTTTGGATATTCCAGATTTACCGCATGTAGTGAACTTCCATTTACCTTTTTTAGCCGAAGATTATGTTCACCGCATTGGTAGAACTGGGCGTGCCGGTAAAAGTGGCCATGCGGTTTCATTAGTTAGCCCTAAAGATGAACAATTTCTAGATAACATAGAAACATTAATAGGCCGCCAATTTGAACGAATAGTCTACCCTGGTTATGAGTTTAATAGTGCAGTTGATGTACAAGAAGATGGAAAAGCTTTTAAGAAAAGCCGTTATAAAGCAACACAAGAACGCAATCAATTAATGGCAAAACGCAAAGCTGAAAATAAACCTTCGGTAATCAGAAAAGCAAAGAATAAAGCTCGAAAAGCTAGATAATATAATTAACAATCTAATTTAGAGGTAAAGTTATCGAATGTTAGCTTTGCCTCATCTTAATTATTTCAATCCCTAATACTAGATAATTCTACAACTTATTAACTTTTTATTAACCTCTAATTTGTAATACAATACTACTTCCAAGTGCAATATTAAGAGGTAGCTCACACCTTTAATCAAACAAAGATTGTTATTTAGATTATAATTAAAATCTAAAATTATTGGAGAGCATATGATCACTTTAGGCGAATACATAATTGAAAAACAACATGATTTCCCAGAAGCAAGTGGGGAACTTACGGGTTTGTTGGGTGCGATACGTTTAGCATCTAAAATTGTTAACCGTGAAATAAATAAAGCTGGAATTGCCAATATTATTGGTGCAACTGGTATTGAAAATATTCAGGGTGAAACACAACAAAAACTCGATTTATACGCAAATGATAAATTTAAACAAGCTTTAGAAGCTCGTGGAGAAGTTTGTGGTATCGCCTCTGAAGAAGAAGACGACTTTGTCAGCTTCGATAGTGAACGCGGCATGAACAGTAAATATGTTGTACTAATGGATCCATTAGATGGCTCTACAAATATTGACGTTAACGTATCTGTTGGAACTATTTTTTCTATCTACCGACGTATTAGTCCGGTTGGTACACCAGTAATATTAGAAGACTTCTTGCAACCAGGTGTTAAGCAAGTTGCTGCTGGTTACGTTATCTATGGTTCATCGACAATGCTTGTTTATACAACAGGCAACGGTGTACATGGCTTTACATGTGATCCATCGTTAGGTGTTTTCTACTTATCACATGAAAATATGCAACAACCTAAATCAGGTAAATGCTACTCGATTAACGAAGGTAACTACCTCAAATTCCCTTTAGGCGTTAAAAAATATATTAAGTACTGTCAAGAAATCGTACCTGAAGATAACCGCCCTTATACTTCTCGTTACATCGGTTCATTAGTTGCTGATTTCCACCGTAATTTATTAAAAGGTGGTATTTTTATGTATCCATCAACAGCACAAGCGCCAGAAGGTAAATTACGTTTATTATATGAATGTAATCCTATCGCATTCTTAGCTGAACAATCAGGTGGTATTGCTAGTACTGGTACACAACGTATTATGGAAATTGATCCAACTGCCTTACATCAACGTGTACCATTTATGTGTGGTAGTGCTGATATGGTTAAAACCGCAGAACAAATGATTGCTGATAATCCAGAATAAGTTACCTATCAAATAGAGAGGTTGAAATAACCTCTCTATTCTCTCACTTTCCCCTGCACCATTCTCTTTGTAGTGAGGCATTCATATACTAACCCACCTTCAATTTGTATTACTTTATCACCTATTTGCTTTTAAGTGAGGTATTTTAATATACCCAGTCTGCAGTCTATAAATGGTGTGATAAAAGGTTCTGAGCAATTTTTTAAGAAGCTGTAAAAAACAATATATTTAATACTCACTTATTATTTAACTGAAATATAAATCGGTTATATTAATTAACTAATAAAAATTTTATATTGTTGCACTTATTACTTGGATTCAAGATAGTTTAAATTTTACGCAGACAATTTACTTTTTCTCATTTTATGGACATAAATCATTTATGAAGATACCAAAATCCTTAGTGATCTGTCATATTGGGAAAATCAAAAATATTCAGTTAGGAAAACATATGAGAATTGCAGGATTAATTTTATCACTAGCCATCAGCCCTTTAGCTTTTTCGGGTGAGATTATTACCAACAACGATCTACAATTAATGGCCGTTAATGGTACTGAGGTAAAAAGCTCTTTTTTATCTGATAACAAATTCGAAGTAAAAGACGGCATTCATCAGGTAGTGGTTAGGTACTCAAATGCATTTAGAGATGAACGTTTATTAGAAAGTAGACCTTATATATTCAATATCAAGGTAGATGGAGATACAACGATATCTACGGAAAAACTGGCCAGTTACGCACAAGCGACGCAAAAAATATCGACTCACTTAAATTGGTTCGTTAATAACGATGCAGGTAAATATCAAGTAGATTCATCAGAACAATTATATGGAGAAGGCTTTGCTCCTTACGCTGATATCGAAGGTCTAGTCGCCAAATATAACCAAAAAAACAACTTGCAAGTAACTGAAAATTCAGTCAAAAAAATAGCCACCAATAGCTTAATAGAGCAATACAAGGTAGCTAGTCCAGAACAAAAGAAACAATTTAAAATTTGGTTAATCAACAACGACTTTAAATAGTTTTCTTTAAACACACAAATTATATAGCGACAGAATTTTTCATTAAATCTGAATCTGCCGCTAGATTATTACTAAAAACTTGATACTAACGGATAGGGGCATATTAATTAGATGGCCTTATTTTGAACAGATAAATTACTTAGTTGCTTTCGTGCGATTGTTTTTTTAATACACAAAGTTATATCATTTAATCGCAAATATACCAATGGTACTAACTTTTTATTAAAACTCCTCTCACAAAGCTTACAACGAATAACTAAGTTGTTTAGTTTGTTAATTAAATCAATTAATTAGTATTAAAGTTTTCTCATTCTAAACAAGCTAACAGCATTACTTTATTTTAAAATGCTTTATGCTTATAGTAATGGCATTATTTTTTACTTCAGGTTATATGAGATAAGGAGCTTCATATGGTCACAGTCGAAACACCTACCGGATTTGAATGGAACGATCTAAATCGTAATTGGGTTAAACACTATTTAATGCCTAAGTCTGCGCTTTTAACCCCATTATTAGACGGTGAGGAGTTAGATGTAGATGCTATGGATGAAGCTCAGTTTATTGATTTTTGCCATCTGTTAGAAACTTCTGCAGAAGGCAGAGAGTTGCGTAATAAAATGTTTAAAGCTTGGCGGAGCAAAAAGTCGCGAGACAGTGACAACGGCAAAAAGTTATATACGTTTAATATGTCAGTCAAAGCCGGTGATCAGCTTAAAAAAATTGCCAAAAAGTCACCTTTAAATGCAACTTTAGAACTATTAATTTTTGCTGAGAGTGAAAGTCACCGTTCTATCCAATCTTTACAGCAACAAGTTAAACAAGTGCAGCAAGAGAACTTACAATTAAAAGCGCAACTAAATGCTGCTTCATTACAGGGCTCTACTGAAGATGATCAAGTCGACATACAAACATTACTTAATACTGAGTTACAAGTTACCGAATTAGCAAAATTAGAAAAATCTAAGTTAATTAAGCAAATACTACTATTGAAAAGACAGTTAGAGGTATAGTCATAAAGATAACAAAGCTGCTCGTAACACCACTTTGCTATCTAACTGACTATATAAAAAACTAAGCTACACGTTCCAAGGATTACTTGGATCATATTTAGGCTCATTTTTGCTTGATGTTGAAGATTGAGACTTAACTTTATTATCACGCATTGGATGTTTACTCCCCTGCTCTTTACGGTGTCGCATATTGTTGCTGTGGCGCTTTTCATTTTGTCTTTCTTGAAAGGCTGAAGCAGCTTTAGCTTGAGATAACTCAATAGATTCAATAGTCAATTTCATTGGTGACAATGGCACAATGCCATGTTCGAAACCACGTTCACGAGGATTAAGGTTAAACTCTACATCGTTAGGTTTAGGCATGCGCTTAAAACGGTATAAATAAAAGCTTTCTAGCTTCAATCTTGCCCACTCTTGTTTTTGTAAAAATTTTAAACTGCCTTTGATCGTAGGATTTACATCAAAACACTTAAAACGTGTTGCGGCATATAGTATTTTCCAGCCATAAAACTCAACGAGCTCAGTTAACATGGTTTCTGTTTTTAAACCATGCAGTGGATTGTTACGTTGCAACTCTGCAGACATCTGTATTCCTAGGGATATATTTTTTGTTTGATTATAGCAGGCTTCAATATTTGAAACCTATTCCAGACAATTATATTAGCTAATCAGTTATTGGTTAAGCTGTTTATTCACTAAATAATTAACTAAAGCATTAATTAAAAATTAAGCGCATAGTAATATGCTCTATACCATCTTCATCATAAGGTTCAGATATCACTAAAAATCCCAGTGATTGGTAAAATCCTTGTAAATGACTTTGCGCTGAAACAGTTATAGCTGATGCATGCATTTCGGATTCAACAAACGCGATAGTTTTTTTCATTAATTTCTTGGCAATGCCTTTGTTTCTAGCACCTTGACTGACTACAACACGACCTATTGCAACATCTTCATAAATAAGCCCTGCAGGTAATATTCGACAATAAGCTAATAATTCATCATTTTCTTCATCAATTAATGAAACATGCGCTGATTGTTGATCTAATTGGTCTAAATCAGCATACAAGCAGCTTTGTTCAAGCACAAATACATCCTGTCTTAGCTTTAAAATTTGATATAAGCGTTGAGCCGATAACTCTGAAAATAACTGAAACTGCCAGTCTTCCATGATTTACTTCCTAATTATTTTTATTAACTCCCCAAGGATCACTTGGGTCATAAACTGGTTCATTATTTATTAGCGGTTTTTTTTCATAAACACGATGTTTACAAGCAATATCCACACGATCAATTAAACTATCGTTTATTACTGAAGGCTCTCCACTTACTGCCCCCTCTGGTAAGTTATGGTCACGAGGTTGCTTAGCTAAAATCTTAGCTTCTGGGTAAGGGTAAGCCTTAAATTCATAAAGATAAAACATCTCTACTTTCTCTCTCGCCCACTGATTATTTCTTAAAAATTTACAGGTTGATTTCATCCCCGTATGAAAATTAAATCTGTCAATGCATAAGGCTTCGCTTAATCCTGGCCATGTATAGTGATCAGATAGCTCAGTGAGTAACACTTCTAGCTTTAAACCAAAGAGTGGGTTGTTTTGTTTTTTCGCGGTCATGTAATACCTTATTGAGCTAAAAGTGTCGTGTCTGGCTGATAATTTAGTAAACTATTATGAATATTAATCCCTTGTAATTTAAGTTGATTAATACGTGCTAGGTATACTGCGCCAGTTAATAAATGTAAAGCTACATCAACAGCCCGACGTTGTTGGTAATCAGCTAAATAAGTATGCTTAACCCAACTATTAAAGGCGCCTAAACTTGGACCTGCCCAAATTTGGTAATCCATTTCCCGCCCTACTTCTCCAATGTTTGACCATCGCGAAGAAAGCCCTAAATACCAGCGAAATATTAATGCCATTTTACGTTTTGGATCATTTTTTGCTCTTGCTAACATCGCGGGATCGCGTTCATGAAAAAAGCTAATGGTGGTTTGCCAAACCTGATCGAGGTTTTGACGAAATATCTGCTTTTCTATTTTTTCGCGTTCAATACTTGGTATCGCTTCAATACTTGGATATTGGCTATACAGTTCATATAATTTGTTGGCACGCATCGCAAACATTGAACCACGCTTGACCACCTGCAGCTTAACGCCCATTTCAAACATATCAGCGGCAGGTGCCATAGTCACATCTGCCATCTCGATATTAGATAATAGCTTGCGGGTATGTTCAGAAGCTCCAGCTTCAACACAAGCTTGGTTTACCGAACCCAATACAACGTAAGCAGCTCCCATATTAAAAGCTGCTAATGCAGATTCTGGTGTTCCAATGCCACCACCAGCACCAACACGAAGTGGTACTGCATAATTATATTTGGCTTGCAATTGATCACGTTGTTTAATAATAGTAGGTAATAAAGTTAAAAATGGACGATTATCAGTATGGCCACCCGAGTCTGCTTCTGCAGTGATATCATCTGCCATCGGTACATTTAAGGCCAATTCTGCTTGTAAAGGCGTGATTTTACCTGCTGCTAGCAACTTATCTAAAAACTTCTGTGGCGGTGGTGACATAAAACGTTCAGCCACTTCCGTGCGTGACACTTTTGCAATGACTTTATTGTTAATGTTCACCGAACCATCTGGATTTTGTGATAAACCAGCTACACGATAATGCACGATATGCTGAGTTAGTGCCAAAAAAGCTGAAGCCTCAACGGTATTAACACCTAGTTTTAAGAATCGCTCTACTGCCCCCGATTCTAAAGCTTCTTCACTTGGTGCATGAATCAAGTTTACTGCAAATGGTCCATTTGGTAGCGCTTTTTGAATTCGCTTAATAGACTCTTCAATGACATCAGGCACCAATCCAGCAGCGCCAAATGAACACAACATACCTGCTTTGCCCAATGCAATAACTAGTTCTACAGACGCAATGCCGTTGGCCATTGCTCCGCCATGATAGGCATACTTAACACCGTGAGCTTGTTTAAATTGTTCGCTACCTAATTGTTCGGGTGTTAAGGCCTGTGCAAAACCAATTACCGCCTTATCCGACTGTTGATCCGATTCATCAGATAGATGGTGACAAACACCTACACCTTGATCTGTTTGCGCTAGATATAGTGGTTTATCAACTGCTAATAGTGCAGTTTTAATATTTTCTTGTTCATGCTTTAAGTTACTTTCAGCTACTGTCCAATTCCAATCTATGGTATTGGCATTAGCTTCAAGTAATGTGTTGTTAGTTGCTAGTGTCATAAATGTCTCTTTAAGCTTCGATAATACTCAGCACGATATCTTCAACTTGATAGATACGTAATCCGTCTTTAGATAAATTGGCATCACCAATAATTCGAACTTCAGATGTGTTACTAATAATTTCTTTGATATGAACATCTAAACTCATTTGTTTATTTAATGGCGTTATTTGACCTCTATACTTCCAAGCAACTTTTGTTTCAGGTGCGATAAAGCGTGGGTTATTAAATTGTTTGCCCAAATCATTCTGTAATGCATAACATTGTAACAGTTCAATAATCGCCTCTACACCTAGAGAGCCAGGCATCACAGGATCTTGATGGAAATGATAGCGGAAGAACCAATCACTCGCATCTATGGTACGTTGCCCGTAAACATAGGCTAATTGATGATCACCGCCCCCTTCCACTATAGTCACTTGGTCGACGAAATTGAGCTGTCCACCTGCTAGACGATAAGCAGGCTTGGCAGGATCTATCGTAAATAAACTTGAACGCTCGTTAGTTAGATCTAACTGAGTCAGTTGCGTTTTTGGCGTGTTGTTAGTAACAAACCAAGGTTCTGTAATTTTTCCATTATCAATACCCAATTGGTTAGTCAAAGAATCTGAACTAAAGTAACCAAATACTGCACCACCTCTATATATACATTGCCCTGCAACACTTAACTCAAAGCTAAAGCTTTGAATAATTGCTCCGCCCGCCATACTCGTCGATAGTAATACTGATTTATTCACAATGGTTTTACCGCGTAAATCAATACTATTTACTATCTCACCATGGCCATCTAGGTTACGAAAATATAAATCTTTTTCTGGATATTTTAATGTCGTTCCCATATAGGCAGAAATGAAGCCGTTAGGCTGTAATGCAATTTCCATTAGCAATGAATAAGGCATCCAATTTTCAGCGCTATTTTTAGTAAAATACCAAGCGTCTTCTGGTACAACATATTCTGCAACGCAACTTGATGGTGTTTTAAAGTCCATACGTTGGCCTACAACTTCCGTAACCTGCGTAACAACCTGTAAATCACCACAAGGAGTTCGTGGCGGTGTACGGCCTTGATACACAGAAAACTCAGGACCAAAACATTGACTAATATCACCCGTTGCAAACTCGAAAAGATGCCAAGGCGTAAAAGGTGCAGTATCTGGAACCCGGTTTTGTTGTGCGGCAAATGGTGCTGGGAAGTGTTTAATCGGCACCACCCCTTTATTCGTTGCTGCTGTAAAGTCTGACTCAACACGCATTAATGGGCGTTCAATATGCGCAAAAGGATTAATGCCTCGTTCATCCAAAACCACCTTACCACTGTGTGGCACCACAACATCGCTCAACTCTAAGTTTTGTTGTTGCACTGAGTATGGTAATTTCACTGGAAATGGGCTATTTTGATCTTGTTCTTTAATTTCGACACATAAGTTTTTGAAATCAACGACGACTTTACCATCCAATATAATATCAATATTAGCTTTAATAAATGGACGTGGTGTCATGCCTATTGCTGTCACTTCCATACGATATGTTAAAGTATTATGCTGCGGACGTACTTGTCCACGACAACGTACTGTTTGGGCTTCTCCAGGCATAGGTTGGAAACGTGCATTATTAACCTGACCATTCATACCTAACCACAACATGAAGAACATCGCCATTTGGCCACATCCTTCAGACATTAAAGATCCAGCCATTACTTGATCATCTTTAAAATGGCATGGGAAATACCAATGATCTGGAGCTAAGGTCTTTTGGCCTTCTAATAGGCCTAGTCCCCAATGCCCACCTTGAGGATCTATCTTGGTCACCCTTTCAATCATTAAGAATTTTTCAGAAGAGAATTTTAAAGATGGATTTCTCCCTTGTTGATCATAATTTTCACCAAAACATCCTGTGATATCACCGTCGACTAGTTTTAACATATCTTGATAATCATATTGTGTCTGGCTGTTGTTGATTAACGGGGTAAATTGACTTTTTTGAGCGTTATCTAATTGTACTTGATCTTGTGCAGTACTAATTACACCTTTACCGTCAGCCAATTCTTCATCGGTAAAGAATCCAGCACAACCATTGCGCATGATCAGTACTTTTTTATCACCAACATAACAATCGTAGTGAAAGAAAAATAACAGTTGCTCACCATTCTTAGCATAAGAATCAATATGAATTTCATAGCGAAGCGTTTCGCCGCCAAACGCCATCTCTTCTAAAAAGGTTAACTCACAATCTAACAGGCGGTAAACACGCTCACCTTTATTTTGAAAATCAATCCCAATGTAAGCAATAAGCATTAAATCACATTGCCCAGATTCAACTGCTACAGACCAAGGTATTTGCCCGTCAATCAAGAAAGGCGCATCCATTGGAATATCATACTCAGTGATCATTGACGATTTTTTATATTGATTTGTTGTTGCTTGTAAATCGGTAACCCGGCTCACCAACAAGTAATCAGTGGTTGGCAAACGTACACGTCTTGGGTAACTATCGATAATACGATACTCTTCACCAAATACATTACCAATATCGCCTTCAGCAAACTCAACTAGTTGCGCCGTATTGAAGATTACTTTATTCGGTTGGTTATATTGTTCAACTAATTGTAAAGGAGGATAGTCATAACCACTCTGCCCTTTAATATTGATTACACCCGGTATTCTTGAATGTGTCGAAAGTTTAGTCTTTGAATAATTAACATTTAAATTAGATTCATTAGTCGATTCGAGTTTTCTCGCGAAACTATCATTAGTTGATTCCGTTACTGAATCAGAACCTATCATTTCAGACTGTAATTTAATCAAACTAGCGATTTGTTTTTCCGCCATAAAACGATGGCGCAAAAAAGCTTGGTGAGTTTGATGTTGTTGACTGATATGACTTTTTACTTGAGTTTGAGTCATTTGCTCAGCGTGTTCAATCATGTTTTTTGACTTATGTTTCATTGGCATTTCTTGTGTTTTTTCCATTACAGTCCTGTTATGTAATGCAATCTCCGGCATTGACTGGTGCTGTCTAACCGGTGCAGCAGTAGCTGGTGTAAAATGTTTAATAAACTGTTGTTGAATACTTTTTATATCAGAGGTGTTCTTTAGCTCGTATATTGCATTAAAAATCGATTTTCCACCTAAAATCACTGTTTTCATTAAGCTTAATTTAGTTTTTATTTGTGGTAAGGCACTAATTTTTCTACAGGCTTGTTTATTAGACAAAATTAAATGAGCTACGCTCATATCCAACCCTAGACCATTCACTGCTACATACTTATTACTTTGGCTATCTGGTGTGTTCTCTTGATGATTATGTAGCGCGATAACACTAGATAATAGACTCGCCATCCCAGAGGCATTAAAGCAATGTCCAACATATTGTTTAGAAGAAACAAGATCTGCTTTAGGGTAAGCCTGTGCTAATGATTGAGCCTCATCTGCTAATTGTTTTGTATCACCTACAGCAAAAGTTTCAACATGGCACACATCATGTGCAGTGATCTTAGCTTGTTGTAGACTCGCATTAATTACTTGTTGTTGATTCGTTACATCAGAGTTATTAGCAAATAAACAAGCATCAATATCTGCATAGACTTGCTCTGGTTTAACTTGATGATTGGCTTTAACAACAAACGCGCCTGCACCTTCACCCACTAACCATTGTGATTGTTGGGCAGGGCTTTCAGCAACTTCCGCTTGTTCAGAAACAGGTAAAAACTGTTGGCGTAAACTGATATTTTCAAAACTACCAGCAAGATCTACACTTGCAATAATCACCGCTTCAAGGTCTGATGTTTTTAATAAATTATCTGCAATATCTACACATTTATACACTGAGTTTTCTTCACTAGACACGGTAAAAGCAGGCCCACTAAAATCCCATAGTGCCGAGATCCGGGATGCCATAATATTACCAATGAAACTCGTATATTGATTTAGTTGTGCTGGATCATTAATACTTTGCTTACTAATATTAATTAATTCTGTCTGTTGTTGTTCTGTTAGTTTAACTCCAAGCTGCTCAAGGCTGTCTTGAATTTGTGTTGCTAAATTAACTCGGCCACGGTATTGGTGAAGATCTAACTCCAAGCCCATAGCGACGAGCACAGCAACTTTTCCCCCTTCAACTAAACCTGCATCCCTTGCAGCATTATCAGCTACTTTCATCATTAATAGCTGTTGAGCAATTAAACTATCTTGTTCGTTTGGAGGAATTTTAAAACGCAAAAAATCAATATCGAACTGGCTAATATAATTACCTTTCGGTGCATTTTTAAGCCCTAAATGATTCAGTAGTGATGATTGCTTCTCAATACCTTGCCAACGTTGTTTAGGTAAAGTACTAAAGCATGTTTTTTTGGTGTTAATAGCTTCTTGATAAGCCAACATGCTGTCTACTTGACCAAAATGGCAATCTATCCCAACAATTGCAAGCTTTTCTACCGTGTTGATTTGCTGCGTATTTTCAATATATTCACTTCTACCTGCCTGTAGTACCAAATGCGCATTGCTCCCACCAAAGCCAAATACGCTAACACCTGCGGTTTTTTGATGACCCTTTTGAGGCCACTCGACTGCTTCCGTTGGAATTTGAGCGGCAGAAAAATAACCTTTTTGAGTACTAATCGCATTATCTACATTAATGGTGGCAGGAATAACCTCATTATTTAGTGCATAAATCGCTTTAGTCATTCCCGGCATGCCCGCAGCAGTTAACAAATGCCCTAGATTAGATTTTGCAGATCCAAGTAACGGTTTATGCTGGTACTCACTGAAATATTGTTCCATTGAACTGAGTTCAACTTTATCACCTTTAGGAGTACCGGTTGCATGGCATTCAATGTAATCAACTTGTCTGGGATCGATTTCAGCATTACGGTAAGCTTCTTGATATGCGAGCACTTGTCCTTTACTGTTAGGGCTTAAGACGAATTCTCCCTTGCCATCATTAGTCAATGCTCCGCCTTTAATCACAGCATGAATTTTATCTCCATCACGAATGGCATCACTGTGTCGCTTAAGCAGCATCATTCCCGCTCCTTGCGCAGCAAATAACCCTTGCGAATCCTTATCAAATGGCGCATGTCGGTTATTTTCAGGGAAAGCTTGGAAAATAGAAAAACCCATATTTACAAATAATGAATCGGCTGCCGATACCGCACCAGCTAGCATCATATCTGCCTTTCCTGTGTGTAAATAGTCACAGGCTAGTTTGACGCTATAACAAGACGATGCACAAGCAGCGTCTAACGCAAAGTATTGGCAACCTAAACCATTAACTTGCGCTAACAAAGCCGCTGGGTATCCAGCCACTAGTCCGTTTTCAGGAGTTACATTTTGTTGTGCTGCAAAAGTAGATAATTTAAACTTCGCGTGAATAGTTTCTTGTAACGCCAACTCAACGACTTGACGGTAAGATTCTAAAAACAGGTGATTTGAGCGCTTTGTTGGGAATGATAGATTCCCTAAAATTAAACCACACTGCTTTAACTGTTCACTTTGCCAATACCCTGCATCCTGCAATGCTCGTTTAGTAACGTAAAGAGACCATTGATGTAAATCATCCAATTGCATTAAATCACTAGCAGTAAAAGACGAATGATTGGCTGATAAATATTCTTGAGCATCGAATTCAAAGTCACGAACATAACCGCCATACAGACAATAATATTTATCATTATCACCTTTTTTACCCAAATATAGCTCAGGATTAACCCCTAACTCATGCTCAGTGATAGCCGTACGATTGTCTTGTTTTTGTAATAATTGTTGCCAAAACTCTTCTGGTGCACTTGAACCAGGAAAAAGATTCGCAATACCTACAACGGCAATGTTTTCCATAAATACTCTCTATGATACTAATACGGGTTCAGCAATTTTTTCAACGGAACGAACTAACGTTCCATTAAAAAAAGGCTGTAAATTCACGGGATAACCAAGACTGACTAATGCTGCGACAGTTTTGAGAATCGCAGTATAATCATCAAAATTTTTCTGATTCACTGACAAACAAGTTACGGCACGCTGATTATTCTTTAAAATTCTCTCAATCCAAGTACTTAATGATTTCCCAGCCCCCATTTCAATAAATACTCGCTCGCCAGTGGCATACATATTTTTAATTAAACGAGGAAAATCAACAAACTCAGTTAGACACTTACTGATGCTAACAGCTATCGCTTTTTCAGTAATAGGTACTGGTAAATAGCAAGAAGTAGAAAATAACTGACACGCTAACTTTTGCTGAACGGGCAATGAATACATTAATTGCATTCGCTGATATTCGGTCTGAGATAATTCACAATGAATAATGTTATTTACATTCAATGCAATCGCCCTAACCCCTAACTCCTCAGCTAGCGCTAAACACTGCTTTGGCTCGCCGGCAATCACTAAACTATCAGCAGTATTGCGAATGGTAATATAAACACGGGGGTAATCTGAAATAATAGCTTTAACCTGTACTAATCCAGCTTTGATATGGAATGATTCCCAATCATGTGAATTACCACCATTAGTTTCTCCCCAAGCTGTCTCAAGACGTTTTAAAGGACCTGCCAATTGATCATTAAAGATAGGACTATGACGTAATCTTTGGCTTAATAAATGCGGGTTTTCCCAGCAACCTAATGCAGCAAACATACTTACTTCGCCCATACTATACCCAGCAGCACTAGTGGCATTTAATGACAAACCGCATTGAAAAATATGAGTCAATAAGTAAGCATAACTGACACCAGCTTCAGCAATATTTGCCAAGTTATGCCTTAAGTTTTTTTGGTCTTGAAGTTGCTGTTCTCGATCAACACTAAGATGTCTTGGTGTGATCAATTGATCCTGCAAGCTCTGTGCTAGATCGGGGCTCATTTGGGTCAACGCATGATGCGAATGAGGAAACAAACGTAATAGATCTTTCCCCATATTTACATATAAAGCCCCCACTCCAGGATAAACAAAGCTGAGTGGCTTTTTAGGCTTTATTTCTTCAACTAACTGTCCACTAAAGTAACTGCCTCGTGGTGTTTTCCATACTTGGTTATTATTTAATGCTGCTGGTAAACCATTAACAGCTAATGTTATTTCTGCAGATAATTGTTCAAAACAATCGGCTAATAATACTAGACAATAATGACTTTTTTGATTGGATTGAAGGTTTAGATAATTATATTGACTAGCTTTATAATGCTTTTCACTAAAACCTTTGAAACTTTGTTCTTCTTGTAAAATTGACTGCTCACAGCAACGCAACATTTCAATGAAATGTTGTACTGAAGTCCCTTTGAATACAAATGGCTTCATCTGTTGTTGTGCTAAAAATCCATTATTATAACTTGGAGTAACTTGCTTATTGTTAATAATATCCAAGTTAGAAACCAATATTAATTGATGTGAACTTTTAGCTGCGAAACTTAATAATAACTGCCTAGTTTGATTCTGGCTTTGGGTTAAATAACTTGTTGATTCAGGCAATAAATAATAAGGAGAATTGCGCCACATTCCAGTTCTTGAACCTGTAGGCTCTGCCAATAATAATCTGCCTCGGCAACCTAAACGGTATTGTTGATCAACACATAACACACTGGAAATTAAGCTAAGCAACGCCATAAACTGCTCGTCTTGACTGTCATAGCAGTCGATACTGGTTAACAGTGTACGTTTATTTGAAGGGCTATGTTGCAGCTTTTTATCAGAGAATGCTAAATAGGTTTGTGCATGATCAATGGTCGATATCGACGATATAGCTTGATTAATAATAATTGATTCAAGTTGTTCAGGGTCTAAATCACTATGCACCATAAATTCTTCGAGATGCTGTTCAATTAAGTCTCTCTGGCTTGTTTTAGATGATTCATTGTTCGCCACACTTTGTGCATTAATATACCCATAACAATGGCATTGGCTTAATGGTGAATTAATATCTTTTAGCGTAACTTGCGGAGTGACCAAAATCGCTGCACAAGCGTTGAAGCAACTATAATCAAGACTAACTATTAGCGTTGGCTTAGCTTGCTCAATGTCTCCACAGACACAATCACTTAAGGCATCACTTAGTGACTCATAGTTATTAGTGGCAGAAAATAACTCTGCAAACGGCTGAATATCAGAGTTAATTTTAGTGCCACAAATAGCCAACTTAACCTGCGAACGGCTAAGGTGATTATTACTCAATAATTTATTGGTTAATAAATTAAGAGCAGAGATCATCTTATTGAGACAGGTTTTGGTTCGAGCCTCAATCTTCAAGCCTTGATATAAATGGTAATCAAAAGCATCAATAGCAATATTTTCATTACTAGTTGAATCAATATTTACCTCAATTCCCAACACCGCTATCATGATTAAGCGCTGGCCTTAAATAATTCAGATAAACTTGGGCTACAAGTTACTTCCGCAGCATTTATTTGACTAATCACTTTATTATCTTGATCAATTAAGAGTAAATCACCAAATACACTTTGCCCTTGGTGTTTGGTTACGGTTAGTTTGATAAAGAAGTGCTCACCTAATTTAACTTCACGGAATACATCCCAGCTACCAGTACTTGTAGGCAAACTGCCAATGCCTAACTGTTTACTAGTCCATACTAACAATGCTTGGTAGACCAAATCATTAGCAACAACATTCGTTTCAGTTAAATCGAACTCATCATTATCTTGGTTTGCAGCAACTTTAATCGCACATTCAAGTAATAAACCCGTTTCATCTAATTGATGGATATGTTGAATACCCTGCAGACTTTGACCATGAAATAAACTACCGTCAGCATACAATTCAGATGCTTGCTGAGACTGCTTTTTAACTAATTCAGGCAATGCAGTATGGTGTTCTTTCAACGTTGGTAAACCAGATAAAGGTTTAATCAAAGTCACTACGCCTTGATAATGGTAAACTAATTTGCCTTGCTCAGACTTACTGCTTACCAACACCTCGATATTTAATTGCGTTTCAGATTGTTCTACTAGTTTCGTGTCCAGTGTAAATTGTTCCGCATGTGCCCCATCAAATACAACTCCTTTGAATAATTTAAAGCCTTTTATTCCACGGTATTGGTAATCAGGGTATTGTTGCTCGCAGGCAGATTTAAGCCACTCCATCGCACATACTGTTGGTAAAACAGGTTGGCCATCGATTTGGTGGTCGGATAAAAGTCTATTTTCTTGATGGTTAAATACTTTAATAATTTGACCGTCTACTTTTATTGATTCAGGCTCTTTATCTGAACCAGACATATCAGTACCCACTACAATCTGTACGCAGCGGTTATCTGATGCTGCCAGTTCGCGAGCTAACAGTTTAGCACCCGATTCAATGGGAATGATGTACACACCACGTTGGTCAAACATGCGTTTTAACTCTGCTGTAACCATACCGCCGTCCCAAGGTCCCCAGTTAAAACTCAATACTTGTGTTGCAGGGTATAAAGCTTTAAAACGGTAAGCTGTTTTATTCAAGATCTCATTAGCAATTGCATAGTCAGATTGTGCTGGATTACCATAGAAACCAGCCGCCGAAGAAAATAGCGCAAGATGCGTTAACTTATCCAATTCACAACAGGACAATAAAGCCGCTAACCCATCAATTTTAGTACTATAAACCTGTTCGAACTCACTTAATGTCTTATCTTCAATTAATTTATCGGCCAACACACCTGCGCCATGAATAACGCCAGTAACATTACCCCATAAATCGATAATTGGAGCAACTGCTGCCTGTAAGGCCTGCTTATCACATACATCTGCTGCAACATATTCAGCAACACCACCAGCTAATGTAATAGCCTGTAAAGTTTGTTTAATTTCTCGATTAGCTAAAACAGTATTTATTAGCTGCTTCACTGATTTTGGATTAGGTTTTTCACCGTTATTTAGCAAGTATTGCATTGCCGCTTTCTTCAATTCAATATCACTGTCTATGCCCAATGACCAAGATGCTTCAACAGCTTGGTATTGCGAACGGCCCAATAAGATAAATTTACATTGATGTTGTTTAGCAAGTTCGACTATACAATGTGCAGTTACCCCTTTAGCACCACCACTCACTAAGAATACACACTCTTGATTAATCGTCTGACCTGCAGTTAATTGATAACTATCTGTACTCTGTGCAACTAAAGTCAATCGCCCGTCACTGTTATAACCAACCTCTGTTGGCAAAAGATCTTTGTCATTCAACTCAGACAGGATTATTTTCGCAACTTTGTTCGTTGTAAATTTATAAGGTAGATCAAGGATTCGGCAAAAAACATTATCCCACTCATGCGCTAAGGTTTTAACTAGCCCAGATAACCCCCCCTGAACTAAATCAGCTTTGCTTTCTAAATTGTTTGTTGCAAAGTCACCACCTTGTCGTGTCACCACTAAAAAAGATGAACGGACTTCATTATTTATTTGATTCAGTTTACATAACTTAGCCAACAAGAATGCTAATTGCAGCCCTTGTTTAGCTTGTACATCAAAATCAATACCAGGAGCATTAGTTTTAGGGTGCAAATAGATAACCGATTGCCATTGTTGAGCAGACATAACCTCAACAATTAACGATTCATCGAGGGATGCTAAATCAACAAGTTGAATCTGCTGCTCAAACTGTTTAGTTAACTTCACCTTAATCCAGTGAGGAGTTAACACTGTCACCTTCCAACCCAACTTTGCTAATTCATTGGCAGTTAAAACACAACTATCAAGCCCATCATTAACCAACAATAGTTTTTTACTACCATTGGTTTGATTTAATGCACTTGAATCAAAATATTCAAGTGCAGCAAGCTTTTTTGTTACCACCGTTGCACTAGGTGCAGGCTCAAAGTTTTCAGTTAATGGCGCATATGATTCAGAGCTTAATGCATTAACGGATATCACAGATGTATTATCAGATTGTACAGAGTGCATATAACTAACAATTTCAGCTAGTGTAGACATTTGTGCTAACTGTTCTGCATCTAACTCTGGAAGTGCTGTTATTTGATCTTGTACGCCACCTAAAATTTCTACTCGTTTAATAGAGTCGATACCCAAGTCCGCTTCCATATTCATATCTAGTTCAAGCATCTCAATTGGATAGCCTGTTTTTTCTGCTACAACTGACAGCATAGTTTTTTCTATATGGGCTAAATCGATACTTTGCGCAGAGTCTTCGGCAGATACTCTATCTACAGTAATGCTATCTTCATTAGCCTTTGTAATAACACCATTTCCTCGCATCACTGAGTTCATATACAAGACGATCTCTTCAAGCGTGCGCATCTGCGCTAGTTGTTCTGCATCTAACTCCGGTAAGTCAGTAACTTTATCTTGTACTGCACCTAATATTTCAACACGTTTAATTGAATCGATACCTAAATCCGCTTCCATATCCATGCTTAACTCAAGCATTTCAGTTGGATAACCGGTTTTATCAGCTACAACCGCTAACATAGTTTGTTCAATAAACTTTGTGTCAATATTAGTGGTATTTACTGCTACTATACTTACTTGGTCAGTTAAGGTACTGCCCATTACCGAGTTCATATACACCACTATTTCTTCAAGCGTGCGCATCTGCGCTAGTTGTTCTGCGTCTAATTCCGGTAAATCAGTAATTTGGTCTTGTACTGCGCCTAATATTTCAACACGTTTAATAGAATCAATCCCTAAGTCCGCTTCCATATCCATGCTTAACTCAAGCATTTCAGCTGGGTAGCCAGTTTTATCCGCTACAACCGCTAACATAGTTTGTTCAATAAGCTTTGTGTCAGTACTAATGGTATTTACTACCGGTGTGTTTACTTGTTCAGTTAAAGTGCTACCCATTACCGAGTTCATATACACGACTATTTCTTCAAGTGTGCGCATTTGCGCTAGTTGCTCTGCATCTAATTCTGGTAAGTCAGTAACTTGGTCTTGCACTGCGCCTAATATCTCAACACGTTTAATTGAATCGATACCTAAATCCGCTTCCATATCCATGCTCAGTTCAAGCATCTCGGTTGGGTAGCCGGTTTTATCAGCTACAACTGATAACATGGTTTGTTCAATAAGTTTTGTGTCAATGTTAATAGAAACAGAACTTACTTCGCTGTTATTGACTGCTATGTTTGAAGAGGTATTTGATGCTTCACTCATCACTGAGCTCATATAAATAACAATCTCTTCAAGCGTGCGCATTTGCGCTAGTTGCTCTGCATCTAATTCTGGTAAGTCAGTAACTTGGTCTTGCACTGCGCCTAATATCTCAACACGTTTAATTGAATCGATACCTAAATCCGCTTCCATATCCATGCTCAGTTCAAGCATCTCGGTTGGGTAGCCGGTTTTATCAGCTACAACTGATAACATGGTTTGTTCAATAAGTTTTGTGTCAATGTTAATAGAAACAGAACTTACTTCGCTGTTATTGACTGCTATGTTTGAAGAGGTATTTGATGCTTCACTCATCACTGAGCTCATATAAATAACAATCTCTTCAAGCGTGCGCATTTGAGCTAGTTGCTCAGCATCTAATTCTGGTAAGTCAGTAATTTGGTCTTGTACTGCGCCTAAAATCTCAACACGTTTAATTGAATCGATACCTAAGTCAGCTTCCATATCCATGCTTAACTCAAGCATTTCAGTTGGATAACCGGTTTTATCTGCAACCACTGCGAGCATAGTATCTGCTATTGCTTGATTATCACGATTGCCATTAAGTGACACCACTTCGTTGGTAAATATGCTTTTTTGCACTTTATTAACCGGTTTAACTTGCGCAGCTTGAACTACATTATGTGTTGCTTGCAGTTGCTCCTGCAGGTTTAAATCAGTTACTAAGGGTTTAACGTCACTTTGCTGTGGCACAGTTTTTTGATCTTCAGTAGCAGATGCCATTTTTTGAGTGTTTACTATTTTAGTATCAGACACATTACTCAGCATCTGCTGCATATTTTCCGTCTGATTATTTAAGTAAGTCTCATGTACTCTTAAAGTTTCTGTTTGAAAATCATGATACATACTTAAGGTTTTATCCAAACCTTCAGGTAATTCCTGTTGACCAGCTTGCGCAGTTAAAACGGACTTGAAAGTATCCGCATATTGGTTTGGCCCTTCTAAATATGCTTGGTGTACCGACAATAACTGTGATTGATGCTCAATTAACTGCTTAACACTATCTTGAATATTATTAACCGATACTTGTGCATTTACTGTCTTCACAGGTTCTGTTACCACAGCGGATTGATCAGCCAAAGGTTTACCATTACTGTCGACGTAAACAATTTTTTCAACGACTTTTTCTACTACCTTTTCAACAACAACTTCTTTTATTACTTCTTTAATGTCAGTGATAGGTTGTTGATTGTTACTTATCTTCCAATCATCTGTTAATGCATCTTGGAAAGCTTGTTGCGTTTTAGGGCTCACATAGGCAGCGCCAGATAACTTCATTGCTAAAGGCGATTTTTTAGGGGCAACGGTTGGGCGATTTACAGCAGAATAAGGGTCAATATTGTCAAGCTCTAACCCTAAAACAGCTAATTGCACTGCTGCTAAGCGTAATTGCATATCAGCATCTTGTTTGGCATTGCCATTAGTTGCGATGCTTACCACATCTGATTTATCTTGCAGAATATTATTCACTAAACCAGTTAATACATTTTTAGGGCCGAATTCTACAAAGATTCGACCACCTGCATTGTATAAATTTTCGATCTCTTTACTAAATTGTACTGATTCAAGAATATGCCCTTTAAGTGCAGATTTAATTTTCTTAGGATCTTTGCTATGAGCTTCACCAGTACCATTAGCAAAAACGCTAACATCCGGTTTTAAGAAATTAATTTGATCAATTACTGCAGCAAATGGTTGCTGCGCGTGCTCTACTAATGGAGTATGGAATGCAGCTGAAACGGGTAGTTCAATTACTTTTAGTTGTAAATTATTAAGTTTTACTGTTGCTTCAGCAATCGCTGTTTTATTACCTGCAATAACGGCTTGATTATGCGCATTGTAATTAGCAATGCTGACTCCATCAATTTCAGATATTACATTCTCTACTAATGCAACTTCACCAATGACTGCCGCCATTGTTCCTGCATCGAAATCAGCCCCATCGGGCGTAGACATTGCTTGGCCTCGAGCAATAGCAAGGCGCATATAATCTTGTTCAGAATAAACACCTGCAGCCCACAAAGCGGTTAATTCTCCGAAGCTATGACCTGCAGTAAAATCAGCTTTAAAACCAGCTTGTTTGAAGGTGTTAAATAATCCAACAGACAGACTACCTATTGCAGGTTGCGCGTACTCCGTCGAACGTAAAGTCTGCTCTTGTTGATCTTTTTTCTCTGCATCGAATACTGGAATAGGATAAAGCACATCACTGACATTACCTGATGCAGTTAAAGCAAACTGTTTGTCCATGGCAACTTGACTAGCCATCATAGTTGGGAAATGACAAACTAATTCTCGTCCCATATTAACGTACTGGGATCCTTGACCTGAAAATAGAGCAACTACTTTTCCTTTGCCGTCAATAGCTTGCTCTTGATAATAAATACCGGTTGGCATTGACCACTGCTTAGACGATTCGGCTTTTAATTTGTCAATCGCTTGTGTTAATAGCTGTTGTGCATGGGCAATATCATTAGCTACAAAACCACAACGCGCATGATCGGCTGATATTTTACGCACCGGAAAATCGATAATAAACTGATTATAAGCATAAGGCTGATTATCTTGGTCAACATTTAAAGCATTTTTCTGAGTCGTTAATAGCTCAATCAATTGTGCTTTATTATCAGCGGCAATTAAAAACGATTGAGCAACCTCATTCAATCGATAAGGTTGTTCATGTTGTTGTGAGTATTCTTCTAATACCAAATGGAAGTTAGTACCACCGAATCCAAAAGAACTGATCCCAGCTTGACGTTTAACACCGTCAGTACGCTGCATCCAAGGGCGAGTCTCAGTATTGATATACAATGGGGTATTTTCAATATTTAGATTTTTATTGGGTAGATCTACATTGATCGTTGGTGGCAAGACTTTGTGGTGTAGCGCTAACGCAGCTTTGATTAAACCAGCAGTACCCGCAGCTGCTTTAGTATGACCTACTTGGGATTTAACAGATCCTAACGCGACATGTTGCTTTTGTTCATTGTTTTCACTAAACAGTAGCTCTAAGCCTCTAAACTCCGCAGCATCACCCGCTTTAGTGCCAGTACCATGAGCTTCTATTAAGCCACATGTTTTCGGGTCAAAACCTGCGTCTTGATAGGCACGTTTTAATGCTTTTAATTGTCCTTCTGGGCGAGGAGCATAAATAGATTTAAATTTGCCATCTGAAGAGCTACCGATACCTTTAATAACTGAATAAATTCGGTCGCCATCGCGTTCAGCATCTTCCAAACGCTTAAGCGCAATCATCCCAACACCTTCACCAATCATCATACCATTTGATTTATCATCAAATGGACGTATACAGTCACCGTCGGTAAATGCTGGTGTTTTTGAGAATGACATGTACATAAACGGTGAGTTATCACAACAAATACCACCTGATAACATCATATCCGAGCGATATTCTAACAGATCCGATACAGCCATTTTAATAGCCGCTAAAGAGCCTGCACAAGCAGCATCAACGACACAGTTGGTGCCGCCAAGATTGAATCGATTAGCAATACGACCTGCAATTACATTACCTAACATGCCTGGAAAGGAATTCTCTTCCCATGGAATGTAGGCTTTTTTGAATTTATCTACGATCACATTAGTATCAGCATCACTCACACCCGATGCTTTTAGTACTTTTTCTAATACAGGGCCTTGCAAACGAGACATTAGTTGTCCGCCCTGCTTCTGACCGCCACCAACACCTAAAATGATACCCATTTTATCGCGGTCTATATTGCCTTCTACACTTAAACCCGCATCAGCAATCACATCTCTTGCCGTCACTAATGCCATTAATTGTGTAATATCAGTTAGCTCTAATAAATTTGGTGGAAGACCAAACTCCATCGGATCAAAATCAATTTCAGGTAAAAAACCACCACGCTTGCAATAGCTTTTATCTGCTTCTTTTTTGTCTGCAGAATAATAATCATCAATTGCCCAACGGTCCTCTGGTACATCTTGAATGCCATTCACAGAATTAACTATGGTTTCCCAAAACTGTCCTAGATTTTTACTTTCAGCAAAAACCGAAGCCATACCAACAATTGCTATTGGCGTTTCTTGTAAGCGAGAGTTAATACGCTTATCTGCCGCTATGTTGGTGTTTTGTTTTTTTGACATTATGTTCTCCAATGGCATTACTATTTGTTTACTAGTGTTTAGACTTCACTTAGCAAACGAAATCGGCTCAAAAATTCGTTATAATTTGCCGCTAATAAGCGACGAATATGAAATGGTGCATGCTTTAACACGTAGCGCATATAACGTCGTGCAGCATCAGCTTCATCGTCTTGATATAGATCGACATAAACCCACTGACTATCTGGGTCATGAGCGATCAATAAACGATGTTGATTAGTTGTTTTTTTATCTAAAACAGGCAAAGTTGTCACGCTGACTTGTACTACATCTGAGCAAGTTAAGGAGCGCGCTTTAGCACTACGTGCATGATCAGCTAATTCACTAGTGTTGTTTTTCTCTGCGGCTTCAATACGTAGTTGATTGAGTACTTCGCTCATTGCTTCAGGGCTCACTACTGACTTAAGTACTTGATCCGAGCTATTGTCTTTAATGGCAACAGTAACTTGCTGCTCTAATTTAATTAACTCACCAGCAGGATCAATGTCTGCCAGTTTAGACACACCATGGCGTTTTAAGCAGCGCTGTAGACCAGCTCTCGAGGTATTTTCATTAATAAACTGTCGACAAACCACTAACAGTTCATCTAAAGAAAGCATTAATCGAGTACGTAACTGAACAACTACATATTGTTGTTGAAGTGAAAGCGTTGTTTTAAAATGTTTTGGCACGTGAGAAGCATCTTCAACGGTTTCCCGTTTGCGCCATTTGCGCACGGTAGATTCAGAAATTTTTAATAGACGAGCAAGTACCGCAGTCGGCAGCTCTGAGTCATGGATAAAAGCTCTTATTTCTGGGGTCGTTGTTGCGTTTTTATGCTGCTTAGCGCTCAATATGATGAATTCACTTAAATTTAAAATTAAGCTTAATATACACAGGTATCACACCCTATACAATCAACCGATACTTAATATTTAATGAATTGCAATAACACGCTAAAATATATTGGCTTATTAATAAGGAAGTCTTGAAGATTCAATGCAGAAAGCCCTTAATTACAATTTGAAATATTAAGCAATTAAGAGCAAATTAACAGGCGGTAAATAGTTTTATTTAACTTAATTTACGTGCTTTAGACGTTTTAACATGAGTAAAGTATAGCGGTAAACCTACTAATAATAACCCACCAGCTAGATTACCTAATACTGTTGGGATTTCATTCCATAACAGGTAATCATAAACAGTAAAATCACCGCCCATGATCATTGAAAATGGAAATAAAAACATATTCACGATTGAATGCTCAAAACCCATGTAAAAGAATAACATTACTGGCATCCACATCGCAGCCATTTTACTGCCAGCTGAAGTTGAAATTAATGCACCAACTACACCCATTGAGACCATCCAGTTACATAGCATTCCGCGAATAAAAATAGTAAACCATCCACCAATGCCATGCTCTTGATAACCTAGCGTTCTTGATTCGCCAATTGTACTCACTTTAGCTGCAATAACCCCACCATCTGCAGAATAACCGTAAGTGAGTATAAAGGACATCATGAATGCTGTTGTCATTGCTCCCGCAAAATTACCAATAAATACTAAGCCCCAGTTACGCATAACACTTGAAAAAGTAACTCCGGCACGTTTATCTAATAATGCCAATGGCACTAAAGTAAACACACCAGTTAACAAGTCAAATTTCATTAAATAAAGCATAATGAAGCCCACCGGAAACAGACAAGCACCTAATATTGGACTTCCTGTTTTAGTAGCAACTGTAATTGCAAAGACAGCTGCCAATCCTAAAATGGCACCCGCCATAAAAGCACGTATTAAGGTGTCCTTAGTCGACATATAAACTTTGGATTCCCCAGTATCGACCATTTTGGTTACAAACTCTGCGGGTTCTAAATAAGACATAGCTTTTCTCACTTTTATTCTGGTAAGTATTTAATATGCTAAATAACTTACGGGTTAATGTAACTTCCTGTTGGCAAACATCCTTTTAAAGAGCAATTACGTCTTTACAGTAACTCTCAATATCGGTCGCCCTTTTACTAAAAATGTATTAATTCGAAACTATCACCTACTTCAATAGACAACCTACCATGCGTTATAAGGTAAAAACTTACCATTCATCGTCACTACTACGCGGTCACCTTTTGGGTTCTCCTCTTTATCAACAGACATTGTAAAGTCGATAGCACTCATAATACCGTCACCAAACTTCTCTTGGATAACCTCTTTCAATGTATCGCCATACACACCAACGACTTCATAAAAACGATAAACAAGAGGATCTTGAGGAACCGACTTATCCCACTCTTTAGTAGGGTTCTCTAATAGGCTAAACTTTGTTTCTGCTGGTAGCCCTAAGTATTCAATCAGTTTGTCAGCTGTAGAATCTGTAAAACTGTTCATACCTAGACAAGCAGAAGTAGTCCAGACAGTTGACATACCAATAGCATTTGCAATCGTCTCCCAAGTTAACTGCTTGTCTTTTTTGATCGCGAAAATAGCTTCAGTAACTTCTATTTTTTTTAACATTTTATTTCCTTACCTGAATGATAATGACACTAAACAGAGAACATTTTGCTCTGGATTGGTGCAACGAGAAAAATGCCTAATAACTTATCTCGTAACTTCTTAAATCAATATCGATATAGCATTTACTATGCCATTTCACGATAACCCCATAAACCACTGTTTTCATTAATTTTTAAGAAGATCCTCTAAATAAAAATAATCACGAAATATCGTGCAAAACGAATTATCGCGGTTACCACAACTAAATTTCGTTGAAATGGTTCAAACCTTGCAGTGTAAAACGATTAATTATCAAAATATTTATGCACCTATTCATTTGGAAATGGAGAAAACGATGTTGGAGCAACTCTTTTTAAATGCCCCTACGGCTATGCTATTAATTAACCCGATTAGCAATCGAATATTGATAGCTAATAATCAAGCAGAAGCATTATTCAATTTAGATAGAAGAGCATTAAACCAATACTCGGTGACTCAATTCTTTCCAGACTGCCTTAATAAACTGCATAGCTTCACCCAGCAAGTATTAACTAAAGGTACAGCTTGGTCGAGCGAGCTGAGCATACAAACGGTTAATAAAAACGTGAGTATTGGTATTAATGCCTCTCAATTCGCTAATAATATTTTATTAAGCTGTGAAGATGGCAGTGTGACTTTTGAACGTCACTTTAAATCACGAATAGAATCCAATTACCGATTGGGCTTATCGCAATGGGACACTGATGAAACAGTATTTCAACAAATAGAACGCCAAAACCAATTACTCCTAACAGCCGTTGGTGATGGCATTTATGGTGTTGACTGCGACGGTAAAACCACTTTTGTTAATAAAGCAGCTGAAGAGATTATTGGCTGGAAAAAAGAACAGTTAATGGGGAAAAAAATTCACGATATTATCCATCATACGCATATTAATGGTAGTCACTACCACGTGCATAACTGCCCCATATATGCAGCCTTTAATGACGGTGCTATTCACAGCGTTGATAATGAAGTTTTTTGGTCTCAACAAGGTAAACCTATTCCTGTGGAATATACCAGTACCCCTCTAAGGGAGAATGGCGAATTAATCGGTGCGGTTGTTATCTTTCGAGATATTACAGAGCGTAAACGCACACAAGATAAATTACTGAATGCGTTAAAAGAGGTTGATGCACTTAAACATCGATTAGAAATGGAAAATGCGTATCTACAAGAAGAGATTAATGCAGACTTTAATCATCAATACTTAATTGGAAACAGTCATAAAATTAAACATATGATGAATCAAATAGAACTCGTTGCACCAACAGATGCGAATGTGTTGATCATAGGTGAGTCAGGTACAGGTAAAGAATTAATTGCAAGAGCTATCCACGAAGCCAGTAAACGTAACGTTAGACCGTTGATACGTGTTAACTGTGCAGCGATACCGGCAGAACTCTTTGAAAGTGAATTTTTTGGGCATGTAAAAGGAGCATTTTCAGGTGCTCTTTCAGATCGTGTAGGTCGTTTTGAATTAGCAGACGGAGCAACTATTTTTCTCGATGAAGTCGGCGAAATACCATTACAATTACAAAGTAAATTACTAAGGGTCTTGCAAGAGCAACAATTCGAACGTGTAGGAGAATCAATCACACGTAACGTCAACGTCAGGGTGATTGCTGCAACCAACCAAGACCTAACCAAACTGGTTACAAACAATAAATTTAGAGAAGATCTATATTTTAGGTTAAATGTATTTCCTATTAATTCACCTCCGCTTAGAGAGCGTATTGATGATTTACCTTTATTAGTAAAACACTTTATCGATAAAGTGTGTGTTAGGTTAAATCAGCCCTCCCCACAAGTTTCAATAGCGCAGATGCAACATTTGATTAGCTATAGTTGGCCAGGGAATATTCGGGAGTTAGAGAATATCATTGAGCGGCAAGTAATATTGTCTAAAAGTAACAAACTAAACTTCGAGTTTATGAATAAAGACAAAGCAATCAATATAAAAAATCAATCATACACACAACACAGCAAGGTTCTTAATGCACAGCAACATAAACAATTAGAAAGAGATAATTTAATCCAAGCATTAAAAGACTGTAGAGGTAAGATTTATGGTGCAGGAGGAGCGGCTGAATTACTTGGTTTAAAGCCAACCACATTAAGCTCAAAATTAAAAAAATATACAATTAAACGGCACGATTTTATTTAGACTAACAGGCGTGTGTAGCCATTTGATGAAGCTTTGCTACACACTAAAATGCCTTAAGCAGCTTGATGATTTAATTTTCCATTAAAAATTAAGTCATCACAAATCAAAGTGATACGTTGAAAATCATTAAACATATCTAACTTAACACTATCAAACAGCCAAATAGAAAAAATAAAGTTCTTATCGACAGTCGCCCGAGCAAAAGGATTGATCAGTCCAACACGTTGATAACCATTGACTGTTAACGCAGCTTCACAAGAACCATGTTTTTCATTACGAAGTTTAGCTTTTTGCTCACTGTTATATTTGCTCTTATCTATTTGCAACATTAAAGTTGGAATCCCCAACTCTGTGAGCAGAATAAAATCACCAAAGTCCCCTTTTTTAGAATAACCAGGTAAATGGCTCCAATCTTTTTTCAGTGCTTTCAGTTCAAGTTTAGGTTTTTCTGTCAACAATTTAGGAACAGAGCTTAAAAAGAAACGTGGTGACACTTTATTATCTGAATCATCCTTACCAAAGTTAGATAACAAGACCATTGCACCACCTAGCATCATAATAAATAAAGCGCTAAGTGCTAGTTTAAGTTGGCTGGTTACTTTAGCTACATCTGAATTGACCGATAACTTACGAATTTGTGCATTTGCTTCATCTAAACACTCTGTTTTAATCTTCACCTCTTTCAATAATTGATGAACCTGTAATTTAAGTGCTTCTTTATCTTGTATAGGTTGATTAAGATCGATCTCTTCTGAGGGTAAGTAAACAAAAGGATCATTACCTTCACCAGCCATTACTTTCTTGTAGGCAATATGTACTATTTTAAATAACTCACTAGATCCTGATTTATCTGGATGAATTTTTATTGATAGCAGTTTAAATTGTTTACGAATTGCTTTTTTAGACCAAGTGTCATTTGTCCCTAAAATATCATGGTTATTCATCGTATAAGGCACTTTCCAATGTGTAGAAATATAAAATCAATCTTGATTGTATCCGAGAAGTAAAGAGCCAATTCAAGACTCCATTTTCAGCCAGTGAATTGTGACATTCTGATTGATGAAAATCAAAAAAATAGATAAAAAACAAGTGAATATGCTAAAAAAAAGAGATTAGAGTATTATTTTATGATTGTTGTATTCATTTAGTGATAGAGAATTTTTATGTTCTATAAACAGAGCTTTAGCATTAACTATCACATAAAAAACTAAGTTCTGTATAAGATTTTAACAATATGATAACCGTGTTTTGTTTTGACAATTGTTGGCGTTAATATTTCACCCGTAAAACAAAATTTATCGAATGCAGGTACCATTTGGCCTTTTTTAAACTCACCTAAATCGCCTCCTTTTTTACCAGAAGGACACGTTGAATATTTTTTAGCTAAGGTTTGAAATTTAGCCCCTTTCTTTAATTGTGCTAAAATATCTTCAGCTTTGTCTTGATGTTTAACTAAAATATGTAGTGCTGCAGCGGTTTTAGCCATAATATTTTCTCTATTTAAATCGCTTTTAAAATGTGTGTTGTTAAACAGTTCATGAGGTCTAAATTCTTTATGGAATAATCATTCATGTACTTGTTATGTCTTGATTACGTCTACACGTCCAAGTCTATAGTAAAAGGCCTATTACTTTTGCATTAACAACAGTAATAGGCTCTTTAGTTTTAGATAAAAAGAATAAGACTTTTTACCCTATTTTTTATCTATACTTTACTACATATGTAGATAGCGTTTAATTTTTTTAGTCGGTGTCTTAATAAATGGTTCTGTTTGCTCAATCACTGAGTTTATTTTGGAAAAAGAAGAAAGCTGTTGATTTGAACTCACTTTAATCTCTTCTAATAAGTTAATAATATCTTTATGCAAATCAAAATCACTTTGTTTTTTTAGATTATGCTGCTCATCAAATAAGTCATAATCAATATAAATCTTAGCCACTAATTTTTTATCTAATTCATATACCATTGAATCCACGACTAGCGGGTGTTGTTCAATAATGCTTTCAATAGATTCAGGGTAAATATTTTCACCGCTAGCACTAATAATAACGTTCTTACTTCGACCACTAATCGTTAATACACCTGCTTCATCAATATTACCCAGGTCGCCCGTATTGAACCAGCCCTCATCATCGAGCACTTCTTTGGTTCGCTCTTCTTCTTTGTAGTAACCTAGCATGACATTAGGTCCTTTTACATGTAACTCACCTTCGGTATCATCTTCTGAGTGTTTGATGAGACGATATTCCATCCCTTCAACCAATGTACCTGTTGTACCTAAACGTGTAGTACCTGGCACTGCGCCAGCGATAATAGGAGCCGTCTCAGTTAACCCATAACCGATTGCATAAGGGAAATTAGCTTCAATTAAAAATTGTTCAACAAAGCGTGATAATTTAGCGCCACCAATACCAAAGAATTTAATCTCGCCTCCAAAGCTTTCGACCAACTTTTTACCGGCTATTTTATTAAGCTTTTTACGTATAAAACCTACGTTATTGTATAAATATTGAATGATCTTCTTTTTGTTAAACTCAGCTAATACTTTGTTTTTATATATTTTTTCAATAACCAAAGGCACGCTTAAGATACAAGTTGGTTTAACTTTTTGCATCGCAGATAAAATGACTTTAGGTGATGGAATACGATTTATATAATAAACAGATGCGCCATTGGAAAATGGAACCAAGAATCCAACTGAACATTCAAAAGTATGTGCCAAAGGTAAGATTGAGAGGAAACGGTCTGTTTCAACTATTTCTGTTAGTCCGTTTGCCTGGTGAACCTGTGACAGTAGATTATTGTGACTCAACATCACCCCTTTTGACTGCCCCGTTGTACCAGATGTATAAATAATAACAGCAACATCGTCAGGATTAATGTTTAATGTATTATCTATTTCACTCATTTTTAATAACTTATTTTGCTTGGCAAACTTAATTGCCTTGCTTTTCATTATAGCAATTGCTTGTGCGCTTTTAACAAGTAATTCAGAGTGTTTAGGTGTTTTATCTTCAATTAAGTCAAATGTTTCCAGTGAAAATACATATGAAAGTTCTGAACTAAAATCTTCTTCGTTTAGTTTCTGTGCTATTTTTTTAGAGATAAACAAAGCAGTCACTTCAGAATGCTTGATAATATGATGAATTTCATTGGTATGAAAATCAGGCAAAATAGGAACAGCAATAACCCCCATCGCCGTGATCGCTAAATATACGATCCCCCAATGCGGCATGTTTTCGCTGCAGATAGCAATTTTATCACCCTGCTTGATACCTAAATCTTTAAATAACGCCTGAAGTTCTAAAACTTTTTGTTGTGCTTCACGATATGTAAGCATTTCATCATCAACAAAACCTAGAAATGCATTATCAGCATATTCTTTGAATGTGTGGTCTGCAAAAGACATAAAATTATTATAAGGAAGTGTCAACGTCATATATAAACCTATCCATAAGTAATGAGTGGATCCATTAAGTCTCAGAGCGGTTTTAATGGGTCGAACAATACAGTAATTGTAACGTATTCGGTTAAGAAATTGCGACCGAAAAACAATGAGTTTAGCTTATAATCAGAGTCTTATAACATTTTCCTACAAAAAAATGGCTCTGATATGTTCGTTTTTCAAAAATTCTTACTATATGCATTTAATATTGCCAAGCCTCTCAGCCAAATACAGCAAATTGTTAAACCTTAGCTCTTTGTAATAACCCAAATATAAAATACTGCACAGGCGTAAATCCAATCTTAAGGTTTAAAATTTAACTGTGCTCTGATTAACTCGAATTAAGGTTATTTAATATAATTGCTATATCAAGCTGTGTTAATATTATGTTTTTTCATTATTGAGACAATTTTTATGGCACGTCAAGTCAGCTATTTTTACCAGGGTACTAAAAAAACAATCGCATTTTCATTCAGCCAACACTTTGATATTTATGAAGCAGTGGCTGCCGCTGAAGGTGTTGATTTAACTTCATTTTGGGCAATGGAAAAACAATTAGAGATGACTTCTCGTGGTCAAGGTATTATGAAAAATTACCGTGCAAATGAATTTGATCGTATGGGATTTTCTGAGATTCGTTTCATTAAAGATGAAGAGCAAGAAAAGTAGTCATTTTTTAAGTATAAAATATATTTAAACTCAGTCTACTTTGTTCAAAAGGTATGGATTGAAACGATCAATAAACAGCCCTCCCTTTGAGCTGTTTATTGATACCAATTGCAATAACTTACTTATTCATAGCTAGTTTCGTAAAGACAGCAATTATTTTTAAACAACAGAAGATTGATTATTAGGTACACTGATAATGCGTTTTTCTAGTGTTTTTAATAACACGCCGTAAGCGGGCAAGAATAAACAAATACTCACTAGTAATTTGAATCCATAATCAACCATTGCGATTTCAAACCAGTTTTCAGCCATAAATGTATCTGTAGATGCATAAAAAGCAAAAGAGAAGAAAACTAACGTATCTAATAGATTCCCTAATAAAGTCGATGCTGTTGGTGCAACCCACCATTGTTTAGTTGCACGTAATTTAGCAAATACTTTGATATCTAATAATTGACCGAACAAGTAAGCTGCAAAGCTAGCCAGAGCAATGCGTAGAACAAAACTGTTGTATTCAGCTAATGCTCCCATGCCCTGTAACGAACCTTGATGAAATAAAACACCAATTACATAAGAAACAACTAAAGCAGGTAACATTGCTTTAAAAATAATGCGTCGTGCACTTTCTTGACCAAAAATGCGTACAGTCAAATCTGTGGCAAGGTAAACAAAAGGAAAACTAAAAGCTCCCCACGTGGTATGCCAACCGAAAAGTGTAAAAGGAAGTTGTACTAAGTAGTTACTAGCACAAATAATAAGAATGTGAAATCCGACCAATAGCGTCAATGCACGGCGAATTTGCGAGTGTGTAAGTGATAACATATTGTAACCTTTTTTATATGTAATAACGGGGTGAGGGAACCCGCTTAATTATTTATCCCATAATGGGGGCGCACATTATAGAGTGATAAATAGACAATTCAACCTTTTGGACAACTATTTTACAATCTGTTTTGGTGGCCTCTGTAATTTTTTACGCTTTGAATATATACTGTATATAAACACACTTAAAAGAGTAACCAGATGTTTGCTAATAAGCCGATTAAAATAGCTAAAGATATCGAAGCAGTTCGTCGCAGTGCTTTTTGGCACCTTTCTCGTCGGGACCACAGTCAAGCAGAATTACTAAAAAAACTGCAACGTAAAACTGACAATAAAGAATGGATTGAAACGGTTATTAATGAGTGTGTGGAGTTTAAGTATTTAGATGACCAACGTTTTGCCCATTCTTTTTTACGCAGTGCGCAAAACAAAGGCTATGGAATGACGAGAATAAAGCAAGATCTTACTTTAAAAGGGATCAGTGAAGCTTTAATTAAGCAGGCGATGCAGGAAAGCGAATTCGATTATATCGAATCTGCACAAGGGTTACTCGCTAATAAATATCGAGAAGCAATTGTAACCCAACATTTAAAGCAAAAAGCTATGGGGTTTCTTCAAGCCAAAGGATTTAGCTTCGATATTATTAACTCAGCCATTGAAGAGCATAATCAACTCTTCCCTGCACCTACGTTTAACGATCTAGAAAAAGCCTGTGAATTGTTATCCAAAAAATTCAAAGTGACTATTGATGAACAAAAGCAAAAAATGAAAGCAGTAAGGCTATTAACATCACATGGTTATGCCTATGCAAAAGCCAATGATGCTATCAAATTGTTCAATGAATACAAAAATGAGTAATGATAAATACACTTAATACAACAACTAAGCAAAACGACTATTTAATTCATACACAACGGAACAAACCATGGCAAAAGCAAAAACTAAAATATCTTACGTATGCAGCGACTGTGGTGCCGACTATACAAAATGGCAAGGGCAATGTAGCGAATGTAAAGCCTGGAATACCATTACTGAGTTTCGTGAAGCCTCTGCTGCAACTAAGTCAGTCAATGCCGCTATCAGCCGTAGTCAATCAGGTGGTTATGCAGGTGTAACCACAAACGGCGTAAAACGCATTTCGTCAGTTCAAGTTGAGCACGCACAACGTGTATCGACCGGATTAAGTGAATTAGACAGAGTATTAGGTGAAGGTATTACCTTAGGCTCAGTTGTCTTAATTAGCGGTGATCCTGGTTCAGGTAAAACAACCCTACTGACTAAAGTAGCTTCTGTAATGTCGCAATCTATGTCTACTTTATACGTCACCGCGGAAGAAAGTCTTAGCCAATGGGCAAAACGCGGCATTGAACGCTTACAACTTAACTTCAATGAAGATAATTTTTTACTTTCTGATACCGATAGCATTGAAGATATTGTCGATCAATGTATTGAAAACAAAGTTAAATTCTTAATCGCAGATTCTATTCAAGCCTTTGAATCGAACACAGTTGAAGGGTCAGCAGGTGGTGTCACACAAGTGAAAACCTGCGCCAAAATACTCAACCGATTATGTAAACAACACGGTATTACCTTGATTCTAGTTGGCCAAGTAAATAAAAATTCACAAATGGCTGGCCCACAAACCCTAAAACACATTATCGATACCGCCATTCATATTGAAGTGAATGATGCATCGGTGCGTATTCTTCGAGCAGATAAAAACCGTTTTGGTGATACTGAGCAAGTGGGTATCTTCCAAATGACAGAGAAAGGTATGCGTTCTGTTGATAACCCAAGTCGTTTATTCTTATCGGGCAGTGAAGAGCATTTTGAAGGTTCAGCTATTTCTGTCATTAAAGATGGTGCGCGTAATTTATTAATTGAAATTCAAGCCTTAGCGACTGAAGTCGAAGGTGAAAAATCAATACGTAACTGTATTGGTGTTTCCTACAGTCGTTTATCATTAATAACCGCGGTATTAAAAAAGCACGGCGGCATTCCTACTTATTATGATATTAATATTAGCTTAGTAGGCGGCCTTAAAATGGCGGACTCAGAAACCTCTACAGATATGGCAGTAACAGCAGCCTTACTAAGCTCAATTAACTCTAAACCTTTACCAAGTGATGCAGTGTTTATTGGTGAATTAGCACTAACCGGTGAATTACGCCAAATTCCACAAATCGTCCCACGAGTAAGAGAAGCCCTCACCCACGGTAAAAAACAGATCTTTATTCCAGCCATTGCTTACCACGCATCAATGCAACAGTTTGTAAAAGGTGAACAAAAGATTATCCCATTGAAGAATGTGCGAGATTTAATTGAGGCATTACAATAATGCAAGTTGCCAACTTACTTCAGGACCATTTACACCTTTTTAAAACAGCTAATGGTCAAGTGTTAGACCTAGCGTGTGGTCAAGGTCAAAATGGATTAGCACTAGCCGAAGCTGGAATCGAGGTTGTATTTGCAGATATACAAGGAGCGCCTTTATTAGCGTTACATGAGCAACATAACATAGCAAAAGAGCAATTGTGGCAAGCTGACTTTGAGTCTGAGCAAGGTGCGGACAGATTCAAATTGGAGCAATTAACATTACAAGGTGTGATTGTATTTCGTTATTTACACCGCCCACTATTTGAGCATATTAAACAGGCAGTCAAATCTGGAGGTATTGTTATTTACGAAACCTTTACCACAGAAAATCGGCAATTTGGTCGCCCTAATCGCGATGACTTTTTATTACAAAAAGATGAATTAAAGAGTATTTTTAAAGATTGGGAAATCTTATTTTATTTTGAAGGGATACAACACAATCCAGACCGAGCGATTGCGCAGATAGTGTGTAAAAAGCCATAAATATACATAATACTAACAACAATAATGCAGTATAAAAGCT
The DNA here is from genome assembly GCF_036697365.1 of Psychromonas arctica. Classification (GTDB taxonomy): domain Bacteria; phylum Pseudomonadota; class Gammaproteobacteria; order Enterobacterales; family Psychromonadaceae; genus Psychromonas; species Psychromonas arctica_A. Next base: position 344,091 of record NZ_JBAHZA010000002.1, read on the forward strand.
AAAAGGGATGACAAGTAACTTGTCATCCCTTTTTATTATTTGGCTACTGTGTACCAGCTATACCAATTAACCCGATACTTATTGAAAATCGATTATAGGTATTTATTTTCTTTTAAATAATCAATAACTTGTTGCGCACATGCTTCGATAGATTTTTTATCTGTCTGTACATGTATTTCTGGATTAACTGGTTTTTCATAAGCACTATCAATACCGGTAAAGTTTTTAATCTCACCGGCGCGCGCTTTTTTATATAAGCCTTTAGGGTCACGAGACTCACAAACTGCTAAAGGAGTATCGATAAATACTTCGATAAACTGCCCTTCTGGCAATTGCGATCGCACCATTTCACGATCAGCAACAAAAGGAGAGATAAAAGCAGTTGAAACTAATAAACCTGCATCAGCAAATAACTTAGAAACTTCACCAACACGACGAATATTTTCAATGCGATCCTTATCTGAGAAACCTAAATCGCCGTTTAAACCATGACGAACATTATCCCCATCAAGGACGTAGGTTTTAGCTTGATGTTGAAATAACATTAGATCTACGGCATTTGCTACCGTTGACTTACCTGAGCCACTTAAACCAGTAAACCATAATACTGCGGCTTTGTGTCCATTTAATTGACAGTGGTCTTGGTGGGACACACTAGCTTGATGCCAAACAACATCAGATGATTTCTCGCCATCAACTTCTTTTTCAATATAAGGATTTGTCATAATAATTCTCTCTTAAAGTGCTTTTATCCAGTCTTATAGTTAATTAATAAACACTGGAAAACATAAATAATAAACGGTTAAGCGGCTGTTAAACCAAATACGCCAACAATAGCTATGATGCAGGTTACGCTATAAACCAAACTAACAGGGATGCCGATTTTAATAAAATCATTGAGTTTGTATTGGCCAGCATTAAACACCATTAAATTAGTTTGATATCCGTATGGGCTAATAAAGCTAGCACTGGCACCAAACGCAACTGCCATAATAAACGCCGTCGGATTAGCATCAATACTCAAGGCTAATCCATAGGCAATGGGGAAGATCAAAGCCGCCGCCGCATTGTTGGTAACCAGTTCAGTTAATAATAAGGTGACCGCAAATATTGCAATCAAGGCCACTAATGGACTAAATAGGTGTGTACTGGCGCTCATCAACTGATTAAAGTTATCAATCACACCACTGTTTTGTAAGGCGTAGGACAACACAATAGCGGAGGAAATGATCACCCAAATATCCGTAGGGAAACGTCTTAACAATTCACTACTCGTCACACAGCCACTCAATAACAACACACCGAGTAACAGTAATACCGCTTTAAATAACGGAATAACACCAAGCGCAGCTAATCCAATGGCAACAAAGAAACCAGCAATAGCCAGTAACTCTTTTTTACCTGATAAACGTGAATCCAGCTCAACATCGGATAATAAAATAAAGTTTTTACGAATATTACGACGTGATTTAAAGTCTTCACCGACTGCTAATACTAAAAAATCGCCAGGCTTAATTTTAAGTTTACCTATTTTACCTGAGACTTTTTCACCATCGCGTTTTATAGCTACCACAGCAGCATCAAACAAAGAGCGGAAACCAACAGACTTTAATGATTTACCATTTAAGATACTTTCAGGGCGGACTACAACTTCACGAAGATTACCTAAAGGCAAACCGCTGCTTTCAGCAAAGATAGATAACCCGTCAAACAGACGAAGTTGGCTTACTTTGGAGATATCGCCACTGAAGATTAATTTGTCATTGGCTTGAATCACTTGATTAGGGTTAATCGCGGTTAACTGTAAATCACCACGCATAATCTCCACTAAGAATAGTGATTGTAGATGACGTAAACCATTTTCATCGATACTTTTACCCACTAAACTAGATTCAGGTTTAACCTTAGCTTCTATAAAATATTCTTGGGCGGTATCACCTTGTATTTTACGATCTGGTAATAGTGAACGACAAAAATATAATGTCACCCCACAAGCTACCACTACGCAGATACCTACTAGAGTAAAATCAAAAAATCCTAAGGATGGTAGGTTTGCATCAAGTACTAAACTGTTGACGATTAAGTTAGTTGATGTCCCCACGAGTGTTAATGTGCCGCCTAAAATAGCTGCATAAGATAATGGGATTAATAACTTACTAGCGGAGTGATTTGGGTTATTACGAATTGGCCCAAGCATGGTTGAAACAACCGCCGTATTATTTAAAAACGCCGATGACAGTACAGTTAATCCAAACAACCTTAACCAAGTCGCACTGTAATTAGGTTGAATCACTTTCATTGCCACTAAACGCAACAATCGGGTTTTTTCTAATGCTATGGAGCACAGCATTAATAGAATAAGGGTTAATAAGCCTTGATTTGACAGGCTAAGAATAACTTGGTCTGTAGTGACCATTTGTGTTGAAAAAAGAGTTAACAATGCAACGCCAAATACTTGGCTTGGACGTTGTTGGAATTTAATTAAACCAATGATGGTTAGGATGAAAACGGCAAGTACAAAATAGGATTGGAATGTCATGAATGCGCCATCAATGAAGCGTGATCAGAAGTCAGTATCACTGGCAACTGATCACTTTTTAGAATTACCCTTTCAGGATATCTTTTGCTTCCCAATGTGGGAAATGCTTACGTACTAGTGCATTGAATTCAACTTCAAAGTCACTGTAAGCTGTTTTAGGCGCTGCTTTAGCTTCTATTGCTTGTTTAATCATACCTGCACCAACAGTGGCGTTAGATAAACGGTCAATAATGATAAAAGCACCAGTCGCACGGTTTGATGAGTAAGCATCAAATTGTACTTCTTTAGCAACTTCAAAATTACAGCTACCGATCTCATTTAGACCTAATTTAGAAGCAGGTTTTTGCTCGATAGTGTTTACATCTGTTTGATAGTTAACAGAAGTCACAGTGCCTACTGTAGAGTTACTGCCTACTTTAACAATGTATTCACGGTCAACGTGTAATGCATTTTCATCCATCCAAACTACGTCAGCTTCAAAGTTCTTAGTTGACTGTGGTTTTTCGTGTGGACGAACAATCATATCACCACGGCTGATATCAATTTCATCTTCAAGTGTTAGCGTTACTGCCATACCTTGGTATGCTACTTCTAAGTTACCGTCGAATGTAACGATCTCTTTAACTTTACTTTGTTTACCAGAAGGTAATGCTTCAATCGTATCACCGACACGGATTTCACCAGATGCGATCGTACCTGCAAAACCACGGAAATCTAAGTTTGGACGGTTAACGTATTGTACACCTAAACGGAATTGCTCATTTTCATCACTGCTAATTTGAACTGTGTTCAATAGGCGTAATAAAGGTGAACCTGGGTACCAAGTCATGTTTTCGCTTTGGTTTACAACATTGTCGCCTTTTAGTGCAGAGATAGGTACAAAACGGATATCTGCAATGTTTAGCTGTTGAGCGAACTCACGGTAATCATCTTTAATTTTTTTGTAAACTTCTTGGTCATAACCTACTGCGTCCATTTTGTTGATCGCAATAACCACATGTTTAATACCCAGTAGAGAACAGATGTAAGAGTGACGACGTGTTTGAACTTGTACACCGTGACGCGCATCGATTAGGATGATTGCAAGGTCACATGTAGAAGCACCAGTAGCCATGTTACGTGTGTATTGCTCATGTCCTGGTGTATCAGCGATGATGAATTTACGTTGCTCTGTTGCAAAGTAACGGTAAGCAACATCGATAGTAATACCTTGCTCACGCTCAGATTGTAGACCATCAACTAATAACGCTAAGTCAAATGATTCATCTGTTGTATTGAATTTTTTAGAATCTTTTTCGATAGCTGCCATGTGATCTTCAAAAATCATTTTGCTATCAAATAATAGACGACCAATCAGAGTTGATTTACCGTCATCTACGCTACCACAGGTAATAAAACGCATCATGTCTTTGTTTTCATGGACACGTAAATATTCTTCGATGTCCGATGCGATTAGATTTGTATCGTTAGTCATGTTTTTTCCTTAACTCTTTATAGGATTGGGTTATTTAAGCGTTGGCCTAAAAGTAACCTTCCATTTTTTTCTTTTCCATCGAACCAGCAGAATCGTTATCGATTACACGGCCTTGACGCTCAGAGGTAGTTGTTAATAACATCTCTTGAATAATTTCAGGTAATGTCTTCGCTTCAGACTCAATCGCACCTGTTAATGGGTAACAACCTAGCGTACGGAAACGTACATTCTTCATTTCTGGTACTTCGCCCTCTTCTAAAGGCATACGCTCATCATCAACCATAATTAAAGAACCATCACGCTCAACCACTGGGCGAGGAGCAGAGAAATATAGAGGAACCATGTCGATTTGTTCTTGGTAGATGTACTGCCAGATATCAAGCTCAGTCCAGTTAGAAAGTGGGAATACGCGGATACTTTCACCACGGTCTACTTTAGAGTTGTAGATGTTCCATAATTCTGGACGTTGGTTTTTTGGATCCCAACGGTGCTTTTTATCACGGAAAGAGTAAACACGTTCTTTAGCACGAGATTTTTCTTCATCACGACGAGCACCACCAAAAGCAGCATCAAAACCGTAATGATCTAAAGCTTGCTTAAGACCTTGAGTTTTCATTACATCAGTATGTTTAGCTGAACCATGTGTAAATGGCCCCATACCCATTGCAATACCTTCAGGATTTTTATGAACTAATAAATCAAAGTCGTATTTTTTAGCAAGATTATCACGGAATTCAATCATCTCTTTGAATTTCCAGTCTGTATCTACATGCAGCAGTGGGAAAGGAATTTTACCTGGGTAAAAAGCTTTACGTGCAAGGTGCAATAACACAGACGAATCTTTACCGATTGAATACAACATTACTGGGTTATCAAACTCAGCGGCTACTTCACGCATTATTTGAATTGATTCAGCCTCAAGTGCCTTAAGGTGAGTTAGTCTTTTATTGTTCATGTGTTTCCTTACAAAGTCACAAGATATATATAATTTTCTTTATTATGCAGTGTTATTTAATAAAAATCAGTAACGAAATTAGATAGTATATAGAAAATTGTTATAAGGGTGTGCCCTTGTTTAATTCATTGAAAAAAGAAAAGTTTATTTAAAACTGATCTTTGATTACTACATTTGTGGTGTAATCAAAGACAGCTGATAGTGATATTTTGTGTTTAAAGAGTTAGCTACTCTTATCGATAAGAGTGTCGCACGATTAAACAGCAAAAAATAGTCAAAGTTTAGTTTCATATTAAACTGATAAGTTCAATCAACTATTAATTGCTGTTAACTTACATTAGCTGCCCAAAATGATTAATGGTAACGATAATAATTGGTCACCCGATTTGGCAAAGTAGAAAATAATTGCAACTAAAGCGCCCACTGTCAGGAAGTACCATACACTCGAGAACACCTGCCCGTATCGGTCTAACGGTAATAAATGACTATTAAAACGGGTTCGCCATTCCAACACAATTTCCACACTGCCAATTAATAATAAAAACCCTAATAGAGCCAACCCAAGTTGGTAACTTACTAAGACCCCTACTAATGCTGTTACCACACAAGCTAATAAACCAACTAGGCTGTTCATGGAGAAAGTAATACTTTTTAAGATGTGTCCACCATCTAAAGGCAAAATAGGCAGTAGATTAAATAAATTTAACAATGCATTAAATGTAGCCAAACCAGCAAAAAACGTACTATCTGTTAACCAGTACACAATTAAACAACCAATAGACATAATCAAACCAAATGTCGGGCCCATAATTGAGATAACAACATCCTGCCAACGAGTATTAATTTTTTGGTCGGTGACCGCTAATCCACCAATAAACGGTATAAGGTAAATACCTTTAGTTTTCATCCCAAAGTATTTCATGGCGCGAATATGCCCATATTCATGGAATACCAAACAAGCAATTAATGCTAATGCAAATTGAAACGAAAAAAACCAACTGTAAGCAGCGATGCTTGCACCAGCGAGTACGACTTTAATAATTTTAGCACTCTTAAACAGTTTTAAAGCTAAAGAGCCTAAACCAAGTAAACTTAGTTTCTTTGGTTCCTCAGTTATTTTAACCGGAGTCTGTTGTTCAATATCCTTTGCATTTCTGGTTTTTTCTTCTATTAGCTTGTCGTCTACAAATAATGAGTAAGACACTAAAAATGGCTGCCAAATAACATAAACATCCAATTTACAATCAATAGCAACTTTATCCGCAATGATATCACTTTGTGGTGAATCACTAGCCTCTATAGATTGTTGTTGGAAAAGTTGAAAATGATGTGTCGTGTTTCCCTGAGCAGATTCACTTGCAGTAATCTGAGAGACCAACTGGTCACCCCAATATAATTGTTGCCAACCTGCCATTGAAGCTTCTAGCCTAAGTATTTTTCCAAAGTGTTGTATTTGCAATAATTCCATGATTTTTCCTTTTAAGTCCATTTAATTATGACAGAATTAAAAACAACTAACTATCCAATGGTTTCATCAAATGGCGACTATTTCTGGCTTTCAATTATTAACTTAACCCGTATACTTAGCTTTTTTAGAACCACCCCTTACTTAATAGAGAGAAAACCATGACTGAAAATATTGCTGCGTTAGAAAAATTTCAAGATGATGTTAAAGAAAGCCAGCTTTTATGGGCCTTACAAGATAAAGCCAGTGGTGATTGGGTGGTAATGGACTCAATGAATTACGAAGAAACTGAAGTAATGCCTTTATGGTCCACTGAAGCATTAGCTAAAACACACTGCATTGAAGAATGGTCAGATTACGCGCCAGCTTCTATTTCATTAGCAGATTGGTTTGAATTTTGGTTAGAAGATTTAGTAGAGGACGATGTAATTGTAGGTCTTAACTGGATCGGTGAAGCAAGTGATATCGAACTTGGTTTGTCAGAATTTACCGAGGCACTAGGCCAAATAGAAGCTTTATAAACTTCACAGTACACTATCTAGCATGTGTTTAAGTTCCAACACATGCTTACCTTTCTTAAATTATTTTTTATTAAAACGCTAAAACTTATGTCAGAAAATAAAACGGAATCATCAACAGATTCACGTACAATTATTGCCCTCACTAACCCTAAAAGCTCATCGAACGTTGGCGGCGCAATGCGTGCAGCGGGTTGTTATGATGCACAAAAAGTTGTCTACTCAGGTGATCGTTTCAATCGTGCAGTGCGTTTAGCAGCAGATACACAAAAGGTCCACGAAATTGTACCTTTAGTGCATTATGGTGAGTTATTAGACGCCTTAGAGCCAGGAATGAAACTAGTCTGTGTTGATTTAATCGAAGGAGCGACGCCTTTACCTAATTTCGAACATCCTGATAATGCGATGTATTTGTTTGGACCAGAAGATGGCACCATTAAACAAAAGATAATCAATCAAGCAGATGCTGTGGTGTATGTCCCAACTATAGGTTGTATGAATCTGGCCGCATCCGTTAATGTAGTGATGTACGATAAATTAGCGAAATCTCAGCAACACCAATTAGACAACGAATTAATTAAAAAAAGCCGAGATCGTAATAATAAGATCAAAGTAAAATCGTTGAAGTATGAAAAAAATAGAATAAAAGAAGAAAAAAGAATAATTCGAGAGGCTGCACTAAAAGAGCAATCGTAAACAGTATTTTGTCAAGTATGGCTTCCACCTTGTAAGATGAAAGCCAACTGCTTTTAGGTTAATTTAATTCAGGTTATAAATGCTCTTCCGCATACTCAGCAAGTCGGCTCCTGATTACGCCATTTAGAAATATATTTGCACTGCCTTCGAAATCTTTAAATCGTTCAACAATGTAGGTTAATCCAGAAGTAACCGGGGTTAAATAGTTACTGTCAATTTGTGCTAGGTTTCCCGAGCAAACAATTTTAGTCCCCTCCCCGCATCTTGTAATTATAGTCTTAAGCTGAGATGCAGTTAGATTCTGGCATTCATCCAGTAACACAAAACTATTTTGAATGCTTCGCCCTCGCATGAAATTGACTGATTTGAATTGAATATTGGCTTTATCCATAATGTAATTTACGGAGCTAGCACTGCAGTTATCATTTTTATGGAGCACTTCCAACGTATCTGTGACTGAGGCTAGCCAAGGCATCATTTTTTCTTCTTCGGTTCCCGGTAAGAAACCAATATTTTCAGCAATGTCCGGTGTATTTCGCGTGACGATAATTTTGTCATATTGTTTTTGCTCAATAACTAATTCAAGTGCAGCTGCTACAGCTAATAAAGTTTTACCACAACCTGCCGGGCCAGTTAACACCACTAAATCAATACTGGGATCAAGCAATGCGTTAATAGCCATGCCTTGATAAATATTTTTTGGCGTTACCCCCCAAGCTTGTTGGCCCATGATACGATCATAACCAATATCAAGCAGCTCAACACCATCTGCAAATTGGTCGGTAATTTTACCTACAAAGTCATGGTTATCATCGAGAATATATTGATTAGGAAAAGGTTGGGTAATTAATTCGGTTTTTAATTGGTGATAGGTATCTTCACCACGATTAAAAGTTTCACATTCCTTGATGGTATCCCAAAAGTCACCTTCTACTTGTTGATAGCCTTTACTTAATAAATCAACATCATCAATTAATTTATCGGTACGATAATCCTCTACATACTTTAATCCAGCTCCTTTTGCTTTAAGGCGCATATTAATATCTTTGGTGACGAGAACTACTTTTGAAGGGGCTTTGCTTTTTTGGAGATACAGTGCGGTGTTAATAATTCGGTTATCAGGCTCATCCTCACTAAAGGATTCTTGTAGAAAAGAGGCATGGTGATCAGCAAATATAGAAATGCTACCACCTAATAACACCCCTTTGTGGTCTATTTTCACCCCCTGTGATATTTCTTCTGTAGTGGCGTCTTCAAAAAGATTTTCTAAACCACGTATCGCGACCCTAGCGTCTCTACTTACATCTTTTTGTCTATCTTTAATGCGGTCCAACTCTTCTAAAACTGTCATTGGAATAACAACATTGTGTTCTTGGAAGGAGTAAAGTGCTAATGGCTCATGTAATAAAACGTTGGTATCAAGGATATAGAATTTGCGCTCGGCTTCTGTGATGAATAACTCCTCTATTGAAAAAATATTGCAATTGCATTTTTTATATAAACAATAAGTTATGTCACTTTCATTACAACCATCACATTTACGAGAATAACCGTCAAGTCAAATTTTCAGTCATTTCTGCATCAATTTTGAAAAAATTTGTTTCGTAAATAATCAGCGTGCGTATAATTGAATCAATGATACAAATCAGCAATTTAATCATTATATGAATGTTCGAAGCAGTTCATTGTTGGTTTAAACTAAGTAAGACTATCAATCAAAAGGTGTGATAAATGAGTACAGTTCTTGAATTAGTAAAAAACACGCGTCGTAAAAACAAGTTAAAACGTGAAATCATCGATAACGAGAAAAAAATTCGTGATAACCGTAAACGTGTAGACCTATTATCCAACTTACTTGAGTACATTACACCAGCGATGACTCATGAAGATATCGTTAATATCATTAAAAACATGCAATCAGATTATGAAGATCGTGTAGATGATCACATTATTACCGGTGCTGAATTATCAAAAGAGCGCCGTGAAGTGAATAAACAAATCAATTCATTCAGACGTCCAGAAGCAAATAAATAACGACAACTAACCTCGTTATTATTGCCAACAAAAAAGATAGCCTAGCTATCTTTTTTGATTTCTAGCCTCCGTATTTCTCTCGAACTTCTATCTGTATAGGCAAAACGATGAACTCGACTCCCTCATCCCTATCACAATTGCAACACAACCATATTGACCTATGGTCAGTTTCAGTTGAGCAATTTACTGATAGCAAGCAAGAGCAAGCCAACATGCTGTTGACTGCGCAAGAGCAAATTAAAATAGCCAGTTATAAAAACAACAACGCAAAAAAAACGGCACTGATATCGCGTGCGCTTTGTCGCCTTGTATTAAGTCAATATATTGATTGCCCACCTCAAGCCCATCAATTTATTCGCAATAAACACGGCAAACCCAGCCTAGCTAATAACTCAAAACAATTAACATTTAATATCAGCCATAACGATAAGCTAGTGGTCATTGCTGTATGTGTTAATGATCAAATTGGCTGTGATATAGAAAGTCCTGAGCGACGAGTAAGCATTGAACCAATCACCAGGCGTTACTTCTCCGAGCAAGAACATAGTATGTTAATGGCTAAACATGGAGAGTCACAAAAGCAGGCATTTTTTAAAATTTGGACATTAAAAGAAGCCTTTGTAAAAGCAACAGGGATAGGTATCAGCTTAGGGCTAGATTCGTTTTATTTCCTAAACGAAGAATCACCACCTCAACAAGCATCGCAAGATATAAAAGTGGTTTTTAATGCTCACTATCCGTTAGATACTGAGCAAGCTTGGTTTTGCTATCATGACAGGCTAGACTCACAAGCACTTTCATTATGTCGTGCTAGTGATAGTAAACAGCAAATTAATTACTTAGAGGCGAGTCATCTATTTCAGTAAGGTTGAGTCATCATGGTCAGACAGCTCTAGCAGAAATATCTGCTACTTTAGTTCGATAAACTCTACTGCCGCCGAATAGCCACCTTGTTCTTCTTGATTAACACGCAATAGTTTCGCCACGGCATGTAACGGCAAAAAGCGGCTATCAGTGGTCTCTAATAATATTTCAACTTGCTGATCAGTATTTAATCCTGAATCATTAAATGTAATTCGCATCCCGGTGCTACTTAAATCATTGCAGGTGCCAGGGTAAGAGACCCCATCTTTTACAATCTCGATAGGAAGATTTATCTCCATTCGATGAAATGAACGTTTATCATTTTGCGCAAAGTACATAAGATTCCCTCTTGAAATTTTTTATTAAAATGACTTATAACGGCTTTTTTTGCAAGTATCACTTAGCCATTTAGTTGAAATATGAGTCTGTCATCAAAGCAATAGATAAATCTTCATTACTTAGATAATAACTGAATGATCGATTCCGGCATAGGTTGTAATTGTTTATTCTTATCTAAACAAACCATCTCTATATCTCCAATCACAGCCGCTCTTTTTGAATTTGGTCGCCACACTTCTTGACGCCATACTGTTTTATACTTGCCTTCAATAACAAAGCTAGTGCGAATATCACATATTTCTGCAAACTCTACGCCATCCTGAAAAGTCATATTAGCTTTATATACTGCAAAACCTAAACCTTGCTCTTTCCACAACTGATCTAGACGTTGACTATCAATAACATGTTCCCGAGCCCGTTCAAAATACTTTAAAAAGTTAGGGTGATATACCACGCCAGAATGATCCGTGTCTTCATAATATATCTGCACTGGGTGGTGATAAATCTTATTTTCCATCTATATTTAAACCTATGTTAGCTAATATGTTGTCGCAGGCTTCTTCTAATAAATCCAACACTAGTTCAAAGCCTTGCTCTCCCCCATAATAAGGATCAGGAATCACTTGCTCTCCTAGTCCTGCGAATGCTAAAAACAACGCGATTTTATGTTGGTGTTGTACTGGGCATAGATTTAGTAAATCTTGCTTATTCTCCTGATCCGCTGCAAGAATATAATCAAACTCAGAAAAATCCTCTATTGTGACTCCTCGTGAGCTAATACCTGAAAATGAATATCCACGCTTTTCACCCGCAGCGATTGCTCTAGCATCGGGTTTATTGTCTTGATGATAGTTAATAGTGCCTGCAGAATCGATCTCTAACGCCACGTCTTTTTGCTGAGCTTTAGCTCTTAGCACAGCCTCTGCGGTTGGCGAGCGACAAATATTACCTAAACAAACAATCAGTACTTTTTTCATCTGCTTTCTCACTTATTATGCGAATATAGGAATGATTATTCAACGAGTTGATACATACCTTGATAAGCAAAAAATTTAGGTTGTAAATTAGGGGTTTGATAGGCTTTTTGCAATGCGTCTATCAAGGTTTGTGTTCGTTCACATACACCCTTTTCTAATAACCATAATACTTTTTGATAGACTTTTTGTTTAAAGCTTAATCGATTAATGACAATGCCACTTAAATTATCACTACTGACATCAAAGTCCGCACCACAACTCACCGTTAATATCCATTCTATGGCTTGAGGTAACACCTCTACTTTTTCAAACTCAGCTTGTCGTGCTTGGTCTCGATCATCAGGTTCATACCAATAGCCATAATCAACTTGTAAACGTCGTTGCTCACCAGCTACTAACCAATGCGATATTTCATGTAAAGCACTAGAGAAATAACCATGGGCAAAAACAATTTGATGATATGAACATTCGTCATTAGCAGGTAAATAGATGGGCTCATCATCCCCCAATACCAGCTTAGTATTATATTGTTGAAAAAACTGCTGATTAAATATCTGAATTAAATCTTGGCTAACAAACTCAGTTTTTGATACGTGTAACATGTAATAAAAATCTCAGAAAACAATATGATCGACAAGGGTAAATACAAATTATACACTCACCTTTATGTTCAATCTAACTAATAAAGATAAACTATGTCATTACTGAGCAAACTTCGTTGTGCATTCACCTTAGGTCAAGGTGTATTGATCGAAAATAAAGCATTAACCACAACAAACGACCCAATTCAATTCTTTAACGACTGGTTAAAAGAGGCGGAATCAACTGGGGTTGTGTTACCAGAGTCTATGTCTGTATCGACTTGTAGCCCGCAAGGTCGCCCTTCTTCTCGAATGGTGTTATTAAAAGAAGTGGATCAACAAGGTTTTGTATTCTTTACTAACTACGGCAGTCGTAAAGCCGGAGAGTTAGAAGCCAATCCCTTTGCAGCACTGTTATTTCATTGGAATATACTACAACGTCAGGTACGTATTGAAGGGCGAATTGAACGTGTAAGTCATGCTGAGTCTGAAGCGTATTTCCATTCTCGTGGTCGAGGCAGCCAAATCGGCGCTTGGGCATCAAAACAGAGCCAAGTATTAGATGAAAGACAAACACTGGTCGACAGTGTGAAATATTACGAAGCAAAATTTGCAGGCCAAGCAATTCCTTTACCGGATTTCTGGGGTGGATATCGTGTTATTCCTGAAAAAATTGAATTTTGGCAAGGTAAAGCAGACCGCTTACATGATCGCTTCACCTATACAAAATCAGGAAAAGAATGGCAGATAGATAGACTCAATCCATAATATGCTTAGTTCTTAAGTTGTATTTTGTGTCGTGCTTTATTCATTCCAATAAAGCACGACCGTTGCACCACTGATTGAGCTACCATAGTTTACTGATACGCCAATTCCAATATTGTCTAAAAATGGAATTTGGTTATTTGTATCAATCACCCAACCGACACTCGTTTCATAGTAATAACCGTCATCAGCCATCGCTTCTAGATCACCAAATAAGTCGATTCTTCTAAAATCGATGGTCAAAAAGTCGTTGACTCCCCATAGTTCAGGTACACCAACGGTAAATTCAACACCATTAGTAATACGCCAACCTTCTGGATTAACACTGAATTTATCATTGATAGTACCAGCAAAACTTTGACCATAAATATAGTTAGTTTTGTTGTGTGCTCTCCATGTTCCCCATTGCTCATCGCGTTCATAGCCAATACCAACCTCAGGCTCAGCAATCACAGCCCATGCGCTAATATTTAAAGTATCACCATCTAATTCATCAATAGCATCCTCAGGAAAGCCACCACCATACTCATAATCGTTACTGTAGTAAGTGAGATGAAAACCTAGAGCAGATGTTACATACCAACTATCAGTCACATGATAAAACTGCGAATAGTTACCATAAATACCCATAGTCTCTTGCTTGGCTGTATCAGCAACTCCTGAATAAATTTCACTATCACTTTCGGTATTAATGTAGAAAGCACGTGCAGTGATGGCGTGATCCCATGCTTCACTTTTAGGCTCTAAATCCCAAGTGTAAGGGATCACAAATACATTCAAGCTATTTTTATAATTTGACGAATCTTCATCACCAAAGCCCGGGTCATCCGACTCAATATCGAAATTAGTGAAACCAAAGGTTAACGCTTCACTGTCAGACATTAATGTAGAAATAGCGAAAGACTCTTCAATTGAATCTAAAGCACTTTCAGCAGCACACATAGGAACACTAACAAATGAACTCAATAAAAATAAGTACACTGAATAATTTTTATTATTACGAAACAAGTATCCCTCCTCTTTATTTAACATATTTTATATGATCTATAACCAGCCATGCTGTTCAAACATATCGGCTAATTGATCCAATTCTTTATCAATATGTGTTTTCCAGTTGATACCATTTTGAGCAATACCAAGTTGTTCCATAAACCAATTATAAAAAACAGCATTATCAAATAAACCATGCAGATAAGAAGTATAAACGTTTGCTTGTTGCCAACCTATATCTGCATCAATAAATGAGGTAACACTATCATTTAATAGCACACTTTCACCATGATGAATTTCATAAGCGTCTATTGTTTGACCTAACCAAGTTAATTTTCGTTGTTTTGTTGCTTTATTGTGTGCCAAGGTAGTAGTTAGATCGATAACACCTAATCCTTTTTTATTACCATCTTCTAGCACTAGCGGGTCATTAATTTGATGACCAAGTATTTGCAAACCACCGCAAATCCCTAAGGTTAATTTACCTGATTGAGTAAACTTAATTATTTCACTGTCTAGTCCAATTTCTTGTAAAAAAGCTAAACTTTTACCACTATTTTTACTACCAGGTAAAATGATTGCATCAAATACTGAAAGGTCTTGATATTTTTGAACAGGGACAAGGTTAATATCATCTTGATAAGTCAGCGCATCAAACTCATCCATATTAGAAGCATAAGGATAATAAATAAGTGCAACATTTATCGCACCATATTGCCATGTAGTGCCTAACCTAAAACTATCTTCTTCTGGCAAGTGATGTCGATGATAAGGCAAGTTTGCAACGGTAGGTATACCTGTTTTTTCTTCTAACCAGTCCATTGCATTACCTAATAAACTAGGATCTCCACGGAATTTGTTTAACACAAAACCTTTAATTAGCTTTTGTTCTTCTTTTGCTAAACAAGCCCAAGTTCCTAATAAATGCGCAAATGAACCACCTCTGTCAATATCTGAAACGAGATAAACGTCCGCTTGGCATGCTAAGGCGACACTCATATTCACAATGTCTCCTTCTCGAAGATTTATTTCCGCAGGGCTACCTGCACCTTCGATAACTACTTGTTCGTATTCAGTTTGAAGTTCATTTAAGGCTGTTAATACTTTCGGCCAAATCAACTTTTTCCTTGCCATCCAAGGCATATTAGATATAGCAGTATCGACTTTTCCATTAATAATGACTTGGCTAAAGGTTTCTGCACTCGGTTTTAATAAGACTGGGTTCATCAATACTGATGGAGTTGTTTTAGCTGCAATTGCTTGAAGATATTGGGCACGCCCTATTTCTGAACCATCTTCAGTAATTGCTGCGTTATTACTCATATTTTGGGCTTTAAAAGGAGCAACATCGACACCACGATTTGCCAATAAACGACAAATGGCAGTCACAATCAATGACTTTCCAGCATCACTAGTACAACCTAATACCATTATCGGCTTTTTCTTTAAAGTCATTATTTTTATTTAATCCACAAGTTGCAGCATATTTAGAAGACAAAAAAAAACACCGTTTGCACAGTGTTTTTTTTACTGGAGCTCGGTTATTCTTAACCGCGGCGCGTTGCCACTGCTTCAGATAATTGTGCAAGTAATGTTTCTGTTGCATCCCAGCCAATACATGCATCAGTAATACTTTGACCATATGTTGGAGCAACACCTTCGCATAAGTCTTGACGACCTTCTACTAAATGACTTTCAACCATTACGCCTGAGATAGCTTTATCACCGCCAGAAATTTGGCCACATACGTCATCAAGTACTTTCATTTGGTTTTCGAATTTTTTCTCAGAGTTTGCATGACTAAAATCGATCATTAATGTTTCGGCCAAACCTGATTTTTTAAGATCCGTTTTAATCGCAGCAACATGCTTAGCACTGTAATTTGGCTCTTTACCGCCACGTAAAATGATATGACAATCAGGGTTACCTGCTGTTTCAACAATTGCACTATGACCAAATTTGTTTACAGACAAGAAATGATGAGACGCATTAGCTGCGCCAATTGCATCTACCGCTACTTTAATCGTACCATCAGTACCATTTTTGAAACCTACTGGGCAAGATAGACCAGAAGCTAGTTCACGGTGAACTTGTGATTCCGTAGTACGTGCACCAATTGCGCCCCAAGACATTAAATCAGCGATGTACTGTGGCGTAATCATATCTAAGAACTCAGTCGCGGCAGGCAGCCCTTTTGAATTAATATCCAATAATAGTTTACGAGCTGTACGTAAACCTTTGTTAATGTTGAAGGTACCATTTAATTCAGGATCATTAATTAATCCTTTCCATCCAACAGTTGTACGCGGTTTTTCGAAGTAAACACGCATTAC
Organism: Psychromonas arctica; assembly: GCF_036697365.1. Classification (GTDB taxonomy): domain Bacteria; phylum Pseudomonadota; class Gammaproteobacteria; order Enterobacterales; family Psychromonadaceae; genus Psychromonas; species Psychromonas arctica_A. The sequence continues at coordinate 360,621 of NZ_JBAHZA010000002.1, forward strand.
AACTTCTAATGTATCTTTGTATTTTTCACGTAATGCAACTAGTTTATCTGCATATACTAGTGCAGCTTCAGTATCGTGAATAGAACAAGGACCGATAATCACTAATACGCGGTCATCTTTGTTGCTTAGAATGTCACTAATTGCAGAACGAGAATCTGCTACTGTTTGGCTTACTGCATTTGTTGCTGGAAATTTCTCTAGTAACGCAATAGGGGGTAATAATTCTTTAATCGCTGTAATTTTTAAATCGTCTGTTTTAATCATAATATGTCCTGAGCACACCGTTGTGCCTAATAGTTAATTTCTTGTTTTATTGTGTATTGTATAAATATCTGTTTAAGCGACTTGCTTACCCATTAATCCATTAAATGGCTATACGGTTCAATCTCTACCGCCTCACCTTTTGCGATATTGCCTCTGTCTTGTTCCAGAACAATAAAGCAATTTGATTGACTCATTGAACTAAATACACCAGAGCCTTGATTTCCTGTGGTTGTAACAACTAACTGCCCTTGCTCGTTAACCGAGTAATTACCACGTTGAAAATCTGTTCTTCCGGGTGCTTTGCGCAATGCATCATTGCAAATTGCATTCAAACGTAATGCTGGTTTTACCAGTTCACCACTCATTTTTGCCATTGCAGGTACTGCTAATTGGTATAGTGTCACGATAGCGGAAACCGGATTTCCTGGCAACCCAAAAAAGATACTGTTTTGAAGCTTACCGAATGCAAAAGGTTTTCCAGGTTTAATGGCAAGTTTCCAAAATCCTATTTCACCTATTTCATTTAGTACTTCTTTAATGAAATCAGCCTCTCCAACGGATACTCCGCCACTAGTGATCACTACATCAGCTTGCTGATCTGCTTTAATAAGTGTTTCTTTTATCCTATTAAAATCATCTTCAATAATGCCAAAATCAATCACTTCGACATTCAAACGTGATAGAAGGCCTATAATACTATATCTATTGCTGTCGTAAATCTCACCTTGTTCTAACTTAGAACCTAAAGGTCTTAGCTCGTCACCCGATGATAAAACAGCTACTTTAAGTTGACGATAGACAGGTAAAGTAGCAATACCTAAAGATGCTAACAAAGGTATATCTCTAGGGGTTAATTTATGACCTTGTCTTAGCACGGTTTGGCCTACGCTTAAATCTTCACCTGCGAAACGTATATTATTGTGCAGCTTAGGCGCGTCTGTAAACGTAATATTTTCTCCATCAACTTGAGCTTGCTCTTGCATAACAACACAGTTTAGAAGATCTGGAACGACCGCCCCTGTCATAATCCTAACGCACTGACCAGCTTCAATAGCACCGGTAAAAGGAATACCTGCAAAGGATTTACCAACTTGTTTCAATGTAATAGGCTTATCAGATGAGCACGTTTCGAGATCTTGGCTATATAACGCATAACCGTCCATTGCTGAATTATTAAATGGAGGGACATTTTGCTGTGAAATAATATCCTGACTTAAGGTATAACCTAATGCATCAGATAAAGGTAATGTTATTGATTCACACACATTATTTAGTTCGCTTTGCATTCTATCTATGGCCTCGGCTAAAGGCATTAAACCAGGTACATCACAGCAGCTCATATTAATTACTCTTAAATTAATGGTTAAATTTTATTGTGCCTACTTCTATTTTCTCTGTAATGATATCTATCAATTTCATTACAATTTATTAAAACTTATACAGCAGACACTACTAACTATTTTTATATCACGTGGATTAAGTAAGCGGTACAGCAGTTTTAATCCCATTTAAATTACTAAAACAACTTTCTACAGCAGTACTAATAAAGTCTTCTATGAAGGCCAGTGACTTTTGCTCTTCCCTTACTGCTGCATATAAAGTTTTCCAAACGCCCTCTTTACCAAGTCGGCGAGCCACTACATAATCCTTTTGAAGATATTCAAACAATGCCCAGTTTGGTAAAGCAGCCACTCCACGTCCACTTGCTACAAGCTGTAACATCATCAAAGTCATTTCAACTTGTCGTATTTTTGCAGGCATCACACCTTCGTGCATTAAAAAGCCATTAAATACATCCAAACGTTCTTTTTCAACAGGATAAGTGATCAATGTTTCATCTTGTAAATCTTCAGCATCAATGTAGGTTTTATTTGCTAACGGATGGTGTCGACTCAACGCTAACATTGATTGATAACTAAATAGTGGAATATATGTAATTCCCTCAATAGATTGGGGATCAGAAGTAACCACTAAATCTAAATTACCACGTTTTAATGCCGGTAAAGGTAGAAAGCTAAAACCACTTGAAAAATCCAGCTCAACTTCAGGCCAACTATCACGAAATTTATCAATGGCAGGCATTAACCATTGAAAACATGAATGACACTCAATGGCCATATGCAAACGGCCGGCATCGCCTGATGAAAAACGAGAAAGGTCACGTTCGGCTTGGCGTACTTGAGGTAATACCTTATCAGCTAATTCTAATATTCGTAATCCTGCAATGGTAAAGCGAATCGGTCTCGATTTACGTATAAATAAAGAACAATCTAAACGCTGTTCTAACTCTTTTAATTGATGAGATAAGGCAGATTGAGTTAAGTGCAATTGTTTGGCTGCTTCAACCAAACTTCCTGCTTTATTCAATGTCGATAATGTTTTTAAGTGTTTAAATTCAATCATAATTACCCTACCAGCGAAAGAAATGGTTATTTATAAAAGTTAATTTTATTCATTTATACATTAATTTAATTGAAATTAATTAATTATTAAACAATAACATTATGATTTTGAGTAAATCACCTTCACTATGTTAAGCATATAAGGTACTTTAGCATGCTGTTTCAAGCATAATATTAGGGGTTAAGGGGTTTAAATGTATTCTATTGTTCGTTCAAATAAATTAGATAATGTCTGTTATGACATTCGTGGTCCAGTATTAAAACAAGCAAATAAACTGGAAGAAGAAGGCCAACGTATTCTTAAATTGAACATAGGAAATCCCGCCTCATTTGGGTTTGAAGCCCCAGAAGAAGTACTAATGGATGTGATCAAAAACTTGCCTAAAAGCCAAGGATATTGTGACAGCAAAGGGTTATTTTCAGCACGTAAAGCTGTTATGCAACATTATCAAGGTAAAGGATTATTATCTTTAGATACTGATGATATCTACATTGGTAATGGCGTCAGTGAATTGATCGTAATGGCAATGCAAAGCTTGTTGAATAATGGTGATGAAATCTTAGTGCCTGCACCAGATTATCCATTATGGACAGCAGCAGCAAACCTTTCTGGAGGTAAAGCAGTACATTATATTTGTGATGAACAGTCTAACTGGTTTCCAGATATTGATGATATTAAGTCTAAGATAACTTCGCGCACTAAAGGGATTGTTTTAATCAATCCAAATAACCCTACTGGTGCAGTCTATAGCAAAGAATTATTAGAGCAGATTGTTGAGTTAGCTCGCCAACATAACCTTATTGTTTTCTCCGATGAAATATACTCGAAAATTGTTTACGACGATGCAGTACATATACCATTAGCAACACTCGCCGATGATATTTTAATTGTGACCTTTGATGGGCTTTCAAAAGCTTATCGTGTATGTGGCTTCCGTGTCGGCTGGATGATGATAAGCGGCGCAAAAAAACAAGCTCGAGACTATATATCAGGTATTGAAATTCTAGCGAGTATGCGATTGTGTGCCAACGTTCCCATGCAGCATGCAATTCAGACGTCACTAGGTGGATATCAAAGTATCAATGAATTAACAGTACCCGGCGGACGTTTGTATGATCAAACACAAACAGCCTGGAAGCTATTGAATGATATTCCGGGTATCAGCTGTAACAAACCACAAGGGGCGTTATACCTATTTCCTAAACTGGATCAAAAGCGTTTTAACATTAAAGACGATCAACGTTTTGCGATGGATTTACTTATTGAAGAAAAAATTCTGATTGTGCAAGGCACTGGTTTTAACTGGCATAAACCAGATCATTTCAGAATTGTTTGTTTACCTCGAGTAGATGAGATGAAAACAGCGATTAATAAAATAGCGCATTTCTTAGATGGGTATAGCCAATAATAAAACTTCCTGTTCGCAATGTTGATAACCTCATTTATCAACACTGCGACTTTCGCTGTAACTTATCATTATTAATGCCTTAGATTCGCATAGCATCTTTTTATAATCCTCCTTTTTCATATGAGAACTCCCATGTTCAATAAAATACTATTGTCATTTATATCATTATGTTTCATTTCATTGCTATTTATTGATGTAGGTGACTTAATTTCTGAACGAATTATTTATGTATTGTGGCCTTTAGGTCATGTCACTGTTTTTGCTTTCTGGTCCGCCTTATTAATCCTTTACCAACCTAGCATTAGGAATGCACCATTATTCAAACAATGGTGTTTATTAACATTAAGCTGCTTTGCTTTAGGGGCGGCCATTGAACTGATCCAACCTTTCTTTGGGCGCTCTAGAGAGCTCGATGATCTATTCATGAATTATATTGGTGTCCTACTGAGTTTAATTATATTTACTCGACACTCCATTAATCTACTATTTAAGGCAGGCTATTTCATTGTACTGAGTTATTTCTTATTGCCAGCAGTTACGACTGCCTATGATGAAGTTAAGATGAGAGTTGAATTCCCTACTATTGCTTCCTTTGATAATGAAATTAGCTTAACACGGTGGAAAGCAGACCAAGCACTCTCTTTAGTCACTTCAAAACAACTACCCGATGCACAAGGTAAGGTGATGAAAATTACCTTTGTACCACGTAAGTACAGTGGAGTAGCTCTGCGCTATTTTCAAGGTAATTGGAGTAAGTTTAACCAACTCAGTTTTGATTTTTATAATCCTTATGAGCAAACGTTATCCGTTACTTTGATCATTACTGATAAACATTACGATAAAGGGAAACCTAACCCCCAAGATCGCTTTGATAAAGTTTTGAAGGTTAAACCCGGGCACAACGATATCAATATTTCATTGGATGAAATTAAACAAAGTGTGTCATTAAGACAAATGGATTTAGGAAATGTAGCTGGGGTGGATTTTTATATGTATAAACTGAAAACACCGAAGTATTTATATTTAGCGCCATTAACTTTACAGTAACAAGCCCAAAATTTTTAGACTCATAACGTAATATCTATTACATTATGAGTCTAAATTTGACATTAAAAAAGCACTATTTACAAATAGTTACAACCAAGCAACAAGGTAGTTTAACAAATAAATAAAGCAGTTAATTAACGTGGTCAGTATCAGTTTAAATCACAATAACTATAGCTTAGATCGGCCCATATATTTTATCAGTTAAGCGTACGTGAACAGTAATTTCTTCACGGTCATGGTATAAATGTTTAGCTTGAAGCTCATAATTAAACCCAGCCTCTTCAATCATATCAGTTAGTATTTTAAGGTCTTCCGTTGCCTCTTGATAACGTTGCTTCATAGGTAACTTAAGATTAAAGATAGTTTCTTTGCACCAACCTTCAATTAACCATTTAGCCATTAACTTAGCAACCCGCTTTGGTTTCTCTATCATGTCGCAGACTAACCAGTGAATGTTTTTACGTTCAGGTTCAAACTTAAAACCATCCTCCATGTAATGTGTAACTTGTCCAGTTTCCATTAGACTGTCTGCCATTGCGCCATTATCCACGCAACTAACAAACATGCCACGTCTTACCAATTGATAAGTCCACCCACCAGGACAGGCACCAAGATCAACCGCTTTAAGACCTGAGTGCGCGCGTGCTTCTTGTTCTTCTTTGCTTAAAAATGTTTGAAAGGCTTCATCGAGTTTTAGTGTAGAACGGCTTGGAGCTTCATTAGGGAAACGTAAACGAGTGATCCCCATATGCAATTCACTACGATTGTTAGGTAGAGAGTACCCAACATAAGCAGTTTCATAATCCATAAAACAAACATGAGTTCGACGACGTTTAGGGTTTTCTTTGTTAGTAAGATTATTATGCTTTTTCAACGCTTGTCTAAAAGGTACTGTAAATTTACGACAGAAAGTCAATAAAGGTTTCGTTTCATCGCCTTCAGGACACTCAACATAAACATCGCCTGCCATTGGCAAGTTACGGGTTATTTCTAAAATAGGCGAAATTCTGTCTTCCGCAGGCAAATCCTCAAGCATTGCAACAGCAACAATCATTTGCCGAGCAAAGATTAATTGAGCAAAATTGATCTGTTCAGCTAAAGACTCAACCTGAGAGGGGTCGTAACAATGGTATAGTACAAACCCACTATTTTTTAGTGTTTTAATATAACCAAATACTTCCAGCTCACTGGCTTTTGCTTGAATTTCATTAGCACAGTCATTTTCAAAACCTGGGCGACAATATAACAGAATACCTAACATACAAACCTCAATTTACTGTGTTCAGTAAACCTTTATTTTCTTAAAGAGAAGACCATTGCTAAAGCAATAGATAACCAAGCCACGATTAATAATAAGCCCCCTAGCGGAGTAATTAATACCAATAACTTAGAAGCAAAAAACACCCAATAGTACAAGCTTCCACTAAAACATAGCGTGCCAATAGTAAAACAATATAGGCTCAAGGTTAAAAGCCGGCTTACTAAGAATGAACTGAGCATGGCAGTTATGAATAACGCTAAAGCATGAAATAATTGATACTGTGCTGCTAATTTAACCTGTGAAATTTGTTCAGGATTAGCCCAAGCAGATAAACCATGACTAGCATAAGCCCCAAACATAACCGCCGTTGCCCCGAGTAAAGCGGCAACGGCGATAAAACAACGTGATTGTTTTGAAATATTCAAAGTAATAACTTACTCAGTAACTATAGGATCTAAGCTTTTAGCTAATTCATCCATTTGTTTCATTTGTGTCAGGAAAGGTACCAATTTCTCTAATGGTAATGCACAAGGCCCATCACATTTTGCGTTAGTAGGATCTGGGTGAGACTCTAGGAATAGTCCTGCAATACCTTGAGACATACCAGCTAAGCCTAACTGAACAACTTGACTACGACGGCCATCAGCACTATCACTACGTGCGCCAGGTTTTTGTAATGAATGTGTTACATCGAAAATAACTGGGTAAGTTGTTTCTTTCATGGTGCTGAAGCCCAACATGTCTACTACTAAGTTGTTGTAACCGAAACAACTACCACGTTCACATAGAATGATTTTATCGTTACCTGCTTCTTTAAACTTAGTAATGATATGTTGCATTTCATGGGGTGCTAAAAATTGTGCTTTTTTCACGTTAATAACAGCATTTGTTTCAGCCATTGCTTGTACTAAATCAGTTTGACGACTTAGAAACGCAGGTAGTTGAATCACATCAACAACTTCAGCAACAGGCTTAGCTTGGTAAGGTTCATGAACATCAGTAATAATTGGCACATTAAATGTCGATTTTATCTCTTCAAAAATGCGTAAACCTTCTTCTAAACCAGGACCACGAAAACTATTAATAGATGAGCGATTTGCTTTATCAAATGATGCTTTAAATACATATGGAATGTTTAATTTACTAGTCGCTTCAACATAGGTTTCCACCATTTTCATGGCTAGATCACGTGACTCTAAAACATTCATTCCACCAAATAGAACGAATGGAAGATCGTTTGCAACTTCAACATTGCCGACTTTGATAATTTTCTGGCTCATTTTTACTCTCTTATTTTTATCGATTAACACGATCAAAAATTAATAATAATCACTGCAATTGAGTGACTATTAATACTTAACATAATTAATGAATGACTTGAGCAACAAGTTCATCACTCATTTGTTTGATTTGTCTTTTTAATAAATTAACAATGGGATCTTCTGGACACTGCTCAATAAAATAGGTGAAATCATTACAAGCTAGTTGATAACACTCTAGTTGTTGAAACAAGAAACCACGGTCTCTCACTTCAAGTGCATCTTCAGGATCAAGACGTAATAATATGTCACTACACAATAATGCAAGTTCAATACTTTCAGCTTGGATATAAGCAGCTTTTAATACATTAACGTAACGTTTGATAACCGTTTCCTTACTATCAGCTTGACACATTTCAGGAGTCAAACGAGCATGATTACCAAGTTGGCCACGTACCTTTAACTCAAGTTGCATTAAATCGACAATTTCACCATTAAACGGGTCGATATAAGCAGGCCCATCTGGTAATTCCACTTTGACTATAAAACCACTTGGAAAGCATATACCATCAGCACTAAACCCCACTTCTTTTAAGGTTTCGATTAACAAAATACCTAAACTTATCGGCACACCTTTGCGGCGCGATAACACCGAAGACAACAATGCATTTTTAACTTTAAAAAATGCTTTCCAGTCACCTCTAAAATTTTGTACATGATATACGTTATTGAGTAACGCTGTGAGTTTATCCATATTTGCTTCATTATATGACGCTAATTGAGATTTAATAACAATCAATTGTAAACGCATATTATGTTGTAACTCTATAGCTGAATGCCCAGTTATCTCAGCTTCTGCCATACTCGCTAGCTGCAAAAGCGAATAAGCATCAAAATCTATTCCTTCATGGATAAGATTAGTATTAATAACTGGCTCTTCTAACGTACTTTGTTCATCTAGTTCCACTGTTTACCCCACTAATAAAATAGCTTGTTTAGTGAATGCTAATTTTGCTATGTATGCAAGCCAACCAAACGCACCAACAAAAGATAGCCATTGGATATGTGTTTTAGTATTTGGGTTTAAAGACACTTGTACCATGGTAAAGTAGGCTACAAATGCAATTATTTTCTCTAATAACCAGTATCCACCTAAAGAGAAGGGATTCCAATGCACCATAGCCATTAATGCAATTCCTAATACAACAATGGTTAAGTGTGTATGAGTGTGGATTTTTTTAAATAGCGGTTTTTGAGCATTAACATGGCCTGACTTCAACCAGTAAAACCGTAGTATATAAAGAATAATCGCTAATAAGATAAAGCTCATGTGAGTATGTTTTAAGATAGAATACATTATAATCCTTGCCCTAAGCCCTGAGACTTATTAAGTTTGTTAAGATAAAAGAAATTACACGGCCCTACTCTATAGCGGAAGGTGGCCTAATGTCACACGGTCATTCTGTCCATAATCTTGTTCTGTTTTAATTTGCACAAAACCATTGTCTAACATAATTGCTTGTACTGAGTTACTTTGGTCATAACCATGCTCAATTAACAAACAGCCGCCAGCCGTTAAGTAGTCTTTTGCTTGTTCACAAATCAAACGAATATCTGCAAGTCCATGTTCTTCTGCTGTTAAAGCAGAAAGCGGTTCAAATCGAACATCGCCCTGTTTGAGGTGGACATCAGAAGGGTCAATGTACGGTGGATTACTAACAATAACATCAAACCTTTCCTGCACGCTCTTAAACCAGTTACTTTGTTTAATCACGACTCGAGTAAGACCCAAGTTTTTACGGTTCTCACAAGCTAAAGCAACTGCATCAACACTAAAATCGACTCCCATACAAGTTGCTTGAGGCAACTCGCTAGCAAGCGCTAATATAACGGCTCCGGTGCCTGTTCCCAAATCTAAAATATGGGCCTGGGCACTGCTTTTTTCTAAGGCTAATTCAACTAACCTTTCAGTATCAGGCCTTGGAATTAAAGTACTCGCATTGACTTTAAACGGTAGTGACCAAAACTCTCTTTCACCAGTTAAATGAGCAACAGGTTGACCATTGACACGCTGTTCAATCAACTCTTCAAAATTAGCTTTTTGTTGTGCTGTTAAATCTCGCTCTGGCCATGTCATTAAATAAATCGTTGGTTTATCCAATACAAAAGCCAGTAATACTTGTGCATCCAATAGAGCTGAATCACTATTAATTAGTATATATTCAGCCCAAACTAACGCATCATCAATACGCAACTACAGAGCACCTTGTGCAAGTGCCGCTAATTTATCAGCTTGGTCTTCCTGTAGAATAGGATCAAGTAATGCATCTAACTCACCTTCTAACACTTCATTTAAGCGATAAATGGTTAAATTAATACGATGATCGCTTACACGGCCTTGAGGATAGTTATAAGTACGAATTCGTTCACTACGATCACCACTTGCTACTAAGCTACGGCGGATATCTTGCTCTTCAGCATTATTCTTTTCATCTTCAACTTGTTGTAAACGTGCTTGTAAAACTGACATCGCCTGTGCACGGTTTTTATGCTGTGAACGTTGGTCCTGACACTCTACAACAGTCCCTGTTGGAACGTGCGTAATACGAATAGCTGAATCGGTTTTATTAACGTGCTGACCACCAGCTCCAGATGCGCGGAAAGTATCAACTTTTAAATCAGCAGGATTAATTGAAATTGCTTCAGATTCTGGTATTTCAGGCATAACAACAACAGTACAAGCCGACGTATGAATACGACCTTGAGACTCAGTTTCAGGCACTCGTTGTACGCGATGACCGCCTGATTCAAACTTCATCAAACCATAAGCACCATCACCTTCAATTTGCATGATCACTTCTTTATAACCACCCTGCTCACTTTCATTACTGTTCATAATGGTCACACGCCATTTTTTGCTATCACAGTATTTGCTATACATACGGAATAAGTTACCCGCAAAAATAGCCGCTTCATCACCGCCAGCACCAGCACGGATTTCAACAAAACAGTTACGATCGTCATTTGGGTCTTTTGGTAATAATAAAATTTGCAGTTCAGCTGCTAATCTCTCAACTGACTCTTTGGCTTCAGAAATTTCATCTTGCGCCATTTCGCGCATATCTTCATCGTCATCATCAAGCATGAGTTCTGCAGCAGCTAAATCTTCCTGTGCAGATTGAAATGATTTGAAACACAGTACCACTTCTTCAAGTTGTGAATACTCTTTGGTTAATTCACGGTACTTGTCTTGGTTACTAATAGTATCCGGGTCGCCTAATAATGCTTGTACTTCTTCATAACGCTCAACTAATATTTCTAACTTTGCAACAATAGATGCTTTCATTTTTATCTCTTCTTATGAATAGTTTGTCGCCAAACTATCGAGTTATTTCTTATAATTCGTCTTGTTGGCTTAACCCAAGAGTTAACCTTAATAAAGCTAAGTCCTGCTCATTACCTGTTTGACTAACAGTTGTTAATGCTTGGCTTGGGTGATGAATAAGCTTATTGGTTAATTTAAACGCCAACTCTTTTAATACTTTCTCACTATCATTACCCTTCGCTAATGAAGCAATAGCACGTTGTAATAATTCATCTCTTAGTTGCTCACTGTTTTGACGATACAAGCGAATACTTTCTACCGCTTTTAATGATTCTTGCCAGGCCATAAAATCAATAACACTGGCGACAATAATTTTTTCAGCTTCAATCGCGGCTTCGACACGCGCTTGCTTATTTTCTTCTATAATACCTTGTAAATCATCAACACTATAAAGATAGGCATCATTTAATTCAGCAACTTGTTGTTCGATATCACGAGGAACTGCAATATCTATAAACAACATAGGTTGATGACGGCGATCTTTTAAAGCACATTCCACCATGCCTTTACCAATGATCGGTAACGGGCTAGCTGTCGAAGAGATAATAATATCCGATTTAGCGAGGTGGTTAGGTATTTCTTCTAGGGTAATGGCGTTTGCATTAAATTGCTCAACTAAGCCCATCGCGCGCTCTAAAGTACGATTAGCAATAGTAATATTTGGCACTTCATGCTCAAGTAAATACTTGCCTACTAGTTCAATTGTTTCGCCAGCACCAATTAATAAAACTCTGCTTTTTTTGAGGTCACTGAATATTTGTCTTGCTAAAGACACCGCTGCAAATGCGACTGAAATGGCATTCGCACCAATTTGAGTATCAGTGCGTACTCGCTTTGCAACACTAAAAGCGTGTTGAAACCATTTATTGAGTGTTTTATTGACGGCTTTAGCTTGCCCTGCAGAAGCAAAGCCTTGTTTGATTTGGCCAAGAATTTGTGGTTCGCCTAAGACCAATGAATCTAGCCCACACGCAACGCGGAATAAATGATTAACGGCCTCTTGGTCTTGATAGCTATAAAAGTTTTGGTCGAATGCACCTGGCTCGATATCATGAAAATCAGTTAACCAGCGAAGTATAGGTGAAATATCCAGCCCTTCATAATGACAGTAGATTTCACAACGATTACAAGTAGAAATAATAACAGCTTCTTTAACAAGAGGTTGAGTTAGTAAATCCGCATAAGCCATCATCAAAGAGTCAGGTGCAAAGGCAACTTTTTCTCTCAGTTCAACTGGTGCAGTTTGATGGTTAATTCCTAACGCAAATAATGGCATTTATATAATTCACAGAAACAAGACATGGAGCAAAACAAAGAGCTGAATTCTACGTAAATTTACCACAAAATTAAAGCGAACTCTGTTTCTATGATGCATTTAGTCTTAAAAACAAACAATTTTGCTATAAGTTTTACTTTATAAATAAGAATCACAAAATTTCTTCCCTAATATTTTTACTTGTTAGCTTTGCTTGGGTATCATCAAACTCAAATTATTTATCACTTAATTAATGATGAGCCCATGACTATTAAAAAAATACTTGCCAGCCTTGCGATTACTTTCTCACTTTCAGGGTGTTCTTATTTGTACAATACCTTTGTATATCAGATTGATGTTGTACAAGGAAATTATGTAGACGATAAAAAATTAGCACAAGTTGAATTAGGAATGACTCAACAGCAAATTGTATTTGTATTAGGATCACCTATGTTAATTGATCAGTTCGATACGTCAAAGTGGTATTACATACGTTATATTAAACCAGGTGGCGAGCCTATTCAGCAATCACAGATATTGCTTACTTTTGATGGGAATAAACTAACTAGCATCACTAGTGACAATATTGATCAAGAAAATCCACTTATCAAGAACCCTAAAGTTAAAAAAGAACCTAACGAAGCGACACAAACTGGTGATACTAAATTCGCTCCAACTACCGAATAATAATCACACTAGTTACAAGGAGTGTTTTTAACACTCCTTGTAACCAACCTTATTTAATTTCAGTGCGCTACATCACTATTAATTAAGGAATTCTTTCAAGAATTGATCTACGCCAAACTCCCCTCTATTAGCTTTTGCCTTTTATATTTGTCTGACTATGATGAAAACTCTTATTAACAATAGAAGTGAGCTAAATAATGACGAAAAATTATTCTGATACCTTTTTAGATGAAATAAAACTACTCGCGAAATTCCCTGAAACTTCACAACTGGAAGGGTTAAAAATTCATAAAGAGGCTGACCCAAGCGTCATTAAAGCAGCACAATCATTATTTGATAAAGGGTTAATATCCCAGCAAGACGGAGGTTACTTAACTGATAGTGGTTTAGAAACTGCAGATCACCTCCATCGCCTACTCATCGCATTACATTAATAATATCAATATGGTGGGTTAACCGCTCACCAATCTCCACCTTATTTGTGTAGCAGATGAGTAAAAGACGGAGGTTATTTAACTGATAGTGGTTTAGAAACTGCAGATCGCCTCCATCGCCTACTCATCGCATTACATTATTAATATCAATATGGTGGGTTAGCCGCTCACCAATCTCCACCTTATTTGTGTAGCAGATGAGTAAGCGGGCTATTTATTGAGGTTTATCTTAACGGTCTTAGTTGAGTAAATGTTAACAACAAGGTACATTTATCGTTTTTGATTCTGTAAAGGCTATCCTCACTATGAAAGTTATCTCATTTAATATTAACGGGCTTCGCGCACGCCTACATCAATTACAAGCACTAATCGATAAACATCAACCTGATGTAATTGGACTTCAAGAGATCAAAGTACACAATGATGCGTTTCCTGTTGAAGCTGTAGAAGCAATGGGATATCACGTGTACTATCATGGCCAAAAAGCACATTACGGTGTTGCTATGCTGTGTAAGCAAAAACCTACTGATGTGCAATACGGTTTCCCTACGGATAATGAAGAGCATCAAAAACGCATGATAATGGTGACAGTGCCTGATGAAGATGGGCAGCCAGTGCGCATTCTTAATGGTTACTTCCCACAAGGAGAAAACCAAACACATGAAACAAAATACCCGTATAAACGCCAGTTTTATCAAGATTTAAATACATACTTAAATGAAAACCATACAGCTGAAGATAATGTGATCGTGATGGGTGATATTAATATTTCACCATTAGATTTAGACATTGGTATTGGAGAAGCAAATGCCAAGCGTTGGTTACAAACCAAAAAATGTAGTTTTCTACCTGAAGAACGCGAATGGCTTGCAACCCTGATGAGTTTTGGCTTTACCGATACATTCCGTTTATTACACCCGGAAGAAGATCAAAAATTCAGCTGGTTTGATTATCGCTCACGTGGATTTGATGATAACCGTGGTTTACGTATTGATGTAGTACTAGCAACGCCTGCATTAGCAGAAAAAACTGTTGAAGCAGATATTGATTATGAGCTTAGAGGTATTGATAAACCTTCAGATCATGCTCCAATCTGGACCGAATTTGCTTAACCCGAAAACCTAATACTCAAAGGTCCAAATATCACTTAATTATCTATCATTTAAGTGATATTTGAGCCTTTATTTTTTAAGCCTAAAAAATAATACCAATCACACTAATTAACTGATCTATTTTACTTATTAAAATAACTTATTTCTTCGTTGTAATTTTCGGAAGCAGAACAACTACTTAACTTAAATTACGCCTTGAACTCAGTCATTTTTCCTGCGTAAAATTTAGATCACTTATTTAATATAATTGGTATAACTAAGTTTTCTTAGGCCACTTTAATGTATTACAATCTTCTAACTCTGCTAATTTTTCTTGGCAAGCTTGTAAATGAAACAACTCACCTAAACTTGGCGTAGCGCTGAAGTTAAATGCCTGTTCTTGATAGACAAATTGAATTTGAAAAGCATGCAAATAACCACGGTCATAGCGGTGCGCATCTTCCGTTGCATAAATAGGATCACCACAAATCGCACTGCCTATACTTTTTAATGCCACACGAATTTGATGTGTTTTCCCTGTTTTAGGTTTAACCACAAACAAGCGTTTACCTTCTCCTAATGAATAACTAAAAAACTGCGTGATCGCTAAATTCTCAGTATTTCTAGTTAATTTCCACATGGAACGGCGAGACTTTTCCATTCCACCTTTAATTAATCCTTGAGTTTTTTTAGGTTTTTTATCTGCAATGGCTAAGTAAAATTTTTGAATATCTTGATTTTTAAATAACTCGGACAATCGGCTTGCAGCAACTGATGATTTAGCCAGTAATAGAATACCCGAGGTCATTTTATCTAAACGATGCACACTAAATAACTTCTGCCCAAAGTATTTTTCTGCAGCTACGACTACGCCATACTCACCATCTTCACTATGGAAGTTAATACCAGGACGTTTGTTAATGACCACAAAATCATCTTCGTCTGATACAACTGAAAAATATATATTTTCTTCTGAGACTGTTCCTATCATGGCTACCCTGTTATTCATCAAAGACTAAATTCTGGGCCGCACTATAAGCTAAATTACTTAATAATTGTGGTAAAATTGCTAATATTTCATGGTATTCAGGTAATTGATCAACAATAGCCAAGAATTGTGGGTCGCTCGCATCTGCTGGGGCCAGTTTGGTTAATAATAAGATAGTTGTTTGTAAAATATTTTCACTATTACTATCGCCCTCCACCGTTGTCCATTGTTCATTAAATATTTCAACAGCAGCTAAAAAGCCACTCGCAAATTGTATTCCTTGTTCACTTAACTGCTTATTAGGAGTTAACCAATCATGGCATTGTAATCCGTTTAGTGGGATCGCTTCTTGATAAGCCGTTTGAATTTCATTAGTTAAGGCTATAATCGTTTGAGCATAATCAGTTGCTTGCTGTTCATTATCAAAACTCATTTCAGCATTAGACTTCCATAGATAACTTAACCACTGATCCAAGTCCAATAACTCAGGTAAGGCTTGCACACTACAGATAAATCCAATTTGATAATAACTAGTATGTAATCCTTTAATTGAATTTAATTGGCCATTTAGTTCGATAAAATCAAATAACACCTTTTTTTGATTATCGGGCATATTAACTCCTAGTAATGTGAAATATAAATAGTATGAATAAAAAAGCCTACTTAAAAGTAGGCTTAATCGACATATCTATAAAGATGTATATTAGCTATTAAGTCCTAATATAATACGTTAGATAGATCGTAAAGGTCTTGACGGAATGGACGCTTCATTTCAGTTAGACACTCAATAATATCATGGTCAACCATCTCACCACACTTAATACCGATACAACGAGCACTCTTACCTGCCATTAATAAATCAACTGCATAAGCACCCATACGGCTTGCTAAAATACGGTCAAATGCCATCGGAGCTCCACCACGTTGGATATGCCCTAAGGTTGTAGCACGTGTTTCGCGTTTTGTTCTTTGCTCAATACGTTTTGCTAATGCTGTTACATCAGTAATATGCTCAGTAATTGCAACTATCGCGTGCTTTTTACCTTTTTCTTCACCTAATTGAATTTGCTCAATTAATTGATCTTCATCGAAATCAACTTCTGGTACGATAACGTATTCACTACCACCAGCAATAGCAGCCCATAAAGTTAAATCACCACAGTAACGACCCATCATTTCTACAATAGAAATACGGTTATGAGATGAAGAAGTATCACGAAGACGATCCACCGCATCAACGATTGTATTTAAACAAGTCATGAAACCAATCGTAAAATCTGTCCCTGCAATATCATTATCAATCGTGCCAGGAATACCAATACATGGGTAACCCATTTCACTTAATTTTAATGCACCCATGTACGAACCATCACCGCCAATTACGATTAATGCTTCAATACCATGTTTTTCTAATTGTTTAATCGCTTCTTTACGAACACTTTCTTCTTTAAATTCTGGGAAACGTGCAGTCCCTAGAAAGGTGCCGCCACGATTGATAACATCAGATACAGAATGGCGATCCATTTGTTCAATTTTGTCTGCATGTAATCCTGCATAACCATCATAAATACCGAAAACTTCGATATTGTGAGATAGACAAGTACGTACCACTGCTCGCACTGCAGAATTCATACCAGGCGCATCGCCACCACTTGTAAGTACACCAATTTTTTTAATCACAATTTACCTCAACCAATTACACTAATTGATAAAAATCATAAGCCTTTTGCCAATAAACCTATAATAGTCATCTTTAAATTAAAACTTTTTATTTTAACTCAAATTAAATGTAGTTTTCTACACAACCTGTAGAAAGTAAACGTCCTAAACCACATCATTCTTTATTAAAATAGCTATTATTTAATCATTGGTTTTTCATGTAAACAACCTCTGATACTTCGTATATCAAGCATACAATATCTGAACGCTGTAGAATAACAATATTATGCATTTTCTTAGTAAAAAGGTCTTTCTTTGCTTTTTTATTAATCTGGATCAGTAATCTTTTTTAAATTGTCACAAATATGCAATAAGTAGACTATATTGTATTTAATAAATAAAAGGAGAAGAAGATGAAAAGTAAAAAGAAAACGTTAAGAAACAAACATATTTGGTTTTCTGTGTGGAACCCAAAGTCAACTCAACTCAGCCCTAAATGCGATGCTGAATATCGCCCAATTAGACAATCAACTCGATAAAAATTTATTAATATCACAAGGTTTCTTAAACCTTATCCCTTTCCCGTAATACCTTTTCGAACAGATACAAAAAAGCAGGTTATAAAACCTGCTTTAGAATCTTACTTATTAGTTTGTTCAATGATACTAACCAAGCTTATCAGATGCCACAGCATAAGATGGATCTTCAATTAAGTTCATTTCTACTAATACACCTGCTTTATGTAATAATTTACGGCAGTCTTTACTAAGGTGGCGAATATGTAGTTTCTTACCTTCTTTCACATAACGCTCATTTAGCACACTGATTGCTTCGATAGCAGAATGGTCAACAACACGACAAGCTGCAAAATCTACGACAATATGGCGTGGATCATTTTTCACGTCGAATAATTCTAAGAAATTACTCACTGAACCAAAGAATAATGGACCGTTAATACTGTAAGACTTCTCACCTTTATCTGCATTTTCTTCAACGTTAGCATGAATATGGCGAGCATGTTCCCATGCAAACACTAATGCCGATACGATAACACCAACAAATACAGCAATTGCTAAATCTGTAAATACAGTTACTGTGCTTACTAATACAATTACAAATGCATCTTTTACTGGAACATTACGCATCATTTTGAATGAAGCCCATTCAAACGTTCCAAGCACAACAATGAACATGACACCCACTAATGCTGCGAGTGGTACAATTTCAATTAAATCTGAAGCAAATAAAATAAATGCTAACAACGCTAATGCTGCTGTAATACCAGATAAACGACCACGACCACCAGAGTTAATATTGATCATCGACTGACCAATCATCGCACAACCACCCATGCCGCCAAACACGCCGTTCACCATGTTCGAAGCACCCTGCGCGACACACTCTTTATTAGGGCGACCACGAGTACCAGTCATTTCATCAACGACTGTTAATGTTAATAACGATTCGATTAAACCCACCGCAGCTAAAATTAGTGAGTAAGGTAAAATAACCTGTAATGTTTCTAAATTAAACGGCACTACTGGTAGTGCAAATGTTGGCAGCGTTCCTGCAATTGTTGCGTTTTCATCACCGGTCATACTTTGTAGAAAATCTAATACAGTACGTGTTTCTAGTGCAGGTACGAAATAAACTAAAAGTGTCACCACTAGAATCGCCACTAATGTAGAAGGCACTGCATTAGTTAACTTAGGTAAAAAGTGGATAATCGCCATAGTTAAAGCAATCAGTCCTAGCATAATGTAAAGCGGATTACCCTGTAACCAGCTTAGGTTGCCTGCTGCATCTTTTACTTTAAACTGCCCTAGCTGAGCTAAAAAGATAACAATCGCTAAACCATTCACAAAGCCAATCATTACTGAATGAGGCACCATGCGAATAAACTTACCAAAATGCAATACTCCACATAAAATCTGGAATAAACCCGCTAGTAGTACTGCTGCAAATAAGTATTCAACACCATGAGAACTAACTAGTGCCACCATGACTACAGCCATAGCACCAGTTGCACCTGAAATCATGCCAGGACGACCGCCAAAAATAGAGGTAATTAAACCAACCATAAATGCGGCATATAAACCAATCATTGGTTCTACACCAGCCACAAAGGCAAAGGCCACTGCTTCAGGCACCAGTGCAAGAGCAACTGTTAAACCTGAAAGCACATCATTTTTAACACTGCTTTTATTAATTTGGGGGAATTCAAACACCGCTGTTGTTCCTTTTTAGGGGTAAAATATAGGGCGCATATTATAGCCTCCATTTGAAGTAACAGCAAAACAAACAAATTTTAATTGTCCTGTTAATTAAGCGACCATTTAAATCACTTATTTGCGCTTAGGCTTTCATTCAGGTGAAGGTCAATATAACGAGATTTTTTCTTTTCTTTTACGTAAGTTAAATCAACGATGACTAGACCATCAATACAATGATTAAATTCTGGATCAATATTAAAATCAACAAACTGTACGCCACCTTCATGGCATAATTCGGTATATTGCTTATACAGAGTTGGTACGCTCACTCCCATATTATTCATCATAGTTTTTAATTTCATAAAGTCTTTTTCATAATCATCACCGGTAAAATATTCTAATAACTCGTTATCCAATTCTTCTGAAATCGAATAGGCATTTTTTGCTATTGCCAACTCTGCTTGTGATGGAAAATATAATTGATAAAAATATACTAAATAAGCATGTGCTTTTTTGGGTAAAGAAGCAGTCAAAGAAACAGCACCAAATAAATACCGAATATCACTATTCATTGCTAAATACGCACCGATTCCTTGCCATAAATAGTCTAGGCTGCGCTTTCCCCAATACCGTGGTTGTACAAAACTCCGGCCAAGCTCTATGCCTTTTTCAAAATATGGCTGCATTTCCATTTTATAATCAAAAAGTTGGCTACTATATAACTCCCCCATTGCTTTTCCTTTAATTAATTGTGCTGTATTGATAAAGCGATAGGCTCCGACTAACTCTAACTGTTGTTTATCCCATAAAATAATATGTAAGTATTCAAAATCAAATTTATCGAGATCACGTTTTTCTCCTGTTCCTTCACCAACGGCTCTAAAAGTGACTTCTCTACATCGCCCTAATTCCTTTAAAATTATGCCGTGTTCGGGTTTCTCTAACAGATATATGTTTTTCCCGTCCGAAGTACTGCCTAATAGCTGACATTGTTCAATCGCTTGCTTTAATTCTACTCGTGGGACAGGGTGTGCAATCACTGATTCTGTTTTAAAGTAACTTTGCTGCCCTTTGGCAATGCGATAAACCTCTTTTTGTAATAGATTTACCTTAACTTTAGTAGATAGTTTACTTTTACCGTAACTTTCAAACGGAATTAGTTTGCCAATACTGACATTGATGCTTTGCTCGTTATGTTTAAACATCTCTTTAACCAGTAATAAGCTTGCAAGTGGCTTATAAAAGAAAGAAGACGCATAAAAAGTCCAAGAATTTCTAGCCTTGATGTGTATAGGTAAAATAGGTGCTTTAGCACGTGATGCAATTTTTAAGAAACCTTTTTGCCAAGGAGAGTCTTTAATACCTTTTGCTGTAAAGCGCGAAACTTCACCTGCAGGAAATATGATTAATGCACCATCAGAGGATAAAAAGTCATGTATGTTTAAAAGATCCTTTTTTGCGGTATTACCCGACATATTGTTGACGGGTAACAACACGTCATGCAACGATTTAATCTCCATCAATAACTCATTAGCAACAACTTTAACATCACCTCTGATCTTTTTAAGCAAATGCAATAACGCTAAACCGTCTAAAGAACCAATTGGATGGTTAGCGACAATAACAACACGTCCAGTGACCGGTATACGCTCGATTTGTTTATCAATGGTAGCAAAACTAAAATCAAAGTAATCAAGGGTTTTCTCGATTAAGTCAAAACCTTTTAGATTTGGGTAACGGTCTGCGAATTGAACAAACTCGCTTTCATGTAGTAAGTTTTTGCACAAAGAACTTAATAATTTATGCTGTAATGAATCTTCCACCAGTTTTGGAAAATACTTCTTAAACACCTCTTGACTTGAAATCATCTTATCATCACCTTTCTATGCCGTTTTAATTAGCATAGAAAGGTTAAATGACAGAGAGGTTACAAAATTAAGACCTGTTGATGACAAATGACTTTAGCAATATATTCAATTATATTGATTTTTAAAGATTCGACTTTATTTTTTAGTATTGAGATTAATTAGCAAATTCTGTTTCGGCTTCCCAGGCATTTTGATGGTATTGATAAAGAATATTACTGCCCAAATAATTAACTTTTACCTTATCTTTATTCAAATAAAAATCTTTATTAAAAGAAAAAGCCCCTTTTAATAACGGTAAAGTTAACCATTTAGTCGGAATCGTCAGACTATCAATACTTGATAACCTTTGAGATGCCGTTTGACCTCGTTTAGTACCAATACTCCACCCCCATTCACCAAAAGAAGGTACATTTTGATGATACTGCTCGGTGTTAAACCCAGCCTCTTGCAAGGTTTTTCCAATAGAAATAAATGCTGATTGAGCGTGGAAAGGAGAAGTCGATTGCACCACAATTGCACCATCACCATTCAATAAATTTTTCAAACGATAATAAAAGTTAACACTGTACATTTTGTTTAGATCTGGATGGCTAGGGTCAGGTAAATCAACAATGATCGTATCAAAGATTTGTTTATTTGCGAGTAACCGATCAATCGCAATAAATGCATCATCGTTGATAACTTTTACGCCAGTTTGATTAAAACTATCTTGAGTAAGATGTTTGATCTTATCGCTCAAATGAGGCGGTAGGACTTTTTCTGGATATTTAAATAGAGAAATAAGTTTTGGATCAAGGTCAACCAAAGTGACTTGTTCTGGATTCCATTTTTGTACTTCACGTAGCGCTAAACCATCACCTCCACCAATGATCAAAATATGTTGGTGACGTGCAGAAGCTTGCATTACGGGATGAACTAAAAACTCATGATAAATATGTTCGTCTAAGCTAGAAAATTGTAAACGACCATTTATATAGAAGTTATAAATAGGATCATAACCGCCACCTAAAAGTCGCTCAGTGAAGACCAAATTTTGGTATGTTGTTTGAGTCTGATAAACCACTTTGTCCAAATACAACATATTCTGCATCTGTTTTTGCCAGTGGTTACCAAATATAAATACAAACACGATCAAAACACCTAAACAAAGATGTCCAATAATAAGCTTCATTCTATGTTTCAGATGCTCTTTAAAGCGTATTAAAAATACAAAACCGGCAATCAAGTTTAAAGAGGCAGTTAGTGCTGCTGCTTGACTGATTTCAATTTTTAGCATGAATAACACCCATATCGCCGCACCTACACCTGCACCAATATAATCAGCACCATAAATAGTACCCGCATTATGTGCTAAACGTTGGCCATAAACCGTTTCCCTGATCCTTGCGATTAAAGGGATTTCCATGCCAATCAAAAAACCCAAAATAAACGCAAACAGGTAAGGTAACTTGCTACTTAACCAAGATAAAGTTGCGAGAAAGTCTCCTTTCAATAAAACATCATTAGGTATCTGATAAGTATCAGCAATTAACTGTGGCAACGTTTGGCTAAAACCGATGACAGAGGCGATAAATAAGGTCGCACTACATCCAATCAGAGCAACGATTAATTCCAATAAAACAAAACCTTGAAAAGCATCTTTTATCTTCTTCGCTGCAAAAGCCCCTAACCCCATTGATACAATCATGATCCCGATTATTGCATAAATCACCGTTTCAACACTGCCCAAAATACGCGCAGAATAATGAGATAACAAATATTCATAGATCAAACCACAGCAGGCTAAAGTGGCCATTATTAAAATTAAAAACGTATCATCAATGAGTAAGTTGATTTGTTTGTTATTGAGGGACTTGAAGCGCATACGGTTAAATTCACTTATAAAAAAGGCCATCAAATGATGGCCTAGAAAGTTGAAAACAATAAAATTAAGACATTAATGCCATTAGTAGCAGTGCAATAGAGAAAGAAGTTGCTAACTCAATTGTAGCAATACCAATGTTTTGTTGGTCTTCAACCTCTTCACGACGGTTAATTCCCCATAAAACCAGGAATTTTGCAATACTTGTTAAAATTGTTAATAGCACCATCAAAATGATACTAATAACAACCCACTGCATTAACCCCATCCACAATGAATCTACATCAAAGATAATAAAGTAACTTGCTGCAGTAACTGACATCGCAGTGGAAATCAAGTAACCGCTGTAACGAATACCCAATGCAATATGGTTATTAACTAATGCGGTTTGGAATGGCATACCGTTATTCTTAGCGTACTTCCATTCGAATAAACGCGTGATCACAACTAACATGACTTGAGAAACGACCCAAACAGCGACTAGCGCAATAAAGGTATCAACATTTAACCCCTCTACCCACATGATCGCAGCACGGACAACGATTGCAGTTGCAATGACTGAAGCAGCATCAACTAATGCAACAGCGATGTTGCGATCAATAATTAAAGCTTGCTTATCAAATGATGCCAAGGCAAATTTATCATGGATATAACGCCCTGCTTTAATCAGAATTAATCCAGCTAAGCCATAAGCTAACATTCCGATTAACTCTATTTCATAAGAACCAGCCAACTCACCTGTAATTGCACCACTTAATGCAATACCCATAGCAGCAACACCACCCGCCATACTAATTCCATAAGCAAAGTTGTCTTTTTGCGCTAATTCATCCGCGGTATTTACTTTACCCAGTACGCCCATCGCGTAGCGAATGCCACCTAATAATAAGATAGCAACAGCCATATCAATGGCTAAATAACCGATCAGCGAGCCATTTACTTCTAATGTTGTCATTAATTCATTCATATCAATATCCTATTTACCGCGACTAACGCCACGAGATGTGGTCGATTTGCTATTTCTGAAACTACTTGAAGAACTTTTTTGCTTCGAGTAACTCGACTTCCCTGAAAAACTGGTCGCCTTTTGTGCTTGTTTACTAGCAGTAGACATACGGCTTGCACCGGTTTTAGATTTAGCATAAGGGCTAGTAAAGCCACCTTTATTACCAAATTTTTTCTTAGTACGCTGTGCTAAATCGTCTTGTGACTTTCGTTGTTGAGGCGAAGTATAACGATTACGACCAACATCGTTATAGTAGCTGTAATCACGTCTAGATGACCAACGGTCATAACCTATTTGGCGAGGAGAAATAGCTGAGAACAAAGTATACGCTGCATACCACTGCCAAAATGAGAAGCCGCTGCTATTAGTTTGCCATTGGCCGTAACCTGGGTTACCTACCAACTGGCTACCTGCTCCATTATCATCAGCACCATTAGCTTGTAAGCTTTGTGACTGGCTAATCGCATTAACACGAGCAAATTCACCATCCGACATATCTGCGATTACGTTAATAGGGTCGGAAAGAGCATCATTGAACAATGTCGGATCAGAGGCTTCAATTAACGTTTCACTTTCAAATAATTGTGCTTCGATATCGCCTAATACTGCAGGTCGTGTTTTTAATGTTGCCAAGCGATCAGTCAAAGAACGGTACATAGGCCCGTCTCTCGTTGCATCTTTTGACAATTCAGATAGTAAAGGTTTTAGATCAGGTTTTTGTTGTTCTAATAATGTTGCATATTGCTGCAAAATAATTGCATTACGAACACGTTGAGTGTCTAGATTCGTTCCTAAATTCTCAATAAGATAATCTGCTGTTTTAATATTTGCTTGTAGACGCTCAGGGCGGTCATCGCCACAAGCTACTAGCAACATACTAAAACAGACAATAAGAAAAACTCTCATAGGCTTTATCATTCCTTAATATTAATTCAAGTTTATGACAAAACGTCAATCACTCGTTGTAAGTCTTCCGCAGTATCAACACCTGCAGGCGGTACTTGGCTTGCAACATCGACATGAATTTTGTAACCATGCCAAAGTACTCTTAATTGCTCAAGTTTTTCAATACTTTCTAAAGGTGAGACTGATAATTGTGTGTAGTGCTTTAAAAAGCTAACACGATATGCATAAATGCCAATATGTCGTTGTAAGTGACTTAAATCGACATTTTTTTCTTTTTTATTTTGCTCTGTAAAATTATCGCGATCCCATGGTGTAGTGGCTCGACTAAAATACAGTGCGAGATTATTTTTATCTGCCACTACTTTTACTGCATTGACATTAAAAGCATCATCCTGATCTGTGATAGGAGCGCTTAACGTAGCAACACTCGCCTGTTGATTATCATATAAATTATCAGCAACTTGTTTAATGACAGTTGGTGGTATCAATGGTTCATCGCCTTGTACATTGACAATAATTTCTTGATCAGAAAATTGATATTTCTGACAGACCTCCGCTAACCTATCTGTACCAGATTCATGATCTGCTGAGGTCAAGCAAACTTCAATATCGTTAACTGATACTAATGCATCAACAATGCGTTGATCGTCAGTTGCAACAATGACTTTTTTAGCACCACTTTGGAGGGCTTGAATAGCCACTCGCTCGATCATAGTTTTGCCTAAAATATCAGCTAATGGCTTTGCTGGTAATCGAGTAGATTGATAGCGAGCAGGTATCACCACAATAAATGACATATTTACTCCTCGTCAGCACTCATTTTTCGAGCTTCAGTATACAATAAAGCTGGAATACCATCTCTTACAGGATAAGCAAGGTGATCAAACTTACAGATTAATTCGTTATTGTCTTTATCGTAAGCTAATTTTCCTTTACATACTGGGCAAGCAATGATGTCTAATAACTTAATATCTAACATTTTAATTCCTTAATCTGCGTTAATTTTTTTAAAAAAGGTTGAATAAAGGTGTCCGGCAGTTGACCATCAATAGGTAAGTACCACCAGTTTGGTTGCGCAAAGGCAGTACATTTCACTGCATCTTTTTCTGTCATAAGCAATGGTTTATCATTATCAAATTGTTCGACGAAATCATTAACAGTATATGCATGGTGATCAGCGAAAGGTACTTGTTTATCGAGGGTAAATCCTTGCTCAACTAATGTATTAAAAAAGCGCGGAGGATAACCAATCGCAGCACATGCATTAACTTGTTGTTTAGACAGGCTTCCAGGAGCCCCATCGACCCTTTTACAATCCGAGGCAACTAACATCATAGTCGCCTCACCTTCATGAATAGCACCATTATTAATAATAAAATCAACATCACTTAAACGACTCACTGACTCTCTCAATGGTCCCATCGGCATAATGTGTTGATTACCGTAACGACGTTTACCGTCCACTACGACAATTTCGATATCACGTTGCAACGCATAATGTTGCAAGCCATCATCGGTAATAATAACATCCACGTCACACTGTGTTGCCAAATAATCAGCGGCATTAGAACGAACAGGGTCAACCACAACAGGGATCTGTAAACGTTGGTAAATTAATATTGGTTCATCGCCGGCTTCTTTACCTGAAGTGTGTTCATTAACAATTAAAGGATAAGCATCTGCTTTTCCACCATAACCACGACTAATAACACCAGGTTTGTAACCATGCTTAATCAGTAGTTCACATAAACTAATAACAAAAGGGGTTTTACCATTTCCACCCACAGAAATATTACCAACCACTACAACAGGCAACGGACTTTGATAACTTTTAAACCAACCGCGTTGGAAGCAAAAACGTCTAGCAAGGCTAATACACTGCATTAATAATGCAAACGGCCATAATAACCATACCCACCATTGCATTGGTTGATACCAAAAAGGCATTACAACTCTCCTGAAGATTGCATCTGGCTCAAGCTATGATAAATCTTACCTTGTGCTAATAGTTCTTGATGCGTACCTCTTTCAACTACTTCGCCGTGATCGATCACTAAAATTTGATCTGCATGTTCAATTGTTGATAGACGATGTGCAATAACAATTGAAGTTCTATCTTTTTGTAGCTCATCTAATGCAGCTTGAATATGACGTTCAGACTCAGTATCTAACGCAGAAGTCGCTTCATCTAAAATAAGAACAGGTGCATCACGCAACAATGCACGAGCAATTGCCAAACGTTGACGCTGACCACCCGATAACATAGCACCGTTTTCACCTATGATTGTATTCAACCCTTCAGGAAAGTTATTAATAAATTCCATTGCATGTGCTGTTGTAGCGGCTTTAACAATATCTTCTTCAGTAAATTTATCTTCGCTTGCATAAGCAATATTGTTTGCAATAGTATCGTTAAACAAATGTACATTTTGTGACACAATTGCCACTTGATCACGCAGTGAGGTTAATCGATACTCTTCAATATTCTTGCCATCTAACGAGATTTCACCTGAATCAATATCATAAAAACGCGTTAGCAAGTTAGCAATAGTTGACTTACCACTACCAGACCGACCAACTAATGCAATTGATTGACCTGATTTAATGTCAAAGCTAACATTATTTAACGCAGGCTTGTCTCCTTTTGGATAAGTGAATACAACGTTTTTTATACTGATATCACCATTCACTCGCTCTACTTCGTATGTACCTTCATCTTTGGCTACATTCATATCTAACATTTCAAACAAACTAGTACTTGCAGAAATACCTTTTTGAATTTCATTATTAATTTGAGTCACACTTTTAATCGGTTTCATTAGTGCCATCATTGAACTAATAATCACAACAAAAGTACCAGATGATAGAGTATCCATAATTTGTGGGAAGGTCGCGAGGTATAATACAAATGCTAAAGCAAAAGAAGATAAGCTTTGAATTACAGGAACACTAATGGCATTAGCACTAGCCATTTTCATTTTTTGTGTTCGTACTGTATTGCTGACTTTTTCAAACTTTTTATTTTCAACTTTTTGACCGCCAAACATCAATACTTCTTTATGGCCTTTCAACATTTGCTCAGAAGAAGTAGTGACTGTCCCCATTGCATTTTGTATATTTTTACTGATTTTTCTAAAACGTTTACTCACAATATTAATGGCTAAACCAACAATCGGACCAACCACAAAAAAAACTAATGATAACTGCCAGCTTTGGTAAAACATCAATGCAATTAGCCCTATTGCAGTTGCGCCCTCACGAAACACTTTAACTAACGCATTACTTGCTGCGTTAGACACTTGCGTAGCGTCGTAGGTAATTTTAGATAATAATTCGCCAGTATTTGTTCTATCAAAGAATGAAACAGGTAATAACATTAACTGCGCAAACAATTGACGCTGTAATTTCATAACTACATTATTACCCACCCAAGCCATGCAATATGAGCTCATAAAAGCGGCTACGCCACGTAAGCCCATCACGATGACTACGAAATAAGGCATCATTTCAAGTATGCTAGGGTCTTTACCAGTGAAACCATCATCGATTAACGGTTGTAAAGACCAAATCAACGCCATATCTACGGCTGCATAACCAATCATGCCAATAATGGCACCTACTAAAGCTAGTTTAAAATCTTTAATATAACTAACAAGTCGCTTCAATATTGACCAAGCGTTTTCTTTATTGTTTTTCATTAATACACCAAATAAGAGATTTAGAATGCAAGATGCTGATGATACCAATAAGCAGCAAGATCTTCTCTATAAGTTTTTACTTCAATATGCTGATTTTGCACATTAAAGCGAATAAATCCAGTTTTAGCGGTTGTTAAATGTTCAACCCCTAGATCTTCGTAGCGTTGCACAACGGATTGTATAGGAAAATGCCAACGATTTTTATAACCTGCGGAAAATACCACCCACTTCGGATCGACAGCTTTTATAAAGTGCATACTTGATGATGTTTTACTTCCGTGATGTGGTGCGATCAGTATATCAGCTTTGAGTGTTGGGGAGTTTTTACCTTTTTTGTTTATCAGTTGTTGTTCTATCTTCTGACTAATATCCCCGGTCAATAAGAAACTAACGTCACCATCACTGATTTTAACAACACAAGAACTATCATTATTATTTTTGCTGACCTGGCTTGGTGACATAACCGTCATAGTTAATTGCCCTAAATCAAGCTCTTGACCAGCCAAACATTGTTGATACTTTTTAACACCTGTTGATTGATAGCGTTGATTAAGTACATCTGCCTCTCCTGAATAAGCTTGATCAATATCAAACGCTTGTTGAATCAGGTGTGCACCGCCGGCATGGTCATTATCACTGTGGCTGACCATTAAATACTGTAATTGCTTAATTCCTTTGGCTCTTAAGTATGGCAAAATAGTATTATTAGCCACAGCAAAATGGTTTCCAAAACTAGGCCCCGTATCATAAAGAAAAACTTGTCCTTCACTACGAATTAAAATAGCTAACCCTTGACCGACATCGAATACTTCCACTTGCCATGATGATTGTTTTTTATATTCAAGCTCAAACCAACGAATAACTAGAAATAACGTACAAAGTCCAATCATTGCCCATTGCAATCTTTTATTAATTCTAAAACAATGTCCAAACACAACGGCAATTAATGAGAGTAACAATATGACGAGGCAACTTAATATAATTGCAACAAAAGAGTGCGATAAGACTTTATACCCACTTGCTAATGGACTTGCATAATCAAAGAACAAAATTAACAATTGATTTGCAAACGATAAGACCCAATAACTTATCGAATAAAAGAAAAACGCTAATAAAGCCCCCAACAAGATAATTGGGATAATCAGCCAAGAAAATAATGGAATTGCAAAAAGATTAATTAATAATGAGAAAATGCTAAATGCAGAAAAATTGATTAATTGAATAGGCAACATAAATATCGTTAGCATCAATTGTAATAATAGTAAGTTTTTGATTACTGACAAACTGGATGTAATAAGTGACCTCCACCAAGAGAGTTCTTCTTTTCGCTGTATTGCCTTACCTTTCATAATCCACAGAAAAATCACAATACCGCTCATTGCAGTATAAGAAAGCCATAAACTACTGCTTAGAATCGCTAATGGGTCGAATAGCAACATCAACCAAAAGCAAAGAAACAGTAAATCAAACAAAGCAATTTTTCGTTTACTAGACAACATAATAATACCTAGTAAAAGCATCAAAAGAGCGCGTTGAGTGGGCAACGAAAAACCCGATATATAACCGTATATAAGGCAGACAATTAACCCCAAAACATTCGCTATTCGCCAAGAAGCCCAACCTAAATAAGCCACTGGTAAGCTTAATTTACAAAAGTAATAAAGGACCATAAATGTAAACACAAATAACAAACCAATATGCAAACCAGAAATAGCAAATAGATGCGCTACACCTAGGCCAGCTATAATTGCTTTGTCCTCGACACTCATTAAACTTTTATCAGCAAAAATTAAAGCAATGATTGCCCCTTGATGCCGCATTGATTCGGTCAGTATTAATACTTTATTATAAAGAAGTGACCGCATTGACTGTGATGCTTGAACAACAGATAAGTGTTGTTTAATAGAACCAATATAAGCAATATGTTGCGAGTATCGCCACTTTTGACGGTCGAAACCATCTGGGTTTGCGTTCCCTTGTAATGCCTTTAAGCGCACTTTAAATTGGTGAATTTGACCTGCTTGCACCATTAACGTTGGGCGAAACCAACGCATTTCAATTAAAGGGCAAATAATACAGGCTTGATTATTGAGGGCGATCATACGAGCAACAAAATAACCACTATTTTTTGTATTGATTAATGATTTCACCTGCACTGTTATGGTATTGTCTTGTCCCTTACTATTCTCAGACATAAAACTCATTAAGGATTGATGATTATTACTTAATAAATTATCTAGTTGAGTGTTATTATGAGATGTTGTCGGATGGCTAACTCCCGACATAGTGATATAAACAAACAGACTAAAATACACTGCAGTAGCAGGTACAATGGTTAGATAGCGACACCTTGGCCAGCACATTAAAGTGATAATAATTAAGGCACAACTAAGTAGCCCACTCCCATTTAGTAACTGTGGCCAAAATAGAGTAGTAATAAAAGTAACAATAGACAGACTTATTGTTATGCGCATTTCTTTCCATTTAAGTAGATAAAGTTTAATTATATGCCAAAAAAATTTATTAAACGTTTTTCCCCAAATCCAGAGACGTTAAAGGCTCATCCTCATTTACAACGCTTTGGTTCTAAACTACAAAACCCAAATTTATGGCATTTGAATCGACGTAGTGCTGCTGGTGCAGTTGCTGTTGGTTTATTTTGTGCTTGGATGCCAATGCCTTTTCAAATGTTACTAGCCGCTTTTTTAGCGATGTTCTTTTCGGTTAATTTACCCATATCAGTTGCACTAGTATGGGTATCTAACCCACTTACTATGCCGCCATTATTTTATTGTGCATATCGCCTAGGTGCTTTTATTTTACAAGCGCCACTCCTAGACTTTCATTTCAAACTTTCTTACCACTGGATAGTTAATGCCATTGAAACAATCGCACCACCGTTATTTGTCGGGTGCCTTATTTTAGGGAGCATCACTGCAATATTAGGATACTGGGGCTTTACATTTTTTTGGCGTTACAGCTCAATTCAAAAATGGAAAAAGCGTAAGTCTTACAAGAAACATTAAGATAAAAAATAAATAATTCGAGTTTATATAGAATTTACTTTATTCTATTGCGTTTAATAACAACTCTACTCTTTGTCAGTATATTAATTTAGAATATGGATATTGCATGAAAACACATCAAAAAGTAATTTCAACATTACTATTAACGGCTTTGTCATCTCCTGTGTTCGCAGAACGTTTAGTTGAACCAGAATCAGCATATGATAATGATTACATCAGTGTCACTGGATTCTTGGGTTCTCGAATTGACCTTGATTATGATGATGGAACTGATATTAATGACCCAGAGAGCGGTCTACGTTTTGCACAAGCGATTGCGCTAAATTGGAGTTACAAAGAAAACTCAGAAGGAGAATTAATTTTCTCTAATAGCGTTCGTTCATCTGGTGATATTGATATTTACTTACAATACTTGCACTTTGGTGGTCGTATCTTATTCCAAGACACTTCCCCTTTCTCGACAAGTATTGCCCTAGGTGTTGGTGGTACACATATTTTGCCAGATAGCGATGATTACAGCTCAGCTTATGCTTTTTCTGCAAGTGCAGCTGTAGGTATGCGTTACCAATTAAATCAGCACTTTGCACTTCGTAGTGACTTAAGAGTTTATGGGACACTATTGCGTGAAGGACATACAGAATCTTTTTGTAGTGGTACAGATTGTGCAGATGGCTATCTAATTGAAGCAGAATTATTAGCAGGTATTGAATACAAGTTCTAGAACTTCTTCTGTTTTTAATGTTCGAATAACAAAAGGCCAATTAGTGAGACTAATTGGCCTTTTTTATTATCTACTGTACCAGTGCTTTTGTAACTTTCTCATACAGATCGACAGCCAAATTAGGCAATGCTAATAATCTATTGAGTTGCACTTTAATCAGTTCTACACGCTTTTCATCTAAACGTTTGAATTGAATTAGTGGTGTAATTAAACGAGATGCGACTTGCGGATTTTGACTGTTCAACTTAATTAATTGATCAGTTAAGAATGCATACCCACTGCCATCAATATTATGAAAACGGTAAGTATTATTCTGTGCAAATGCACCAACTAAAGAACGTAGACGGTTTGGATTACTAAAATCAAAGCTACGGTGATTAAACAATGCTTCAATATTTTGCAATACATTATCAGACGGCATACTTGCTTGTAAGGCGAACCATTTATCCATTACTAAGCCTGTTTCAAACCACTTATCATCAAACGCTTGCATCACAGATGCTCGGCAATCTAACAAACCACTATTAGCAGCGTTCAGTGCACCAAGGTAATCAGTCATGTTATTACATGCGTCAATTTGTGCTAAAACGTATTCATTTGCTAATTTTTTATCTACACGAGCAATGAATGCCAGTGCACTATTTTTTAATTTACGTTTAGCAATATCTTCAATATCAGGTTGATACGCTTTTAATTCGTTATGATGTAGATAAGTATCTACAAATAACTCATGCAATTGCGTTGCAATCTCTTGCAGCATAAAGTCACGCGCTGTGTGTATTGCATCAATATCCACTACATCAAATAACTCACGAGCACCATTTTCACTAGTGAAAGCAAACATATCAGCTACTAATGAAGGATCTAAATCTTCACTAACCAAGACCGATTTAAAACCATCGATAAATATTTCAGGTAACGATAACATTTCTACATTCTGCAATGCTTTAACGTTTTTCACTAAATATTTGTTGAATAGGGTTTGTCCTGCATCCCAACGAGAAAATTCATCACTAGCGAAACTCATGATATCTAATAATTGCTCATCACTGTAAGCATATTGATATTTAACAGGCGCTGAAAAACCACGGAATAAACATGGAACAGGTTTAGTTAATACATTCTTGAATACAAAAGTTTGTTCAGTATGAGTGAGACTTAATACACGGTTAGTTTTTCCCGGTAATAATTCAATCGCGTTACCATTGCTGTCCAGCAACTCAATATCAACAGGGATATGCAACGGCAATTTTTTCTTTTGATCAGCAGTCGGTAAAGTCTTCTGTTTGAAAGTGATTTGGTAAGTTTGATTACTGCTATTGTAATGGTCCGTCACATAAACGTGCGGTGTACCCGATTGCGAATACCAACGTTTAAATAACGACAAATCAATACCACTAGCATCTTGCATTGCCGCGACAAAGTCATCACAGGTTACAGCTTGTCCATCAAAACGTTGTACATAAAGTTGCATACCTTGTTGGAACTTCTCTTCCCCTAATAACGTATGCATCATTCGAATCACTTCAGATCCTTTTTCGTATACCGTTAATGTGTAGAAGTTATTCATTTCCATCACACTTTCTGGACGAATTGGATGCGACATAGGACCAGCATCTTCAGCAAACTGATGATCACGCATAGTCATAACATTGGCAATACGATTAACACTACGACTGCCTAGATCAGAACTGAACTCTTGATCTCGAAATACGGTTAACCCTTCCTTCAAGCTTAACTGAAACCAATCTCGACAAGTAATACGATTACCCGTCCAGTTATGGAAATACTCATGGCCAATCACAGCTTCGATACCTAAATAATCTTGATCCGTTGCACTTTGCGAATTAGCTAATACAAATTTAGAGTTAAATACGTTTAAGCCTTTATTTTCCATGGCGCCCATGTTGAAGAAGTCAACGGCAACAATCATGTAGATATCAAGATCGTATTCTAAATTAAAACGTTGTTCATCCCACTGCATTGATTTTTTCAGTGATACCATCGCATGTTGAGTTTTATCTAAGTTACCTTTATCAACAAATAGAGCGAGTTTTACATCACGCCCACTTTTGGTTACAAAATTATCTTCTAAACAATCAAAGTCTCCTGCCACTAGAGCAAATAAATAAGCAGGTTTAGGGAATGGGTCAACCCATGAAACAAAATGACGACCATTTTCTAAATCGCCTTGATCAACTTGGTTACCGTTTGATAGTAAATATGGATATAAGGCCTTATCGGCAATCACTTTAGTACTGAATTTTGCTAATATATCAGGACGATCTAAATAGTAAGTAATACGTCGGAAGCCTTCTGCTTCACACTGTGTACAAAACGCATCACCAGATTTATATAAACCTTCAAAGGCTTGATTCGCTACAGGGTCAATTTCAGTATTAATTTCTAAAGTAAACGAGGCAGGCAATTGGTTAATAACAATGCCATCTTCAACTAATTGATAATCGGAGTATGCAACGCCATCAACCAAAATAGAAATTAAGGTTAATGATTCACCGAATAGAAACAATGGTGTTACTTCTGTGTTAACACGCTTGACTTGGCTTACTGCTTTTACTTTTGTTTGGCTATCAAACAGATCAAACTCAAGGTCAATCGTGGAGATAGTGTAATCTGATGGACGGTAATCGCTAAGGTGCTTTTCTTGCGGATTTCTTTCAATAACTTCTTCTACGAGAGAGTCAGACTGGCTCATTTTTATACACTCTTAAATCAGGGAAATTAATATGGTTAATATACAAGAAGGCGACTTATTTACTAAGCCTTATTTGTATTTCAATAACATTCACACTTAATAAATTATCAATTTGACGATTTAACACTTATCCGTCTTAATCATTCGCATAAAGGCAATAAGCCTTTCATAACTCATTAAGTGAGAATACAGCATTATTTACGATGTAAAACTTTAACAACTTATTGAATGTGATGTGTAACCATGACATTTACGTTTTATTTTTATTTTTATTAAAAATCAATCTTAACCAGGTAAAACATTGACTATTTTACTGTGCACGGTGGCAATACGGATAACATCAATCAAGGCTGTTTGTTTGTATCAGACTTACACTCATTTTGTAAGTTCCATATGCATATTAATAATCCCCTCCTCAATATCACGCTCTATTTTAAAACCGAGTTTTTTGGCTAATTTAGCCATACCAATATTACTTAACATGGTCATTGCAACTAACTGACGAGTGCCTTTTGATTGTTGATAAGCAACCATCTTATTTAACAATAATGACCCCATACCTAAACCTTGCAATTCTCGACTTACTATCATGCCAAATTCGGCTTCGAGATTATCTGGATCAGTAGACGCCCGAATGACAGCAACAATATCTTGTTCTTCTTCATTATTGTAATTAACCGCAATAAAAGCCATCTCTCTTTCGTAATCAATTTGTGTCAACATTGCCATTTCTTCATGGGTCATTGATCCACGTTGAGAAAAATAACGTTTATAACGATCTTCTTTAGTTTGGCTATTATCAAAAAGTTGGTGGCGAACTTCATCTTCCGCAGTAATGGGTCTTAATAAAACGGTTTGTCCATTTTTTAAGTGAATAATTTCTTCAAGGTGTTTAGGGTAAGGACTAATTGCAAAACGACAGGGCAAGTTCTCTTCACTTTTTACTAATGTTATTTGACTATCTACTATCGTCACCTTACTACCTGTCACTAATACAGGATTTAAATCTAAATCTTCTATTTGTGGATTATCCAATAACATTTGTGATAACTGGGTAAGCATCAAGCAAACAGCCTGCATATCAAAGTCTTGTACTTGTTGTTTCACTTTTATCTTTTTGTCTTTAATACCTTGAATCACCAGATATCTCGCCAACGCCATATTTAAAGGCGGTAGAGCAACAACAGCATTCTCTAATGTTGTTTGTAAGTCTCTAGTGTCGCTATCTTGAGAAATAGCAATAACAGGCCCAAAAATAGCATCCTGTTTAATCATCACTCGTAACTCCAATGCCAAACCAGATGCCACCATTTTTTGCAACGTAAACCCTGTTAATTGAGCATCTGGTAACGCTTTTTTTACACGCTCTGTTATCGACCTTAATGCAGAATCCAGTTCGCGGGCATTATTGATATTTAACATCACCCCATGTACTTGTGATTTAAACTGAATGTCAGGCGAATTAATTTTAACTGCTAACGGATAACCGATTATCTTCGCTTTTTCGATTGCATCAGTAATATCTAATGCGATATGCGTGTCTATAGTATTAAGGTGATAAGCATCAAACAATGGTTTGGTACAATAAGTGCTCAGTTTAACAGGCAGACCGTCATCACCTTGGGTTCGTTCAATGATTACTTCTTTAATAAAGTTAGTTGCCGCTTTAGCGTCGTAAATAATATGATCTGGGACGCTAATTGGGGTTTCCATTAATAGTTTTTTGTTGCGTCGGTACTGTACCAAATGCATAAATGCGGTACTCGCCCCTGTAGGAGTTCTAAAAGTTGGGATTTTAGCGTTTGCAAAAATTTGTCGTGCCGGTCTTGCAGCGGCCTCTCCAGTCCAGTTAGTTAATATGTTGATTTGTTTACGCCTTGGGTGCTTTTGAATTGCCTCGACGATGGCTAATGCAGTCTCTTCGCTGTTTGATAGTGCAGAAGGTGAATGGATAATTAAAATTGCATCGACCTGGTCACTATCCATTAGATGATTTAATGCAGTGGCATAACGTGTTGGATCTGCATCTCCGATCATATCAATGGGATTATTATGTGACCAATTATCAGGTAAACAGGCATTAAGCTTGTCCATTAAAGGTGCATCTAGCTCTGCTAAACGCCCTCCTTCTTCCATTAAATTATCAACAGCGAGTATGCCTAAACCACCACCATTACTCACAATGGCTAATCGCTCGCCATGCAATGCTCTGGAATAAGCTAAGGTTTCTACAGCTGCAAATAATTCATGTAAATCATGCACTCTTAACAAACCAGCTCGTTTAATTGCCGCATCATAAACGCTATCATGACCAAATAAGCCCTTGCTGTGTAAAGCTGCTGCTTTGGCACCTAATAAAGAACTGCCAGACTTTATTACCAATACCGTTTTATGTTGTGCAATAGCGCGTGCTGCTGAGACAAAAGCACGTGCATTATCAATATTATCGATATACAACAAGATAGACTGTGTTTTTGTATCACGAGCAAGGTAATCTAATACCTCAGCAAAACCAATATCTTGCGCATCACCTAATGAAATAAAAGCAGAGAAGCCGATGCCTTTACTACTTGCCCAATCCAACACAGTCGTACACACTGCTGCTGACTGTGAAACAAAAGCAATATTACCCGGTAACGCATTGCAATGGGCCAAGCTTGCATTCAACAAACAATGCGGGTTAATAATCCCTAAACTACTCATACCTAATAAACGAATACGATGCTGAGCTGCTAATCGGTATATCTCACTTGATGTACTCGCTTGGTCTTCGGTAGCAACAATAATGGCAGACTGGCAACCTTTATTCGCTAATGCAAGAAGGATATCTGGTATACGAACCTCGTTCGTACAGATCACCGCTAAGTCAGGAACAATCGGTAAATCAGGTATTTGTTGATAAGCCAAGACCCCGTGCACCGACCGATATTTTGGAGTAACCGGCATAATAGGTCCATTAAAACCAGCCGCTAACAAGTTATTCATAACTAAATAACCTGCACGCTTAATATTGACCGATGCGCCAATAACAGCAACAGACTTAGGATTAAAGAAGTGTTTAAGTGATTGTAAGCTCATAACTACCTTATCTAGTACTGTTAGTACAAATATGAAGAGGTAATAGTTTACCTATTCAAATAGAAGTTGCTGTATTTTTTAAATAAAGTAAGAGCCTTATCATCTATTTTCTGTTGTATTCTCGTTAATTTATTCTTACTCCAACTCACTCTTTTACAAAGCACTTCACCCATTAAAAAATAAGTCTATTAATTATAATTTCACACTCAGACAAATAACTCAGCTATTTTGCACTTAAAGTAAGAATTCAATTGCACCCTATTGCTGGTCATCATACACTCGCTATTTTTGCCTTGTCGGAGTCAGTTGTGCCATTTATCGTTGAATCTAAAAAAATCATCAAACTAAGCTTACCATTATTTATTGCGCAGTTTGCGCAAACTGCAATGGGCTTTGTTGATACGGTAATGGCCGGTGGTGTGAGCGCAACAGATATGGCAGCGGTTGCCATTGCAGCGAGTATTTGGTTACCTTGTATTCTATTTGGTGTCGGTGTACTGATGGCTTTGATCCCGCTAACGGCACAAGCACATGGTGCGAATGATTTAGACAATATTCCTAAAACAGGCCAACAAGGTTTATACCTATCATTATTGTTATGCATCCCGGTTGCCATTGTATTATTTAACGCAAGCTCTCTGATGGTTTTGATGGAAATAGAAGACCGCTTAGCTGAAATAACAACGCATTATTTATATGCAATGATTTTTGCCATTCCAGCATTTTTAATATTCCAAGCATTACGCAATTATATTGAAGGGTTATCGTTAACCAAGCCTGCAATGGTAATTGGATTTTTAGGTTTATTACTAAATATCCCATTGAATTGGATGTTCGTATATGGAGAATGGGGAGCACCAGCCTTAGGCGGTGTAGGTTGTGGTGTTGCTACAGCGATTGTGTATTGGTTTATGTGTGCTGCACTAGCAGCTTACGTTTATTACACACGAAAGTTAAAAAACTACCCATTATTCACGAAATTTACTAAGCCTGATTACAAACATATATATCACATTGCGAAATTAGGCTTACCGGTTGCTGTTGCCCTATTTTTTGAAGTAACCATCTTCGCTGCGATAGCAATACTTGTTGCTCCATTGGGAGCAAATGTAGTGGCCTCACATCAAATCGCCATTAACTTTTCGAGCATGATCTTTATGTTACCAATGAGTATCGCTAATGCAGTGAGTATTCGAGTGGGCTATAACTTAGGCAAACAAAGTAACAATGGTGCAAAGCAAGCAAGCTATGCAGGCCTTTCGATTGGCTTAGGATTATCAGTGATTACTGCTGCACTAAGCATTATATTCAAACAGCAAATAGCAGAGCTCTACTCTAATAATATAGAGGTTATTGAGCTAGCCATAACGCTAATTTTATTATCGGCAATATACCAATGTGTAGATGCGATTCAAGTAGTGGCAGCAGGTGCATTACGTGGTTATAAAGAGATGTCTGCAATATTTATTCGTACGTTCATTTCATACTGGATAGTTGGTTTACCGTTAGGCTACATTTTAGGAATGACCGACTGGTTAACAGAGCCAATGGGAGCGATTGGTTTTTGGATAGGTATCACAGTTGGATTAACAACTGCCGCTATATTACTAGGTCAACGCCTTCATCATATTCAAAATAACCAATTTTCCGTTCACTAAATTGATTCTGCGAACAGCTACCTCAGAGCTGTTCGCATTACCTAAAACGATAACCTAAAACAAATAAATACCCTATTACCAATGGTAATAAAAGTAAACTAGCTAATACAATACCAATCAGATAAAACACAGAAGCGATATTAAGCATTGTACCTAGCTGAGCAAACCATGGCAGTTGAAGAAATTGGTTGCTGAGCATTAACAAGATACACAGTAATACAAAGACCAACAGTCCCCCACTAATTCCCTTTAAGTCCTCAGCAGAAGGTGATAAATGTAAGCTAATCGCTGCACAACAGTAACCCCAAACAATCACTTTAATAGGTTCATTAATATATGCCTGTTCGATGACCTCTAGCACTGCGCTTGTTAATTTGTGTGAGTTTTCGTATTGTAACTTGCTTATACCATCAGAAAGCCCACTTTGTAATAATAAAAATAACTCACCAGCATTATCTAACAAGCACCAACTAACTATATACAGGCTTAATAAACCACCAAATAAAGGAGCAATACCGATAAAGAAGTTACCCATTATTTGCCATAAATTTCGATTATTATATGAATGAGTCACGTAACCTAATGTGCCCTTTTGATCAGGACTAAACAGTAAAATTCGCCTAATTTTATGCCCAAAAACAAGGCAAAAAAATGCATGACTTAATTCATGTATTGGAGTTCCTATCCAAGCACTAATATAAATTACTTTACCGCCAAACAAACGTAGACTTAATGCAAACACTAAACGTTGTAGAATAAATAAGATCACTATTAAAATAAAAAATAGGCTTACCGCATTTATAGCCATTACAATTTGTGAGAGAAGTTTATCAATACTTATATCTCCAACAGCAGGTAAAGAAGCAATAGTTCGTTGTAAATCCACAGTTTTCTCTTTAGATGTAATAAGGCAATATTGTAAGGAAGCTTTTTTTAAAATACGTTTTATTTACTTACGCATTAACTCTTGCCACAATAAAATCAATTGCAGCTTTCAGCTTAGGAACTTGATAGCGTTGCTTTTGATATAACAAAAAAATCCCTAAATTAGGATTTTGTGTCACGGTTAATGATGGCGTAATATTTAACTCAACTAACTCCCCTGATAAGATATGATCCTTCAATGCCCACTTTGGCATCATTAATATTCCTTTTCCAGCAATAGCTTGCCTTAATAACCAATCACCACTATTAGTGATTAGATAAGGTTTTGCTGAAACGTCATACCATTGCCCTTTTATATCACATAACCAAGGCGTAGCACCTGCAGGTGTTTTGAAGAACAAGCCTTGAAGTTGCTTTAACTTTAACGCATCTTCAATTTTACCAACTTTTTTAATATAACTAGGTGCTGCAACTGGGATGAAATCATTATCCATAAGTTTAATGGCAACCACTCGCTCGTCTGGTGCATAGCCTCCACGAATAGCTAAATCAACCTCATCTCTTGCAAGGGTAGACAGTTCATCAGTGAGTGTCACATTTAACGTGACCTGCGGATACAAACTATAAAATTCATCTAATAAAGGTAATAACACTTTTTCACCAAAACCGACCGTTGAGCTAATATTCAAGACTCCCATTGGGGTGGTTTGATAAGCCCTAACTGACTCATCACTGAGTTCCAGTGTTCTCAATACATCGCATACTTGTTGATAATATTGCTGCCCTATTTCAGTGAGAGTCATTACCCTTGTTGATCGCTTTAATAAGGTAGCCCCTAAACTTTTTTCAAGATCTGCAATACGTCGTGATAATGATGAAGGCGGTACAGAAAAGACCTCTGCAGCTTTGGTAAAACTGCCCATTTCTACTACTTGAACAAAGTATTTTAATGCACGTAGCTGATCCAATTGAAACTCCCTTGCTATTAAACTTATAACTATTGTCTTTATGACAATAAAGATGCTCATATTAAGGTATATATCTCGTCATTAATAGTTGCAATAATCATTTCCGTTGATTCAACAACATAAACTTTGCTTTTATCAAGAGGAAAATAACATGACAACATTTACAGCAATTAATCTCGTTAAATACCATGAAGGTGGTCATGTGGACTCATCAATTTTCGATGTAGTTGAGAAAACATTACCTGAAATCGAACCAGGTCAAATTTTGGTTAAACAAAACTACATGTCACTAGACCCAGCTATGTTTGGTTGGATGACGCCTGATACTAACAGTTATATCC
This sequence comes from Psychromonas arctica, assembly GCF_036697365.1. Taxonomy (GTDB): domain Bacteria; phylum Pseudomonadota; class Gammaproteobacteria; order Enterobacterales; family Psychromonadaceae; genus Psychromonas; species Psychromonas arctica_A. The sequence goes on from NZ_JBAHZA010000002.1 coordinate 402,707, forward strand.
CACCAGTTGCGCTAGGCGATGTCATGCGTAGTTCTGGTATTGGAGAAGTCACAGTCAGTAATCATCCAGACTTTACTGTCGGTGATCGTGTAATGGGCATGATGGGATGGCAAGAATACTACATAGGTGATGGTAAAGGACTAAATAAAGTAACCGCTGACTTACCAGATGAAAGCGTTTTATCTGTTTTTGCATTACCTGGTTTAACTGCTACACAAGGCTTATTTAACGTAGGTAAACCACAAAAAGGCGAAACATTAATCGTAACGGGAGCAGCAGGATCTGTTGGCTCTATTGTAGGGCAACTTGCTAAAGCAGATGGCTTACGTGTAATTGGTGTTGTTGGTAGCGAAGAAAAAGCAGATTGGATTGTCAACGAACTAGGATTTGATGCAGCGATTAATTACAAGAGTGATGATTTAGCTGAGCAATTAGCAGACGCAGCGCCAGACGGTATAGACGTCTTCTTTGAAAATACTGGCGGACCTATCCAACATATGATCATAGATAAAATGAATGCACATGGTCGCGTTGTAGTATGTGGTTTGATATCTGACTATCATAGCGATGTTCCGGCACCAGGGCCAAGTTGGTTAAATGTGATTAAACGCCGTATCACTATTCAAGGCTTCACTATGCCAGACCATTTTCATAAAGTGCCGGAGTTATTAGAAAAACTAACCCCTTATGTAATGGCAGGCCAAATTAAGCACAGAACCCATGTATTAGAAGGTTTAGAGTCTGCTATCGATGGTTTAAACCTATTTTCTACCGGTGCCAACAAAGGTAAATTGGTCGTAAAAATTTAGACTATTAAATTAATATATAGACATTTAATTTGATACCAAAAGCACTAACGAGCACCGTTAGTGCTTTTTATGCCTTCTCGTGTTAATCCCCTATTTTAAAAGTCACTTGTAAAATAATTTAAGATCCCTAGAATAGATTTAAACTAACCGGTCGTTTAGGTAAAAAATATGCCACGCAAAAAGAGTTATGAAGATAATGATGTCATCGAAAAAGCGACGGAGCTTTTTTGGCGTAATGGTTATCAAAATACTTCAATGAGTTTACTTGAATCTACAATGGGTATTAATAAATTCTCTATTTATGCCAGTTTTGGTAGTAAGCAAGGTGTATTTATCGCCAGTTTACAAGCCTATCGAACTCTTCATTCCACAGCGATCATTAAATTAAAGCAAAGTAATCAAGGTTTAATGGCGATCAAAACTTTTTTCTATGACTGTTTAGATATTTATCATGACACCGATTGTAGTAAAGGGTGTTTGATGTCTAACACTCGTGCCCAATTAAATAACCATAAAGAAACGAAAATACTCGCTGAAATTCAATCCTTTGTTGATTATCAACGACAACTCTTTATTGATAAGTTACTAGAGCATGGCCTTGACCAATCAACAGCAGTTAAGCAAGCAAATTACCTTATCATTACTAAGCAATCTATATCAGCTGCATCAAAAGTGCATCCCATTGAACAAGTACATGACTATATCGAATTCACTTTCAACGCGATAAGTGCAACTCACACACATTAACCAATAAACAAGGTGATCAATTTCCACACCTCGTTTCTAACCAATCGTTTAGATATTGGAAAATTATGAATAATCAAATTATCTTTTTATTAGGCTTGCTGCTTTTCTTTGCAAATGGTGATAATTACGCTGCTGCGCTTTTAATCGTTAACATTGCTGAAGATTTAGATTTTAGTGTTAATGCTGCAGCAACATCAGTTACAGCTTATATGTTAGCTTTTGGTGTATTTACCATCTTGTTTGGTCCTTTATCGGATCGCTACGGAAAAGTATTTATTATTCATGTTTCCACATTAGGGACAGCCATTTTTAGTATTTTAGGCGCATTGGCTTATGACTTACCTTCATTAATCTTTTTTAGATCTGTAAATGGAGCATTTGCGGCAGGTTTATTACCTGTTGTCTTAGCTTACCTAGGACAAGCAGCGTCAGATAATGAGCGACCTCAAGTACTGACTAAAATAATGTCTTATGGATTTTTAGGCACTGCGACTGCAACATTGATCGGAGGTTCGATTGCGCAATTAGGCTCATGGAAACTAGTTTATTTAACTTATGGTGTACTAGAGCTCATACTTGGATTAGTGATGTTAAAAGTCATTAAAAGAGATGAACCGATCAGTAATAAAGTCACCATTATTGCGACCTATAAAAAAGTGTTATCAAATAGAGGTGTCATCGCACTTTGGCCATTATTTGTAATAATGGGTTTCACTGTTTTTGGAATTTTTACTTACACTGGTCAATTAATCAGTGAGCGATTTGGTTATGATATATTTACTGTAGGAGCCATGCTATCACCTTTTGGTCTAGGTATTATACTAGCTGGAAAGGCGATGCCGACATTGAGATTAAAATTGAAAAAAGGTTATATGCCTTTTAATGGACTATTAATTGCAGCAGCATTAGTGGGATTAGCTAATACACAGAGCCCTGCTTTATTTTGCTTTTATTTATTCTGTTTCGGTGCAGGGTTTATCCTTTTTCAACCTGTTTTTATTGCTAAAATTCAAGAACAAATTCCAGAAATGAAAGGATCTATTATGTCTATAGCATCCTTTGGGCTATTTACAGGTGGTGCAATTGGCACCACTTTTAATGGATTTGTAATCACACATTGGGGGATGACAACTATGCTATATATTTCTGCTATTGTGATAACGATTACGGGCTTTATTGCCGCAGAAATAATGCATAAATTAACACCGAACTTAACAACCATTAAGACCTGAACCATTAATTAAAAATAAACAACCGAGGAATTTATATGAAACGTGACACCATCCTATTTGATATTAATGAAACAGTACTTAACTTAAATTTATTAAAGCCTAAATTTGCAAAAGCGTTTGGGGATGAATCTGTAATGGGCCTATGGTTTTCTACCCTATTACACACATCCACAGTGTGCGCAGTCACTAATTTAAAAACGGAATTTGCTACTTTAGCCGGTAATGTATTAGATAATGTTGCTGTAAAAACCCAAACGACACTCACAAAAGAGGCCCGAGAAGATATTTTATCAACCTTTTCTAGTTTGAAAGCACATGATGATATAAAACCAGCTTTGGCAAAATTACGCGAAAATGGCTACCAAACCATTGCCTTCTCTAACTCATCGACTAGTTTAATTGAAAAACAGATCGCCAACGCCGGATTAAACGACACTTTTGATCAAATTCTTTCTGTTGAAACAACGGGGAGTTTTAAGCCAGATCCAGGTGTGTATCAATTTGCAGCAACCCATTTAGACAAGCCTATTAGTGAATTACGCTTAGTCGCAACCCATGACTGGGATACGCATGGCGCATTGTCAGCGGGCATGCTAGCTGCGTATATAGACCGTGCAGGCACACCTTACAATCCACAATACTTAACACCAACTATTCACGAGCAAGATATGATGTCTGTTGTAGATAAAATCATTCTAGCAGACCCAAAATAGCGGGTATTTCTTACCTAGCTTTAATTTTATTTTCAATATGTTATACCAATTATATTAAATAAGTAATCTAAATTTTACGCAGGAATAATGACTGAGTTCAAGGCGTAATTTAAGCCTTTTGTCGATTAACTTCGTTAATAGTCTATCGGATAATTAACGGTAAGATGTTAATTTTTAATAATTGTTCTATTTGCGAAAATTACAACGAAGAAATAAGTTATTTTAACAAGGAAAATAGATTAGTTAATCAGTGTGATTGGTATTAAATAATAAAAAAGAGCTGTACCCTTTAGGATACAGCTCTTTTTAATGTTAACTAAAAGCTAATTTATAGATTATTCACAGGAATAAACTCAACTGGCTCTGTCGTCATTTCATCCAATGGTGGAGCAAAATCAGTAAGCTTGATGCCTTTCACTGCGTTTTTGTATTCTTCCATTGTCGGTGTACGACCAAGAATAGTAGACAATACTACAACAGGTGTTGATGATAATAATGACTCACCTTTTTTACCTTCAGTATCTTCTACAACACGGCCTTGGAATAAACGAGTTGAAGTCGCCATTACCGTATCACCTTTTTCAGCTTTCTCTTGGTTACCCATACATAGGTTACAACCAGGACGTTCTAAATACATGATGTTTTCATATTTAGTACGAGCAGCTTCTTTAGGCGTGTCATCATTAAACTCAAAACCTGCGTATTTTTTCAATAGTTCCCAATCACCTTCAGCTTTTAACTCATCAACAATGTTGTAAGTTGGTGGAGCGATGACTAGTGGAGCTTTGAATTGAATTTTGCCATTTTGATCTTCAAGGTTTCTCAACATTTGCGAAATGATCTTCATATCGCCTTTATGTACCATACAAGAACCAACAAACCCTAAATCAACTTTCTTCTCACCTTTGTAATAAGAAACTGGGCGAATAGTATCGTGCGTATAACGCTTAGAAACATCTTCATTGTTTACGTCTGGATCGGCAATCATCGGTTCAACGATTTGGTCTAAATCAACCACTAATTCAGCAAAGTATTTAGCGTTATTATCAGGAGATAAAGCAGCTTTTTCACCAGATTTAATTTCATTGATACGTTTATCAGCAATCGCAATCAGACCTTTCAGCGTTTCTGCTTCGTTGTCCATCCCTTTATCAATCATGATTTGAATACGGCTTTTCGAAATCTCTAGCGACTCTATTAATGTTTCATCTTGTGAAATACAAATAGACGCTTTTGCTTTCATTTCAGCAGTCCAATCGGTAAAAGTGAAGGCTTGGTCAGATAACAATGTACCGATATGTACTTCAATGACACGACCTTGGAAAACATTATCACCAAACTGTTTTAACATTTGTGCTTGTGTAGCATGTACTACATCACGGAAGTCCATATGGTCTTTCAAATCACCTTTGAAGGTTACTTTAACAGACTCAGGAATTGGCATTGATGCCTCACCCGTTGCTAATGCAAGACCAACCGTACCTGAATCGGCACCAAATGCGACACCTTTAGACATTCGAGTATGTGAGTCACCACCGATAATGATAGCCCAGTCATCTACTGTAATATCATTCAATACTTTATGGATAACATCAGTCATTGGACGGTAAACACCTTTCGGGTCACGCGCTGTAATCAAACCAAATTTGTTCATAAACTGCATTAGTTTAGGAATATTTGCTTGTGCTTTAGCATCCCAAACAGATGCAGTGTGACAACCAGACTGGTAGGCACCATCAACAATTGGAGAGATAACGGTTGCTGCCATTGATTCAAGTTCTTGTGAAGTCATTAGACCCGTTGTATCTTGCGAACCAACAATATTAACTTGAACACGAACATCAGAACCAGCATGAAGTGCAGCGTCTGTCATAACACCTACTGCATTTTTGTTGAAGATTTTTTCAACAGCAGTTAAACCTTGACCTTCATGTGAAATCTCTTTCGACGGTGCGTACACCAACTCTAATGGAACGCCTAATGTTTCTGCTGCAAATGTTTGTAGTTTTTTACCAAACACAATCGCGTAAGAACTGCCCGCTTTCATGAACTCAACCGCTTGAGGAGAAAATGCAGATGACACATCAACTAACTCTTTATCGCCGTTGTATAGTTTTTTCTCTTTAGTATTAATCGTTAATACTGTCCCTGTTTCAACAGAATATTTTTGCTCAAGTACTGGGTCACCATTTTCATTTAAAACAGTTTTTCCGTCTGCATCTACTTTCTTAACCCAGTTTTTAAGGTCTAAACCGATACCGCCAGTTACACCAACAGTTGTTAAGAAGATAGGAGAGATACCATTAGTACCTGCTACAACAGGTGCAAAGTTAACAAATGGAATATACGGACTAGCTTGTTCACCAGCCCAAAGTGCCACATTATTTACACCAGACATACGAGAAGAACCAACGCCCATGGTGCCTTTTTCAGCAATTAGCATTACCTTTTTACCAGGATACTTCTTCTGTAGCGCTTGAATCTCGTCTTGTGCTTCTGGTGAAATCATACATTTACCATGTAATTCACGGTCAGAACGAGAGTGAGCTTGGTTACCTGGAGATAATAAATCGGTAGAAATATCACCTTCTGCAGCAATGTAAGTAACCACATCGATTGTTTCTGGTATTTCAGGCAATTTAGTAAAGAAGTCAGCTCGTGCATAACTTTCAAGAAGATCTTTAGCAACTTCGTTACCAGCTTTAAATGCAGCTTCAAGACGTTCAGTATCTGCTTCGTATAAGAAAACTTGTGTTTTTAATACTTGTGCAGCTGGTTGAGCTACAGATGCGTCATCAGAAAGTGCTAAATCTAATAACACCTCAACAGAAGGACCACCTTTCATGTGTGAAAGTAGCTCAAATGCAAATTCAGGAGTGATTTCTTCAACCACTGATTTGCCTAGGATAATGTCTTTTAAAAATTGAGATTTAACACCCGCAGCGCTAGTTGTACCAGGCAAAGTGTTATAGATGAAGAAATGAAGAGAGTCTTTATGATGCTCATTACCAGTATCTTTGATTTGCTCGATGATTTCAGCTAATAGCTCACCTTTATCAATTGGTAGTGGATGTAATCCTTGAACTTTACGGTCTTCTATTTCATTTAAGTAATCTAAATACAGGCTCATTTATACCTCTAATAATAACAATAATTTAACATACGTAACATTATATACTATAAACATAAAAAATAGATAGCAACTCAACTCGCAGATAAAACGATATAATTCAATAAAATGAGACTAAAACAGCCCCATATGATTATCATTATCAGTAGCAAGCTACTTGTTAACAATATTGAACATAATTTATCCAACTATTTACAATTGTTGAATTAATACTCTAAATCATCTGATACGTTCTATTTATCAATTACGTGTAATAACCATTAATTAAACATGGATAATTTCCTTTATACTATCATTTCCAATCAATAATTGAGTATTGAACGACACAATTTACAAATACCCCCCTAGTGACTAACAATCGTTCAATATGAATGTTAAAAACAATTAGCAAATGAATTATGATTTATTTAGACTCCTTGTCACTTTATATCTATCCAACTAATGAACAATAGGAAATACAGTGCAAGAAATTTATTTAGCTGGCGGATGTTTGTGGGGAGTACAAGAATACCTAAGACACCTTCCAGGCGTAACTTTAACTGAAGTAGGTAGAGCAAATGGAACAACACAAATATTAGACGGTAATTACGACGGGTATACTGAATGCGTAAAAACCCAATTTGATCCTAATATTATCTGTTTAAATACCCTAATCGAACGCTACTTTGAGATCATCGACCCTTACAGTATAAATAAACAGGGAATTGATGAAGGAGAAAAGTATCGAACAGGGATCTACTCAACAAAAACAGAACACCTTGCCATTGCTAAGCAATTTATTAGCAGCCGTGACGATAGTGCCAAAATAGCAGTAGAAGTATTACCTTTAAGTAACTACATCAAAAGTGCAGCAGAGCATCAAGATAGATTACAACACTACCCTGATGATTATTGCCATATTCCAGAAGCAACACTTCATAAGTATAAACAATAGTATTTCAATTTATTATTCAGTGCAGGCAAAGAGGTTGTTAATAACCTCATCACTTAATTTAAAATAAAAAATAAGGTCCCTACCGTCATCGCTCCCATCGTGTAATTAAAACGTTTCTTACGTTTGGCGGTAGTCAACCATTTTGCAATACCTACGCCCAGATAAGCCCAAATGCTAATAGCCACAAATCCGTTTACAGCAAAACATAACATGATCCATAAACCTGAAACTAAGTATTGATCTCCCGCTAAGGTGAAAGTACTGATACTGCCAATACCCATTGCCCACGCTTTAGGATTAACAAATTGAAAACAAGCTGCCCCTAAAAATGACATGGGCTTTGTTTTTTCTGATTTAATCCCTATTGTATTTCCTGCAGTAGATGCAGTGGTTATTTTCCAAGCTAGCCAAAAAAGGTAAACACTTCCTAATACTTTTAATATGTCGTAAAAAGAAGGAAAACGTTCCAGTACAGCACCTAATCCAAGTAATACCGATGTTAACAAGCAAGCAATCCCAACAATAATCCCGAAAACATGTGGCAATGTTTTTTGATAACCAAATTGAGCGCCTGACGCTAACAACATAATATTGTTTGGACCTGGCGTTACCGACATAACAAAAGCAAACAAAGAAATTGCTAACAATGAAGAGATGTCCATATTACCCCCTCCCTACAATAAGCTGATAGAGGTTGCGGATCCCTTTTCCCGTAATATATTTGATATTATTCTTAGTTAGCTCTCTGTCGACTTGATACTGCGTCTTACCTATATCCCTAAGAGTAAAGCGAGGTAAATGACGTAATTGCTGTCGTGTCCGATACTGTCTACATAACAATAATATTCTATTTAAATACTGCATTGAGCCTCCTGATTATTAACATTTCATTTATTGATTCAATTTTTGAATACCAAATGATTGTAAATAACAACAAAATGCAATACAGATTCAAATAAAATTATTTTCACAATACAGATATATCGATGAACGCACTGTATGCACAAAAATCATTCATTCTGTATGGTTAAGTTATAGTGTTTTGACTTAGTATATAATTCAGCCGAAGTATTACATTTGCTTTTAAGGAAGAAAGTCATGGCAACTACACTCAAGCTTTACGAACAGATTGCGAAAGTATTACGTGAAAATATTCATACAGGATTATTTGTAGAGGGCGACAAGTTACCTTCCATTCGTCAGTTAGTATCTGAATTTGAAGTAAGTATCTCGACAGTTCAACAAGCCTATCACCAGTTGGAAATGGAAGGCTTAATCGAAGCACGCCCTAAATCTGGATATTTTGTCGCTCATAAAATGGATTCGCCTGATTTACCCATTACTTCAAGACCGGCTCAAAGGCCTATTGAGGTTTCTCAATGGCAAGATGTTTTAGAAGTGCTATTAGCTAAGGAAGACAAGCAAAAAGTACAGCTTCAACATGCCATGCCAAATATGAAAGTTTCTAGCTTGTCGCCACTACTGAAAAAGATGTCATGGTTAATGCGCCAACAAGCCGAAATAAGCCTCCCCTATTGCGATATAAAAGGAACGTTAGCATTACGCGAACAAATAGTAGAAATTGCAACTTATTCTGGTTGTGTGCTTCACCCTGATGACTTGGTGATCACATCAGGATGCCAAGAAGCCTTATCAGTTTGTTTACGAGCAGTAACAGAACCAGCTGATATTGTTGCCGTTGAATCACCGAGTTTTTATGGTTCAATGCAAGCAATTAAAGCAGCAAATCTGAAAGCCATAGAAATACCAACTAATTCCGAAAACGGCTTGAGTTTAGAAGCATTAGAATTAGCCTTAGAACAATGGCCTATTAAAGCAATATTGGTGACTCCGACAGTAAACAATCCAATGGGTTTCAGCATGTCGGAAGCTGATAAAAAACGCCTTTATCAACTCGCACAAAGTTATGATATTAGTATCATTGAGGATGATATTTATGGCGATATCAGTTACCAATCTCCGCGCCCTAAAACAATTAAATCATTTGATGAGGATGGTCGTGTTTTACTGTGTAGCTCTTTTTCTAAAAGTGTCGCGCCTGGGATACGTGTTGGTTGGATTGCACCAGGTCGGTATCGCGATAAAGTGACTCACATTAAATATGTAAGTAGCTCTATGTGCCCTACTTTACCACAACTAGCAATAGCAGATTTTATCCAATCAGGGGCTTATGCTCGTCATACACGCAAAGTACGTTTGTTGTATAAGCAAGGTCGAGATCACTTAATTCAATGTATTAAACAACACTTTCCAATAGGGACTCGGATTAGCTTTCCGCAAGGTGGTTATATACTTTGGGTAGAGCTCGATAAACGCTACGATACCGTCAAAGTCTACGCGCAAAGTAAAAAAAGTACTGTCAGTATTGCCCCTGGCACACTCTTTTCGGCAACGGGAAAATTTCGGCATTGTATGCGCTTAAATTTTAGTGAAAAAACCGCGCTAGAAAGAGAACAAGGAATCATTGAATTAGCAAATTTGATTAAACAACAAGATAATGATTAATGTTTGTAGATGATTCCGCTATGATTCGCGCTCAACTATTCCCCTACAAAATAGACCTAAGGTAATCACAGTAATATGAACGGAACGTTAAATAATTTGAAAGTAACTTACGATCATCAAGGTTACTTTGTATTAAGAAATTATTTTAACGCTGAAGAACTACTGCATTTACGACAAGCTGTATTGCAATTTCATTATAACTGGCAACAAGATAATCAGCACTTCTACCAAACTGAAGCTTTTAATTCGTCTCTCATTACAGGGACACAATACTTAGCAAACACAGAACGCTTACAGTTATTTAATTTTATCAGTTCAACTAAAATGACACAGATAATCGAGACTATTGTTCCTCATAAACCCGCATTTATGAATACACAACTGTTTTTTAACCCGTGTACCGCAGCACAAGAAAATTTTTGGCACCGAGATTGTCAATATGACCATGATATTGCAGGTCAACAACAAGCTATTAAAGACACACAAGTAGTGCATTTTCGAGTGCCGTTGTTCGACGAACCTGGAATGGAGTTAGTACCAGGGTCACATAAACGCTGGGATACTCAAGAAGAATTAGATGTACGATTAGCGAGAAAACGTAAATTCAGTAGCGATGAGCTCTCTACTGGTAAAAAAATCCCATTAAATGCTGGTGATCTATTAGTATTTTCAGCAGATATGATTCACCGAGGCTTATATGGTCAAGATAGATTGGCCTTTGATACGCTGATTTTTGATTCATCTGGTGATTTTGTCGATTATGTTGATGATGACTGTTTACCAAATCAACAAATGCTTAAACACATTAACAACCCAACTATTTTTAATAACACTCTCCATTTGAAGTCATTAAATTATCATAATCACGCTTATTAATTGATGCTTTACCAGTAAACAAATAATTTAATTCCGTGAACCTTTATTGATAAGCCGGGTCTGTTATTTCAATGGATTGCTGTTATTACTCAAACAAAGCACCCTAGCTAAAAACTAATCTAATGCAAAAATGAACATAAAATTACAATAAAATAATCATGGATAAATGATAAAGGAATTAATCATGTCGATTATTAGCTCAGTAAAATGGATCACCTTAAGCTTATTAACCTTCAGCTTTTCAGTATTACATGCGCAACAAAGTACCCAACCCACAACCCATCAAAATCCATTAAATAATATCGGTGAAGTAAAAGTTGTTGCCAGTGGGTTTATCTCAACTGAAGGACCTGTTTGGCATAAAAAATCTAATTCATTGATCTTCAGTGATATTCCTGGTGACACTATCTATGCCTTAGAAGCCGACACAGCAACCTTATCGGTATTACGTAATCCAAGTAATAATGCAAATGGACTAGTGCTAGATAACCAAGGCTTTTTACTGGCAGCTGAGCAAAAAACCAGAGCCATCTCACGTATGGATCTTGCAACTTCAGAGGTTGTTCCTTTTATTAGCCGCCTTGAATTCGATGGTGCAACTAAAAAGTTTAACTCTCCCAACGATATCGCAGTGTTTCACGATGGCAGTGTCTTTTTCACTGATCCGCCCTTTGGCTTAAGAGGAAAGACCTCAGACTTAGGCTTCAATGGTATTTATGTGCGTTATCCTAGTGGACAAATTAACTTAATCAAAAGAATGCCTTTAGATAAGAAACCTAATGGCATTATTTTTAATCAACAACAAAACACCTTATATGTTGCCATTTCAGATGACAAATCTGGTCCTATTTTCGCTTACGATGTTGATTTGAAAGGTATGTTACTCAATGAAAGGGAATTTGTTTATGCGCAAAATGCAGATGGAATGGCTGTTGATAAAAAAGGAAATTTATATGTCGCGTCTCGCACAGGAGTCGAAGTCTTTTCTACAACTGGAAAAAAATGGGGGAAAATAGTATTACCAAATGCATTACGCACGACTAACTGCACATTTGGTGGCAAAGAGATGAACACTTTATATATTACCAACAGAAGTGGTGAACTCTATGCAGTGCAATTACCTGCTTTGTTAGAACAATAATAGCAATTACATTACATATTCGATCTAAGTTTTGCGCTAAAAAAACAGTTCAATTTTAGATGAAATAGACGGAGACGTTAACTCTACTAATCATCTGCTGAAAAGTACTATAACCATTTAGAGACTTGTACTTTGTAAGCATGATATTGAGTAGGATAAACAGTCAATAAATGCGTTTCTTCAGCAACGCTTTGACGTTGTAAAGCAATCACGCCAATCACTAAACAAGTTAGTGAAAAAACTGAAGGTAATGCCAGGAAAAAGCCTAATTGCGATAGCATAATACTAACAAACATCGGATGGCGAGAAAGTCTATAAACGCCGGTAGTACGTATACTTGACGGGCCATTGGGATCAATTCCAGTACGCCAATGTTTACCTAATAATAAATGGATCGCGACAGTAGAAAGAAAGCCAAGTGTTAACAGTACATTACCCAAAGTAATAATAGCCGCTGAGTTTAAAAATGAAATAACTCCCAGATAATGATCGAAGTCTACAAAAGCGAGACGAAGCAAACAAACAGCCCAAATTACAGCTCTAAATACTCGGAAAGTCATATGATTCCACCAAGTACAACAAAACCGCTCTCCAGGAAATACCACTGATTTAGTCTCAGTGCTCCGCTGCTTTATTATAATTCGACCAGTATAAAATACAGCGACAAAAGAATAAAAAACGGCAAGATAAATACGGGTAAAATCGACCACTTGTTGATCGCTGTAAAAGAAATCCATCACTTAAATTTACCTTAGTGTAGCCTGCGTTAAATAATTGCTGATCGTAACATTACTGAACATCATAGTTTAATATTTTTTAAGATATTGATAATAAATAGAATTAGTTAACTGTATTCATCATTAATTATAGCAACTTTATGGTGCATCTCTTTCGCTAGGAGAATTTTTAAATGTTGTTCCTACGCTCAATGGGTTAACAAGCTTACGTTGTTGGTTAGTTGCTTCTGCCCACCACATAAGTTGATTAAAGGTTTGTGTAAAATAGTTAAACCACGCATCCTGTTCTTGATTTACATGCATCGAGCCATCTGCAGTGAAAACTTCCTGTGCTTTAGGGATATGAATCATTGAAGATACCGATAAACTCCCTAATTCAGATAAAAAAGTACGCATCCCCATAGCGGCTCGCATACCGCCCCATTGTCCGGCAGAATAAGTGACAATCGCACTCGGCTTATATGAAAAGAGTGAACTCCCAAAGTGATTAAGTAAATGACTCAATGCGGGACTCATTGAATGATTATATTCAGGACTAATCATAATATAACCATCACTGACTTTTATCTTGTTTGCTAATGCTTCTAAATCTTTTGGGACCTGACTTTTAGCATAAGCAAAATGAGGTTTAAAAACATCATCGAATGAAAAATCTAAAGCATCAATTAACTCGAACTGATGCTCGTCATATCGGCTCTGTAAACAAGAGATACAAGCCTTAGCGACTCTTTCGCCTAATCTAGCAGGTTTCGGTGGCGTACTATCACGTACCGAACCTAAAAAGACTAAAAACTTCATATCACCTCACTCTCAGTAAATTCATCACTGTCTATTATCAATCAAAAATATTAAAGTTTAAGCATCTAGTACAAACTTTTGAATCGCTTTAGCCACACCGCTTTCAGTGTTTGATAGTGTGACATAATCAGCGATCTCTTTAATATCATCCGTCGCATTACCCATCGCTACCCCCAACCCTGCATATTTAATCATATGATAATCATTGCCAGCATCACCAACACACATAACTTGCTCAGCAGGAATAGAAAAGTAATCTGCAAGTGCCTTAACACCAATCCCTTTATTACTCTGCTTATGCAAAAATTCCAAAAAGAAAGGAGCACTTTTTAGAATAGTAAATTGCTCATATAATTCAGGAGGTAATTTTTCAATGGCTGCACTTAACTTTTCTGGTTTATCTATGATCATCACTTTTAAAATAGCGTCATCATCATTAAATTCTTTAAAATCAAACAAAGTAATTAATTCACCATTAATGCGGGATTCTAAATCCGTGTATTCATTGTGAGCAGGAGTTACTAAGCCTCTCTCTGCACAAAAGGCATGTACATGTAATCCCATTAAATCTGCTAATGCGGCGATCTGTTTTGCGTCTTTACCCTGCAAAATTTGGCTTCGAACAATATTGCCACTTTCAACTTGCTGCACGACAGAAGCATTAAAACTTAATACATAGTCATCGTCAGTAGTCATACCTAACTCATCTAATGCGCCTCTCATACCACTAGTTGGACGTCCAGAAACTAAGACAACACGTACACCTTTAGCGCGAGCAGCTTCAATAGCGGCTTTATTTTCATCTGTGATTTTTTTATCCGGCGTCATTAATGTGCCATCAATATCTAAGGCAATCAGTTTATACATACACACTCCTCTTATGTCGGGCTAAAATAAATTACTGAAACCACTTATTGTTAGTATTATTTGTTGTTTTTACTTATCCAATTAACTACGTCGGAAAAACGATAATTCTCTAGTGAAGCAAATCCAGGTAATTGGCGTACTTTTAAACGAGTAAATATTGGTGTCGTTAATCCACATAAAAATCGAGCTCTCAATATATAGCTATCATGTTCACCTAATTTTTCAGCGATAGACTGGCTTAACTGCACTGGGTCAAATTGTTGTAAAGGTGTTAAAGCGGGCACTACAGGCATCACTGCAGGCTGCCCTACACATACCGAGCAGTGACCACATTGAGTTTGTAAACGGCGATCAGAAAAGTAGTCAGCGAGTTGCCAATTCAAACACTGGTCACTCGCAAAAAAGTCTAATAAATGATGGATACGTTGAATCTCGCTCTGTTCTTTTTGCAAGAATCGCGTAATGAGTTCATCGCGCAGGTCATTAGTAATATTGGATTTGTCAATTTTGTAGACTTGCGTCATCTGTTTAGTTTGTAGTTCTATCAACCCCTGTTGATCTAGATAATCTAACGCAGTAAGTACCCTACTACGGTCACATTGAACCTGGCTTTGCATGCGTTCAAAATTTAATGAAGACCAAGTGCGAGCTTTATCAGAAGTCGCTAAAATAGTTTGTACAAACTGAGCCCTTTCCCCATGAAAACGTCCCACTAACTCAGTTTCAGGTACCAATAATTTATACTTATATTCTGCATAATAACTGTAAGCAGGTTCGATCACTGCTTCCAGCTCTAAATATACTAATAATGTTTTCAAAGCTAACAAGCGAATATTAGACTGAGCCGACAGACTATTCATGACCACTTCCCATTGCCCTTGTGCTTGTTGTATTTCGTGAATAATAAAATCCACTGCACTGGCTTCCGGTGTATCGGCATGTACAAAGTTTTCTAATATATTAAGGTTATTTTTATTGGCTAGCACAAGGCATTCTGAAGTTTTACCGTCACGTCCTGCTCGGCCAATTTCTTGAGCATAGTTTTCAATAGACTTAGGTAAGTCATAATGCACCACAAAGCGAATATCACTTTTATCAATCCCCATCCCAAAGGCAATAGTAGCTACGATTAATGGTAACTGTCCGTCCATAAATTGCTGTTGTATGAGTTGCCTTTGTTCATTGCCTAACCCTGCGTGATAAGCGATTGCCTTAATACCAGCTTGAGATAGCGCTTCAGCGACCTGTTCTGCAGTTTTTTGTAACGTCACATAAATGATCCCTGCTTGCCCAGCTTTACTTTCTAGCCAAGGCACTAAACAAGGTAATTTATTCTGCTCATCTACACCTAAAACGGAGAGGTTTAAGTTAGCACGGTAAGAACCCGTAAGCGTAATATGCTCTGATTCAATATGAAATTTTTCTGCCATATCCTGAATCACTTTATCAGTGGCAGTGGCAGTCAATAACAAAACTTGATTAATCGAAAACTGCTCTCGATAAGCTGCCAGCTTTAAGTAATCTGGCCTAAAATTATGTCCCCACTCACTGATACAGTGTGCTTCATCAACCACCATTAATGAGATCGGGACTTGCTTCAAAAATGTTCTAAACCGTTCGTTATTCAAACGCTCTACTGAAATAAATAAGATCTTAATTTCACCTTCACTAACACGTTTATAAACGTCAGCCGCTTCTGCTGCTGTTTGCATAGATTGAATACTCGCCGCGTGAATTCCTTTGCTTTGTAAAAAATCTAACTGATCTTGGATTAGGGCTAACAAAGGCGATACAACTAACGTTAAATGTGGGAGGTGTAATGCAGGCAATTGATAGCAGAGGCTTTTTCCTGAACCTGTAGGAAAGATAGCAGCAGCACTATGGCCATTTAAGAGTGATTGAATCACTGGCTCTTGCCCAGCACGAAACTGATCAAAACCAAAATATTGCTGCAAGGTAGAATACATATAAGAATCCGAAAAATAAATTAATAAGCATTTATATCATAGTTACTTGTGATTTGTTGTTATGTTCCCTTAGCAATATCAATAAAATATAGATGAACACTAGCAACGTCCGGCTACATAAATTAAATTATTTATCTAATGACAAGCACCACCGACCTAATCTAAAAAAACACTATACCTCTGAATTTAAAGCTATTTTAATTATTAACTTGCGACAGCCTATTATCGCAAAATAACAAACCTTGCCTGCCAAGTAAAAGCCCCTTATTATCATCTTAAAAATATAAACTAGAGGTCAAGATGACAACTGCACAGCCTAAAAAAGTCAGTAAACGATTAATTATCACTTTGTCATCTATTTATGCCATTTCCCCTTTTGCCATTGACAGTTATTTACCAGCGATCCCATTAATTGCCAATGAAATGCAGGTTGATATTTCTTTATTATCAGTCACTGTTAGTTTATATATTTTGGGTTTAGCCATTGGCCAACTGATCGGCGGCCCACTTTCCGATAAACACGGAAGATTACCTATTATGCTATTAGGTTTGTTCATCTTTGCAGTTGCAAGTTTGTTACTCACCACCAGCAGTCATATAGCTTTGTTATGGGGATGGCGCTTAATGCAAGCTATTGGTGGAGGGATCGCCATCGTTGGCGTACCAGCCACTATTCGAGATAATGCTGATGGTAAAGAAGCTGCAAAACTCTTTGCTCTAGTCGCCCTAATCATGATGATAGCGCCATCAATTGCGCCTACCATTGGTAATCTTATTTTATCTTTGCATTCATGGCACTGGATTTTCTATTTTACGGCAGGCTTTTCATGTATAGCGATGTTGATGGCTAAGAAATACGTCCCACATCAATCAAAAAAACAAAAAAAATTATTAGCCATCACCATTGAACGTAAAAAAGGCATTAAATTTATTGAAGTGTTTAAGCACAAGCAAGGGATCGGTTACATGCTGGCACAAGCCTTTGCATTTGCTGTAATGATGACCTTTGTCGCTAACTCAGCCATGATCTATTTATCTATTTTTAAGGTTACCGCCACGACCTTCACTCAGCTATTTGCATTAAATATTGGCGGCTTAATATTTATTAATCGGCTTAATACCTTGCTATTGAATCGTTTTGAACCAGCGATATTAGCAAGGTGCTTTTTGACCATGCAGTTTTTAGGAGGTGTTTTATTGGTTGCATCAAGCTTGATTGTTCCAGATAATTTAACCCTAATCGTAATTGGTTTTATGATAATGATCAGTGCAAATGGAGGCGTAATGGCTAACTGTAATGCTTGTTTCTTAAAATATTTTGGTAAAAATGCAGGCACTGCTTCTGCAGTTTTAGGCGCTTTTCAATGCACAATGGGGGCAACGATTAGCGCTTTTGCTGCGTTTATTAGTATGGGCTATTTGCAACCAGTGGTGTTTATTATGCTGATTGCCTCATCAATTGCTTTAACTGCCGTTATTCACAGTAATAAACAAGCTCGTTTAGCTGAAATACTAGAATCAGAAACCCCGTAATTTCGAGGCCTCGTATTTAATTTTTATAACATACTAGTGAAATGCCCATAGTAAAGCTTTTCACCTACTAGCGACTCTAAAGCTTCACGACTCGGTAAGCTATGCCAAAGCTCAGCGGCCTGCTTGACCGCTTGCTCACTTGTCCAAGTCAATTGCCAACAAACCTCATCTTCGCGATCAATACTTTGTAAAATATCATATGATGATATTAACTGACCGTGCACATTAATTTCTTCAAAAATTAATAAACTCACACGCATCACTTCAGGGATATTGTTTTTAGAGACTTTAAAAATAGCGACTTCAGAACATAAACTCATTTTTGTTAACCTTTTTCTAAATCTATTAAAAACACAGTTTTCCTTATTTCGTTAATAAAGCCAATCACATTAAATAATGATGCTAAATTTTAATCAGAAAAATTTATGCAAGAGCAAAGTTGATTGTTTCTAAATTAACGACGTTAGGTATTAGTCAAAAATAATCCAAACAATGATAACTCTTTACAGGTTTACCTATTTAACTTTTATAGGACTGCAACAATAAACAGATCAGAATTAAAAAAAGCCCTAGCCAACCTAATAATGAAATTGACTCGCCTACTACAAAAACCGCGAACAAAGCAGCAACAGCAGGCTCAAAAAGAGTCAATAAAGTTGCTTTACTCGCATGAGTTGTTTTCAAGCCAAAACCAAAACAAAGGTAACCAATAAACATTGGAATAACCGCTATATACACAAGTACTATGGTATCAATAGAAGCAATAACTAACGAGTTACTGTTGATCAGAAACACAGGCACCAACAAGATACCACCAATACCAAATATACTACCCACCGCTGACTTTGAGCTAACACCACGATTAATTAATGCTTTTGCTGCCCAAGAATACAAGGCATAGGTAAAGCCTGCGATAAAACCTAATAAAATGCCTAAATATTTACTGTTTTCATCAAACTCACTACCCGAAATATTAGTCTCTGAGCCAGCTAAAAAAACAATGCCAACGGCTCCCAACAACAAACTAACTAACCAATATCCATCAATATTATTTTCTTTGCTAAAAAGTCGCTCAATAACAGCAACAAAAAATGGTGCACTAGCAATCGAAACAACTGTGCCGATAGCAACGCCAGATAAGCGCATCGCACTATAAAATGCTAATGGATAAATAGCTAATGCAATGGCGCCAATCAGTAAGGTATAACGAGACTCACTCAGTTTTTTCATGTCCAAACGAATATGTTTAGCGCCGTTAATAGCCAACAATAACCCACCAATCCCCATGGTGAAAGATCCAATAGCTAAAGGACTGATAGTTGATGCGTAGGAAGCAGCTGTTCCTGTTGTTCCCCACAGTAATGAGGCAAACAAAATGGCAAATACGCCCTGTTTACTTGCCTTGCTACTCACGCTTAATTGGCTCAATGTTAACTTCCTTCTCTTATAGATTAGTATCAAATCATAAAGCATTCATTTAACAATTAGTTTGCAGTTAAGACGCTGTGTTTGACATTAAAGACTTAGTTAACGTCTTATTTGGCGCGGAGAGAGTTGATAAAATTGAGAGAATCGGCGACTAAAAGCCGAGATATCACTGTAACCTACTTGTTCTGATATTAATTGTACCGGGATATCGGTGTGCGTTAACAAGGCTTTAGCTTTTTCCATTCTTTGTTCGGTAATATATTGCAATACACTTTGACCGATGCACTGTTTAAATACCTTTTTAAATTGAGTTGGACTAAGACAAGCCAACTGTGCAAGTTGATTAACATGTAAAGGTTGAGAAAGATCATCTGAAATGCTCTGCAAAACAGCTCGAATTCTAGGGTCTATTTGTTCTCCAGCTATTTGTTCTGATAACAATTTACTAAACATTTCAATCATCATTTTCTCTAATGACTGATCAACTTTATGCTGCAATTGCTGCTCAATAAATAGCAAATAACTACGTAACGGCGCTGACATAGCAAAAACAGAAGAGCTCATACTCAATAAATTATCTGGGAGATGGTTAAGGTCAGCAACAATAAAACGTGCACTCTCATTGGCTTTAAACAGATGAAAAACTTGTGCGGGTATTACCACACATTCACCAACTGATACCTTACCCGTATAACCTTCTAGCTCAATAATAATTGTTCCAATAATGGGCAGAACTAACTGATGATAGCAGTGTACATGCCCTTTTTGTTGTTTGCTGTAAGCGCGAATACTCAGGTTATCTTGCATTAATCACTCACTTCCACTTCATTGCTATCAACTGCATTTTTAACACCAAAGGGGATATGTACAGAAGGCGCAACCGTACTTGTTGAACTTAAATGACCGGATTGGTCATCAAAGAAAATATGTGGCTTTAATACACCAAGGATCAAGCCTTTATCAACACCACCTAAGAAAAAAGCATCGTTGGTCATTACGCCCCACTCTTTTAAAGTATTTAAGGCTCTTTCATGGGAAGGCGCATTACGCGCAGTGACAATCGATACACGTAAACGATTACGATAGGCGGGATCATTCTTTTTTTTATTTTCTTCAATTTTTTGAATGGCAGACACTTTCACTAAGAATTCTTTTAACGGCCCCGGATTATGCGGCTGTAAAACATTCTTTGTTTCATGTTCATGAAACTGATTCAAATCATTCGTCTTATGCATCACGGTTTCTGATTCATCATCTGCTAGCACTCCATCAAAATCGAAGGCGATACGGAGATCATCATCGTCGTCATCAATTATTGCAGATTTCATGACATGCCCGGCTGGATAACCTAGTCTAATCGCCTCTTTTACATCAGAAGAATTTCCCGATAAAAACAAAGAAATACTTAAAGCGGGAATATACTGATATGGTGACTTGCCTTGCATGAATATCGCTCGTGTAATGGGTAGATTATGATGTTTAATCGACTTCATGACACGTAACCCCGTATCGGGATCGTTACGCGATAACAACACAACTTCAACCAATGGATCAGACTTCGGATCATCAGTTAAATTATTAAGTGACAATAAACGTTTAACAAATGAAAACGATGGTCCTTTTGGTAAAGGCACATCAACCTTCTCTGTTTGATATTTACGGTATTCTTCTTCCCCTTTAGTACGAAAGACTGTATCAGACTCAGTTAAATCAAACATCGCACTCGAAGCAACACCAATCACTAAACGGTTACCTAATTCATAAGGCATAGTAAAACTCCACAGATTAATATTAGCCATTAATAGCAATCACAATAAATGGCTTATTTATTGGTATAACTCACTAACTAAATGAGAAAAACTCAAAAAGAAAAATACTATTTACGCTTATTATGCGAACCTAAGAGAAAATAAACAGGATTATTACGAATAATAAAAAATCATCTCAAACCGTCACACAATAAATGTTCCTTTTTACAATCAATCTAGCGCTGAATATTAACCACGATTAATGTATTATGTCGCGCATATATTCCCCGACATAAAAGAATTTTCATGGCTATTCAACAATTCGATAACGAACTCACTATTATGCGTACTGCTAACACTGATGTAGCGGCGCCTGTTATTGAGGGTTTATCTTCTTCTAGCATCATACTCTCCACGCTCAACTCTAAATATATCCACTCCAGTTTAGGGCTACGTTACTTATATGCTAATTTAAAAGATTTACAGCCGAATTGTGAAGTTAAAGAGTTTGTTATTCATACACGTCCTCTGGACATTGTAGAGCAAATACTCGCAACGAACCCTACTATAGTAGGCTTTGGTGTGTATATATGGAATATTATTGAGACGACCAATGTCGTTAGCTTATTAAAAGTAATCGCACCTAATGTAAAAATTGTATTAGGTGGTCCAGAAGTAAGCTATGAATCTGAATCACAACCTATAGTGCAAACTGCCGATTATGTATTAACTGGCGAAGCTGATATCAGCTTTTACGATTTATGCAGGGATATCTTAAGTGATAATGCCCCTGATACTAAGGTCATGAAATCTAAACCAGTAGATTTAAAAGACTTAGCAATGCCCTATCAATATTACAGCGATGAAGATTTAAAGAATCGATTATTGTATGTAGAGGCATCACGAGGCTGTCCTTTTAAATGTGAGTTCTGCTTATCTTCTTTAGATACAAAATCAAACCCTTATGAATTAACCGTTTTCTTACAACAAATGGAAACCTTGTATCAACGCGGTGCGCGTAACTTTAAATTTATTGATAGAACCTTTAATTTAGACATTAAAACGTCTTTACAAATTATGCAATTCTTCTTGGATAGAATGACAGACGACCTTTATCTACACTTTGAAGTAGTACCTGATCATTTACCAAGAAAACTGAAAGAGATGCTGGCTTTATTCCCTGAAAATACTCTGCAGTTTGAAATTGGAATACAGACTTTTGATCAAGAAGTGCAAACGAATATCAGCCGTAAGCAAAATAATCCAAAATCAAAAGAAAATTTAATCTGGTTGAAAGAAAATACCACTGCACACATCCACGCAGATTTAATCTTCGGATTACCTGGTGAAACATTTGAGACATTTAAAGATAGCTTCGATCAACTGTACGCTTGTAAACCACATGAAATTCAAATGGGTATTTTAAAGCGCCTTAAAGGTAGCCCAATTATTAGGCATACAGAGAACTTCGATCTTCGCTTTAACCCGCTACCACCTTTTAATATATTAAGTACCGATCGCGTTGACTTTGCGACGATGCAATTGGTGAATCGTTTTGCGCGTTACTGGGATATGATTGGTAATTCAGGTCGGTTCAAGCACACTCTCGACCTATTACTTGCAGATAAGCCCTTCGATAACTTTATGGCTATCTCTAACTGGATTTTTGAAGAAACCGGTCAAACACATAAGATTAACTTAAAGCGACTTTATGAATTAATCTCTCAGTCAGTGGTAACACTTTTCCCTGAGCAACATTCAGTGGTACTGGTACAACTTGAAAAGGACTACCAAGCTTCAGGATTAAAAAGTATCTTTAACACACTAAACCTTTACCAAGCTCGAATAAAAGACACCAATAAACCAAGTAAATTGCTACAACGCCAGAAACAGCACATGAGCTAATGTACACAAGACAAACAAGAACCAGACAGCTATTGAATATCCGCTTGAAGCAGTTTTCAACGATTATTCAGTGCTGTCTGAGTAAGTGCTTTTGCTGCTAACAAGAGTAATTTTAAACAGTTCATACTCGCTATTTTCCTCTACATCAATTCAATATATCTGCTTCAACAGGCCTAATCCTCTCTGTAATAACACCCCATTTAATAACACCAAAAAAACAACAATTGACTCCTACATTCCTACTTAACATTTTTGTCTATTTTCTATAAAAACAGTACGTTAACTGTGCAATTTAGTTTGCAAAATCTGATCGGCTAATAGCAAATTGTTACTTTTTGTGAAGCCTTTCTTACCTTATAGAAATGAATGAAAGGAAGAAAATGATTACTTTTAACGCATTAAATTTAAACAAACACACGCTAAACGAGTTAACCAATATAAAATCCACATTTTATCGACAAGGCTTTGTATTAATAGATACCAGCTCTATTGAGGATAAAGATAAAATATCCCCTATTGCAGCAGCATTAAACTTAGGCGATGCAGCGACAACCTATTACAACAAAACCTACTTTGACTACAAGCTAACAACAGACAATATGGCTGTAATTGGCAACCTTCCCAATAGAAAAGGTCAAATTAACCATGAAGGTTTTGAAAGTAATAATGCTCAAGGATTACACGTAGACGGGACTATTGAACCGTTAGGATCCATACAAACATCACTTTTATATTGCAAACAACCTGCCAAAGTCGGTGGTGAAAGTATTGTCTTCAACCTGATTGGAGCCATTAATCACTTAGCCAAAAAAGATTTATCTCTCATTCAACCTTTATTTGATCCAAATGCACTCAAAAGAGCCTCAACCTATGAAGGTATCAATGAGAGTCATACTGGTCCTATCCTAGGCTACCACCCAGAAACAAAGAGGTTGATTGCTCGATTTGCAATAAACATTACCTGCCAGTGGCAAGATGGATTTAACAAAGTACCTGGCTTGCACAGAACTGTTGCTCAACTCTTTGACATGGCAAAGGAAGGCTCACCTTTTACCGCTAAGTTTCAATTACAAAGCGGAACATTAATGGTGATGGATAATAGCCGAATTTGCCATGGTCGAGCGGCTTATAAGGATTGCATTGATAATCCACGGACTATGATTAGAGGTATTTACTCAAAATTACCTAGTTAGTTTTCAACAAGGTCATTGCTAACTATCACAATCTAAAGCACGCGTTTACTGTCGTGCTTTTTCATTGGTCGGTAATACAATTCCATTCAATTACCCCACCTTTTCATATGACGCAGCCTTTTACACCTATCAGTTTGATTGGAAATAACCATAGCAAAAACACGATATGTCATGGACAAACCTATCAATAAGGCATAAATTGAACACATCTTAATAATAACTATTATCATTAAATGGCGATATTATTTCTTTATGACAAGCATAAAACAAAATAGCTAACAGAATATAAGCACTACACATTAAATTGGGTGAATTATGAATAAAAAAACAATACTTATGATTTTAGATGGCTGGGGCACTTCACCAGATCCTAAAGTATCAGCACCAGACAATGCGAACATTCCATTTTTAGATTCTTTATATAAAGATTACCCTAATGCCTCATTACGCACTGACGGAGAACATGTTGGTTTACCGACGGGTCAAATGGGTAATAGTGAAGTTGGGCATATGAACCTTGGCGCAGGACGCATTGTGTACCAAGACTTAGCAAAAATTAACATGGCAGTAGCAGATAACACGTTAGCAAAAGAACCTGTTTTAGTTGATGCACTGCAATATGCCAAAGATAATAACAAAGATGTACACTTCTTAGGTCTTTTAAGTGACGGTGGCGTACACTCCCACTCAAGTCATTTAAAAGGCTTTATCGACGCAGCAGAACAAGCGGGTATAAAAAACGCTTATGTTCACGCATTTTCTGATGGTCGTGATGTAGACCCTAAATCAGGAAAAGGCTCTATTGCTGATTTGCAAAACTACATTAAAAATACCAATACTCAAATAGCGTCAATCACAGGTCGCTACTACGCAATGGACAGAGACAATCGCTGGGAGCGAGTACAACTAGCTTATGATGCACTGGTTAATGGTGTTGGTGTAAAAGCCACAGATCCAATCAGTGCAATTGAACAAAGTTATGCCGATGGTGTTACTGATGAGTTTGTTAAACCAATTATCTTAACTGATGAGCAAGCACAGCCTAAAGCAACGATTAAAAAAGATGATGTGGTTATATTCTTTAACTTCCGTACCGACCGTGGTCGTGAATTAACTCAAATGTTAAGCCAACAGGACTTTCCTGAGCAGAATACCGCTAAACTTGATTTATATTACGTAACGATTACTAACTACAGCGATGACTTTGAAAATGTAAAAGTCATCTACGACAAAGACAATATCAGTGAAACACTTGGTGAAGTATTAGAAAAAAACGGTAAAAAGCAAATTCGTATTGCCGAAACTGAAAAATACCCACACGTTACGTTTTTCTTTTCTGGTGGTCGAGAAGAGCCTTTTGAAGGCGAATCACGTATCTTAAAAAACTCACCAAAAGTAGCGACGTACGATTTAAAACCTGAAATGAGTGCATACGAATTACGTGATGCATTAGTACCAGAACTAAACAAAGGTGAAGCTGACTTTGTTTGTCTTAACTTTGCAAACGGCGATATGGTCGGTCATACAGGCATGATGGATGCAGCAATTAAAGCCTGCGAAGCAGTAGATGAATGTGTTAAAGATGTTGTTACTGCTGCGCTTGCTAATGACTACACTACATTAATTATTGCCGATCACGGTAACTGTGAAACCATGATGAATCCAGATGGTAGTCCACATACTGCACACACAACAAACCCTGTGCCAGTAATTCTAGTGGATAAAGACCTGAAGAGTATTGAAGACGGTGTGTTAGGTGATATGGCACCAACCATATTAAAGTTAATTGGCGTAGAACAACCTGCTGCAATGACTAGACACTCACTGATTTAGCCGAGGCGCATCAAGAGCTAACGACAGGGTAGGAAACTACCCTGCTTTTAATGATAACCATGACATACTTCCTGAATGCCTACTTCATTTTTCATTCTCTAATTCATTTAATCTTAACAATACTATAAGCGATAAATTCTGATTTATACTGTTTTGTAAATAGTTAAATATTACGTTAATAGACCTATAATTATTAGTAAATTGATATTCAAATACAGGCTGTAACAATAGTATTCATAATTTTAATCTGTTCAACACAAACTAAAAAAACAAGCTGATTTTAATACCTCATAACCCTAATTCTGATTAGGCAGCCTCCAAAACACTTCAAATAATGATTTAATTTTAAATAACCTTTATATTTAAAAAATAAATTAAATTTATTGTTTTGACTTTATTTATACTTTTTAGTAAATTTCTCGAGTTACGCACAAATGTAATAAAGCCACCAAATAATACTTTTCTCGTTTAATTGTTTACCCAAAAATATTTATACCTATTTAATAAATATTAAACGTCCAAGTAGAAATGTTTTACCCCCAAAAAATAACAACACGAACTAAACACATAAAGGAACATTTGTGGAACACTTCCTCATTAACATAACAAGCTACCCAACTGTTATCTACACAACATTATTATTAATAATATTATTATTCTGGCTACTAACAGTGGTTGGTTTATTCGACATGGATATTTTAGATGTTGATATCGACTTAGACACCTCTGAAGTCGGTGGCGCACTAGGGGTGCTTGTTACATTAGGGTTAACAGGAGTACCTGTCACTTTAGTACTTAGCATACTTATTTTATATAGCTGGACACTTTGTTCAATATTGTCACTATTTATTGGTCACTTCGATTGGGATTATGGCGTATTAACTTTCCTTTTAAATACTTTTATTTTGATCGCTACTGGTGCCCTTTCTATCCCACTTACCGCTAAAACAATTAACCCACTTAGACCACTATTTCGAGCTTTTAATCAAGGCCCTATACAAGAAACCTTAATGGGTAAAGAAGCACGAGTACGCACTACAAAAATTGACGAAAATTCAGGTCAGATTGAATGTTCTCGTGATGGAGCTAGTTTAATACTCAACGCAAGATCAGGTAGCGCAAAACAATATTTATACGGTGAAACAGTAATCATCATCGACTTTAAAGAAATT
Organism: Psychromonas arctica; assembly: GCF_036697365.1. Lineage (GTDB taxonomy): Bacteria > Pseudomonadota > Gammaproteobacteria > Enterobacterales > Psychromonadaceae > Psychromonas > Psychromonas arctica_A. The sequence goes on from NZ_JBAHZA010000002.1 coordinate 429,996, forward strand.
GACAACATGTACATTGTCGTTAGTAAACAAGAATTCAATCAATAATACGGAGCTCAAACCATGGATACTAGTATCTTAATAACAATAGGGACTGCGGTCCTTGCTGTCATTGCCATTATTACTTTATTGGCAATGACATTTAGTGCCTTTTATAAAAAAATCAGCCAAGGTCATGCGATGATCGTGAATGACATGTCTTCTAAACCAAAGGTACATTTTACAGGTGGCATGGTCTTACCGGTTGTACACAAGATGGAAATAATGAAAATTTCATTAATTACACTTGAAATCGACCGTCGTGGTAGCGATGGATTAATTTGTAAAGACAACTTACGTGCTGATATTACTGTTGCCTTTTACTTACGTGTAAATGAAACACGTGATGATGTATTGAAAGTAGCAAAAGCCATAGGTGTTGATCGAGCATCTGACAAAGATGCTGTTAACGAGTTATTTAATGCTAAATTTTCTGAAGCATTAAAAACTGCCGGCAAAGGGATGGACTTCCTTGAGCTTTTTGAAAATCGTATGGGCTTTCGTGAAAAGATTGTCACTGTTGTAGGTAATGATCTTAACGGTTATGTATTAGAAGATGTGGCAATTGATTACTTAGAGCAAACACCAAAATCTAGTTTAGATCCAAACAACATTTTAGACTCTGAAGGTATTCGTAAAATTACCGAAAAAACCGCAGTACAAAATATTGAAACTAACCGTTTAGAAAAAGATGAATCTCTTTCTATTACCAAAAAGAACGTAGAAACACGTGAAGCAATGTTAGCGTTAGAGCGTCAAGAAGTTGATGCAGAATCTAAACAGAAACGTGAGATAGAAACAGTAAAAGCACGTGAAGAAGCTGAAACACATAAAATTCAACAGGAAGAACGCAGCAAGTCAGAACAAGCTCAACTAGAAGCCGATGAACAAATTGCCATTCGAGACCAAGTAAAATTACGTCAAGTTGAGATCGCAGAACAAAGTAGAGAACGTGCTGTTATTATCGAAAAAGAAAAAGTCATTCGCGCACAAGAAATGGAAATTGTGAATCGTAAACGCGAAGTTGAATTATCAGAAATTGATAAAGAAAAAGCACTGGAAGAAGAGCGTAAAATTATTGCTCAAACAATCAGTGAAAGAATTGCAGTAGATCGTAAAGTAGCTGAAGAAGAAGAAAGAATTAAAGAAGTACAAGAAGTCTCTGAAGCTGATCGTCTAAAACAAATTACTATCATAGAAGCAGAAGCTAAAGCACAAGAAGAATTACTTCGTGTTGTCAAACAAGCTGAGGCAGATGAACAAAAAGCTGAACATAAATCTCGTGAAATTAACTTAATGGCACAAGCTAACCTTGAAGTAGCGTCTAAAGAAGCTGAATCAATTAAGAAACTAGCCGAAGGTACTCAAGCAGAACAAGCAGCGAATGGTTTAGCTGACGCAAAAGTATTAATAGCAAAAGCTGATGCAACTGAAAAAGAAGGATTAGCAAAAGTTCGAGTAGAGGAAGCGCAAGCCAAAGCAACAGAAATGACAGGTCTTGCAGAAGCTAAAGTACTTGAAGAAAAACTAACAGCTGAAGCTCGTGGTAATGAAGGATTGGGTAAAGCAGAGGCTGTTGCCAAACGTGAAGTTGGTCTGAGTGAAGCAGAAGTCTTAACTGAAAAAGGCAGAGCAGAAGCGGTATCTAAACGTGAGATTGGTGTTAGTGAAGCAGACATTATTCGCGAGAAAGGTAAAGCTGAAGCAGATGGTCTAATTGAAAAATTCGCTGCAATGAACAACATGAGTAAAGAAAGCAGAGAGTTTGAAGAATTCCGTATGAACCTTGAAATAGAATTCAAACAAACATTAGCTAATATCGAAGCTAACAAAGAGATTTCAAGCGATCAAGCAAGCGTATTAGGTGCCGCACTGAAACATGCGAATATCGATATTGTAGGTGGTCAAGGTGAATACTTTGACAAGCTGTATAAAGGTTTAGGAGCAGGTAATGCAATTAACGGTTTCTTAGAAAAGAGCCCTGTTATCCAAAGCTTGATGGAGAAATTATTGGCGGGTACCTCAAATGAAAAAGAGATAAACCAACCAATCGTAGAAACAACGAAGACACCTGAGGTTTAATTAACCTCTTCCTACTCAGTACTTAATCGTTTAATAAGGAATGTTCATATTCAACCAACCTGATTAAACGATTACCTGAGTAGCGATTCATTTAATATATTTACATATAGTCAGAGCCCTGCTCTGACTTGTCAATTAAAGCTGTTTAGGAAGTAATTGTGACTGATAAATCAATGATAGTAGAACAAGCCGTCGCACAAGGTGGCGCTTATGAAATCATTCGTAAACGTCTTGAAGATCAAGGCAACCAACTAGATAGCTTAACTCAACAACTCAACTTAGATAGACAAAAAGAATTCGGCACTACTGAAATGAAAGTGTTGGGTCGTACTCGTATTCGAACAGAACATAATTGCCAAGCAACAGACTTGGTTATCGTTGGTGATTATGTTCTATTTGGTTATAATGTTTTTCTAGGTTTAAAAAAACAAACAGTACTAAGTGATGTACTCTCACTATTTCAATTAGAGCAAGTCGAACAGCAATATGAACTGAAGCAAGTTGACTTAGATAGCTCATTTCTCTCAGACCCTCGATTTATTACTGAATTCCAAGAAGTATATGCATACTACAAAGATGCTACCCTTTCTCAATTAGTATTGAGAAACAATAAACTGTTAGCGGCCTTCAAGATTGGTGAAAAACTAACAGATATTCGAGTATTTCGCTGGCAAGTAAATGGTAATGATATCGAGTACATCGATAATCGTGGTGAACGAGATTTAAAATTACCTGATACACACGACTTTCAATGGAATCGCTGTGGTCGTGAAGATATTATCGATGGGCGTAACCCACATGTTAATGTCCTTGATACCCTTTTTATTGACAGTTTACGTGGTGATATCACCATAAAAGTTGAAGATAATACTAATGTGGGACAAGGTATTTACAGCGAACCAGTACAAGAAAGTAATCAGTCAATTAACGATGCTGAATTTTATTATGCAGATCTTGATCCCATTATTTTATTGAAAATAAGACCTTATCAAGAAGAAAATTATCGATACCTCCTTTTCAATAAAAAAAACCAAGATATAAAACGAGTTGATGCTATTGGTGACTCTTGCCAGCAACTCCCGGAGAATCACGGTATTATTTTCCCTGGTGGTTATTACCTTACGACAGGTGAACTTAAAACTTTTGAGGATGATTTAGAAGGACTAGTTTTTAATAGCAGCATGAAATCACCTAATGGTGAAGATGTGTTATTCGTATTCTATCAACCACATACAAATATCGTGGCGTTATACCCATATAATTTAATCAATAAGTCATTACAAAATCCAATATTCGGGCATGGTTATGGTTTCTATGAAGATGGCCGTATGATCATCTTTTATGCAGAACAAGAAGCAAGCCGTATTCATCCTGTGCAAATTTGGCAAACCGCTTATTACTCAGATGTTTTTGCTAGCCAACAAATTCAGTCCCCTACCTTCTTCGGGAAAATTGGTAACACCGATCTGGTTCGTGGTATTTCAGAGTTATATACCATCTCAAAGAGTATTCACCAAGAAGCCAGCTCTGCTAATCATTACAATGATTTAATCAAACATTGTGCCACTATTTTTGATGCTTATTACTGGTTAGACAGCAAAGAACTTGAGCCAATTCGCAACCTGCTTTATACCGTAAAAGAAACTTCAGAAGCCGTGATTGATGAATATGAAAAAGTAGAAAGTATTCGTAAACAATCAGACAAAGCATTAAGTGAAGCAAACAAAAAACAAGTAGAAATATTACGTCAGATTCAGCCTGGTAGTTGGCGTTCACCACAGGAATTTGTGGATGGCTTGAATACCATCTCAGCACAACAAGGACATTTATTAACGATTAGAGAATATCGTTATATTGATGTAGAAGCGATTGATGAATTGAACCAAAAGCTGACTAAAACCAGTGAAGAACTGAATCAAAGAACGGTTGAATTTTTATCGTCTGATGATGCGTTGAAAAGTTATTACAGCGACCTTGAACAGATTATATCAAGCAGTGAAAAGGCCCAATCAACTGCAGAACTATCACCTCAAATAGACGCATTGAACGATATTTCACAAGGGTTGGATCTCATTAGTCAGATCATGGCTTCATTAAAAGTATCCGATGCCACCATGCAAACACAAATTGTTGATGCAGTCTCTACACTTTACAGCAAAATTAATCAGCAAAAAGCTCAGCTCAGCCACCAGCAAAAGAGTTTTGGTAGCCACGAAGCACAAGCTCAGTTTTCAGCTAGATTAAAACTATTAAATCAAACTATTCATAACGCATTAAGTCTTTCAACATCACCCGATAAATGTGATGAGCAATCAGCAAGGTTAATGGTACAAGTTGAAGAGTTAGAAAGTGAATTCAGCGAATATGATCAATTCATTGGCGATATTGTCACAAAGCGTGATGAAATATTTGAATCTTTTGAAACACATCGTCAATCGCTTATTGAAACAAGACAACGCAAAGCACAATCACTAGAAGATGCTGCAAAACGTATTTTATCTTCTGTGACTAAACGTATTAATCGTTTTACTGAAGCCAGTGAAATGAATACTTTTTTTGCTGCTGATAGTTTAATCAATAAAATTCGCGATATTATTGAGCAACTGAACCAGCTTGATAGCTCAGTTAAAGCCGAAGATGTTGATGCAAAACTCAAAGCTATTAAAGCACAAGCACTCCGTTCTTTACGTGATAAAAGTGACTTATTTGAGGAAGGCGGCAATGTCATCAAGTTAGGCCCGCGCCACAAATTCTCAGTCAATAAACAAGCCTTAGATTTAAGCCTTTTAGCAAAAGATGAACAAATGTATGTTCGGCTTACCGGTACTGATTATGAACAAGTGATACAAAACGCTAAATTAGATGACTTAAAACCTTATTGGAACATACATTATCCATCTGAAACAAATTTACTATATCGTAGTGAGTTCTTAGCTTATTCGGTTTTACAAGCAGCGATTAATCAAACTGATGGCTTAACCTGGCAATCACTTAGCGCTGTAGTGGGAAGCCAAGATTTACTCTCTAAATTAGTCAGTGAATTTGCGAGTACGCGTTATAAAGAAGGCTATGAAAAAGGCATACATGATTTTGATGCCACATTAATATTAACCAAATTATTCCCAGCTTATGAAACCGCAGGGGTATTTGTTCACAGCCCATTTGCGAGAGGGTTAGCGTGTATTTTTTGGGCGAATACTCAAACAGAAAAGCCTCAAACACTTTGGCATCAAGCGTGTAAAAACGCCGCTCAAATGCAACGTCTTTTTGGTCAGTTAACCGCTAAAACGACAATCATTAATGAAATTCAACAATCATTAAGCGCTTTTCTCGTAAAACATCAGTTTGCTGTGCCAACACAAATCATTTCACGTGCAAGTGAATACTTAAGTGAAGAGCTTGCAAAAGATCAAGTTAACTTTGACACCAGTAAGTATGCACGTCGTTTGTGTGATGATTTTACAACATATTTAAATACACATGATGTATGGCAAGACTACTTAAAATTATTGAACGAATTACAAGGCGAAACGGGTAAACGTTGGCAATTAACAGAAAGTTGGTTAACAGCATTTGTTGAGTCACAAGGTAAAACAGACTTATATGAATTTATCGGTGAAGCCATTGGTATCCTTAATGCAGAAAAACGTATCGACAGAAATGACCGTGAAGTTGATATTCAGTTTACCATTACAGGATTGCTAGGTAATCATCCGCTTATTAAAGAACAAGCATTAACCATTCAACTGCCTGATTTTCTGGATCGTAACAATCATTTCCATCAACAAGTGCTACCAAAATACTTAGATTACTTAAGTACGCGCCAACAGGTTATGGATGAACAAAAGTCACTACTTCGTTTAGAAGAGTTTAAAGCAAAACCACTTTCATCATTTGTACGTAACCGTCTAATTTCAGATTCTTATTTACCGTTAATTGGTGATAACCTCGCCAAACAAATGGGCACAGTAGGGAGCAGTAAGCGTACGGACTTGATGGGATTATTATTAATGATTTCACCGCCTGGTTACGGTAAAACCACCTTGATGGAGTATGTCGCAGATCGTCTTGGCTTGATATTCATGAAAATTAACTGCCCTGTTATTGGCCATTCAGTGACATCCGTTGATCCAAATGGCACAACCGACAGCGCAGCAAAACAAGAACTAGAAAAGCTCAATCTAGCTTTAGAAATGGGCAGTAATGTGATGTTATATCTAGATGATATTCAACATACCAACTCAGAATTCTTACAAAAGTTCATTTCGCTTTGTGATGGCACAAGAAAAATTGAAGGCGTTTGGCAAGGTAAAACCAAAACCTATGACATGCGCGGTAAAAAGTTCTGTGTTGTGATGGCCGGCAACCCCTACACTGAAACTGGTGAGACATTCCAAATTCCAGATATGTTAGCCAACCGAGCAGATATTTATAATCTAGGTGATGTATTAAGCGGTAAAGAAGAGGTGTTTAATCTAAGTTATATTGAAAACGCCCTATCTTCCAATGCAATATTAGCACCTTTAGCCAGTCGTTCGATGGATGATGTGTATAAATTTGTTGATATGGCAGAGGGTAAAAATGTGGCGAGTACTGACTTTAGTCACCAATATAGTGCTGCTGAAAGTAAAGAGATAGTCACCGTATTGCAAAAGCTACAACAAATACAGAGCGTGGTTGCTATCGTCAATAAACAATACATTCAGTCAAGCGCACAAGATCCTAAATACCGTACAGAGCCTCCATTCAAGTTACAGGGTTCATATCGTAATATGAATAAAATGGCTGAGAAGATCTCTGCCATTATGACCGATAAAGAATTGGCCGACTTGGTTGATGACCATTACCAAGGTGAATCGCAGTTATTAACAACAGGCACTGAAGCGAATCTGTTAAAACTAGCTGAATTACGTGGATTATTAACCTCAGAAGATAATAAACGTTGGGCCTCTATAAAAGCTGACTTCAAACGTAATTTAGCAATGGGTGGCGATGAAACAGATAGCGGACAACAAATTGTCGGTCAATTGAATGACATTGTTAATGCGATTAACAATAAATAAAAACCCAGATGCATATAATAACTAAAAGCAATAATGCGTTTATCGCTGTGGTTATAAATAATATGACTTTGATTGGTTTGATATAACTCACTTATTGCTTCCTTACTAAGGTAGTAAGTGAGTTTTTACTCGTAATAAAAATTAACTAAGGATTTATTGATGGCTCTTATCCATACAACCAGAGATCATAATTTACCGATTTCAGTCTTAAAACAAAAAATTGATAACATAGCCGCGGAGTTAGCCACTGAATATCAACTAACAAGTGAATGGGAAGATAACTGTCTTTTTTTTCGTCGTAAAGGGGCAAGTGGAAGTATTGAAATTGACGCACAAAGCTTAGAGTTGAATCTAACCCTTGGGGCGCTATTTAAAGTCGCGAAAAACGATATAGAATCAAAAATAAACAAGATGTTAGATACGCATTTGTAGTGGTCAGTAAACCTGGCCACGGATTGATAGTCAGTTATTAGTCGTAAGTAAGTTACTCACTTACTTTTATCTAAAACAGTATAAGAGTGCTCAGGTAACTCAAACATCGCCCCTGTTACAGGATCGACCACGAGCATACCAAGAAAGCTAATAATGAGAATATTACCAAAATACCATTCATCTAAATTACTGTCTATTATCACTGTTTTTTCAATATACCCTTTTTTGTTTAAAGTGAGCGTGTACGTCTCTCCTTTATAAAATCCAGAGGACGCATTTAGTATAAGTGAAATAGGCGTTGTACCCGTATGTATTAATGCCCCACTTCTATTTTTAAGTGTGATATGAGCGTGACTAGGTTCACTGGTAATTTCAACTAAATATCGACGTTCACTAACAATACTTGAACATCCTGATAAAAACGACACGATCAGAATCGCCAGAATAAAATGAATTATAAATTTTCCATAAATGCTTAAAACAGTGAAAAATACTGAAGTAATATAATTTAATAAACACAGTCATCAATAATAATTAAAATTAATTTATAGTGAACACGATCAGAAAGTAACAAATAAATCATAATAACCATTTATTGTTTGCTAATGAATATTACGCGCTTATCCCAAGTAACACTTAATGATATGATTACACAACAAAAAATACCAAGGTACAAGCGATGACAAACACTGATGAGATTATTGAAATTGAAAACCAAGATGAGCTAAATTTAGCTGTTCGTCCTGTTTATATGGAAAATGACATCAACGTTCGTATTGCAAAAGAACAATCGAGCGTATTTGAACTACTTCGCCGTGAAAAACGCGGTGATCTTATCTTAGCCCCTGACTTTCAAAGAAACGATGTTTGGGATTTAAAACATAAATCAGAGTTAATCGAGTCCATTCTAATGGGATTTCCGATCCCTTTAATTTATCTTTTTGAAAATGAAAACGGTATTAGACAAGTAGTCGATGGTAAGCAGCGAATTAGCGCCCTAAAAGCGTTTCTCAATAATGAATTCGCCCTCACAACACTATCAATGTTGCCAGACCTAAAAGGTAAAACCTTTGATGATATACGCCCTCTTTCACAAGCAAAGCTAGAAGATTACCAATTACATACTTATGTGATTCAACCTCCCACTCCGGAGTTTGTAAAATTTAATATTTTTGAGCGTGTTAATCGAAGTGGTATCAGCATTAATAAACAAGAGATGCGACACGCCTTGTATCAAGGTAAAGCGACTGATTTACTGCAAGTACTAGCAGAAAGCACCGCATTCAAGCTGTGCACTGATAATGGGGTAAAACCAGATCGAATGCGTGACCGCTATTTACTATTACGTTTTATCGCTTTTTATCTATTAAAGGCAGAACAAACACCTACAACCAATATTGAATACAAGTCAGATATTGACTCTTTTCTCGCCGCTACAATGGCATATTTAAACGAGAAAGCATCTGATGAATTAATTCAACATATTACACAAACTTGTTTGCAAGGTATGCACAATATTTACCAAATAATAGGCGATCAGGCTTTTCGTTTTGATAGCAAAGCCTCGGCACATAAACGCCCTATCAATATCGGATTATTCGAAATGTTAGTCTTTGCATTTGGCCATATAGAGCTCGATAAAGTGAACATAGAAAAGGCTAAAAATCTCATTAAAGAGAAAAAAGCTTATCTCGATGAGCAAGGTATTTTTGGTGGTAGCATCGATACTATTGAACATGTAACAATGCGGTTTAACACTGCTCTAGAAATAACGGAAGGATTAACCAATGCTTAAGCAACTCGATATTACTAACTTAAAAAGTATTAGTAAAACATCATTAAAACTTGCTCCTTTAACCATTCTAGCAGGGGCAAATTCCGCAGGTAAGTCCACGGTGATGCAATCACTGATGTTATTAATTAAACATAGCGGATCAAGCAATCGCTTTAGTATGGAAGAACTATTACGTTACATGAACGATTTCTCAGCTATCCGCAATAAGAGAAACAATGCCAGATCATTAAATATCACCGCCATCGATCATCAAGATAAATCCCATCAGATCAACATTAATGCAGATGGCGTAGAAGCTGATAGTCAATTACAGTACATTTATGAGCCGCCAACAAAAATCGCTGAACAAGAGCTGCTTTACCTAAATGCAAACCGTATTGGCGCACAAGAATTAGTACCCGTAGCAGATCGTAAAATAGGCTTATTAGGAGAATTTGTTTTTCCTACTTTTGATAAAGTGAAAGGTAATATTTTACCCGATGAACTGTTAAAGTTTGAAGGTTCTAAAACCATTTCATACCAACTTAGTCAATGGTTAGCGTTTATCACAGGTACTTCGTTAGAACTGCAAACAGAAAAAACAAGCGATCAAGTTAAAGTGTCTTTCAACGTAAAAGATATAGACAGTCAAGTATCCCCTTACAATTTGGGTGCTGGCATGAGTGATGTAGCCAAGGTACTCATTGTGTGTTTAATGGCTAAAAAAGGCGATTTAATTTTAATTGAAAATCCAGAAGTACAACTTCACCCTAAAGCACAAGCCCTATTAGGTGTATTCCTCGCGTTTATCGCCAGTTCAGGCATTCAACTCATTATTGAAACACACTGTGAGCACTTAATTAATAAAGTAGCTTATCAAGTGTATGAAGATGAAATAGAGAGTGGAGATGTTGTCATCCATTACAAAGGACATGTAGAAGAAGACTTTCAAGCAATCACTATTGACCTGAATGGTGAGTTCAACGATCTAGAAGGTAACATTATTAGCTTCCCTGCAGGCTTCTTCGATGTCACCTTGACTGACTTGATGGACATGAGGTAATTCGATAATGGCTGAAAAAATGGTTCTCAGCACCTCTTTATTGATTGCCTATGAAAACATGGCGTTTGATGCTCGTCAGTATCAAAAAAAGTATAAGCGTTTAATGAAAACCTTATCTTTACCCTATAAAACCAATAAAAGGCAGTTAATTGAGGCAAAAAGCCAAGGGCTTAACGACGTTACTTACAATCGGTTAATGCCTCAGTTACAGCATCAATCTAATAGAGATGATTCGCTTGAAATGTTGGCAATGAACACCAGTTTAAAAATCATTCTAACGGAAGATAAAGCCGCTAAATTGCCCTATGTATTTTATCGCTCATCGTTTCTTAGTAATGAATTATCAATTAGTTTGAAAGCAGATGATAGCCGTACTGATTTGGTTAAATACCTACAAATACTGTGTGCGAGCGCGACTAAAATCACCATTTGTGATAACTACTTTGCACAAGGCTGGGACAACACTCAAAGTTTATTCAGGTTCATATTACCCCGCCATAAACTTCAAATAGAATATGTCGAAACCCCACGAGTCATTACAGTGACAAAGAATAGTGCAAAAATGAGTGAACGATTCATGCATAGCATTTGTAAAGAGTGGTCTATCTGTGAAAGCACAAAATATAAAGGTTCTCACGATCGCTATCTTCTGATTGAATCCCCTCAAGGCAACATTGAAGTAATGCTTTCAAGTGGGTTTGATCATATTTGGAAGAGTCGTCCCAAAGAGATTACTTGTGTTATTCGAGAAGCCTAGCCGTTGTTTAACAAACTTATTAATGGTGGGCTTTCTAAGTTTATTATTAAACTTGATAAAAATAATCGTAATATAAAAGTTTATTTCAATGTCTTCTGCCAATATCAGTAACCATTGCTATCAATTTACTGACCGTTCATAATTTTAAAGCTTATAAAGGGCTTAAATTTTTAAGATCCTATAAAGAAAATATTATTAATTTTTCGCATTAAATATCGCACAACCATTCTCCTTAATTGATTACTTAAGACGATAATATTAAAAATATCCCCTCGTCATTTCTCATCTAAAAATTTACAACTACATCACTATAAAGTGATATTTATTGGCAAGATATAAGCACTATTCTTTTACTATTTTTATTAAATGAAACTATTAAATCAATCAACTGTCAGTATCCATAGGACATAACAATCATAAAATGACAGTGTTCATTATTAACTCTCATTTTAGCTTCAGTATATTTTAATTAAATAAATTTGATTTTTTATCAATACGCTAATGCAAGTTTGATAGCATTTAATTGTTATTTAGAGTTCGATTACACATTAAAAGATCATTATAAATTAGCTTAAATTTTTCAAAAAAATGTAAGAGATAACTAAAACAGCACCCTACTTTAACGATTGGTCAGTTTATTTTAAATCATCACTAGAGAGTTTAATTATATGCCTTTGTTACCTACGACTGTACGACCATTTACCTTAAAAAAAATAATCTTTATTAGCTGCTTATTACCTGGCGTTGCTTTCTCTAAAGTGCCTTTTAATGCGAATACTGATCCAGTACAAACATCGAATAATACAAAAATTCTTTATGCTGTTGATGGTAAATTTGATCGTAATACAGTGGTTTCTATAGCGCGTGACTTAGCTAGCAAACCATATCAAGAACCTAATTTGACATTGCCTGCTGAATTGCAAGACTTGAATTATGACCAATACAGAGACATTCGCTTTAATCCTAATGCTGCTATATGGAAAGATGAATCGTTACCTTTCCAAATGCAGCTCTTTCATCGTGGCTTTTATTTTAAAGAGACTGTGGAAATTGCGATCGTAGAGAATGGTCAATCAAAGCACTTACGCTACCAACCTGATATGTTTACAACGGGTGATGTTATGCAGAAAACGTTGCCAAATGCAGATGTTGGTTTCGCTGGTCTACGTTTACACAACCCATTAAATACCCCTGATTATTATGATGAAGTAGCGGTTTTTCAAGGTGGTAGCTATTTTCGCTCCCTCGGTAAAAATGAAGGTTATGGTCTGTCATCACGTGGTTTAGCGCTCAAAACCGCTGATCCTGAAGGAGAGGAATTTCCAGCTTTTCGAGCATTTTGGATTGAAAAGCCAGCCAATGACAGTAATTCAATTGTTGTTTATGCCTTATTAGATAGCCCAAGTACAACCGGTGCCTATCGCTTCACAATCCGTCCAGGTGACAATACCGTGATGGATGTAGAAGCCACTTTATTCCCACGTGAAGATTTAGATAAAGTAGGATTAGCAGCTGGTACAAGTATGTTCATGTTCTCTTCATACGAACGAGAACAAGTCGATGATTTCCGACCTCGTGTTCACGATTCAGATGGGTTATTAATGATTAATGGACGCGGTGATAGATTATGGCGCCCCTTACGTAACCCTAGAAATTTAGAAGTCAGTGCATTTAGTGACAACGGGCCTATTGGCTTTGGCTTGATACAACGTAATCGTGATTTTAATAACTTCCAAGATTTAGAAGCTAATTATCAACAACGCCCAAGTTTATGGGTTGAACCTCTTGGTAATTGGGCAAGAGGATCTGTCGTTTTAGTTGAAATCCCGACAGAGTCTGAGGTCAATGATAATATTGTTGCTTATTGGTCTCCTAGTGAAGTCATTCCTGCCGGATCTGAATATCAGTTTGCATACCGATTACTCTGGGGCGAAGCTCCATCAGTAAAGAAAGATGAAGCTATTGTCGAAGCAACACGAAGCGGTCGAGCGAGTATTAATGGCCCGACGGAGAAGCGCTTATTTGTTGTCGACTATCGTTTTCCTAATCCTTCAAATCATATCGCCACTCAAAAACCAACCACATCAATTGAAAACACCGCAGGTGAAATACACAATGTGGTTATTACTGAAAACCACCAGGATGGTTATCGTGTTACTTTTGAACTTGACCCACTTGATGCTGAATTAATTGAGCTTCGATTAGCATTACAATTTGCCGATGGTAGAAAAGCTGAAAATTGGATGTATCAATGGACAAAATAATTGTGCATGACACTCCTTTATCTGAACCAGATATTGTTGAACCAGGTATGCCAAAAGAGCATTTTGAGGCGATGCCAGTTCAATCTTTAAGCGACTATGATACAAGTAACAAACGCACTCCCATCAACCCTAAGGGAGTTAAATCCCAAGTATTAAGAAGATGGTTAGTTTTAGGATCATCACTTTTATTGTCTATATGGGGAGTCAATGAAATGCATACCGTGCTCGGTGCGGATAATATGACTTTCATTCAATACCTCTTTCTTATTTTATTCGCTTTGACTTTTAGCTGGATCACCGTTGCCTTTAGTGGCTCAATTGTTGGTTTTTTCTTAGTCTGTGCTCAACGCCTCCAAAAACCTAAGCGCTTAACAAATACACTCGTTGGCCGAACCGCGGTATTAATGCCAACCTATAACGAAGATCCTGATCGTATTTACGCAGCGATTGAAGTGATGGCAGTAGAAATCGCTGAATCAGGGGAAAGTAAAGCATTTGATTGGTTTGTTATTAGTGACACAACAGATCCAGAGATAGTACTCAAAGAAGAAGCAGGTTTTCATACATTACGCCAACGAATAAGCCACTCTACAAACGTTTATTATCGTCGACGCCAAAACAACACAGCAAGAAAAGCAGGTAATGTTTCTGATTTTTGTAAACGCTGGGGAGCGAGTTACGACCACTTATTAGTGTTAGATGCCGATAGCTTGATGGAAGCAGATACCATGCTGGAATTAGCTCGTCGTATGGAGGCTGATCCTGATTCTGGTTTAATTCAAACCATCCCTCAATTAATAAATGGCACCACCTTAATCGCTAGGTTACAACAGTTTTCTACTTGTGTTTATGGCCCCATTGTCGGTACTGGGCTTGCTTGGTGGACTCATAAAGAAGGCAACTTCTGGGGACATAATGCCATTATACGTACTAAAGCAATGATGTCGGCTGCTGGCTTGCCAGATCTTAAAGGCGCTCCACCATTTGGTGGGCATATTTTAAGCCATGACTTTGTAGAAGCATCATTGATTAGACGTGCTGGTTGGAGTGTGACTATTGCAGCAGACCTTTATGGTTCATACGAGGAATGCCCACCATCTATCACCGACTTAGCAATTCGAGATCGTCGTTGGTGCCAAGGTAATTTACAACATGGCCGTATTATCACTGCAAAAGGCTTACATTGGGTGAGCCGTAGTCATTTATTAACGGGAATCATGTCATACCTATCATCACCTTTGTGGTTGATGTTAATTCTAGTCGGGCTAGCACTTTCTTTACAGGCTGAATATATTCGTCCAGAGTATTTTAGCGACCAATTCTCGTTATTTCCTACTTGGCCTCAAATGGATGCCGCGCGTGCCCTAAGCTTATTTGCCTTTACCATGGTGATACTTTTCACACCAAAAACCTTAGGCTTAATCTCCTATATGATCCACAGTCCTTTAAGAAAACGTTGCGGTGGATTTTTCATTTTGATGCTCAGCTTTATTGTCGAAATTATTTTATCAGCAATGCTCGCTCCTATCATGATGCTTATTCATACTGGCGCAGTCTTTTCTATCTTGATTGGCCAAGATTCTGGTTGGAACCCACAACGCCGCGACGATGGTAGCTTACCCGTTAAGCATTTAATCTACAGACATCGTTGGCACATGATTGTGGGATTATTATTAACAGTGGCTGGTTACCTCAACTCACTCGCATTATTAGCTTGGTTGTCCCCGGCTATTTTAGGAATGCTGTTATCGGTGCCATTATCACTATTAACCGGGTCATGGGCCGTTGGTAATGCTGTTAAGAAATCAACAATATTATCTACGCAATACGAGAAAGAAAAACCAATAATTCAGCAAGCGATGGATGATACAAGAAGTGTCTATCAAACTGCTGTCAATAATGCGCCTGATTTAATTGAAATAGCTGCAAACCCTAAATGGCGTGCAGTACACCTCTCCCTGATGGACTCAATTCCATTAAGAGCGCGTGGTCAAATAAATGTAGTTGAAGCAACTGCAACAGTAAAAATCCTTGAAGCAACAACGATAGTCGAAGCTGTTAGTTACTTAAACAAACAAGAACAAACCTGTGTATTAGGCACACCTGATTTATTTAAAAAGTTATCAAGTTTACCGCGATACTCGGAAAGTTAATTAGCAGAATTTATTCACCACAACGAATTTATCAAACCCAATGTATTGGAGATTTTTATGAGATTGAAGTTATTTGTCGCCATTGTATTTTCTACCTCAATGTCGTCTCACGCATCAGAAGTATTAGATAGAAAAGAGTTTACCTTCGAAGATTTGAAGGGACTTGCAAAAGCCTCTGCTGCCAGCCCCTATTCTCCTCCGGTTGTTCCAGCAACAGACTTAATTGATAAAATTACCTATGATCAGCATTGGAAAATACGCTTCAAAGACGAAAAAACCTTATACCCAAATGGAACAAAAGCACCTGTGCAATTTTTTTACCCTGGTCGATACTTCCAAGAACCAGTAAAAATTTATGTACGTGATAATAACAACCAAGCTCAACACATTCCTTTCAGTAATGATTTTTTTGATATGCCATCTGATAGCCCTGCCCAAAATCTTCCTGCTGGATTTGGATTTGCAGGTTTTAGAATAATGCGACCAGATAACAAACCAGATTGGATATCTTTTCTCGGTGCATCCTACTTTCGAACTGATGGGCCTGAAGGGCAATATGGTTTATCAGCCAGAGGCATTGCAATCAATACAGGTATGAGCCAGCCTGAAGAATTTCCTCGCTTTTCAGCATTTTGGTTAGGTCCTGCAGATAAACAAGGAGAAAGTTTGTCTGTTTGGGCGCTACTTGAAGGTCCCTCTATCACTGGCGCCTACCGTTTTGAATTAAGTAAAGATAACAAAGAAGCTAAAGGACATATTACCTCTGTTACCGCCAACCTATATATGCGTGCTGATGTTGAACGATTAGGTATTGCACCATTAACCAGTATGTATTGGTATTCAGAGAAAGATAAAACAATCGCTAAAGACTGGCGTCCCGAAATTCATGACAGTGATGGCATTGCTATTCATACTGGATCAGGTCAACAAATCTGGCGTCCACTGAATAACCCTCAATCAGTATCTACCAATAGTTTTATCGATGAGAACCCGAAAGGATTTGGCTTAATTCAAAGAGATCGTGATTTTAGCCATTACCAAGATGATGGCGTTTTCTACAATAAACGCTCGTCAGCTTGGATTAAACCGATTGGTGATTGGGGTAAAGGCGCTGTTCAATTAATTGAAATTCCAACCAAAGATGAAACTTTCGATAATATTGTGGCTTATTGGGTACCCGATAAACCGGCTCGTAAAGGTGATGAGTTTACTTTTTCTTACGATATTGAATGGCGTCCACTTGATCCGAGATCCACAACCTTAGCCACTGTTGTAAACACTCGACAAGGTTTAGGTGGCATTCCCGGCCAGCCAATACCTGCTGATATCAATAAAATGGTCATTGATTTTGACGGTGCAGCATTAAAAGGACTAGACAGAGACAGTGGAATAAAGCCCATTGTTGAAGCGAGTAATGGAGAAATCTTAGAGCCGATACGCGCCTACCCTATTGTCGGCACAGACCAATGGCGCTTAACCTTTGATTACAAACAAGTTAATGCCAACCCAGTTACTATTAGCGCGCATTTAATCAACAAACAAGGCAAAGCAATCACTGAAACTTGGGTAAGCAACGCCACTGTCGACATAAAATAAACCAATACTTTTCAATCTACATTATTCAAAGTATTAATCGTAACGACAATATCTGTTTAGCGACTTACTCTTGAATAATGTATTTTGAAACCTACTCTTCAAAATACGCTTTTTAACAATGACTTACATCCAAACTTACCGTTATAAAAAGCAACGTTATCTTTTGTACTCATTAATATTAATAACACCAACGACTAATCTATATTACTTTTTAAAATCATATATTTAATGTAATTGCCATCAAAGTGAACTGATCTATATTATTTATCCGTATGATGTGGAGTGGATTGTATTTACTATCAACAAAATCGTACAATTTTTATTAATATAAACAAATGGATATCATATAATTATGGTTGATTTTAGCCGACTAGCTTATGTTGATCTTGAAACAACAGGAACCAAACCAACACGAGATCAAATAACAGAAATTGCTATCGTACAAACCCTCAACGGAGTCATAGTTGATAGGTGGCAATCGCTAATTTACCCAGATACAAACATCCCCTTAATGATTCAGAAGTTAACGGGAATAACTCCTGAGATGGTGGCAGACGCCCCAACTATCGATCAAGTTATTCCTACTGTTATTGAAAAGCTTAAAGGACATGTTGTCGTTGCACATAATGCACGATTTGACGTGGGCTTTTTAAAAAATGCCTTTAAACAAAACAATGTAGAATTTAAATATCCAGTCGTGTGCACCGTTAAACTCTCACGAGAACTATACCCAAGTTTCAAAAGACATAACCTTGATAGCATCATTAAACGCTTTGATCTAACCTGTGAAGCGAGACATAGAGCAATGGACGATGCGGCTATTTTACCGCAGATAGTTGCACGTATGACGGGTGAATTTGATGAAGCCAAAGTCATGAAAGCTATGCAATCTCAACAAAAGCTATCTAGTGTTCCGCCCCATATAAACCCTGATATTTTCTCAACTATGCCCAATGAACCCGGAGTTTATTTGTTCTACGGCGAAACAGGTAATTTATTATATGTTGGTAAAAGCGTACAAATCAGAGCGAGAGTCATTTCACATTTTTCTAGCGATCATAGTCATGATAGAGAAATGCGTATGGCTCAACAAGTATATGATATTGAATGGATAACCACAGCGGGTGAATTTAGTGCGTTAGTTTTAGAATCCGAATTAGTTAAGTCACGCGCCCCTTTATTCAATAGGCAGCTTAGAAAACAAAAATCTCTATTTACAATCTATTGGGAAAACAGTACGAATGAGAATGTTGCTCAACCAAGTGTGATTGATATTAATACTTTAAATACACAATCGAAAAAAGCATCACTACGTAACACCTACGGACTTTATAAAAACCGCCGAACCGCACTTGAAGCCCTACGTAAATTAAAAGATGAAAATCAACTATGCGGAATACAATTAGGTTTAGATAAAGGAAAAGGCCCTTGTTTTTCCTATCAACTTAAAAAATGTAAAGGTATTTGCTGTGGCCAAGAGTCGAACATCAGTTACCAAATGCGAATGCAACAAGCATTTTCACCGATAAAAATTAAAGGTTGGCCCTACTCAGGTGCAATTGGCATTAAAGAGTACAATGAAACAAGCGATATAAGCTGTATTCATATTATTTCGCATTGGTTATATTTAGGGAAAGTGAATAATGAAAGTGAACTAGCAGACTTTAATTTTAATGTGACCGCCAAACTGGATATAGACTTTTACAAGATATGTATTTCTCAGTTACAAAAGAGCCCTGCGTTGATTAATTTAGAAGATATTATTTCATAACTGAAGCCTATTGCCTTTGCATTCAAGTAATAAATGCAATCGATTAGGCTCGTTCTCATCAACGGCTAATCACCACTAACTCAGCTATATTTTCAGGGACTAAGCATGTTTGTTCGCTCTGCCGACATTCAACTTAAACGGGTTTAGGATATAACTGATACCACCGTTAACACACCTCTCATTGGTGGGTTGATAGTTAAGCTAATCATAAACGTATAAGACTAAATGGTAGCGATTAAAGACTGACGTTAATGCAGAAGGCACATAACCAGATACATCAATATTAGAAGCCAATAATTTACCTGTTCAATCAACCATTGACGTCTACGTTCAAAAAATTTTTTATATATATCTTCCCCGCAAAAATAAGCGCGCGAATACAATATGAAATACAGTAATAATGAGGTGTATCCGATGACGATATCTAAGATTGGCGAGACTGAGTCATAACAACTACCTCTTAGCGTGCAAAAGTTACATGACTAAAAGGTTGAAGGCTACTTATGACTCGTCAAGTTTTATGGTTGTCCACGCTCTTTTCCGATTTACAAAGAGTTACCATATATGTTCACTATTTATTATTATTTTTTTAACTCATAAATATCAGTTTGAGCCTTATTAACTTGGTCTTTGGATATGTTTTTTACCACTTTTTTGGTAAAACTAGGTGTTTGAATATAATAGCTAATTTCACCTTCGTGTTCAGTCTCATATTGAACCTGTAAAATGTTAGTACCTTTGATTAAGTTTAAATCTGTAAGTCCACCTGAGCCTCCAAAATACATTAAGCTTTCATCGTTTAAGGTAGCTTGAAAAGAACTCATTCTTTCAGAGTAAATAAAAGCAGCATCTTTATTGCCTAAAGTAATTTGTTCTTTTTCTGGCCTTTCTTTTGTGTAATTCAAGTAAAACTTTGACGTTATAACACCTGATTCTTTTTCACTTGAAACATAATAGAAAGGAATATATTCCGTTGAGCTTGTTAAACCAAAGCTAAATTTTCTAGGTGGAGAAAAGTTTGCCCTTTTTCTATCAAACTTTAATTCAATGGTATTCTCGCCCTCTTTTAATACAAAGGCTAATATGTCTTGAACAAAAGGAGGCATATCTTGAAATTGATTTTTAAGTGGATTTTCTTCATTAAAAATTT
This sequence comes from Psychromonas arctica, assembly GCF_036697365.1. GTDB lineage: Bacteria > Pseudomonadota > Gammaproteobacteria > Enterobacterales > Psychromonadaceae > Psychromonas > Psychromonas arctica_A. Next base: position 450,137 of record NZ_JBAHZA010000002.1, read on the forward strand.
TTAGACCTGAAACAGCTCCTTTACCTACAGGTTTTCCATTAATTTTGAGTTGTACGTCGTAATTACTATTATGACCGGAAACGAACGCTTTAATATTTTGACTAGCCTTGGATGCCATACTTATAAAAAATATTGAAATTATAATTAATAAACTCGCTCTTTTGCTCATATTTGCTTCTTCTTTTTAATTGTTATGTTTATATTTTTTGCTGAAAACATCGATAAAGCCTTGAACTTCAATTACTATTTGCAACATATATTGTTCACATTATGCTCAATCGACTCACGGTTAAAAGTAATAACACACTCAACATTATTTATTAACTTACAAAATAGTACATCCATTAAAATTTTATGGCTGTCTACGATCTTTCGCTAGACCTTAATTATACTAGGGTACCTGAGCAAGCCAAATGAAACTTTACAAGCTTGAATTATCTCTTCTTGCCTTTTTTCTTTAGACCAACCATTAATATGCTCACAATACCATTCGTCTTCATAAATTGTATATTCTGAAAACGACTCAGGGTAACCTAAAAATACATTAGCATCATAAATCTTGGAGGCTCCGTCTTCGGGAGGAAGCATTCCTCGGATAACTTCATGGGCTAAAATTTTAACATAACCCTCGACAGCCTCTTCAAGCTTAGGAAACTTTAGATCTAACTCAGAGATCACAATATTAAAGTGCTCATCTACTTCAAATTCATTTAGTGGATTTAATAAAGAGGCCAAAATACAAAGGTTTTCGGTTTCGACGCCTTGCTCAAGTAAACTCATAGCCCAATTGACTTTAAGTTTACTTCCACCGACTGTCATTGCAATCAAACCGAAAGCTTTAATTGTTTCTAATTCTTGCGTAGAAGTCAGCATACTATCCCAGATACAATAAAATAGCTTTTTAAAATCAGCGACCTGCGAGCAATAACCAACTGCCCTGCTTAAATAACTTATTATACATTTATTCTACCAACTCAATAACTTTGATAGTTGGTCTAGAATCTCCGAGCCAAAATTTAGTACCAGTAAATAGTTTTATTGAACTATGAGACTTACTATTAAAAGAAATCTCAAAGTCTCCATGTATTGTTAATTCACTTTTGTTACCAATAGCCACTCCACCAGCGATTCTTAAGTCTGATGTGCAAACTTTATAGTCAGCAGGCTCGATTGATTTCAAAATCCAAGATTTACCTTGTGGGACCTCATAATCATTAGACTTCTCCAAAGTCAATTCATTAGCAAAAATTGGCAAAGAGAAGAATAAAAAGACGAAACTTAAGATTTTCATATATCACTTCGAAACGTATAACTAGGCTGTAGAACTTCTCATTTTCAGCCTGTTTATTTTAAATAAAAAATGACAGTATCTTACATTTACTTGAGATTAAATAGATTATTTTATTTTTATTAACTAATTAATTAAATTGAGCTATAAATGGGGTTAGAAGGCTAAACACACGGAATTTATTGAGTTAAGGGTTGAGCAGTTCCGTTAATGTAAACTATTCCTTAGCTTCTCACCGTTATAACGAACAGTATGAATGAGACGGTACATTTACCATTGCGTATTCATTTTATCTTGGCGACACAAAATGAGTTTACTCATCCTTTTATTACCCCTCTGATTTTAAAAATAAGAACAGTAGACGCTATTCGTCTACCTTATTTAAATAATAGGCTGCAACCTCGAAAAGTGTATATTGAAATACACTGGGAATAATTTACTGTTCAAAATCAATCGAAATGAATTTACTTGGGCAAGATATATCAGGTTTGCCTCTTTACTTTAAAAGAGTGCAACCATGTTTATCTCTGAGTAAAATAACTATCAGGTCACGGACGATCAGCTCAATAAAGATTATTTTTCGTACAATGAGATTATAAAAAAGAACATAAAAACATTATTTTTGGAGAAATGCTAAAGTCTCAACGTCACATTAAGCGGACTAGAATAGTGAATTAGAAAGTGATACGTATCCACTATTTTATTTACGTTTAATCTCCTGCTATATCATTTTATATACTCAAGCATTGTTAGCTTAACAATTACATTAATATTGTTATCTGTTGCCTCTATTGTAATTTTTCTATTTTCACCATCCGAAAAACTTGACCCCACCATTTTATAACCATTAGCATTTAAATATTCTCTAAGCTCATTTTTAATTTGAGTTGAGTCTTTCATACTATGGAATATAAGAGAAATTATCATTGGCTTATTGCCGTCACTGGAATTATAAATATAACGTTCCTCAATAATATCTGCAGATGAAATGTTTTTAAATAAATTAGGAGCGAGTAAATAATAATCAAGCGAAGACTTAGAAAAATCCCTCCTTTCCGATAAAGATATCATCGAATAGTAAAACCCTAGTAATACAATTGATAATACACTGAAATATATTAATTTTTTTATCACTTATTTTACCTCACAAAACAATACACCCTGCTTTACGGGAGTAATTCAATTGAAAGCATGACGAAGAGACATCCTTAAAGGCGTTGATCTAGACGAGTTTGGAAGAGGATAGATATAAGGGATCGTAGTAGTATTTTTATTATCACCGCCCCCCATATTTATCCCATATTTCAAAGCGATATTTTTGCTGACAAGTTCGCAAATAGAAATGAATTGATTATTTGGTTCTACCGCCCGATAAAACCCAATTAGGTTTGCAACAAAATCTTCTGCACTAAAACTACTATTGGTAAAGTTACTGAACAACCAATTTCCCCACATGGTTTCGAATCCTTTAGATACGCCAAGAAAAATTGCCAATGAAATTGATTTATTGTCTGCCAAGCTAATTATTTTTTTATATCATAAAAAAATAATTAGCTACCTACCATAATAATGGCTTGCATCTGAGCATAGTACTTCCACTTTTTTCCTCTTACCTTTAAGTTTGAACACGATTTCATCTGTATTAATTGAAACAATTTCAACAAATTGGAACTGCTTACCTAATTCACCAGGAATTTCATAACTCCAACCAGCTTTTTCAGAGCGACACATGTGAAGCTTATTATTCTCAATTTTTAGAAAAAATCGCCATGATGTATCAGCGATAAGGTAATTATCATTGTGAGCCGACTTAATATTGTCAAATAGAGATTCTTCTTCACCAAAAGTCATAATTTCCCAGAGCCATATAACAGCTCAAACGCCGGATTGTGAATGTTGGCGAATTTTTTAAACGTTTTCTCAAAAAAGGTAACAGTATTTACAATTCCGCGTGCTTTGGCTTGTTAAATTTTAGCTCCATTGGCTGATACGTTAGCCCTGCTGATTCTGATACACAGCCAGAACACTCGAATCCATACTGCCGATAAGCCGAAACGGATGTTAGTGATGCGCTAACAGTGACGATATCATTTTTAGCATACGGGAGCATTGCTGAAACCAACGACTTACCCACGCCTTTTTTCTGAGCGCCAGGAGATACGAAAAGCATGGCAATGTGGCGGCCTTCTTTAAGCTCAAGAAAACCTACTACTTCACCATTATTCTCGTAAACCAGCATTTCATTATCTGCGTCCATTCGTCTTTCTAAGCTTCCTCTAGATGCAATTCTCTGAAATGTTTGAATCCCCTTTTTTCCCAGTGTTGGTGCTATCGTTTCCATAAAAGCATCAATGCATATAGTGCTTACACCGCATAAATCTGCTGAGTTAACTTTTCTAATTGACACCGATGCTCCTTGTGAACTTAACGCCTCAATAAGGGGCTAAAAATTGTTTGCTAAAATGTGTAGCGAAGTGAAACCAAGTAAACTGTTTTTAATTCCGCTTAATTAGCTTATTGTAACTTTATGCTATTTTCTAACTCTTTTAACAATCTGCTATTTTCAAGTCTTAAAAAAGCAACCTCTTCTTCTAATGACATTTTCTTTTTAGCTGGCTGCTCACCTTCATGTAAGTCTCTTATTTCAAGCATAATTTGCTCAGATGAAACAATATCTCCTACTTTTGCTTTAAAGTTATCTACAACGCCAGAACGAGGTGCTGGCAACTCTATGGATACTTTTTCACTTTCTACATCTAGCAAAACATCCCCTTCCTTAACTGCCTGCCCATCATTAACGTATATCACCGTGATTTTTGTTTCACCCATTGAAGAGAAAAGCTCTGGAAGTTTGACATCCATGTTTAAATACTCCTTAAGTTATAACGAGGCTGTAGAATTTCTCATTTTCAGCCCGATTATTTAAAATAAAAAACACATTAATTCATATTTAGTTGAGATTCCAATAGATAATTCGGATTTTCAATAAATGATTGATTAATTTGAGTTGTAAAGACGTATATGAAGTTATTTAGGCTGGATTATTGCGGTTTAAGGGCTTAGCCTTTGGCTTAATGTAAACTATTCCTTAACTTCTCTATATTATGAACGAGACAGTACATTT
>NZ_JBAHZA010000020.1:0-44269 GCF_036697365.1 Psychromonas arctica
AGTACGTCTAGTTGTTGATTTCATAACACTCTCCGATTAATTGGTAGAAAAGTGTCAACCTTATTTAGGACGGGTCAAAGAATACATAAAAAAAGGGACTGCTGAGCAGTCCCTTATTACTTTAACTTTCAAACAGAAACGCTTACAAAGCGGTTTCTAAAATTTGACGAGAACGCGCTAAGTCGATTGTGCCGTTTTCACCTAGTTTAGTCATACCGTGAGCTTCTAAACTTTCCATCGCAGTATCAACATCAGCTGCTGTTAGATCGATTTCACTTAAATAAACAGGTGTATTCATTGCAGAAAAGAATGCTTTGGTTTTTTCAATAGCAGCATCGATACGTGCATCATCGCTACCTTCTGTGATATCCCAAATTCGTTCTGCATATTGTAGCAATTTTGCTTTTTTCTCTTCACGGCAAACTTGCATAATTGCAGGTAGCACGATCGTTAAACTACGCCCATGGTCAACACCAAAATTACCGGTTAACTCATGACCTATCATATGTGTAGCCCAATCTTGAGGAACGCCTACTCCGATTAAACCGCTTAATGCTTGAGTAGCAGCCCACATGACATTAGTGCGCGCTTCCATATCTTGTAAATCGTCAATTAGTTTTGGCCCTTCCTCAACTAGCGTTAATAGAATACCTTCTGCAAAGCGATCTTGAATTTTGGCATTAACTGGATACGTTAGGTATTGTTCCATCACATGTACAAATGCATCTACTACACCATTCGATGTTTGGCGCTCAGAAAGACTTAACGTAGTTTGAGGATCAAGAATTGCAAATTGTGGACGTACAAGTGGGTTTTGGAATGCTAACTTGTTTTTACCGCGAGTTACTACAGCACCCACATTGGTCTCAGATCCAGTCGCAGGTAGCGTCAAAATACAACCCAATGGTAATGCACTTTCTATTTTGCCTTGCTTTGCAAGAATATCCCAAGCTTCTTCACCTTTGAAATCAACAGCTGCAGCAATAAATTTAGTTCCATCAACAACAGAACCACCGCCTACTGCTAATAAATAATCGAAGCCTTCTGAACGAATACGCTCAACAGCTTTCATTAGGGTGTCGTACTGTGGATTTGGCTCAATACCAGAAAACTCGTCCCAATTATGTTCAGCAAGTGCAGCAACCACTTGATCATAAACACCATTAGTTTTGATAGAACCACCACCATAAGTTACTAATATTTTTTTACCTTTAGGAATACTATTAGTAATTGCTGCGATTTGACCTTGGCCAAAATGAATCTCTGTGGTGTTTTGGTAACTGAAATTATTCATCTATCACTCCTATTTAACAACCTAAAATAAAGTTATTTTAATTACATTTGTTTTGGTTTAATCGAACACTCTTATGCTGAACATATTAACCATAACAATTAAGAAGGTAAGCAATACGACTAATATGCTAGTCACGATCACCTTCATCAAAAAATAAATTGCGCACAACTTAATTGCCTGCAATTATATCTCGCAATAAAACATTAACGCAAGTATATTGTGCACAATCTAATTATTTAAAGGATTGAATATGTCTAATAATAAAATTGGCCAAACTGAGGAAGCAGAAAGCCAAGATTCGGACTTAGTAATAGAAAAACAAGTGTGCTTCTCCCTATACAGTGCAGCTAACGCTATTGTTCGAGCCTATCGACCTATGCTTAAAGCGCTAGATCTGACTTATCCTCAATACTTAGTCATGATTGTACTTTGGAATAATAACGGTATTAACGTTAAGGCATTAGGTCATCAACTGCATTTAGATTCAGGTACTTTAACGCCATTATTAAAACGCCTTGAAAGCAAGGAGTTATTAACTCGACAACGTGGCTCTGAAGATGAGCGAGTGCGAGAGATTTTTTTAACAGAACAGGGAATGCTGTTAAAAAATTTAGCCGAAACGATCCCTAATCAAATGTTATGTAAATCAAAATTACCCGTTGAAGAGTTGTTAACATTAAAAGAAAGCTGCGACAAAATGTGTGACAACTTACAAGATAAATAACAACTCTAAGCATGATAACAACAAGGAATAAAAAGATGATTAAACTTCACCACCTGAATAAATCTCGCTCTAAACGCATTATTTGGCTACTTGAAGAGTTGGGCGTTGATTACAGCATCATTGCTTATCAAAGAGATAGTCAAACCTTCCTTGCACCACCAGAATTAAAAGCAATCCATCCATTGGGAAAATCTCCGGTGATTGAAGATAATGATTTAGTCATTGCTGAATCAGGAGCAATTACCGAGTATCTCATTAATAAATATGCTGATGGCGCTTTAGCCCCTGAAAAAGGCACAAAAGATGAAATCGAATACAGCCAGTGGATACATTTTGCAGAGAGCTCAGCGATCTTGCCGCTATTATTAAAAATGTTTGTTAATAAAGATGGTTGTGAAACAAACTTCTTAGGCGACTATGCTGACGCAGAAACTTTCAAAGTAATCAGTTACTTTAATGACTCACTGGCAGGTAAACGTTATTTAGTGGCAGATAAATTAACAGGCGCGGATATCATGATGTCCTTTATTGTTGAGTTAGTCGCTAATAGTGGCCAACTAGCTAACTTCCCACATCTTGAAACCTATGCGAAACAGCTTGCTACTCATAGTGCATTTCATAAAGCAGAAAGCATCGAACTAAGCCATTAATTGCTTTTGTCACTGTAAAATTAAAATAAAGTTAGCTGTAAAACGAGTCTCCCTTTATAGCTAGCTTTATAGAAATAGTATCTGACTACCCTAACGTCTAATCCATAGAACAAAGTTGGTTACAAAAAAGCATTTTAAAAAATCCAGAAAGCTAAAACACCACCATTAAAATCTACTTTTATAAAACATTTAAATTATTAATCAAATAAAAACCAATCATTTGACAACTAAGTTGTCACATAAACTCCGTACACTATTAATTTTAAAATAAGGATAGTTTAATGAAAGGTTCTATTTCGCGCCGTGATTTTCTAATATTAACAGCCAGAGGCGCAGGTGCAGCAATAGTTTCATACGGTTTAATGGGTTGTGCAACAGATGAGAATGATGATCAAGTAGTTAACAACGTGAGCTTTAATCATGGTATTGCCAGTGGTGACCCTTTAGCAAATTCAATTATTTTATGGACACGTATTACACCAGATACCGAGGCAGAGCTGACGGTGTCATGGGAAGTAGCAAAAGACCAAACCTTTACAGAGTTAATCAGTACAGGTAACAGCACCACCAACGCCTCAAAAGATTACACAATAAAAGTAGATGTAATCGGTTTAGAAGCTGATACTAGCTATTATTATCGCTTTATTAGCCATGGTGTCACTTCGGGAATCGGCACCACTAAAACCATTAGCAATGGTTCACCTGATTCAGTAAAACTCGCGGTTATGTCTTGTGCAAACTACCCTGCAGGATATTTTAATGTATATAACTTAGCAGCCCAACAAGAAGAGTTAGATGCTGTATTACACCTAGGCGATTATATTTACGAATACGCACGAGGTGAGTATGCAAGTGAAAATGCAGAAGCACTTGCTAGAGAAGTATTGCCGGCTACTGAATTATTTAGCTTAAGTGACTACCGCACCCGATACGCTCAGTACCACAGTGACCCCGATTTGCAGTTATTACACAGCAAAGTACCCTTCATTACCGTTTGGGATGATCATGAAATTGCAGATGATACTTGGCGAGATGGAGCAGGAAACCACAATGACGGAGAAGGCAGCTTTGAAGAACGAAAATTAGCAGCTTTACAAGCGTATTTTGAATGGCTTCCAATTCGTCCATGGAGCGAAGGTAATAATGAAGAGATTTATCGCCACTTTGCTTTTGGTGATCTAGTTGATCTTTATATGTTAGATACCCGTGTATTAGCTCGTGATCAACAACTAAGTTATGCTGACTATTTTGATGGTAGTACTCTCTTTGATGAACAAACCTTTAATCAAGATTTATATGAAACAGAACGCAACATGCTAGGAACAGAACAGTTGCAATGGCTGGAAGACAGCGTGTCTGTGAATGCTGGACGTTGGCAGCTCTTAGGGCAACAGGTGTTAATGGGTGAAATGAAACTACCTGGTGCAATCGCATTAAATGCAATGAGTAGCAGTGACTATGAAGAGCTAGGTGGATTAGCACTGCTTGCAGCTCGCATCGAAGCTAGCGATCCTACCTTAACAGCAGCAGAGCAAGATTATTATGCAGAGAATTCTGACAAGCTAACTGCTGATGCACTTAGCTTATTATCTTTTCCTGAGTTACCCTATAACCTAGACGCATGGGATGGGTATGCAACAGAGCGAGATAAAGTATTAGCGATCTTTAACGAAAAAAATCTAGTCGTCATTGCTGGTGATACACACAATGCTTGGGCGAATGAGTTATCTAATGCAGATGGCTCAATCGTAGGCGTAGAGTTCGCTGTTTCCTCAATTTCATCTCCAGGTCTTGAGTATTATTTAGGTATTAGTGATGACGTTATTGAAAGCACAGAGAATGGCTTTGTTTCTTTAATTGAAGGTCTTAAGTATTCAAATGCTAAAGATAGAGGTTTTTTAACACTCACCTTCACTCAAGATAAAGTTGAAAGTCAATGGCACTATGTCGACACAATTCTCTCGGATCAATATCAGACATTAACAGAGCGCTCAACGGTAGCCAGTAGTCTTGTAAATGAACCGGCATTAATTTTAACGACTGACTAAAGTCAGCTTAAATGCCTTGTTGATAGATAAATAGCGAGGCATTTTTAATACCAATTACATTAAATAAGTCACCTAGACTTTGCGCAGGGGAAATGACTGAATCCAAGATGGATTTTAAGCCTTTCGACGATTAACTTCATTAACCGCCTGTCGGGAAATTAACGAAGCTAATTATTTAATAGTTGTTCTATTTTAAAAAGAACTACTCAATTCACCACGTAAATCAGTCGTTAATAACTCTTTTACCACTTTATGGCTGAGGTCTTGGCTTAATAAATAATGCAATTTAGCGATAACCGCTTCAGTGGTCATATCAATACCACCAATCACGCCAGCTTCACTCAACGCATGACCTGTCGCATAACCGTCCATATTCACACTCCCTTTTAAACATTGGCTACAGTTAACAATCAAAATTCCGCGCTCACTTGCTTCTTTTAATGTTTTCAACAACTCAGGATCTTGCTGAGCATTACCAACACCATAAGTTAATAGCACTAATGCTTGTAATGGGCTTTTTAATAAATTATCTAATACTTGCCAATCTAAACCAGGAAATAGATGCAAGATAGCAATCGATTGTTTCTCAATTTGACCAATCGTTAAGCGAGTATTAACCGTGCGCTGTTTTTTACCTGCAATATTCTTGATATCAATACCCGCTTCCAATAGCACAGGGTAATTTGGCGAGACAAACGCACTAAAACCATCAGCGTGCTGTTTAGTGGTCCTATTACCTCGAAACAATTGATTATTAAAAAATAAACACACTTCATTAATTGGGTGATGGGCTGCAATATATAATGAGTTAAGTAAATTAGCGCGAGCATCTGAACGTAACTGAGATAAGGGAATCTGCGAACCAGTAATGATCACTGGTTTACTTAAGCTTTCAAAAATAAACGATAACGCAGACGCCGTATACGACATAGTATCTGTACCATGTAAGATAATAAAACCGTCAAAATCATGGTATTTCTGCTGGATATCATTTGCCAGTATTTGCCATGCTTGCGGCGATATATCGGCAGAATCAATTAATGGCTCGTATTCGTGAATTTCAAAATCAGGCATATCCTCATGAAAAAATTCAGGCATATTTTTAATCGTTTCCGATAAATAACCTGCCACTGGAATATAACCATTTTTTGATGGTTTCATTCCGATAGTGCCACCAGTATAAGCAATATAAATACGTTTTTTCTCAGCCATTAACTTCTCGTTTTTGTTTCATAAAAAATAACCATCCCATAGCAGCTGCTAACAATTAATACAGAGGATGAATTTACTCCTGAGTGGTACTTCATTTACTTTTAATCTCATTATAGAAAAACGGATATTTACTTATAAGCTCAACAAAACAAATAAATATAGGCATAACAAAAATAAAAAGAAGTGATCTCACTCAAGCGCTACAAGATACACATATTTTGTCGAACACCCCAGGCTTTGTAATGAATTCAACTAAAAATAATGCAACTAATTGGCGATTCTAATTAATATTAAAATGTATTGAGCATTCAGCTAAACAATTTTAGGGCGATTTGTTATGAGAAAAAGAAATAACAGGTCAAAGTTTAGTCAAATCTATTAAGGTTTTTAAAAAGTATTGAGTCACAAAAAACTAACAAAAAGTGATCAATAAGGCGATTTTCAATGAGTTCGAAGTAAAAATTATTCACAATTGTTAATGGGATATTTCCAAGCTTGTTAACACTTATTTACATGATAAAAATTCAACATTTTCAAGCAGTTTGAAGCATTGACCAAGATCACATTTCGTATTAATTTGTTTGTAGAATTACTTTTAACCTACTGAGAGAGATACTATGTCAAACTTTGAATTGCTACACCAAAAGCCAAATAAATTGTCTGAATCTATCGCTTACAAAATTACTCAGATATTGAAATTCACACTTAATCTTTTTTACGGTACTAAGTACGCAAAAAGAGCCGTTATATTAGAAACAATTGCCGCAGTGCCAGGTATGGTTGCGGGCATGTTTAATCATTTAAAAGCACTTCGTCGTATGCGAGATGATCAAGGCTGGGTCCGAGAGTTGTTAGACGAAGCTGAAAATGAACGTATGCATTTAATGATTTTTTTAGATATTGCCAAACCTACTTGGATTGAAAGAACATTAGTATTATTAGGGCAAGGCGCTTTCTTATTTGTATACACCTTCTTATACCTTTTATCTTCTAAAACAGCCCATAGAGTCGTAGGCTATTTTGAAGAAGAAGCATGTAAAAGCTATACAGAGTTTTTAGACAAAATAGACGAAGGTGTTGTTGAAAATGTACCAGCGCCACGCATCGCTAAAGATTATTATAACTTACCAGAAGATGCATTATTACGTGACGTAGTGCTATGTATTCGTGAAGATGAAGCAAAGCATCGCGATCGTAACCATGAGTTTGCCGATTCATTTGAAAATAATGATTTACCATCACATCAACAATAATCGACTAATTATAATATAAAGTGGTAAGGGGGATTTCCTCCTTATCACTTTATCACTTTATCACTTCACTCAAACCTAAAGCTCATTACCTTTATTCATTCTACCGTTTCACTTAGTTAACCTCAGTTCAGGTTAATAAAAGCGGAACATTATATAATCAGATAGTTAAATAATTTAACGAAGAAATCCCTATAAATAGCGGTGTGAGTCGATTTTCTTACTCAATATTAAGTTTATTTACGTATAATCATAGTTCAATCATTAAAGAGCCAATTATGCGTATCCATGCTATTCACAAACTATACGACTTTAGATTAAGCCAAAGTACACGCCCTTTTCTTGCAAGAGGCGGAAATATTAATCGCTGTAAACATTGCATGTTATTACCTTATCTATGTCTGTGTGGCATTAAACAGTCTGTAGTAAGTGACAGTGGATTTTTATTATTAATGTACGATGATGAAATATTAAAGCCTAGTAACACAGGACGATTAATTGCCGATCTCATTATTGATACACATGCCTATATTTGGTCTCGTACTGAGCCCAATACATCGATGTTAGCCCTCTTACAAGATCCTAAATGGTTTCCAATTGTTGTATTCCCATCTGAATATGCAGACATAAATAGAGAAGTAATAAAACAGCATGCATTACCAAGCCAGATAAAAGGAAAACGCCCCTTATTTATTTTGCTAGACGGTACTTGGGCACAGGCAAAGAAAATGTTCCGTAAAAGTCCTTACTTGAATAACTTTCCAATATTATCTTTTACACCTGAAAAGCTATCTGAATATTTAGTGCGTAAAGCAACTAAAGATAATCAATTAGCGACTGCTGAAGTGGCAGGTTTGGTATTAGAGCGTTTAGGTGAAACAAATAATGCTAAAATAATGCACCTATTATTTAATGCATTTAAAGAAAACTATTTATTAGGAAAAAACCGTCAACCGCTTCCCGAAAAGAACCAACAGACACTCTTGTCATTAGCATTAAATGAATTAACATAACAATCATGCTTATTTAATCTAATGAGTTTAACTACTTACGTCTAAACCTAATTAGCCGTAAGTGTGTTTTAACCCTCTCACTTTATTATCTTTATCCGCCCAATAAGAAAGGAAGCTATGAACTACTTACATGAATTTTTAATGTTAACGTTAATTCATTTTCTCGCTGTAATCAGCCCAGGCCCAGACTTCGCGATTGTCCTTAGGCAAAGTATTAGCTTTGGTAGAAAAACCGCTATTATTACTAGTTTAGGAATAGGAGCAGGTATTGCTGTTCATGTTATTTATACTTTATTGGGCATTGGATTATTAATATCACAATCCGCCTATTTAATGTTATCGGCGAAAGTATTAGGCGCAACTTATCTAACTTATCTAGGTATTAACTTGCTTCGCAGTAAGGCATCAAAGGATCAACCTAGCTCAATCAAAACAGATAACAATAAAGAAGACCAAAAGAAAGCATTCATGATTGGTTTCATGACCAATGTGTTCAACCCAAAAGCAACATTATTTTTTCTAGCTATTTTCAGCACTATTATTAATCCCAATACACCGCTGGCGATCCAATCAATTTATGGGGTGTGGATTGTAGTAACAACAGCCGCTTGGTTTAGCCTTGTTTCTTTTTTATTTTCTAAAGAAGGTATACGTCAACGCTTTGTTAAGCAGGGCTATTGGTTTGAAAGAGTAATGGGGGCAATACTATTAGCCTTTGCAGCTAAATTATTCCTGAGCTTACTTTAATCTTGCTCTAATAAAGTGCAACGCTAAAAGACAATTAAGCCATCTTAATAAAGGCGATACTCACTATTACATACGGATGACAGTATTTTTCATCCGTATGTTATTAATATGGTATTAAGGCACAGGCTCGCCTTTAGAAGCCACTAAAATACGATACCATTGTTCAGTGTTCATGGTTAAACGCAATGCGGCAACAGGGTCTTGTACACGCTTCATTTTACCAGAACCAATTAAAGCAACAGGCCTAGAAGGATGCATTAAAATCCAAGCAAAAATAACCTGAGTAATAGAAGTTGCACCAATCTCCTTCGCAACTTCTTCTAAAGTCGTGCGTAATCGGGCAATGCGCACATTAGTTTTATTAAATACTGCACCGCCGCCCAAACACGACCAAGCCATCGGCCTAACTCTGTCCTTTTGTAACTGCTCTAGTACACCGTTTTCAATGTTATCGAGGTTAAGTGGGTTCATTTCAACTTGATTTGTAATTAGCGGTCGAGTGAGACGAGACTGCAATAAATCAAATTGCATAGGCGTAAAATTTGATACTCCAAAATGTGCAACTTTCCCAGAGCGTTCAAGCTCAGTAAATGCTTTTTGCACTTTATCAGCCACCATTAAATAATCAGGCCTATGTATTAACAAGGCATCTAATTGCTCCACACCTAATTGACGTAAAGAATTATCAACAGAAGTCAGTATTGCAGATTTACTAGAGTCATAATGTGAAACACGCTTTTCAGATGCAGAGTCAGGAATACTATTGATGCCAAATTTAGAAATTATCTGAATTTTATCTCGTATTCCTGGATCTAACTTAAGAGCCTCACCAAGTAAGCTTTCACTATTTCTATATATAGCTGCCGTATCTATTGTAGTAATGCCAAGCTCAACATGTTGCTTCATAAACGTTAAACGAGCTTGTTTTGACATTCCCCAACTGTCTAAACGCCAATACCCTTGTATTAACTTAGAAAAAGAAGGTCCTTCCGGTGCCATCACTACCTTTTCTACGAAACTCATAAAATACTCCATTACTAACATGATCGAACCCCAGCAAGGGATCATCCGATTAATCGACTGATTTATAATGAGAAATTGAATTTTATAAAATAAGAATCAAATCATCATTTTTTCATGAACCTATTTATACCACGAACTTAAAAGTATATCTAATTGAGTATAGAGTTAAATTTTAAAAGTGACGGGTCCATATAAAAAACTAAAGAAGCAGGAATAACAATAAAAATAAAGTTATTGAAATAAAGGGAATAATAGCAATTTAAAATGGGCTTTGATTGACGTGGAATACTTTCAACAAACATTAGCTAAGGTTTATTCGTTTAGAAAAAAGAGATTGGTATTACTTTAAAACCTGTATCTATTGATAAAACGGTACTATTCATATAATCATCACGGATAAAAAAACTGCTTACCTGTTTTCACAAATAAGCAGTTTTATTGTTTATTAAAATACCAGTATTAATTTTGTTTATAACAAAAAGATAACTGTATTTAATAAAGCTAAATTAGAATGTTACAGCCATACCAGCACCGTAACCTAATTCAGAATCATCAGCGTCATCACCACCAAGTTCAGCGTAAACAGTTACATTGCTGTTGAATGCGTATGCTGCATTAACAAAATATGTATTAAGTTTATCGTCATCACCATCAACATCTAGAAGAGAGTAACCACCAGAGTAAGTTACTTTATCAACAGTGTATGCAGCAGCTAAACCAAATGCAGTGCTATCTTCAGCAGAAGTATAACCGTCAAGGCTACTTACAGATGCAGCTAGGTCTAAATTGTCCATAGAGTAACGAGCTTCTAAAAGAACAGAAGTAGCGCTCGCATCAGCATCATCAGCTTTACCTAAGTAAGCAGTTAAATCTAATGCATCAATACGTACACCTAAACGAGCATCAATAGACTCTACATCATCAGAAGCTGCATTTTCATTTAATAAGTAAGAAACACCAAAGTAGTAGTTACCGTTATCAACTACATATTTAACTACTTGCTTACCATCTGTTGCAACACCAGAATAACCGCTGTTAATACCAAATGCATAATCGTTAGCAATACCGATATCATCAGCGATAGTGTATTGTTGACCGATAGTTACTGTACCAAATTGTGTAAAGCTTAAACCAACAAACGCTTCATCAAGATCGATGTTGTTTGTAGATCCTGTTTCATCTTCACCAGTTACAGAAATTTTAGCAATCGCAGATAAACTATCGCTAAGTACATAACCAGCTTGAACGCCGAAGTCTGCATCATCAAGATGAATCATTTTTGGTGCGTCGTCTTCAGTACCTTTGTTAGCTTGAATTTCAACATCACCAAAAAGATCTAAAGTTACGCCGTCAGCTTCATAAACTGTAGCACTGTGTGCTGCTGTAGCTGCGAATAGAGAAGTCAGCATTGTTGCTAAGATTGTTTTTTTCATTTTCCATCACCTTGTGGCTATTAATTTAATTGAGTCCTTTGAATACTTAAGTCGTGTAACGTTAACAACGTATTACAGCTCTTTAAGCGCAAAATAAAATTACCACACAATTCTCAAGGCTGAAATAGAAAACACACTTATATGACGAGGCGTCACAAATTATTTAGCAATAAAGAGAGTTAATGTGATCAACATCTCACTTTAAAATGAAACTAAAACGCTTATTAAGTGTTAAATCCTTCATTTTTCTTTTTTTCATCATTAAAAAAGAATAAATATTGAACTTTTTTAGTATGACTAATAACCACAGCGAATAAGAAATTAGATATTTTTGAGGTAATTAATCTATCAAATTAATCAAGCTCTTCTCCTGAATCTATACTGCTATCACACCACGAAGCCTAACTTTCAAGCATTACGGGCCAAATACCTCAACAAATGCTACATGAATAAACCCTATATACGAATTTAAAACTAAAATGCCGACCCGACTTGCTAGAAGCTTTAAAGAAAAATGCAATTTAGACTTTTAATACGGGATGAAATGAAAATTGACAGTTTGCTAGATAACTTCTATGTAAATGAAAAAGACTCACTATTAATGCTAAATTCGGCTTCTAATAAGCCACCCCTATTTTATTTTTTGAGCAATAAAGCTAGGCACTTTTTTAAAAGATGAAAATAGAACTATAAAGCGAAGCTACGTAAGGGAGGGTTACAGGGAAAAGAAATATCTACTATCTAATCCCAAATATACATAATAAATGTTTAGCAAATATTAAAAACCGTAACGTACACCCAGAGCAACATCCACGCCGAATTCAAAATCGTCATCATTATGTTTATTTTGAAAAGCGAGGTCAGGTGCAGCTTGACCGTAAACATCCCAATTTTTTGCAAAAGGTATCGATAAACCTAGCGGAACTCGAACAGCATAAGAATTGTCATCATCATGATGATGTTCATCCCAGTTAATGGCAGCACCGACACCAACATACCAATTAACAGGAACATCAGAGTTAAACGCCCCTTGCTTCAAGAGATAATCTGCAGACAGACCATCATTACCTATGAATGCATTAATAGTGTTATTAAATTGCGCCGTCACACCAAAACCTTGATCAAAAGCGACACCAGCTTTGATACTTCCAGGGGCTGCTAGTGCCGGGTTAAATAAAGTTGCAATTAACAGGGAACCGACGAACGTTTTAGTTGTTTTACTCATTTTTTTGCCTTAAATATTTCTTATTTTGACCAATTATTTTTAAAAGTAATATCTCAATAGATCGATAAATGCTGATTGAGCGTTTCCTTCAGTAACATCTATCAGATTTAAATAGATGCTTTCAAATCAAAATAGTTCATTGAAAATAAGCGTTAAAACCTTCGTGGTGAAATAAAAGATAAGTTAGATGACTTAAAATTGGCTTGTTTAGACTTTAAAGCCTGTTGATTTGTGAGCTTTAATTTTGTTTACAATGAGAGGTTTTAAACGTATCGACAAATTGACAGCTAGTTAACTAAGCGAATATTGTCGAACAAAGAGTATGTCGTTGTATGGTGAAGCCATAGAGCATGGTTTCCGCTATATGATCTGAGCTCAAGTTAAGTAACAGTCTTTTCTAATGTGGTCGGTAATAGATGGAGCAGCGAAAAAGCAAAGCTTTGTGTCTGAACAATCTTTTCGGCGACAACTTGATGTCTCAGCAAACCTTTAAGGTCAAACCATTAATAGAAGCCTTATATCTCCTGAAATGCAAAAAGCCTGTAATACAATAAAGTATTACAGGCTTTTCTAATGTGGTCGGTGATAGATGGAGCAGCGAAAAAGCAAAGCTTTGTGTCTGAGCAATCTTTTCGGCGACAGCTTGGTGTATGAGCAGTCCTTTAAGATCAAACCAATGCAGGAACAATTTTTTATTTGTATCTATAAACGAAAAAAACCGCTTGATTCATAGAATTAAGCGGTTTTTTAAAGGTGGTCGGTGATAGAGGATTCGAACCTCTGACCCTCTGGTCCCAAACCAGATGCGCTACCAAGCTGCGCTAATCACCGAAATATCTATTTTACATCGAGAAAAGATGGGGCGAATGACGGGGTTTGAACCCGCGACAACCGGAATCACAATCCGGGGCTCTACCAACTGAGCTACATCCGCCACTAACAATCTAAAGACTTAATCTACTTCCGAGCTTTTCGTTTAAAACAATTGCTCTCGAAGTAATGGCGCACCCGACAGGAGTCGAACCTGTGGCCTTTGCCTCCGGAGGGCAACGCTCTATCCAGCTGAGCTACGGATGCTCACGTCTTTAGCGTGGCGCGGATAATACTGAACCCTGTAAAAGCTGTCTAGTCTTTTTTATAGTTTTTTTAATAAAATAGGTTTACTTGCTTAATAGATGTACAATTCGCTTAAAAAACAAAAAAATCAGCCTTTTCTGCATTAATCCAAAGCTTTTATCTATTTTCAGATATACTTTCACTAATTGCCTTACAAAGAGTTTCATATATGACATTAGACCCAAATTTAGATCGCGAATCACAAACTTACGAACATCCCGTACCAAGCCGTGAATTCATTTTACAATTTATCGAAAAACATGGAAAACCAATCACACGTGATGCTTTATTCAAAGCATTCTCATTATCAAGTGATGAAGAAGCGGAAGGATTACGTCGCCGCTTAAAAGCAATGGAACGAGATGGCCAGTTAGTTTGGTGCCGAAATGCGACCTATGGGTTACCGGACAAGTTAGACCTATCAACAGGTGTTGTTATTGGCCATAAAGATGGTTTTGGTTTTCTAAAAACCGCAGATGATGGCAAAGACCTATTTTTACCTAATCACCAAATGCGTTTTTTATTCCACGGTGACACTATATTAGCGCAGCCAGTTAAAGTAGATTCTCGCGGACGCACTGAAGCGCGTTTTGTGCGTTTATTAGAAGCTCGCAAAGAAACGATTGTTGGTCGTTATTTTGTAGAAGATGGTATGGGATCAGTGGTACCTGACGATTCTCGTATTAACCAAGAGATCCTAATCAGCAAAGAAAACAATGGCGGAGCCAGACATGGGCAAATAGTCGTTGTTGAAATAGTACAACGTCCTAAAGCGCGTTTTTTAGCAACG
The DNA here is from genome assembly GCF_036697365.1 of Psychromonas arctica. Lineage (GTDB taxonomy): Bacteria > Pseudomonadota > Gammaproteobacteria > Enterobacterales > Psychromonadaceae > Psychromonas > Psychromonas arctica_A. Next base: position 14,526 of record NZ_JBAHZA010000020.1, read on the forward strand.
GGAAAAATAACTGAAGTACTGGGTCAAGATATGGAACCAGGTATGGAAGTGGAAATTGCTTTACGTACTCACGACATTCCACATGAATGGCCAGCAGGGCTAGATAAAGAAATTGAGCACTATGGAGAGTTTGTTCCTGAAGAAGCTAAAAAAGGACGTGTTGATTTACGAGACCTGCCATTAGTCACTATTGATGGTGAAGATGCGCGTGATTTCGATGATGCTGTATTTTGTCAAAAAGAGCCGAATGGCGGCTGGCGTTTATGGGTTGCCATTGCCGATGTAAGTTATTACGTTCGTAAAGGCACTATATTAGATAAAGAAGCAGTTAATCGTGGTAACTCTGTTTACTTCCCAGACCAAGTAATTCCAATGTTACCGGAAGTACTGTCTAACGGGTTATGTTCATTAAACCCTAAAGTAGATCGCTTATGTATGGTCAGTGAAATGGTTATCTCTAAAGATGGCCATTTAACGGATTATAAATTCTATGAAGCGGTGATGAATTCACATGCTCGCTTTACCTATACTAAAGTGGCTTCTATTTTAGCAGGCGACCAAGATTTACGAGAACAATACAATCCGCTAGTACCGCATTTAGAAGAGCTTGAGAATTTATATAAAGCCTTTAAAAAAGCACGCCATATTCGTGGTGGGATGGAATTTGAAACATTAGAAGTTCGCTTCTTATTCAACCAAGCACGTAAAATTGATTCTATTGTACCGTTAGTACGTAATGATGCTCATAAAATCATCGAAGAATGTATGATCCAAGCGAATGTTGCTTCTGCTCGTTTTATTGGTTCTGCCGATGCCGCTGCCTTATTCCGTGTTCATGAAACGCCAAGTGAAGAAAAGCTAGCGAACTTCCGTTCATTCTTAGGTGAATTAGGCTTAACCTTAAACGGTGGAGAAAAACCTGCGCCACGTGATTACGCTGACTTAGCTGAAAGTTTTGCTGAACGTGATGATAAAGAATTACTGCAAACCATGCTATTACGCTCAATGAAGCAAGCCGTTTACCAAGGTGATAACCTGGGACACTTTGGCTTAGCGTTAGAAGAGTATGCACATTTCACTTCGCCTATTCGTCGTTACCCTGACCTTATCTTACACCGTGCGATTAAATACCTAGTTGCACACCAAGAAAATAACCAGTTAAAAGCGAAATGGACCGAAACCGGTGGTTACAACTATCAATATGATGAAGTTAGTCAACTCGGTGAACACTGCTCCATGACTGAGCGTCGTGCTGACGATGCAACACGTGATGTAGCAGATGCCTTAAAGTGTGAATACATGCAGGATCATATTGGTGACACAATGGTTGGTACCATTGCAGCTGTAACAAACTTTGGTTTCTTTGTGCGTTTGAATGACATTCATATTGACGGATTAGTACATGTCACAGGGTTAATTTCTGATTACTACCAGTTTGATGCAGGTAAACAAACCTTGACTGGAGAACGTACTGGTCGTGTTTATCGTATCGGTGATGTATTAGAAGTTAAAGTTTTGTCAGTTAACCTTGATGATAAAAAGATTGATTTTGAACTCGCTGATGAAGCCTTAGCTGGTCAACGTACACGTGGGCGTAAACCATCGCCAAGAAAATCATCTGATCGCCCTATGGATAAAAGAGCTCGCAGCAAAGCGACTCGTTCAACTGGCGAAAAAGCAGCACCCAAGTCCGAACGTGAAAAGCTGCAAGAAGGCACCATAGAAACTAAGAATCCGGCAGCTAAAAAAGCAACGCCGAAAAAGAAACGCCCAGTAAAGCAAGGTGTAAAAAATACACCTTCCTCGAAGAAGAAAAAAACAACAAGTACTAAAAAAAGTCGACCAGGTCGCGCAGAACGTGCACGTAATAAAGCTAAAAAATCGGATTAAATTTTTATAAAGTCTGATTCGTGATCAAACATATTAAATATTAGAGAAAGCAAATGAGTAAAAGTGAAATTATTTACGGTATGCATGCCGTTGATGCCCTATTAGAAAAACAGCCTGAGCGTGTTATTGAGATTTATGCATTAAAAGGACGTGATGATGAGCGTTTAAATGATGTACTTAATAAAGCCAAAGAATGGGGTGTATCTGTTCAATTCATGCAACGTAAAGCCTTAGATGAAAAGTCAGATGGTGAACAGCATCAAGGTATTATGGCTAGAGTAAAAGCAATGAAAGTTTTAACTGATAACGATTTAGAGCCTATTCTAGAAAATTTAGACGTACCGCCATTCTTATTGATTTTAGATGGGGTAACTGACCCTCATAACTTGGGTGCTTGTTTACGAAGTGCAGAGGCAGCGGGCGTACATGCTGTAATTATTCCTAAAGATAATTCAGCAAGCTTAACACCTGTTGTGCGTAAAGTTGCTTGTGGTGCTGCAGAGTCAATTCCATTGATTCATGTAACCAACCTAGCTCGTGCTATGCGTAACCTGCAAGATAAAGGTATTTGGATCTATGGAACAGCAGGTGAAGCAGAGCAAAGCCTTTACGACTGTAAATTAGAAAGTGGCATGGCTTTGGCAATGGGCGCTGAAGGTAAAGGGTTGCGCCGTTTAACTCGTGAGCATTGTGATGAATTAATTAAATTACCAATGGCCGGTGCGGTTTCGAGTTTAAATGTTTCAGTCGCAACAGGTATCTGTTTATTTGAAGTGGTACGTCAACGCCGTTAACTGTCCGCATTAATAGACTAAAAAGGCCTAGTAATAATTAGTTTATTACTAGGCCTTTTTTATTAGCGTTCAAATATTTAAAACGCATATTGTAAGTTAAAGCCAGTGGATAATTCGTCATTCTCAGTACCCTCAGGTACGTTTTGATTATACTTATAGTTAATATCAAAAATTAAATATAACTCTTGGTATATTCTATTTTGAGCTTTGAATTCTGTTTCATAAACACTGTTTTTATGGCCTAATTCAAAAGTGGTTCCTAACGTAACTTGTAAGTTTTCTGAAACAATTCTTTCGTAATTTAGTTTGGTACGCACAATAAATTCGTTATATGAAACCTCGTCTTCCCCATCGTTCGGTTCAGCCTGTTTATAACCAGGGCCAAATTCAGTATTAAATTTATGATTATTTTCATTAAAGAAAATATGCCCCAAACCAGTGGTAAAGGTATCTTCTTTTTCATAAGAAGCTGACTGGCTACGTTGAATGTCACTTCGCAAAAAAATTGAATTAACGGGATCTAAGTTATAATTCCCCTGTAGCTGCCAGCGCCAATCATTTTCAGTATCTTCATCCTCTTCATCTTCAAATTCAAATTTTATATCGTTATTAATATTGTAGTTATCAACCACGTTATAATCTAAAATTAGGCGACCTTCTGCACTCTTGGTTAGCTCATTTTCTTGTTCATAGTTAAAACCAAACTCCACTGCACCACTAAAGCGCTTCTCTTTTTCAATGGTTGGCTCATTACCATCTACAACATCAGTTTTAATTTGATTCGTTTGAACCGCTACATCGATGTATTCAGCATCAGATATCGCGCCATCGCCATTAACCGTTGGTTTAGATTTTAGTAAATCTGGCTGTTGATCAATTGATGTTTTAATATTATCAATAGGAGAACTAGTAATGCTGGCTTTCTGTAACAACTCTTTTTGTAAGGCATCGTTTAAGCGTTGTTCTCGCTTTAAGCTTTCAGCGAGATATGACTCTTGAATATTAACTTGATTGTCTAAAGTAGATACTTGATCGAAAAGTCGCTCATTTTCAGACTCTAGATAACTTAATTTATCTTGTTGGCGCTGTTGAGCCGCTAAGATTTCCTGATTTTTTAATTTCTCTGCTTGTAACTGAGCTTTTAGTGCATCGATCTGCTTATTCGCTTGTGTTTTAGCTGCGGTCAATAACAATGATTCTGGTTGTTCTTGGGGGATTGGCGTTTGTTGCAGTACAACGACCTCAGGAGCAGCAGAATCTGGCTGGTTTTCAGTTGCCTCTTCGGCATTGGCTTCAGCATCTTCAACTTGTTCTGAATCTAATGAAAACCAGGCATTAGCGCTTACAGCCACTAAGCTAGCTATCAATATATAAATAGGGACAGAATTCAAATAAATCGACTCTTTAATAAAAAGGGAATAAGTATTTTAGCTTGCTTAGCTATAGATACAAACTAATACGAAAAGTTCCATGATAAAGATTAAAATATATTCGCTTTATTGCTTGCGCAGTTTGCCTACAGACTGTACAATTTGCCGCCTTAAATCAGCCACCCTTTTTGTTCCTTGCTTCTATTTGGTACGGCTGAGCCAACTTAAGAAGCTACTAACCCGTAAGGAGCGATTTTTATATGCGTCATTATGAAATCGTATTTATGGTTCACCCTGATCAGAGTGAACAAGTTAATGGTATGATTGAGCGTTACACTACTGCTATCACTGAAGCAGCAGGTACTGTTCATCGTCTAGAAGACTGGGGCCGTCGTCAACTGGCTTACCCAATCAACAAACTACACAAAGCACACTACGTTCTTATGAACATTGAAGCTGAGCAAAAAGTAATCGACGATCTGGAAACTGCTTTCCGTTTCAACGATGCTGTGATCCGCAACATGATCATGCGTACTAAAACTGCTGTAACTGAAGCATCTGTAGTAGCAAAAGCAAAAGAAGAACGTGTTGAACGTGCTCCTCGTGTTCCGCGCCCAGAAGCAGAAGCTGCACCAGCAGAAGCTGAAGCATAAGAAACTGAGTGACTGATAACTTTTTGCAACTTACAGGTATTGTGACCGAAAGTCCGATACATAAATCAAGCCCAAGTGGCATTGAACACTGTAACCTGACGATAGAACATCGCTCAGTGCAAGAAGAAGCTGGATTACCACGGAATGCAATGTGCTATATGCCAATTGCCACAAGTGGACCATTAGCAAGTCAGTTGAAAAATAAATTATCGAAAGGCATGAAAATTAAAGTAAGTGGTTTTATCACTTACCACCAAAGCAAGAGTAATCTTGGTAAATTGGTGTTACATGCTCAGTACATAGAACAAATTTAAGGAACTACCATGGCTCGTTACTTCCGCCGTCGTAAATTCTGTCGCTTCACTGCTGAAGGTGTTAGCGAAATTGATTACAAAGACGTTGTTACATTAAAAAACTACATCACTGAAAGTGGTAAAATCGTACCTAGCCGTATTACTGGCACAAGTGCAAAATACCAACGCCAATTAGCGCGCGCAATCAAACGTGCACGTTACTTGTCACTTTTACCATACACAGATTTACACAAGTAAATAGGAGCTATAGATTATGGAAATTATCCTACAAGATACAGTTGCTAACCTTGGTAAACTTGGCGATAAAGTAAATGTTAAAGCAGGTTACGCACGTAACTTCCTTTTCCCACAGCAAAAAGCTGTACCAGCAAACAAAGCTAACTTAGAAGCTTTTGAAGCACGTCGTGCTGATCTAGAAGCTAAGCAAGCTGCTAACCTAGCTGCTGCTCAAGCTCGTGGTGAAGCTCTTACTGCATTAGAAGCGGTTGTTATCACTTCTAAAGCTGGTGATGCTGGTAAACTATTCGGTTCAATCGGTACACGTGATATTGCTGATGCAATCACTGCTGCTGGTGTAGAAGTTGCTAAAAGTGAAGTTCGTCTTCCTGAAGGCGCTTTACGTTTAACTGGTTCTTACGAGATTACTGTTTCAGTACACTCTGACGTAACTGCAGTTATCAACCTTGAAGTTGTTGAAGCTGAGTAATCAGTAAAACACTTTGATGTTATAAAAATACCCGCCTTCGAGCGGGTATTTTTTTATCGACTGAATTACTGGTTAATGGTTAATGGTTATTCAGGCAAGACTAATCGGTACCCAGCCCCATAAACCGATTGAATCAAATCTTCTCCACCACTAATATCGATTAGCTTCTTTCTTAATTTCTTAATATGACTGTCGATAGTACGGTTATTGACAATGCGATCATCTGAGTACATGTTTTGCATTAATTGCTCACGAGTAAAAATACGGCTTGGATTATTCGCTAAACGTTTAAGCAGCTGAAACTCAACAGAAGTTAATGATGACTCAGTTCCGTCAAATACGGCGACAAGGCGACTTTCGTCAAGAGAAAAACCAGAGGAATCAATAGCAATATTACTCTGTACTCTTCTCATAACGGTTTTAACTCTAGCAACGACTTCTCTAGGGCTGAAAGGCTTACAGATATAATCATCTGCACCTAGTTCTAAGCCAAGTAATCGATCTAGCTCATCCACTTTAGCCGTTACCATCAAAATTGGCACATCAGAGAAAGTTCTAATAGTTTTACATAATGTGATCCCATCGGTGCCGGGCAACATAAGATCTAATAAAATGACACTAGGTTGATGTGTTTTTACCCATTCAATTACTTGATTACCATCGTGAATGAGGTGCGGTATATAATCAGTCAGTTTGAAATAATCAGCTAATAAGTTAGCTAACTTTATTTCATCTTCGACAATTAAAATTGAATTGGCCACGGGTAACTCCTATAAATAACCTCAGAATGGGATCACCCTAACTTTAGCTAAGTAAAATCAGGGTAAATTAAACAGAAATAAGTATCAGATAATATTATATTAACCTTCGAAATGAACAAGTAATACCAATTGCATTAAATAAGTGATCTAAATTTTGCGCAGGAAAAATGACTTAGTTTAAGGCGTAACTTAAGCCTTTCGACGATTAACTTCGTTAATAGTCTATCGGAGAATTAATCAAAAGATGTTAATTCTTTAATAGTTGTTCTATTTACGAAAGTTACAACGAAGAAACAAGTTATTTTAACAAGTAAAATAGATCAGTTAATTAGTGTGATTGGTATAGTTGCGTTTATACTAGTCTAAAGGTAATTCAATAATTACGGCTAGCCCACCTAGCTCAGCCTTAGCTGCTTTAATATTACCTTGATGCGCAGTAACAATATGTGAACAGATAGACAACCCTAACCCAGATCCACCTGTTTGACGGTTTCTAGAGTTTTCAACACGATACAAAGACTCAAATAAGTGTGGTAAATGATGCTCTGCAACGCCTACTCCATTATCTGCAACCGTAATGCGTATATATTTTTGCTGCTCAATAAAAATTGTTTCCCAAGATAACTTAACTAAGTTAGCCGTCGAATATTTAATGCAATTATTCATGATATTTTCAAATAATTGACATAGACGCGTTGGATCAACAAACGCTAAATATTGGTCCTGTTTTTTATCAAGCTCCAATTTAATATTAGTAGCGGCAAGGTAACTTGTATATTTAGGCACTTCAGATTCTAACCAAAGGCCAACATCAAGACTTTGTTTGCGGTAATGCATGCCGCCAATATCAGCACTAGTTAGTAGATGTAAATCATCAATCAAATTCTGTAAATGCTTTACCTCATCATTGGCTGACTCTATATTTTCTTTTGCTAATGCTCTCACGCCATCTAAGATGGCCTCTAACTCGCCTCTTAAAATAGCAACAGGTGTACGTAATTCATGGGAAATATTAGCTAACCAACGTTTACGGGCACTTTCATTTTCATAAAGAGTGAGTGCTAATTCGTTAAAGTCTCGACTTAATTCACCTAGCTCATCTTTTCTTTTTACATCGATATGCTGTTGATAGTTACCTTGAGTAAGTTTGTGCATACCTAAAATAATTTTTTTGATAGGTTCTGCTAAATGCCTTGCCAATGGTAGGGTAATCAAAATAACTAATACCATAGTAATTAAAGCGATTAGCCATAAATAACTTTGTTGTTGCTCTAAAAAATCCAACTCAAAACCATCAGTTATTTTTTTATGCTTAGGCACCATTAACCAGCCGACATTTTCTTTATCAACCATGATCGCAATTCGATTATAATCAATGCCTTCAATATGATGACCAACGACAATAGTATTGTTAGTATCAAAAATAGCAAAACCTTCATTGAAATCAACAGGAGGACGACGTCTTCTTTCTCTAGGGGGGATAAACTTATCTTCTCTTGGTAATCGAGTACTTGGTAACTTAGTACTTGGTTGTTGCTCATAATGAGAAGTTTGATATTGCGGTTCTAAATCTTGTGAATAGAGAAATAACAGATGCCCAAAATGCCTATTTCTATCTTGTATGTTGTCCCAACTACTATTTTCCTTATATTCATCTTCAAGCACTGTTACTAAGGGCTTTAATGCTTCAACCTCTTTACTATTCACATATTCAACAATACCTTTACTAATACTCCATTGTATTAATAAAACTAACGCAGTCACTAGCACTAGGCTAAAGCCAAAAAAAACGAGGAATAATTTATTATGTATTTTCATGCAGATATCTCATGCTCATATGACAGATATTGTACCTCTTATATGAGTTACATAAACGACAAATAGAGTTGAATTTTAATAATGTATCGAATAATAAAACAGAAGAAGAGAAATGTGTGAATAGATACATATATCTAAGTATAGATAGAGTAAAAATTAAATCCGTTAGCATAAGTGATACGCTAACGGATTTATTTAATGATTTATACTACCTGTATCAAAATAGTAAAAATCAATTGCCCCACTTTGAATCCCACTTGTACAAATTAGCGTCAATATAAATATTAACAACTACTTTGCTTTTATATGACGAGAATCTTACGTCCTTTAGCCATATAGTTGGGTTATTATTATTATTTCTTTCCGTTAAGGTCGAAGTGGAAAGTACCTTTATTTCTAAGCTTAGAGAAATCTATGTTTAGAAAAACTGTTGCTGATATAACGAGTCAACATGCACTAGCGTCATAAAAAGAATGCTCGCTATATCATTAATTTTAAACTTATTAACGAGGTGGTTTAAAATTAGAAAACTCATTTTCACTCACTACGCCATTACCATCTGAATCCATGTCATCAAATACTGCTTGGTGATCTCCGTGTGGAATTTCTTGATTAGAAAACTCATCAAAAGTAAGTTCGCCATCACCATTAGTGTCAACAGAAGAGAATTGAGGAGGACCGCCTTGAGGGCCACCTTGATCAGAACCAGCAGCATAGCTTTGACCCATAACACCCACAGACAGCACTAAAGCAAATAATATGTTTGAACTATTTTTCATTTCAAAAAATCCTATAAGGTTTAAATTTCGAAAGGAGAATAACAACAGAATGTGCAAATACTGTGCAAAATAATAAATAATTTGAAAAAACTGTAAATTCTATTAACTAGCTATTTTATTTGAGGTGATAAAGCCTGATACTAAGCTAATAATCTCAACAGTAATTGCAGGTATAAATGAAAACATTAGCTGACTACCACTCATTAACAAAACAAGCCGTTGCACTCATTGAAGATGAAAAAGATCTGATTGCCAACCTATCTAATTTAAGCGCCCTCCTGAATAGCAGCTTAGATAATATTAACTGGGTAGGGTTTTATCTCTACAAAGAACAACAACTCGTACTGGGCCCTTTTCAAGGAAATGTCGCTTGTGTCCGTATTGAATTAGATAAAGGAGTTTGTGGTAAAGCATTTAGCACTAACACCACACAACGCATAGCGGATGTGCATGAATTTCCGGGTCATATTGCTTGTGATGCTGCGAGTCAATCTGAAATTGTAGTGCCGATTAATAGCCAAGGGAAAACAATTGCCGTATTAGATATTGATAGCCCGATTACGGAACGCTTTAATGAAATTGATGAAGCAGGGTTGATTCATTTTGTAGAGCAAGTGCAAGATAAACTTATCTTTTAAGTTACTGTTCGCAATGAGCATGAAGTATTTACCTTATGCTCTTATTTAACAAAACATAACTCCCCTTTTATTAATCAACTTTTATTACTTACCTTTATTTATACTATTCACTTTCGGCCAAAATAGTTAATTGATTGATCCATTGATCAACAGTAATAGTAAATGACCCCGTTACATCTAACTCACGATCCTCTAACACATCTACTTCAGGGTTTTCTGATTGCTTCAAAGCAACGACTTTATCTCTATGGGTTAATAAGGCCACAATATAAGGCCTAAATAATACAAACATTGCAGTGATCCACTGGTTGACCACAAGATTAGGGTAAGCATGATCAATATAAAACCGATCTAATAATGCGATCGTATCTTCTGCTGAATACCAAGTTTGCGCACACACCCAACGATTAGTAGCAAATAATCCAATGGGCAAACCTTCATCATCCATAGAAATACAGATGAAGTGTGCCAATGCATTTTCACCTGATGGCCAAGGCTGAGATTGCATAAATCCAGGCATAGGTTTAATAGATTCTGGAATAGCTGGAGAGCGTATAAACGTATGAAAGTGGCCATGCTCACCTTCAACACCACGGTGATTATGGTAATAATACTGACAGTGTGACTCATCATCGTAAACATCTTCTTCAGGATAATGGTTTAACTGATAAAAAGTCCCCTGCCCCTTTAGTAATTCACTAACAATATTAATGCCAGCCTTGCTTAATAAACGCTGGCACTCTTTAACTGTCTCAGCTGCTACCAGCATTTCGTTTAAATTATCAATATGCACTAGTAAAGGTGCCTCTAGTGGGATGGCATCTTCGTAGGCAGACCAACAGGCTGTTGTTGTCATATAAGCTTCACCTTATAAGTTAAACTATAAATATTCGAAAAATACAATGGTGTAAAATTTTTACACCATTAATCCATACAGCCTATTAGCTGTTACAACGTGTAACGTCTATTTTGCAGCACATGGGTTAGCGGCACACGGGTTCTTTGCAGCACAAGGATTTTTAGCGGCGCATGGATTCTTTGCAGCACAAGGGTTTTTAATAGCGCATGGATTAACAGCGGCACACGGGTTAACGACTTTTGTAGACTTCGCCTTACATGGCGAGCAAAACGCATCGCAAGAAGCACCACAAGAGGCAACTGCAGGGTTAATAGATAAAACAGCACCAACAATACCCGCAGCGATAACAGCAGGTTTATTTTTTAAAATCTTTTTCATTTTTTTGTCCTTAGAGTTAAATTTAAAATCATTCACAATAACTGCTTCACCTTAATTGGTATGCGTTACTGTCACTCAAAAAGACCTACCCCTACATTTAAAAATTTCATAAAAAATGATAACAAAAGCAAACTTATCAAGTTGTTATCAAATGCTTTATATTTCACATATAAAAAATAAATGTAATTGATTTATAAACAATATTAAAAAATAACTCCAATTATTTTTTAAGGCTATTTTAAATCAATACAATAGCGTCATATAAAAAGCATCAAGCTCAATAAATAATCACTACAAAAAATTAATTGGGTCATCACGGTTTAAATAAAGTGATCAAAGTCACACTTAAATATTAATGAAAATAAATGGAAATTATTTTTAAGTTTTATGCGGTTTACGGGAATTTGCTGTGACTAGGCACAAAAAAGCCCCGTATCAACGAGGCTTAGTTTATAAACGACTATTATATTAATGTTTATATTATTTTGCTTGTGGACGCATATGCGGGAATAGCAGTACATCACGAATAGTATGACTATCTGTAAATAACATCACTAAACGGTCGATACCAATACCTTCACCAGCCGTTGGTGGTAAACCGTGCTCTAAAGCAGTAATGTAATCTGCATCGTAGAACATCGCTTCATCATCACCAGATTCTTTTTGAGCAACTTGATCCATGAAACGTTGTGCTTGATCCTGTGCATCATTCAGCTCAGAGAAACCATTTGCTAATTCACGGCCACCTACGAAGAACTCAAAACGATCTGTTACATCAGGGTTATCATCGTTACGACGTGCTAACGGTGAAACTTCTGCTGGGTAAGCAGTAATGAATGTAGGCTGCATTAACTTATGCTCAGCAGTCTCTTCAAAAATCTCTGTTAACACTTTACCTTCGCCCCAGCTATCTTTCAGATGAATATCCAAACGCTTAGCTAATGCTTTTAAGCCTTCCATACTGTCTAACTCAGCAGCTTCAATACCTTCATTGTACTCAAGGATTGACTCTTTCATTGTTAGACGTACAAATGGCTTACCAAAATCAAATTCTTCTTCGCCGTATTTAACGATGCTTGAACCTAATACATTTTCAGTAATAGTGCGTAACATATCTTCTGTTAAGTTCATTAAATCAATGTAATCAGCATATGCTTGATAGAACTCAATCATAGTGAATTCTGGGTTATGGCGTGTTGAAACACCTTCGTTACGGAAGCTACGGTTGATTTCGAATACACGCTCAAAACCACCAACCACTAAACGCTTAAGATTTAACTCAGGCGCAATACGTAAGTACATAGGTAAGTCTAACGCATTATGGAATGTTTCAAATGGACGAGCTGTCGCACCACCTGGAATCGCTTGTAACATAGGCGTTTCTACTTCCATAAACTGACGGTCGTTTAAGTAAGTACGAATCGCGTTAACGATTTTGTTACGTAAAATAAATGTTTTACGAGACTCTTCATTAGCAATTAAATCAAGGTAACGTTGGCGGTAACACGCTTCCGTATCTGATAAGCCGTGGAACTTGTCCGGTAATGGACGTAATGCTTTAGTCAGGATACGAATTTCTGACACTTTGATACTTAGTTCATCAGTTTGTGTTTTGAATAAAACACCTTTTGCACCTACGATATCGCCCAAATCCCATTTTTTGAATTCAGTGTTGTAAAAACCTTCTGCTAAGTTATCGCGTGCAACATAAACCTGTACTTGGCCGCCCATATCTTGGATAGTCGCAAAACTTGCTTTACCCATAATACGACGTGTCATCATACGACCAGCAACACTTACTTCAATAGCAAGCTCTTCTAGCTCTTCTTTGCTTTTTGCATCGTATAGCTTATGTAGATCGTCAGAGATATTTTCACGACGGAAATCATTTGGAAAAGCTTGCCCCTTTTCACGCATTGCATCTAATTTAGTTAAACGTTGCGCGAGAATTTCGCTTAACTCGACTTGTGGTGCTTCTGCTTTGTTTTGCTCTGACATGATAGTTCCTATCTTTTACTTCAATTTTTAAAATGATTGTTATTTCAAGCCTAACGTTAAATCACAAACCTGATTTTAAGCTGGCTTCAATAAATTTATTTAAATCACCGTCTAACACCACTTGCGTATTACGGTTTTCAACACCAGTACGTAAATCTTTAATGCGAGAATCGTCTAATACGTAAGAGCGTATCTGACTACCCCATCCAATATCTGATTTACCGTCTTCGTTAATTTGTTTCTCTGCATTCTGCAACTGCAACTCATGCTCATAGAGTTTAGCGCGAAGCTGCTTCATCGCTTGGTCTTTATTTTTATGCTGTGAGCGATCATTTTGACATTGTACAACAATATTGGTTGGCGTATGAGTAATACGTACCGCAGATTCAGTTGTATTAACATGCTGACCACCTGCACCAGAGGCACGATATACGTCAATACGTAAGTCTGCTGGATTAATCTGAATATCAATATTGTCATCAATCTCAGGATAAATAAAAGCAGAAGCAAATGATGTATGACGTTTACCAGATGAATCGAAAGGTGATTTTCGTACTAAACGATGTACTCCGGTTTCTGTACGTAACCAACCATAAGCATATTCTCCGCTAAAACGAATAGTCGCACCTTTTATCCCAGCGACATCACCAGGCGTTGCTTCCATTAATTCTGTTTTATAGCCGTTCGCTTCACCCCAGCGTAAATACATACGCAGCAGCATATTCGCCCAATCTTGTGCTTCTGTACCGCCAGAGCCTGATTGAATATCAAGATAACAAGAGCACGCATCCTGCTTACCAGAAAACATACGACGAAATTCCAGCACTTCTAATTGCTTTTCTAAGTCATTTGCTTCTTTAATTGCTTCATCAAAAGTATCTTGGTCATTTTCCTCAACAGCCATTTCCACCAACATTTCAATGTCGTCAGTACCGGCGGTTAAAGCGTCAATGGTTTTTACCACTAATTCAAGACTACTACGCTCTTTACCTAACGCTTGAGCATAGTCAGGATCATTCCATACATCAGATGATTCTAGTTCGCGACTTACCTCTTCTAAACGCTCTAATTTAGCGTCGTAGTCAAAGGTACCCCCTAAGCATTTCAGCACGCTCAGTTAGGTCTTTAAGTTGATTAAGAATTGGGTTTACTTCAAACATCAATACTCACTATTTGTTTTATTAATAAAAAGAGCCGAATTTTAACCAATTATTACGTAAATAAATAGAGAACAATGAGAATTTGTAAGGAGTTCGGTGTAACAATATTTATTAAATACTAATAAAGTTATATATCCCCCTAATCTGTTATCGTAATACGCAGGGAATGCAGGATTGGATTACAAAAACCACTGAAACGTCCAAAATGGCTAGTAAGGTGAAAATATAAAAATCTAAGGTAGACTTATAAAAAGTGGTTAAAGCGCAAATAAGTCGATAAAAAAGACCAATAAATAACAATTATAAGATGCATTTTAATCTGATTAACGTAAAGTTAGTGTTCCATTAACTAAGTGTTAGTGGTTCATTTACACAAGGTTCGCTTCTACCCGATACAGGTAGAAAACGACGCAATTAACCGATTGTATAAGGATACAACTCATGGAAATGCTCTCAGGCGCAGAAATGGTAGTGCGCTCTTTACAGGACGAAGGTATCGAACATATCTTTGGCTACCCTGGCGGTTCAGTATTAGATATATACGACGCAATCTTTCAATCAGATAAAATTGAACACTTTTTAGTACGTCATGAACAAGCTGCTGTACACATGGCAGATGCTTATTCACGTTCAACGGGTAAAGTTGGCTGTGTATTAGTTACAGCTGGCCCAGGCGCTACAAACTGTATTACCGGTATTGCAACAGCTTACATGGATTCTATTCCATTAGTTGTTCTATCTGGTCAAGTACCTACTTTTTGGATTGGCGATGATGCCTTCCAAGAAACTGATATGATTGGTGTTTCTCGCCCAGTTGTAAAACACAGTTTCTCTTGTCGTACTGCGGAAGATATTCCAAAGGCGATCAAAAAAGCGTTTTATATTGCATCTACAGGCCGACCTGGCCCGGTTGTTATTGACCTACCAAAAGATGTACAAAACCCACTAAATAAATTCCCATATGAATACCCTGAAAGTGTTAGCTTACGTTCATACAATCCAACACTTAGTGGTCATAAAGGTCAAATCAAACGTGCTGTTGCGGCATTAGTTAGTGCTAAAAAACCTGTTTTATATGTAGGTGGTGGCGCAATCATTGCCAACGCTTCTAAACAAGTAATAGAACTTGCTGAAAAATTAAACTTACCAGTAACAAATACCTTAATGGGTCTTGGTGCATTCCCTGGTGAGCACGAGCAATTTATTGGTATGTTAGGTATGCACGGCACTTATGAAGCAAACCGTTCAATGCATAATGCAGATTTAATCTTTGCATGTGGTGCTCGTTTTGATGACCGAGTAACTAACAATGTTGATAAATTCTGTCCAGACGCAAAAATTATGCACATTGATATCGACCCGACCTCTATTTCAAAGAATATTCATGCAGACTTACCAATCGTTGGTAGTGTTGAAGTGGTATTACAACAGATGTTAGATCTAATTGATGAAACTAAAGCGACTAACGACAGTAAAGATATCAATGCTTGGTGGGAGCAAATTAATGAATGGCGCGCGAAAGACTGCCTAGCCTATAAAACATGTGATACTCATATCAAACCACAACAAGTAATTGAATGCTTATACAAGGTAACCAATGGTGATGCGATCGTGACATCTGATGTTGGTCAGCACCAAATGGTTGCTGCACAATATTACCCATTTAAAGAACCTCGCCAATGGATTAACTCTGGTGGTGCCGGCACAATGGGCTTTGGCTTACCGGCGGCAATGGGTTGTAAAATTGCACACCCTGACCGCCCTGTTGTTTGTGTTACTGGTGACGGCTCTATTCAGATGAATATTCAAGAGTTATCAACGTGTATGCAATACAACATTCCTGTTGTTATCTTACTACTAAATAATCGTTCATTAGGCATGGTAAAACAGTGGCAAAAGATGTTCTACGGTGGTCGTCAATCTCATTCTTACATGGATAGTGTGCCTGATTTCGTTAAGTTATCAGAAGCTTATAACCATATTGGTATTAAAGTAGATACGATTGATGAGCTTGAGCCAGCACTAACACGTGCATTTGAATTAAAAGAACGTGTAGTGTTTGTAGATGTTGCAATTGACCCTGAAGAGCACGTTTATCCAATGCAAGTTAAATTCGGCAGTATGGAAGACATGTACCTAAGCAAAACGGAGCAAACTGATGCGTAGAATTATTTCTGTATTAATCGAAAATGAATCAGGCTCACTTGCACGTGTTGTAGGTTTATTCGCACAACGTGCTTATAACATTGAATCACTGACAGTATCGCCAACCAACGATAACACTTTGTCACGTATGACGATCACTACCGATGTAGTTGATAATGCAACGCTTGAACAAATGATGAAACAATTACATAAATTAGTTGATGTATTACGTGTTTCTGAACTAACTCAAACACCGCATGTTGAACGTGAATTATTACTTGTCAAAGTGCGTACCGTTAGCGCTGAAGCACGTGAAGAAGTTAAGCGTACAAGCGACATTTATCGTGGTCAAATCGTTGATATTACACAAAACTTATACACGATCCAGTTAACTGGCGCAGGTTCAAAACTAGATGCTTTTGTAGCAACTATGGATGAATGTAGCGAGATTATAGAGGTCGTTCGTTCTGGTGTGTGTGGTATTGCTCGTGGCGATAAGTCATTACGAGCTTAACTTAGCTAATTAGCTTAAAAGACAAAGTCTCTGAGTAATTTAAGTTAATATCAGTATAATTAATGCAAAGTACAGTCACTGTGCTTTGCATTTTTTGTATATGACGATCTAATATCAATCAACAGCAATATATGAAGTCATCTACTTGCTATTATAGGAGATTCAAATGTTTGAACTTTTTGCACTACTAATGTCCGCATTTGTGCTGTTTATGTTTGGTATATCCGTACTAAGCTTAGTGGTTATTGCGGTTATCATGATTGCCTGTTTTATCTTAGTTGGCGCACTTTCTTTTTTATTTAAATTTGGTGTTTGGATACTACTCGGCTATCTTATTTATTATTACTTCTTTAAACATGACAAGGAAAAATCATGAGTCGTTTAGGTTTAGTTATTTGCTCTCTCTTATTTTCGCTAAATAGTTTAGCTGCAGAATTAACTGTAACTGATCAATATGTTAGAGCAACCCCACCACATGTTAAAAACAGTGCTGCTTTTCTAACGATAGAAAACCAGAGTGAAGAGAGTGTTAAACTAGTCTCAGTCAGCAGTGACATAGCAGATCGTGTAGAACTTCATACACACATTAGTGAAGCAGGATTAATGAAAATGCGCCAAGTTGAGTCTATACTCATAAAGGGGCATAATAGCGTACAGTTACAACCTGGTGGTTACCACGTCATGTTTTTAGGTTTAAAAAATGATTTGGTTGCCGGTGACAGTGTTGATATTACACTCTATTTTGATAATGGAGATGCAATAGACATCACTGCGCCAATACAAAAAATTACAATGTCTCACAAAACAGCAGATACTAAGCACCAATAATAATTGAGATCACAAAGGAATTTCCTATTATGAAAAAACAAATTTTAGCCGCTGCGGTAGCAGCTACAATGAGCATGCCAGCAATGGCTGATTTCTTAGGTGTTTATGCTGGTATTGATTACAATACTAACGAAACAACATACCAAGGCCAGTCAGATCGTTCAAATAACATCTCAGGTTACATTGCATTTGAGCATTTCATCCCACTTCTTCCAAACGGTAAGATTAAGTTTTCAGATCTACAAAACGATGACTTTACTACTGATGATAGTCAAGCGAGAAACGCTATCTTATACTACGAAATTTTAGATAATGACCTAGTAGAAATTGATTTAGGTGTAGCTTACACAGATGCAGATGGATTTAATGAAAGTGCTTCTATTGCACAAGCGTACGGTGCGGCTAAATTACACGTACCAGGTGTAAGCATGCATGCCTTTGCAGAAGTGATTGCAGGGTCAGTCACTAGCGACGATTACCTGGATACTGAAATTGGCTTAGCTTATACATTCAACCCAGATTCACCATTTATTAACGTTTCTGCTCGTGTTGGTTACAAACTACAAGAGTTAGATCTTAACCACACTAATAGTGTACAAGAAGTAAAAGGTTTATTTGCGGGTGTAGAAGTACACTTCTAATAACTCATTTATAATAACCTATTTAGGTTTTGTTAAAGCCACTAACAGTTATCTCTTAGTGGCTTTTTTAATCCTCTACACAAACAATATATATAGTCTTCTTCTCAACTTACTCTCTAAATTGTATTATTTCGGCTTTAAAAAGCTTTTAAATGATAATGATTATTAACCCTACACTTTAAATGCCATTTAGTTATAAAAGAGTAACTTTTATTCTTTCGTTGTCTACATAACCTCGCGTAAACTCCGCTTATCTTAATGTAATAGTGGAAATTACTTCATGGCACTTAACAATTTATCGGCTTTAACATCGCCTTTATCTGAGTCACAATTGGCTCAGTTGCAACAAGCAACAGCAGGCTTAGATGCAGTACAAACTGCATGGGTTAGTGGTTACCTAGCAGGCGTAAGCCAAGGTCCAGTAACAGCTGCAGCTCCTACACAAAGTGCAGGTCAAACGTTAACTATCCTTTACGCGTCACAAACGGGTAATGCGAAAGGTGTAGCGAGTCAACTTGCTGAAAGCGCAAAAGCAGCAGGTCTTAATGTGGTTCTTAAAAACACCGCTGACTACAAAGCAAAAGCATTAAAAAATGAAACTCATTTATTAATTGTTGCTAGTACTAATGGTGAAGGTGAAGCGCCAGATGATGCGATTGAGTTCCACGAATTCTTATTAGGTAAAAAAGCACCTAAATTACCTGAACTAAAATACAGCGTATTAGCATTAGGTGACAGCAGTTACGAATTTTTCTGTCAAACAGGTAAAGACTTTGATGAGCGCTTAAAAGCGTTAGGCGCAAGTCAATTAGCACCTCGCGTTGACTGTGATGTTGATTATGAGACTGAAAGCGAAGCTTGGATCTCAAGTGTCGTAACAACCTTAAAAGGTGAAATGGCACAAGTAACAACATCTGTACCAGTTGCAGGTATTGCAGCACCAAGCACAGCAAGTCAGTACTCTAAACAGAACCCGTATGCTGCTGAGTTTGCATTAAGCCAAAAAATTACTGGTCGTGATTCAGCGAAAGACGTTCGCCACATAGAAATTGATTTAGGTGAGTCAGGTTTAACTTATCAAACTGGTGATGCTTTAGGTGTCTGGTTTGAAAACGATGAAGCATTGGTTGATGAGCTAATCGCTGAATTAGGTTACAGCGCTGATGACAAAGTAAGTTTAAGCATTTCTGGTGAAGATACAGAGTTTAGCGTAAAAGAAGCGCTATTAACGCAACTAGAAATTACCCAAACAGCACCTTCATTTATTGAGTTTTGGGCTGAGAAATCTGGTGACGATAAACTAAAAGCTATCGCAAATGATAAAAATGCTGCGCGTGAGTTCTCAGGTAACCATCAAATTATCGATGTTGTTAACCAAGCTAAAGCAGATGTTGATGCACAAACTTTCGTTGACGCCTTACGTAAAATCACACCTCGTCTATATTCTATCGCTTCGGCACAAGCTGAAGTAGAAGAAGAAGTTCACTTAACTGTAGGTGTAGTGAGCTATGACGCTAACGATAAAACACGTACAGGTGGCGCTTCTGGTTTCTTATCGAACCGTTTAGAAGAAGGCCAAAAAGTACGCGTTTTTGTTGAGCATAACGATAACTTCCGTCTACCTGCATCAGATGACACTCCTGTTATTATGATCGGCCCAGGTACAGGTGTTGCGCCATTTAGAGCATTCATGCAAGAGCGTGAAGCACGTGATGCAACAGGTGATAACTGGATGTTCTTTGGTGACCAAACCTTCACACAAGACTTCTTATACCAAGTTGAATGGCAGAATTACTTAAAATCGGGTTTGTTAACGAAAATGGACGTTGCTTTCTCACGCGACCAAGCTGAAAAAATTTACGTACAAGACCGTTTAAAAGAAAACGCTAGCGAAGTATTCGCATGGTTAGAACGTGGCGCACACTTATATATATGTGGCGATGCTAACCGCATGGCAAAAGATGTTCACCAAACCTTGTTAGACATCATTGCAGAGCACGGCAAATTAAGCACTGAACAAGCAGAAGATTATTTAAAATCACTTAGATCTAACAAGCGTTACCAGAAGGATGTCTACTAATGAGCAACGATTTACCAAAAGTTGAAAACCCTGTACTGATTGTTGAAGGTAAACATGCCGACAATGAACGTTTAAAAGCTGAGAGTGATTTTCTTCGCGGTACTATTTTAGAAGATCTTCAAGATCGCATGACGGGTGGTTTTACGCCAGATAATTTCCAATTGATACGTACCCACGGTATGTATCAACAAGATGATCGCGATATTCGTGCTGAACGTCAAAAACAAAAACTTGAGCCATTACACAACGTAATGCTTAGAGCACGTTTACCTGGCGGTATTATTAATACTGAGCAATGGTTAGCGATTGATAAATTTGCTGATGATCATACATCTTACGGCAGCATTCGTTTAACTACGCGTCAAACGTTTCAATTTCACGGCGTACTAAAGCCAAACATTAAATTAATGCACCAAACACTTAATAGTGTAGGTCTTGATTCAATTGCAACGGCTGGCGATGTTAACCGTAACGTACTTTGTACTTCTAACCCAGTTGAGTCAGAGCTACATCAAGAAGCTTACGAGTGGGCGACTAAGTTAAGTGAACATTTACTACCAAAGACTCGTGCTTACGCTGAAATTTGGTTAGATGAAGAACGCGTTGAAACAACAGAAGATGACGTTATTGAACCAATTTTAGGTAGCAACTACTTACCACGTAAATTTAAAACAACGGTAGTGATTCCACCTAATAATGACATCGATCTTCATGCCAATGATTTAAACTTTGTTGCAATTAGTGAAGACGGTAAATTAATTGGTTTTAACGTGCTTGTAGGTGGTGGTTTAGCCATGACTCATGGTGACAATTCGACTTATCCACGTTGTGCTGATGACTTTGGTTTTATTCCTAAAGAGAAAGCATTAGACATAGCAGCCGCTGTTGTAACCACGCAACGAGACTGGGGTAACCGTGTTAACCGTAAAAATGCTAAA
Source organism: Psychromonas arctica (assembly GCF_036697365.1). GTDB lineage: Bacteria > Pseudomonadota > Gammaproteobacteria > Enterobacterales > Psychromonadaceae > Psychromonas > Psychromonas arctica_A. The sequence continues at coordinate 35,790 of NZ_JBAHZA010000020.1, forward strand.
ACGAAATACACATTAGACCGTGTAGGTGCACATGCATTCCGCGAAGAAGTTGAAGCGCGTGCAGGTATTAAATTTGAAGATTCTCGTCCTTATAAATTTACACACCGTGGCGATAGCTTTGGTTGGGTAAAAGGAATTGATGGTAAAGAACACTTAACGTTATTTATCGAAAACGGTCGTATTCTTGACTTCCCGACAGATCAATTTGAAGGTAAGCAGTTAAAAACAGGTATGCGAGAAATCGCTAAAATTCACCAAGGTGATTTCCGTTTAACAGCAAACCAAAACTTAATTATTGCTGGCGTTGCTCCTAAGAATAAAGCGACAATCGAAAAAATCGCACGTGAACACGGTTTAATCAGCGATAAAGTATCGAACCAACGTATGAGCTCAATGGCTTGTGTTGCTTTCCCTACTTGCCCATTGGCAATGGCAGAAGCAGAGCGTTACTTACCAGGTCTTGTTGATGATGTTGAAGCGATTCTAGAAAAGAACAACTTAGCAGGCGAAAGCATCATCCTACGTGTGACGGGTTGTCCGAACGGTTGTGGTCGTGCAATGTTGGCTGAAATCGGTTTAGTCGGTAAAGGTCCAGGTAAATATAACATGTATCTAGGTGCAGATTTAGCTGGTACTCGAGTGCCTAAAATCTATAAAGAAAATGTTGATGAAGCAACAATATTAGCTGAAATAGACGCATTAAGTGCTCGTTGGTCTGCAGAACGTAACGAAGGTGAAGCTTTCGGTGATTTTGTTATCCGCGCAGGTATTGTCGCTGAAGTCGTCATTTCAGCTAGGGATTTCCATGCCTAATACGTTAGATCTTGCCCATCTATTAACATTATCTAAAGCCGAGCAGACTGCTGCTCTGGCTGAAGTTAATCAGTTATTAGAAAAACAGACCGCTCAACAGCGTGTTCAATGGGCGATCGACAATTTAGAAAGTGAATTTGTTTTATCATCAAGCTTTGGTATTCAAGCGGCCGTCTGTTTACACATGATCACCAGTATAAAAGCCGATACACCAATTATCTTGACTGATACAGGTTACTTATTTCCTGAAACTTATCGATTTATTGATGATTTGACAGAACAGTTAAGCCTAAACTTAAAGATTTATAAAGCTGAGCATGGTCCAGCATGGCAAGAAGCACGTCATGGAAAACTTTGGGAGCAAGGTGTAGATGGGTTAACCAAATACAACCAGATCAACAAAGTAGAGCCAATGAAACGTGCTTTAAAAGAACTAAACGCTAAAACTTGGTTTTCTGGTTTACGTCGCTCACAATCTTCAAGCCGTGAAGATTTAGCTGTGTTAAGCATTCAGAATAATTGCTTTAAGTTTTTGCCTATTATCGATTGGGCAAATAAAGAAGTTCACTATTACCTACAAGAAAATAACCTAAGTTATCATCCGTTATGGGAACAAGGTTATGTATCAGTAGGTGATGTACAGACCTCTCGTCCATTAGAACTAGGTATGACAGAAGAAGAAACACGCTTCTTTGGTTTAAAACGCGAATGTGGATTGCACGAAGATCCTATCGAAGAACAAGGTAGTGGGATTTAACTCCCCTCTTTCTATCTTGACTCTAAAAAACCTCTACCTTGCTAGAGGTTTTTTTATGCTTAAGAAAAAATGAAACCTGCCGATAAGTTAATATTCACGTTGATAATTCACTTGGTATAAAAATTTATGATAAAAGCAGTCGCAAGGTCGTTACTCATAGTGAGCCTATTTACTAGTTGCCTTTCTCAAGCGGAAGACTATGAGGTAATCCAGGTTTACACGCAGGATGAACTGAACGCCTTAGTCAGAGAAAATAAACACCTACAACGTGTCAAAGCTGATGATTGTCAATTAGTGCAAGATATTGAAGCTCACGCCTTAAAAATACAAGAACCATCATTTGTATACTTATGGGGCGATATGCTCGCCTGGGGCGTATGTGTGGACCGTAACGCAACATTAGGCATGTACTACATACACGAAGCGGCTAACAAAGGATTATTAGCAGCAATAGAGCAATTAGGTCGCTACTACAATAACGGCACCTTAGTTATCCAAGATAAAGATAAAGCAATCCGATATTTCAGAGAAGCAGCCTTACAAGGCCACTTAAAAGCCAAGATAAGCTATATCAAACTTCTAAACCAAGGTTACGGCAGCCCTTACGATTATGAAGAAGCCTACCACGCCCTTTACAACACAGTATTTGAAAGCAAAAGAACCAAAGCAGAAGCCAAACAACAACTAGCCAAACTAGAAACTAAAATGCCTGAATATGCAATCAAAAACGCCCAACGCAGCGATCAGTTTTAAATAAGCGCTCAACGAGCGTCGAATATTACAAAGTAACAGTAAGTAGACGAAATCTAATATATGGGGTACTGCTTCAGCTTGCCAGTATAGGATTCATCACATACTACGATTAGCTTTCTATGATCAAAGCGAACCAATAAATAACACAACGCAACAGCTATCAAGCAAAGCTTGATATTAGGGGCGCTGGGCGAATTAACCGCCAGGTTAGTCTCATGAGCGGGTAAGCTCCGCGCACCCTTTTTTTAGCCTGCATATCTTTTGTGTAGATTTTAAAGTATTTAAATTTTTTATTACAACACAACCAATCAACACATAATCACAGAATATCTGATTTCTTCAACTCAGCAGTCTAACTCGCTCTACTCCTCAGCCGACTAATTAGTCCAGTCCGAGGAAGTCAAAGTCAACACACAAAACCCTGCAGGCTAAAGCCAGCGCCCCTTAAAAGATGTATCACAACTTTGATTGAGCTTCGATAGTTATAAAATGAAAAGGTGTGTCGTAACTTTCATTGATAATATAAATAACAAAGCTAGGTGATGCTTCGTAATACCTGCAAACAAACGCAAAAAGTAGCGATAGCTATCAAGCAAAGCTTGATATTAGGGGCGCTGGGCGAATTAACTGCCAGGTTAGTCTCACGAGCGGGTAAGCTCCGCGCACCCTTTTTTTAGCCTGCAGATCTTTTTGTGTCAATTTTAAAGTTTTTATATCTATTTTCTTGCAAAGCAGTAAATCAAAGCATAACACCAGAACGCCTTAACTCTTATCCTTAGGTGTCTAATTATCTTATCTCTCAAAGCCAAAATCAACACACAAAACCCTGCAGGCTAAAGCCAGCGCCCCTTAAAAGATGTATCACAATTTTCATTAATATCGATAAAACACCAAAAGGTGTATCACAACTTTTATAGAGCTTCGATAATTATGAAATGAAAAAATGTGTCGTTACTAACGATAAAGTACGAAACACATTCTGTAGCTTTCTCTATCTTTTAGCATCGTAGAAAATTTTCCTTCGCACATAAAAAAGAGAGCCGATGCTCTCTTTTTTAAATGTAGCTTAAAAACTATAAGAAGTAACTTTACTTGAGGTGTAGTACTCGATGATAGTAAAAACAAGCACCTACGTTTTTACAGGTATAGTACCACCTTCACGTATAGCGAAACATGATACGTAAAAGATTTTAATAAATAACACTTTCCTTCACCCATAAAAAAAGAGAGCCGAAGCTCTCTTTTTTGAATGTAGTTTAAAAACTATAAAGAGTAATTATTACTCGATGATAGTAGAAACAACACCAGCACCTACAGTACGGCCACCTTCACGGATAGCGAAACGTAGACCTTCATCCATAGCGATTGGACCAATTAGTTCAACAACGAACTTAAGGTTATCACCAGGCATTACCATTTCTACACCTTCTGGAAGCTCAACAGCACCAGTGATGTCAGTTGTACGGAAGTAGAACTGTGGACGGTAACCTTTGAAGAATGGAGTATGACGACCACCTTCATCTTTGCTTAGTACGTATACTTCAGATTCGAACTTAGTGTGTGGCTTGATAGAACCAGGCTTAGCTAGAACTTGACCACGTTCAACGTCTTCACGCTTAGTACCACGTAGAAGAACACCAACGTTCTCACCAGCACGACCTTCGTCAAGAAGTTTACGGAACATCTCAACACCAGTACATGTAGTAGTAACAGTTTCTTTAAGACCAACGATTTCTACAGACTCACCAACTTTGATGATACCGCGCTCAACACGACCAGTAACAACAGTACCACGACCAGCGATTGAGAATACATCTTCAATAGGAAGGATGAATGGCTTATCGATGTCACGCTCTGGCTCAGGGATGTAAGAATCTAGTGCGTCAGCAAGTTCAACGATCTTGTCTTCCCACTCAGCTTCACCTTCAAGTGCTTTAAGAGCAGAACCAAGGATAACTGGTAGGTCATCACCTGGGAAGTCGTATTCAGAAAGAAGTTCACGAACTTCCATTTCTACTAATTCTAGTAGCTCTTCATCATCAACCATGTCACATTTGTTTAAGAAAACAACTAAGTGTGGAACACCAACTTGACGAGAAAGTAGGATGTGCTCACGAGTTTGTGGCATAGGACCATCTGTAGCAGCAACAACTAAGATACCACCATCCATTTGAGCAGCACCAGTGATCATGTTTTTAACATAATCGGCATGTCCAGGACAGTCTACGTGTGCGTAGTGACGAGTTTCTGTATCGTATTCGATGTGAGAAGTATTGATTGTAATACCACGTTCACGCTCTTCTGGAGCATTATCGATAGAAGAGAAATCTTTAGTGTCGCCACCAAATTTCTTAGTTAATACAGCAGAGATTGCAGCTGTTAAAGTAGTTTTACCATGGTCAACGTGGCCGATTGTACCTACGTTTACATGTGGTTTATTACGTTCAAATTTTTCTTTAGACACAGTGTGTACCTTCTTTATCAGTAAATACCTCTCCACATGCCATCACATGGAAAGGCGTTAGTTTAATTTATTTTTTATTTCGCTTCAATAATTGCGTTAGCAATTTTTTTAGGCGCATCGGCATATTCTAAAAATTCCATCGAATATGATGCACGACCCTGCGTTGCTGAGCGAACTGCGGTTGCATAACCGAACATTTCAGACAGCGGTACTTTAGCATGAACGATTTTAACGCCACCAGGGCCATCGTCCATTCCTTCAATAATACCTCGACGACTATTAAGATCCCCGACTACAGTGCCCATCCATTCTTCTGGAGTAGTTACTTCCACTTTCATCAGAGGCTCAAGGATTGTTGCATCAGCTTTTAATGCCCCATCTCTGAAACCCATCATGGCAGCAATTTTAAAGGCCATTTCGCTAGAGTCAACCTCATGGTAAGAACCATTTAATAAAGTTACTCGAACGTCAAGCATTGGGAAGCCAGCAAGCACACCTTGATTCATTTGTTCTTCACAGCCTTTGCTTACTGCTGGAATGTATTCTTTAGGGAATACATTGTCAGCCATTTCGTTCACAAATTCAAAACCAGCACCATTTTCAAGTGGTTCTAATTTTAATTGGACGTGGCCATAGTGGCTCGGTCCTTCGCCTTGACGAATAAATTTACCTTCGATCTCAACCGATTTACGGATGGTTTCACGGTAAGCTACTTGTGGGTTACCCACGTTACAGTTCACGGAGAACTCGCGACGCATACGGTCAACAATGATATCAAGGTGAAGCTCACCCATACCAGAGATCAGTATTTGTCCAGACTCTTCATTCGTTTCAACACGGAATGAAGGATCCTCAGCAGAAAGTTTATCTAGTGCTAGCGTTAATTTATCTTGGTCAGCCTTAGTTTTAGGCTCAACCGCGATTTGAATAACCGGTTCAGGGAAATCCATACGCTCAAGTATAATATTCTGTCCAGCAACACAAAGCGTGTCCCCCGTAGTGACGTCTTTAAGGCCAACCGCAGCGGCGATATCACCAGCGCGAACCTCTTTGACTTCCTTACGTTCGTTAGCGTGCATCTGTACGATACGCCCTAAACGCTCTTTCTTGCCTTTAATAGGATTATAAACTTGGTCACCAGACTTAACTACGCCTGAGTACACACGCATAAACGTTAACGTTCCCACGAATGGGTCTGTTGCAATTTTAAATGCGAGTGCGGCAAATGGTGCATCATCAGAAGCAGGACATTCAATCTCTTTATCATTGTGGGCATTGATAGCTTTAATAGCATCAACTTCCACTGGAGAAGGTAAATAATCAACAACCGCATCAAGTACTGCTTGAACACCTTTATTTTTAAAGGCGCTGCCACAAGTCGCTAATACAATTTCGTTATTTAACGTACGAATACGTAAACCTGCTTTGATTTCTTCTTCTGAAAGCTCACCTTCTTCAAGGTATTTTTCCATCAGTTCATCATTTGCTTCTGCAGCTGTATCTACTAGCTCTTCGTGCAAAGCTTGCGCGTGCTCTAGTAAATCAGCAGGGATATCATTATATTCAAATGTCATCCCTTGATCTGCATCGTTCCAATTAATTGCTTTCATTTTAATGAGGTCAATAACCCCTTCGAACTCTTCTTCTGCACCAATATTCAAATGAATAGGTACACAAGTAGCGCCAAGGCGATTACGAATTTGCTCAAGCACAGCCTCAAAGTCAGCCCCTGTTCTGTCCATCTTGTTAACAAATACAACACGTGGAACGTGGTATTTATTAGCTTGACGCCAAACAGTCTCTGATTGTGGTTCTACACCTGATGTGCCACAGAATACAACTACAGCGCCATCTAACACACGTAAAGAACGTTCAACTTCAATAGTGAAGTCTACATGCCCAGGTGTATCGATGATATTAATGCGGTGCTGTTCATACTGGTTTTGCATGCCCTGCCAAAAAGTAGTAGTGGCAGCAGATGTGATAGTGATACCACGCTCCTGCTCTTGCTCCATCCAGTCCATTGTTGCTGCGCCGTCGTGAACTTCACCAATACGGTGAGATACGCCAGTGTAGAACAATACACGCTCTGTAGTAGTAGTTTTACCTGCATCAACATGAGCTACAATACCGATATTACGGTAACGCTCAATTGGAGTAGTACGTGACAATGCAATGTCCTTTTTAAATAAAGCTTTGTGCAAATAGAAACGAAAAAGCACAGGCTAAAGCCTGTGCTAAATACTTTCTACCAACGGTAGTGAGCAAACGCTTTGTTTGCATCAGCCATACGGTGAACGTCTTCACGTTTCTTAACCGCAGAACCTTTGTTATCTGCTGCATCTACTAGCTCACCAGCTAGACGTAATGCCATTGATTTTTCACCACGCTTACGAGAAGCTTCAACTAACCAACGCATTGCAAGAGCATTACGACGAGAAGGACGAACTTCTACAGGAACTTGGTAAGTTGAACCACCAACACGACGAGATTTAACCTCTACGCTTGGGCGGATGTTTTCTAGAGCTACTTCAAAAAGTTCCATTGGATCTTTGCTGCTTTTTTCAGCTGCAGTTTCCAATGCACCGTAAACGATTTTTTCTGAAATAGATTTTTTTCCGTCAACCATTACTACGTTAACGAATTTTGTTAGGATTTCTGATCCAAACTTAGGATCTGGTAGTACTTTACGAGTAGCTACGACGCGTCTTCTTGGCATCTTATTATCTCCGTGCGCTTCAGGATTTTACCCAAAACATATTAAAATTAAATAGTGTTTGTTTGGCCTTACTTACGGAAAGTATTAAGATTTAGGCTTTTTAGCACCGTATTTAGAACGACCGTTACGACGTGCTGCAACACCTGATGTATCAAGTGCACCACGGATTGTGTGGTAACGAACACCCGGTAAATCTTTTACACGACCGCCGCGGATCAAGATTACACTATGCTCTTGCAAGTTATGGCCTTCACCACCGATGTACGAAGTTACTTCGAAACCGTTAGTTAGACGTACACGAGCAACTTTACGCATTGCCGAGTTAGGTTTTTTTGGTGTAGTAGTATATACACGAGTACATACACCACGTTTTTGTGGACACGCTTCTAGCGCAGGAACGTTAGTTTTTTGAACTTTGTCCTTACGCGGTTTGCGTACCAGTTGTGAAATTGTTGCCATTATTAAATAGCTCCTAAGTGTGTGTGAAAAATCAAACCCTATAAATTAGGGTCGCAAGAGTTTACGCTGAATAGAATGGCGAGTCAATAATTAGGCAATTGTGTTTTTGCTCACACAATAAAAAAATAGGTCGGTAGTAGAAAACTCATTCAAGACGGGCTAATAAAGCATTAATAAATCAACAAGATAAATAAGGTTTTAAAGAGGTTTAAGCCCAGTTTAATTGGCTTTTACACTGTACCGTTAATGCAACAAATTCACTGTAATCAATAACCTCACCACATTTTGCATCAATGGCACGCGCATCAAGATCAGCCGCTAACACAAACAGGCGTTTATTTTCATGTAGTTGCAATAACTTATCATGTAACTCTGAGTTTGCCGCACTGGCAATCACCGCATCGTTCAGTAACAACACAATATCAGAATCCCCCAACTGCTTAATACAGTCAGATAATGCAAAAGAACTAAAAGGAGAACGACTAACCGTATGTAATATCATTTAAAAACTCATT
>NZ_JBAHZA010000021.1:0-38264 GCF_036697365.1 Psychromonas arctica
AATTATACCAATTGCATTAAATAAGTGATCTAAATTTTGCGCAGGAAAAATGACTTAGTTTAAGGCGTAACTTAAGCCTTTCGACGATTAACTTCGTTAATAGTTGTTCTATTTACGAAAGTTACAACGAAGAAATAAGTTATTTTAACAAGTAAAATAGATCAGTTACTTAGTGTGATTGGTATTATTTTATACGACTAATATTTAGCTTATTAGAGTAGATATTGGTTTGTTGTAGCGAGGTAAAGCTGGCTACTCATTTGTAAGTTTCTTGAATGTTTATTGCAGGTTAATGTCTGTTATGCCGGTACAGCTTACTTTACATATTTAAAATTATGCATAAACCCTATACCGTTTTTTGCCTCTAACCACCATTGAACGCAGCCTCGCTTTACCCCAAAGCGAGTTAGACATTTATAAAATATCACTAATATAACCTAGCCATAACATATGTAATAGGGGGTGTACGCTCAGAAGAATAGACCATTCCCATCTTAAAACCGTCCTAAATCGCCTTTAATTAGTGATTACAGTTTAGTTGCTGTTAGCTTCCCCATTTTGATTCCTTAAACAGTATTTCTGTTAAATACACTCTTTAGTTTTGATCACCTTTTTAATTATCACAAGGTTTATTTGAGCCTCTTTTTGATCACCAATTATAGTGGAACAATACTGAACAAAGTAGAACGACAAAAAAAAGAAAAGCCTGCAATAGCAGGCTTCTTGGGTATTATGAAATATCTTAGAATACTATTCGATATTCTGCACCTGTTCGCGCATTTGTTCAATTAATACCTTACATTCAACAGCTGCAGCGGTGATGTCAGTATTAATTGCTTTAGAGCCTAATGTGTTTGCTTCACGATTGAACTCTTGCATCATAAAGTCTAAACGACGACCTATAGCACCACCTTTTTTTAGGACATTACGTGCTTCAGAAACATGAGAATCTAATCGGTCTAACTCTTCTGCTACATCTGATTTTTGTGCTAGCAGCACTAACTCTTGCTCTACACGTGTTCCATCTAAATCTACTTTAGCATCTTCAAACTTTTTCAAAATACGTGCTTTCTGCCAAGCATGGACAGCAGGCATAAAGTCACGAACTTTCGCTGCTTGTTCGCTAATATTAGTTAGGCGTTGCTCAATAAATACGCCTAAGTTTGCACCTTCTGCTGCACGAGAGTCGATGAAATCATTTAACGTGCTTTCAAAACCAGCCATAAGCTCAGCACTTACTGCATCAATATCTTGCTCTGGTGCTTGCATGACACCCGGCCATTTTAAGATATCAACAGGATTAATTTGGCCTGTCCCCATCTGTTCTGTAACCCATTGCGCATTATGTATTAGTTGAGTTGCTAGTTCTTGATTCATATTCAGGCATGTACTACTTGTCGAGTTAGCATCAAAACGCAAACTACATTCGACTTTACCGCGTTCTAAACGCTTACGAAATGTATCTTTTAGTTTTGTCTCTAAACCACGAAATTGCTCAGGCAAACGAAAATATGTTTCAAGATAACGTTGGTTCACAGAGCGGATCTCCCAAACTGCTGTCCCCCAATCACCTTTTAATTGCTTGCGTGCAAATGCCGTCATACTATAAATCATACTTTCCCCTCTCAATTTGAATAACGAGTATAACTGACTATTCCCCAAACATGCTACGTCGAGCTGCAATTTGCTATAGATTTAATATAACAAAAACCTAATGTGTCATTTAATGTCATATTTTTTAATGGAAGATCAATTCCAATCAGAAAAGTATCGATGAATTATAAAATAAGAAAGTACTTTTTATAGACAGTGAACGCACTAGTTTATTTCGTTTGTAAGTTGACGAGTGTTTTGAGGGGAGAAGGAAATGGCTAAATAATACACTTAACCATTTCATTTGAACCTGTAAAAAAGAAGAGGTTTCTACTTTGCTTTAACTTTTGATATCACGAGCTAGTGTTTGTCCTTCTTCAATCATCTTAGCAAAGGTTTCTAACAGCCCTTCTTGTTTTAAATTGATTGCTTGAGTTAATGGCTCCGGGAAACGTTTAATAATGGTTTCAGGTGGCAAATTAAGCGACCAAGCAAAACGGGTAAAAACTGAAAGGCGAATCAATACTGCTGCTTGTGAGGTATTTTCGTACTGCAATGGATCTAATTGCTGTTCAATAGCATCAACAAAGACCGATGAGAAGCTCCAATGTTTTGCTAAAGCAGCGCCAACTTGTGTATTATCAAAGCCTAACACTTCTCGTTCAGCGTATAAACGAGGTTGTCCAGCATCGATAGCAATTTTAATCAATCCACACTCATCTGGTTTAATCGTTTGTAATAAAAGCTCACCAATATTATGCATCATGGCGCAAGTGAAAGCGGTATCGCTGTTTATGTTTGTATGTTTTGCTAAATGCTTAGCAATACTCGCAGTAATAAAGGTTTCTTCCCAAAATTTGTCTTTATCGAAATTAGGCGTATCAGGAAATACATTTGATAAAGTGGCTGCTACTACAATACTTCTGACTTGGTTAAACCCTAAGCGAATAACAGCTTCTTCAATGGATTCGACCTCTTTACCTCTTCGGTAAACAGCTGAGTTAGCCATACGGATCACCTTCGCACTAATCGACTGATCTTTTGCTACTTTTTTAGCAATATCTTCCACACGGGTATCTTCATCAGAAAAAGAATCCATTAATTCCAGAAGAATTAGCGGTAAAACAGGTAACTTTTTAACATCTTTAAAAAGATCAGCGGTGAGTTCCATTATTGTACTTTGCCTATTGAATAATTAATCTAATAAAATAGTGCTTAATCTAACTAAAATCAAACAAAAAACACCCAATAAGAGATAGTTTTATAAAGAGTTATGATAAATGAAAATATAAAATAAATATCATAACCCTAATAAAAGAACGTTAACGATTTATAAGGCGATTATAGTCAAACAAGCCATATTCGATAGGATCTTGTTGCAGGTACAGGTCATGCAGATGATCACTTACTTCCCAAAATTCAGGGTTACTTCTACGTATGCCATAGGTTTCCATCAAGGTTGCGAATTTTTCTTTATCAGTTGCTGTAAAGAACAAACTGACAAAATCCTCTTCATCTGCGGCATTTACCTTAAAAATCAGCCCAGGATAAGTACCTAAAAACCCTTTGAATATTTCAGTATTATCTTTGGAAGTCAGCCGATTAGCAGCTTCGTTTAACAAGCTTGAAACATTTTCATGCTCGTTATGACGCAATATTGTATAACCTCGATCTTCACCATTATCATCTTCTACAACAACGAATGACACTTGCGGCAATGAAAGTACCACTGAATTATCTAAATTGTTCAAACGTTTCAGCATTAAATCTTCCTGCGGTATTCGATATTGTACATTTTTAGCACGCAGCATATCCGCATCATAAACATAATGTTTTAGTTTATTTAATAACTCTACTTTCGGAAAACCTGTTTTAAACTCAATCCCAGATGGGCGAGCGTTCATTAGATTTTTATCGTTTAAATATTCGCTTAGTTCTTTAGTAGCATCTATATACCAGCTTGTTAATACTGGCTTTCTATATTTACTCGGAATGAAAGAGATAAAATTTGCTTCTGACTCGATACGTAAAAAATCCATGTATAAACGGGTTGTTAATTGATGTCCAACATTGCCGTAGACATCAAACCCTGCCACTAATAGATAATGAATTCGCTCTAAAATCGGGTAATCAATTAGCCAAGCCGTTTTAGGCTGCTTACCTACTGCACCTTTTACTACAGTTGCACTATCAATATGGCGAAAAACAGTTAATGCGGCATTATCATTACCGGACCAGATATTATCTAACGTTAAACCTTCTTCATGGTCCATTTCACGTTTAATAAAGTCACTTTTTGCTTTAACGTATTGTTTGTTACCTTTAGCATAAGACAACCATTCTGTTAACGATAAGTTATCACTACTCGACTCTGCTGGTAATCTCAAATTATTTGCTTGCTGATACACAAACTGGTCAACATCTTTATTACCACTAGACTCTGGATCAACAAAGAAGACCCAGAATTTATCATTGATAACGTTCACTGCCACTTGTCCGCGACAAACAGGGCCTTTAATAAAACCGCCAATAGTGAAATATGCTTCCTGCAACATGAACTGATAGCGTGAGTAAGTAGGGATATCTTTGAATACCAAGAACGGATTAAAATCACTGTAATCCGGTAATGAATTCACAGTGAAATCAGCATCATAAAAAAGCTCATCCCACAGTTTTTCTCGTTGTTCGTTAAATACGTAAGGTAAATTAGTTTTAGCTAAGGTAATCGCTCTGTCTAAGACTAAACGATAATAAACACGATCAACTTTAGGGTCATCATATGGACGACGTGTAGCAATCACTTTTACTGGCTCACCAGGTGGGGTAGATGAGCGTATCAAGTGAAAGAAACGCGGTGGCGTCTCTGTACTAATAGGTAAAGCGTCAAAGTAAATATGCCCGATAAATAAATGTTCATAAATATAACGAGCCACTAACTGTTCTTTACGCGAGTCGCCGTTGAGTTTTTTCTCCCAATGGTCAACCAATTTAACTGCTTCATTTGACAATGCTAATGGTTCAGACATCGGAGCACCGCGAGAAATCCATTGTTCTAATGTTTTAAACTCGTCATGACTTAAATTGGGCAACCCATAAGGCATGCCAGACAAAGGAAAGTCTTCTTCATATTCACCTAACTCATTAATATCAGGACACTGATCTTGTCTACTTAAGGAATAATTAAACTGTTCTGGTAATACACCTTGTGGCTGAGGATGGCGCTCTTTTTGCAGTAAGAGTTTATACATTACACTGCCTTGTAGATTAGCAAGCATGGTTTGATCGCGCTCATTGATAACCGATTTAAAACCTTTATGGCGCCACTCTTCTGTATCATGAGCATCTATGAATAAGCGTGAAGGTGCTGCACCGAGAATACGTTGACCATTGTAAACAAGCTCTTTACTTGCACCGCGGTCAATCCCTTCAGGCGAGGAAAGCTTTAATTGGCAAGGGGCATCATAACAACCATGACAAACCACACAGCGTTTTTCTAATAACGGCATGACTTGGTCGCGGAACTCTTCAGCTAGGGTGTCATCGACACTTAGTTGCCTTGGTCTTGGTTGCTCTTTTCCATAATCTTTATTAAGTTGATCTTCGACGTCGGAACAAGCGTTAAGTAGTAAACTGCACAGTAATACAATTAAAACTTTAAAAGTCATGAATAGGCTCTCTAAAATTGCTAGAATATGGGATTAATTTATTAAAATGCATGTTAACTATATATCGAATTTGCTATACAACGGACTGTATAGAAGCAGAAAGTAGCTCATGATTATTTTTATAATCTATTTAAACACGAGTTAAACGAGACCGCTACCTAATGCGTGGTCTTATGATTAAAAATACAAGGTACATTAAATGAAATTTAGTCCGTGCACAGGTGATTGTACCAGTGATAAAAAACAATGCGGTGGGTGTGGTCGAAGTCGAGACGAAATCACTGAAACACAGATTATTACTAAATTATTAGTAGAGCATTTAGTTAAATATAATTACGATGATCCTGAAATTTTTTTGGAAAATATTACTACAAAGGCAACTAAGCGTTCTAAGAATGCTCAAAAAAAGTAGCCAACGCTTTACTCGGAGAGGGTACCAAGAAAAGCGGCAAGAAAAAGTCTAAGAAGAAAGCACTTAAGCAATTAAAGAAATTGCAGAAGAAACAAAAAAAGAAAAATAAAAATAAAAAAGACAAAAAATAACATAAAGAAGACCATCAATGGCTAAATATACTAAACCTGCAATATCACAAGAAACCCAAGATGAAGCACTTGCCATGGCTAAAAAGGTACAAAAGCCAGGGCAAACCAAAGAGCAAACCAAACTGGTCGCACAAGGTATTCAAAAAGGTATTGCTGAATATAAAAAATTAGCTAAAAGCAAACAGCGTGATGCCAACAAGGCAAAAAAGAAACAAGCGCCCATTGTAGATGCTCAACCCGATACAAATATCCCTCATAAATCTAACACCTCTATTCTACCTTGGGCCTTATTGGCGATAAGCTGGATTGGATTTGTCTGTTACCACTTTTTAAATCAATAGGAACAATCATGGTTAAAGTAATTGTAAACGGCGCCAAAGGCCGTATGGGCAGTGAAGCCGTCAAAGCAGTGAATAATGATAGCGAATTAGAACTTGTAGCAGAATGTGACTTTGGGGATGACTTAGCAGCATTAATCCAGTCCACTGGAGCCCAAGTTGTTGTTGATCTAACTGCCGCCTCTGCTGGCTTTAACAATACGCAAACAATCCTTAATGCAGGAGCTTGCCCAGTTATCGGTACCAGTGGTTTCCTTGAGCAACAGGTTGCAGAGTTACAAGCCTTAGCGAAAGAAAAGAAACTGGGTGGTTTGATTGCTCCTAATTTCTCTATTGGTGCAGTATTAATGATGAAGTTTGCAGTACAAGCAGCGAAGTACTTACCTGATGTTGAAGTCATTGAAGCCCATAGTCCACAAAAAGAGGAAAGCCCATCAGGTACTGGCATCCGTACTGCAGAGCTAATTTCTGCAGCTCGTACTAAAGCAGCAACGCCTTGCAGTGATAAAGAGTTAATCGAGGGTGCTCGTGGCGCAGAGTTAAATGATGTGAAATTACACTCTATCCGTTTACCGGGTGTTGTCGCACAACAAACAGTATTCTTTGGTGGATTAAGTGAAACCTTAAAAATCGAGCATAACTCACAGCATCGAGAGTCGTTCATGCCGGGTATTTGTCTTGCGTGTAAAGAGGTCGTTAAACGCAATGAACTCGTTTACGGGCTAGAATACTTGATGGATTAACCCAATCCATCTTCAAAACAACAAAACGCCAGCAATTAGCTGGCGTTTTTGATCCTAACCACATTTATTTAGTTGATTTCCCGTATACGAAATAAACGAGCGCTAAAGGTGTACAAAGGTAATAAATTACCTGTAACTGATGAATGGCAGTATCACTACTCATGGTCAATGCGGCAATCATGCTGAAAAAGACCACTAACATAAACTGAGAGTAATAACTTTTACAAATGATGTAGCGGGTGGGTTTGTCTTGACGCGCAATATCATAAAATCGCTTATTAAATGCCAGACGGAAAAAGTTACTTAAAAAGGCGGCAAGTAATAAAGCACTGTACATCAAACTCCTATCCATCTCAGTGTCGAGAAAACCTCTAATTGCCCACGAGACGGCATAACCTAATACGGCCGTTAGATAGATTTTTTGTGTCTTAACTCTATCAATATATTTTTTAATAACAAAAAAGATCAATGCTAATAAAATACTTAAAGCAATTAAGATAAGTCCCAATTGCATTACATTCTCTTGGGTTAACATATAGATGGTTAACATCCAAAAATAACTTTCTAAGAATAAAAATAACCCATCCACAACAAAAATTAACGATGAACGATGTTGATCCTGAAATTTAACCACTTGCTTTAGAGTAAAGGCAGGCACTTGTTTTAGTTTTTCAAGCTGCGTATTACGACGTAAACTTTTGTGTACTGATAAAAAACCTAATATCGACAGCATAAAAGAAAGCAATAACACACCGCTAAAGTACTCCATCCCCAACAAATAACTACCGATTAGCACACCTATTTTTAATGCAAAAACCACCAGTATTTGAAAATTACCGAAGGTATTACCGGTGTTTTTATCTTCGGTGATGGCTTGGAATAATAGACGCTGAGTTGACCAATAGAAACACCCTGCCGCACCGTTTATTAACGCGCCAGCAGTCGTGACTAGCGTATCGCTACCCCATATTAATGACGCCACAAACAAACTTTGTAGAATAAAGGACAAGCTAATTAACTGAGTCCAATCATGCTGTGCACGTAGACGATCCCAATAATATAAAGCAACGACAAAGCCAACAGCTGTTAAGGCGATAAATGAAGAAATGTCACTAATGGTTAGGCCTTTATCCCACAGAATGACTGCAATGAATAAAGGCATTAACCCTAACAGGAACGAATGAAATCCTGTAAAAAGATAAAAGGTGCGTGTTAAAGCAGACACTTAGAAGGTATCTGACTGTTTAACTTCTAGTGCATCTAACTCGTCAAAATAGTCACTAAGGTCTTCAGCTTCTCCATAACGAGGATAAGCGTGCATTTTTAAGTATGGTCGAGAGTTTACTTCAAGAAAAATGCATTGTTGGTCACGATAATCAAACTCGATCCCTTTTTCGAGAATGACATCAATCCCCAAAATATTAGCATCAAACAACGTTAATACATTTTTAAATAAGGTTTCATTTGCTTCAGGCAGTAATTGTTTATTAATCACTTCGACAACGCCACCCGGTGCTAAGGAGATACGGTAAAATAGGGTCGCTCTTTGGTCTGCTTCTAAAATTGAATCAAAGTTTAAGCCCTGTTTAGCCAGGAAAGCACGTGATTGCGCGGTTTCTTTGAGTGGCGAAATAACGGGATAGAGTTTCATTTTCTCTCGAATCGCATTTTCTTTATTCATTAACTCACGAATGGTCGACGTGCCATCGCCTTTTACCGAAGGTGCATAACGTTGCAATACCGACACGATTTTGCCATTAGCAACGACTACTCGATAGTTTTTGCCTTCTAAAAACTGCTCAACAACAGTGAACGGCCACCACAATTTAGCTAAAAAAATAGCTTTCCATAACGCTTTGTAATCTCGAATAGGGAAGTGACTACCGCGAGAGAAACCACTGACATTAGGTTTAATCACCAAAGGAAAACCATGTTGCTTAGCAAAACGAATCGCTGTAAATGGATTAAAGAAAATCATTCCCTGCGCATGAGGGATGTTACCTTGTTTGAATCTATCTCTTGCTTGCTCTTTACTTCTACAACTTCGACGCACTTCTAAGCTGTTGTAGTTACTACAACCGCCCATGAATTTTTTACTGATCCAAGCATAAATTATTTTTTTAATATTCATTAAGAAAGCTCATTTTTTAGTTTCGATTTTAATAATCGAGCGGATTGTAGTTTTTGAAAGAAAATAGATTTCACTGGTTGCGAAGCGGGAATATCTTTAGTCACTAATGCTAATTGTTTCATACTCGCAAAGACAAATTTTAATTGCGTCTTTAAAGGCGTATCTTGAATCAATAAGACTAATGGCATTGGTACATACACATTAATTTCCACAATAGAAAATTGCTCATTGAGTAACGCTGTTAAAGAGTCCGCGCGAGCACAAAAACGCGCAATCCGAAATTGACCTATTTGCGAAAATATACTTTCTATTTTTTGTATTTGTTCTGTTGTTAGCTGATCCATGCACGATTTATAATAGGTATCACTATTGTAAATACCGTTTACAGGCATTTCATCATCGCTACTGTTACAGGTTTCTGTGACCGATATAATAGCCGATGAATGATTCGATGTAGCACCTGGAATAAAGAAAATTTCATATTCTCGTTTTCCAGTAGCAGCAGCTTGAATCAAATAACGAGGCCCATGTGTAGGACGCTTACTTCGATGTTCCTGTAATGCCTCTTTCGAATCTATACGGCATACACCTTGTGAGTTTTGTCCCCATTCTGGCTTCAAAAATACAGGGTAGGAGTCAGGTTGTTCAGCGGCTGCTTCCTCGCCTTTATCCAAAAATTGCAATAAACGCCACTGCTCAGGTATCAACAAATCCATATCTAACTTCGAAAAAATATGCAGATCTTGATTAAAGTAATTAGCGTTTAATTGAAAGTACTTCCAAGGTGCGACCAAAAATCGGCAACACCAAAAAATATAAGAAAGTACTAACGAAATACGTATTAACAAAAATGTTCCTTACTGGCTTACTTTATTTTTATAGTCACGATAGTTAGCAACAAATAAAATGAAACCTAAAATTAGAATAGAGACTGCAGCGAAGAAAAGGCTGCCACCATCACTTTTACCCTCATGAATCACTTCAACACCTAAAGGTGTAAATAGGTGAAAAAAAGCGGCGCCTGCCATGACAGCAGAAGACATCAAGCCACCAATTGCATGCATTAAAGAGCGACTTGGTGCGCAGGATAATACACCGGCTTTTTTAAGTACCCAAAACACCAGAGGTGATAATAACACCAGTGATGTAATTAACTCTACGCTACCAACAACATAAGCACCGTAATTAGCAAATAAGGTGCCTATTGTGTCACCTAAAAAACCTTGCATCCACGCGCCTATCGTACCAAAAATATGCTGTGTATCTGGGTGTAATGTAAACTTATAAGGTAGCGATAATAAAAAGACTTTAGCAACCCACAGTACAACGGCCCAACTAAAAATAGGTAAAAATTTCATGTTATTCCTTGTTTAACTTATTCCAATTAAGATCAGCTTGTTCAATAAACTTATCTTTGTCATTAACCCAGATAGCTTGAACAGATTCGTCATAGTTCAAGTAGAGTTTCCCTTTGTAAACACTCCAGAAAGCAGGCTTTCCAGGTGCCGTATTATCACTTGCCATCGCCCATGCACAGTAACCCCCATATTGAGGAGCATATTTCTCAGGGTCACCTTTAAATGATGCTAAATTTTCAGCACTTGAAAAGTACCAATCAGCACCTTGATATTCTAAGGTGTATTTACTGCTGCCTTCGACTGGCTTATTCTCAGTGAAGTAAGCAACAACATCATAACCACCAACCGCTTTATTGCTAAAATAACTGGTGTAAATTGCATCTGCTGCATTGGCACTTTGTAATAGTGCAAACCCCATCAATAACGTAATTTGTAATATCGACAATAGTTTTTTCATGGTGAATCCAGCCTTTATATAATTAAATGTAAACAACTAGACCCTAAAGCCACTATTTTTATTGCCTTTATTTATTAAATTTTTAACAAAATGGTCATAATAATCCCATTGCACCTTCTAAAAATTACTCATTATGGGCTATACAACTAACAATAAGTAAATACTAAAAGCCCCAGTAGTCAAACTGGAGATACAAAAAAGCCTCATTTAATGACTTAAATGAGGCTTTTATAGTGCGTAAAAGTTCAGTTATAACACGGCGAGTTTATCTTTCATCTCCTGATGTTTAGCTAACATGGTGTCACTTGGTCCATTACTTAATAGACTAGTGGTCACAATAGCGATTGTCGCAAACACGATGCCAGGAACAATTTCATACACATCAAACCAACCGCCAGTTAACTGTTTCCATACGACAATGGTGACACCGCCGACTAATATACCAGCTAATGCGCCAGCACGGCTCATACGTGACCAGAATAAGCTCAATACGATAACAGGACCAAATGCAGCACCGAATCCAGCCCAGGCATAAGAGACAAGACCTAATACAGAACTATCTGGGCTAAACGCTAAAAATAATGCAATTAACGATAAAGCAACCACACCTAGACGCCCTGCTAATACAACCTTCTCGGAGCTCGCTTCTGGGTTGATATGCTGTTTATAAAAGTCTTCTGCTAATGCTGAAGAAGAGACTAATAACTGAGAGTCCGCAGTACTCATAATCGCGGCTAAAATAGCAGCTAATAAAATACCTGCAACCACTGGATGGAATACACTGTTTACTAACAGCATGAAGATAGTTTCACTGTCTTCTAATACTCCACCTAAATTATTATCTACAAAACCAATACCGACTAACCCCACCAGAATAGCACCAACAATTGATAATGCAGTCCAAATGACAGAAATACGACGCGCAGTAGTCAAGTCTTTATTACTACTTGCAGCTTGGAAACGCGCTAAAATATGTGGCTGGCCAAAATAACCTAATCCCCATGCCACTAGAGAAATAACCCCTATTACAGTCACAGGTGTGCCATCAGTATTAGTGAACGCGGATAGTAATTCTGGATTTTTTTCGGCAAGAGAAGCCGTTAAATCACCTAATGAACCATCCATCGCAATTAATGGCACAGTAATGAGCGCAGCTGACATTAATAACCCTTGTACTAAATCAGTCCAAGACACTGCTAAAAAACCGCCAAATAAGGTATAAGACACCACACAAACAGTACCGATAATGACCGCAATCTTATAATCCAGGTCAAATACAGTTTGAAATAATTTACCACCAGCCACTAGTCCGGCACTGGTATAAAAGAGGAAGAATAATAAAATGAAGAAGGCTGAGATAGTTTGTAGTAACTTGCTTTTATCTTCAAAACGACGTGCAAAATAGTCTGGTAATGTTAATGAATCATTAGTCACTATAGTGTAAGTACGTAAACGCTTTGAACATATAAGCCAATTTAACCAGCTACCGACAAGTAACCCACCAGCAAGCCAAAAAGAACCGTAGCCTGCGACCAGAGCATAACCCGGTAAACCTAACAATAACCAACCACTCATATCTGAAGCACCTGCTGATATTGCTGTTGGCCATGGGCCTAATTGACGTCCCCCTAAGAAATAGTCAGATGAATTGACTGTTTTACGATAAGCCCAGTATCCGATACCCATCATCATCGCTAAATAAAAAATAAAAGTTGCGATCACTGCAACATTTTGGTCCAACATAAGAAATAACCCTCCTAAACACTACCCTGTGATAATTAGTATTAACGAGAACAACAATCATTCCTTAATTAAAGTCCTGCATATTACCCTAACAAAATAGTCATCAAATAGTCTGCTTTGTGGTTTTTTCGCTCAAAATTAAAACAACAGGGTTAACTTCAAGCTAATTTATGAGACATATATCACATTTTATGAAAGTGTGCCTTTAAAGGTTTTGTACGAAATATAGACACTTTAATGTCTTAGAACTGATAGGCCATGCCAGTCGATACAATAAAGCCATCACTGTCGTAAAACTTAATATTTGCGTCTTCTCTATTGTAGCCAAGCATTAAGGTCCAATCCCAGCCTCTCCAATTAAAAGGCCGTTTATAACTATAAAGTGAAAATAGACTAAGCGTATTAACCTGTTGTTTTCTATCAAAAATAGGGTTTATTTGTTGATGAAAACGCTTCCCTGCACTCAAAGTAGTGATTAAGGTATGTCGATCTCGAAATAACATAACAGCGACTTGAGCGGTATACTGATCATAACTATTAGCATCGCCCTGAGCATTGCGATGTGTATATTGCACAGTGGGTTTCAAGAAGAGTTCACGATCAATCGGAAACAGGGTTTCTAATTCAAATTTTTGATACAAACTATCACGCCTTAAAGAGGCGATCTCCTGATCATCCATTAACTGACTTTGACCACTTTCTTCATCCTCGATACTACTACTTGCCAGCGCATACTTAAGTGTAAAGGGAGAACCTAATATCCTTTCTACTGATATTCTCCCTCCGCCCACTCTCACATCGGTAGTATCCCGACCATTATTCTCAACAAATGGATCAGACCAAGTTTCATTTAAAAAAGAAAGCTTAGGGAAAAAAGCAAAAGTCAACTTACTACGATCAGAGAATTGGTGTATGACGCCGAGTTCATATTGAAATTTTGCCGTTGAAATTTGGTCTCGACTATTACCTAAAAAAAACTGAGTATTGAGGTTATTCATAGTGTACTGCACCCTTCCGAGGGGGTAAGTCAAACTAGAGCCAGAAAACTCGCCATTATTGTTTAAATTATTAGTGACTTGATTATCATCATCAGTATCAAATTGTGATGTGCCACCGCTATACCCCACATTCACACTTAATGTAACTTCCCAACCTGCCTCTTTGCTTAGTGGCTGTGCCACCACAATGTGGTTAACCAATAAAATGGGGATCGATAACCACTTGATAACTTGCAACATATTTCAACTCCTTTGATACACATTGTTCAGATTTATTTAATTAATGGCACAAGCATTTTTTCTAAACCATTCAATTTTATTTCATAAATAAGCGCGAGTTGTTGGCCCAACTTACCTTCAGGAAAGCCTTTACTGTTGAACCAAACCAAATAAGGTTCAGGTAAGTGAATTAGCTTGCTTCCGGCGTATTTACCAAAAGGCATAATCTGGTTAATTGCATCACTTAATGCTTTGGGATTATCTAACATGCATTGTCCTTTACACAGTCTTTGATCTGTTTCATTAAAACAGTTAGTTGATATTCTGTTTGTGTTGCCATGATCTTAAACCCTATATTTAAACGAAAACAATGAGGATAAAGATCCAAGGTACTAAAGTGCTCTCCAATACGAATATCCAGCTTATTCGCTAACGTCATCTTTCTTAACTGTTGAGTATTTAAGCCTGCCACTTCTATCCACAATACAAATCCGCCAGCAGGTTGACTAATTTTACTATTTTTAGGTAAATTTTCTTGTAAATAAGAGATAAATTGCAAGCTTTGTTGTTGCAAGTGTAAACGTATTTTTTTCAAATGCTGCAAATAATCACCACGCCGAATAAAATCAGCCATGGCCAATTGCAATGGAGATGTAATGCCTTGATTAGCAAAAAGACGATTTTCTAAGTAAGCCTGTAAATAACGTCCTGGTAAACACCAACCTAGCCGGTAACCTGCAGCAACAGTTTTAGAAAAAGACCCGCACCACAACACATAACCGTCACGATCCCAGTGCTTTGCTGGTAAAGGAATAACCCCTCGATAGCCTAATTCAAGATAAACATCATCTTCAATAATAGGTATTTGGTATTGTGTCGCCAATTCTACTAACTTTTGTTTTTGTAAAGCACTCATCGACAACCCTTGCGGGTTCATATGAGAAGTGCAAAACAGCCCTGCTTTAATCCTGCCCAATTGCATTTGATGTTGTAGCTGCTCAAGGTCAATACCTTGTTTTACTGATGGAATTTCAACAACACGGCGTCCCATGCTACCGAGCAAATCCAGTAAACCACTAAAACAAGGCGAGCTGATCGCCACTGCATCGCCGGCATTGGTGGTTATTTCAATTGCACTACGAATCGCATCTAAACAACCATGAGTGATCACTAGCTCCGTCGCAGAAAAATGAAAATCTATACCCTTAAAATGTTGACTTAAACTATCTCGTAATACGGCTTCACCTTGTGGATGCGGATAATGACTTATACGATGACCTTGCTGTTTCATGGCACGTTTAAAGCTTTGCTGTAACTTATCTACAGGAATTAACTCAGGATCATAACGTGCAATACCCAATGGGCAAGGGTCAACAAATGGATTGTATAATTGAGGTGTTTTAGGCTGAGTCGTTGTGCTTTGAAATGAGACTAATGTTGGTAATTTTATATTATCAGCCAGCACTGATTTTTGTGCCACGTAATAGCCTGATTGCGGCTTTGCAATTAACCACCCCAAAGACTCCAAGTGCTGATAACAATTTAAAGCAGTCGTCATACTGACACTATGTTGCTGCTTAAATTTACGTAATGAAGGCATTTTACTGTGCAGCGTTAACTGCCCCGCTTGTATTTGTTGCACACATTGTTCTGCTAGCTGTATATATCGCATAATTGTACCGCTTTTAAATAAACTTTTTGTATCTGTTATCTTTTTAAGCATGTTGGATAATATGCTCAAGGTCAAGCAACAACCTCTCGTCATTAACACATATAAACAGTGCATCTCTAAGGAATACACAATGAAAAAAAGCGATTTAATGTTAGGTATTATTGTTATGGTGGTATGGGGACTTAATTTTTCAGTGATCAAGCTAGGTGTTAATGAAATAGACCCTTTATTATTAACCGCACTCAGGTTTAGTTTAGTCGCATTGCCGGCAATATTTTTTGTTAAAAAGCCAGATGTTCCTTGGTTGTATTTAATCGCTTATGGCTTGATTTTTGCGATTGGCGTTTGGGGTATGGCCACTTGGTCTATAGAGGCTGGTTTAAGTGCAGGGATGGCTTCTGTCCTATTACAAATGAACGTCGCTTTTGGGTTATTCTTGGGCTTCTTTTTA
Organism: Psychromonas arctica; assembly: GCF_036697365.1. Lineage (GTDB taxonomy): Bacteria > Pseudomonadota > Gammaproteobacteria > Enterobacterales > Psychromonadaceae > Psychromonas > Psychromonas arctica_A. Next base: position 15,912 of record NZ_JBAHZA010000021.1, read on the forward strand.
TTAAAAGAGCCATTACCACTCAACAAAATAATTGGTTCAGCACTAGCATTAAGTGGTTTATTAGTTAGTTTAACCGTCAACGACGGCTCAGTTACAAAAACAGGCTTAATGTTAATTTTATTGGCAGCTTTATCTTGGAGCCTTGCCAGTATTATTATTAAGAAAGCCGGCACCCAACAGATTTTTGCTTTTAGTTTATGGGCAATGGCCTGCGCACCGATTCCATTGTTTGTGATTGTTTACTTACAATCTGGCATTGATGTATTCATGCAACTTCCTGCTCAAGTTAATGGCCGTGTGGTTTTTTCAGTCTTATTTCAAGCTTATCCCGTTACTTTATTAGGCTATTGGATTTGGAATCGTTTATTAGTCAGTTATCCGTTAACCACCGTCGCCCCATTAACCTTATTAGTACCCATTTTTGGTTTATTAGGGGGAGTCTTATTTTATCAAGAACATATTGGCTTAATTAAACTTATCGCAACCCTATGTGTGATAAGTGGCATTTTTATTGGCTTTATTAACCTTAATAAATTTAAATATAAACCGACGTCAGCTAATCAATAAGTTACTTTTCACTCCTGATCAGATGTAACAAATTGGTTAGAGTAGGTATAATCAATTTTTTGCTTATTGAGAGTTATTCTTATGTCTTACCAAGCTGCAATTTTTGATATGGATGGTTTGCTACTGGATACTGAACGTGTCTGTATGCAAGCCTTTGAAAAAGCTTGCCAACAATTATCACTTCCCTTTGTTAAGAGCGCTTATTTAAAAATTATAGGTCGAAATGCCCAAGGTATTGAAGAAGCGATAATGGATCATTACGCGCAATATATTGATTATGCCCCCCTACGCAAAGCGTGGATGGATGGTTATTGGCCGATTGTAGAAACACAAGCTATTCCAGTTAAAGATGGCGTGATTGCTTTGTTAGAATGGTTTAAATCTCAATCTATCCCTGTCGCAGTAGCCACCTCGACACACCAACAGCTCGCGGCAACAAAGCTGAAGTTAGCCGGCCTTGACCATTATTTTGAACATATTAGCAGTGGCTGCGAAGTCACTAATGGTAAACCACACCCAGAAATATTTTTATTAGCCGCACAACGTTTACATATTGCACCGCAAAAGTGCTTAGCTTTTGAAGACTCTAGTAATGGCGTGATTTCGGCGTTAGCGGCAAACATGAAAGTGTATCAGGTACCAGACTTGGTAGTACCTGATGCTGAGATTATCGCATTAGGCCATCATATCAAGACATCACTTAATGATGTGTTGAATGACTTAAAACAGACAAGTTAGTATTTATTACAGAGCAGGCTGTTGATTAACAAAGATAAGCTGTTCTGTTTTAAAACCATATTGTTGAGCTGTATTAATAAAATCTTGTTTTACCTCATCACTAATTGTTGGTGTTCTCGATAACAGCCATAGATACTCATCATTATAACTACTAATAAAAGCATACTGATAGTCAACTTGATCCATTTTAAAGACGATATATGAACCATAAAAAGGACCAAAGAAAGAGACTTTTAAATGGCCTGTGTTTTCATCATCGACAAAATAAGCTTTACCCGTTGCCTCTTTCCACTGGTTATTTTCTGTAGAGTAACCTTTATTCACTACTTTAATACCACCATCTTCTCGCATCGAATAAGTTGCTGTCACTTGTTCTAAACCTTCTTCAAAAGAGTGGTCTAAACGAGCAATCTCATACCAAGTGCCTAAATACCGTTGGCTATCAAAATTCTTTACTGCTTGCATACCCTCAGGCATGCCGGTACAACCGACTTGAAACAAGATAACCACCATTAGTAATAAAAATTTCATTGACGCATCCTCTGATCATATTCATATTGATTAATACGAATATTAAAATAGATAAGACCACCATTAACTATACTTAACACATATTTTTACAGGTAATGGAGTCACCTAAACATCGATTATTTAAATAGTCACTCTTTCACCAAGCACTACTCTTCTTCAATAATTGTTGATCACGTAATCGCATATATTCCCTAGGGGTTATGCCACTCCAACGTTTAAATGCCCTAACAAAGTTATTCACATGGGTATAAGAAAGCTTTTCAGCCAATGCTTGATAATCATAGATATCTTGATCAATCAGTTCACAAGCCTGTTGAAACCTAACCTCATCAAAGACTTTACGTAGCGATGTGCCTTGCTCATGTAATTTTCTTTTTAAGGTACGTACACTGGTCCCTAATGAGTTAGCAATATTTTCAGCTAACCACCCTTGACCAAAATAATTTTGCTTTAATAGCAACTTAAAACTTTGCACAAAGCAATCCGGAATACAGTCTAATGGCGTGGCATTCGAAAAAACTTTACATAACTGGCGCTCTTCCAATAACTCATGCTCGATAGCAATAGCCGAATAACGTTGTCCTAACTCAACCTCGGAGTGACTAAAAAATCGAGAATGCTCAAGCCCTAAACCAGCCTCATCCTGCAATTTTATCTTTTTAGGCTGCCAGCCATGACCTGCATAGTGCTCAATGACCTTACACAATAAACTCAATACATGTTGCTCGGCTTGCCATAGCTTATCTTTAACATAAGGGTAATGTGGCCGGCAAATCCAAACGCATTGTTCACTCTCTTTCAGCCAAAACAAACTATTATTATTATGCAAACCAATTTTATGAATTAAAAAATGTAATGCCTGATATAAGTTATCGGCTTCCAATAACTGCTTGGTAAAAGCACCATATTCGGATAAGTGGCTATCCTCTGCTAATAAACCACCTAAGTGAGGCATTTTCTTCATTTCTGCAGCCATCTCTAAAAAATGCCAAACTTTAGTTTCTAAAATAAGTTGATTCGAATCATCTAAAGCAACGTGGTCTAATTCCGCTTTCTCTAATAAGGCTTCCACTGGCAAAGATAACGTACGCACATATTGCACAACGGTATTTAAATGACTTGCTCTAATTAAATGCAAACGTATCGGCATACATATACCTCCCCCTAAACTTTTGTTTTTAATAAAAATAGATTAATTCCAGTATAGACATTAAACACTAGCAATCCAGATTTCCTACCCATAAAAAGACATTTATTTACTTTTATTTGATCAAGAATCAATCTGCAAGCACGACTTTTTATATTTGATAAAAGAGGCAATGCTTAACCAACAAGGTTTAAGAAACTTGTTAAGTTTCAATTATTAATAATAATAAGGATACCACTACACATTTTCTTTCTATATTTAGATTAAAATAGAAGCAATATAAAAATTGCTTATGCGATTTCTATTCGTATAATGCGTGGCTAATTTACGTTTCGGTCCGTAGAACGAGGAAAAATACATGTCAAATACAGTTGTTTGTGCTTTATATAGGTTTGTTGAACTAGCCAATTACGAAGAGATTCAAGCCCCATTACTTAATATATTGAATGCAAACCAAGTTAAAGGCACTTTATTGTTAGCTAGCGAAGGTATCAACGGGACTATCGCAGGTGAACAAGAAGCGATTGATAACGTTCTAAATTGGTTAAAAGCAGATCCTCGTTTAACTTCTTTAACAGCTAAATTTTCATTTGATGATGAAAATCCTTTTTACCGCACCAAAGTCAAATTAAAAAAAGAGATCGTGACGATGGGTGTTGAAGGCATTGACCCTAATCGTACTGTTGGCACTTATGTAAAACCTAAAGACTGGAACGCCTTAATCAGCGACCCCGAGGTATTGTTGGTTGACACTCGAAATGATTATGAAATTAGTATCGGTACGTTTGAAAATGCAGTTGACCCGAAGACCACTAATTTCCGTGAATTCCCTCAATATGTTAAAGAAAACCTAGACCCAGAAAAACATAAAAAAGTGGCGATGTTCTGTACGGGTGGTATTCGCTGTGAAAAATCGACTGCCTACTTAAAAGAACAGGGTTTTGACGAAGTCTATCACCTAGAAGGCGGTGTACTGAAGTACTTAGAAGAAGTACCAGAAGAAGAAACAATGTGGAAGGGTGAGTGTTTTGTTTTTGATAATCGCGTGTCGGTTAACCACCAGCTAGAAAAAGGCCAATATGACCAATGTCATGGTTGTCGCTTACCCATTACAGAAGAAGATAAAAAATCAGAAAAATACATGCAAGGTGTAAGCTGTCACCAATGCCATGATTCGTTATCAGAAGAACAAAAACAGCGTTTTCTTGAGCGTGAAAAACAAATTCGTTTATCAGAGCAACGCGGTCAAAACCATATTGGTTCAGAAGCCGTATCACAACTTGAAGAAAATAGAGCGATTAAACAAGCTCAAAAAATGAAACAGCGCGAAAAAGCCTAACGCCATTGAGGTCAAGGCTAACTATAAAATAGCCTTCGGCCTCAACATCACTTATCCCGTTATGTTAATGACAATAAAATAAGTAAACACCTCACAAAAACCTACCCCATAAAAATAAAATATAAATAATCCCCCCATTTCTTGATATAGAACAAATTAGCGTCTAATGTCTAAGTTGATTTTATGAAAAAAACCATTTTTATAAAATAAAGGTCATTAATCAACAATATAGGTTTATTTTATTTAACGCTGGCCGATAAGATTAAATAAAACTATTTTAACTATAAAAACACCTCGTATATCGAGGTAATCGATAAAGAATTATGAACGTAAAATAACTATTATTTTCACTTCGCCTTTCTAATAAAACTTACCGATAACTAGTTAATTCATATTCATTTGGTGCTTTACGTAAGCATGTTTTTTCAAAATCGGTGCTTACTATATGTCAGAACAAATAATAGAAATTTTTCAATACAGTCAATATAATTTATTTGCAATCTCTAGCTACAACCCATGGCTAGTTTTAGTATCAATTAGTATTGCGATCCTTTCTTCTTTCATGGGGTTTCAAATTTCCCATCAAGCAAAAAATGCACCACCGACACGTAAAACAATTTCAATCTTAATTGGAAGTTTTGCACTAGGCGGCGGTGTTTGGGCTATGCATTTCATTGGTATGATAGCGCTAGAATTATGCACTGATATCACCTATAACGTCGAGATCACCGCCCTCTCTTTTTTGCCGGCTTTAGCTGCATCTTGGGTTGCTTTACACCTAATCACTCGCCCTTCTATTCAATCTAAGCAGCTTATTTTAGGCGGTATATTAGTAGGTTCTGGTATAGGTGCCATGCACTATATTGGGATGGCTGCAATGGAGATGGCACCACTATTACGATACAACCTAGGTATTTTCTTGTTATCGATACTAGTGGCAGTACTATTAGCTATGCTTGCTCTTTGGATCAGTTTTGGTCTAAATAGCCATCAATTAAACAAGCTCAGTAACAACCAAAAAATGGCTATTTCAAGCTGCGTCATGGGCCTTGCCATTGCCAGTATGCATTATATAGGCATGGCTGCTGCGCGCTTTGTGTTGCCACCTGGTATTGAATTGTCCGAACAAAGCAGTGATATCTCAACTGTTCTTGCTTTAGGGGTAACTGGCACGACGGTAACCATTATTTTTGTTATTTTAGGTGCGAACCTCATTTTTAAGTATAAAGATATTTCAAGTATCGCAACGAATAATGAACGCCGTCTACTCGCCACAATGAATACAGCACACGATGGTATTATTACTATCGATGCACAAGGTAATATTATTAGTGTCAATCAAGCAGTTTCACGCCTATTGTCATGGTCGGAAGATGAACTGATTGGTCAAAACGTGAAAATGATTGTACCTGGTACAGACCAACAACATCATGATCAATATATTGCAAACTACCTTACCTCACGACAAGCGAAAATAATTGGTAAAGGCCGAGAAGTTTTAGTACTAAGCAAACATGGTGAAGAAATACCAGTACATTTAGGGATCGGCCATATAGAGCTGAATGAACAAAGTATGTTTGTTGCTTTTATCTCAGACCTGCGTCAGCGTAAAGCATTAGAAACCACTTTACGCGAGAAAGAGGCTAAAATTCGTTCATTGATATCTAACATACCAGGTATTGCATATCGTTGTTACGATCGAGCTCCTTGGGCAAATATATTTATTAGTGATGAAGTAACAAATTTACTAGGTCCTCCTGCGGAAGACTTTTTAGGTGATAATCCTAAATATCGTATGAGTGAATTTATACATCCGGAAGACAAAGAACGTGTTATCAGTACCGATCTTCATCATCCAGATGGCTATCTATTAGAATTTAGAATGATAGATAAAAATAATGAAGTGAAATGGGTACTTTCTCACGGTCGCGCCTTGAAAATAGAAGATGGAGAGGGTTACTACCTTGATGGCTTCATCATGGATATCAGCGATCGAAAAAAAATGGAATCTGCTTTAATCACAGCAAAAGAAAAAGCCGAGCAAGCAGCGGCGACTAGAGCAGCATTTTTAGCGAATATGAGCCATGAGATACGCACACCAATGAATGCGATTATTGGCTTTAGTGACATTTTACTCGATGAAGCATTAAGCAGTCACCAGAGAAAGCAAATCTCTACCATTAACCAATCTGCTCGCTCACTACTGCATATTTTAAATGATGTACTCGATAGTGCTAAATTAGATAAAGGAAAGTTCCAATTAGAATATCGCGATTTTTATTTGGTAGAAGAAGTCGATTCGGTTGTTTCTACGCTTTGGCTTCAGGCACAACGCAAGGGACTACTACTAGAATTACTCATTGATGAGGATGTACAACAGTATTATCACGGTGTACCTGATCGTTTAAGGCAAGTACTTACTAACATTATCGGTAACGCCATCAAATTTACCGAAAAAGGCAGTGTGACCATCAAAATTAACAGTCCGCAGCCAGGTACTTTACACTTCGCTATCATAGATACCGGTATGGGGATGACGCAATCTCAACTTGAAAGCGTTTTTGAATCGTTCTCGCAAGCAGATGCATCTATGAGCCGTCGTTTTGGAGGCACTGGGCTAGGTACAACGATTAGTAAGCAATTAATAGAGTTAATGGGCGGCACCATTACTGCTAAGAGTGAGCTTAATAAAGGCTCTACCTTTGAGTTTACTGTGCCAATTACTAAAGCGAAGCAACCGAATGCGATTAAAAAACAAGAACACCATATTGACCTTCCGCAACTAAGTATATTAATTGTCGATGATATAGAGCAAAACATTGACCTATTAAAACTGGTGTTAAAACGTAATAAACATGTGGTTTCAGTGGCTATTAATGGCGAACAAGCGTTATTAAAAATGAAAAGTGAAGAGTTTGATTTGGTTCTGATGGATATTCAAATGCCTGTCATGGATGGATTAACCGCAGCTAAGCTAAGACGACAATATGAACAAGAAAATGGTTTATCACGATTACCTATTATTGCTCTCACAGCAGGTGTATTACCACAAGATAAAAAGTCAGCATTAGACTCAGGTATGGACGGTTTTACGAACAAGCCAATTAATGTGCCACAACTATTAAAAGAGATTACGCGAGTATTAACCGGTGGAGATACTCAACGTGTTGAAAGTACTCCTATCTCAGAAAGGCATTTACGAGTGGATCTTGATAAAGGGATTGAGCTATGGGGCTCAAAAACGTCTTTATTCAATGAAGTTACTCGCTTTTTAGTGCAATCTAAAGCAACTATCGATACCTTGCCGACATTGATTAAGTCGCATCAATGGTCCGCTTTAGAAGAAGCCGCTCATAAATATAAAGGAGTGAGTGGTAACTTAGCATTAAATAGATTAATGCAAGCTTTCAAAGGCTTAGAAGAAGCAAGTCAGAAAAAAGTGGAAGACCAAGCATCACACTTTTTAAATGAAGCCTTAGATGAGCTAAAAGCGATTAACGAATGTGCAGATAGAATGTATTCAAAAACACATAAAGCAGTTGAAATAAATCCTAAGAAACCTTCTTATACTGTTTTAATTGACGCATTATTAAAACTTGAAGCAAGCGTAAAAAATAACGAGTTTGATGATCAACTAATCGATTCATTAGAAGAATTAAAATCAGACAAAGAAACTGAAATAAATACAATTATAGCTGCCTGTAATGACTTCGAATTTGAAGTCGCATTAAATCACATAGAAGATTTAATTAAATCAATACAAGCGCTGACCTAAATTGTTTGACAGAGTAAAATTAAATGCCAAATAGTAAACCTAAGATATTAGTTGTAGATGACGAGCCTATTAACTTAAAAGTATTAAACAATATACTGAAAGACTTATATAAACTAATTTTTGCAAAAAGTGGTGCAGAAGCACTACGCCTCATTGAAAAAGAGACGCCAGATTTAATTTTACTGGATGTCATGATGCCGGAAATGACTGGTTATGATGTCTGTGAGCACCTGAAAAAGCAGGCTGTTTACAAGTCGATACCGATTATATTTGTCACCGCGTTAAACGATGCAATTGATGAAGCTAAAGGATTAAACTTAGGTGCGGTAGATTATATATTTAAACCTGTAACCCCTGCCGTTGTTAAAGCGAGAGTCAAAACACATCTATCATTAGTTGATATAGAAGAGCTGAAAAGAACGCGATTGCAAGTGATCCAACGCCTTGGTAAAGCATCGGAGTACAAAGACAATGAAACAGGTATGCACATCCTACGCATGAGTCATTATTCCAAAGTCATTTCACTCGCTTATGGTCACACGTTGAAGCAAGCAGATGATTTGTTACACGCTGCACCTATGCACGACATAGGTAAAATAGGTATACCCGATAGAATTATGCTCAAACCAGGAAAACTCACTGATGAAGAGTTTGAAGAGATGAAAAAACACCCTGAAATTGGTGCAGAGATTCTCGGCGAGTCAGATTCTGATTTGATTGAATTAGCCAAAATAGTGGCCATGACCCACCATGAAAAATGGGATGGTAGCGGTTACCCTAAACAACTCAAAGGTGAAGAAATCCCTATTGTTGGCCGTATAGTCGCACTTGCAGATGTATTTGATGCATTAACTAGCGAACGCCCCTATAAACATGCTTGGCCTGTTGAAGAAGCTGTTGACTTTATTAAGTCACAAAAAGGCAAACATTTTGATCCTGAACTTGTCGATATATTCGAACAACAATTAGATAAAATACTTGAAATTAAAAACAACTGGCAAGATTAAATACTCTCCTATTTTTAATGCCAAAAAGTAGGGTAAAAATAGTCATAAAAATTTTTCCAATATCAAAGACATTGGCCATAAAATAGGCCATAATTCGCCCCCATTAATCGGGCAGTTCAAAAAACAACCAATTCAACCGCCTATTTAAAAAATAGCTTCAGGAAATTAATTATGTCTCATGTCGGCACTCTTTATATCGTCTCAGCTCCAAGTGGTGCAGGAAAATCTAGTTTGATTCAGGCGTTATTAAGCGATTCATCAAACCAACCTTCTCAGGTGTCGATTTCGCATACGACTCGCTCTCCTCGCCCTGGTGAGGTGAATGGTGAACATTATCATTTTGTAAGTGAAACAGAATTTAAACAGTTAATTGAAGAAAATGCGTTCTTTGAATGGGCTGAAGTATTTGGCAATTATTATGGCACTTCACGCGTTGCTATCGAAGAATCTCTGGCTCAAGGTATTGATGTAATGTTAGATATTGACTGGCAAGGAGCAAGACAAGTCCGAGAAGTGATGCCTAATGCGAGAGGTATTTTCATCTTACCTCCTAACCGAAAAGAACTAGAGCTACGTCTGAATAAACGCGGTCAAGATAGCCAAGAAATCATTGCAAAGCGCATGCGAGAAGCACAATCTGAAATGTCTCATTACACTGAATACGATTATTTAATCGTCAATGACGATTTTGATACCGCGACTCAAGAGTTTTCTGCTATTGTACGCGCATTGCGTAATGAGCAAGAAAAACAAGCAATAAAACACAGCAAAACAATCAGCGCGTTATTAGAAGTATAATCTCTATACTAAGATGCTGGATCAATTGCGGTTTAGCACATATAATAACCGCCCCTTTTTTATGTAATTAACTTTTGGAGTTAACCAATGGCACGAGTAACCGTTGAAGATGCAGTAAATGTAGTAGGCAACCGTTTTGATCTAATCTTAATGGCTTCTCGCCGAGCTCGCCAGCTTGCGACACAAGGTAAAACACCTTTAGTTGAACCTGAGAATGATAAGCCAACAGTAATTGCATTACGTGAAATTGAAGAAAACTTAATCACCAATGAATTAATGGATATTCAAGATCGCCAAGAAAAGCATGAGAAGCAAGCTGCTGAATTAGCTGCTGTTGCTGCAATTGCAGAAGGTCGTGGTTAATACCCACCTACCTTATAAATATGGGAGACGCTGAGCATGAAAATGCTCGGCGTTTTTTTTATACTCTATTACTTAATATAGTCAGTCTTCAACCCAATCAGATCAACTAAATAAATGAGTATACCGACAAAAGTGAATTCACTATCATTAGGTTTACCAATTATATTAACAAGTTGACGGGTATTAACATCACTTAACTTTCTCAGGAGAATGTTTTGATTACTTTATTAGTTCCAACGATTGCAATTCTTGTTGGTTTCGTACTGCTTATTTGGAGTGCAGATAAATTTGTATTGGGCGCCTCTAATACAGCACGTAGCTTTTCTATCTCTCCATTGATTGTAGGGATAGTCATTGTAGGCTTAGGAACTTCTGCTCCTGAAATGTTAGTGTCATCAATGGCTGCACTAGAAGGGAATACAGGCTTATCGATTGGTAATGCAATCGGCTCTAATATTACTAATATTGGTTTAATGTTAGGTATTACAGCTTTATTTTACCCACTACATATACATTCTAAACTGCTTAAACGAGAAATGCCGATATTACTGGCGACGATGTTGCTAAGCTACTACTTGTTAATTGATTTACAGTTAAGCTTCTTTGACGGTTTAATACTGCTAAGCATCATGATAGCAATGCTAGCCTTCACAATATGGGAAGCAAAAAGTAACGGTAAAGATAGTCTACCACAAGAAATATTAGATGAATTACCAGAAGAAATAAGTAAAGGCGCAGCAATTAAGTGGTTGATTATTGGAATTTTAGTGTTGATCGGCTCTTCTCGACTACTTGTGTGGGGCTCTATAGAAGTGGCTGAGTATTTTAACGTCAGTGATTTAATTATTGGTTTAACTATAGTTGCAATTGGGACCAGCTTACCTGAATTAGCAACAACCATTGCAGCTGCACGTAAGAAAGAATTTGATCTCGCTGTGGGTAATATTATTGGCTCAAACATGTTTAATATTCTAGGTGTAATGGCATTACCTGGTCTGATTAAACCAGGTAGCTTTGACCCAGCAGTTATTGTGCGAGATTATCCGGTCATGCTTGGTTTAACGCTTGCGTTGATCATTTTTTCTATTGCATGGCATAAAGGTAAAAAAAGCATTTTAGGCCGTGTTGAAGGCGGTTTATTGTTATTAGGTTATATCGCTTACATGGTTTGGATATATTTGGATCTAGCCAAATAAATAGATAATGAAGGTAGTTAATCACAGATTAACTACCTTCAACTGCTAAACCTGCTTTGCAGGTAACGTTTTAGCATGTGTTACGTACAACGCCATTCCCGTAAAGACTAAACCTCCAACGATATTACCTAAAGTAACCGGTAACTGATTCCACGTTAACCAATCCATAATAGTAAATTCAGCGCCTAGCATCATACCTAATGGGAATAAGTACATATTCACCACAGCATGCTCAAATACTAACGCAAAGAAGATAAAGATAGGGAACCACATCGCTAAGGTTTTACCCCCTACAGACTTAGATGTCATTGAACCAACCACACCTAAACACACCATCCAGTTACATAAAATGCCTTTCACAAACACAGTGATCCAACCATCAATACCATGCTCTGCAAAACCTAACGAGCGAGCAGTAGACGCTTTAATAAATGCCTGACCAACGGCGCCAGGTTCAACACTAAAGTTCATGGTAAAAGTTAATGCCACTAAAAAAGCAACGGCAACCGCACCAATCAAATTACCTAAAGCAACTAATAACCAGTTACGTAAAATAGCGCTTTTAGTAATGTTTGCACGCTTATCAAATAACGCTAAGGGTGCCAATGCAAACATAGCGGTTAATAGGTCAAACCCCATTAGATTAAGTACCACAAATCCAACGGGGAAGACTAATGCACCTACAATGGCTAAACCTGTTTGCACAGCAGCTGTTATGGCTACAGCAACTGCAATTGCTAAAATTGCACCGCCCATTACAGCACGTAAAATAGTGTCCCGGGTTGACATCATGACTTTGTTTTCACCCGCATCGATCATGGTTTGAACGAATTCGTTAGGTTTAATGTAAGACATAGTTAGATTCCTATAAGTAAAGTTTTAAAATAAAATTGAATAGTGAAATACTCCTAAAATATAAGGAGCATTTAGGCTATTAAAATTCACCTAATGAGCTTGCACCTCTATCGTGCCCGACTGAATGCGCGTTTTATAAGTCGTTAATGCAACCTCTTTATTTTCAAAACAATGGCCATCTTGTAAGTTGAATCGTTGTTTTTTTAATGGTGAAGCGACCCATAATTGCGCTTGGTGTTCACAAATAATGCCTCGAGACATTACATTTGAATGAGCAAAAGGGTCCATATTATCTAATGCATACACTTGCTCTTCTTCAGTGGGGCGAAAAATAGCCACTTGTTTACCCTCGATTAATGCACACACACCGGTACCTTCATAAACCTTGTCTAACTCACAAACAGATATCCATTTACTCATTTCATTTCCTCCAAGCTAATTTGATAAACAGGTGCTTTTTCATCGAAAAAAGCAGGACGTTTTTGTCCTCGTTCAGGGGTGAAAATGACGTTGTCATCTTGAGCATCACTATTGATAAAATGTGCAAAACGAGAAAGCTGCTGTTGGTCACTCAACGCTGTTGTCCATTCACATTGGAAGCTATTAATCGCTTCAGCCATCTCTTGTTCAAGCTGATCGTTAAGACCCAGTTTATTATCTGCAATAACCTCTTTTAAATAATCGATGCCACCTTCTAGATTTTGTAACCACACAGAAGTACGCGTTAATTTATCGACAGTGCGAATATAAAACATCATGAATCTATCGATGTATTTGACCAATGTTTCTTTATCTAAATCAGCAGCAAGTAATGACGCGTGTTGAGGTTTCATACCTCCATTACCACAAACATAAAGGTTCCAACCTGCATCTGTTGCAATAATACCAACATCTTTACCCTGCGCTTCAGCACATTCTCGAGTACAGCCTGATACACCAAATTTCATTTTATGAGGTGTACGTAATCCTTTATATCGATCCTCAAGTTCAACACCTAAGCCAACACTGTCTTGAACACCAAAACGACACCATGTACTCCCCACACAGGTTTTCACCATTCTCAGAGCTTTAGCGTAGGCTTGACCAGTCTCGAATCCAGCATTAATAAGTTGTGACCAGATATCAGGTAAATCGCTTTTATGGGCACCAAATAAGCCAATACGCTGTGCACCAGTAATTTTGGTATACAGTTCATATTGTTCAGCAACACTCGCTACTGCAGCTAACGCGGTTGGTGTAACTTCGCCACCTGGCATACGAGGAATGACAGAATAAGTACCGTCTTTTTGCATGTTGCCTAAGAAAATATCGTTAGTATCTTGTAAGCCGTTATGTTCTTTAGCTAATACAAAATCATTCCAACATGATGCAAGAATTGAAGCGACAGTCGGTTTACACACCTCACAACCGTAACCTTTGCCGTATTTATTTAAGAGCGCTTTAAAGGTTTTAATGCCTTCAACTCGAATCAAATGGAATAACTCTTGGCGAGAATATTCAAAATGCTCACAAAGGTGATTTTTAACTTCCATCCCTTGTTTTTTTAATTCTGAATTTAATACTTGGGTAATTAAAGGAACACAACCACCACAGCCAGTACCGGCTTTGGTTTCCATTTTAATTGCACCAATGGTGGAATGCCCTGCGCTTACCGCTTCTGCGATATCAGATTTTTTCACATCAAAACAAGAACAAACTTGAGCAGTTTCAGGTAAGGCATCAACCCCTAAACCAGTACTGCCTTGTCCAGAATAGTTAGGTAATATTAATGAATCAGGGTGCTTAGGTAATTCGATATTATTTAATTTGTACTGAAGAAGATCGCTATAACTACTTGTATCTCCGACCAATACTGCGCCCAATAATTGCTTACCATCTTCAGAGACAATAAGGCGTTTGTAGACAGATTTATCACCATCTAAATAAACATAGCTTTTACAATTTTCAGTGCGCCCATTAGCATCACCAATACTGCCCACATCAACACCTAACAATTTTAATTTGGCACTCATATCAGCACCTGTAAATGCATTGTCAGTACCGAGTAGCGTATCCACTGCGACTTTTGCCATACTATAACCAGGTGCAACTAAACCAAAAAATTGACTATTCCAAGAAGCACACTCACCAATAGCAAAGATGTTTGGGTCAGAAGTAATGCATTGATCATTAATACTAATACCACCGCGAGGCGCAGTTTCTAAATCGGTTTGTTTTGCGAGTTTATCCTGTGGTCTCACGCCGGTAGAAAATACAATAAAGTCTACTTCTAGTTCAGTGCCATCAGCAAACTTCATGGTATTTCTTGCATCTATACCGCTAGCAACAATTTCTTGAGTATTCTTACCGGTATGAACATTTACACCAATACTTTCGATTTTACTACGCAAAATTTGTCCACCTTGCGCATCTAATTGCTCTGCCATTAAGACTGGAGCAAACTCAATAACATGTGTTTCTACACCTAATGCTTTTAGGGCGCCAGCAGCTTCCAAACCTAATAAACCACCACCAACTACCGCGCCTTTTTTACTGTTGCGCGCTACTTTTTCGATGGCGTTTAAATCTTCAATAGTACGGTAAACAAAACAGTCTTTACTTTCATTGCCTTTAATAGGTGGTACCCATGGATAAGACCCAGTGGCCATGACGAGTTTGTCGTAAAAGACCGCACGACCAGTTTGAGAGTGAATGACTTTTTCAGCTCTATTAATCGTTAATGCGCGTTCACCAACCAACATTTCAATATTATTTTTTTCATAATATCCTGTTTTAACCAGTGATAACTCGTCGGCAGTATGATGAGAGAAATATGAAGAAAGATGTACTCGATCGTATGCAACTCGAGGTTCTTCACAGAAAGCAACAATATCAAAGTTAGCTAACCCTCCCTTATCGACAAACTCTTCGATAAAACGGTGGCCAACCATACCATTGCCAATAATGACTAATTTTTGTTTGCTCATAATGTTTCTCTCACCTAATTAATTTAGGTGAAAGATAACGTAATAGTGACTTTTAAAATTGACGAATATCAAGGTAGGTTTGAATAACGGGTAAAACGCTTATATTTAATTTAAAAACGCGATTAACCACAATTTAATTAAGGTTAAATTGTGGTATGGAGAATCATTGCATAGACAAAAAATCTTTTAATATTAATGAATTAGAAAGAAATATCTAAAATATTAGGGTAGATAAATTGATAGCCTAACTTACGTTTAACTTTTTCATTGCTAATCACTTTACTGGCACTATTTTCAGCAATAATATAATTAGGTTTAGGTAAACCAAGTGAAACAGCCATTTCAGTATAATAGTCTTTCTTAGTTGGGTGGTTATCTGCACAGCCATTGAAAACTTCCCCCCAAGCTTGTTGAGTTAATATACATTCTATTAACTTAATACAATCAGCTTGATGAATTAGGTTAACCTTCCCTAAACCATCCTTAATACTTTTACCGGAAGCGAAGAAACGTCCCGGATGACGTTTACGGCCAATCAACCCCGCTAAACGAAGCACGGTGCATTGAAAGTATGGATTATCAGTGAAACATTTCTCTATTTTTCGGAGATTCGTTTCAACTTCAAGTTGATCACTTTCATAGCAAACACCAGCATCATTTGGATAAACAGAAGTAGAACTGATAAACAACACTTGTTTAACAGCACTCGTTTCTATCTCCTTTGCTAACCTCTCAAAGGCAGATAATTCTTTACAGGTAATATTAATAATTAACGTTTCGGCATCAAGAAAACGGTGTATGTTACTTTCTATGTTATCAATATCGACCAGATAGGGCGTGATATGTGCCTGTTCCAAAGTACTAAGCTTATCAACAGTCCGAGTTGATAAGTTAACCTTATAACCGTTTTCGGTTAGTTGATTTGCTAAAGGAGCACCTAACCAACCACTTCCTAATATGCTTATCGTGTTATTATCTATCATCTACCTGCCTACTTTGCTTGCTTGTTTGCTTAATTATCCGTTGAATTACTTAACTTTTTACGACGCAATTCAGCAGTGTCAATAATCATTTTTTTTGTGGATTCCGTTGCTTGTGACCACTCAGTTATTTCAGACATACTGCGATAACAACCAACACAAACGTTATCTACATCTAAACAACAACGCCCTGCACAGGGTGAGGCAATTTCACTCATTTTTTGTTCCTTATCTAATAACCAAAATATATTTATAGTCTGGTCTTACCGCTCGTCTGAGATGTTTCAACAAACGATGTACTATTTTACAATGTGCCTTTCCTAACACCCTGAGTACAATATATTTGAACGCTTTTATGCTACCCGTAGATCAGTTACAATTTTACTCTGAACATTGACATAAAGAGATAAAAATGAAAATTATTCGCTGGGTACTAGGCCGTATTATTTTACTACTTAATTTTATTTTAGCCCCTAAAAAGCTAAAAAGAGATGCAGCACTACAACAGAAAATAGATCAAGAAACAAAACACCTACAATTATATCAATTTGCTGCCTGCCCTTTTTGTGTAAAAGTAAGAAGAACAATGCGTAAAAATGCATTAGATATTAAATTGGTTGATGCTAAACAACCTGCAAATAGAGCTTTGTTGATTGAACAAGGCGGTAAAGGCACAGTCCCATGTTTACGTATTGAAGAAGATAACAAGATCACTTGGATGTACGAATCTTCAGACATTATTACTTATCTTGAAAAGAGATTCGCTTAAATAGTCACCGTCCCTGCTGCTAGTATAAGCAGCAAGGGAAATAACATTAATTAACTTCAATTGGCATCAAACCGCGATATTAGCGAATTTATTTATCAAGTGATATTTGGATACTAGGTGCAATCAAAACAAGTATTTTCTTGAACACACCTAATTGGATAGTAGAACTAGAGAGTGGAGGATGCAAAGGCTAACCCTTCACGATAATATTGATTAGCTTGCTCATTCATCTCTTGCTCTTCTAGTAAAGAAGCCACTAGTTGGTAGTCTTCTACATTAGGCAATGTTTTTAAACTTTCAGTAAGGTGATCAATAGCCGCCTTAGGATGATTTTCTTTAAGTTTCAAATGCGCTAATGCTTGGTGGACATAATCTGCATGTGCAGACTTCTTTAACTGCTTTTCAAGAAAGGTAATAATTGGATAGTGATCAGTTACTTTTATCTTCTGTAAATAAGGTAACAGAGGTAAAGAGAACTGACGTTGCAGTTTTTCCAATAAGAACTCTTGAGCCAATTTACCGTGGCCATGATCAATGAAAGCTTCTAATACTGCTTTTTGGTAAGACAACTCTTTACGCATCCAACGAGCCACATCTTTATGCCAATAGTCATTGAGCAACTGACCACTTTCGGCAGCAAGTTGTTGAAACAGTTGTTGATGAGCATATAACTCAAGTTCAGCAGCTTGCTGAGCATCCAAATCTAACAATTTTCGTTGTGAACTTAACAACGTTATTAAAGGTTTCCACTCATTAATAGCTGGGTACAACACAAGGTAATGTTGTATGACTTGCTTATTCTTTGGGAACTGTTGATTCAATTCAGTTAAAGTGACTAATGCATTTTCATATTGCTGCGCATCGAGTTGTAATTCAGACCAAACTAAACCAACAGCGAGTTTAGATTTAGGGTATTCACTCGCCAACTGTAAATAATCATCACGTTGGTTAAACTCACCATTTTTATGTGAGGCACGTGCAGCCGCAATATAAGTGAGCGCCGGAGATTCACTTCGATCAGCAGATTTAGAAAGTAGCTTTTGTGCATGCTTAGTATTACCTTCTAATAACGCTAACATACCTAATAAACTATTCTTTTGTGCTTTACGTGTTTTGCGCTGACCAAACCAACCACGAGTTACACTGCTCATTGACAGTACTTTTCTTAATAACCATTCTAAAGCCAATAATATGAAGTAAAAAATAATGGCAATAAAGACAGCATTAATGATAGTGGTTTCATAGGTTGTATAGCTATCAAAGGAAACTAATATATAGCCTTTATGAGCACTCAATTCAGGTGCAAAAATTAACCCTGTGAGTAAAATAATGACAATTGCTATTAATCCAATCATATCAACTACTCCGCACTTTCAATGGTGAATGATTTACTGATACGTTGCTTTAAAATATGCGACAGTAAAGGTGCACTTTTAAACTGGTCAGGGTAATCGATTGAAATAGTTTCTTTGCTGAGTTTTTGAATCGCATTATAAAATTGCTGTGTGCTTTTATCGCCCATATCATAATAAACAGAAACCAATTTCAGCGCACCTTGCAATGCGATGTCATAAATCTCTTGCTGCTCTCTGTATACGGCAAATTCAGCTTTTGATAAGTGATTTCTTAGATTCTCACTTAAATACCAAGCTTGCTCTGGAGATAACAAAGCTTCAACAGGTTTGTCTCGATGAGAAATAACAATAAAGCTTTCAATAAAAGAGTCCCAAGAACGATCTAAATTTGTTTCCCAATCAGAAATATCCGTAGATACTTCCTTCGTATCGGTTTCAGCCGCTTCAGACATAGTTAAGCCAGCAATCATCAATGTATCTATACGACGCTCTAGGCTTGATAACGATAAAATGATGCCATCCACATCACGCGATGGTAAGGCCTCTAACATATTAATATCTTCTAACAACGCACGACGAAGTGGGTTCAGGCTTGGGTCACCCATTTCAACAATACGCTGATCAGCAGTACTGAGTAGCGCAATAGTGGCATTTAAATCATGTTCTAACCATAGTTTACGGCCAGACAAATTAATCAGATATTCGACCTCTGCCAAAATCCAATCGCTTGGATGACGAATATTAGTTTCAGCGACAGCACGACGTAATGATTGAATATCATCATTGTACAATTTACTTTTGTTCTGACTATCTTGTAGTTGAATATTTAGCTGTTCTATTTGAGTCTTAACATTGTCATTAGAGGACTTAGTTTGTTGAAGTTGACTATTCAACCGAGCAGTTTGAGAGTCCAGCTTATCAGTGAGTGTTTCAATTTGCTCTTGGTATACCGTATTTGTTCCTACATTATTTTTATAAAAATAATAGCCAAAGCCTAAAACAAAAAACAATATAATAAACAATATGATGATAACAGCTACTAATAGCTTGGAAGATTTTTTACGCTTTTTTTTCTCAACTAGCACTTCTGGCTCAATTGGAGTTTCTGGGTTTTCAGTATTAGTATCAGTCATAATTTTCCTATTTTAAAACTAATGGGCTATACAGATGAGATCAGTTATTATGAAAAAAATCCACTATCTGGTTTGTATGTAAACTTGGTAATAAAATAATATTTTCCACCCCCAACAACTTAGCTTGTTCAGCAACGCGTTGACTTGGAACATAAAAAGTTAACCCACATAACCAACTTGTATATCCCTTTGGTACAAGTACAAATAATTGATTTAAAATTTCCACACTACTGATAATAACACCATTTATAGATGCTTGTTGCCAATAATTAACTAAATATGTGCCATCTAGATCGAGTTTTACTCGTTTATATGTCTGAAAAAAATCTACTTCAGCACCACGTTTAATTAATGTGTTTTCGAGCAAGTCTCGGCCACCTTCTCCGCGAAGAATCAAAACACGCTTATGATCTACATCTTGAAACGCATCTAACGCTAATAAACCTTCGCTATCAAAACGAGATACAGGTGATTCTACCGGTTGTTTAGTGGCTATTGTTAACGACGCTTTAGTGGATTCTCCTACCGCAAAATATTGTGCCTTAGGCCAATTGTGGTGAATGCTTCGTTGGGCATATTTAACGGCATTGCCACTCACCGCAATCACATAATCATATTGCCCAGATAAAAAGTCATCTAAAGTATCACTTTCATTTAGACCAACTACAGTTAACAATGGCTGCGCAATTGTAAAGCAGCCAACTTTACCTAATGCATCAGCTAGGTGCTGTGCATGTGGGGCAAAGCGGGTTATTAGTAATCGATCTGAACAACTCACTGATAAACTTCATTTAAAATTTCTTTCGCGCCAGCATCTAATAATTGCTGTGCAAGTGTTTCACCCAATACATGTGCTTGATCGATATGCCCAGTTATCTCTTTACGAATAATATGTTTACCATCGACACTGCCTACTAAACCACGAAGAAAAACTTGCTCACCTTCTAATAAAGCGAAACTACCGATTGGCACCTGGCAACCACCTTCAAGCGCTAAATTCATCGCACGCTCAGCAGTGACTCTAATACGAGTTGGTTGATGGTTTAATGGTGCTAATAAAGCCATTGTCTTTTTATCATCTAAACGACATTCGATACCGACCGCACCTTGTCCAACAGCCGGTAAACTAACCTCAGGGGCAATGAAACTAGCAATTCGATCGTGCATTTCTAAACGCATTAAACCTGAAGCAGCTAGAATAATAGCGTCATACTCACCTTCATCTAATTTACGTAAACGCGTATTCACATTACCACGTAAATCTTTAATGACTAAATCAGGACGTATGGATTTAATTTGGCATTGACGACGTAAGCTACATGTACCAACCACCGCACCTTGAGGCAACTCTGTAATTTCTTTAAAATGATTAGAAACAAAGGCATCACGAGGATCTTCACGTTCACAAATTACACTTAGCCCTAAGCCATCAGGAAAGTCTACAGGAACATCTTTCATAGAGTGAACAGCAATATCAGCTCTATTTTCTAGCATAGCCACTTCTAATTCTTTAACGAATAAACCTTTACCCCCCACTTTCGCTAGTGGGGTATCTAGAATAATGTCACCTTTCGTTTTCATCGGTAACAGTTCAACAGTTAAATCTGCATGATGTTTCAACAGCTCAGCTTTAACAAAGTTAGCTTGCCACATTGCTAATGGGCTATGACGTGTTGCAATACGGATAATTTTTTTAGACATAATCGTCTCTCTAATAAAAGGATAATTGATGCTATCAAATACAAACTAATGATCCATAGAAATATGATATAAAAAGTTAAACAGAAGAAAATATTGACTAACTCATGTTATAGATATGAGTAAATAGGCGAAATTGATAATGCATGATATAGAAAATGGAAGGAAATGAGGCGCTAATGTAAGGCCAAAAGGTTTTCGCTTATCAATGTTATCAAGCAGGTTGCCATAAGAAGACACTTGCTATGGTAAAAGCTTGGGGGTTTAATAGACAATCAAGTCACAGCTATAGCTAATCTACACCCTACTTTATTGTCGCTTATCACTGAATTACAGACATAAAAAAACCCTGTCGACGTGAGTCAACAGGGTTCGTTTAATAAGGCGCTTGGCGATGGGTATACATTGCTCATAATCCATCGCTGTCGCGATATTCGCCCTACTATCACACATAAGGATGACGACTGCGTCGCTGCTTTTGTTTATCCCATACTCAGGTAGGTCAGCATTTATCAGCAGACATAAAAAAACCCTGTCGACGTGAGTCAACAGGGTTCGTTTAATGAGGCGCTTGGCGATGGGTGAACATTGCTCATAACCCATCGCTGTCGCGATATTCGCCCTACTATCGCACATAAGGATGGCGACTGCGTCGCTGCTTTTGTTTATCCCATGCTCAAGTA
Source organism: Psychromonas arctica (assembly GCF_036697365.1). Classification (GTDB taxonomy): domain Bacteria; phylum Pseudomonadota; class Gammaproteobacteria; order Enterobacterales; family Psychromonadaceae; genus Psychromonas; species Psychromonas arctica_A. The sequence goes on from NZ_JBAHZA010000021.1 coordinate 37,812, forward strand.
GGTCAACATAAATCAACAGACATAAAAAAACCCTGTCGACGTGAGTCAACAGGGTTCGTTTAATGAGGCGCTTGGCGATGACCTACTTTCACATGGGGAGACCCCACACTATCATCGGCGCAGCTGCGTTTCACTTCTGAGTTCGGCATGGGATCAGGTGGTACCACAGCGCTATAGCCGCCAAGCATAAAAACTTAATCAGGAAAGCGATATATATGTTCTTTAACTCGTTCTCTATCTCACAATCTATGTAAATACGCTATCACAAGCGCTTATATTTTAACGTCTTCTTTGACAATCTTGGAAGTAACACCACTTAGGTGTTGTATGGTTAAGCCTCACGGGTAATTAGTACAAGTTAGCTCAATACATTACTGCACTTACACACCTTGCCTATCAACGTTGTAGTCTCCAACGGCCCTTTAGGGAACTTAAAGTTCCAGTGAGAACTCA
>NZ_JBAHZA010000022.1:0-37684 GCF_036697365.1 Psychromonas arctica
CTTAAAATATAAAACGCCCGATGAAGTACACCAGGCGTTTTAATTAAAATACTGTCAACCTATATCAGGACGGGACACAGATATCTAATAGAATTAAAGAATAATATCTTTTAAGTTCGGATCTTTACGGTCTAAGTAGTGCGTAGACTTAATACGACGTACTGTACGCGATTTACCACGCACTAATAACGTCTCAGTCGTTGCTAAACGACCATCAACTGATACGCCTTCTACTAAGTCACCTTTAGTAATGCCGGTTGCAGAGAAGATAACATTATCGTTTTTCACTAGGTCTTCTAGTTTTAATACTTTGTTTACTTCAATACCTGCCGCTTCACAGCGAGCGACTTCTTCTTTACCGATTTTAATGTTCTCTTCCGATGGCTCTTTCACCATTGGACGAGGAATTAAACGTGCTTGCATATTACCGTCTAGTGCTCGTACAACTGCTGCTGAAATAACGCCTTCTGGCGCGCCACCAATACAGTACAACACATCTACCTGATTATCAGGCATACAAGCTAAAACAGAAATAGCAACATCACCATCAGGAATAGCAAATACACGAATACCCATGCCTTGCATATCTTTAATGATACGGTCATGGCGTGGTTTAGCTAGCGTCGCGACTGTTAATTCTGAAAGAGATTTACCTAATGCAAATGCAATTGCTTTCAGGTTTTGTTCAAGAGAGCGCTCTAAGTCGATAGCATCTTTAGCATTTGGACCTACAATTAGCTTTTCCATGTACATATCTGGTGCACGTAAGAAACTACCTTTTTCACCTACTGCTAATACAGCTAATGCATTTGACTGGCCCATTGCAGTCATACGTGTACCTTCAATTGGATCAACAGCGATATCTACTGCATCGCCAGTACCAGTACCAACATGCTCTCCAATATACAACATTGGTGCTTCATCAATTTCACCTTCACCAATCACAATCTCGCCATCTATATCAATTTGGTTGAATATCAAGCGCATTGCTTCAACTGCAGCACCATCTGCAGTATTTTTGTCACCTCGACCTAACCATTTGTAGCCAGCAAGTGCCGCGGCTTCCGTTACTCGAGAAAATTCTATTGCTAATTCGCGTCTCATTTTATGAGCTCCCAATTTTTAAATCTAATTAAAACAAAGTGTTATTAACAATAAAGTATTAATAACAGACCTTGCTCTTATGCATCTTTATTGACGATAATTTTTACAGCTTGTTTCAGTTTAAGCATTGCTTGTTCAATCAGCTCATCTGAAATATTTAAAGCAGGCGCAAAACGTAATACGTTAGCGCCTGCGACTAAGATTAATAGACCTTGTTCAGCAGCCCCTAAAAAGAAGGTTTTTGCTTGGTCTTGATATTGCTCATTTAATACCGCACCTAATAATAATCCAGCACCACGAACCTCTTTAAAAACTGAAAACTCTTGATTAATGGCTTCTAAATGCTGACGGATTAGCTGTTCTTTATGCTTAACACCATTCAACATTTCTGGTGTATTAATTAAATCGAATGCTTTACCTGCAACAGCGCAAGCTAAAGGGTTACCACCGAATGTAGTGCCATGCGTTCCTACTTTAAAGTGCTCTGCTAGGTTACTTTTTGTTAACATAGCAGCAATTGGAAAACCTGCACCTAACGCTTTTGCAGAAGTAACGATATCAGGTGTGATGCCTAATGCCATGTAAGCAAATAATTCACCTGTTCTGCCCATACCAGTTTGAACTTCATCGAAGATCATTAATGCATTGTGTTTATCACACAAAGCACGGACTCCTTGTGCAAAATCAGGAGAAATAGGTAAAACACCACCTTCACCTTGTAAAGGCTCTAAAATCACCGCACAGGTCTTATCTGAGATTGCTTGTTCAAGAGCAGTTAAGTCATTATATTCAAGGTGCGTAATATCTGCAGGCTTAGGACCAAAGCCGTCGGAGTATGCTGATTGTCCACCAGCCGTAACGGTGAAGAATGTACGTCCATGGAAGCCTTGATAAAACGCAATAATTTCAGTTTTATCACCGCCAGCTTGATCAAAGGCAACTCGACGAGCGAGCTTTAACGCAGCTTCATTTGCTTCTGCACCTGAGTTAGCAAAAAATACCTTTTCAGCGAAAGTGTTATCCACTAATTTTTGCGCCAAACTTAATACTGGTTCATTAGTATAGATATTACTAACATGCCATAATTTCTGAGCTTGCTCTGTTAATGCTGTAATTAGTTCTGGGTGCGCGTGGCCTAACGCATTAACAGCTATCCCACCGGTTAAATCAAGGTATTCATTATCTTGTTGATCCCACACTCGAGAACCTTCACCGCGTACAGGGATCATTTCTAACGGAGCATAGTTTGGCACCATAACTTGATCGAATAACGGACGGGTGATGTGAGTGTTTGACATAAAGAATTCCTTTAACAATTTAAAACAGTCATAAAATAGGGTTATTAAAGCTTAATATACGCACTTATTTCGACAATCCAATAGATTGCTCAATAAAATTATTCAGCAGCGTGAGCCCTTGTTCAGAGCGAATACTTTCAGGATGAAATTGTACCCCTTCTAATGCCATATGTTTATGACGAATTGCCATTATTTCTTGGCTTTCTATTACCCTAGCTGAAATATCAAAGCAATTAGGTAATGTATCTTCTTGCACAATCAAACTGTGATAGCGTGTTACGTTCAACGGGTTGGCTAAACCAGAGAAAACACCACGGTTATCATGATTAATTAATGAGTTCTTACCATGCATGACTTTATCTGCACGAATGACTTTTGCACCAAATACTTGAGCAATGCTTTGATGGCCAAGACAAACTCCTAGTATGGGTATTTCACCAGCAAAACGTTCTATCGTTGCTAATGAAACACCCGCTTCATTAGGCGTGCAAGGACCCGGTGAAATGACTATATGGTCGGGGTTTAAATCTGCAATTTCTTTTAAGTTAATTTGATCATTTCGCTTTATTATTACTTGTTGCTTTAGTTCTCCGAAGTACTGAACTAAGTTATAAGTAAAGGAATCATAGTTATCAATCATTAACAGCATAAATAGGGGCCACCTAAAACATAAAGATCCATTTTATCATTAGTCGCGTATCTAATCCTAATAACATTAAGGGGTATTAATGAGTCAACAAACTGAAACAAAACAAAAAGTATTGATTACTGGTGCGTCCGGTTTGATTGGAAGAGCATTAATACCTTTACTAACTTCTCAGGGTTACCAAGTATATACCTTGCAACGAACTGTAAGTGATACGGAACCTTATTGGCTGATAGATCAACAGAAAATAAACCTTAATTCAGCCCCTCAACCAGACATCATTATCCACTTAGCGGGTGAGAATATAGCTAATGGACGCTGGACTGAAAAAGTAAAACAAAAAATAACCGATAGCCGTGTCAAGTCAACGCAGTTAATTGTCGATTTTATTAATGATAGTGCAACTCCTCCAAGCCTGTTTATTTGTGCTTCTGCTATTGGCTTTTATGGTAATAGTGGCCAGCAACCCGTCAATGAAGAATCATCACAAGGCAATGAGTTTGTAAGCCAATTGGCAGCACAATGGGAACAAACTAGCCATCAAGTCAAAACAAGTAATACCAGAGTAGTTAATTTACGTACTGGGATTGTGTTAAACAAACAACAGGGAGCATTAGCTAAAATGCTACCGGCCTTCAAAATGGGTGTTGGTGGTAAAATTGGCAAAGGTGAGCAAATCATGAGTTGGATAGATTTAACTGATCAAGTTAATGCAATCTTATTCATTATACGTAATTCGAAATTAACAGGCCCAGTCAATTTGGTTTCTCCTCATCCAGTGACAAACCGAAACTTCTCTGTAATATTGGCCAATATATTAAACCGACCTTGTATATTACCTTTACCTGCATTTATGGTTAAATTACTGTTTGCTGAAATGGGTGAAGCGTTGTTACTTTCCAGTACTAATGTCCGTCCGACTAAGTTACTGGAAGCTGGATTTACTTTTCAATATGATTTATTAGAAGATAGTTTAAAGCATCAATTACGAGGTCAATAATTAGTATCTAGAGTAATACTTGTAATTAGATTTATTTAGAAGAGAGTTTTAATACTGCAGAAATAGGAAAGGGCAGCCGAAGCTGCCCTTATTTTAGTCTAATCTATCTAATCCGTGATAGTTGATGCTCCCTGCGTTACATCCTTTTGACTAATGCCATACTAGGCGTCCACTTCCCAAATCCTTTGGGCTCGTCCTTGTTACATCCTTATGAGATAAACTTCCTGTTTACCCGTCATCTCCCTTTCCTTAGGAGGTGTCCTTCTTTGCCATCCTGGCTTAATAACCACAATCCTAGTAGTCACTAATAACTTCATCCTGAAGTGTCCTGCTATCCATAATTATAAAACATCCTGTTTTATAAACTCTCATCCTGAGAGGTCCTAATTGCCATCCTAGCAATACATCGAGTCATTGTTTACATCCTGTAAAGCATTTCCCCTTTGCGAGATAAATAATACGACCTTTTCCTAAATAATAATGACCTAAGAAATAACTTTATCTATTGCATGGGAGAACAAAAAAAGAACAAAACATTAAATAACAGCAACTTAGATTAAAAATAATTGTATCAAAGAGTATTAAACTTGTTTTAAATAATGCAATGACCTCTATTGGCAATGGTCGATCTCTCACAAACTTAAAACGTCCATCAAAAGATTTATTACTTTAAAGTGAGCAGAAGTATAAAAATACAACACTTAGCTGGTGGATAAATGGTTAATCAGTAACTAAAAAATAAATGACAACGTTAAATAACCTATTTAACGCAATAAAAACAAAAAATCCCAGGCAATGCCTAGGATTTTATTTTAAATCTAATTTGTTAGTTTATTAGAAGTTGTAACGGATACCCGCGACTAAAGAATCTTCTTCTTCATCAATTTGATTAAATTGGTAAGTTACGTAAGTACGAATTGATTTGTTGAAACGGTACTGGCCTTCAACTGCGTAAAAGTCTTCTGTATCTACATCATCAATTTCTTGCTGTGCAATAATAGCGATCATACGAAATTGCTTAGTAAACTTATACTGCAGTGCAATTTCAATAGACGTCATATCTGAGATTTCATCAGCATCATTAAATGCATCACCTGTAGCGTATGAGGCCGCGCCGTAAAAACCACCTACAGAGTAAGCTGCTGCTAACGTTGTTTGAGTTTCATCAGTCTGTGCATCTGTATGTGCGAGACCTAAATCTAAACCGAAGTCACTAGAGTACAAAGCAGAAATGGCAACAGAGTCTTGGTCATTTTCATCAGAGCCAGTAAAGTTAGCTTGAACTGTTACAGAGTCGGCGAATGTACCTGAATATAAAAACGTTGTGTTTTCTTTATCAGATGAAGCATCAAATACTTGTTGGTAACCTGAATGTACAGAAGCAATATCAGTCATATCAGAAACTTGTACATTTGCAGTATCTTGGCGGCCGTAAGAGAAATCACCAATTGATGTACCAAAGCCAGCAAATAAGTAGCGGTTATCAACTGTCTCACCAGGTTCAATTTGGTACTCCATGTAGCCAAAACCCGTTAAGTTATCAGTAATTTTAGTTTTGCCGCCAAAGTTAATGCGAGCACGACTTTTATCTTCAACAGAACCATCACCAGTATCTTTAAACTCAGCACGTACTTCAGCACGACCACCAATTTTAAGTGTAGTATCGTCTTGATCATATACAGTTGCAGATTGAGCCGTTGCAGAAACAAGACCCGCCAAAATTGCTGTTGCTAATAGTGTTTTTTTCATGATTCATCCGTGTTTAGATTTCAAATAATATTTAAGGAATATAATTTTTGTTTTACAGCTTATTGCTGTTTACGGAGAAGCAGTCTAGGGATTGAATATGACAAAAATATTGCGGATATATTACATTTTAAAAACGATAAATTTCTTTATAGGAGCAATAGAAAAGGCCGGAAATAAAAAAGCCGCAATAAAGCGGCTTGATATAAAATGAAAAAGAATAAATTTATTTACCAATACAGAAACTAGAAAATATTCGCCCTAGAAGATCATCAGAGGTAAATTCTCCGGTAATTTCACTCAGATGCTGTTGGGTAAGGCGCAACTCCTCGGCAAGTAATTCACCAGCTTTGTATTCTTCTAATTGAATTTTGCCTTCTAAAAGATGTTTCTCAGCTTGATCAATTGCTTGCAAGTGGCGACGGCGAGCCATAAAACCACCTTCAGTATTACCTTGATATCCCATAATATCTTTTAAATGTTGTTTTAATGCATCAACACCTAGGCCTGTTTTTGCTGAAATACGATAGACAGGGTGGTTATCATGCTCTGTCATTTGCAATGATTCACCGGTTAAATCTGCCTTATTACGTACTACAGTTAAGCCAACATCAGCAGGTAACTTTTCGATAAAATCAGGCCAAATCTCATGTGGATTTTCGGCATCAGTAGTGGTTGCGTCTAACATAAATAAAATACGATCGGCATTTTCTATTTCTGCCCAAGCACGTTCAATACCAATACGTTCAACCTCATCAGCACCTTCACGCAAGCCAGCAGTATCGATAATATGTAAGGGCATACCATCAATATGGATATGTTCTCGCATTACATCACGAGTGGTACCTGCAATATCGGTTACAATCGCACTTTCTTTACCTACTAAGGTATTAAGTAAGCTAGATTTCCCGGCATTAGGGCGACCAGCGATCACCACTTTCATACCATCACGTAAAATAGCACCTTGTTTTGCCTGTTCTTTTACTGCATTAAGGTTATCAATTATTTTATATAAGTCTGTTGCAATTTTGCCATCACTTAGAAAGTCGACTTCCTCTTCAGGGAAATCAATAGAAGCTTCAACATAGATACGTAAGTAGATAAGGCTTTCTACTAATTCATTAATTTTATGTGAGAATTCACCCTGTAACGAATGTAATGCGCTTTTAGCGGCTTGCTCTGAACTCGCTTCTATTAAATCAGCAATAGCCTCTGCTTGCGCTAAATCGAGCTTATCATTCATAAATGCACGTTCGGAGAACTCACCTGGATTAGCACTACGTAGATTTTTAATGGTTAAAATAGCTTTGATCAACATATCCATAACCACAGGACCACCATGACCTTGTAGTTCGAGAACATCTTCACCAGTAAAGGAATTAGGGCCTTTAAAAAGTAATGCAATACCTTGGTCTAAGACTTGTTTATCTTGATCATAAAAAGGCAAGTATTCGGCATAACGAACTTTCGGTTTTTTACCTAAAATAATTTCTGCTACGGCTTCTGCATCTGGGCCAGAAACGCGCACAATGCCTACGCCGCCGCGCCCTGCCGCAGTTGCTTGAGCAACAATAGTATCAGTAGCTTTTATCATATTCTGTCCCTAATACCAATCACACTAGATTTAATACGACTGGTATAACTTAAAAGTGAAGCCAATAAAAAAGGCGACTATTATAGTCGCCTTTTATCAATGATTAAATAATAGAATTATTTCTTAGCACTTAAGCCGTTCTTTTCGAATTGACGATAAATAACGGTTTGTTGTACTAGTGTCACGATGTTACTCATTAACCAGTAAAGTACTAGACCAGCTGGGAACCATAAGAAGAAGAAGGTAAATACCACTGGCATAAACTTCATGATCTTCTGTTGCATTGGGTCTTGAACCGTTGCTGGAGACATTTTCTGGATAAAGAACATACTCACACCCATTAAGATAGGTAGGATGTAGTAAGGGTCTTGTACCGATAAATCTTGGATCCAGAACATAAATGGAGCATGACGTAACTCAACCGCTTCCATTAGTGACCAGTATAAAGCGATGAAGATAGGCATCTGTAATAAGATAGGGAAACAACCGCCTAATGGGTTTACTTTCTCTTCTTTGTACATTTCCATCATTGCTTTAGATACTTTCTGGCGATCTTCTCCGTAACGCTCACGTAGTGCTTGAATCTTAGGTTGTAAAAGACGCATTTTAGCCATTGACGTGTATTGTGCTTTTGTCAGTGGATATAAAAGACCTTTCACTGTGAATGTAATTAAGATGATTGCAACACCCCAGTTACCCACAATACCTTGGAAGAATAACAATAGTTTAAATAATGGTTGTGCCAACCACCATAACCAACCGTAATCAACAGTTAGGTCTAAGTTTTCACCCACTTGTGACATTTCATCTTGTAACTTAGGACCAATCCATAAATTAGTAGAGAATTTATCAGTGCTATTAGGTGCAATCGTTTTAATTGGTGATTTGAAACCAATCGTTGCATCTTTGTTTTGAATAACATTGGTGTATAAAACGTTGTTATCATCAGCATTAGGCACCCAAGCAGAAACAAAGTAGTGTTGTAGCATTGCTACCCAACCACCTTGAGTTGTTTCACTTAAGTTACGCTCAACCATATCGTCGAATGTGTATTTACTGTATTTAGTATCATCCGTTGAGAATGCACCACCACGATAAACTGGCATCATTAAATTAGTAGAATGTTCTTTTAACGACTCTTTTAATTGACCGTATAATTGAACATTTACATCACTTGCTGATTTATTTTCAATTGTGTAATCAACAGTTACGTTGTATTCGCCACGTTTTAAAGTAAATGTTTTAGTAAATACATTACCAGCTTGGTCTACGTAACGTAGTGCAGTAGATACAGAGTCTTCACCATCCGCAATGATGTTTTCTGTGTTAGCTGTGCTGTAGTAAGGACGACCTTTAGGGTTTGCATCAGGGCCTTGCTTACCGATTAATCCACTTTGTGCAATGTAGGTGAAGCCGTTAGCATTTTCTAATAAACGGAATGGAACACCAGAATCTAACTCGTCGTCATGGTCAAGTAGGTCAGCGACAATGACATCACCACCAACTAACGTAATTTCTAAACGTAATTGGTCATTTTCTAATACTGTTGTTGCATTAGTTGATGCTTGTGTTGGTACTTGTGCGACAACAGAAGAGTGATCTTCAGAAGAAGCTGGAATATCAGCGCTATGATTACTAGTCGATGGTACTGATGATTGTGAAGTGCTTTGTTCAGTCGTTTGCGCTGCAGCAACTGGCTGAGGGTTTTGCTCGGTAACCCATGCTTGATATAGCAAAAAGCTAACAAACAAAAGTGCGAGGAAAAGTAAATTGCGTTGTGATTCCATAACGTATTTGATCTCTAAGGTTTAGGTTTATTTTTAGTTGCGCAACAAGGAGGTACAGGATCATATCCTCCTTCATTAAAGGGATGGCATTTTACAAGACGACGAGCGGCTAGCCAACATCCTTTTATCATACCATGACTCTTAATGGCTGCTATCGCATAATGTGAACAACTTGGCGTAAAACGACAACGAGGTCCAAGAATGGGACTTATAACTAGCTGATAACCACGAATGAATTTAATTGCTATCCATTGCAACGCTGCACTAATTTTCGCCATAACTTATCTAATACCTTATGAAGTTCTTGATTTGATAAATCAGCAATACCAGCTTTAGCAACAACGACGATATCGATGTTAGGAAGCTCATGTTGTTGAAGACGGAAATGATCTCTTACTATGCGACGGATACGATTACGGCCTACGGCATGTTTAATATGCTTTTTAGGGATAGCCATACCAATACGGGGATGGTCAAAAGTATTTTTTCTAGCAAGAAGAGTTAGGTGCGGAGATACTGCTGGAATAGCATTTTTAAATACAGGTTGAAAATCTTCGGGAGTTAACAGACGTAACTCCCGAGAAAACGAATAATTCACCACGTCTGGTAAATTATGCGCTTAAGCTAGCGCGGCCTTTAGCACGACGACGAGCTAATACGGCACGACCGTTCTTAGTCGCCATACGAGTTCTAAAACCGTGTGAACGCTTACGCTTTGTGTTGCTTGGTTGAAAAGTACGTTTCATGCTCTTTTCCACTTATTGTTAAGTACTGTACAGTAGCTAATTTTTCCAATCTAGTAGTGCTTAATCACTTCGGAAAGTCATTAAACAATATTAATCGAAAGCGTCAGCCGATTAAAAAGAGAGCGAATTCTATTGATTGATCGACTAAAAGTCAATCAGAGATGCTTCTTTCTGGTAGATTAAATTCATTTTCTTTAGAATTAAATAATAAAGAAATAAATAGACACTACGAGCCAAACTCAAAAGTTAGGGTGGCGCGATTATATATAAGCGACACCAATTAGCAAGGATCTTCCGCGATCTTATAAATTAAGATTTGTAAATAGTTAAATAAGTATGTTGTGGATAAAGTTCTGTGCCATTGATTTTACCTAGTTATCTCCTTGTGGATGCTTTAACCATTGAATGAGAAAAATTTCAAGGATCTTTTTTTTCTTTTTGTTGCTTGATCTTATGGCATCATGACGATCTTATCGGTAGAATTATCCGCCCTAATGAATCTACTGGAGTTCCACAATGTCCCTGGCTATTTGGCAAGAATGTTTAGCACAATTAAAAGACGAGCTGTCAGCAGGAGACTTTAGTACTTGGTTACGCCCTTTACAGGCAGAATATGACAATAATGTTTTGTCATTATACTCGCCGAATAAATACACTAGTGAATGGGTACGTGAAAAGTACATGGATATCATTGAAACTAAATTGCAAACCTTAGCACATGAAGTTGATCCTAATCTCAGTATCAAAATACGTTTATTAGTCGGTACTGCTAATGCAGCGACAAATAATCCAACTGTTTCAAAAGCAGCACCAGTACAAAATACTAATCAGCCTTGGGAAGGTGAGTCGCCTTCTTTAAATATTGCTCACAAAAGCAATTTAATAAAAAAGTATACGTTTGATAACTTTGTTGAAGGTAAATCAAATAACTTTGCTATCGCGACAACTCAACAAATTGCAGAAAATCCAGGTGGTGTTTATAACCCACTATTTTTATATGCTCATCCCGGTTTAGGTAAAACGCATTTATTACATGCCGTAGGTAATGCGATTGTTTCAGAAAACCCAGAAAGTAAAGTAGTGTACATTCGCTCTGAACGTTTTGTACAAGATATGATCAATGCAATCCGTAACAATACCATTGAGCAGTTTAAAGAATATTACGCATCTCTTGATGCACTATTAATAGATGATATCCATTTCTTTGCGGGGAAAGAACGTTCACAAGAAGTCTTATTCCAAACATTCAATTCTATGTTAGATGGACACCAACAAGTTATTTTAACTAGTGACCGTTTTCCAAAAGAAATTGAAGGTATTGATGAGCGTCTACGTACTCGTTTTGGTTGGGGTTTATCTATTCCAATCGATCCACCAGAATTAGAAACGCGTGTTGCTATCTTAATCAGTAAAGCAGAAGAACGTGGCTTAACATTACCTGATGATGTTGCCTTCTTTATAGCTAAGCGTTTAACCATTACCGATGTACGAGTGTTGGAAGGGGCAATTGCCAATATCTCAGCTAAAGCACAATTTACAGGCCAAGATATTACCATCTCACTAGTGCAAGATGCGTTACGTGATATGCTAGCGGTTCATACCAAACAAACGACTGTTGATAATATTCAAAAAGTAGTTGCAGAGCATTACCGTATTAAGATTTCAGATATGTCTTCAAAACGACGTACTCGAACGGTTGCTCGTCCACGTCAAATAGCGATGGCGTTAGCAAAAGAATTAACACAACATAGTTTGCCTGAAATTGGTGAAGCTTTCGGTGGTCGTGACCATACAACGGTATTACACGCTTGTCGTAAAGTCGAAGAACTACGTCGTGAAAATAACGATATTCAAGAAGACTACAAAATACTTATCCGCACCTTATCGATGTAAAAAGGCTTATCTCATGAAGTTTACTATTTCCCGTGAAATACTATTAAGACCATTACAACTTGTGGTTGGCTCGGTTGCAGGTGGTCGCCCAGCATTACCGATCATGGGTAATATCCTGATTGAAGTAAAAGATAACTTTTTAAACTTAACAGGTACAGATTTAGAAGTTGAATTAATGGCTCAAATTCCATTAGAACAAGCTTCTGAAGAGGGCGCTATTACTGTGCCTGCACGTAAGCTATTAGATATATGTCGCGGTTTAGCAGATCCTTGTGAAGTCACTTTTGAAGTGAAAAATGAGCGAGTAACAGTACGCTCTGGTCGTAGTAGGTACTTACTATCAACTTTGCCATCAATTGATTTTCCAAATATTGAATCTTGGCAAAGCCTAATTGAATTAACCGTGCCGCAGAATGAGTTTAAAAAGCTTATTGAGTTCACTCAATTTGCAATGGCCAGTCAAGATGTTCGTTACTATCTAAATGGTATGTTTTTCGAAGTTTCTGGTAATAGTTTACGAAGTGTATCAACTGATGGGCATCGTTTAGCATCATGTGCTATTAACATTGATCAAACAATCGAAGAACAATCTGTAATTGTACCTCGCAAAGGTGTGTTAGAGCTTGTTAAACTACTCGATAAAGACCAAGCGAATGTCACCATTCAATTAGGTAAAAATAACTTACGTGCCGTGATTGATGGTTTTGTGTTTACTACTAAGCTTGTTGATGGACGTTTCCCTGATTACCGCCGTGTTATTCCACGTAATGGCGATAAAGAACTTATTTCTAGCCGTGAAACGCTTAAACAAGCATTTAGTCGTGCAGCTATTTTATCTAATGAAAAATTTCGTGGTGTACGTTTAACGCTGTCTGAAAATCTATTAAAAATTACGGCTAATAACCCAGAAAGAGAAGAAGCTGAAGAGTATATTGATGTCGATTATCAGTCTGCAGAATTAGAGATAGGCTTCAACGTAAGTTATGTATTAGATGTATTAAATACATTAAAAAGTGAACAAGTTAAAATAACATTTAGTACGTCAGATCACAGTGCATTGATTGAGTCCCTCGATAGTGATGACTCACTTTATGTTCTAATGCCGATGCGCTTGTAGTCTAATATCTTATCCAATAATGATATCGACATGAAGCCGATAACAATTACCGCTTATTACCTCACTCAGGAAACTGATTAATGTCATTACAGAAATTAATCATTAATCAGTTCCGTAATATCGACGCTGCTTCTCTGACTTTTAACGATAAAGTAAACCTGATCATTGGTGATAATGGCAGTGGGAAATCTTCTTTATTAGAAGCTATTTACTTTCTTGGTTTAGGGCGCTCTTTTCGCACTCATCTTACCAATCGAGTTATTCAATACGAGCAAACTCATTTCACAATTTACAGTGAAATTAATCATCAAAATCGTGTTTTCCCCATTGGACTACAAAAGTCTAAAGGCGGTGAAACTACCTTGAAAATTGATGGTCAAATAGCTAAGAAATTAGCGTCTTTAACGCAATACATTCCAATGCAATTAATCACGCCAGAAAGTTATACTTTGTTATCTGGTAGTCCTAAAAATCGTCGAGCCTACTTAGATTGGGGTGTTTTTTACCATGATCCAATGTTTTACAGTAACTGGGCTCGCATAAAGCGACTTTTAAAGCAAAGGAATGCCGCTTTAAAGCAATGTAACGCTTACAAAGAGCTTCAAGTATGGGATAATGAACTTTGTGTCTTGAGTGAGCAGATAAGCGCTCAGAGGGCTGATTATTTTGCAAAATTGCAGCCTCTAATCACACAAACTATTGCAGATTTTTTGCCTGAATTTACTATAGAAAGTAAATTCTTTTGTGGGTGGGATAAAAATAACAAACCGTTAGCTGAATATTTATACGATAACTTTCATCGAGATAAACAGTTAGGCTACACGAGTATCGGTCCACAAAAAGCCGACTTAAAATTAAAAATCAAAAGCTTACCTGTTGATGATGTATTATCAAGAGGGCAATTAAAGTTGCTTGTTTATGCATTACGTTTAGCACAAGGTTTATTTTTAAACGCTGTAGATAACAAACAATGTGTTTTTTTAATAGATGACTTTAGTTCAGAGCTAGATAAAAACAAACAAGCGGTATTAGCAAAACATATTAAAGAGTCTAGTGCTCAAGTATTTATCAGTGCCATTACTGAAAATGGAATTGATGATTTATTTACAGAACGCAGCCTGTTTCACGTGAAACAGGGAAAAATTACAGTAGAAAGGTGAAAGATTTATGGCTGAGAATAGTTATGATTCGTCAAGTATTAAAGTACTAAAAGGGTTAGATGCCGTTCGTAAACGCCCTGGCATGTATATCGGTGATACCGATGATGGTACCGGTCTACACCACATGGTTTTCGAAGTGTTAGATAACTCAATCGATGAAGCTTTGGCGGGTCACTGTAACGATATTATTTGTACTATTCACAGTGATGGTAGTGTATCTGTACGAGATGATGGCCGTGGTATCCCAGTAGATATCCATGAAGAAGAAGGTGTATCAGCAGCAGAAGTTATTATGACAGTTCTGCACGCAGGCGGTAAATTCGACGATAACTCTTATAAAGTATCAGGTGGTTTACACGGTGTTGGTGTTTCTGTAGTAAATGCTTTATCTGACAAATTACGTTTAACCATTAAACGTAGTGGGCATATTCATCAACAGTCGTACTCTCTTGGTGAGCCTGATGCACCAGTAGCAGTGATTGGCGATACAGATCAAACTGGAACAGAAATTCGTTTTTGGCCAAGCCCGTCTACATTCTCTAAAACGACGTTTAATTACGACATTTTAGCAAAACGTCTACGTGAACTATCTTTCTTAAACTCAGGCGTTTCAATAAAGTTAATTGATAAACGTGAAGATGATAAATCTGACCACTTCCATTATGAAGGTGGTATACAAGCATTTGTTGAATACTTAAATCAAAATAAAACACCTATTCATAATAAAGTATTTCATTTTAATACAGAGCATGAAGATGGCACAGCAGTTGAAGTTGCAATGCAGTGGAATGATGGTTTCCAAGAAAACATCTATTGTTTCACAAACAATATTCCACAACGTGATGGTGGCTCCCACTTAACAGGTTTCCGTGGTGCTCTAACTCGTACTTTAAACTCTTATATTGAAAAAGAATTAGCTAAAGTCAAAAATAATAAAAACAAAACGACGACTGAAGGTGGTGACTCTCGTGAAGGTTTAACGGCGGTTATTTCAGTGAAAGTACCTGATCCAAAATTCTCTTCACAAACAAAAGACCGTTTAGTGTCTTCAGAAGTACGTCCGATTGTTGAAGGTGCAATGAATGAACGCCTACAGGATTTCTTATTAGAAAACCCTAACGAAGCTAAAATCATTGTTAACAAAATTGTTGATGCAGCAAGAGCTCGTGAAGCAGCGCGTAAAGCCCGTGATATGACGCGTCGTAAAGGTGCATTAGATTTAGCAGGTTTGCCAGGTAAACTAGCAGATTGCCAAGAGAAAGACCCAGCGCTTTCTGAACTATACATAGTGGAAGGGGACTCGGCTGGCGGAAGTGCGAAACAAGGCCGATCTCGCAAAAACCAAGCTATCTTGCCACTTAAAGGTAAAATCTTAAACGTTGAAAAAGCGCGTTTTGATAAGATGTTATCTTCACAGGAAGTAGCAACACTGATCACCGCACTTGGTTGTGGTATTGGTCGTGATGAATATAACCCAGAAAAAACGCGTTACCATCGTATCATTATCATGACCGATGCCGACGTGGATGGTTCTCACATCCGTACACTATTGTTGACTTTCTTCTATCGCCAAATGCCTGAACTGATCGAAAATGGTTTCATCTACATCGCTCAGCCTCCTTTATACAAAGTGAAAAGAGGTAAGCAGGAAACTTACATTAAAGATGATCCAGCATTACAAGCTTACTTAACATCATTAGCAATGGATGGTGCATCTTTACATGTAAATAATGAATCTCCAGGTATTTCTGGTGTTGCGCTACAAGGTATGATCGATCGCTACCGTAACGCTCAGGATACAATTGTAAGGCTTTCTCGTCGTTACCCTAACGTTGTCCTTGATAAGTTAATTTATCGTCCAGAATTAACTTCTGAAGGCTTAGCTAAGTCTGATGTAGTGACGCCTTGGGTTGAAGAAATTGTTGAAGTATTAAACCGTGAAGAGTTAGAAGGGACTATCTACAAAGCAGAAATTGCTAAATCAGATAATGAAATCTCTAACAAGATTATCTTCACTGTACGTAAACATGGTGTTGATGCTGTGTACACTTTTGATGAAGAATTCTTTGGCTCAGTTGAATACAAGTCATTAGTAACATTAGGTGCAGAAATCCAAAATCTACTGGAAGAAGGCGCTTATATTCAACGTGGTGAACGTACTAAACAAATTGATAACTTTATCGAAGCGGTTAACTGGTTAATGCATGAGTCTAAACGTGGTTTATATATCCAACGTTATAAAGGACTAGGAGAGATGAACCCAAGTCAATTATGGGAAACAACCATGGATCCTAATACACGTCACATGCTACAGGTTACTGTTGAAGATGCGGTAGGTGCAGATCAATTATTCACTACATTAATGGGTGATCATGTAGAACCTAGACGTGAATTCATTGAAAAGAACGCATTACGTGTAGGTAATATCGATATTTAATTATATTAATAACGATGAAATATTAGAAAAATCCAGCTTATTTAGCTGGATTTTTTTGACTAAAATTTAGAAAATAATACCCAATTTTAGATATCTAGAAATATAACTGCCACATTCTATAATTACTATGCGTTGTCGAATTATCTAAAGAGCGCAATATGTCTATTAATCTACTTACTAAAATAATATCAGCCTGCATTGTTTCACTATTAATACTAATTACAGGATTCGTTGTTTGGGCTTGGCAGGAAATTGATAAACCCTATCAAATTAACCAGTCTTACCACGCAATAAAGTCCACATTAAAAGATGATATTGCACTTTCTTTGGAACAATATTTAGGAACAGGTGATACGCAAAAATTATTAAAAGCAGAAAATAAGTTAGATACTTTTAAAGAAACAAAAATAACCTGGCTTGATGCAACACAACAAAATGCCATTGTTCTGAGAGTTAAAGATTTAGATATAGCTATTGCAGAAGCAAGGGAAGCGGGAAAATTAGCAGCGACACCGGATATTTTGTTAATCAATAATGAAACAGAGCGTCAGGGATATATTACTGACTTGCGGCGTTTGGTAGAAAAGTCAGATGTAAATTTAGTGATTAAACAAGATTACTACCGAACTTTATTAGACATAAATCAGCACTTACATAAATTAGCGATATTAAGACAAAGTTATGTTGAGCAAAAAAGTGAAACGATTAAAAGTAACCTTATTGAGCAAAACGGCCATATTTCAAAACTACTATCAACTTTGAATCAGTTACCAAGCCTTAAACTATTTTATACGGAAGCGGTTGATGAGTTTAGCTTTGAACAACCTGAAACCATCGACTTAACTCAAGAGTCAATTGATGAATTAAATAGTTTAAGCAAACGCTACCCAAAAGAATTAACCAACACTAAAACAATACTTTTATCAGTTATTAATAGCCGCATTAACTTAAGTACTAAACTAAACATTTTAATCGATACCTTTACAGCTTATTCCAGTGTGGTTGATCAACAAAAACAAGCCATCACTGATAAAGTTCGTTTAATTGGCGCCTCTACTTTAATACTGTTTTTATTAATGGTGACCTTATCAGCCAGTTTACAATTTAAAACATTACAGTTTATTCGTAGGTTACTGCCTTTTTTTGATTCATTAACAGAAGGTGACTTTGGCAGCCCGCTCAATATTAAAAGTCGTTTCTCAGAGTTTAAGATCGTTAATACGCGCTGTCTTCGTTTACAGGTCTATTTAAAAGAGCTCACAGGCTCTCTACAGTCACAATCTGAACAAGCGTTGAGTGCTAGTAACTTATTACAAAAACGTGCTAGACAAGCTGAGCAGAGCAGTCAGAAACAGCATCAACAAACAGAACAGGTTAATATTTCTATTATTGCTTTATCCGACTCATTTAATGATATTTCCAACAATGCTGCAGACACCAGTCAACATAGTGACAAAGCTGTTCAGTTAATGAAGAAAGCAGATCTTGCATTAGCCAATGAAGTGCAGAAGACCAAACAACTATCTGACAATATTCTTTCACTGAGTAAAATAGTAAAAAAATTAACCGCAGATACCTACTCCATTAATAATGTATTAGAGGTGATCAACAACGTCTCTAGTCAAACTAATTTGCTTGCACTTAATGCAGCTATTGAAGCTGCTCGTGCTGGCGAACAAGGAAGGGGCTTTGCAGTTGTCGCTGATGAAGTAAGAGCGTTAGCAATTCGTACCTCTAGTTCAACAGAAGAAATACAACACATTATTAATGAATTGGTAGAAACAGCACAACAAGCGAATGAGCTTGTTTTACAACAAAGCGATGCGGCCATTGATTGTGCAAAGCATAGTTTAGAAGCTCAACAACAATTAAAATCAGTCTCTAATATCATTAACGATATTTACCAGTTTAATAATTCCATCGCTGCCACCACAGAAGAACAAGCAACCACCATAGAACAAATCGTCGGTAATGCCTCTACAATAAAACAGCATGCCCAACAGGTGAGTGCGAATTTACAAGATATTAACCAATCAAGTGAAGTAATTGAAAATATTAGTGAAGTATTAAATCAGTTGATCACGCAATTAAAACGCTAAATGTTAGAGGAAAATAAAAAAGAAAGGCTTAAATAAAGTGTGTTTCACGTGAAACACACTTCAATATTCAATTAGAAACTAATCAGCTTACGCATAAAGTTCATTAACTAAGTCAGCTAAAATAGTAATACCACGTTCTACTACTTCACTATCTTGTGCATAGTTAAGTCGAATGCATTCATTAGTATGTGGCCAATCTTGATCTAAACCAGGGAAGAAGTAGTGTCCTGATACAACAATTAACCCTTTATCTTTTAGTCGTTGATAAAGTTCATGTGAAGTAATAGGTAAGTCTTTAAACCAAAGCCACAGGAATAATGCACCTTCAGATTTATGAATCCTAAAGTTCTCACTGTGAATTTTTTCAGTTAATAATTTAATAGCTACTTCAGATTTATGTTTATAGAAAGGACGAATAACCTGATCACTTAACTCTATAATCTCTTTGCTTTCAACTAATGGCAACGCAATTTCAGGACCAATACCACCTGGGGAAAGCGCCATAATACCTGATAAATTAGACATCGCTTTAATCACTTCTGGATTAGCAATGACGATCCCACAGCGTGCACCTGGTAAACCAAACTTAGATAAGCTTAAGCATAAAATAGTATTTAGGTTGAAGTGAGGTTTTACCTCTTCATAGATAATATTTGGAAAAGGAGTGCCATAAGCATTATCAATAATCAGGGGAATATTATGTTGTTTAGCTAGCTTATCTAACTTTTCAATCTCTGTATCGGTTAATACATTACCCGTTGGGTTAGTAGGTCTAGAAACACAAATAGCGCCAATATCATCTGTGATATTCAATGCATCAAAATCAACGTGGTACTTAAATTGTTGGTTTGGTAGTTCTGTTATCTTA
Organism: Psychromonas arctica; assembly: GCF_036697365.1. Classification (GTDB taxonomy): domain Bacteria; phylum Pseudomonadota; class Gammaproteobacteria; order Enterobacterales; family Psychromonadaceae; genus Psychromonas; species Psychromonas arctica_A. Next base: position 19,496 of record NZ_JBAHZA010000022.1, read on the forward strand.
GGACGAACAGCAACAAATGTATCTTCAGAGACGCTTGCATCTGCATAACCAATATACTCTGGAGCAAGAGGAAATAATATTTTACGTTTTTTACCCTGTGAAAAATCACCTGCTAATAGATTGAAAAGGTAGAAAAACGCATTTTGGCTACCATTCGTTAACATGATATTGTCAGTAGATAAATTCCAATCATATAGTTCATTGAATAATTCTACCAATGCATTAATAAATGCATCTTTACCTTGAGGTCCATCATAATTTCCAAGAGTATCCATTAGTTTCCCTTGGTCTAATAACTCTTGCATTAAGTTAGTTAGTCGCTGATGAATTGATGGAATGGTTGCGGGATTTCCACCACCTAACATTAAAATATCATCGCCGCCTTTTACACCTTTATTTAAATCGTCCATCAATTCATTGATGCCAGAATGCTGTGTAAATTTGTTTCCAAAAGTTGAATAGGGCATTTATAACAATCCTAAATATAAATTTTAATTATGCAGTTTTAAAAGAATTTGTTTCACGTGAAACCTAATTTTGTATTTTTACTACTGTTCTTATAAGCAATATAAAAGCGTTATCTTTAATATTTATCTCTTTATTTTATCCTACTGATCAATATAAATAGAGCGAATATTCATAAATATAGAGAAGAATAAATAATACCAATCACACTAATTAACTGATCTATTTTACTTGTTAAAATAATTGGTATGAGGTTTTAAATGATGAGAGCCATTATGAAATAGATAATGGCTCTCATCAAAAGCTCAAATCAAAGAAGCAAAAATTGTCTAAACCTGTTTCACGTGAAACAAAAAAGCTCAGTAAAAACTGAGCTTTTTAGTTGATATTAATGTTTTATTATTACGATAAATTACAAAACAGAAACATCAGCAACTTGTAAGAACAAGTTACGTAAACGATTTAAAAGAGCTAAACGGTTGTTTTTTACAGCCGAATCGTCCGCCATCACCATCACGTTATCGAAAAAAGCGTCTACAGGCGATTTTAAGCTAGCCAATTCAAACAAGGCAGACTCGTAGTCTCCGCTTTCAAATAAAGGGCTTAGCTTGCTTTCTAGAGCCTCTAAAATTTCAGAAAGTGCTTTTTCAGCGTCTTCTTGCAGTAGATTTGCATCAATTTTACTGTTAATTTCATCATTTACCTTAGCAAGAATATTACTAATACGTTTATTTGCAGCTGCAATTGGTGCCGCTTCAGGTAAAGTTTGGAACTTAGCGACTGCTTTAATACGTTTTTCGAAGTCAACCGGTTTAGTAGGGCGACGCTCTAAAACAGACTGAATCAGTTCAACTGAATATCCACCAGCTTGATAAGTTGCACGGAAGCGACCAAACAAGAAATCAACAACATCATTAACTACGTTGTCATTAGTTAATTTGTCAGCATATTGGACTTTAGCAATTTCAACTAGATCAACGATATCTAAGTCTAACTGTTTATCAGTGATGATACGTAATAAACCGATAGCAGCACGACGCAAGGCAAACGGGTCTTTATCGCCTTTTGGTGCTTGACCAATACCAAAGATACCTACTAATGTATCTAGCTTATCGGCTAAAGATACAGCACAAGCAACTAACGAAGTTGGTAGTTTATCACCCGCAAAACGTGGCAAATATTGCTCGTTTAATGCAACAGCAACATCTTCATGTTCGCCGTCAAAACGTGCGTAATACATACCCATTACACCTTGAACGTCAGGGAATTCCATTACCATTTCAGACATTAAATCTGCTTTAGATAATAGACCTGCACGTTGTGCATGCTCGGTATTAGCGTCGATTTTAGCCGCAACTTTTGCAGCAACTTCACTGATACGCTCAGATTTTTCTTTCAATGTACCCAATTGTTTTTGAAATAGTACAGTTGATAAAGAAGCTAAACGACTTTCTAATGTTTTCTTTTTATCTGTTTCAAAGAAGAATTCTGCATCAGCTAAACGTGGGCGAACAACTTTTTCATTACCTGAAATAACTTGTTTAGGGTCACGACTAACAATGTTAGAAACAAAGATAAAGCGAGGTAATAAATTGCCTTCTTTATCTAATACTGGGAAGTATTTCTGATTGTCTTTCATTGTGTAGATAAGTGCTTCAGAAGGAACGGCTAAGAACTTCTCTTCAAATGAACCTACTAGTGTAACAGGCCATTCAACTAATGACGTTACTTCTTCTAATAGCTCTTCATCGATCGCAGCAATGCCATTTTCATGTGCTGCAACGGCTTCAACTTGCTCACGAATAATCGCTTTACGACGCTCATAATCAACAATTACTTTACCTGAATCATCTAAGAGAGACTGGTAATCATCAGCATGGTTTATCGTTAATTCAGCTTCACCTAAGAAACGGTGGCCTCGGATAACTCTATCAGAAGCAACACCTAACAATTCACCTTGTATTAGCTTGCTACCGAATAGCATAGTAACTGTATGCACAGGACGGATAAATTGTGTACTTTCACTTCCCCAACGCATTGGTTTAGGGATTGGTAATTTGCTTAAAGCAGTTGCGGCGATGCCAGGGATTAATTCGCTGACCTCTTGACCTTTGACCGCTGATTTAAACAGTAGCCATTCACCTTTGTCAGTTACTAAACGTTCAGCTTGTTCAACACTAATACCGTTAGAGCGTGCCCAACCCTGCGCTGCTTTAGTCGCAACACCTGCGTCATCAAAAGCAACATTCACTGCTGGACCACGTTTTTCTACTATTTTGTCAGCTTGAGCTGCCACTAAGTTAGTAACCACTACGGCTAAACGTCTTGGAGAAGCTAACCAATCAACTTTATCAAACAACAATTCAGCTTTAACTAATTCTGCTTCAACATTACTAGCAAATGATTCAGCAAGTTTACGAAGTGATTTCGGTGGTAACTCTTCAGTACCCAACTCAATCAATAAATTTTCATGTGACATTAAACTTGCCTCTATTTATCTAAATTTTTACAAAGTGGGAAACCAAGCGCTTCACGTTTCGCGTAATAAGCTTCAGCAACTGCTTTTGAAAGCGAACGTACACGTAGAATATAACGTTGACGTTCAGTTACCGAGATCGCATGGCGTGCATCTAACAAGTTAAACACATGCGATGCTTTCATTACTTGCTCATAAGCTGGCAGTGGTAAACCTACTTCAATTAACTTTTGGCTATCTTTTTCACATTGGTCAAACTGTACAAAAAGTGCATCGACATCAGCATGTTCAAAGTTATAAGTTGATTGTTCAACTTCATTTTGGTGGAAAATATCACCATAGGTCACTTTGCCCATCGGTCCGTCAGTCCATACTAGGTCATAAATACTATCAACCCCTTGGATATACATAGCTAAACGCTCTAAACCATAAGTAATTTCACCAGTGACAGGAGAACATTCAAGTCCACCCACTTGTTGGAAGTAAGTAAACTGTGTCACTTCCATACCGTTTAGCCAAATTTCCCAGCCTAAACCCCAGGCACCTAAAGTTGGTGATTCCCAGTTATCTTCTACAAAACGGATATCGTGAATCGACGTATCAATGCCAATTTCTTCTAACGATTGTAAGTATAATTCTTGAATATTTTTCGGAGATGGTTTTAACACAACCTGAAATTGATAGTAGTGTTGTAAGCGGTTAGGGTTTTCACCGTAACGACCATCTGTAGGACGACGACATGGTTGAACGTAAGCACTACTCATTGGCTCAGGACCAATTGAACGTAAGAATGTTTGAGGGTGGAACGTACCAGCTCCAACTTCCATATCGAGTGGTTGCACAATCGCACAACCTTGACGAGCCCAGAAGTCTTGCAAAGCAAGAATTAGCCCTTGGAATGTTTTTGTATCGAATTTTTGCATGATTTAGGCTTCGAGTTAATTAGAAAATATAAAATTTATTATACCCATTTGACGACAATTATACCAATGACAATCAACCACATCGCTTAACTTGGCAAGTCAAGACTTAAAATTTTGGTCACATAAAACATCTGCTGTGAACACCTTAGGTATTTATAAATTAATATCAGTAAAACGGATAAATGAATATGCTATATTTTCGTTAATCCCTAATAGATAATCAGCCATTAATAAATATGCCTATAAAACTACAAGAATCTGACCTGTATTTACCCATCAAGCATTTTTTGAGCAATTTAGGCTACCAGGTGAAAGGGGAAATAAAAGATTGCGATATCGTCGCGATAAAAGAGCAAGAAATGATAATTATTGAATTAAAATTAACTTTAAATATTACTCTTTTATTACAAGCAGTCGAGCGATTTACACTTTCTGATAATGTATATATTGCAATTCCTAAACAAGCCACGATTTATAAAAATAAACAGAAACAACTTAAAAAACTGATCGCTCGTTTAGGGCTAGGTTTAATTATCGTAGATATACAAAAAACACAGCAGTATGTAGAAATAATTAATGACCCTAAAGACTACATTCCCAAAAAGAATAAACGTAAGCAAAAAGCTTTATTAAAAGAGTTTAATTCTCGCCAGGGAGATACGCAAAAGGGGGGATCAACAAATAAAAATGCAGGGCTAACAGCTTACAGACAACGTGCAATTCGTATCGCTGAATATCTATTACAATCTTCTCCAGCATCAGGAGCATCAATTAATAAAGCCATTGACGAACCACAAGCAACACAGTTTCTATATAACAATCATTATGGTTGGTTTGATAAAGTGCAACGTGGTTTATACACTTTGTCGGAAAAAGGAAAAGCAGAATTAATCGACTGGCAAGAAAAGAAAATTGTAATCAATTAAATGATTAATAAAAATAAATTAATTATTTAACACAGATTTTTTTTGTGATATCTTGCGTGCAGTTGACAATACATTGATTGTTAATATACATATATAATACAAGGACTCATTATGAAATCTATCGCTAAATTCGCTGTTGCTGCTGTTGCCGTTGTTCTTCTTGCTGGTTGTACTGGTACTACTTACAACAGTGCTAAAGACTGTTCAATGGACTACCTACTAGTTCCACAACTATCTATTCCAGCTGCTATTGGTGCATGTGGTGAATAATCTTTAATATCTTTTTGATATTAAAATAAAGCGTAACTCCTAGAGTGCGCTTTAATTTTTTTAATTTATACCTTTTCCCTTCTAATAATTAACTTCACTTTCAGATTTATCCCTTTGCATAACTCAATCCAAACTATATTTGAATAATACCGATTACATTAAATATGCGGTTCTAAATTTTGCGCTAAAAAATCAAGACGTCAATGACCATTCACTTTACGAAATTTATAACGAAGAAATAAGATGTTTACTGTGATTGCTATTACACCAACAATCCAATCTTTCACTACACCTTCTCAATTTAATACCAATTATATTAAATAAGTGATCTAAATTTTACGCAGGAAAAATGACTGAGTTCAAGGCGTAATTTAAGTTAAGTAGTTGTTCTACTTCCGAAAATTACAACGAAGAAATAAGTTATTTTAACAAGTAAAATAGATCAGTTAATTAGTGTGATTGGTATAAGCTCTGATACTCGAAAAATAAGCAAAAAAAAGGCGACCTATAGGCCGCCTTTTTAATGAAAGTGTAAATATCTATTTACGTGTTAACTTAATAGCACGTAACTGAGCAACTGCTTGCGCAAGTTGAGCTGTTACTAATGCAAAGTCAATATCCTTATTAGGATTAGACATTTGCGCTTCAGCAGCACGTTTAGCTTCTTCTGCTTTCGCTTGGTCAAGATCTTGACCACGAATCGCAGTATCAGCTAAAACGGTAACGCCACCTGGCTGTACTTCAAGAAAACCGCCTGAGATATAAATGACTTCTTCGCCACCATCTTGTTTCACTAATTGAACCATTCCTGGTTTAATTGGCGTCAATAATGGTGTGTGACCAGGCATTACACCTAATTCACCTTCTTGACCAGATACTGATAAGTGCGCAACTAATCCTGAAAACAGTGATTTTTCTGCACTTACAACATCTAAATGTGTGGTCATTGCCTTAGCCATAGTTACCTCCAGCTATTACATTTTTTTAGCGTTTTCGACAGCTTCTTCAATTGCACCTACGTATAGGAACGCTTGCTCAGGAATGTCGTCGTATTCACCAGCGATTAAACCTTTAAAGCCAGCTAATGTGTCTTTAAGTGGTACGTAAATACCTGGGTCACCTGTAAATACTTCTGCTACGTGGTAAGGCTGAGTTAAGAATTTCTCAACTTTACGTGCACGAGATACAATTTGCTTATCTTCTTCAGAAAGCTCATCCATACCTAGGATAGCAATGATATCTTTCAGCTCTTTATAACGCTGTAAAATACCTTGAACACCACGAGCAATATCGTAATGCTCTTGACCAACAACTAAAGGATCAAGTTGACGAGAAGTTGAATCTAACGGGTCAATCGCAGGGTAAAGACCCATAGATGCGATATTACGGTTAAGTACAACAGTTGCGTCTAAGTGAGCAAAGGTTGTTGCCGGAGATGGATCCGTTAAATCATCTGCAGGTACGTATACCGCTTGGATAGATGTAATCGAACCAACTTTAGTAGATGTAATACGCTCTTGTAAAACACCCATCTCTTCAGCAAGTGTAGGCTGGTAACCAACGGCTGATGGCATACGGCCTAGTAGTGCTGATACTTCTGTTCCCGCTAGCGTGTAACGGTAGATGTTATCAACAAATAAAAGTACGTCTTTACCTTCATCACGGAAACGCTCAGCCATAGTAAGACCAGTTAGGGCAACACGTAAACGGTTTCCTGGTGGCTCATTCATTTGACCGTAAACCATTGCTACTTTTGATTCTTCAGGTTTTTCAACGTTTACAACGCCTGCTTCCTGCATCTCATGGTAGAAATCGTTACCTTCACGAGTACGCTCACCAACACCAGCAAAAACAGACAAACCTGAATGTTTAAGTGCGATGTTATTGATAAGTTCCATCATGTTTACTGTTTTACCAACACCAGCACCACCGAATAGGCCGATTTTACCACCTTTTGCGAATGGGCAGATTAAGTCGATAACTTTAATACCAACTTCTAGTGTTTCAGCTGATGCCGACTGCTCTTCATAAGAAGGTGCTGCACGGTGGATCTCGTATTGTTCTTCAGATACAACTGGACCACATTCATCAATAGGCTCACCCAATACATTCATAATACGGCCTAATGTAGCCGTACCAACAGGTACTGTGATTGCTTGTTTAGTATCAGTAACTTCTAAACCACGACTTAAACCTTCTGAAGCACCCATTGCGATACAACGTACTACGCCGCCGCCAATTTGTTGCTGTACTTCCATTGTAAGGTTCTTTTCAGTCACGATCAGTGCACTGTATATATTCGGTACGCTATCTTGTGGGAATTCAACATCCACAACAGCACCGATAATCTGTACGATTTTACCTGAACTCATTTCTGATCCTCTAAAATCTTTATTTTAAAATTATACCGCAGCCGCACCACCACAAATCTCAGAAAGCTCCTGAGTAATTGCAGCTTGACGTGCTTTATTGGCAACAAGTTGTAAATCATCAATCAAGTCACTTGCGTTATCCGTTGCAGCTTTCATTGCAACCATACGTGAAACTTGTTCACACGCTAAGTTTTCTACTACCGCTTGATACACTTGAGATTCAACATAACGAACTAATAACGAATCTAAAATATCTTTAGCGTCACCTTCGTAAATGTAATCCCAGTGATGGGCAGCTACTTCATCATCGTTTTCTGCTTTAGGCAGAGGTAATAATTGACTGACAGTAGGTTCTTGTACCATGGTACTAACGAATTTATTGTTCACTATATACAAGCGATCAAGTTTTCCTGCGTCATAAGCGTCTAACATGATTTTTACCGAACCGATTAAATCATCAACGGTTGGTGCATCACCTAAGCTTGTTGCTTGTGCAACAATATTAGCGCCTAAGCCACCAAAGAAACTAGCTGCTTTAGAGCCGATAACGGCTAAATCAACTTCAACACCAGCTTCGCTGTGTTTTTTCATTTCTTGGATAACCGGTTTAAACAAATTAATGTTTAAACCGCCACATAAACCACGATCACTTGAAATGACAATATAACCAACACGCTTAACTTCACGTTCTTGAAGATAAGGGTGGTGGTATTCCAAGTTACCTAGTGCGATATGACCGATCACTTTGCGCATAGTAGATGCATAAGAAAGACTGCTTTCCATGCGCTGTTGCGCACGACGCATCTTAGATGCAGCTACCATTTCCATCGCACCAGTGATCTTTTGAGTGTTTTTAACACTCGCGATCTTATTTCTAATTTCTTTATCGCCGGCCATTTCTTACTCCTAATTAATGCTTAATTAACAACAATTGTTGTTAATTAATTACCAGGTTTGCGTCGCAACGAAAGATTCCAAGATAGCCTTGAATTGTCCTTCGATTTCTTTGCTGTAAGCGCCAGTTTCATTAATTTGAGCATAGAACTCAGCATGCTCATTTTTAGCGTAAGAGATTAAAGATGCTTCAAAGTCTAATACTTTTTCAACATCGACATCATTTAAGAAGCCTTTCTCTGCAGCAAATAATGACAACGCTTGTTCAACAACTGACATTGGAGCATATTGTTTCTGCTTCATTAATTCAGTTACTTTTTTACCATGGTCAAGCTGTTTACGAGTAGCTTCATCTAGATCAGATGCAAACTGTGCAAACGCTGCTAATTCACGGTATTGCGCTAGTGCAGTACGGATACCACCAGAAAGTTTCTTAATCACTTTACACTGAGCAGAACCACCAACACGCGATACAGAGATACCTGGATCAACAGCTGGGCGAACACCATTATTAAATAGTTCAGTTGTTAAGAAGATCTGACCATCTGTAATAGAGATTACGTTAGTCGGTACGAATGCAGATACATCGCCCGCTTGCGTTTCGATGATTGGTAATGCTGTTAATGAACCAGTTTTACCTTTCACTGCGCCTTTAGTAAATGTTTCAACGTAGTGCTCGCTTACACGAGAAGCACGCTCAAGTAGACGTGAGTGAAGGTAGAAAACGTCACCAGGGTATGCTTCACGACCAGGTGGACGTTTAAGCAGTAGTGAAATTTGACGGTAAGCAACAGCTTGCTTAGAAAGATCATCATATACAATCAGTGCATCTTCACCGCGGTCACGGAAGTATTCACCCATTGAACAACCAGCATATGGTGCTAGGTATTGTAGTGCAGCAGCTTCAGAAGCAGATGCAACAACAACGATAGTATTTTCTAATGCGCCATGCTCTTCAAGTTTACGTACTACGTTAGCGATAGTTGATGCTTTTTGGCCAATTGCTACGTAGATTGAGTATAAACCTGTTGATTTTTGGTTAATGATTGCATCGATTGCAATAGCAGTTTTACCTACTTGACGGTCACCGATGATAAGCTCACGTTGACCACGACCGATTGGAATCATTGAATCGATTGATTTCCAACCAGTTTGAACTGGTTGATCAACTGATTTACGATCGATTACGCCTGGTGCAATTACTTCGATTGGAGAGTAACCATCGTTTTCGATTGGCCCTTTTCCATCAATTGGCTCACCCATTGTGTTTACAACACGACCAAGAAGACCTTTACCTACTGGTACTTCAAGAATACGACCAGTTGATTTTACCTTTTCACCTTCTTTAAGGTCACGGTAAGGTCCCATTACTACCGCACCTACCGAGTCACGCTCAAGGTTAAGTGCCATAGCAAAGCTACCATTTGGTAGTTCGATCATCTCACCTTGCATACATTCAGCAAGGCCGTTGATGCGAATAATACCATCGCTTACAGAAACGATTGTACCTTCATTTCGCGCTTCGCTTACCGCTTCGAATTGTCCAATTCGTTGCTTGATAAGATCGCTAATTTCAGTGGAATTCAGTTGCATGCTAACTTCCCATTAAGATTGTAAAGTATGTGATAAACGAGTTAGTTGACCGCTAGCTGTGCTATCAATCACTAAGTCTCCAGCAGTAACTACCATTCCGGCAATTAATGACTTATCAATACTACAATTTAGGTTTACTTTTCGTGCGAGACGTTTTTCTAGCGAAACACTTAATTCTTTTTGTTGTTCTTTAGAAAGGGCATAAGCAGAAACGACATCAGCGTCGACCTCTTTTTTATACTCAGTTTCTAAATCAGCAAAAAGTTGTGCAACGCGAGGCAAAACACTCAAACGTCCATTTTCAGCTAATACTTTAATCAAGTTTTGACCATTCTCATCGAGTTGGTCGCCACAAACATTAATAAACAGTTCAGCTAACTCTTGTGGTGCTTTATCGCGTGTTAATACATTTGCCATTGTTGCATCTTGTGCAACTTCAGAGGCAAAAAACAGCATTGCAGACCAAGCTTCAATGTTGTTATTACTCACAGCAAATTCAAAAGCGGCTCTTGCATAAGGACGAGCTACAGTAGTCAATTCAGACATAAGCTAGCTCCTTATAGTTCAGCAACTAATTTATCAATAATGTCGCTGTTCGCTTCTTTATCGATAGAACGCTTAATGATTTTCTCAGCACCAGCTATCGCTAACGTAGCAACTTGTTGACGTAACTCTTCACGAGCACGGTTACGCTCAGCTTCAACTTCAGCTTCACCTTGAGCAATAATTTTACTGCGCTCAGTTTCACCTTCATTTTTAGCTTCTTCAACAATTTGTGTACGACGCTTATTAGCTTGATCAATTATTTCTGCTGCTTGTGCTTTAGCTTCTTTCAGCTTTTCAGCTGCTTTAGCTTGCGCAAGTTCTAGATCTTTTCCTGCACGCTCAGCTTGAGTTAAACCATCCGCAATTTTCTTTTGACGCGCTTCAATCGCATCTAAAAGTGGTGGCCACACGTACTTCATGCAGAACCAAACAAATATCGCAAATGCGATTGCTTGGCCAATTAGGGTTGCATTTATATTCATAACAGCTCCTTAGTTAATTAAGTTAATTAGGATCCGTTATTAGCCCGCTAGTTGAGCTACAAATGGGTTTGCAAAAGTGAAGAATAATGCAATACCAACACCGATCATCGCGATTGCATCGATAAGACCAGCAACGATGAACATTTTAACTTGTAACATAGGTGCCATTTCAGGTTGACGTGCAGCACCCTCTAGGAATTTACCACCTAAGATACCAAAACCGATAGCTGTACCAGCAGCGCCTAAACCAATTAGAAGTGCTACAGCGATTGCAGTAAAACCTAATACTGTTTCCATGAAAAATTCTCCAAAAATAAAATAAATTGTTTTAATGTTTAAAAGTAATTACTTAAAAAGTAAATATTAATGTTATACCCAAATTAATTAATGATCTTCATGCGCCATGCTGAGATATACAATCGTCAACATCATAAAGATGAAGGCTTGTAGAACAATAATTAAAATATGGAATACGGCCCACGGGAAGTACAGTGGTAATTGCCAGTAACCCAATAAAGCTATCAATATAAAGATTAACTCACCAGCATATAAGTTTCCGAACAAACGTAGACCTAATGAAACAGGTTTCGCTAATAGCGTTACGGCTTCAAGAAGGAAGTTTACTGGAATAAATGCCCAATGGTTAAATGGTTGCATAGTTAGTTCTTTAACAAAACCGCCTACACCTTTAACTTTGACAGTGTAATAAATGATTAAAGCGAACACACTCAATGACATACCAAGTGTTACGTTTAAATCAGTTGTAGGTACAACTTTAAGATAAGGTATCCCGATGGTTTGCGCAGCGTGAGGCAGTAAATCAACAGGAACTAAATCCATTAGGTTCATTAAGAAAACCCAAACAAAAATAGTCAATGCTAATGGAGCTATCAAGGCATTTTTGCCATGAAAAGTATCCTTTACATTCTCATCTACAAAATCGATAACCATTTCGATGAAACACTGTAACTTACCAGGTACACCGACAGTCGAACGTTTTGCAACACTACGAAACAACCAAAGAAATAATACACCGAGGCCTACTGCAACCAGTAGAGAATCGACGTGAAAAGTCCAAAAACCAGCATCATGTGCATTCCAACCACCATCAACACTCCAAGTAAGGTTTGTTAAATGATGTTGAATATAACTTGATGATGTTAGAGCTTCACCTTGACCAGCCATGTTTTATCCCATCGTTGTTATAAAAAAAGAAAGGCGCTAACCACTGCGAAACCACTAATAATGAGAAAGAGATATAATAAGCAGTCAATGATAACGCTCCATATTTCAAAAACACCACAAGTAACAACACAGTTAAAAAGAGTTTTATAGCCTCTCCTGCGTAAAACCCCCTAAGCACCTTTTTAGCCTGCCTAGCACCTGCGTGAGCAAATGCTAACAGAACAAAAATAAGATTAGGAAGTAAAAAAGTGATTCCTCCAAATAATGCTGAATACCCTGCTTTATTCGAAAAAAACACTGTTGAAATCAATGCAAAAAATAGCACTAATAAAAATTGAAAAGCTACCAGTTTCAATCCAGAAATCTGACTTTTTTTTGCTAGTTTATCAACCACTTTGATTTCCCTTTACTAGCTAACTTGATGTATAGAAAAATGATTTATTCAACCAGACTTTTCCTACAAGCTAAAACCTGCGCAAATTATACCGACAAAGCCATTCAATGCAATATAACCATTGAATTAGAAGACAACAGGTCTGCTAGTTTATTAGGTTATATTACTAGTAAATGACTCAATTCGAATTTGATTCAGATTAATAATGGCTCAGATCTATTAACTTTTTTCAATTAATGTGATCAATGCATCTAAGTCTGTTATAGAAGTGTAATCTATAACTAACTTACCTCGTCCATTTTGACTATTTTTAGCAGTAACTTTAAGACCGAGTTTATTTTCTAAAGTTGTTACTAATGACTCAGTTTTTGAACAAACTGGAGGTGGAGTTTTCACTTTTTCGGGTGCTTGCGCTTGTTTCACTAATTTTTCAGTTTCACGCACGCTTAACGCTTTACTAACCACATTTTTTGCAAGCTCTGATTGAAGTTCCCCTTCACAAGCTAATAACGCTCTTGCGTGGCCCATTTCTAAATCACCGTGCTCTAAAAGTAATTGTACATCTTGGTTTAGATGATTAAGACGTAATAAGTTACTCACTGCAGTACGTGACTTACCAACTGCTTTAGCGACTTCCTGATGAGTTAGTTCAAACTCATCAACAATACGCTTTAATGCAATTGCTTCTTCCATAGCATTAAGATTTTCACGTTGAATGTTTTCAATGAGCGCAATTGCAATTGCTGCATCGTCTTCAACGTTTTTAATCAAACAAGGAATCGACGATAAACCAACCATCTTAGCCGCACGCCAGCGTCGCTCACCAGCAATAATCTCATATTTTTGATGACCGGTCTCACGAACTACTAAAGGTTGAATAATGCCTTGAGCATGAATAGAGTTTGCTAATTCTTGTAACGCATCAGATGCCATATCGCGACGAGGTTGGTATTTGCCGACTTGTAATTGATTGATATCAAGATCCTGTAAAGCACCTTGCTCATTACTTACCAGTTGTTGTGTCTTTTCGGCATGGATATCATGTGAAACCTGTTTATTACGTGTAACAGTACTGCTGCTCAACAAGGAATCTAATCCCTTACCTAACCCTCTTTTTTTACTTAGCATCTTCAATGACTTCCTGATCTGCACTAATAGATTGTTCTTCTCTTCTTAAGATCTCACCAGCTAAAGATAGATAAGCTCTTGCTCCTGTTGAACTTTTATCATAAAACATAACAGGCTTACTAAAGCTTGGTGCTTCAGCTAAACGAATATTGCGTGGGATGATTGTTCTATAAACTTTATCCCCAAAATGCTTTTTAAGCTGATCTGAAACATCACTTGATAAACGATTACGAGGATCGTACATAGTACGTAAGATCCCTTCAACTTTAAGGTCTGCATTAACCACAGCAGTTAACTTACTGATAGTGTCAATAAGCGCAGTTAAGCCCTCTAAAGCGTAGTATTCACATTGCATAGGCACTAATACAGAATCAGCAGCTGTCATCGCATTCACTGTTAACATATTTAATGAAGGAGGGCTGTCTATAAAAATATAATCATAAACCTCTCTAGCGCCTTCTAAAGCGGTTCTTAATCGAGTTTCACGTGCGAAGAAAGTCATTAGCTTCACTTCTGCAGCTGTTACATCACTGTTTGCAGCGACTAAGTGAAAACCACCACTGGTTTCAGTTTCTACAACATCAGCAAGCGGTAGTTCATCAATTAAAAGATCATAAGCAGTATGGGCAACTTCATATTTATCGATACCACTACCCATGGTTGCATTACCTTGCGGGTCAAGATCAATAATTAATACTTTACGTTTCGTCGCCGCCATTGAAGCAGCTAAATTGACACACGTAGTTGTTTTACCTACGCCACCTTTTTGATTTGCAATTGCTATTATTTTACCCACAAATACCTACCTAAAAAATTATAGTCACTACGATACACGCTTAACTTTTACTAAACAGCGTTCACCATCTAATTGTGGGACTTGTAATGTAACTGACTCTATAAATTCAAATTTAGAATCTAAATGAGTGATCTCAGATTCAGGATATTGCCCTTTTAATGCTAAAAAATGCCCATTTTCATTGGGTAAATGATGACACCAAGACAACATATCTTCTAATGAAGCAAAAGCACGACTTAACACACAGTCAAACCCTTGCTCTGGTTGAAACTCTTCGACACGACTTTGTACTATTTCAACATTTTTCAAGCCTAAGCTTAATATAGCTTGTCTTATAAAACGTAATCTTTTACCTAAACTATCTAATAACACAAACTGTTTATCTGGATTTAAAATCGCCAGAGGTAGACCCGGTAAACCAGGACCAGTTCCAACATCAATAAAACTATTACCCGATAGATGCGGAGATACGACAATGCTGTCCATAATATGTTTCACTAACATTTGTGAAGGATCGCGAACCGAAGTCAGGTTATAAGCTTTATTCCACTTTGCTAATAGTTCTACTAGTTGCACTAATTGTATTGTTTGTTGTTCACTGATATTTAAACTTGTTTGTGCCAGTAAAGCATCTAATTCGGTACGTAAACTCATTAAACTGCCTTACGACGCACGCCGCTCTTTTTCAGATGAATAAGCAAAATTGAAATAGCCGCAGGCGTTATGCCTGATACTCGAGATGCTTGGCCAATACTTTCAGGTTTAATATCATTCAACTTAGCTGTAACTTCATTTGATAAGCCTTTGATCTCTGAATAATCAAGATCACGTGGTAATACCGTATCTTCATGGCGCTTTAATTTAGCAATTTCATCTAGCTGGCGATCAATATAACCTTGATATTTGATCTTAATTTCAACTTGCTCTGCTGCAATTGGATCTTCGATAGCGGGACCAAGACCTTCTACTTTCATTAATGTTTCATAATCCACTTCAGGACGGCGTATCATTGCTTCTAACGTGCTTTCACGTTGCATTGGAGTTTTCAAAAGTGAATTAATTTGCTCTGCATTGATTGAACCAGGGTTTACCCAATGCGTTTTTAAACGTTGTAACTCTTTTTCTACCGATTCTTGTTTTTCACTGAATGCTTTCCAACGAACATCGTCTACAAGTCCTAATTCACGACCTTTTTCTGTTAGACGAGTATCCGCATTATCTTCACGTAATAATAAACGATATTCAGCACGACTAGTGAACATACGGTAAGGTTCTTTAGTTCCTAAAGTAGATAGATCATCAACTAAAACACCCATGTATGCTTGATCACGACGTGGTGCCCAAGCTTCTTTATCTTGTACTTGTAAACCAGCGTTCATACCGGCTAATAAACCTTGTGCGCCAGCTTCTTCGTAACCAGTTGTACCGTTAATTTGACCAGCAAAGAACAAGCCATTGATATATTTGCTTTCTAAGGTTAATTTTAGATCTCGAGGATCAAAATAATCATATTCAATAGCGTAACCTGGACGAGTAACAAACGCGTTTTCAAAACCTTTCATAGATTGAATAAATTTAAGCTGCACATCAAAAGGTAAACTTGTAGAAATACCGTTAGGATAAACTTCATGTGTTGTTAAACCTTCAGGCTCAACAAATATTTGATGAGAATTTTTATCTGCGAAACGCATAATTTTATCTTCGATAGAAGGGCAATAACGTGGCCCAACACCTTCGATAACACCTGAATACATAGGGCTTCTATCAAGGTTCTCTCTAATAATATCATGCGTTTTTTCATTCGTATGAGTGATATAACATGGTATTTGACGAGGGTGTTCTTCACGATTACCAAGAAATGAGAACACAGGAGTAGGATTATCTCCATGCTGTACTTCTAAATCAGAAAAATCAATGCTACGGGCATCGATACGAGCAGGCGTACCAGTTTTAAGACGGCCCATCCGTAAAGGCATCTCTTTTAAACGATCAGAAAGAGTAACAGAAGCTGGATCACCTGCACGACCTCCACTGTAATTCTTCATACCAATATGAATCAAACCATTTAAAAATGTACCTACAGTTAGCACAACAGTTTTAGCTGAAAAACGAACGCCCATTTTAGTGATTACACCAGTAACACGATCATTTTCAACGATTAGATCTTCTACTTCTTGCTGAAATATTTTTAGATTTTCTTGATTTTCTAATTTTTCACGAATAGCTGCTTTGTATAAAAGTCGATCTGCTTGTGCTCTTGTTGCACGAACGGCAGGGCCTTTACTTGAATTAAGGGTTCTAAACTGGATTCCCCCTTTATCAATTGCCGAAGCCATCAGCCCGCCTAAAGCATCAATCTCTTTTACAAGATGTCCTTTACCGATACCGCCAATGGCAGGATTACATGACATCTGACCTAACGTTTCAATATTGTGAGTTAATAATAGGGTTTTAAGTCCCATTCTAGCAGGTGCAGCAGCAGCTTCTGTTCCTGCATGGCCACCGCCAACTACGATAACGTCAAAATGTTCATGGTAAATCATAATATTCCAAATACAGCTATATAAAATTTAAAGGAGGATTTTACCCTTTTAAAAAATAAAGGAAAGCGAAGAGCTGATTTAATAGCAAAAGATTAGTATTAGTATTATATATAGATCTTTAAAGATCTTTTATTACTACACTTATTAAGCAAAGCAAGATCTGTGTAAAACACTTATATCTGATTAAAGATCAGGATCTTAAAAGAGATCCGATCGTGTGCATAATAAGGGATCTTAATGCGATCAACCTGAGTATAGAAAAAGCCTTTATACACAGGCCTTTTTATACACATTATTATAAAGCGATTACACAAAACTAATTCAAGAGTTATAAATGGATTATGCACAGAATGTTGTGGGTAACTTACAAATTAATTTACCAAATTATTAAGATCTTTTACCCAAGATGGGATCCACTCTATTACTTCATCTTCTGGAATAGGAGATTCAACTACATCAATTGTAAATAATTCCCCGATACGTAAAGCTCCTTTCTTTGTTAATAGAAGATCCAAATTTTTAGCTGCATGACAAAACGTATCATAATTTGAATCACCAACACCGACTAAACCAAAACGTAAATTAGATAATTGTTGAACATCAAGTTTTGAAAGTTGCTCTGCAAATGCTCTAAAGTTATCTGGGTAATCACCAGCCCCGTGTGTAGATATACAAATTAACCATAATTGTTCAGAAGCCAAATCGAATTCACCTATATTAGGGGTAAAATGTATTTGAGTTGTAAATCCAGCTTCTTCAATAAAAGGTTGTGTTGCTTCTGCTACATATTCGGTTGCACCTAAAGTACTCCCTACTAATATTTCAATATTACTCACTATATAAGTCTCCACTATATAAACAAAAATAAAGCTGTTGATGAAAGAGCATCATTATAAACAGTTAAAAACGATAAAAGCCTTTAAATTAGTATGAAAATCCCCCAAGTTGTTCGCTAAATAATCATTCAAACTTAAATTAGAAAAAAACGTTAATAAACGCTTGCCAATGTGATCTTAATCCCTATAATGCGCATCCACAGACACGGGACGGAACGCAAGTTACCCAGCGAGTTTGAGAGCAAAACTAACGCAGTAAACGATTTGAAGTTCGCTTCAAAATAAAGTTGAAATAAGACGTTGACATTGTTCGAAAGGCGCGTAATATACGCCGCCTAGCCGAAAGGCACGCTCTTTAAC
>NZ_JBAHZA010000023.1:0-36839 GCF_036697365.1 Psychromonas arctica
CCGATAGACTATTAACGAAGTTAATCGTCGAAAGGCTTAAGTTACGCCTTAAACTAAGTCATTTTTCCTGCGCAAAATTTAGATCACTTATTTAATGCAATTGGTATAATTGAACTCAAAGTAAAGTCTATAATAATTGTATTAATCTACAAGCATATTAGTACCAACTACATTACATATGGTTTCGAAGCTCTGTTGATTCCTTTTGACGATAGCTTTCACCGTTTCTTGCTCTTCGATTGATAAGTTTTTACGCCACTTATCTGCCGAAGATTTATTCAACTGAGTGGGTAAGTTATCTAGCCCTGGAGCGTCGCACCCTGCAAAGGTTAGCATGTTACTCACCACCCCTTTGGTGTCATCAACTAAGTGATTATAAGCGATGGTCATCCAACGAGAATTATCTAATTGTTTAAGTTGATTTATGGCATTGAAGTTTAGTGTTATCCAAGACTCTGGAATTCGATGAAAACCTTCACCAGGGTAGTAACGTGTTTTATCCGGATGAGATTGGTAGAAGTCATAGAACTTTTGGTGAGGTAAGACTTTTCCTGGTTCATTCAATGATTTGTTTTTTAAATTAACAATCACTCTTTTAATCATTGTCTTGATGGTAAGTAAAAAGTTAGGCTTGGTAAGTTGATGTTGTTTGTCATCACATTTTACATAGCTCCAACAGGGTAACTTGGTATCTGGCCAATAATGCACGTAGGGAGGGGTGTCTTCATCACCTTGGTAGGCATCATTAAACCCTACTTTTTCACTCGCCACTACTCCCATTATGTCACGCACAATTAAGACAAATTTTGCATCCGGTAAAATGTTAGCCACATAACTGATTTTATTTAGTAGATGAGGGTTTTTTGTAATAATCCCGCCTTGCGCGTGGCGTGAAGCAACATAGTTCTGAATTGCTTCTTTTGAAACAGGATCTATATCATCTTCAGTAGCACACTCACAGAGAGTTCCAGTTCTTCTTGAGCCTATGGTTAAACCAAACGCTTGCCAAAAATTACGGCATTCAAAATCATCATCAGATGTTAAATCAACGGCTTCAGGGCAAGCTTGCATTACCATGTCATGTGAGATAGTTGTGCCTGAACGAGTAATGCCAACAATAAATAGTGGTGACTTTTTACTTTCCATATAAATATAAAACCTCTTTGTTTACATCACGGTTAGACTAAATGAATTTTATTATATGCATCATACCTGATTAAAAATTGGTAATTAAATAATAAGTCGTTAATAAAAGTTAGAGGCTTTATATTTGGTAAGATATACAGAATGCGAGCTTCTAATAAATTAGTTAAGGAACTTATTAGAAGCTCTACTTTAGTTGTTGAGCGGGAAATAGTTAAAGCTAACGTATCCAGTTAGTTTTACTGAGCTCTATAATTTCATTACCTTTACCGTTAATTAAGGCTTTCATCATATATAAACTAAAGCCTTTGGCTTGTTCTAGCTTAATTTGTGGAGGCATCGCTAGTTCTTGCTTTGCAGTTTCAACTTCTAATACAACTGGGCCTTTGTGCTCCATCATATTGGACATGGCTTTAGGCAGTTGTTTAGGGTCATCGACACGAATACCTTTGATACCACAAGCCTCTGCTATATTGGCAAAACTTGGATTATCTAAGTCCGTATCGTCAGAGAGATAACCACTGGCTTTCATCTCCATCGCTACAAATCCCAATGAACGGTTATTATAAACGATGATTTTAATGGGGAGGTTAAGTTGTTTAAGCGATAATAAATCACCCATTAACATAGAAAACCCTCCATCTCCGCACATGGCAATAATTTGTCGATTTCGATCTAGTGATTGTGCGCCCATCGCTTGTGATAAGGCATTGGCCATCGAACCATGATTAAAAGAGCCTAGGATTCTACGCTTCCCATTCATGGTGAGATAACGTGCAGCCCATACAGTAGGTGTGCCTACATCACAGGTAAAAATAGCATCTTCGCTGGCTTGTTCATCGAGCAAACGGGTTAAATATTGTGGATGAATTAAATCATGAGAGGTTTTACCATTAGCTAATAGATCTAAATCGGCACGAGATGATTTGTAGTGTTTTAGACACTTCTCAAGGTGTTGGCTATTTCGACCTCCTTTTAACTGCGGGAGTAAGGCGCTGATCGTCGTTTGGGCATCACCTAACACGCTGTGATCAACTTGCACATGTCGACCTAATGAGGCTGGTTGATTATCAATCTGTAAAATAGTGCTGTTTTTAGGATAAAAGGCTTTGTAGGGAAAGCTAGTGCCAATCATTAATAATGTATCCGCTTCAGCCATTGCATGATAACCCGATGAAAAACCTATCAGTCCGGTCATACCAACATCATATGGATTATTATATTCAAGGAACTCTTTACCGCGCATCGCATGTACTATGGGCGCCTGTAGCTTTTCTGCTAGAGCAACTACTTCGTCATGTGCATCTTTACAACCT
Organism: Psychromonas arctica; assembly: GCF_036697365.1. Taxonomy (GTDB): domain Bacteria; phylum Pseudomonadota; class Gammaproteobacteria; order Enterobacterales; family Psychromonadaceae; genus Psychromonas; species Psychromonas arctica_A. The sequence goes on from NZ_JBAHZA010000023.1 coordinate 2,460, forward strand.
GCACCACATAATAATGTTATATTTTTACTGCTGTTGAGTTGATCTGCCATGGTATTAATATCTGATGTTGCTGGCATATAAGTGGCAGGCTTTGGGTGATTCCATTTTGCTGAGATACCTTCGGGCATTGCTTTCAATGCTACATCGCCAGGTAATACCAATACGCTGACATCATTATGTAAAATAGCTTGGCGCATCGCTGTTTCTAATAAATAAGGCATTTGTTCTGGGTTGGATACTAATTCACAAAATACGCTGCATTCTTTGAATAGTTCCTGTGGGTGTGTCTCTTGAAAGTATTGACTACCTATTTCAGAAGAGGGGATATGAGCGGCAATGGCTAACACGGGTACTTTATTGCGATGACAATCAAATAAACCGTTAATTAAGTGAAGATTGCCTGGGCCACAAGAGCCTGCACAGACAGCTAATTTTCCTGATACATGGGCTTCAGCACCAGCAGCAAAAGCTGCGGCTTCTTCATGGCGAGTTCCTAGCCATTCGATATTACCCATTTTTCGTAAACTATCACTTATTCCATTGAGTGAATCGCCAGTTACTCCCCATATACGTTCTATTCCAGCTTGGTCTAGGGTTTGAGTTATAAAACTTGCGATACTTTGGCTCATATTAATATACTCCTCAGTATTGGATTTAAAGGATAAAACCTTTGATTGGTACTTATATTATTTTTATTTAAAAAATGACATATATAATTATCATCCTCTTGATTCGTTAGTTTTTCAAGATCTAGATCACATTTTTCTTTTGATAATATTTAGTTTTTTAGAATAAAGTTGGTCGTTTTTCGAGCTGTTAAAGCTAGTTAGTAGCAATTTTAGAATCATTATCATTGAATATTCGATAGAAGCGTTTTACTAGATAGAGAATTATTCTTTTAAAGAATTGTATAAAATGATGTTACGTTTACCTTTTTTATGACGTATTTTTCCTTTATATTCAACTTCTCACCTATTACATTTGAAATAGGTATTTTTATTACCCATCCTTGATGAGCTTCTCTTTGTTTATTTAGGTATTGACCACTACTAATAGAGAGCCACTCCGTGATAACAACTATTAAACCTCTTTTTTTATTGCTGATGAGCTGTTTTTTATTAATGACAGGTTATGGCTTAAGCAACATATTATTACCTGTTCGCATGCAAAGTGATGGCGTTAGTGTTGATAATATCGGTTTGGTTTTATCGATGCTGTCAGTAGGCTTTTTAGTAGGCTCCTATTACAGTCGTAAACTGCTACAACGTGTAGGGCACATTCGAATATTTGCAATGTGTGGTAGTTTAACTTCTGTTGCTATTTTATTATCCGGGTTATTTCCTGATCCAATAACCCTTGCTGTAATGCGCATTATTACTGGGTTTTGTATCGCTTGTACTAATGCCACTTTGGATAGTTGGTTGAGTTTTAGCGCAACGGAAAAAAATCGAGGAAGAATACTGTCGATTAATCAAATGGTGATCATGAGTGCACAGTTTTTAGGGCAGTTTTTAATCAATGTTGCACCCATTGATACCATGACTTTATTTGTTATCTCCGGCATTTTATTAAGCTTGGCGATCACGCCGATCGTAATTAGTAAACAGCAGGGACCTGTAATTGAAGATAGTGAATCAATGTCATTGATGACAATTATTAAACTTTCTCCTCTTGGTGTAGTGAGTTGCTTTTATTGTGGTGTCTTTTACTCAGCATTACTGAACATGTTGCCGATTGTGGCTAATGATAATGGCATCCAAGGATTTAACCTGTCTATTTTTATGGGCTCTGCGATCATCGGCGCGATTCTATTACAGTTTCCTGTCGCTTATTTATCTGACAATTTTGATCGCCGAAAAATAATGCTAGGTATGGTCTTAATGATTATTGCTTCAGCGGTATTAATACCCGTGTTAATGGCCCTGAATTTTTTCTATTTCAGCTTATTATCAATAGCAATAATTACTGGCGTGGTCGCTTGTTTATATCCAATGAGTATGTCTGAAACCTTTGATAAAGTGGTGAAAGAACAAATTCTATCTGCGATGGCTTCATTATTATTCATTTATGCATTAGGCAGCATTACAGGGCCTTTTTTAGCTTCAAAGGCGATGCAATGGTTTGGGAATGATGCGTTATTTAGCTTTATTGTTATTTTTGCATTTACTTTGCTAGCGTTTATTTTATTACGAATGAAACAACGCGCCGCTTTACCGCAGGAAGATCAAGATAACTTTGTCATGCAAACGCCATCCGGTGTGGTATCCGAGCTTGATCCGCGAACAGATTATGTTGAACCTGCTTTTGAACAGAGTGCAGAAGTTGATGTTGCGGTTAGTCTAGCCACTAAAAATCCAGGTATTGCGGTTAACATGGCCAAAGCGATTGCTGCTAAAGATCCTGAAAATGCAACCCACTTAGCTGCAGCGCTTAGTACAATTGAAGAGATTAATATTGCCAAGTTATATGCTGCGATCACCACTGCTGCTCCTGAAATGACAGTACATATTGCAGAGGCATTAACGACGGCATCTCCTGAACAAGCTGAAGAGCTGGTGGACTGGATCACAACAGATCATCCTGATCAATTAGCAGATATTATTGTGGCTATTGCCAATGCAATGCCTGATAACGGTATTGGGGTGATGGAATATGCTGCAGAAAATATGTCTGACGAAGATCCTGCGGTATTACTTGAAATGACAGAGCAGTATATGACTGAATTTTCTGATTCTTTAGATGAAATGCGTCCCGTTGATAGGAGCGCTGCAGCATCGGAACAAACTGCCGCAGACTTATATACTCGTTTAAGTGATATTTCTCCTGAGCACTCTGCTGAGCTAGCTTTAACGGTGTCTGAAGCATTGCCGGAGTCTTCTAATGCAGTTGCTGAAGTTTATGTGAGTAATTTAGTCGATAATGAAAATGAACAACAGCCAACAACTGAAACCACTGAAAATATCGAAGAGGCGGTCAGTGATTACTTATCTCATGTAGTAGAAAATATGCCTGAATATGCTGTTGATGTCGCTAGCACTATTATTGATTCTGTCCCTGAGGTTGCGTCAGATATGGTAGAAATATTGCAAGAGTCAGATTCGTTAGATGAAGGCGAATTAACGGCTTCAATCGATGATAAACCAGAAGAAAATACCATTGAAGAACAGTTGCTGGATGCAGTGCAAGTGCAGACAATAGAATCTAATAATGAGAAATAGCGTCACATAAGGTCTTAAATAATAAATAAAAGCCAACTTTTATTAAGTTGGCTTTCAATTAAATATCGGTAAAGATTGCTTAAAAAATATTAGCTAACAACTTTTTATTTTCCATTAAGCTTAAGTGCAGAAAAAGTGACACTATTATAATCGCCATTCTTTTTATCAACGGCAAAGTCACCTGTACCAGCACAACCTGGACCCCAAACAGGGTGTGTATCATTAACACTACATTGTCCATATGCGCCAGCTTTGAAGTAGAAAGCGTCTTGTGCATAACCTGTTGGAGAATCTTTTTCATCAACTCCTTTGCTTAGGTCGATGCTGTAAGTTACATCTTTATGGCGAGCAGTAGTGAAAGTTAGATGCATAATGTTTCCTTTTACATCTACAACATAACTAAACTCTTCACCCATTTTAATACCTGCTTCACCAGGCTCTTCTAGGTTTTCCCATGTGTTACCCCATACCGGGTAAGCAATATCAGCGCGGTTCGGATCTTTCTTCGCTAAGTTACGTTCATAGTTCCAGAATACTGAACCATATTTATGACCTGGAAATTTCTTAAAAAATATTTTTAGTGGTTCATTACCGTGTCCAAAGCCTGTTTTAGCTTTAATTTGGTCATTATATTTTTTAGCATGAATTTGCCCAACCACTACAGAATGCGCTGCTGGTCTTTCTGGGAATTTTGCATGTTCAGATACATGGTTTACTTTTAATGTTGCTTCTAATGTTCCACCGACTTTACTGTAATCAGCTGCGTGCGTATTACTTTCTAGTGCAAAGTTATTTAATGGAGCTGCAGTATCAATATCGAATTTTGCTCCTCGTGGCATTTGGCGTAATTCAGAGCGTGCATTTTTAGAGTTTTTAGTGGTAACGGCTTTATTTTGTACTTCAAACACCATATTGCCATCTTTATCTAAGAAGAAAAAATCTTCATGGGAGTAGCTCATCATTGCTACACCTTCAATCTCGTCTACTTTACCGTCTTTATTGATATCTGCCGGAATCGTTATTTTCCAGTTAGTCATATCAAATTTATCAGCAGGAACTGGATACGATACTCCATTACCTGCTACATCAGCTAAAGCGACTGTAGGTAGAGTGAGTAAGATAGATCCAGCAATCATTAGTTTGTTTTTCATTTTCATCACCTCATTATGTAATATTGTCACACATAATAATCAGCTAAAAGATGAACAAAAGCTCAATAGGTTGGATGTGCTTAGTTGATCACATAGGAATAAACAGATCTAATGATGAGATCATATATTTTAACTTAAGGCCGCAGTTTTATGAGACTTTGATCTCATTCTTATTTTTAGTCATACATTAACTTTTGTGCTTTTTCTGAATCAAATTCTTTTAAGGATTTTCTAGCAAGTTGTCGAAATGGAAGTGCTTTTACTATTTCTTCAAAAGGCTGTATTGCAAAGGCCCAAAAGATAGAAGCATCTAAACCTAAAATAAGAAAAGCACACAAAGGAATAGAGATAACCCATTGACCAGTAAAATTAATTTTGAAAACTGCTGTGGTTAAGCCTACGGCACGTAAAATATTGCCATGTACAGTATTGTAGCCACGTACTATCGGCAAAAAGATATATAGTGGGGCAATAATCGCTAAAGCTTGATAAGTCGATTCATCTAAATCAGGGTAGATTTGATTCATAAATAAACTCAACACTCCAAATAACAGTGCGCATAAAACGGAAATAATCACTGCAATATCAATACTGGTATCAACATTTTTAACTAAATCATCCATCTTTTTAGAGCCTATAGCCTGGCTCACGGTGATCGCTGAGGAATGAGACCAAGCAGCTATAAATTGTGTACCCGCTCGAATCCAGGGCATTACTAAAGTAATTGCTACATAAGCACTAATTGCTAGCTGAGAATATAGTAATTGATAAATAGTCGCGCCAATTAACAGAATAGTAACATTGGCTGCAATAGGGAATATCTCGATAAAATGGGCACGTATATTAGCCAACATATTGGCATCATTTTTAGGTCGCGAAAAAATGAAGTCAGGTTCAAGATGCATGTATAAACCTAAATAGATCATACGTACAGTAATTGCTATAACACTGCCGATAGCGGCACCTTGAACCCCTAGACCGTCACTGTTTAATCCTTCTGAAAGGTGATAACCATGAATTAATAAGTAAGATAAGATTGCATTAACAGGGAGTTCAATAAGGTAACCTTTAAAGGGAACTTTGGTTTTACCAAGGCCATTAAATAGTGCAATCATTACCTGAGTGATAGCAGTAAATAAAATGATATATTTTGATATGTTAAGGTAATCTGCAATCTCTTGATGCAAGTTAATATTATCAGTTAATAGCCCAATTAAAGGGCGATCAAAAACCGTTAATATTATCCAAAATAGTATTGCTACACCGCCGTTTATAAAAAAACCTGACCAGAAACCTTTATTTAATGAGTTTTGATTTCTCGCTCCAACAGCACGGCTTAATACTAACTGTGTCCCGTTGGCTAACGCCATTTGAATACCTAATACAGCGGCAACAATAGTTGTCGCAATACCGATCGCAGCTAATGGTATTTCACCTAAAGGAGATACTAATAAGGTGTCTATCATTAACATCGACTGCATTAATAAACCATTTAAGGCGAGAGGCCAAGCGAGTGCAAAATTATTTTTTATGTAGGATTGGGAAGACACTGAACACCTTTAACTTAATACTTACGTTGTCATAACGATTGAACGTAATTAATGAAAACAGACTATTGGTAACATATATTTCAATTATTATAGAGGTGATTTTATGTTGATAAAGAAAGCGAGATAATTCAAATTTATGCTATTAAAGTATTATTGTACTATTTTATTATTGAGTTGATCAATTTACTTAGTCCGACATTGTGAAGCTATAGTCTATTTCATATCCGTGTTTAGATTAATTTGAACGATCGTTCTTATACAGTTATAGTGTGAAAGTATAAATATATAAAGTCGCTGTATATAAGACTGATTGACTACAAAAGAGGTAATCATGAGTAAAAAAATTCAATTGGATATCGTTTCAGATGTTGTTTGTCCGTGGTGCATTATTGGCTACAAAAATTTACAAAAAGCCATCGATGAATTAGGTGTTCAAGAACAAATCGAGTTGCAATGGCAACCTTTTGAGTTAAACCCTAACATGCCTACGGAAGGACAAAACTTACGTGAACATGTTGCTGAAAAGTATGGGTCGTCATTGGAAGAAAGTAACCAAGCGCGTATTAATATCGCTCAACGTGGTGCTGAAGTTGATTTCACTTTTAACTTCTTCGAGGAGATGAAAATAGTTAACACGAGAGATGCTCATGTTTTATTAGAATACGCTCATGAAAAAGGTAAACAAACAGAATTCAAATTGGCGCTATTTAGCGCAGCATTTACTGACCAAAAAGATGTCTCTAACCGTGAAACATTATTAGATGAAATAGCTAAAATAGGCCTAAACAATGAAGAAGCTTCTGCCCGTTTGACAAGCTCTGAGTATACTAATCAAGTCGTCGAACATGAGAGGTATTGGCAAGGTTTAGGCATTTCTGCTGTACCAACGGTTGTCTTCAACCGTCAAAGTGCATTATCTGGGGCACAGCCAGTGGAAGCTTATAAACAGGTGATTACTGAGTTATTAGCTGAAGGCTAATATTAGATAAATAGGTTATAACTGGAAGTGACGATTATAACCTATTGTTATCCGTTGATTAGTTTTTGTATTGCGTCTGGATCTTTCAATAATTCTTCAAATTGATCTGCTGGTAACGGTTTACTAAATAAGTAACCTTGGCCAATTTCACAATCTATCTTGTTAAGAAATTTCATTTGCGATTTTGTTTCTATTCCTTCACCAACTACTTTTAAATTTAATGCTTTAGCCATCGCAACAATCGCCATCACAAGAGACTGATCTGCTTCATTTTCTGATAGGTTCATGATAAATCCACGATCTATTTTTAGTTTAGTGAAAGCAAATTTTTGTAGGTAACTTAAGGCGGAATAACCAGTACCAAAATCATCAATACTTAGCTCTACACCCATGCTTCGTAAGGTTTGTAGCATATCAAATAATTCCCCCTCTTGATTGATAATCAAGCTTTCTGTTACTTCTACGTCTAAACGCTCAGGGGGAAGTGCAGATGTATTCAGTACATTTTCTATATCATTTAACAATTGCTTACAGTTTCTAAACTGCACACTGGAAAAATTGACTGCAATTTGCATTGGTGTAATTTTTTGCCATTTAGCTGCTTGATGTACTGCAGTATTTAAAGCAAAGCTACCAAGTTGTTCTATCAAATTATTTTTTTCTGCTATTGCAATAAACTCATCTGGAGGAACAAAGCCAAGTTCGCTATCAGTCCAGCGCATTAGTGCTTCTGCGCCTATTATTTTTTGTGTTTTTAAGTTAATTAATGGTTGGTAGTACATTTCTAGACTATTTTCTTTAATAGCTGCATGCAATCGAAGGTTAATTGCTACCTTACGATTTACTTCATCATTCATTTTAGCTTCGTAGAAACTAAAGTTTTTACGACCATTTCCTTTAACTTTATATAATGCCATATCGGCACATTTTAAAAGTGTTTCTGCATTATCTGTATCATCAGGATAAATCGCCAGTCCAATACTACTTGAGGTATGAAATAGGTGTTTATCGATTTGGAAAGGCTGATCAAAAAGATAATGCATCTTAAATGCAATTTCTGTTGCTTGTTCATACCCCTCTAAGTCATTAATGATGACCATAAATTCATCACCGCTTAATCGTGCAACAGTGTCTGTTTTACGTAATGCTGAGCTCAGTCGACGACTGGTTTCGATTAATATCTCATCCCCAGCAGCATGCCCTAAAGTATCATTAACCTGCTTAAAGTTATCGAGATCTATGTACATGAGAAGCACTTTTTTTTGTGTGCGTTGTGAATGTGCGATCGCATGGTTTAGCTTTTCTAAACTGTAACTTCTGTTTGGAAGTCCGGTTAACGAATCATGTGTTGCTTGATAAGCTAACTTTTGCTCTGATAATTGACGTTTTTTAATTTCACATTCGAGCTCGGTATTATGTTTAGATAACTCTTTTCGTCGTTTTTTAGAATTAATAATTTGGTGATGAAGTTGAGCATTTTTATGCTCAATATAGAACAGGTAATATAAACTTAAAAATACAGGTATAGCTAATAAAGAAATAACAACAACAAACCATTTAGAGGTGAATAAGTCGTTATCGTTTATATTTTCGAACCACGCTTCAATGATAAAGGGGGCACCTATTATTTCTTCTTTTAGATGAAAACTATGCATTAAGTCTTGATGTGCATGCGTTTTCTCTGCATATGAAGCGGTATCTAAAGAATCCCATATAAATAGATCACCTTTCCTGCTTCGAAGCGTGATATGGCTTCCACTGCCTTCATACTCTAAAGCAGTCAATAAAGAGATTATTTGTTCTTTGTTAAATTCTGCAATTAATAAAGCAATAGGACTGTTATGGAAGTAAACCGTGGTTGATAAGCGAATAGCTAAATCATCATCGACTTTAGCAATGAACAATGTTTGCGGTGATTTTTTAAAATATGAAATATCAATACCTTGATAGTTAAATGGTATTTTATTTTCACTATCTGCAATGATACTTTGATCTAATTCAATTAACGTGAGTCGTGAGAACACTGGTGTTAATTTATCTTGTGGGTAGATCAATTGTTTGTTTATTAAATCTCTAAGATTGAAAAGACTTGCTCCTAAACCATAAGTCATTGACATACCAGAGCTTTTGTTGCCAAAAAATGTAATGATAGCTTTATCTTGTACTATCATTGATGAGTTATGTTTAGCGAGTTTAAAATAATTACTTAAAAGTTCACCGTAATGACTAATTCTCAAATGCAGTTCATTGTCCCGTGACTCTTCAAGCTTATTTTGCCCTAAATTGGTTACTGTTAAAATAAGCAATAGGTATCCTGCAAGCATCGCACTTGCGATAACCAGGGTATTTTTTTTAGTAAACCAACGAGACATAGGCATCCTTATTATGGTTTTTCGTTAAAAAAACTAGGATAGAAATGAAAAACAGAAGGATAATATTTTTTTATTAGCGAATAGTATTCACCACTGTCTTGTATTTCTTGGAGATACATATTAAATGCTTTCCGTAGATTTGGTGAGTCTTTTCTAAACATGACCCCCATCTCTTGGTCCTCTGAGATAGGACCAATCACTTTAATTTTACCTGGCCATTTCTCTAAAGCGATTAATATATCTGTAACGTCAAGTAATGTTAGTTCGGCATCGTTATTTAATATAGCTGGAATCATTTCGCTGAGTTTTCTTTCTGAGACTGGTAATATAATCTTAGCTCCAGTGTTATATAAATCATAAAGATCAGGATCTAAACAAGTTTGTTTCATTGCCAATACTTTACGGCCTTGTAACAAACTTTTTACTATTTGAATATCTTGTTTAATCGAGCCAGAAGGGGTGATAGGAGAAAGGGAAGAGTCTGATCTTGCCATTAACCAAACTGCTGAAGGAAAGTATGCTGTAGAAAAGTCTACAACTTCTTTTCTCCAAGGCAGTATTGTTGTGCCTGCAGCTAATAGATCACCTTTTATTTCGTGTTGAACATGCCCTTTAACTACGACTTCATTCACAAAATGTGCATTGTAGCCCGTCAGTAATATCATTGAGTTATGCCAAGTTGCTTCAACGAATTGGTACTTTAACCCCAGCTTTTTGGCGAATCCTTTCATTAACTCAACATCTAAACCGGTAATGATAGGGGTTTCACCGCCTCTATATATGTTAATAAAATTTGCATAGGGAATGCCGATATGGCGTAAAACACCGCTTTTTTTTATCTCTTCTAGATCTCGCGAATGGCTATAGTGACTATAAAGAGATAATGAGAGAAGAGTGATAACAAGATAAATTGATTTGAAATTTGCCATAAAAAGACCTTTGAATGTAAGGACGTTTTTCGTCTTACTTGGATTATCATAACGTAATACGGTGTTGTTAAGTATTTTTCATCTTTTGGATAAACCTATTTATATTAGGCTAATCGCACTTGTTAACGGCTCTATTTTACTTGTTAAAATAATTTAATTCTTCATTGTGCTTTTTATAGAATAAAGCAGCTACTCAGTTCATATTATGCCTTAAGCTAAGTTATTTTTCTGCACAAAATTTAGATCACTTACTTCAGATACTTAGTGTTATTTTTATTGTTAAGTACTTATTGTAGCGCAAGGTATTAGTTTATTCTTAACTAGGGGGAGCGTGGTTAATTTAGCTTTTTCTATGGAGAGACGTTTAATGCAAGATAGTTAATTCATATAATTTGTAAAATATCGTAATCATGGGTTTTATCATTAATCGTTATATTTACTTGTTCATCGGCGTGTTTATCTATCAAAATACTACCCATCGGAGATTCTGGCGTGACAACTAGTACTGTATGCTCCTGCCACCTTAATTTTACACCGCCTGCAACAGGGCATACAAATAAATACTTTGCCTGCTCATTTTCATCGACTAATACAACTAAAGCTCCTAATGCGCCTTTAACTGAATTCGCCAGCGGTAAGCTTATGCATGCATCGATATCTGCTTGGCATTTTAGCGCTCGTTGAGATTGCCCGTGAGCAAGATAAGCAGCTTCTAATGCCAGTGTGTCGTATTTATTTTCCGCAATATTTTCTTCATTAGTCGCGGTTTCATGTGCACTTTTAGCGGCTACTTGAGCATTCTTTAATTGAGTTTGTAAGTATGTCATGAGCTGTTGATGTAGCTGAATTTTATTCATTTTTATACCACTAAATAGGAGTTGTTTTGCGGGATTATACCTAGCCTATTTAATAAATGATTGCTGAATACTTTAATTTATCTTAATCATTTAGGTATTTATCAATATTTACCGAGTCGATTTGTGAAGTATGTAAATACTGTTGCGCATATTTTTGATAAGCGCCACTGGTTAAGAATAACTTAAATATTGTTGCTTCAATATGCTTGTCTAAGGTAATTCGATGCAGCACATCAATCGCCTCACTTAGAGATAATATTGATTTAATTGGGTTATTAACTGATGTTAAAGTAACAAATATATCGCTAAGTAATAGGACATGTTCAGTAATCGATAGATCTGCCTGTGTTGTATTTTTAGGGTAAGGCACGGCATGCAGGCTGTCATGGTAAATGGACAAATCAATTACAGCGCAGCTATCTTTATTATTTGATAGTTCACCTAACATGGCATTGATTGAATTTAATTGTTGCTGTGCTTGTTTTTGTTGTTCTTTAGTTGCAGTACCGAGTTCAATAGATAGATTAGTTAGTTCTGCTTTAATGTCTAGATTTAAGTCAACCATCTCAGCTTGTTGTTGATTTAATAATAATTCAGTTGCAGGTAGTCTTTGTTTTTTAGGGCTGGTGTGCAACGCTTCAAGCGCCGATAAACCTAAACTTTTATCGAAATAGCGTAGCCATGTTTTTTCGCTTAATTGTTGTAATCGAGCTAGATCTTGACTGTTTAGTTTATCGCGTCCTTGATTTACTTTTGCTATAAATTCAAAATCTCGCATTAGTTGTAATTGCTCTTTAATTAACTTTTCCTTTAATGGATTATTGAGTTCTGGGTTAGCCCGACTCTGCTGATAATAGTTAATTTCAGCATCTCTCCATAATACTTCAAAGCGCATTCTTATTTCATGTATGAGATTATAAGGAGTATCCAATTTACTGCCTTTATTAACCATCTCTGCTGTGCTTAAACTCCGGTATAAATGTGTCCAAGCTGTTGTTTGAAATAAATTAAGTTCTGTTTCAGTAGACAGTTTGAAAGTGGCGAGCTGAGGTAAATCAGAATCACTCACTGCAATGCCTAATATCTTAGCGAGTACTGGACTACGATTAATTTGGTTGTTGTTATAGAGAGACTTATTATCGATTATTTGTGCATTAAGTGAGGCAAATAAAGCTGCTCGCTCAGAGTGCTTAACACTTTGTTGCGCAATGGTTTCTGTCATCTCCACAACAGCAGTATTAATAGTATTGAACTCTGAAAAACGGGATGATTTCATCGAGAAGGTTTTATATCCTCCCGATTTTGCGCTTTCTAAACTATTAGTTAATCTTTTTATCGCTTTACTAATCGACAAAGAAAACACCCATGATAATAGGATTGATAATACTAAGCAGATTAACGCTATTTTTACGGGTGTTTTTATACTTGGCAATAAGACTGATTGTTTAGGAGTTAACAGTGCTAAATAGCTAGAAGCATCAGTTTCACTTATCATATTGGTTAAATAGGCATAATAATGCTGCGTACCGATTTTTACTTCATGTAATTGGTTTGTAATTTTTGAGTCAATGATTTTCAATAATAAAGGGTAAGGCGAATACTCTGGGTTTTTCCATTTATCGGTATCAGATGTTGCTAATAGCTGCCCCTTGTTTGTAAATAAATACATCTCATTGTGAAGAGAAGGAGTGTCGATCTTGCTGAGAAACTCTGCGTAATGATTCAATCTACTTTCGATTGCTACAACCGTACCGTCTGCATTTATTTTTTTAGCATAAATTATTTTTTTTTCAGATTGAGAAGTGATCGAAGTTGGTTGGGCTAGTGCATTTTTATACCATTCACTGGTCGTTATATCACCCGTTGTCTTTTCTTTAAACTTACTTAAAAAATGAAAATTAGCATCAAAATAAAACTCTTCTTTAGTCGTATCTGTTTTGTTTTTTTGAATTGAAACGAGTAACCATTTCGCTCCTTTCGCTTGATGAATATATTGGGCACTACCTGGCTTATCTAATGCAACTAATTTTTGTAAATTACCATTTTTAAAGCCCACTGAGATTGATTGGTAACCTTCATGCTTATTTAGCATTTGTGCAAATCGATTAATACTTTTAGTGGTTAATTTATTATAACGCGTAAGGTCCTGCGAATTTGTTAAAGCAGTTAATTGATCGGAAATTTGTTGCTTATTTTGTTCGATACGGTGATGAATTTGTTCAGCGGTTGTTTGATAAGTTTGTAGTATCGAATTTTTAGCCTGCGTTTGGCTATGATAATAATGAAAAGATACCGCTATGGCGCTAATCAACAAGCTAGTAAATAGAAATGCGCTAAATAATCGAACACCAATGGACAAGGTTGCTTTTTCAGCAGATTTAGACATGACTCTTCCTGATTTTAAAACGGTTATACCAATAACACTGATAAAGTGTTCGGGTTTTAATGGGTTATTTGCTTAATCTGTTATCAGACCAGTAATATTGGTTTTTGTTCGCAATGATTTTATTAATTTTTGCTATCAAGAAATGTTAGATTTTGAGGAGAGTGGAAAGTCTTAAGAAGTGTTTATGATAAGGATGCATCAAGCACTGCCATTTAAAATAAGCAGCAGTGCTTGATGAGGTAATAATTTATTGTTGTTTGTTTTGCCAGTCTTTTGCTTTGTTAATTAACGGAACAATGCTAGAACCCTGCACTAAAATTGAAAATAGTACAACGCCATAAGTCATCACTAGTATGATCTCACGAACATCAATGTTCTTTTCAGGGATAACCCAAATACCAGCAGGAACAGCCATTGCCATCGCTAGTGCTAAACCACCGCGTAGTCCACCCCAAGTTAAAATTCGAACAGAGTATGGGTTGTAGTCACGGAAACGGTTAAAGCCAACATAGGATAGGCGAATGCTTAAATAGCGTGCTAGTAATACAACTGGGATAGAAATTAGCATAATAATCCAATCTTCTTGATAGAAGCTGAATTGCAACATGCTTAAACCGATCAATAGGAATAACAGGCCATTTAAGAATTCATCAACCAACTCCCAGAAATGGTCTAACTGTGCTTTACTTTCTTCCGAAAACCCAGTTTTTCTTGTCCAGTTACCAATCATAATACCCGCAACAACCATTGCTAAAGGTGCAGAGACACCAATTAGCTCTCCGAATACATAACCAGCTGTTGGTACACCAATGGTAAATAATAATTCCATTGCATGGTCATTGGTTGCACTAATTAAATAATGGAACAATAGACCTAGCGCAAAGCCATATACAATTCCTCCAATTGCCTCGTGTAAAAATAGCATCGAGACATTACTTACAGTTAATGGCTCACCAGAGAAAGCGATATTGAAAATAGTGACAAAAATGACCAAGCCAAAACCATCATTAAATAATGATTCACCTTCTATTTGAGTAGAGATACGTTTCGGCGCATTTAATTTCTTAACAATGGCAAGCACAGCGATTGGATCCGTCGGCGAAATTAGTGCACCAAATAATAAACAATATATAAGATCAAGAGGTAAGCTAATTAACTGGCAAATGTAATACAGGACAAAACCGACAAAGAAGGTCGAGAAGAGAGTAGCCCCTAATGCAAGTACTGTGATTTCCCATTTTTGATCTTTTAAACTTTCTAACTTAATGCCTAAGCCGCCAGCAAATAATAGAAAACCCAATAATCCATTTAACAGAAAATGTTCAAAATCTATTTCAGTTAATTGAGTAACGGCAACTTCTCTTAATTGAGTAAAACCATTCTTACCTGCAATGATAATAATCAATGATAATAATAAAGATCCGGCCGTTATGGCGATGGTACTTTGCCATTTTCCTAATTTACTATTAATTAGAGTGATCAGCATTGCAGCTGCTGCGAGGAAGCATAAAGTGGCGTAAACGGACATAGTGATAACCTGAGGTGTAAAGGAAATGTAAATATAATGCTAATTAGTAGTAAATACTATGGCTTGTTGATTATTACAGCGTTTGTTTGATTGTTTTTTATCCAAAATGGCCGATAAATATTGCTGACAGAAGAATCATTAATTTTTTTCTATGCATATTAATTGTGATTTTGATCACTAAATATAGTGATCTTTTTCAAATGTCTAATTTTAGCTGTTTTATGTTTGTGAGAGATCGACCATTGCTTATGTGCTAGATCCTTACTTTAAATAAAGATTTTTAGGTGTTAATTCAACTTTAATTTTAGTTAACTAATTGATTTATATTGTTTAGTTCGTTTTTCATTCTCTGCTTCATCAATTTATTTAATTTGTAAGTGGTCTTATTCATCTAATGCGTCGTACTATTTCTCCCGCAAACAAGGACGTAGACGATTAATAGGATGTTAATCGGCAGACGGAAAGCAATAAACAACAGGATGTTGTTATTAGGTGAATAAGGAATATTTATCTAGTCAGGATGACAAAAGGATACTTCAGGATTGAAGTTAGATAAGCAGGAAGTTTATCATTAAGGAAAAGCAAGGACGAATTACAGGATGTAAAAGGACACCTTCCAAGGATAGGGAGCAGTTAATAAGCAGGATGTTTATTAAATAGGGATGTGTCACGGAAGAGACCAGCAGGATGTTGGATTGATAAGCAGGATGTTTATCGTATAAGGATGTAATACAAGGAAGACGCCCAAAGGATTTGGGAAGGGGATGCCTAGTATGGCAATAGTCAAAAGGATGTTTTGCATGGAGCAACTTCTATCACGGACTAGATAGTGAGACTAAATTAGGGCAGCTTCGGCTGCCCTTTCCTATTTTGTAGACCTCAAATATTTCGTTAAATACTGACCATTTTAATTAAGCAATTTAATTGCTACTTCAACCATTGATTATTACCTTATCAAAACGTACTCTAAATTATTTTTTATAGGTGCGTATTATGGCTACTTTCTATGCTGTCGAGATCCCTTTTAATTATCGTCATACCTGTTGGTTTTGCGGTGAACCTAGCGATAAAAAAATAAAATTCCCTTCTTATGAATATGAAATTAATATTTTAGATCACTTACCTTTAACTTTGCCTAGCTGTAAAGAGTGCTCAAGTATTATTAAACGCTCCGCTTTTACTTCTATCTACCATTATCGAGACGCAATTAAAAAAGCATTAACTAAAAAGCATCAAAAAACCTTAAGTATTGGCTCTAATTGGACGAAAAAAGAATTAGAGGAGTCTGAATTAGAAGGAAGTGCTTTTGAAGGTTTTAAGCGCAGTGCTTGGCCTATGTTTGAATTGATGCAAGGTAGAATAAACTATCAAGGCTGGCCGTTAGTGGTAAATAATGAATTATTGGTTATTGATAGTAACAATGATAGTTTTGAATTTGATGGTGTTCTTTATGTATCATTAGATGATGCTGTTTCGCATGCAGTTAAAACCTTTTTTTTAGATGAAGCTCTGTTTACTCGAGTATTAAGTGTGTTAGGAAAAAGTAAATTTAGTCAGGCAATACGCTTATGTCGTTTATATCCAAACTTAACTACAAGTAGCCGAGAAGATGTTTTTTTAGAGATTCTAGATAGCATTGGGCTGTAATACCAATTATGAGATAAGCAGGCTTATTTTTTCTACGTAAAATTGAGATCTATTATTTAAGATAACAATTGATATTAGTTTGTTGGTAAATATTAAGGAAAGTAAATGAGTGAAATAAAAGATAAACCAGAATCTGATAAAAAGAATACTGAAGAAGAAATGCAAGCATGGTTAGATTCGGTACACTTTGGCAGTTGTTGCAGTGACCCATTGCCAAGTAACGAAGCATCTGAGCAAACTAAATCTTGCTCTACAGAAAGTAATGAAACTGAAAAAAACAATAAGTAAGTTTACAGAGCGATTATGCTAACAATAAATGGTAATGCGAAAAGCCTAATAATCGAATGATTATTAGGCTTTAATTAATTCTTCTATTGGTTAGAAATTATTATTAAGCTTTTTTGTTACGACGAGCGAAACCAAAGCCTAATAAGCATAAACCTAATAATGCGGCTCCTGCTGGTGCTGGTACGGCTGTTGAAGAGAAAGATACTGCACCGTTAATGTATTGTCCTGTAATGCTCCATGCACCTGCAGTTAGATCCAATGATGGATCGGTGCTTTCAATGTAACCTGTTCCTGAAATAGCACCTACTAGCATGTTATTAACATCTACAAGAAGATCAATTGCGAAGTCAGTAACTGTAAATGTAAAGGTACCTGCAGTCCATAAAGTATAAGGAAGCGTGTTATTCGTAGTCGAGTAGTCATAGAATGTCGCTGCACTGTCTTCTAAACCATCAAAGCTACCCGTTACTAATTCATCAAGTCCGCTTACTTCTACACCTGAAAATGAAATGCCAGTAATAAGAGGGTATGAGCCATCCACGGATGCATTACCTTCAAAGCTAATTGTACCTTCAATTGATGTCGCGTTTGCTGAACCCACACTTAACATAAGCAGTATCGAACTTGCGAAAAATGCTAATATTTTATTCATTTTATTCTCCTTTATATAAATGGATAATTCCACGATTAGATATAGAGCATATTTCATTCCATAAATATAAAGTCATTTAAAATTAATGGCTTAATTATCTTTTGTGATCTTTATTTTACTTTATTTTTTGTTTTTGTAAGGTATTCCAACATTTCGTATTTTTAATCAGACAACTGAATGCCAAGTTACTTTGTTTGGTTATATATAAATAAGGTATTTTTTCGAGGTTTAAGTATTTGTTTTTATTGGTAGTCGACTTAATTACTAACTGTTAGTTTTTAACTAAAAATAGAATTTATAACTAATTGTTTTCAAATAGATATATTGTAAATTTTTTCGATATCCCATTATAGATACATAGATGAAATGACTGTTATTGTGGTGTGAATTTTTATATATAACCATTGAATCTATTTAATCAAATAGGCCTGTGATTAGTATAAAATGTAGAGAAATAAATAAAGATAAATATTGGAATAAGTCATGCTCTGTAGTCAGTTTGATCAAATAGATGAATATTTAACACAATTAAAGAACTACTGGCATTACAATGCTTTTTCATTAGATAGTTATTCCGCGTTTAATGATAATAATGAGCTAATTGAATTTTTAGCATCAATTGATCACACAAAATTATCGTTATATCAAAATAGTCCAAGCTTATTGCATCCTCTTTTAAAGCAGTTCATTCCCGATTTATTAGATTTCGACGATCCTTTATTTCAAGTTAAAGACCTCATTACTGATTTAGTGAATACTAATATTCCATTCTGGTTTAAAAATGGAATAAAAGGCAGAAAATGGATACAAATAGAGCAATTCTCTAAACACATCGATGATCAATTACCGATACTTGAATGGTGTGCGGGCAAGGGGCATTTAGGGCGTTTAATTAACTTTAAAAATAATAACGTTGTGACAGCAGTTGAGTGGAATGCTGAACTTTGTAAGCAAGGTGAATCTCTTGCTGAACGCCATGCTATTCCGCAAAAATTTTATCAAGCGAATGTATTACTAAATGAAGCTGATATATATGCAAAGCAACAGCAGCATGCAGTTGCTTTGCATGCTTGTGGAGATTTACACAGACATCTTATTAAAGCTGTCGGCGAATCTGAGACAGAGAAAGTAACGATTAGTCCTTGTTGTTATCATTTAACTAAAGATCAGCACTATCAGCCACTTTCTGATTATGTTCAACAAGGCAGCCAATTATTGTCAGCACTTATCTTGACCAAACAAGATCTAAAATTAGCTGTTTCTCAACAAAGCTCCTCAAGTGTTCGTCAAACTGAACTAAATGATCAAGAAGTCTGGTGGCGATTAAGCTTTGATAGCTTGCAAAAATCAATGGGTAATACTCAACAATATATGAACGTGCCTAGCTTTCCTAAAACCTTACTTTCGCAAGACTTTAGTGAGTTTGTTAAATGGGTGATGCTACGTAAAAGCTTGTCTTTTCAATTACCAGAAGACCTTTCTGATTTTCTAATACAAGGAAAACAGCGCTTTGAAAGGTTACGCCGTGGTGAATTGGTCTCGCAATACTTTCGTCGACCATTAGAGTTATGGCTAGTGTATGACAGAGCCTTACGTTTACAGGAATTGGGTTATCAGGTGCAGGTTTCGACTTTTTGTAAATCACAGATTACACCTCGTAACCTCTTGATTCAAGCAAGTCGTTAACCCTTTGGTTTTATGTTGAGTCGACTGATAAATAAGACTAATAAACCACCGATTACCCCCCAAATCACTGAGCTTATTCCCCATAATGTGATAGGTGATGCTGTGATCAATAAAGTGATAACAGCTGCTTCATTGATATGTTTTGATTCGCTATTAACACTTTGTTGTAAACTGTGGGTAATGGTGCCAAACAATGCAATGCCCGCAAGTGCTAAGATCAATGAGGTGGGTAAAAGTGCAAACCAAGCCATAATATAAGCGGCTAACACCCCCAATATTAAGTAAAAAATACCTGCCCAAATACTTCCCCAATACCGTTTTTTCGGGTCTGGGTGGACATCTTCAGACATGCAAATAGAAGCACTAATTGCAGCAAGATTTAGAGCATAGCCACCAAATGCAGCGGTAAATAAATTAGTAAATCCTGTTATAGATAAGATCTTCTTAATTGGAGCTCGATAACCAAAGCTTTGTAGCATGGCAATGCCTGGGATATTTTGTGCCGCTGTAGTGACGATAAATAAAGGTAAGCTAATACCTAGAATAACTGACCATGAAAAATCCGGTTTAATAAACTGGATCTCACTCCATTGCCAATCAATATGTTTATTTTCAATAAGCTGTAGATGCCAAGCCAGCATAACAGAAACAACCATTACAATGAAAAGAGCCCATTGCGGTGTGAATCGCCTAGCTAATAAGTAACTGATAAACATGCTAAGAATTAGTATTGGTTGGATATTCATTTGAGTGAAAACTGATAATCCAAAATTTAATAATATACCGGCTAACATTGCAGATGCTAACTGTTGTGGCAACCATTTGAATAGTTTCTCTAAGGGCATTACTAGTGGGAAAATAAATAATAAAAATGCCGCAACAATAAAACCTCCTACCGCTTGGTTAAGCGTAAATTCTTGTACATTAGCGATCATTAATGCTGCACCTGGTGTCGACCAAGCAATTAGAATAGGCATCCGGTAACAATATGACAGTATGATAGTTAAAAGTCCCATGCTAACGCCAAGCACTAAAAACCAACTGGCCACCATTTCGCTGTCACCACCGAGATTAATCACCAATTGATAAATAAGGGCGACAGAACTAGAAAAACCAACAATAACAGCGACTAAGCCTGCACTCATTGCTGCAATAATAAAGTTGACCCGATGCCAAACAGTTTTCATAATACCTTCCGTGCGTTTTAACGTACAATGCATGTAAGCTAACATTAACCGTTATAACGCACAAGGTAAATATGTCAGATTTAATCAATAAAACAGTAGCGGTTCAACTTAAAAAACATCGCACAGAAAAAGGGTGGAGTTTAGATACTGCAAGCCAGAATTGTGGGGTATCTAAAGCAATGTTAGGTCAGATTGAACGCGGTGAATCTAGCCCTACTATTGCCAAATTATGGAAAATAGCAACTGGGTTTAGTTTACCTTTATCTGCTTTTTTAGGGACGAAAAATGAAGAACTCTCACAATCAGATGGCCTTTCTCAGGGTAAGAATATTAGTATCAATACTATTTTTGAGTTTGATAAAAACACTGCTATTGAAATGTTTGAATTATGTTTTGCCATTGACCATGAGCAGCTTTCAGAAGCACATCAAACAGGTGTTATCGAGCACATTGTTGTGAAAAGTGGTGAAATGGAATATTTTTCTGACGCACAGTGGCATAGACTAGATATTGGTGAAAGTGTTAAATTTAAAGCAGATCAAGTACATGGATATCGTAATGTAGGTAATGAGCTATTACGTTTCTTCAATATTATCCATTATCCTTAATATTAAATGGTCTGTTTATTCAAAGGGAAAAATGATGAACATTAGAAAATCACTTTCGCTGTTTATTGCTAGCCTACTCTTTTATTCTTTATCTTCAGTTGCCGATCAAGCGCAGAGAGTGAGTAAAAAAGAAGCGACTTTAGCGTTACAATTGCTAGAAAGCGAAAATATCCAAGTGCTCAAAAAGTATTGTGAAGCTTGTGGTATTACTACACCTGAAAACATAATGATTGAAACAAGTAAGATGCAAGATGCTCACTATAAAGGTTTATGGGAGGTCGTGGTTAATGGTAAAGCGATTGACCTTGCTTATTATTATTTACCGATTAATGGGCGCTGGAAGAATTTTGCTAGGACGGTTGATATTTATATCGATAATGTACCTAAGTATTTAGATCAGACAAGTTTACAAGATAAAGTCGAAACGCACCCTGGTTGGTATATAGATGATCCTCATAAAGTCATAATTACTAAGGAGATAGATGCAAAACCTATTGTTGCTCTGTTAGGCAGAGGTAGCTATGAGAAACTAAGTATTTTTTTTCAAAGCAAGCAACCACAGGGTTGTGAAGCTGGACAAAGTGAACAACCAGAATCTAGTCCTATGTATATCAATCAAGAGCTTGTCCGGTTTTCTGTGATATGTAAAGGAGAGTTAGTGGTTTTTTATGCAGATACAGAGTCAGGTAATAACTTTGTCTTAAATCAGTTCTTAGAAGAATCTGTAGTGAAAGTGAAAGCTTATTCTGGAGGTGACGGTTTTATGTTTAGTACTAAAAACTTTAAGTCATTATATGAAAAAGCGATAGACAACTAAAATAGGCAAGGAGCATTAGTAAGGCGATGAGCGATACCACCATTTATTATTTACAGATGTTAGCGGAAAGTGAGTTAAGTTCGAAGCCAGCTGTTTCAGGTTTAACAATTACGGAAACTAAAATTAAAGAGTATCGATTTAACCGTTTTTTGTACTCCTTAGTCGGGGAACAATGGCAATGGTTTGATAAATTAAAAGAATCTGATGAAAGCTGGAAAGCCTATAGCGAACGCGATAATTTACGAACTTGGGTTGCTTATTATGAAGGGGCTATTGCTGGTTATTTTGAATTAGAGATCGATCAACAACGGGAAGTAGAAATTAAGTATTTTGGATTAACGTCTGCGTTTATTGGTAAAGGCTTTGGCGGTTATTTATTAAGTTATGCAATTCAACAAGCTTGGCAAACTTGCAAAGCTAAGCGGATCTGGGTGCACACTTGTAGTTTGGATCACCCTAGCGCTTTAGCGAACTATCAGGCACGTGGTTTTACCCTTTATCATCAGGAAATTGAGGGATAACCCCCTTTTTTATTAAATAACTTATCATCACAATAGTATTAACTTGGTGATAGGATACTTACATTTTTAGAGTAAAAAATATGCCTGCTGTCTTATGTTTTTTAATTGCGACTTTTTTATGGGGAAGCTCTTTTATCACTTTAAAAGTAGCCATTGATTTTTACCCTCCTAATTTTGTTATTTTTCTACGCATGCTTATTACTTTGTTGATTTGCTTATGTTTATGGCCATGGGTTAAACGCTTTAAATATCAGCAAGGCGATTGGAAATGGCTATTTATTATGTCTTTGGCTGAGCCTTGTTTATATTACCTATTTGAAGGGCATGCTATGCAGTTCACCTCTGCCTCACAGGCTGGCGTTATTGTCTCTTGTTTACCGTTGCTGGTTGCGTTTTTTGCATATTTCTTATTACAAGAAAAGCTTAGCAAAAATATAATCGTAGGCTTTTCTTTATGCATTACTGGCGGCATTTTGTTGAGTGTTGTTTCGCCCCACACGGACCATGCACCAAATCCATTATTAGGAAATAGCCTAGAAGCATTAGCGATGGTTTGTGCTGCAATTTATGTGGTGGCAATGAAGCATTTGTTGAATCGTTACTCCGCTTTATCATTGATTGCCTTACAAGGGTTATCTGGCACACTATTCTTTGCTCCTTTTCTGATTTTTATGGAGTGGCCACAGCAACATGACTTTTATGCGCTTTTAAATATTGTTTATTTGGGATCTGCGGTGACGCTAGGCGCTTACGGTATGTATAACTATGGATTACAGCGCTCATCTGTATTAACGGCTGCCGCTTATTCTAATTTAGTGCCTGTGTTTGCTTTATTATTATCAGCAATATTACTTAATGAGGTGTTAACATATTGGCAGTGGTTGAGTATTTTTGTGGTGTTTATAGGGATAATGATCAGTAAGCGTCATGAGCAAACAGTGATTCAACCTGACTTAAATCAAGCTTCATAGGCCAGCATCAATTTACGTTTTAATAACGTTAAATATTAACGTTGAGGTTAATTAAGTATCATGAATTATCTTGCTCATCTGCATATTGCCGACAACACTAATACTAGCTTCAGCGGTAATTTTTTAGGGGATTTCGTGAAAGGTAATCCTGATACGCAGTTTCCAGCAAAGATAGTAGAAGGGATTCGCTTGCACCGCTTTGTTGATAGTTTTACTGATAAGCATCCACAAGTTTTACAAGCTAAACAGCTTTTTCCAACGCATCTACGTCGTTATGCACCGATTGCTTTAGACATGTTTTGGGACCACTGCCTTGCCGCTAATTGGTCTAAATTTCATTGTTTAAGTTTGATTGATTTTTGTCATTTGGCAGAACAAAAAATTGCTCAGGAAACTGTGGAAGATAACGTAATTTTACCTGAAAGATTTGAGCGAATTAATAGTTTAGTATGGCGTGATAAATGGATTGAGTCTTATCAAAAAATAAGTAATATCGAATATGCTTTACAAAGGATGTCATCGCGAAGTCCAAGAATGGCGCCGCTTGCCGAAACGGGAAAAGTGTTGGTTGAACACTATCAGGTATTCGCTACTATTTTTACCGGACTCTATGCAGATGTGCTGGTGGCGAGTAGGCAGTTTATTACTGAATAAAACCTATATGTCATAGGCACAAAAAAGGAGACCCATGGCCTCCTTTGATCAACAATACAAAGTATTGAAATTAGTCTTCTTTAGTAAATAAGTGAGCGATGTTTTTAAAGTCACTTTTTCCTTCAGTAATCTCTTCTACCGATAAACCAGATGCTTCGTGTGGGAATACTAACCACTCATCTGATTCATGGATGTAGTAGTCAGGTACCATGTCTACTGCTTTGTTTTTTGGCTTGTAGTAAGGAGTAGCAATACGCACATCACGTGGCATATTTAAACGCATTACTTCTGTCAGCTTCTCAGTTAATGCAACAACACTTCGGCCTGAGTCAAATACATCATCAACAATTAATAAACCATCGTCTGCATTTGCATTTTCGATGATGTAATGTAAACCATGTACTTTGATGGTTTTACTTTGCTTACCAATGCCGTAGTAAGAAGATGTACGTACTGCGATATGATCTGTTTCTACTTTTTTGTAGTCAAAGAATTCTTGAACTGCAATACCGATTGGTGCACCGCCACGCCAAATACCAACTATAAACTGTGGGCGGAAGCCACTATCGTAAACTTGTGATGCAAGACGAAATGAGTCTTCAAGTAATTGTTGTGCAGTGATAAAGACTTTATCAGACATATCATTTTCCTCTGGAATTAATTTAGTCGCGCAGTTTAAACTAAAAAAGATAGTTCTGCACAATTTGTATGCTAAAAAAACAGATAAAAAAGTCTTTTCTCGCGTAAATTATATAATTTTAAGATGGGCTTAAGAAATCCCCATCATATTGGGCTATCGTTTATATCTTACTCTACAGAAATACGAACTCTATTCTTTGATAGGAGACAAGTTAAGTTGAAAATTTTACGTTACCCACCAATCATCACGTTGTTATATATGTCAATAATGCTATTGATTGATTTCATCTTTTATAGTGTGAGTATTCACTTACCAATCCTAAATTGGCTAGCTTTATTGGCGTTTATTATTGCTATATTATACCAATTGCATTAAATAAGTGGTCTAAATTTTGCGCAGGAAAAATGACTTAGTTTAAGGCGTAACTTAAGTTAAATAGTTGTTCTATTTACGAAAGTTACAACGAAGAAATAAGTTATTTTAACAAGTAAAATAGATCAGTTACTTAGTGTGATTGGTATTAGTTATTGCCTCTGCTGGTTTGGCGTTTAAAAAAGCTAATACAACCCTAGATCCAACGACGCCAGAAGAAACCTCTTCGCTAGTTATTACGGGCATCTATCGTTATTCACGTAATCCAATGTATTTAGGTATGGTTGGCTTGTTAATTGCGGAAGTGTGCTTGCTTGGGAATCCATTATGTTTAGTGATTATCCCTTTATACATTTACAGTATCACCAAGCGCTTTATCGAACCTGAAGAAAAAGCATTAAAATCAATCTTTGGGGAGCAATTTAACCATTATAAAAAACAGGTTAGGATGTGGCTATAATTATTTAAAGCCCTTAAAATCTAATTAAGGGCTTTAACGGGACTATTATTACGTCTTGTTAGTAATTATTCACTTACTTCATTCTCGCTCTGTTTACCTTCATCCAACTGTTGTAAATTATCTAATGTGGTTTGAGCAATACTGGTTAATGCTTCTTTAGTTAAGAAGGCTTGATGGCCAGTAAAGATAACGTTATGGCAAGCTGATAAACGTCGGAAGGTATCATCGGTAATAATTTCACTAGAATGGTCATTAAAGAATAGGTGCTCTTCTTCTTCATAAACATCTAAGCCTAACCCGCCAATACGCCCTGATTTTAATGCTTCAATTGCATCATGGGCATTCAATAAACCACCTCGACTAGTATTTACAATCACTACGCCTTTTTTCATTAAATCGAAGGTTTTTTTATTCAGTAGATGTTTGTTATCGCTAGTTAATGGACAATGTAAACTGATCACATCACTATTTTTGAATAGAGTTGGGAAATCCACATATTCTGCGCCCAATGCCTCTGCATGAGCAGAAGGGTAAGGGTCTGCAGCAAGAATTTTGCAGCCAAATCCTTTAAAGATTGCCATAGTGGCAACCCCTATTTTACCCGTACCGATAATACCAACGGTTTTACCATGCAGATTAAAACCAACTAAGCCTTCTAAGGAGAAGTTAGCATCTCGAGTGCGTTGATAAGCCTTGTGAATTCGGCGGTTTAAGGTCATCAATAATGCAATAGTGTGCTCTGCAACTGCTTCCGGTGAATAAGCTGGAACACGAACAATAGTGATGCCTAATTTTTTTGCACAAAATAGATCAATATTATTAAAACCAGCGCAACGCATTGCAATGTATTTAATTCCTAATTCATGAAGTTGTATTAATACTGGTTCACTTAAATCATCATTTACAAATGCGCATATTGCATCGTAACCAGATGCCAGAGCTGCCGTGTGTGCATTAAGCTGAGTATCAAAAAAGTTAATACTCATGGGATCTGAAATTAATGGCTGGAAATGTTGAATATCATAACTACGAGAACTGAACATAGCGACTTTCATAAAAGGTAACTCCATGTTTAAGATAATAATACAGTGATGAGATAATCTGCTTTGCAAAAATGTTAAACGGTTTTTCTGCTTTGTATCGATTGTACACCCAATACGTTATAACTTAACTATAGGGATGACTTTGTTACAGAATAAATTTGTTTCATAATGATGTGTTAGAGTGCAATAAATTTAAGTCATTCTCGGTCAAGTAACTTGTCTTATAAGAACCTTTTCAATCTTATTGAGTCACAGCTATGCTGGCGGTGTTGTATTTATTATATTCATCTCTTTTTTCTATTGTTTTGTTTTCGGAGTCATCATGTCCACGTTAAGGCAGTTCGGTTTATCATTTTTATTGCTCTTTGGGTTGATCAGTAGTGCATTCGCACAAGCACCTGAAACGGGCTGGATCACCAATTTTAATCATTTACCCGTCAAAGTGAATTTGCAGTTAACTGGTCAAGCTGAACAAAATACAGTGAATGGTATTTTGAATGTAAGTTTAGCATCTGGTTGGAAAACATATTGGCGATCACCTGGTGAAGGTGGTGTCGCACCAACGTTTGATTGGACAACTCAATCTACTAATATCTCAGATGTAAATTGGTCTTGGCCAACACCTAAACGTTATCCTGTTTTAGGTGTAGAAACTGTTGGTTATAAAGATCAAATTCATTTCCCAATGCAGATTTCTGTTACAGACCCTAGTCAAATTAGTCGTTTAAAAGGCACACTCACTCTCGCGTCTTGTACGACTATCTGTGTATTAACTGATTACGAGATTAATTTAACCTTTGATCCGCAACAACTTTCTATCAATGATGATGTTGCTTTTGCGTATGCTCAAGCGGTAAGTAGTGTACCTATTTTAGTGGAACAGTCGGCGATTGAAGCGCAAAAAAATAACGCGAATATAACCGAAATAAAAAGCGTATGGGATCAGCAAAATCAACAAGTCGTTGTGCAATTATCGCATCAATTAGATTGGCAGCAGCCTGATTTGTTTATCGATAGCAGTGAAGCCACGTTAGAAAATGTCTTCTTTTCAAAACCCGTCATTGAAGTGGTAGGCAAGCAATTAACAGCGACCTTTGAAGCAACTAGTTGGGGGGGAGAAGTTGATTTAACTGCTGCTCAAGTGAATATCACTGTTGTTGATACTGATATAGCAGTAGAGATCGCAACGAGCTTAGGCAACCAAGCAATTACTACCGCAGGAGAATCTATTTTCTCTATCTTTTTAATCGCTTTACTAGGCGGTTTGATTCTAAACATTATGCCTTGTGTTTTACCTGTTTTAGGCATGAAGTTAAGCTCTGTCTTGGGCGTCGATGGTACGCAACGAGCTCAGGTACGTAAGCAATTTATCGCTTCTAGTATTGGTATTATCAGTTCATTTTGGTTGTTAGCGTTATTCCTTTTAATATTAAAGTTCTCTGGTGAAGCACTAGGCTGGGGAATTCAATTCCAGAATCCTTACTTTATTGGGTTTATGGTGGTTGTAACAGCCTTGTTTACAGTGAATATGTTGGGTTTATTTGAAATCCAATTACCCTCTTCTATGCAGACTTGGCTAGCAACAAAGGGCGGGCATAACTATTTAGGACATTATCTACAGGGGATGTTTGCTACCTTACTGGCAACACCTTGCAGCGCACCATTCTTAGGTACCGCGGTCGCTTTTGCTTTAGGTGCTTCAAGTTGGCAATTATTTGCAGTATTCACCGCTTTAGGAATAGGCATGGCTTTGCCTTGGTTACTGATTGCTGTATTCCCAAGTATTGCGACATTTATGCCTAAACCAGGAAAATGGATGGGAACGGTAAAACTCATCTTTGCGTTACTTATCTTACTTACCTGTTTATGGTTAATTAGCTTATTAAGTAGCTTTATTGGAATAATTTATACAGCGATTATTGCTGTATTGATGATAATTATCTTTGCTATTTTAATTTGGAAAAAGCATGGGAAGCGTGTTTTTCTTGTTAGCTTATTAAGTTTGCTAGTAGTGGTTTCGTTAGCTCTTGTGACTAATCATTTTACCGCTAAGCACGGAGTGGATCCGCTTCATGATGAAACACAGTGGGTTCCTTTAGATGCGAAAGTGATTAAACAAGAAGTAGCGAAAGGGCATGTTGTATTTGTTGATGTTACTGCTAAATGGTGTGTAACTTGTAAGGCCAATAAAATAGGGGTGTTATTACAAGATCCTGTTTCTAGCGAGTTGCAAAAACAAGATGTGGTAGCCATGAGTGGTGACTGGACTGTTCGTTCCGACGATGTCACAGCTTACTTACAATCTTTTGGTCGTTATGGTGTTCCGTTTAATATAGTTTATGGACCAGGCGCGCCAAATGGAATTGAGTTATCAACTATTTTGAATAGTGACGATGTAATAAAAGCAATTGAACAAGCCAAAGGCCAATAATATGACTGATAAAAAAGTAAAAAAAGGTTGGGTTAGCAACCTTAAATCAGGTGCTATTTATCTACTGTTAGCCTTAGCATTAGGATGGGGGGTAGATTTATGGCGAGCTCAATCAATAGCCTCAGGAAAAGCGCCCGCATTAGTTGCAACCAGTGTAGAGGGCGAAAATATTGATTTGATTGCGATGAGTCAAGAAAAGCCTGTGCTTGTTTATTTCTGGGCGACCTGGTGTAGTGTTTGTACTACTGTGTCACCCTCTGTTAATTTTGTGAGTGATGGGATGCAAGTAGTAACCGTTGCCTTAAATTCTGGAGAACAACAGCGAGTTAAGCAGTACCTTGATGCAAAAGAGTATGATTTTACTGTATTAAATGACCCTAAAGGTGCTATCAGTAAAGCCTGGGGGATTAGCTTAACACCCACTTTAATTGTAGTGGACAAAGGTGAAATTACAGCCGTAACGACTGGCTTTACAAGCCCATTTGGTATGTGGGCGAGAATGCTATTAAGCTAACTAACTTGTAAATATAATTTAGTCTATGCCGGGTGTTTTGAAACAAGGAAGCAGTTATTGAAACTACTTCCTTATTTTTTATTGTAATGGTTTAGCGAATACCTGAGTCCAATAATATCGATAATCTGCATCGGCGTTTACAGCACAAGCTAATCCCATCTCTTGCGCATTTTCACTCATAATATTAGTACAGTGCCCTTCACTTTCCATCCAACCGTCAACGACATCTTGTACCGAAGTTTGCCCTGCAGCAATGTTCTCTGATACATAACTCCATGCGTAACCTTGTGCAGATACTCTGCTTCCGACAGTACTATCATCTAAACCACTATGGCTAAAGAAGTTGTAGTTTGCCATATTTGAGGAATGCTCTTCGGCGGCTAAAGTTAATGTTGAGCTCCAGGTAACTGCATCAACGGCAGGGTATGTAGTCGCACCACAGGTTTGTGATTCGGATCGGAGTTGATTAATTAGCGTTAATGCTTCAATTAAATTATCTTCACAGCTCATTGCACTGTAATCAATAATCTTTGATGTTACTTGTGTTGTTTCAGTCACTTCTGTAGTACTAACTTGTTCACTACTGGTGTTAGTATCCGAGGTAATGCTTGTATCGGTTATGTTTGTTTCTGTTGTTGAAGAGCTACCACTTCCGCAAGCGGTAAGTGCTAAGCCACAGCATATAAAAGCTAACCAATATTTCATGATAATTTCCCTTTCCTTATTTAATCTGACTTCTACTAATCCACTTTGACTATTCAGGATACAGTTGAATTAATTATAACGAGTCAGTAGACCGCAATAATTAAAAGATAGTTCCATTTAGTATCTAACATGAAAAGAAGAAGGGGAGAGTGTTAATGAGTGAAGTGGTGTAAACACATCCATAGTGGAATTCACTATGGATGTGTGTTTTAAGGTTTAATTTGCTAATTTAGGTCCAGCTGAAAGTAATATTTTACCTTCTTCTTTATCTGTGTAACGTGCAAAGTTATCAATAAATAAATGAGCTAATTTTTCAGCCTTTTCGTTCCACTCGGTAGTATCTGCATAAGTATCTCGTGGATCTAAGATACTACCGTCTACATTAGGTAGGCTGGTAGGTACTTGTAAGTTAAACAAAGGAATAGTTTTAACTTCCGCTTTCTCAATAGAGCCGTCTAAAATAGCATCGATAATACCTCGTGTATCTTGGATTGATATGCGTTTTCCTGAGCCATTCCATCCAGTATTCACCAAGTAAGCTTCAGCCCCACAAGCTTCCATTCTTTTTACCAATTGTTGAGCATATTGCGTTGGGTGCAGAGTTAAAAAAGCTGCACCAAAACAAGCTGAAAAGGTAGGCGTTGGCTCTGTAATTCCACGTTCTGTCCCCGCTAACTTTGCAGTAAATCCTGATAGGAAATGATATTGCGTTTGCGCTTTAGTTAACTTAGACACAGGTGGTAAAACACCAAAGGCATCAGCGGTTAAAAAGATAACTTTTTGCGCATGGCCCCCTTTGGAGATCGGTTTAACGATATTTTCTATATGCTCAATAGGGTAAGATACTCGCCCATTTTCTGTTTTACTCGCATCATCATAATCCACTTCACCCTGTGCATTAATCATCACGTTTTCTAACAAAGCATTACGCTTAATTGCACCAAAAATATCTGGCTCAGCTTCCTCGCTCAAACGGATAGTTTTGGCGTAGCACCCGCCTTCAAAGTTAAATACACCTTGGTCGTCCCAACCGTGTTCGTCATCACCGATTAAGGCGCGTTTAGGGTCGGTTGATAATGTGGTTTTGCCAGTGCCAGATAAACCGAAGAAAATAGCCGTATCTCCGGCCTTTCCAATATTAGCTGAACAATGCATTGAAGCCATGCCATTCAATGGCAATAGGTAGTTCATTACTGAAAATAATCCTTTTTTCATTTCACCACCGTACCAAGTACCACCGATAAGTTGTACTTTTTCCGTGAGATTGAAGGCAACAAAGTTTTCGGAGTTAAGTCCTTGTTGTTGCCAGTTCGGATTATTGGTTTTAGACCCATTCATTACTACAAAGTCAGGTTCAAAATCTATTAACTCTTCCTCAGTAGGGCGAATAAACATGTTTTTTACAAAATGTGCTTGCCATGCAACCTCCATAATAAAGCGAACTTTTAAGCGTGAATTTGCATTCGCACCGCAGTAAGCATCTACCACAAATAGTTTTTTATTAGAGAGCTGCTCTGTTACAACTTGCTTGAGTGCATTCCAAGTACTTTGATCAATAGCTTTATTATCATTCTTCCCCTGGTCACTCCACCAAACCGTATCGCGTGTGGTGTCGTCTTTGACAATGTATTTGT
Organism: Psychromonas arctica; assembly: GCF_036697365.1. Classification (GTDB taxonomy): domain Bacteria; phylum Pseudomonadota; class Gammaproteobacteria; order Enterobacterales; family Psychromonadaceae; genus Psychromonas; species Psychromonas arctica_A. The sequence goes on from NZ_JBAHZA010000023.1 coordinate 34,260, forward strand.
CTTTAGGTGAACGCCCGGTAAATATGCCCGTATCAACAGCCACAGTTCCATTGTTTGTAATAATGCCTTTTTCATAGCCACTTAAAGACTCCGCAGTTTCTTCTGTAAACAGTGTTTCATAGCTTGGATTGTAAAAAATTTCCGAGATATTTGTGATGCCGTATTCTTTCAGTTTTGCAGTCGATAGTGGTGCTTGGGCCATGGTTTTTTCCCCTTTATAGCCAGTGTTAATTTTGTTAAAAAAATGTAATGTAGCCATTCGGAGAGTAAGGGAATTGTGGCGAGATAAGTGGGACCAGTGTCTAATTATTAGGCAAAAAAAAGCCACAGAAAAATATCCATGGCAACTTTGTGAGCTCGCACTTTTGTATGATAAATCAGTGCTTTTGATTTGCAGGAGTTAAAAGAATTTGCAGATCTTGCTCTTTAAATGAATAAGTCGTTGCACAATACTCACAACGCATATCAATACTGTCTTGTTCTTCTAAAATATCTTTTATCTCTTCTTCATCTAGAGATGCTAATGAAGATAAGCAACGTTCTTTAGAACAACCGCATACAAAGCTAATAGGCTGAGCTTCAAATAGGCGTACTTTTTCTTGATGATATAAACGGAATAACAGGTCGTCATTTTGTAAAGTATAGATTTCTTCAGCTTTAATAGTACTTGCTAGTGCACATACATGAGCAAAATCTTCTTCATGGCTTTCACTGTGTGCTGGCAAGGTTTGAATTAATAAACCTGCTGCTTGAACTGGTGTGCTGGTACTATCAGCAAAAAGACTGATTTTAGTTGCTAACTGTTCAGATTGAACAAAGTAGTCTTCTAAACAAGCTGCTAATGTGTCTTTTTCTAATGCCACAATACCTTGGTAACGTTCACCATTATCAGGAGTGATAGTGATCATTAAATTACCCTTACCAATTAATTCAGCAAAAGATAAACCCGTTGTATCACCTTGGTAACGAGCTGTGCCACGTACTTCTAAATTTTGGTTTGCGTTAATAACAGCCATACTTAATGGGCCATCTCCCTGGATTTGTACTGCAATCTTACCTTTAAATTTTAATGTTGCTGTAAGCAGACTCGTTGCGATTAATAGCTCTCCGATTGTATTTGCTACTTCTACAGGGTAATCGTGATTGCTTACACACTCTTCAAAAGTTGTATGTGCTTGTGCAATTTCACCACGAATTTCGAAGTCATCAAATAGGAAGCGTTGTAGTTGGTCTGTCATAAATTCTCTCAATATGTATTTTTCAGTAATTAATCGAAATTAGCTGTATTGCGTTGTGTTTTTGCGTGTATTAATTCGCGGCGTTCTTTTTTATTTGGTTTTCGGTCTGGATGTGGCGCATTTTGTAAACTTAGCTTACGTAACATTTGGTGTTGCTCTCGCTTGGCAACACTTTTATCTGTTTCTTTATAAAGTGTTTGTGCAATTGGAGCGCCTCGGCGTTGTTCAGATAAAGCTTCTACAACCACTTCAAATAACTGTTCACCTTGGCGGATAGACAATAGAGCGCCGACTTCAACAGTTTTACTGGCTTTACAACGTTGCCCATTATAATGGACCTTACCGCCTTGTACCATATCTCTTGCTAAGCTACGGGTCTTATAAAAACGTGCCGCCCATAACCATTTATCTAGTCTAACCGTTAGTGTTGTCATAAATTTCAACTCAAAAATCGTATTTTAATATAGTAAAAGTCGACGTTACGCTAAATCATTATTTAATAAAGCTCTGTTATGCTTATCATATTAAATAACATGCTTATATTTTTATAAAAAACATCTTTTTTCAACAAAAATTGTGCGAACTAGTTAGTCTATTTGCATAAGCTTCTCTAAATCGAAGCATTATTTTAATCGTTCAAAGATAACACATTAATTAATGTGAGCTATGTCACTTAACAGGTGGGGGCAAAACTTGATAAGTCAAGGTCAACTTATGACATAATATTTGTTATAAACTTGTGACATAAAAATTGTTATAAAAGTGTTATCTTATCGACAGCGAAGCTTTAAACTTACAGCCTAAGTCTCATGAATATTGAAATTTTCTGTTAATTGTTATTTTATAAAGCGCTTCACTAGCATTAATGTGATATTAATGTTTTTTTGGTATTCAATGATTCAGTAATAGGATGAGAATGTAGGCCATGATTTCCATACTACCCCAAATATTATTGGCAGTGATCTGTGGTTCAGTCGCATACCAATCTGCCTTATTAACTTTATCTGTTTATCCAGAACCTGAAAGTAGTCACAATTGGATTCCTACTACTGAAAGAAAGATTAATCAAACTGATAGATTAAGCACTCAAAAATTACAAGGACAAGCAATATTTGGTCGTTATCAAGGCGAAAGAATTGTTTATCAACAAGAACAGATAGAAGCACCCAAAACTCGTTTAAAACTAACTCTTGTTGGCATAGTCGCCGCCTCTGACCCTAGACTTTCCAGTGTTATTATCGAATATAAGCGCTCCCAAGACAGTTATTTTATAGAGTCTGAAATCCCAGGAACAGATGCTGTCGTCACTGAAATTTACCATGACCGTATTATTATTAGTGTG
>NZ_JBAHZA010000024.1:0-31795 GCF_036697365.1 Psychromonas arctica
TCATTCCACGCTTTACATACTTCATCAACAATATTGTCATAGCCTTTAAAACTTCGGTTAGCTAGGTGATGTTGCCTTAACCAGCTCTACACTTGCTCTATTGGATTTAGTTCCGGTGAGTATGGTGGCAGTTTTATTATTGAAACGTTATCCAAGCGTGCATCAATATTATCAACATGCCAACCTGCACCATCCATAATAACAACGACATGGCTATTACTGACAGTGGCTTTGGATATCGGTAACAAATGTGTTTTCATTATCTCTTTATTAACAAATGTAACAACCATCGACTCATTAGCACCATTCGTTACACAGACTGAAAAATAGGTATGCATACTCAAATTGTTGCTGCTTTACTGCCCCTGTTTCTGCCCATAATCGTGTTGTTGTATTTTGTTGGTTAAATCTCGCTTCATCTTGAAGCCATATATCAACAGATACTAACGCAATATGCCCTGAGATCTTAAAGATCGTTTTTATTTGGAATTTTTTAAAATGCTATTGAGCATCTTTATCCTGCTTAGGGTGTTTAGAGCGAGAGGTTATCCAAGAAAACCTTAATTTGTTCAGTAGGTAATAAATAGAATCGGGGTGGTATGCTTTATTAAATTCACGCTAGTTCGAGTCACTTTAATTGCAATAGATAAATCAATTAGATCATATTTTCACTTAGATTGGTATAATCAAGGCGATGAATATCACAATGATATTATCGCCTTTAACAGACAGTTACTAAACTAACTACTTATTGCAGAAGGACTTTAAAAGTAAATCAGAAACCATCGGACCAATCTTCAATAACGCTTCGCTTGATAAAATATCATCATGTGAAAATGGTAATCTGAATTTCTCTAAATCTTTAACAAAAGGTGCCCAAGACTTAACCTCATCCCAACCTTCAGGAAGTGTTTTTTCAGCCACAAACAAATGTACTTTTCCTGAATAACTTTGTGTGGTTGCCTTGGATAATAAACGCACTGTATCATCATAATTAGCGACAATATCATTGAACATTTTGTCTTGTTCTGCCAGAGCAACTTTGTCAGAAATATCATTTTCGGCAGCGGCGAAGAATTGGCGCTTTTCACGCTCCACCTCCTCCCTTGCTTCATCTTCTGTCGGGCGTTTCCATTCTTGTCCTTCCGGTGGGTAAGTATCTAATAACCCAACAAAAGCTACCTGCTCACCCAACCTTTCAAGCTTAGCAGCTAACGCAACAGCGACGGTCCCGCCAAATGAGTACCCCAAGAAATGGTAAGGACCTTCAGGTTGTAACTCTTTCAATGCATTAAAATAGTGGTCAATGGCTACTTCCATATTTTCACTAACCGCCACAGCGCCAGTAGGTCGAGGTGATTGTAAGCCGATGATTGGATAATCGCCTTCTAGATATTTTGGAAACCCTGTGTATTGCCATGAAAAACCAGAGCCCGGATTGATACAAATAAGCGGCGTTCCGTGTCCTTGTCGAATAGGTAAGATATGACCAAAACCTGCATTTTCAGGATCATTACGTAATGTTTCATCAACCAGTACAGAAGCTAACCCTTCGATAGTAGGTGAAACCATTATCTGCCCAACTGATACTGAAAGCTCTAAACTGACTCTTAGTTCAGCAGCTAATTTCATCGCCATTAATGAATGACCACCTAGGTTAAAGAAACTATCTTGTGCTGAAACATCATCAATATTTAATAACTTTTTAAAGGCTTGCGCGATAGTTTGCTCAACCCCAGCTTTTGGTTTCCTGCCTTCACTAGATTGGATTTGCTCAGGATCGGGCAATGCTTTTTTGTTTAACTTACCATTTGCACTCAGTGGGAACTCATTAACTGCAATTAAAGCAATTGGAATCATGTGTGCGGGTAACATGTCAGACAGCTCACTTAACATTTCTGATGCAGTAAATAGTTGCTCTGATTTGGACTCGTTATTGGCAATATAATAAGCCACCAGCTGTCGGTTATCTTGAAGTTGTTCAGGCATTGGTTGCTGTAAAATACGCGCATCAACAGCTACTTTTTTTACTTGATCAAAACTTAATAACGCTTGCTCTATCTCTCCTATTTCAACCCGTAAACCACGAATTTTTAATTGATCATCAGTTCGTCCCAAATAGACTACATTGCCATCTTTTGACCATTTAGCAATATCACCGGTGCGATACATGCGCTGACCATCTGCTTGAGGGTCTGCAACAAATCTATCCGCTGTAATGTCCGGTCTATTCAAATAACCATTCGCGAGCTGTTGACCAGTTAAGTACAGTTCACCAATACAATTAATACCAACTGGACGCAGTTGGTGATCTAATATTCGCAGTTGTGTATTCCAAACCGGTAAGCCAATAGGCACTTCTGTTAACATATCGTAAGTCGCTTTATTGGCAGGGAAGTAAGTGACATCAACTGCCGCTTCAGTAGGCCCGTATAGGTTATGTAAAGGTTTATTACTGATCCCTTCAAATTGTTCAACTAACCTAATTGGTAGTGCTTCACCACTACAAAATACACGTTTTAATGTGCTATTTAAGGCTGATAATTGATGAGACTCTGATGCATGTTCAACAAATGTTGCTAACATCGAAGGAACAAAGTGTAAGGTGGTAATATTTTCTGAAACGATAGTATCTAGTAAGACTTGTGGATCACGGTGAGCCTCTGGTTCAGCCATAAATAAACAAGCGCCCTCAATTAATGGCCAGAAAAATTCCCAAACTGATACATCAAAACTAGAAGGCGTTTTTTGTAAAATAATATCATCATCGGTTAGTTGATAAGCATCTTGCATCCATAATAGTCTATTAACGATGGCTCGATGTGAAACCACCACGCCTTTTGGCTTGCCCGTAGAGCCTGAAGTATAAATGACGTAAGCGGGATCCTCACCTTGAATGGTTTTCACAGCATGCGTTGGCGAGGCTTTCTGTTTGCTCTGATCCATTAACAAGTTATCGATTAAAATAATGTTAAGTGATAGTCCATTAAATGCAGGCTTAGCAAACCTTGCAACTTGCTCTTTTGTTGTTACTAAGCGTGTTACTTTTGCATCTGATAACATAAATGCTAATCGCTCATCAGGGTAACTACTGTCTAAAGGTAAATATGCAGCACCTATCTCAATCACAGCTTGTAGCGCAATACTCAATTCACAGCTTCTTGGAACGGCAATGGCAATGAAGTCTGTAGCAGAATTATCGCTACTGTTTTCCTGTAATAAACCTTGTGCAACACTGTCTACTTGTTGTCGCATTTGCTGATAAGTAAATGATTGATTTACGTCTTTTAAAGCCAGCTTAGTCGGTGTTTGTTGCGCTTGTTGTTGCAATAAATCACGTAAAGAATTTGCTTTTACAACAACCTCTGTCTTATTTACTTGGTTGATTAGCTTTTGATCTTGCTCTGTTTGTAACGATAATTCTGCCACCGACAGTTCTGAGTTTTGCACTATTTGTGTTAATAGTTGAATAAAGCGTTGCGCTAACTGTTCTGGTGCTTCTACTACATCCCTATATTCAAATAGAATACGTATATTATCGCCTGGCAGTACTAATATAGTCAGCGGATAATGTGTATAGCCCCGATTTTCAACTTGCTTAACATTTAATCCACGGTATGTCTGAGTAAGAAACTCTTGGTCGGCTGGATAGTTTTCCACCACTAATAATGTGTCAAATAGATTATCAACGTTTGCAATACGCTGGATTTCACCTAAGCCTAAATTGTCATGACACATTAACTGAATTTGCTGATTCTGTAGTGCTAATAACTGAGTCAATACTGGTTGGTAACTATTAAAGTTAATAACGACAGGTAAAGTATTACTGAACAAACCTATTTGTTGGTCAACTCCGGCTATTTCATTAAATCGCCCAGAAACAGGGCTACCAAAAACTACCTTGTCACGTCCGCACATAGCACCTAGCTGCACGCCCCAAACACCCTGTATTAAGGTATTCAACGTGACGCCATGTTGTTGACAATAACGGTGTATCTTAGCAGTTAACTCAGTATCTAAACTGGTCTTTAACTCCTTAACATCAGAAGTGGATTGAGGATAAACCAGTGTTGGTATTACGTCGCTAAGAGCCTCTTTCCAAACTTGCTCAGCCGAATCAGTTGATCGGCTGGCCATTTCAACTAACACATCTTGGTAACGGATAGTTGCATTATCTATCGGCTCAGATTTACTCACATAGAGATCAGTATAATGAGTAAATAAATCACGTAATAAAATAGGTGTAGACCAACCATCAATAATTAAATGGTGTGCAGTAATGAGTAATTCATATTGTTTGTCAGCAACTTTAATTAAATTAAAAAACAATAACGATGGCAGTATTTCACTTTGCACATTTTGATCATTAAGCTCAAATACTCTATAAGCTTCGTCCATTTCTAAAGAATATAAAGCACGTTGTTTTTCCACGTCATTTAAAGTGCTTAGGTCCAATGTTTGCAAAGGAGCATATTGTTTCGCAGAAGATATTGAAAGTTCAGGGATAATTTGTATGGCTTTACCTGTTAATTGCACATCAAATTGTGCGGCTAATTGTGGATGTTGAACAATTAATTTAGCAATCGCTTGTTGTAATAGTTCAGTTTCAACTTCACCTTCAATGCTTAGCTTAGTAGTAAAACTATATTGGCTCTCTTCGTCAGCAATTTGAGCATGAAATAAAAGCCCTGATTGTAAAGGTAAAGTAGGCAGAATATCGGCTTGTTCACCATAATGCTGTCGAAGTGCTTTATACTCTTGTTGATTAAATAGACTCTTTAATACTTTTGTTCTGGCATGACTTTTATCTAACTGTTCATTAGCTATTTGCTGTGTATCTTTGGACGTGACCTCAATCTCTTTCATAGCCTGCAACATTTTTTGCGCAGTTCTCTCTTGAAAAATGACTTGTGGCCTTAACTCATAGCCTTGTTTATGTAGTGCAATACTAAGGCGCATAGCGCTGATACTGTCACCCGCCATTTTGAAAAAATCGTCATCAAGTGCAACACTATCGATTTCTAATACAGAAGCCATTTGCTCACATAACAACACTTCTTCCACAGTGTTAGCGATTAATGCCCCCTGACTTAACATAATCGGTTTAGGTAACGCTTTTTTATTAATTTTACCACTCACTGTCAGAGGCATTTTATCCAAAATAGACACAACAGAAGGCACCATATAACTGGGTAATGTCGTATTAAGCTGTTGTAAAATATGAGTAACAACTTGCGAATCATCACCTAATTGGTGCTCATTCAATGTACAGTAGGCTAATAAACGCTGATGGTTATTACTTTCCTCAACAATAACCGCCACTTCTTTGGTTATCGCTAAACAAGATAAAGCTGATTCGACATCTCCTAGTTCAATGCGATATCCACGAATTTTTACTTGGTTATCGCAGCGCCCTACAAAGATTAATTGCCCCTGTGCAGACCAACGTACGATATCGCCAGTCATGTACATCACATCCCCTTCAATAAAAGGATTGGCTACAAATCGACTAGCTGTAATATCGGGTCTATTTAGATACCCTGAAGACATATTGTCACCAGCAAGATACAACTCACCATTAACACCAATAGGTACAGGTTTTAGTTCCTTATCAAGTATATACAACGAAGTATTGGCAAAGGGTTTACCGATTTCAACATCAGCAGTTGCTTCAGTTATCTGCTCACTAGTTGCATAAACGGTAAATTCTGTAGGACCATAAATATTATGCGACGCGATAGGACTGTTTCGTAAGGTCTGCCAAAGTGAAGGCGGCACTGGTTCACCACAAATATCCATTAATTTGGGTTGATGTCTCCCCTCTTCACATAATCCTGCTTGTACTAGTTGCGTCGCTAGTGATGGAGCAACGGCTAAAGTGTCTATTTTATCTGCTTCAATAGAAGCTAATAAAGAGAAAACATCTTGCTTTACATTGTCAGAATAGAGGTGAAGTTTATGGCCTAATGCCATTAAGATAATAGGATCCCAAGAGGTATCAAAAGACAGTGACCCAGTTAATGCTACATTTAATTGTTGTTTATCAGTGTCAATAGTTGGGTAAATTTTGTCTTGCAAAGCAACAATAAGGTTGATTAGCGCACCATGCGAAACCATCACACCTTTAGGTCGACCTGTAGATCCTGAAGTATAAAATATATAGGCAAGTTGGTCTTTTTTAACATCCGTTTTAGCGGCAGCTAAAGGTGTTTCATAGCATGCATCAAGTACGGTTAATGTCGGTTTATCATCTAAGCAAAGGGTTAACACTGTGTTTGGTAACAAATGTTTATTGTCAATTGTGCTTAATGCCAGACTAGGGACTTTATCTTCACACATCATGGCTAAACGTTCAGCTGGATGTCCCAAATCTAATGGTAAATATACCGCCCCTATATTCATGATTGCAAAAATAGAAATAATAGAGTCAATACTTCTCGGCACGGCAACCGCAACTAAGTCCCCAGCCTTCACATCGTGAGAAAGTAACAAACGGCTTAACTGGTTAACACGTTTATATAAACCATCAAAACTTAATGTACGGCCTTCATGAATCAGTGCCGTATTATGCCCTGCTTCATTAGCTTGTTTAACCAGTAGCGAAACAATAGTTTCACCATAAGGTCTGGTATCAACTGAGGGTCCATTTGACCACTTTGCTAATTGCAGTACTTCTCCAGAAGTAACCATTGAATAATATTCTAAAGCGGGTTGTAAATTAGATGCAGCATTATATGCATACTGCGATAATAAATTTAATAAACGGTCGCTATGTAATTGTAATTCAGCTTGATTGTAGCGTGTAGCATTAGCAGAGAGCTCTATTGATAATTTGCCTTGGAGTAAATAAACACCGAACTCGATATCTTCAATCGGTCCAGTAGCCACTTGATGCGTAATACCTTTTACACCCGCTAAATCAAGTTGGTAATCAAATAACTTACAGTTTAACGTCGCACTATAAAGTCTTTCTTTGTTTCCTGCTGCGCCTAAATCTCGTTGTATTTGTTCAGCTTCGTATTGCTGATGGCGTCTAATTTTCTTGATTTGTTGCGTAAGCTCCTTAATACACTGTTCAAAGGTATATTCGGGTTTTACAGTCATAATTAACGGGAGTACATTGACAGACGTACCCAATGTCGTTAAGGCTTGAAACCCCATTCGCCTCATTAATGGGTAACCTATACATTGTGTCTGTTGACCAGTCAGGTTCGCTAAATAGATAAATACTGCTGTACTAGCAATATCTGTTAAGGAAAAATTAACGTGTTGATTCATTAATTCAGCAATGTCATCGGCTATAACAAACTGCTGTCTAATTACTTCAGTATTAAGCCCGTCGGCACTGGTAGATTGACGATAGGACAAAGAATTTGCGGTAATATCTTGCTGACAATAGGTTTTCCAAAACTGCTGATCTCTGCTTTTTTTATCACTTTTATCGTAAGCAATATATTCCTCAACCACTGTTTGATAAGAAGTGAATGATGATCCTCCTATTTCTTTGCCAGCGAGCAATGCTGAATAAATATTACTGATGCGTTGTGTCAATGCAGTAAAACTAAAACCATCTAACATCAAATGATGGTATCTCTGATACCAAAACCATTTCGATTCACCATCTTCATTAGGCAACTTAAATACGATATGACGAAAGCGATTCTCTACAGCATTTGCTCTTGGAGCTTGGTCAATATCATCTTGCATTATCCGAAGAGCATCATCAGCATGATTATTCGTGTTTGTTAAATCAATAACATCAATATCAGGTAACATCATATTATCGAGGGATTGTTGTATTTGCATACTGCTCTCAGCCTGAACTTGATAAACAGTATGTACTGTATCAGCTTCCTTTAAGCCGAGATGGATGGCTTGATTGAGTCTATCTACATTGATATCCCCTAGTAGTTCAACATACTGAGCAACAGCAAAAGTATTTTCCTTTGCAGCTAATTGATCCGCCACCCAAATCCCTAATTGAGGGCCAACAATAGGTAGAGACTGTGTAATAGAAATTTCTCTCGAAGTAGTATTTGGCAAAATGACATCCTTAAAATTAATGATGTTAAAAATTGATAGCAATTAACGTCTATTTATTAACCGTTAATCAGTTCTCTCTTAAAAAAGTATCAAAATACTGGGTTATTGAGATGGCTCAGATATTAGAAATTCCACACATTTCTCTCTTTGTTCCGGGCCAAATAAAATTTTCCATCCCTTTGGTACATCAGAAAAAGTTGGCCATAAGCTCTGTTGTTGCTTTTCATTAATCAAGACAAAGAATTGATGATCTGTGTTATCAAATGGATTGATATATTCGTTTTGCATTTTTTATCCTTAAAACCTTAACAGGTTGAATTGTTAAACCATTAACGGTTGTTGTTAAAAGTGACAAACTACTAAAAATAATGATTATCACTATCATGTAAAATTTAAATATAATGATGCCTAAATAGAAATAAGCATTTATAAAAATTATTTAGGTATCAGAACGATATTAATTTGATTGATTAGAGGAAAAGTTTTTCCTCTAATCCTATTAAGTTAGTTTTTAACTGTATTAGCGCTTTGATTGGGGGAATTAGTTACCAGCGACTCATGATTTACCCATCGCCACAGAATAATTGGAGCTGCAATTGTTAATACAATACTGATCACAGCAACCCAATCCATACCAATAATCTTATTATCAACAGTGGTAGTTAATAATGCAGCCGATAGAAAACCAGCAGCGCCAGAAGCTACATTACTCACGCTGTTATTAATAGACATAAATGCAGCGCGTTGTGGTGGTGCAGGCAGATGACTAATAATACTGGTTGTTACACTCATTCTTACTGTACTAACCGTCATCATTAATGCAAAAAGAATGAACAATGTATTTACTTGCGGTGTTGCAATAAATATCAGGTACAGCGTTAGCGCAACCATTAATGCGCTTACCAGATGTAACTGATGGCGAACCCCTTTATCAAACAACTTGCCGGTAAATTGCAAAATAATAAAACTAGCAATACCACCACCAAAATATAATGTAGACATATCTTCTCGAGGAAAGCCCAAGTTAAACTGGAAATAAGCTGAGAAATTACTGATGATTAAAAAGTGCGCAAGTATCTGAATAGCAATAACAAACAAAGCTATTTTAACTTTTGATTGCGATAATAACAGTGAAACGGCTTTCTGTTTTGCCACATTTTCAGATTGAATGTGCGCAGTCATTGAAGGGAAAATCAACGCACACAACACTGCGAGTACAATCCCTAACCCACCAAATATCCAAAAATTAATTTGCCATGAAAAATACAAAGAAACCAATAACGACAAGGGTACCATTAAGATCGCAGCAATCGAAAAAGCACTGCCGATAAAGGCCATTACTCGGCCACGATTGGGCGGTGGCGTCACATCAATCACAGCAGCCATCAAGACTGATGAAGCGGGGCCAGTAAAGCTGCCCGATAAAGTAAATAGAATAATTAAGGCTAAAGGAGAGGAAGCAAACCCACAGGCGATTAAGCACAACCCTCTTAATAATAAAAACAGAACCAATATTGATTTTCGATCATATTTATCAAGCTGGTCAGCCAATAACCAAGTTAACAGCGCAGACCCAAACATCGCGCCGCCGATTAAATAACCAATATGTGCGGGATTAAAGTCAATACTCTCCACTAAATCTGGCCCTAAAGGGACCACCATCATAAAACCGCCAAGCGATATTATATTAATCAAAAAAGCTAATCTAACCACCCAATTACTGGTTGGATTTACTGCGGTATTTTCTGTAGTCATAGACTCATCCTGAGATAAAAATCAAACATATATACAAAATATTTTTATCGTACTTTGTAAAAAAGAAGTGGATTGTACACACAAAACAATTTCGATCGCAAACGATAATAATTATTAATTGCATTGATCTATTGTTGAAAATAATGCTAGCATTTTATACAACTCATCATTCTTAAAATAAAAAATAAATATTGAAACTTAGTGCAAAACTTGATGACTAAGCTAAATTTTATTTATATAAATTAATTACTTATGAGTTTCCACTGATTTTAAAAATAAGCATTCAGTTTAAAGGGGAACCTAATAATGAATCCTAAAAACATTGATCAAAAAAATATTGAACAGACGACCGATCAGTCTGAAATACAGTTTATTTTCACTTCTCAGCACAAAATATTAACGGCAACTGGTGTTAAACAGACACTTTCAAATGAAGGATTGAACACACCAGATTTTATAAAATCTGTTAAAAGTCATTTGCAGAAGTTAAAAATAGCTGGCCATGAAAATCCCATCGCAATCGGTTCCATCCCGTTTGATATCAACCAAAAAACTGAGTTTTTCATCCCTAATAATTGCCTATTTTCTGATGATTTTCCTTCCGACACTTCTAGCCTTGAAACTGACACCACTAAACTAATTGCATTGTCCCAAGTTACTGGTGAAAAACATTTCAAAGGTGCGGTTAATAAAGCCCTTTCTTTATCTGAAAATACACAATTAGATAAAGTCGTCTTATCCAGAGCCATTGATGTGCAAACGGAAGGGACTTTAAACGCACAAAATATGGCTCGAGTTTTACATCAACAAAACCCTTCTGCCTATACATTTTCAATTCCACAATCCAATGGCACTACGTTAGTTGGTGCAAGTCCTGAATTATTGGTTAAAAAACAAGGTAATCAAGTTAGCAGCAACCCTTTAGCGGGCTCTAGGAAAAGAACAAACACAACAAAACAAAATAAACTACTCTCCGAAGAGTTATGGTCATGTACAAAGGATCGTTTTGAACATAAATTAGTTGCAGATGCGGTATATCAAAACCTAAAACCATTTTGTAATGATCTAAACAATCCTAAAGCACCATCTATCATCGAAACATCGGCGATGATTCACTTATCGACCAAAATTGATGGCACGCTATCATCTGTAAATACCTCAGCTCTTGACCTTGCTTATGCACTCCACCCAACACCAGCAATTTGTGGCACACCTGCTAATTTAGCGAAAGCAACTATTCAACATTTAGAGGGTTATGAGCGCGCACAATTTTGTGGGGCGGTCGGTTGGATGGATGCAGACGGTAATGGTGAATGGGTTGTTACCATCCGTTGTGGAGTTATTCAACAAAACTCAATTCGACTCTATGCTGGAGCTGGCATAGTTCAAGGCTCAGATCCATCTGCTGAATTTAGCGAAACAGAAGCAAAACTAAATACCATGCTAACCGCACTTGGTTTTAGTGCTGCGAATGAACCTCAACAACCAACACAGACGATGGCAATCTAATGACAATTAAATTCACTCAATGGCCAGAGCAACTCGCTGCGGACTATGTTAAAAAAGGGTATTGGAATCACCAACCATTAACCCATATTATCGATGGTCAACTGACGGATAACAGGCATAAAACAGCGATTATTTGTAACAACAGATCTTTCAGCTATCAAAAAATTAACGCATTAAGTGATCAACTAGCAGCTGAAATAGCGGTGAAAGGCATTCCAGCAGGTTCAACAGCTTTAGTACAATTACCCAATAGTGCCGAGTTTTACGTTGTATATTTTGCTTTGTTAAAATGTGGTATTGCAGCAGTTAATGCATTATTTAATCATAGCTCTCATGAGTTAAACGCATTTGCTAAACAACTTAATCCTGCTCTCTATATATTATCTACCGAGCACGCTTTATTAGAGAATAAAAAACAACAAAGCACATTATTAGAAAATTTAGCACAACACGGAACAGATAATTGTGAAGCTCTATTAGTATCACCAATCTCTACGGTGAATGGTAATGAACTCGTTGATATGCAATGGTTTGATGAGCAAGCAGTATTACTATTAAATGGCACACGCGAAGAAAAAATTAATCGACAAACTGCTGCGGATCAAGTTGCCTTCTTTCAACTTTCCGGAGGAAGTACGGGGACGCCGAAACTCATCCCTCGAACACACAATGATTATTATTACAGCATAAGACAAAGTGCAGTGGTGTGTGAACTTTCATCTGACTGCATCTATTTATGTGCCCTACCTGCACCACATAACTTTACACTTAGTTCACCAGGTGCCCTGGGCGTCTTTTTTGCTGGAGGTACCGTTGTAACAGCACCCGATCCAAGTCCAACGACCTGTTTTGCATTAATAAAACAACATAAAGTCAATATGACTTCCCTAGTACCACCAGCCTTACACCTTTGGATCAATGCAGTTTCAGACGCTCAAAATTGTAAAACCGAACAACTAGCTTCACTTAATATGATTCAAGTTGGCGGCTCAAAGTTAAGCACGACTATTGCAGAAAAAGTCAGTGACGTATTGGGCTGTAAATTACAACAAGTTTTTGGGATGGCTGAGGGATTAGTCAATTACACGCACTTAACTGACAACCAATGGCACATCACTCATACACAGGGCAAACCTATGTCACCTTGTGATCAAATTAAAATTCTCGATGAGGCAGGCAATCCGGTAAAACAAGGTGAAGTTGGCGCTTTATGGACACGAGGTCCCTACACTTTCAGAGGTTATTACAACGCCCCTATTGCTAATAGCCGCGCTTTTGATAAAGAAGGTTTTTACTGCAGTGGTGACCTAGTTAAACAAACTGAAACCGGCTACTTAATAGTAATGGGCAGAAACAAAGATCAAATTAATCGTGGTGGGGAAAAAATTGATGCACAAGAAGTAGAAGAGCTTATGTTACAACTTTCGTCTATTTCAGATGTGGCATTAGTTGCCATGGAAGACCCGGTGTTAGGTGAGCGCAGTTGTGCTTACATCATTAATAAATCAGATATCAAAGCCAGAGATGTTCGTCGCTTCTTAAGAGAACAAGGCGTTGCAGCTTACAAAATTCCAGATCGTATTACCTTTGTTGAAACACTACCTAAAACAGCCGTAGGTAAAATCGACAAACGTGCTTTACGCGAATTCACTTCTCTACAACTTACTGAATAACAGGATAATTATGTCTATTAAATCACTTGCCGCTTATGCATTACCAACCTCAAAAGAGATCCCAGAAAATAAAGTATCTTGGCCTTTTGAACCAAACAAGTCAGCTTTATTAATTCATGATATGCAACAATATTTTGTCGAATTTTATGGTCAAAATAATGCTCTAATTGACCAGGTAGTAAAACATATAGCGGAGCTTAAACAATACTGTAAAGCCAATAATATCCCTGTGTATTACACCGCACAGCCACAACAGCAACCTGAAAGCGACCGAGCCCTACTCAATGATATGTGGGGGAAAGGCTTACCCGCGCACCCAGAAAAACAACCTATTATTGACGCTTTATACCCTGACCAAGACGATATTGTGTTAACCAAATGGCGCTACAGCGCATTTTACCGTTCTCCGTTGAAAGAGATGATGGATAACTCATCACGCGATCAACTACTTATATGTGGTATTTACGGTCACATCGGAGTAATGCAAACAGGTGTTGATGCATTTATGAATGATATTAAGCCATTTTTAGTCGCCGATGGCATCGCTGACTTTAGTCGAGAGGATCACCTATTAGCGCTTAACTATATTGCTAGAAATGCAGGAAGAGTCGTTAGTAAAGATCACCTAATCAACACGCTAGCTGGCTCAGAACATAAAGAATCATTTAGTAAATCAAGTTTACGTGCACAAATAGCCCCGTTTATTGAAGATGCAGATGAGTTGCAAGATGACGATAACTTGATGGATTTTGGCTTGGACTCTGTAGCTGTAATGACCTTAATTTCTAAATGGCAGCAACAAGGTATCAATACCAACTTTGTAGATCTAGCCAAAACGCCAAGTGTTGATGGTTTCTGGAAAGTTATTTCACAATCATCAGGAATAAAGGAACAAGCATAAATGAGCAGTAAATTAAGCAATGCTCAGCAATGGCAGAATAAAACCGTATGGGTAACAGGCGCCAATCAAGGTATTGGCGCAGCAACCGCACAAAAGTTTCTGGAATTGGGTGCTAACGTGGTTGCTTTTGATCAGCACTTTGATCAAACCAACGAAGACATTACTCAAATCACCCTAGATATCAGTAACGAACAAGCGGTAAGAGAGACTTGCCAATCTGTATTAACAACAGGTGCAACAATCGATGCATTAGTGAATGTTGCAGGTATCTTGCAGATGGGCAAAATCACCGAGTTAACCACTGAACAATGGCAACGTACTTTTGACGTGAACGTATCTGGGGCATTTCATATAATGCAGCAGGTAATTCCAGTGATGAAAGCCGCTAATTCAGGGGCAATTGTGAGCGTTTCATCGAACGCAAATCATATGCCTCGTATGTCAATGGCTGCTTACAGTGCCTCCAAATCCGCATTAACTAATTTAACTATGGTGGCGGGTATTGAGCTTGCTGAATATGGAATTCGATGTAACGTGGTTTCCCCTGGCTCGACACAAACCCCAATGCAATGGTCGTTATGGCAAGATGAAAGCGGTGAAGAAAATACCATCAATGGATTTCCTGAGCAATTTAAACCAGGTATTCCCCTAGGTAAATTAGCGACACCGGAAGATATTGCTGAAACCGTTGTATTCCTATGTTCCTCACAAGCCAACCATATAACATTACAAGATATTGTTATTGATGGTGGTGCGACGTTAGGGAAATAATATTACAGTGTTAAATATGAAATGTGCCAATAACATTTTAATAGATAACCCAACGTGTATCGATGCAGATTCTGTATCGATACAACGCAAGGGTCATTTAATTATTGCCAGTTGTACTTTTTCATCAGCTCGATTTAACGATAAACACTTCAACATGTTAGATATCGCTTTTCCCTCTATGTTAAACAAAGCCGTTGCAAAACGTAAAAGCGAATTTTTAGCAGGTCGTTACTTAGCTAAAATAATCATGAAACATTTACAGTTTCAAGATAAAAATATCGGCATTAATGAGCACAAAGCGCCCGTTTGGCCTCAAGAATTGCTTGGCTCTATCACTCACTCAAGAGAAACAGCACACTGTGTTATCACTAAGTTACAGAGCCATAAGTATATAGGTATCGATGTCGAACATTGGTTAAGTACTGAAGATGCTAATAGCTTGATGAATAACATTGTTTCTGATCAAAATGAATATCAAATCCTATTGCCCTATATTAATTTTGAACAAGCAATTACTTTAATTTTTTCAGCAAAAGAAAGTTTATATAAAGCGATCTTTAAAGAGTTCGAGCACTATGTCGACTTTCATGTCGCCAAGGTAACAAAGGTAAACTTTAATACAAGACTACTCACCTTGACTTTATGCCAAGATCTATCAAAGAAGATGTACTCAGGTCGAGAATTTATTTGTCAATTTAACTTTTGCAAACAATCAGTAACCACTTTAATAAGTGATTAGTCAAACACAGTAATATTAATGATTATCATTAGTATAAAATAGATGGATTTCACTATATAATCATTTTATTTTTTCAAGGTGTTACATATGATTCGATTGCTTGTCCGCCCTATTTTAATCATTTTCACAGGGCTTGTCCTAGCAAGTTGTGGTGATTCACAAGAAAGTAGCTCAAGCCTAACAATCGGCCAAGTAGAAAAAAATCCTTCTGGCTGGCCTCGATCTATGATGACTTCACAGGGCTTAATAACCCTTAATAAACCGCCACAACGTATCGTATCTACCAGTGTGACTCTATCAGGTACTTTACTCGCAATAGATGCACCTCTAGTCGCTTCAGGTGCGACGATGCCTAATACCAACGTTGCTTCAGAAAAAGGATTTATGCGTCAATGGGACAGCATTGCAGATCAACGTGGTGTAAAAGCCTTATATCAAAGTGAACCTAATGCAGAAGCAATTATTAAAGCGCAACCTGATGTCATTATTATTTCTGCGACTGGTGCTGATTCGGCAATGCGTTTATACGATCAAGTAAAAGATATCGCACCAACACTAGTGATTCGTTACGATAATAAAAGTTGGATCCAACTAGCTCAGATGTTCGGTAATATATTTGGATTAGAGACTCAAGCCGAATCAGTGATCAACTCATTTCAACAACAAGTACTTAACACCAAACAAAATATCACACTGCCTGCGCAACCCACTTCTGCCATGGTGTACACCTTAGATGACAGCGGCGCTAGTATTTGGACAAATCAATCAGCGCAAGGTCGCCTACTCGAAACCTTAGGATTTACGCTGGCAACAATCCCTGAATCAATCAAAGGTGACATTAGTATGGGAGTTCGTAATGATATTATTATTGCTAAAGGTGAACGATTCCCAGACGCTGTGACAGGAAACTCTATTCTATTGTTTGCTGCAGAAAAAACGCTAGAACAACAAGTATTAGCTAACACTTTTCTACAAGATAATCAGGCTGTTAAAGCCAAGCAAGTCTACGCTGTCGGAAACGATACTTTTAGACTCGACTATTACAGTGCCAGTAATTTATTAACTCGCCTCCAGTCACTGTTTGGTAACAAAAGTAATGACTAATAGCCAAACAAAACACAGTGCTGCTAGTCGATATCAATGGTTAATATTTTGTATCATAATGTTAGGCTTAATAATGATAGCAAGCCTATGTATCGGTGCTAAGCCTATCTCCATCAGCGAAATTTATCATGTGCTGTTTTCTGACCAAGTAGGTCTAACCAGTACCATCATTTTTGAAGGTCGGTTACCAAGAACGTTAAATGGCTTATTTGTTGGTATGGCTTTGGGCACTTCAGGTGCGTTAATACAAGCAATCACTCGAAACCCATTAGCAGACCCAGGAATACTTGGCATTAATTTAGGTGCGAGTTTGGCCGTTGCTATTGCAGTCGTATTTTTAGGCGCAACACAGTTTAATGAGTTTTTTATTTATGCGGCATTGGGTTCGTTAGCTGCTAGTTTATTAATATTCGCCATTGGTAGCTTGAGTGCCGGTAAAGTTGATCCACTTAAGTTAACCTTGGCAGGTATCGCCTTAGGGGCTGTATTTGCGGGTCTCAGCTCAGCGTTGATTTTATTTAATCCATTAGCGTTTGATCAAATTCGATTTTGGACCGTTGGCAGTTTAGATATACGTACTCTTTCAGTCCCCTTATATATTGCACCAGTGGTTATTGTTGGCTGCTTGTTAGCCTTAAGCATTACACCTGCATTAAATGCATTTGGCCTAGGTGACGCTCTAGCGGCTACGTTAGGGAGCAATCCGATTCGTGTACAAATTGTTGGCTTAATTACTATTACTTTATTATGTGGTGCAGCCACTGCCGCCGCTGGCCCAATAGGTTTTGTTAGCTTAATGATGCCTCATATTGCACGTTGGATGGTCGGCCCAGATCAACGCTGGATCATTCCATTCAGTTTTATCTTAACCCCTTGTTTATTGCTTATTGCAGATATCATCGGCCGTGTATTAATCGTTGGCGAATTAAGAGTCTCTATCGTAACGGCTTTTATCGGTGCTCCAATCTTAATTTATCTAGTACGTCGTAAAGGAGCGAGCAGTTTATGATCTCCAATACAGGCAATCTGTTAAGCAAAACGTTAGTCTCTGCAACAGCTTTAATTTTAGTTTATTTTACACTGTTCATTGGTGATGATGTCACTCATAACCTGCAAGGTATTTGGCAATTAATAATTGGTGAAGCAGACAAATATCAATCAATTGTAGTATGGCAATGGCGTGCCTCAAGGTTGTTTTCGGCAATTATCATTGGTGCAGCTTTGGGAATCAGTGGTGCAGTTTTCCAATCATTAGTTAGAAACCCGCTTGGCAGCCCAGACATAACAGGGTTTAATGTTGGCGCTTTTACAGGTGTACTTATCTCGATTGCCCTATTCGGTAATTTATATTGGTACAGTGTGGTTGGCGCCATCATCGGTGGTTTATGTGCCGCGATTTTAGTTTATATCTTTGCATATCGTGATGGACACTCAGGTTTTAGGTTAATTATCGTAGGCATCGCCATAAGTGCAACGTTAACCGCATTTAATCAATGGCTATCGCTAACCGTTTCATTAGAAACAGCGATGACTGCAGCACTTTGGAGTGCAGGATCACTTAATGGCATGACATGGTCACGTATCCTGCCGGCAACTCTGCTAATTATGTTATTAGTAGGCCTAGCCTGCTTATTAAACACACGCATGAAATTACTAGAGATGGGAGATGATACCGCCGCTGCATTGGGTGTTTCAGTCAATAAAACACGCCTAACCATTATGTTAATTGGCGTATCGTTAACAGCCGTTGCCACCGCTATTACTGGCCCAATATCTTTTGTCTCACTGGCTGCACCTCAAATAGCACGTCGTCTTCATCCACAAAAACATATTACGCTTATTGGTTCTGCGCTAGTAGGAGCATTTCTGCTACTAAGTGCAGACTTTATTGCTCAGCATGCATGGCAAAACGCAACCTTACCAGTAGGCCTTGTTACCATTAGTTTGGGTGGTTTATATCTGGTTTATTTGATTATTCGGGAAGGTAAATAATGACACAACAATCCTCTCAACTAAGCTCTATCGAAAAAGAAGAGTTACCGGCTCAAGCAGCTTTATCAACTCAGTCGGTGACATTAGCTTATGAGCAAAACGTGATTGCCAAAGACCTCTCCGTTGATATTCCCCACGGTAAATTTACCGTGATTGTCGGTCCCAATGGATGTGGAAAATCCACCCTATTACGTTCATTAAGTCGTTTATTAGTGCCGCAATCGGGTGAGATTTTATTAAATGGAAAGAACATCCATAGCCAATCGACAAAAGAAGTGGCTAAAAAATTAGGCTTATTACCTCAATCAGCGATAGCTCCCGATGGCATTAAGGTCATTGACCTAGTATCACGTGGTCGATTCCCTCATCAAAAGTGGTTTCAACCTTGGTCAGAAGCAGATCAACAAGCCGTTGAACTAGCAATGCAAGCTACTGGTGTTATAGATTATGCAGAACTCAATGTGGATCAACTATCCGGAGGTCAACGCCAGCGTGTATGGGTAGCAATGGCATTAGCACAAGAGACATCGCTATTATTATTAGATGAACCCACCACCTATTTAGATATTGCTCACCAAATTGAGTTAATGGATCTATTTCAAGATCTTAATCAAATTCAAGGACATACATTAGTAGCCGTATTACACGATCTTAATCATGCCTGCCGTTATGCGGATCATTTAATCATGATAAAGTCAGGTCAAGTCATCGCTACAGGTGCCCCTAATGAGATTGTAACCGAAGCAATTATCCAACAAGTATTTGGTTTGTCCTGTTTAATTTTAACTGATCCTGTTTCTAACACGCCGCTTATTATTCCACGTGGAAGAAAAACGGCGAATTAATTTTAAATCAATAAAATCAAGCTTGTGCGGGTAACAAAGTAACTAAGCCATTCACCAGCGACGATCGCCATGATAACCAATCATGGCCACCTTCCACTTTTTGATAGGTTACATTCGCGCCATTTTCCTTAAATACTTTAAAATGCATATCGTTATAAATACTTAATTGCTTCTCTGCATTACCAACGGTTTGAAAAATATCTAATCCAGTAACACTTATTTCATTATTTGATACCCGGTCAGCCAAACTGTTTTTAGGTAATCTTTTATTCCATTTAGCATTCTTTGATTGGTAAGCTTCTGGGTCTTGCATCCTTTCTATCTCTGGCCACCAAAACGAGCCAGATAACGAAATAACCTTACTAAAGTAATCTGAGAAATGAGCGCCAGCATACAAGGCAGATAATCCACCTAAACTTTGCCCTGCGACTAAGTACTCTGTAATAGATTGGTTTGATTGCGATAATCTATCTTTAACTTTAGGAAACAAATTTTCAGTAAGAGATTGCCAAAAAGGTTGATAACAACTCAACTCCCTCCAACGAGTTTGATTGTTAATAGATGGAACTAATAAATAATGTGCAGCACTGATCTTATTAATATTAGTTAAGTACTGCAGTACCGATAAAGTACCAGTATCAGCCCCCCATTTCTCGCCATCTAATAAAACCACTAAAGGCGCACTATTCACTGTTGTTGAGAAAAGCGTACATTGTCGTTGATTGTTAAGTGTATGATCAGACCAAGTGATGGTAATATTTTTAGCAATAGACAATTTATTGAGCTTACCTTGTTCCCACTCACGCCAACCTAACTCTAATGGTGCATTAGGTAAATGTAATGGAGAGTTTAATCCCCAACCAGAAGCAACTAATGGACTTGTATTTAAAGGATCCACCAGCTGCTGTTTAACCACTTCTAACCACCAGCGACGTTGCGCTTCTCGACTGCCATCACTGTTCTTCTCAATATGTTGCGGTAGTTGCTGTTCTTTGATTGGAATAAATGAATAACTACCACGCCATTGGTCATTAATCGATAAGCAAGCAAACCAGAGGTCGGTCTGTTTATATCTTTTTAAACAGCTTGGTTGCCATGTATTATGATTGGTTAACCCATTAACATTTAAGATAACCGAACGCGTTGATGATTCAGCGTCATCTCCTTCAGGATCTTGCCATATAAACAGTACCTTACAACGGCCGTCTTGCTCTAATTTAATAAAAGGTGCTTTATTTTTAGCGATATTGTTCCACCATCGTACGGATCCGATAGCATTGTTTGAGAGATTAAAATACGTTAATAAACTGTCTAGTGATAATACGTTGTTCATTAATAACCTTTATGATTTTTAACTGAGATATTGATTTGAATCCGGTAATGAGTCATTTGATGAGCTAAACCTGATCGGCTTTGAGAATGAGATCTTGTGGTGGTATACCGAATACCTTTTTAAATGCATTGGTGAAGTTAGATGGGTGACGATACCCAGCATTATATGCTGCTTCTGAAATAGTCATTAAACCAGATTCCAACTGTTGCTTGGCAATAGTTAAACGTCGACGGCGAATATAACTTAATAAACTAATACCAAGTGAGTTCTTAAACCTATGTTGCAAACTAGAAATACTCATTGCTGAAAACTTAGCTAAGTCACTAACCGTCATAGCTTGGTCTAAATTTGCTTCTATATACGACACTAATCTATCTAAAACAGGATCGTATGTTAACGTTTCAAGCACTGAATCAGCGCTTTTTAAGCTTATTCCGACACCAGTGGCATCATTAAGTTGCATAAACACTTGTAGCAATAGCTGTTGTGTTAAAGATTCAAGCTGCATCTGCTCTACAACAGACGCTGGCGCACTAGACTTTATGATATTACTTGTTAAAGACACGATTTCATCATTAATTTGTAGCTCGAAATGTGCTAAATGTTGATTAACTAATTTACTAAAGTTGTCATTTGATAAAATACGCTGTGCAATCCATTCATGCGGTAAAATAAGATTAAGTTTAGTAACTTGATTATTTTTATAGAGAGTACGACGAAAGCTCACAGAACGAGCAAGACTCACGATAACTGCTCGCGGTTGATCATTAGCATCATATATAAAGTTTAAATCATCATAGCCAAAATCTAATTTTCCCTCTAATAAAATGGTAATGCATAGTGATTTTTTGGCTGTAGCAAGCACTTGAAAATCCACTAATTCTTTAGTTTTTCCACCATGTAAAATAAAGCTATTGTCTGCTTGATATGAAATAAGGTCACCCTCTATTAATGCTAAACTTTGCTTATGCTTAGTAGCGCTACAGGCGTTAGAATGACTGTCAGAAAAGATAGTTTTTTGCTTTAAATCCCCGATAGTTCGAATAAAAGTACCTTTAGGTAAAGCTTGCTTTAACTTTCCATGAAACTTCATATTATTTTTTTCCATAACCAAATAGCCATTTTGCATAACCTATTATGCTGTGAACTTGTTAACATTTACCTTATCATTAATACGAATCAATATCATTACCAATAAATATTAAAACAACATAATAATGGAATTAGGAAATATGAAGCATTGCAAAGTATATGCAGGCATTATGCTCGCGTTAAGCGGTCAAGTCATGGCAGAAGAACCTTCACACACAGAAGTGATGATTGTGACAGGTGAAAAAATGGACCGCGATATCAAAGATACCACCACAGCAGTCACAGTAATACACGGTGAAGATATCGACAAAACCGGTGCAAAAACAGTTAATGATGTCGTTATCCAAGCACCTAACGTGGTTACCTCTGGATTTGGTAGTGTTAATATTCGAGGTGTTAATGGTAGTGGCGCAGCAACTGGGTTCTATGCAATTCGAAGTGGTGCTCGTCAACGTGTCGATACTAACGTTGATGGCGTTTCTGATGCATTTACAGGTTATAACTTCAGTGGTTCAGGTGTATGGGATGTTCAACAAGTAGAAGTATTACGTGGCCCGCAATCAACTACCCAAGGTGAAAACTCTATTGGCGGTGCAGTTACCGTAAAAACCAACGATCCTACCTTTGCACCTGAATATGCTATTCGTGGTGGTGCAGAAATTTACGAAAACGGTAACGTAATGAAAAACGTTGCATTAATGGCATCGGGTCCAATCAACGATGAATTAGCTTACCGCTTTGCTTTTGATGGGACTGATGGTCAAAGTTACATTACTTACGATGGTGATAGTATCCCTGTTGACCCAGAAGACTCTCAAAACTTAAACTTCCGCGGTAAATTATTGTGGGAACCAGCATTCAATGAAGATCTTTCAATCAAACTCACAACCAATTACCGTAAAGCTGACGGTAACTACTTAAACTGGGCAAACTGGGATGGTGGTACGGGTTATGAAGACGAAACATTAACACTTGGTACAAATTATAACGAATATCTTGGTCGGGATTACAGTTACAACACACGTATTCAAGACTCTGATGTATATAATATTTCTTCTGAAATTAACTACAGAATTAATAGCCAAGTAATCAGTAAAACCCTAATATCATACAACAATCAAAGAAACATTTTTGATCAATATCCAACTGAACAAACTTATAACTTTAAAGATAAAACCGCTAAGATTGAGAGCCAATTAACCTTCACACCAACTGATTCACAAATCGATGGTTTTGTTGGCATCATGGCCGCTGACCGTGAAAATACAGTGTCTAGTGAAAGTTATTCTACACAAGGTAAAACCGATGAGACACGTATAGGTGTATTCGGTGAGATGAACTATTACATTAATGATCAGTTTACTGTTACCACTGGTGCACGTGTTCAGCGTGAAAAACAACACAGAGAATTCAGTGCAACTTATGTGACTAATGAAATAGACAATGATATCCAAGATACTTATCTATTACCTAAATTAGCCTTCACTTATAGTCCTGTTGAAGACACTACCTTTGGTATCTCGGTCCGTCAGGGTTATAACTCAGGTGGTCTAGGTTACTATAACTATGGTGGTGCTTCTGAGGTTTACACCTATGAAAGTGAATCTGTTACAGCCTATGAATTAAGCGCTAAAACAGCCTTTAATAATAGCACTACCATTAACACCGCTATTTTCTACAATGATTACAGTGACTACCAAGGTATTTCGGATTACAAAATCACTAACGTAGATGAAGCACATACGATGGGTTTAGAAGTTGAAGTAGCGCATTGGTTAACGGATAGCTTAGAAGTGCGTCCAGCGATTGGTCTATTAAAAACTAAAGTTGATAATGATGACACCTTCGGTGGTAATGAATTATCAAATGCACCTGATTTCAATGCCTCACTTGCATTAACGCAATATGTTGGTGAAAACTTAACATTAGGCGCCGATGTCACTTACGTAAGTGAGTACTACTCTGACCTTGATAATACTGATGATTACAAAGCAGGTGACTACGCAATTATAGGCACAAGTGTTGATTACACGATTGGTGACTTATTGATTAGTGGTTACATCACTAACTTAACAGATGAAGACATTGTGTACTTAATTAACGGTGGATACCGTGCATCTGTAGGGCAAAGCCGTACAGTAGGTCTAAACCTAACTTACCGTATGTAAATTTCGGCACATACTTAGTATTAACTTAAGTTAATAGAAGGTAAATAGAAGGTGAATCAGCAATGATTCACCTTTTTTATTGCCATAACTTCAGCCTAAAACATAATATCCCTTTCAATTGAATTACCACATAAACAACACTTATTTACTTGAACTGAATATCTGAATTAACCCAACCTAGTATGATTTATCCTCATTTAATGAATTACCTTTATAAAGACAGCATAATTCGCTAAAATCTGCGCGCGAACAATTTCGACCAATTTATAATGAAATAACTGATAGATAGCCTTAAATCTGAAGCCTTTAAATCGTAATTATTTTTCGATTATTCAGCGCTACCCCCTTACTCTACGGGGACTAAGCCATCAATTCTTCTGACTTTTTAGATATCCTACTAAAATAGTCAAGTAAATACTTGATTAAAACAGTAGGTTTTATGTATTATTACCACTCAAGAATAATTGACAGAATTGGATAGCTTATGCGTTTAACTACAAAAGGCCGGTATGCGGTGACTGCAATGCTCGATCTTGCATTACATCCAGAACAAGGTCCTGTGTCACTAGCAGATATATCACAGCGCCAAGGTATCTCGTTATCTTATCTTGAGCAGTTGTTTTCTAAACTCCGCCGAGTCTCGTTAGTAAAAAGTGTAAGAGGTCCAGGTGGAGGCTATCAATTAGGTCGTTCAATTGACGATATTTTTGTAGCACAAATTATGGATGCAGTTAATGAAGTTATTGACGCAACCGGATGTAAAAAAAGTGCAGATTGTAAAAATGGTGTCACTTGCTTAACCCACTACTTATGGTGTGACTTAAGTGATCAAATACACGGTTTTTTAAGTAAGATCAGTTTAGGAGATTTGATGCGTCAACATGATGAACAAAACAATAAAACTGAACAAAGAATTGATAGTCAATTATTTACTATCCCAACTAGCGAAATGATTGGTTAGTTAGCAGAAAAGATAAAGATTATTACCATCCTCCCCCCGACAAAGAGTGAGTTTTATATGACAGTGCAAGTAGAGATAGATGAAGCACTAGGAAGAGAATATGAAGCTGGTTTTATTTCTGATATCGAATCAGAAACCTTTGAACCAGGTTTAGATGAAAGTGTTATTACGCGAATTTCTAAAATGAAAAATGAACCAGAGTGGATGCTAGAATGGCGTCTAGGTGCATTTAGAGAATGGCTGAAGATGGAAGAGCCTGATTGGGCCTTAGTCGATTATCCTAAAATAGATTTTCAAGCTATCTCTTACTACTCTGCACCTAAAAGTATGAAAGATAAACCAAAGTCATTGGATGAGGTTGATCCTGAATTACTGCGTACTTATGAAAAACTAGGTATTCCTCTAATCGAGCAACAAATGCTCGCAGGTATCGCTGTTGATGCGGTTTTTGATTCAGTATCAGTTGTGACAACATTCAGAGAAAAACTACAGGAAGCAGGCGTTATTTTCTGCCCTATCTCTGAAGCGATTGTTGAATACCCTGAACTGGTTAAAAAATACCTTGGTAGTGTTGTTGGCCGTAAAGATAACTACTACTCAGCATTAAACTGTGCAGTATTTACTGATGGTTCATTCGTATACATTCCAAAAGGCACACGTTGCCCAATGGAACTATCAACTTATTTCCGTATTAATGAACAAAATACAGGTCAGTTTGAACGTACGCTTATCATTGCCGATGAAGGCAGCCATGTTAGTTACCTTGAAGGTTGTACTGCTCCACAGCGTGATGAAAATCAATTACACGCAGCAGTAGTAGAATTAATCGCGTTAGATAATGCTGAAATCAAATATTCGACAGTACAAAACTGGTACCCAGGCGATGAAAATGGCAAAGGCGGTATCTACAACTTCGTAACTAAACGTGGTATCTGTCATACCAAAGCTAAGATCTCTTGGACACAAGTTGAAACAGGCTCAGCCGTTACTTGGAAATACCCAAGCTGTATCCTAAAAGGCGATGACAGTATTGGTGAATTCTACTCAGTAGCATTAACACGTGGTAGACAACAAGCTGATACCGGTACAAAAATGATCCACCTTGGTAAAAACACCAAATCAACGATCATCACTAAAGGTATCTCAGCCGGCCGTAGCAACAACAGTTACCGAGGTTTAGTGAAAATGGCAGCTAGTGCTGATGGCGCACGTAACTTTACAGAGTGTGATTCTCTACTAATCGGTGATAAGTGTGGTGCACATACTTTCCCTTACATAGAAAGCCGCAACCCTTCTGCCATTGTCGAACATGAAGCGACAACGTCAAAAGTAAGTGACGAGCAAATGTTTCTATGTCGCCAACGTGGCCTTGATCCTGAAAAAGCAGTATCAATGATCGTAAATGGTTTCTGTAAAGAAGTATTCAAAGAGCTACCAATGGAATTTGCCGTTGAAGCAAGTAAATTATTAGAGATTAGCCTTGAAGGCTCTGTAGGTTAAGGATTATTAAGATGTCAGATAACAAAAGTTTATTAACAATTAAAGATGTATACGCAAGCATTGAAGAAAAGCAAATCATTAAAGGTTTCAATCTAGATATTAAACCAGGTGAAGTACACGCAATCATGGGCCCAAATGGTGCAGGTAAAAGTACTATGGGTTACGTACTTTCAGGTCGTGACGGTTACGAAGTAGATAGCGGTACAATTACATTCAATGGTAAAGACCTATTAGAAATGGAAGTTGAAGAGCGCGCTGCAGCGGGCTTATTCTTAGCATTCCAATACCCTGTTGAAATCCCGGGTGTAAGCAACTTAGAATTTTTAAAAGCTTCAGTTGACGCAATTCGTGAAGCAAATGGTGAAGAGTCAATCACTTCATCTGAACTACTAAAACAAGCTAAAGCAGCGTGTAAACAAGTTAACTTACCACTTGCTTTCTTAAAGCGTGGTGTGAACGAAGGCTTCTCTGGTGGTGAAAAGAAACGTAACGAATTAATGCAAATGTTACTGCTTAAACCAAAACTATGTATCTTAGATGAAACCGATTCAGGTCTAGATATCGATGCATTACAAATGGTAGCTGAAGGTGTAAACAGCCAACGTTCTCCTGAGCGTAGCTTCATCGTTGTAACGCATTACCAACGTTTATTAGATTACATCAAACCTGATTTTGTTCATGTACTAGCTGACGGTAAAATCGTGAAAAGTGGCGATGCATCATTAGCACTAGAATTAGAATCTCAAGGTTACGCTTGGTTAGAAACGCATAAAGACGAAGAAAGCACTGAGGGCTAATAGATGAGCGAATGGTTAGAAAGTGCCATCTCACGAGGGCAAAAAATAGATGATTGGTTAACGCCAAAACGTACTCGCGCGCTTGAGTTACTATCAACAACGCAATGGCCTACTCGTAAAACAGAAGCTTGGCGTTACACTCCACTGCGTGCGATCCAAAACACTAAAGCCACAGAAGTTGAAGCAACAAGTGATTTAACACCACTTGCGATTGCTGATTTAGCGGCCATTGAACTGGTATTCAAAAACGGTAAATTAGATAAAAGTCTATTAGCGTCAAACTTACCGGATGGCTTAACTATCTCACTAGGTAGCGAATTAGCAGCACAACAACAAACTCAAGCAGTTGCTGACTTCTCTGAAGTTAAACCAGATCGTCACTTATTTGGTTTAGTTAACGATGCACTAGCACAAGATGTTGTTATCGTGAATGTTGAAGCTGGCGTTAAAATTGAACAGCCATTACGCATCAGCGCTTTACTAAGCCAAGGTGCAGAATCACACACACGTGTTCAAATTACACTGGGTGAAGGTGCTGAGCTAGCAGTGATTGAAGATGTTCAAGCACAGGGTGATACATTGAACACCGCCTTTGTCGAGTACTTTGTATCTCCAAAAGCACACCTTGAGCATTACCGTTTTGCATTACAAACTGGTAGTAATGTTTCTGTTGGTGGTTGTCACTTCAACATGTTAGATCACTCAACAATGCACAGTACGATCGTTGCTTTCGGTAGTGATTTATCACGTTTAGACACAGATATTATTCATTCAGGTGAGTTTGTAGATGCAAAATTAAATGCAATCTACTTATTAGATCATAACGAATTATTCGACCTACATGCAACTGTTGAACATGCAATGCCAAACGGCACAACAGAAGAAAACGTGCGTTGTATTGTTGGTGGCAAAGCTAAAGCAGTATTTAACGGAAGAATTCATATTCACCGTGATGCACAAAAAACCTTAGCCGAGTTGAACAACCGTAACCTACTCGTTTCTAAAACAGCTGAAATCAATACAAAACCTGAATTAGAAATCTATGCCGACGATGTACGTTGTGCTCATGGTGCAACTTCAGCTGAAGTAGATAAGCAAGCATTATACTACTTACAAACGCGAGGCATCAGCCGTGCACAAGCGAATATCATTTTGAACTTTGGTTTCATCAATGAATTAATTGATTTAATGCCAAACGAAGTATTAGCCGAATGGATCCGTCCAATCATTCGTCAACGCTTCTCTTCAATGAAAGTAAACTAAGCGAGAGTATAATGAGTTTTGATGTAGTCGCTATTCGCGAACAATTTCCAATTCTAAAGCGTCAAGTTAACGGTAAACCACTTGTTTATTTAGATAACGCAGCGACAACACAAAAACCACAATGTGTTATTGATGCGATGGTTGATTATTACTCTAATTGCAATTCCAACGTGCACCGTGGTGCACACTTCCTTGCCGACCAAGCAACACGTGGTTTTGAGAATGCGCGCGATATTATTCAGCAATTCATCAATGCGCCAAAACGTGAAGAAGTAATCTGGACAACTGGTACCACTGAAAGTATTAACATTGTTGCCAATGGTTTACGTACTTTACTGTCGCCAGGTGATGAAGTCATTGCAACAGAAATGGATCACCATGCCAACCTAGTAACATGGCAACATGCGTGTAAAGAAGCAGGTGCAACACTACGTACCGTTCCAGTAAACGATGCAGGTGAACTAGATCAAGCGGCTTATGAAAGCTTGCTCAATGAAAACACAAAATTCGTTGCTTTCCCGCATGTGTCAAATGTACTCGGTACTATCAACCCTGTTAAATCAATGACAGAAAAGGCAAAACAAGTCGATGCCTTAGTATTAGTTGATGGCGCACAAGGTGCAGCACATGGTTGGGCTGATGTACAAGATATCGGTTGTGACTTTTATGCTTTCTCAGCACATAAAATCTATGGCCCAATGGGCATAGGCGTACTTTGGGGCAAAGAGTCAGTACTTGAAAACTGGCCTGTATGGCGTACAGGTGGTGAAATGATTGCCACAGTAACACTGCAAGATGCAACGTGGAATGTACTGCCATATCGCTTTGAAGCAGGAACACCTAATGTAGGTGGTGCCATTGCTATGGGTGAAGCGGTACGTTGGTTTAGTGCTTTAAATCAAGATGCCGTGTTAGCACACGAAAATGCATTACTTGCCTATGCCACTGAA
Source organism: Psychromonas arctica (assembly GCF_036697365.1). Classification (GTDB taxonomy): domain Bacteria; phylum Pseudomonadota; class Gammaproteobacteria; order Enterobacterales; family Psychromonadaceae; genus Psychromonas; species Psychromonas arctica_A. The sequence goes on from NZ_JBAHZA010000024.1 coordinate 29,397, forward strand.
AAGGCACAAGCGTTTGAAGGTTTAACCATCATAGGTAATGCTATCAATAAAATCGGCGTGTTAAGTTTTGTACTTGAACAAGGCCACCCTGCTGATCTTGGTTTCTTACTTGATCAACAAGGTATCGCTATTAGAACTGGCGACCTATGTGCACAACCTCTTATGTCACGCTTTAATGTGCCAGGTACTGCGCGTGCTTCTTTCTCTATTTACAATACATTCGATGATATTGATGCTTTATTTGTTGCACTCAACAAAGCAAAAACAATGTTGTCTTAGGAGTTTTTAATGACCGTATCTGTATTTGACCCAACTGCAAATATCCTGTTAACGGATGCAGCAGAAAAATACTTCTCAGCACAAATGGCAAACAAGCCAGACAGTGTTATACGACTCAGTACTAAAGTAAGTGGTTGTACAGGCTTTGCTTACGTACTTGAAATCGAAGACCAACCTGCTGAAGACGATATTATTATCAAGTTTTCTGACTTTGATATCGCAGTCGCATCTAAATCAATGATGATGATAGCCGGCACAGAGATTGACCTAGTGACTGAAGGTATCAATCAAGTTGTTAAATACAACAACCCTAACGTTGTAGCTGAATGTGGCTGTGGCGAAAGCTTTAATGTGAGCTAATTCATGCAAAAAATGGTAGTAACACAACGTGCATGTGCGGCACGAAGAGTACCAACTGGCGAGCCAACCATTATTCCTGAAGGAGAGTTCATCTCCATCAATCAGAGTCTTGGTGGCAACTACACAGTGACTTGGATGGGTAACATGTTACGCATCGACGGTACTGACGCATCAGCCATTGGTCAACAATCTGAAGTCTTAGAATTTGAAGACCTTGGCAAAGAAGAAATTGATGAAGACCAAGTTTGGCAAGCTCTAGATGGTATATATGATCCTGAAATTCCAATTAGTTTAGTCTCTTTAGGATTAATCTATAAAGTATCAGTAGACCAAAGTAGCAAGACAGTTGCCATCGACATGACCTTAACTGCACCAGGTTGTGGCATGGGCCCAGTACTAGTTAGCGATGTAGAATACCGCGTTGCAAAAGTACCCAATGTTGACAATGTGAAAGTCGAATTACTCTTTGATCCACCTTGGTCAAGAGAGATGATGAGTGAAGAAGCGCAATTAGAATCTGGTATGTTCTTCTAACCTCTTTCACCACTGCACATAATCCAATATAATAAATCGCACTTAGCTAGTTGTTTTATAAACGAGTTAAGTGCTTTTTTTTAGCCGTTCATCAAGCATAACTATCAGAGGTATCATGTCATTACCAACAACAGAAGAGATCATTGAAGATTTAACATTTTTCGACGACTGGGAAGATAAATATAAGTACATTATTGATTTAGGGAAACAACTCCCCGCTTTTGATGATAAATGGCATACCTCTGAACGCCTTGTAAAAGGTTGCCAAAGTAATGTTTGGATCCAACCAGGTACTGAAGAAGAATTACTCACCTTCTCAGTAGACAGCGATGCTATTATCGTTCGTGGTTTACTTGGATTAGTACTTGCAGCATTTGATCATAAAACGCCTCAAGAGATTGTAGATTTTGATATCTCAGCTTACTTCCAAGCCTTAGACCTAGAAAAACACCTCAGCCCTACTCGCGGTAATGGTTTACGTTCAATCGTAGGTCGCATTCAAAACATCGCGCAGGCAGCAGTGTAAGCCAAATGATGTACTAGTTTATAAAGTAAGGTTTTGTCCTTATGGAAAGCCTTACTTTATTTATAATCTAAGGAATGTTTTCTGTATTCCTACTATGTTCTAACTATAATAATTAGATTAAATAACTAGCCCTCTTTTTAAACTTTATTATTCCGAATTTAATAATGTCTAGATAGGAATAATTCTTCTATATAGTAAACGGTGTAATTTGTTTTACTAGCGATTGTTACACTAATTAATAACTCGAATAAATACTCATTATTTGCTATATTACGCGGCTAACGAATATTTATCGGTTTTACACGAATTTCTATAGGTTCTTTTATCTTATGATTTAAGCGCTTATAAAATTTTATTAATAATAAATAGTCGTTTTATTAATTAATATTTCGGAGTTGTAAAATGAAAGTTCGTGCATCCGTAAAAAAAATCTGTCGTAACTGCAAAGTTATCAAACGCCACGGTGTGGTGCGAGTTATCTGCGTAGAGCCAAAGCATAAGCAACGCCAAGGCTAATAAGATTTGGATATTTTAACCTATTAGTTTTATAAACTATTAGTTTTATAAACTATTAGTTTTATAAACTATTAGTTTTATAAACTATTAGGTGATTTTTTATAATCATCATTTGTCGAGTATCCTACCGGGCTTTTCACAAATGAATCGTTAACTTTAAGGAGTGCATAGTGGCCCGTATCGC
>NZ_JBAHZA010000025.1:0-22193 GCF_036697365.1 Psychromonas arctica
ACTCAACTTTAGCACCACGAGTCGCTGAGACTTGTACAGCAGGATCTTCACCATAAAGATTTGGAGCAGCATAAACTAGGGTAAATAAAACGATGAACCCGAGTAGTAAATACTTCCAAAGAGGGTATTTGTTTAACACGATAATGTCCTTTAATTGACGCTAAAGGTAAAAAACTAACATCACAGCATAGAGAAATACTTTATTACGATGTTAGTCGTCAAAAAGGCAGGATAACCTGCCTTTTTTATTTAGATTGATTTCAGCGTACCTTTTGGTAATACAGCTGTAATAAAATCTCTTTTGATTACGATAGTGTTATTTTCATTTAACTCTATTTGAACGTATTCACTTTCAGCACTGATTTTAGCAACACGGCCGATTAAACCACCCGTTGTTAATATTTCATCATTTTTGCTGATGCTTTCCATCAGGTTCTTATGCTCTTTAGTACGACGCGCTTGTGGGCGGTAGATCATAAAGTAGAAAATTGCTGCAAAAACAACCAACATAAAAATCATTTGCATGCCGCCGCCATCTGCTGGTGCGCCTTCAGCTGCTGCATGTGCTTGAGAGATAAATAAACTCATGTTATATCCTTTATTGTATAAAAATTAAACTATCTAATGGTTTGGTAATAGTATTGTGTTATCAATTATTTAGAACTGGTTTTTCTTTTCCAATTCGCTTATAAAATATATCAACAAACTCGTCTAATGTACCTTCTGAAATGGCATCACGCAAACCTTTCATCAAACGTTGGTAATAACGTAAGTTATGGATCGTGTTTAAGCGAGCACCAAGGATCTCTCCACACTTGTCAAGATGATATAAATAAGCACGAGAATAGTTTTTACAAGTGTAACAATCACACTCTGCATCTAATGGGCTTAGATCTTCGCGATGCTTAGCATTTCGAATTTTAACCACACCATCAGTAGTAAATAGATGGCCATTACGTGCATTACGTGTTGGCATTACGCAATCGAACATATCCACACCACGGCGAACACCTTCAACAAGATCTTCAGGTTTACCAACACCCATTAAGTAACGAGGTTTATCTTCAGGGATTTTAGGAGCAATGTACTCTAAAATACGGTGCATATCTTCTTTTGGCTCGCCAACAGCTAGACCACCAATGGCGTAACCATCAAACCCAATTTTCGCAAGACCATCTAAAGAAACATCACGTAAGTGTTCGTAACAACCACCTTGAATAATACCAAACAGTGCGTTCGGATTTTTCTGTTCGTCAAAACGTTTACGACTACGTTCTGCCCAACGTAATGATAACTTCATTGATACATCAGCTTCTTGCTCAGTAGCAGGGTAAGCAGTGCATTCATCAAAAATCATTACAATATCAGAGCCAAGGTCATATTGAATATCCATTGACACTTCTGGCGATAAGAAGACTTGATCGCCATTTACAGGGCTTCTAAAGTAAACGCCCTCTTCTTTAATTTTACGCATTTTACCTAGGCTGAATACTTGGAAACCACCTGAGTCAGTTAAGATTGGACCTTTCCAGTTCATGAAATCATGCAGATCACCGTGTTGACGGATCACTTCTTGGCCTGGGCGTAACCAAAGATGGAAAGTGTTGCCTAGTAGAATTTCAGCACCTGTTGCATCTACTTCTTCAGGTGTCATCCCTTTTACCGTACCGTAAGTTCCAACTGGCATAAATGCAGGCGTTTCAACAGTGCCACGGTCAAAGGTTAAACGGCCACGACGTGCACGGCCATCAGTTGTAATTAATTCGTATTTCATGGTTTTCCTTATCAGAGAAACAGTCTGATTTTTATTGAACAAGCGCTAATTCCGACTCATCGATATAACGAGCCAGAAGTGAGCGTTTTATTTTATGATGCTGTTTTTTTAGTTAAGAACATGGCATCGCCATAACTAAAGAAACGGTATTTTTCTTGTATTGCTGTTTGGTATGCATGGTCAATATTTTCTTTTCCAGAAAATGCACTAACCAACATCAGTAAAGTTGATTCTGATAAATGGAAGTTAGTCACCATTGCATCAACTAATTGAAATTCGTAACCAGGATAAATAAAAATACTGGTTTCAGAAAAGAACGGCGCTAATGGCAGCCCTTTTGCTAAGGTGGCACTCGCAGCACTCTCAATTGAACGCACAGAAGTAGTACCAACAGCAATAACTCGTCCACCCGCAGCTTTTGTAGCAATAATTTTATCAACTACTTGTTGCGATACTTCTGCATATTCACTGTGCATTTGATGATCGAGTATATTATCTACTTTTACAGGTTGAAATGTACCAGCACCAACATGCAAAGTAACGAAAGCTGAGTCAGCGCCTTTCGCTGCTATTTTATCTAAAATCGCTTGATCAAAATGCAATCCCGCTGTTGGCGCAGCTACAGCACCTGGATTTTTATTATAGACAGTCTGGTAACGCTCTTTATCTGCATCTTCATCGGGTCTATCAATATAAGGAGGTAACGGCATATGACCGATACGCTCTAGTATTTGTAACACAGTTTCATCACTGCTTACTTTGATTTCAAACAAAGGACCTTGACGTTGCACCATTTCTGCTTTGACATCATTCTCAAGCAATAGTTTACAACCAGGTTTTGGAGATTTTGAACTGCGTACATGTGCTAGGAAAGTCGTTTCATCGAGTACACGTTCGACGAGTACTTCTATTTTGCCACCTGTTTCTTTAGTACCAAATAAACGAGCTGGAATCACACGTGTATCATTGAAGATCAACAGGTCTTTTTCATTCACTAAATCAATAATATCAGTGAAGTTTAAATGCTGTAATTGGCCGCTATTAGCCTCTAATGAAAGTAGACGGCTATTAGTACGCTCTGGCATTGGGTAACGCGCAATCAATTCTTCAGGGAGATGAAAAGAAAAATCAGAAACTTTCATTTAACGGTTCCAGTAAATAAAAGGCGCAGTATACCTGATGCTGCATAGGCTGCAAAGGTTTGTCGTTAAAATGAAAAAAGCGCAGATAATCAAATTATCTGCGCTTTTAATGTGTTTATAATAGGTTTTTATTCAATCAGAGAATTAATCTCTTCTTCTGTTGCATGGCGAACATCAATACCTTTGACTAGATAAACCACTTGCTCACAGATATTTTGACATCTATCTCCAATACGCTCAATGGCACGCGCTGACGCGAGTACATTAAGTACAAATGGAACAGAACGCGGATCTTCCATCATGAACGTCATTAATTCACGTAGGATGCTTTCATACTGACGATTTACTTTTTTATCTTCATTATGTACTGCAATCGCAGTATTAAGATCTAAACGTGTAAATGAATCCAATGAGTTATGTAGCATTTTGATAACAATCTGCCCCATGTTTTCTAGCCCAATCAATGACGGTACTTTCTTACCATGGTTTTCAATGGCCATCTTTGCAATAGCAACCACACTATCACCAACACGCTCTAACTCTGTTACTGTTTTCATAATCGTTAAGATTAAACGTAAATCAGATGCAGCAGGTTGACGTTTAGCAATAATACGAGAACATTCTTGGTCAACACGTGTTTCAAATTGATTTACTTCGTTATCTTTTACGATCACTTCACGCGCTAATTCTAAATCGTTATCAGCCATTGCCGTTAATGCATCAATTAATTGCTGCTCGATTAGACCACCCATTTGCATAACTTGGTTACGCACACTTTCAAGTTCAGTATTAAACTGACCTGAAATATGACGGTTTAAATTTAAGTTTTCCATTTTAGCTCCTTATTTAACCGTAACGTCCGGTAATGTAATCTTCTGTTTGCTTTTGTTTTGGTGAAGTAAATAAAGTATTCGTATCAGAATATTCAATCAGTTTACCCATATACATAAATGCAGTTTGGTCTGACACACGTGCAGCTTGTTGCATGTTATGCGTAACAATCACTACGGTGAATTTTTTCTTCAATTCAGTAATCAACTCTTCAACGGTTAGTGTTGAAATTGGATCCAATGCTGAAGTTGGTTCATCCAGTAATAATACTTCAGGGCCAATAGCAATGGCACGTGCAATCACAAGACGTTGTTGCTGACCGCCTGATAAGCCAAATGCATTATCATGAAGACGATCTTTCACTTCATTCCATAATGCTGCGCCGCGCAACGAGGTTTCACATGCTTCATCTAATGTACGGCGGTCATTAATACCTTGTAAACGTAAACCATATACTACATTTTCATAGATGGATTTTGGAAAAGGATTCGGACGTTGGAACACCATACCGATACGGCGACGTAGTGACGCTACATCAACTGATTTATCGTAGATGTTAATTCCTTGAAGTTCGATATTGCCATCTACACGACAGATTTCTACTAAATCATTCATACGGTTGATACAACGCAATAACGTTGATTTACCACAACCTGATGGACCAATAAAGGCAGTTACTTTACCTTTCGGTATTTTCATAGATACATTATGAAGCGCTTGTTTATCACCGTAAAACAAGTCTAAGTTTTTAATTTCTAACGCTGTATTTTCAGGCGTTAGCGTATTTAAATCATCTGTTTTCGCGTTTAAATTTGATAAATCAATCATTGTCATTCCTACTCTCTATTCACGCACACTATGGTGCGTGATTTTGTAATGTCTAATACGTTAATAGTTTATGTTCATTGTTCTTTAAACGATGCCGCTATCTATTAATGCTCTAATGCTCTGTATTTTTCACGTAAATTGTTACGAATTGCGATAGCCGCTAAGTTTAATCCGATGATCACAGTCACTAATAAGAATGACGTTGCATAAACTAACGGACGTGCAGCCTCTACATTCGGGCTTTGGAAACCAACATCATAGATATGGAAACCAAGGTGCATGAATTTTCTTTCTAAATGCAAGTATGGGAAGTTGCCATCAACCGGCAATGTCGGTGCAATTTTAACCACACCCACCAACATCAATGGTGCAACTTCACCAGCAGCACGTGCTACCGCTAAAATAAGACCCGTCATAATCGCAGGACTTGCCATTGGAATAACAATTCTCCATAACGTTTCTGATTTTGTCGCACCTAGTGCTAACGAACCTTCACGTAATGTACTTGGGATACGGCTTAACCCTTCTTCTGTTGATACAATAACAACAGGTAAAGTAAGAATAGCCAAAGTTAATGCCGACCATAATACGCCAGGCGAACCAAATGTTGGAGACGGTAATGCTTCAGGGTAAAGTAACTGATCGATGCTGCCACCCAGAATGTAAACAAAGAAACCTAATCCAAACACACCATATACGATTGATGGTACACCCGATAAGTTAATTACCGCGATACGAATGAATTTAGTGATACTGTTTTTACCTGCATACTCATGTAAGTAGATTGCAGCTACTACACCAAATGGCGTCACAATCACAGCCATTAACATCACCATGAATACAGTACCGAAGATCGCAGGAAATACACCACCTTCTGTATTTGCTTCACGTGGATCATCACTAACAAATTTGTAAACCTGGTGTAGCCAGTGACCGACCTTTTCCACGAAACTCATGTCGTTTGGTTGATAAAAATCTAGTACATAAGATAAAGGCATGCTCACTGAACGTCCTGTCATATCTTTTACGATAACAGTGTCACGCTTAGCTTGGTCACGATAACCGAATAACTCATTTTCTAAACCTAAATACTCAGCACGTAAAGCATCACTTTGCGCTTTAAATTCAGCAATTTTAGCCTCAGTTAATTCACCGTCTAACTCAAGTTTACGTTGCGCTAGGCGAATATTAGCTAAGTCATTATTAATACGGCCAATATCACCAGTTAATAAATCATGCTCTTTATCACGGAATTCCAATGCACGATCAAGACGCTTGTGTAATTCATCAACTAAGTTTGCTTGTTCAATTGGAAGCGTTGTTTCACCTTCTTTTATCGCTTCAAGATAACCATAGAAATTACCATTTTTAGTACGTTCGAAAACCACAATATCATGAGCAACTTTCTTATCTGTAATATAAGTATCTAGAATCCATTGGAAATCTAAATCAACATATTCACGGTTACCAATTTTGATTAGGAAACGATCTAATGAATCCGCTTCGTCTTCTAAACCAGTAACACCACCATCAATTAACTGTTGCTTTAATACATGTTCAGTATCGTAAATTTCACCGATTAATACTGACTTTTCAGCTTGCTGATTTTGTATTGAAAACTCATATACTGTTGCAGGCCAGAAGAAGCTTAACCCCCTCCAACCAATTAATAAAAATAACCCAATTACTGCGATTAAACTCAAACTTACAGCACCACCTGTCATCCAAATCCACGGTGTGCCTGATTTAAACCATTTACCCATAATAACTAACTCCCATTTATAGGCTTGAATATTTTTCACGCAAACGCTGACGAACAAACTCAGCGACCGTGTTAAAGAAGAAGGTGAAGATAAACAGCACAAATGCAGCGAGGAATAATACGCGATAATGTGAACTACCTACTTCTGACTCTGGCATTTCTACCGCGATGTTAGCCGATAACGTACGCATACCTTCGAATATATTCCAATCCATAATAGGTGTGTTACCTGTTGCCATTAATACAATCATTGTTTCACCAACGGCACGTCCCATTCCCATCATAACAGCAGAGAAAATACCTGGGCTGGCAGTTAAAATAACCACTTTAGCCAATGTCTGCCAGCGCGTTGCACCTAGCGCTAATGAGCCCATAGTTAAACTTTTAGGCACACTGAAAATAGCGTCTTCAGCGATTGAGAAAATAGTTGGAATAACCGCAAAACCCATCGCAATACCTACGATTAATGAATTACGTTGGTCAAAATTAATACCTAGGTCATTAGTTAGGAAAACACGTGTATCACCGTTAAATAACCATAGTTCTAATGTTTCACTAAAGGCCATTGAGAAGTAGCCAGTAGCAACTAAGATAGGAAGTAACACCAGTGGTAATACACCTTCACTGACCTTATCACTCATTGATTTAGGTAAATTAGTCCAAATCATCGCAGCAACTAAAATGCTTGCCGGTAAAGTAATTAATAGAAGAATAATACCTGGCAATTGACTCTCAACAATTGGAGCTAACCAAAGTCCGGCTAAGAAACCAAGAATAACGGTTGGTAGTGCTTCCATTATTTCAACGGTTGGTTTGATATAAGAGCGAATACTTGGAGACATAAAGTAAGCGGTATAAATGGCAGCTGAAATTGCAATTGGCACAGCAAATAGCATCGCATAAAAAGCAGCTTTAATAGTACCGAATGAAATAGGCACTAAACTCATTTTTGCTTCAAAGTCATCACTTGCAGAAGTTGATTGCCAAATAAACTGTGGCTCAGGGTAACCTTCATACCACACTTTTTGCCATAACGCTGACCATGTAATTTCAGGGTGTTCATTGTCAACAGTGTAGAGCTTGATAACATCTGCATCAGAAACCAAAATAGCATTAGCACGTGGAGAAATAGCGACATTCAACGCACCCGCTTTAGAAATAGATTCAGTTAATAATTCCGTTTCACCTGTGGTGTGTAAAATCGATAACTCACCTGCTTCAGTAGTTGTTAAGAATCCTTTACGGTAAAACTCAGGCACGATATTAGTCACTTCATTAGGCGCTTTGAAATCACGAATAAAAGTAAACTCACGTTTATTATCACTAAGCACTTCAAACCATTGACTAATCACGCCATTTTCATTAGCAACAAGTAATGAACTTGCACCCGTTAATAATTGAACGTTATTAACGTTACTGCCTTTAGCATTGATTTTAAAGGCTGAATCAATATGAATATCATCTGTATCAGCAATGTCGTAGACCATTAAATCATTACTGCTGCGTACAAATAATTTACGCAAGTTTGGCGTTAGTAATAGCTGGTCAACCTTGTTTGGGAAGCCCGGTAATGTAAATAACTCTTGTGACCATTCAACGTCACCGGTCATAAAGTTTTCTTCACCTGATACCAACATGTAAACACCCTCACCATCGGCATTTACGGCAGCTATCCCGGCATTCTCTTCATTCATTTCAAATGCTAGATGATGTAAAGGTTGTTGGTTTTCTGATACAACGAAAACGTCTTCACCCAATGGAAAGTCCAATTCAGGTGTAATTAACCTTTTATCATTTGGATAGGTTGTTGCAAAACTAGGTTTAACGACCTTTACTTCTCCTTGCATATTAGTTAACGCAAAAATGCCACTTGCAGGCATTGTCTTAGTTATCTCGATGGTATCTTCAAAGGCTTGATATTGGAGTAAAGACTGACCTAAGTCATCGTCTCTTAAGGAATAAAAACGCAATAAACCCTGCTCATCCATTTGATAAGCGACTTCGTTTTGCTCATCTATGCCTTGAGCATAAATAAGTGTTGCATCTTTACGTTGAAAGGATTGAGTTTCTTCAATACTAACTGGTGCAAAAATAGGTAAAACTACGTATAAAAGGTAACCGAAAATTAACAACAAAGTGACCAATACTAAGGATCCGCCTGTTGTTACTCCATATTTTACTAATTTATCCTTAACCACTCGCTTTTTATTCGCTTGTAGCGTGGCCGCTAAATCACGTTCCATTTACTATCTCCAACATAATTGATGGCGGAGATTATATTTCTCTTTTGTGACAGTTATATTACACCTGTCATATTATTGCTATTTAGCAAGGAGATAGTTTGGATTTTGTGAAAAATCGCTTTTGAGGAGTTCGAAAGGTAAATTTTAAGCAAAAAAAAGGAGACATAAATGTCTCCTCTTCAATACTGTTAATCAATAATGATTAAGCTAGCGCTTTTTTAGCAACTTCTACTAAATGTGCAAATGTTGCTTTATCAAATACAGCAATATCAGCTAAGATCTTACGATCGATTTCAACAGAAGCCTTTTTAAGACCATTGATGAAACGGCTGTAAGATAATCCGCTTAAACGAGATGCAGCGTTAATACGTGCAATCCATAGTTGACGGAACTGACGTTTACGTTGACGACGGTCACGGTAAGCGTATTGACCAGCTTTAGTTACTGCTTGAACTGCTACGCGATAAACACGTGAGCGAGCTCCGTAATAACCTTTAGCTTGTTTTAAGACTTTTTTATGGCGTGCACGAGCTTGTACACCGCGTTTTACTCTTGGCATTTTATATATTCCTTACTTAAGCGAATGGTAACATTCTGTTAATACTAGGTACGTCTACTTTTGCTACCATGCTTTGAGCACGTAGGTGGCGTTTACGTTTAGTAGATTTCTTAGTAAGGATATGACGTAAGTGAGATTGCTTACGTTTAAAACCACCAGAAGCAGTCTTTTTAAAGCGCTTTGCAGCACCTTTGTTAGATTTCATTTTAGGCATTGCGAACTCCGCATTGTTAAAATATTTAAATTAAACCAGTAAGGCGAGTAAATAATGCGAATATTCTCATATTCGCATTTCAATACTTCTTTATGCCTTAGCTAGCACGTTTAGGGCCAAGTACCATCACCATTTGACGACCTTCCAACTTAGGGAAAGATTCGACAGTCGAGATTTCTACTAAATCGTTTTTAACGCGATTTAATAATTCCATCCCAAGTGATTGATGCGCCATTTCACGACCACGAAAACGTAGCGTTACTTTGGCTTTGTTACCCTCTTCTAGAAAGCGAACCAGGCTGCGTAGTTTTACCTGATAGTCGCCATCATCAGTCCCAGGACGGAATTTTATTTCCTTCAACTGAACCTGTTTCTGATTCTTCCGTTGTTCTTTAACGGATTTACTCTTTTCAAAGAGAAATTTGCCATAGTTCATGATGCGACAAACTGGCGGCTCAGCGTTTGGACTGATTTCAACTAAATCCAGATCTGCTTCAAATGCCATATCTTTAGCTTCTTCTAAAGAAACAATACCAACAGGTTTGCCTTCTGCGTCAGAAAGACGTACTTCAGTACCAGTTATTTCATCGTTTAAACGATGTTTGTTGCCCGTTTGCGGGGCTTTTTTTGCACCTTTTATAACAAATTCCTCCAAGTAATTAATGTTATGAGCGGGAAATGATCTCTTGCTTCACATGGTCAATGAAATTATCAACCTGCATTTTACCAAGGTCATCACCCTTACGCGTTCTTACTGCAACTTCGTTTGCTTCAACCTCTTGGTCGCCGATAACGAGTAAGTATGGAACACGCTTTAATGTATGCTCGCGGATTTTAAAGCCTATCTTCTCATTTCTCAAGTCCGAAATGGCTCTAATACCCATTTTTTTCATTTTATTGACAACTTCTGTAACAAAACCTGACTGTTTATCAGTAATATTCATTACAACCACCTGTTGAGGTGATAACCAAGTTGGGTAAATACCCGCATATTCTTCAGTTAAAATACCGATAAAACGTTCCAAAGAACCTAAAATAGCACGGTGAATCATAACTGGTGTATGACGTTCGTTATCTTCGCCAACATAAGTAGCGTCTAAACGACCTGGCATAGAAAAGTCTAATTGTATTGTACCACACTGCCACGCACGACCTAAACAATCATATAAAGTAAATTCGATTTTTGGACCATAAAAAGCACCTTCACCTGGTAAATACTCGAATTTAACACCATTTTCGTCTAATGCATGTGCCAAAGCAGCTTCAGATTTATCCCATGTTGCATCATCACCAACACGTTTTTCTGGACGAGTAGACAATTTAACTACAATATCTTCAAATCCGAATGTTTTGTAACATTCAAATACCATGTTGATACATGCAGATACTTCTTCAAGAATTTGTTCTTCTGTACAGAAGATATGAGCATCATCCTGTGTAAATCCACGAACACGCATTAACCCGTGTAAAGAACCCGATGGCTCATTACGATGACATGAGCCAAACTCAGATAAACGTAACGGAAGGTCACGGTATGATTTTAAACCTTGGTTAAAGATTTGAACGTGGCCAGGACAGTTCATTGGCTTAATTGCGTAGTCACGGTTTTCACTACAAGTACAGAACATGCCGTCTTTGTATTTATCCCAGTGCCCCGATTTTTCCCATAATGAACGGTCTAAAATTTGTGGTGCTTTTACTTCTTGGTAACCAAAGGCAACAGTTTGCTCGCGAATATAGCTTTCTAGTTCGCGGAAAATAGTCCAACCGTTTGGATGCCAGAACACCATACCCGGTGCTTCTTCTTGCATATGGTATAGATCTAACTGCTTACCAATTTTACGGTGGTCACGCTTTGCAGCTTCTTCAAGACGTTTTAAGTAAGCATTTAACTGCTTTTTATCTGCCCATGCTGTACCGTAGATACGTTGTAGCATTTTATTATCTGCATCTGCACGCCAGTACGCGCCAGAAACTTTCATCAACTTGAACCATTGACTAAATTTCATCATTGGAACGTGTGGGCCACGACACATATCTACATATTCTTCGTGATGGTATAAACCAGGACGATCACCTTTATCAATACCTTCAAGAATCTCTAATTTATATGGCTCATTACGCTCTTTAAATACGGCAATAGCTTCATCAACGCTTACTTTCTTCTTCACAACTTTATAATTAGTTTTAACTAACTGTTGCATGCGTTTTTCAATTTTTGCTAACTCTTCATCATTAATGGTTACGTCTAGATCAACATCGTAGTAGAAACCGTTATCAATGGTAGGACCAATTGCCATTTTTGCTTCAGGGTACAATTGTTTAATTGCATGGCCTAATAAATGTGCACATGAATGACGTAATATTTCTAAACCTTCATCATCTTTACTGGTGATGATAGCTACTTCCGCATCGGTTTCAATCGGATCACAAGCATCAACAAGTTGACCGTTAACGCGACCAGCGATACAAGCTTTTGCTAAGCCTGGGCCGATATCTGCAGCGATTTCCATTATAGAAGTAGTGTTGTCGAATTGACGTTGATTTCCATCGGGAAGAGTAATAATTGGCATGCTATTTTCCTCACAGTGATGCTTCCAACCAAAAAGCATATGTATTTTAGTAATTTAAAACGAACAGGCATTCTAGACAAATAATAAGCATATTAAAAGCCTGAATTAACCTAATCTTAAAAGTTTCACCTTAGAAACAGTAAATAAATTAAGTCTTCGCTGTTATCTTATATTTTGATATTGTTTAGGTTGGTACTTACTAACAATCGTTTAATGTCTTAATAATCTTTATTAAAGGTCATGCACATGATGAATGTTTCTATTTCTGCCGTTATTCCTGCCTATAATCGTCCTGACTATTTAGAAAGTGCGATAAAAAGCGTATTAAACCAAACCTACCCTATTACAGAAATTATTATTGTTGATGATTGTTCAACCACAGATCTATTACCTATTATTTCAGCTTTTGATGACAAGCGGATTCATTATCATCAATCGACTAAAAATATGGGCAACGGTTACTCTAGGAACCAAGGTACTAAATTGGCCAAAGGTGAATGGATAGCTTACTTAGATGACGATGACATTTGGTTTGACAATAAAATACAATTACAAATAGAAGCCATTGAGAAGTATCAGTGCATCGCATGTTTATCTTCACTAGAGCATCTAGAAACAGGAAAAGTACATCAACCTGATGTCGGCGAGTTTGTAGAAGATAAACACCTCCGATTAGGCAACCAATATTGTGGTACATCCGGGCTGATTGTTTCTAGAGCAGCAATACTGCCTTTACTCTTTGACGAAACGCTAAAGTGTGGGGTAGATTGGGATATTTACATACGACTTAACCAAGTCGGTAAAATTCACTATTTACAGCAACCTTTATTTTATTATAGACAAGGCAATCATAGTGGAATTATAAGTAACTTAACTAAACTCAGTGTTGAAAACTATGATTCTAGGTTAACGGCGATTAAGAAGCATCGTCATTGGTTAGGAGAACATAAATATAAAAAAAGATTAGCAAAACAAATTTTATATTACGCATTTTCAAAACCTAAGCCCCAAGATTGGATTTATTACTCTATTAGAGAAGCTGGCATACCTGCTACTTTAAATGTCATAGTCAAAAAGTGTTATGAAAAAATAAAAACAAAATTGGGGTTTGCAAGTAAGGTCGTATAACAAGCAAACTTCATAGTTGCTAAGTTGCTACTACCCAGCTATTGCATGAATAATTTTAGCGAATTATTCTTGTTCTTTTTCTATTGATTCAAGGCTATATGACTGGCCTTTAAATAGGTTTTGTAATACATCTTTATTACTTGCTATGTATAGACCTAACTCTTCCAGTTGCTGATCATCCAATGATACTGGACTATCACTTAGAAATAATGCAATTTGATCAGCGCTATCTAGCATCTTATCGTATGCATCGGCTTCTTTCTTACTGGTAAAGGTCATTTTTTCAACACCCTTTCTTTCTACAATGTATTTAATGATGACTGCCACGGTGGCCTCTTTTTTATAACAATTAAAGATGGTTTTTGCCCATACTTACTTTAATTCTGTAGTAAATATCGACACAACAAAATAACATGGGTATACATACAGTACTACTTGCACTTTAATAATGCAAATTTTGTCATATTATATTTAGTTTGCTATCTTATTCTCTATCTCAAATTACTAATAAGTAAGTATGAATACAATTATTTGTAGGCACTGTGACTTAGTTTCAGAACGGCCTGCTTTAACAAAGGGCTATGTTGCCAAATGTTCACGTTGCCAACATATCTTATATAAGGCTAAAACCGCTAATGCAAAGAAAATATTAGCTTTAGCGATCACAGCGCTACTACTTGCTATCCCAGCTTTTTCTTTCTCTTTGGTCTCGGTTCATTTACTTGGTGTAACAGAACAAACTAATTTATTACAAGGCGCATTACTACTAGTAGATTTTGCACCTATTGTTGCTTTAGTGGTGATCTTTTGTGCAGTGGTAGCTCCGGTATTACTTACCGTTTGTATGTGCTTTAACAGTGCATGTGTTGTATTAAACCGGCGTCCTCGGCTATTAAATCCATCGCTTAAGCTAACCAGTCTATTAATTCATTGGTCCATGTTGGAAGTCTACATAGTGAGTTTTATGGTTGCTCTGTTTAAGTTGAATAGTTACGCAGACATTTATTATGACAATGGTCTATTGTTTTTAGTCGCTTTGTTAATTATTAATATGAGCATGATATGTGAATATAGTAATGCTTATTTTTGGGACTTCTTAACTAATGAATAAACCCTTAAAAAGTGGCTTGAGTGCGATGCAACAAAATACGCAACTATGTAAAGTGTGTGAGCGAGCCTCTACCATTAGTTTACACCCAACACATTGCCCACATTGCGGTAGCCCTGTTTCAGTAAGAACAAAACACAGTATTCAAAAAACTTGGGCGTTATTGTGTATTGCATTTATTTTTATCTTTCCGGCCAATATTTACCCGATAACTTTTTTAATTAAGAACAATGAAGCTTACCCAGACACCATTTTATCTGGCATCATGACTTTACTTTCTACAGGTATGTCAGGTATTGCACTTATTGTATTCGTCGCTTCAATGTTAGTGCCCGTTTTAAAAATTATTGCTTTAGCGGTGATCTCTTTAGCCGCTCATTTCAAATGGAAGATGAATCCTAAAAGGCAACTTATTGCCTATACCCTTGTCGATTGGATAGGACGCTGGTCGATACTCGATTTATTTGTTATTTCAATCATGATGGCTGTATTTGATAAAGGTAACCTTTTATCTGTATATCCAGGAATTGCCGCAACCTCATTTACTGTGGTGGTAATTACTACCTTATTCGCAGCACAAAGTTTCGATACTCGCTTAATATGGGACGCTAATCTCGATGCCAACTAATTTAAATACCAACACTGACTCGAATTCACAACCAGTGATGACTCGCTCTAGATCCATCTCACCAATTTGGTTTTTACCTTTTATCGCCGCGATACTGGCCATTTGGATCTTAATTGAAAATATTACCCATCGAAATGTTCAAATCAGTATTCACTTTACTAATGCAGGCGGGATCATTGTTGATAAAACCAAGGTTCGTTACAAAGGAGTGATTGTTGGTACCGTCAAAAAAGTAGAATTAGATGAAGTTGATGGTGTTAATGTCATCGCTGAGATTGAATCACATGCAACCTTTCTGTTAAAAGAGAAAAGTAAATTATGGTTAGTTTCGCCTAAAGCCTCTTTAACTTCTATTACAGGTTTAGATACCTTATTTTCAGGCAGCTATATTAATATATTACCCGGTGAAGGTGATGATGCAACGGAATTTATGGCCGCTGCGGAACAACCAATTACCATTCCCGACAATGCATTATTACTAAATTTAACAAGTAATAGTGCTGACTCTATCACTATCGGCACACCTATCTTTTTCAAAAAAATCCAAGTCGGAGAAGTGGCACGTGTTAGATTAGATAAGTCAGGAAAACGCGTCACTATCCAAGCATTTATAGAGAAAAAATATAGCAGTTTAGTCAAGCAAAAAAGTAAATTTTGGAACATCAGCGGATTGAATGCCAACTTATCGCGCTCGGGTGTTGAATTTAAACTAGATAGCTTAACCACACTGATTGCAGGCGGTATTACTTTCAACAGTCCTGATGACTCTGAACCTGCTGAAAAAAATCAGGTATATCAATTATTTGATAATATAGCGGATAGTAAACAAGGGCTTAGTATTACATTACAGCTTAATAATACTAATAATTTACCAAAAAGAGCTGGCATCCTATTCAAAGGTCACGGGATTGGGCGTGTGGATAATATTCGTTACGACACCGAGAGTCAGCTGTTTGTTGCAGAGGCAACCATCAACCCAGCATTCAGTGAATTAGTCACGGAAAGTGCTGAGTTTTGGGTTGAGCAAGCATCGTTGTCTTTTTCTAAAATAGAGAACTTAAGTAATTTGATTACCGGTGATTACATCAGTTTCTCACATGGTGAAAATTATCTTGATGAAGCACAAAAAACACAATTTATGGTGAAATCTCACCAACCTCAATCACAAGATAACTTAAGCCTTACTGTCATCGCAGACAATGCAGACGGGTTAAGTGAAAATGCCCCAGTGACCTACAAAGGGTTAACCATTGGTCAGATTAGGGCTTTATCTCTAACCAACGATAGCAATCATATACAAGCCGTAGTACAAATTAATCAACCATTTACTTACCTTATTAATTCACAAAGTAAGTTTCATTTATTAAGTGGAGTCAATGTGAAAGCCTCTTTACAAGGGGTAGAAGTCAATAGCAAACCGATACAAAATATTATTCAAGGTGGTATCGCTTTGTATAATGAAAAGCCAGTTAATAAACAAACAACCAACGCCATCAAACAAAACCATAACTTCTATTTGTATGCATCTAAAGAGATGGCTAAATTAGGGAAAGATGCCTTCACGACTCCATTACAAGTAAAGTTATTAAGTAAAGAGTTACCCTCTGTTACGGTCGGCTCACCTGTTTATTATCATAAACTGGCTATTGGTGAAGTCAGTGATTTAACATTACATGATACAAGCTTGATGCAAACCACCATTAATATTAACCCTAAATTTAAACATTTAATCAATGATCAAACGATTTTTTGGAATGTCAGTGGTTTTGCAGTAGATGCAGGATTATCAGGCATCACAGTGAATGCACAATCACTTTTATCTATTGCAACAGGTGGTATTGCAATTGAATTACTACCAGGAGTCACGACCAATAAAAACCAGGATGGCACATATCGGCTTTATGATGACTATCAGCAAGCTACTCAACCAACTAAACAGGTCACTTTACTTTTCGATGATGCATCTGACTTAAAAGTTGGCAATAAAGTAAAATTAAAAGGGTTAGAAATTGGTGAAATTAGCGGCTTAACATTAAACAAAAGTAACAGAGTCGTCGCGACTCTAGACATTATGAATACCTATTTTGAAAAAGTCGCAAAGCAAGGCAGTCGCTTTTGGGTAGTACGCAGTGATATTTCTTTATCCGGTGCCAAAAACCTATCAACACTGATCAGTGGCGTATTCATTAATGTTACGCCAGGACAAGGTAAGGTTAAAAATCAATTTGAAGGAGAAGATGAAGCCCCTCTGCTCGATACAGATAAAATCGGTCTAACGCTAGTCTTATATACTGATAATGCTGGCTCAACAAACATTACTAGCCCAATCTACCACCGCCAAATACAAATCGGTGAAGTGACAGATAAACGCTTAAATAACAACGCGTCCGGTGTTGAAATTATGATTAATATCTACCCTGAATTTGCACATCTTATCCGAGAAAATAGTATTTTTTGGCCAGTCTCTGGTTTTAACCTTGATATTGGAATCACAGGAGCAGCACTCAAAGCAGCTTCATTAACCTCGCTATTAAAAGGAGGAATAAGCATGAGCACGACCGATAACAAACCATTACAGCCGGCAGCAAGTAACTATTCAACCTTTAAATTAAAGACTAGATTAAATAAAGATTGGCTAGATTGGAAACTTAGCATTCCTAATTAAAATTAGATTGTGCTATCTTGCGCGCATTAATCGTGCGCGTTTTGTAAGGACACCAATGGATAACAATACTTTTATACCTCAAGCTTTTATCGATAAAATGATCGGAATTTTACCTGAACAGTTAACTATCGATGATTTACTTACCGCATGTCGACGCCCTTTACGTCGAGCGATTAGAGTTAACACACTTAAAATAAGTATTGAAGATTTCCAACTTATCGCAGACAAGCACCATTGGTCATTAACAGCTGTTCCGTGGTGTGAAGCAGGCTTTTGGATTGAGATAGAAGACGAATCAGTCCCACTTGGTAATAGCGCAGAACACTTGGCAGGTTTATTTTATATCCAAGAAGCCAGCTCTATGATGCCAGTATCTGCTTTGCTGAGTCATTACCAACCAACTCATCAGTCTACCTTGTTAGATGCAGCTGCCGCACCAGGTTCAAAAACCACACAACTTGCTTCAGCGACTAATAACCAAGGCTTAATCATTGCTAATGAATACTCCTCAAGTCGCATCAAAATGCTACATGCCAATGTGCAACGATGTGGCATTCAAAATATTGCATTAACTCACTTTGATGCGGCTGTATTTGGTCAATGGCTACCAAACACATTCGATGCTATTTTATTAGATGCGCCCTGCTCCGGTGAAGGCACAGTACGTAAAGATAAACATGCCATGAAGAACTGGGAACAAGGTGCTATTGAGTCAATCGCAGTCACCCAGAAATCACTAATACAAAGCGCTTTTCAGGCACTTAAACCAGGCGGTGTGATGGTTTACTCCACCTGTACGTTAAGCCTAGAAGAAAACCAAGAAGTCTGTCATTTCCTACAACAAACGTACCCTGAACAAGTTAAATTTTTATCACTTGAAAGCTTATTTGAAGGCGCAGAGCAATCCTTGACCCAAGAAGGTTTTTTACATATTTGGCCTCAAATATACGACACCGAAGGATTTTTTGTTGCAGCCATTCAAAAGACGGGATTAGTAGAGAGCGAGCAAGCTAATAAACGCTTAGGAAAGTTTCCTTTTCAAGTTCCACCAGCAACGACGAAAAAAAACCTATTAAGTTATTTTAATACTCAATTTGGTATTAATGAATTTAACGGTGTGCTTTACCAGCGTGATGATGAATTTTGGATATTCCCTGAGAATATAATCCCATTAATTACTGAATTGCGGTTTTCTCGATTAGGCATAAAAGTCGCAGAACAATTTGGTAAGGGCCGTAAATCAGGTTTCAGAGCCAGCCATGAGTTTGCAACTTGTTACGGTCAACAAGCGTCGAGTAACAAAATCTCATTAACCGCTGAACAAGCTAAGCTTTATTATCAAGGTCGCGATATTCATGACATTGAAACAAAAAACAATAAAGGTGAAGTATTATTAACCTATCAAGATCATGTCATTGGCTTAGGTAAATCACTAGATAATCGCATCAAAAATAGCCGACCTAGAGATCTGATTATCGACCAAAACTTATTTGATTTTTAACCGCTAAAAATATCTATTTCAAATCAGGCCTACAGTTTGCTGACTATTAATAGTCAGCAAACTTTAAAACAACTAGCATCAAGCAGCCAAGTATTGTTAATTGTCATTGTTTAATGCGACTATGTCGATTGAGCTTTATTGAGGGTTTATGGGATGATTTATCTCACCAAAAAAGTGAGTTAAGAAACAATCAAATTTCGACTAATACCGCTTAGAAAAAATTGTAATATGTCTAATGTATAACACTTCAAACACTGACGTGTAGGCCGGCGTTGTTTTGCAATATTTTTCTTTAGCAAAAACAATGACAACCATTATGCGTCCAGTTGATCAGCAGCTAGTAGGCGTTTAGTTCAACATACCTGTAGGCTCTTCAGATTTACTTTTGTGAACTAATTCCACTTCAGCAATCTTTGTATCAGCCTCTTCTCTTGTCATAACATCTTCAGCACATAACCAATTAAACTTACCAATTTCATCATCAAGTTCGTTCTCAAGGTTAATTTCAGCATACCAATCTAATAACTGTTTTTTCTTTCGTTTATTTAACTCATTAATAATTTCATCATGTTTTTTATCTTGAATAACGAAAACATTTCCATACTCAGCCTTATACACTGAATATTTTACCTTAGAAAAGTATGAATATAGTAAACATAACAAACCAATTCCCAGCCAGAAACCTTTACCAGAAGTCGGTGCACTTAAATAAATTGCATATCCAAGCTGAAAAACACCTAAGCAACACCATAGAAAACCAACATTTCTTAACCATTCATTTTGCTCAATACGTACAGATGATTTACTTGGAAAACTGGCATAACTCAAATCTACGTCATCTGAACCACTTTTATCTTTAAAGTGAAAATTAAATGATTCATCCTTGAATGTAAATGTATGTTTATTTGAACCTTTTTTTTGTACTATTTCCACATTATTTCCTTTACTGAGTAACGATATTCTTAATCTGATTATTTAAAATAAAACACAGTATTTTATATTTACTTGATATTCAAATAGATTATTCATCTTTTCAATAAATGATTGATTAAATTGAGTTGTAATGTTGTTTACGAGGTTAATTAGGTTGGATTATTATTGTTTAAGAGCTTAGCCCTTGAATTAATAAACTAATTCTGAGCAGCCATTTATTCTGGTTTGCATAACTGGGCAGATATAACCTATTGTTAATAATAATGGAATAGCCCAGGATATAGGAAAGTGCATATTCAAATGTACCTGGAATAATTTGCTATGCGAAATTAATTGGAATGAATTTACTTTGGCAAGATAAGTCAGGTTTGCCTCTTTATTCTAAAAGAGTGCCATCATGTTTATCTCTGAGCGAATAATAACTATTAGATCACAGAGGGACTGCTCAATAAAGGTTGTTTTTTGTACAACTAGAGATTATGAAAAAAGAACGTAAAAACATTCTTTTCGGAGAAATTCTACAGCCTCAACGCCCGCATAAGCTGCGGAACATGTTGGACGCTTTTTTGCGCCTTTTTCTTTTAAGCAAAAAAGCGAACAATGTGTGACGTCAGATTTGATGCGCTTGTTATGCCTAAATTTCGCTCAGCTCTCGCCTCATTTGGTTTAACAGCGATTTTGAATGCATCTGTATTTGATTAGCTAATTCTGCCGCTTTAGCTTGAAACAATTCTGTTTTTTCATTTTGTTGATTTATTATGATGTCAGTGAAGTTAGTCATGTATTCGTTGGTGCAATCCATAGACTCTTGAGTTAAGTTCTCGATTTGCTCGAATGTTTCAAGCATTTCATTTGTAGCAATTAACTTTAAGCGATTTGATTCATACTTTAACTTCAGCACATCCTTCAAGCCTTCCTGCATTAATGCTGAAACTTGAGAACTAAGCCAACCTACAACTTGCCTTTCTCTTTCTTTATCACCAGCTTCAGTGGCTGCTAAATAGTTTTGGAGATACTGATCAAAAATAGGCTGCATACGCTCAGGCATCTCTATCTGATTCTTTTTTCCAAAACTATCCAAGTCTGTAACGTATTTACCATATTCAGATGCTTTTAAATCGAATATTTTAAGCCTTCTATCAGCTCTATATCTTAAATCTTGTTCAAGTTGTTTTAGGCTTCTTTCATGGCGCTGTTTATTGAAATATGCGAAGCCCAACCACAAAACATTTATGATCCCAAAGATCCAAGCGTAAAACTTAGGGTTTTCTTGGATTAACTCATAGATTAATTGCATAACTTCCTTTTAGGCATAACGCCTCGTTAACCGGAGCGTAGGTTGGTATTGTTTTTGCGCCTTTGTCTTTTGCAAAAACGATGACAGCCGTTTACGCTTCCGCGTTTAACGACTTGTTATGAGTTTTATTTATTTGATCTATGATTTTTTGAGCGTATTCTACCGCATGTTCAGACTTACCCAAAAAAGAAAGAGTATCTTTTAAACAAAGCGCAAACAAATTAGTTGCTTGCTCAAAATACATAATAATTTTTTCATCGTCAGCCATTGTACCTAAATAGGCAACATTGTCTGTTGAGTGAAACTCTATTAATGCTGATAAATTACCGTGGCAATGTAAAGAAAGAGCTTTGTAATAACCATTGAATAATTCAGAAAGTTCAGCCTTTTTAAAACGTTTATTTACAGAGGAATATTTACCCATAGATTTGTAGTAATTAGATTTTTCCAAATCAAAGTTTTTGCTCACTTCATGTAGTTGCCAATATAGTGATTTAGTCATCTCTTCATAGTGCAAGGGATCTTTAATACAAGATAGTAAGTCCGCATATGATTCCAAAGCCGTCCTGAGAATAACAGGAGCGCTAGAGATACGTTTCTGATTTAGAAGTAACACAGCATCAAGACAAAGCTCACTAACACGAGTAGCTAGAAGTAAAATATACTTCTCTTGGATAGTATTATATTCGAGACCATCGAATTCAGACTCTCGTAATTTTAATAATGTAACCCAATTATCGACGGTACTCATAGTTACCTTAAACTCATAACGAGGCTGTAGAATTTCTCATTTTCAGCCTGATTATTTAAAATAAAAACACATTAATTCATATTTAGTTGAGATTCCAATAAATAATTCGGATTTTCAATAAATGATTGATTAATTTGAGTTGTAAAGACGTATATGAGGTTATTTAGGCTGGATTATTTCGGTTTAAGGGCTTAGCCTTTGGCTTAATGTAAACTATTCCTTAACTTCTCTATATTATGAACGAGACAGTACATTT
>NZ_JBAHZA010000026.1:0-19189 GCF_036697365.1 Psychromonas arctica
AGTGGTAGTTCAGTTGGTTAGAATACCGGCCTGTCACGCCGGGGGTCGCGGGTTCGAGTCCCGTCCACTCCGCCAACAGTGTATAAACGTTTGCCTTTCAAAGTTATGACTCCCTCTTTACATTTCCTTTTATTTTAATAATAAATACTATTATCCCAATACTCTTAATAACTATCGTCTTATTAATTAGAGAAAATACAGTAGATAAAAAAGCGCCGAAGCGCTTAATGTTTTTATAATTGAATTAAAATAAGCGCTACGAGTAGGTTAGATCGTTAATATCCCCTAGCTCTTTTGGCTCTAAGCTCAAGCTGCTCTTATTTTTAGGTTTCACTTCAGGCTCAACAAAGTTCCCCTTATCAAGTTTAAACTTAAGTGCTAAGTTGGTAGGAGAGTCAGAGTTTTTAATTGCTTCTTGCTCACTAATTAAACCTTCCTTCACTAAATCAAATAAAGCGCTGTCAAAAGTTTGCATACCTAAGCCTTTAGACTTTTCCATCACTTCCTTTAAACTTTCAAACTGTCCGCGCTTAATCATGTCTCGAATAGTTAATGTTCCCATCATGACTTCAATTGCAGCACAACGCTTACCATCAACAGTCGGTATTAAACGTTGAGAAACAAAGGCTCTTAAATTATTACCTAAATCCATTAATAACTGTGCACGCCTTTCTTCAGTAAAAAAGTTAATAATACGATCAATCGCTTGGTTAGCGTTATTCGCATGCAAAGTAGACAGTACTAAGTGACCTGTTTCAGAAAAGGCTAATGCATGTTCCATAGTTTCTGTATCACGTATTTCACCGATTAAAATAACGTCAGGTGCTTGCCTTAACGTATTTTTAAGAGCGGCATGAAAGCTTCGCGTATCAACCCCTACTTCTCTTTGATTAATAATACTTTTTTTATGGCGATGGACAAACTCAACGGGATCTTCAATGGTAACGATATGCCCAGATGAGTTTTCATTGCGGTGATCAATCAAAGCGGCAAGTGATGTAGATTTACCTGAGCCCGTGGCTCCAACAAACAGTATTAAACCATTTTTATCCATTACTACTTTCTTTAGTATTTCAGGTAACCTTAAATCTGCAAACTTAGGAATATTAATTTTAATGTTACGCACAACGATAGAAACGTCATTCCGCTGTTTAAACACATTAACCCTAAATCGTCCTATTCCGCCGATAGAAATCGCTAAATTCATTTCTAAAGTATGCTCAAATTCTTCAATCTGTTCTTGATCCATAATGTCGTAAGCTATCGCCTTAACATCACCAGGCTTAAAAAGAACATCACTTAAGGGAATTAATTTCCCTTGAAACTTAGCTGAAGGTGGCGCCCCTGTCGCTAAATAAAGATCAGAACCATCTTGCTCTGATAATTGACTTAACATTTTATTAAATTCCATCATTTTACACCCACTTTAAATATTCCATTATTATATTTTTTATACCGTCATAAATTACCACTATTTATATAGTTACAATTTACTACCAATAGTTCCATGCTGCCATGTAAATGAGTAATAAATTATCTGTAAATGATAAGCCATTGACAAAATATAAAAATAGCTGATAAATAGAATTTAAGATCATAAAAACAGCATAAAAATTCTTATTTATTCGATTTTCATATCTATTTTAAAAAAGTGATTTAGCCTTTAAATCAATTAAATACTTTTTATTAATAAATAATCTTAGCTCACAAAAATAATTGAATAGATAGCTATTGTGATTCACTGCTCATTTTTTATTCAAGAAAACATGATCTAGCTCTTCATCCCTCCATAGATAAACTAAAAAATTAACATACTATTAACAGCGATTTGACGAAATAGAAGATTTTTTCTTTAGCAATACAGTTAAGTGCTTCAAAGTGAATGCTTATTTTTTGGCTTTAAAAATGATTATTTTAAATACAAAAATTAACCTTTTTCTTGAAGCCTTTTCTGACTAATAACATTAAGGAGAATAATAGTGAGTTTTGAAAATGAAGAAAAAGCAAAGGGGTATTGGAATGAAAATCTCAAATTAGTAATTAAGCTATTAGCTGTTTGGGCTTTTGTCTCATTTGGCTGTGGTGTATTACTCGTTGATATATTAAATGAATTTAGCTTTATGGGATTTAAATTAGGATTTTGGTTTGCTCAGCAAGGTTCGATCTATGTTTTTTTACTCTTAATTTTTGTTTATGTAAAAAAATCAAATGCGCTTGACAAAAAATATGGTGTTGACGAATAACAAGGAGTAACAAGAATGGATGTTCAAACATTAACCTATATCGTGGTTGGGGTAACCTTTGCTATTTATATCGGCATTGCAATTAAATCCCGAGCTGGCTCAACAAAAGAATTCTATGTCGCAGGTGGCGGTGTTCCGCCCGTTTTAAATGGCATGGCTACCGCTGCAGACTGGATGTCAGCAGCTTCGTTTATATCACTTGCTGGTATTGTCTCATTTGTTGGTTATGACGGAAGTGTATACATAATGGGCTGGACTGGCGGTTATGTATTACTCGCTTTACTCATGGTTCCTTACCTTCGCAAATTTGGTAAGTTTACCGTGCCAGATTTCATTGGAGACCGTTACTACTCACAATCAGCACGTACTGTAGCTGTGATCTGTGCAATCTTTATTAGTTTTACCTATATCGCAGGTCAAATGCGTGGTGTAGGTGTTGTATTTTCACGCTTCCTAGAAGTAGATGTCGATACTGGTGTATATATCGGCATGTGTGTAGTTTTCTTCTATGCAGTGTTAGGCGGAATGAAAGGCATTACTTACACACAAGTAGCACAATACTGTGTGATGATTTTTGCATTCATGGTGCCAGCTGTTTTCCTATCAATCATGATGACAGGCCATATTTTTCCTCAATTAGGTTTTGGTGCTGAATTACTTGATGCGACTGGTAATAGCTCAGGTGTTTATTTACTTGATAAGCTTGATGGACTATCTACAGAGTTAGGGTTTGCACAATATACCCAAGGCTCTAAAGATATGATTGATGTGCTATTTATCACTGGTGCATTAATGTTTGGTACCGCTGGTTTACCACATGTAATTGTACGCTTCTTTACGGTACCGAAAGTAAAAGATGCGCGTAGCTCTGCTGGTTGGACCTTATTGTTTATTGCAATTATGTACACCACTATCCCAGCACTTGCTTCTTTTTCTCGTGTAAATATGATCCAATCAATCAATGGTCCTGAAAGCCAAGGTGTACCACATGCTGAAGCACCTATTTGGATTGAAAACTGGGAAAAAACAGGCTTAATTAAATGGGATGATAAAAATAATGACGGCAAAATGTTCTACTCAAATACTGAAGAAAATGAGATGAATGTTGACCGCGATATTATCGTATTAGCGACACCAGAAATGGCAAACTTACCAGCTTGGGTTATTGCATTAATGGCTGCCGGTGGTTTAGCAGCTGCATTATCAACCTCAGCAGGTTTATTACTGGTTATCTCGACCTCGGTATCCCATGATTTACTGAAAAAGAACTTAATGCCCAATATCTCAGACAAGAAGGAGCTAATGTATGCCCGGTTAGCATCGGCAGCCGGTATTATCATGGCAGGTTACTTTGGTATCAACCCGCCAGGCTTTGTTGCTGCGGTAGTCGCTATCGCCTTTGGTCTAGCCGCCTCCTCTTTATTCCCAGCAATTACTATGGGTATTTTCTCTAGAAAAATGAATAAAGAAGGTGCTATCGCAGGGATGTTAGCAGGCTTATTGTTCACAACGGTTTACATTGTGTACTTTAAATTCATTAACCCCGCAGGGAATATCTCAGAGAACTGGTTATTTGGTATCTCACCAGAAGGGATAGGTATGCTAGGTATGGTTGTTAACTTTGCAGTCGCAATTATTGTTTGCAAAATGACAGCACCAATCCCACAAGCAGTGGTGGATATGGTTGAATCCATCCGTTTCCCTAAAGGAGCAGGTGAAGCACAAGACCATTAGCATAACTTCAATATAAAAGCGCTTCGGCGCTTTTTTTTGCAGCATTTTTTATTAAAAATCACACCAATAAAATAATCAATATAAATGAATAAAGGGAAATAAAACCTAAACACGCTGACATAAGATAGATAGGTAAATATGGATAATAGTGAACTACAGCCCATTTTTGATTTCATGCGCAAGCTAGCGCCCTTTGATACTTTACAAGAACAAACCATTAAACAATGTTGTTCAACATTAACGATTGTTTATTACAGCAAAGCACAAAAGTTAGTGCATGTAGAGACTAACGAGCCTCAACTTTATATTGTAAGAACCGGTGCCTTTGAAGTAAGTACACAACAAGGGGAATTAATTGATCGTGTCGGTGAAGGACAATTTTTTGGTTTCAGCGGCATGCTTTCTGGCGAGAAAGTGGTTAATCAAGTACATATATTAGAAGATGGTTTGGTATATCACCTCCCAGCTAATATGTTTGATCAACTACGCGGTAATTGTTATCAATTTGATCGTTTTTTTAATCGTGCGTTTGCCAAGCGTCTGCGTAACCAAGGCTCCCTTGATCGCAGTGCAATTAACACTGCACGTATCACTAATATTATGTCTAAAGAGCTCACTACTATTCTCCCTGATGCTACTATTCATGAGGCAGCTATATTAATGTCAGATAAGCGACTTTCATCATTGATTGTGGTGGAGCAACAACAACTATGTGGCATATTAACAGACCGTGATTTACGCAGCCGAGTATTAGCTAAAGGGTTAGATGGTGACACCTCAGTGGCATCAGCAATGACTCGAGATCCAACGACTATTGAAGCTAATTCATTAATATTTGAAGCAATGTTAAAGATGAGTGAAAATAACATTCACCATTTACCTGTAATGAGCAATAACAAACCCATTGCGATCGTCACTAGTACAGACTTGATTAGGAGCCAAAGCTCTCAACCTTTACTTTTAATTGGACAAATACAACGCCAATCTAGCTTAGAATCATTAATTCAAGTAAGCCAAAAAATCCCAGATTTACTATATAACTTGATCAGCAGTGATGCTAAAGCGATTGAAATTGGTCGTATTTTAACATCTGTCACCGATGCCTTAACTCGTCGCTTGATTACACTAAAACAGCAGCAATTAGGGCCAGAGCCGATGCACTTTTGTTGGATATCCTTCGGCTCACAAGGACGCCAAGATCAAATGGCCGGTTCAGACCAAGATAATGCCCTAATCCTAGAAAAAGAAACTAATGAAGAAGAAGCCAAGTATTTTAAACAGTTATCTGAGTACGTTTGTAATGCACTAAATGAATGTGGTTTTCCATTTTGTCCAGGCAACATCATGGCGCAAAATCCAGCATGGCAATTAACACTCAATCAATGGTTACAACAATTTTCCAAATGGATCAAAACGCCAGATCCTACTGCACTATTACACGCGTCAATCTTCTTCGATATGCGCCCTATTTGTGGCGAGGTAACTTTATTCGAGCAATTGCAGAAAACTGTATTAAAAAACACCAAAAATAATGATATTTTTATTGCTGCACTCAGCCAAAATGCACTGCAATCAACGCCACCATTGGGTTTCTTCCGTAGTTTTGTTATTGAACGTGATGGCAGAGAAGTAAAGGGCATTGACCTTAAGCATAAAGGTAATGCATTAATTAATGACATTATTAGAATATATGCGCTGTCGGCAGGCATTGATGAAGTCAATACCAGTAAGCGTATCGAAAAACTGATTGCACAATCGGCTATTGATAAAGATATTGCAATGAACCTATTAGATGCTTGGGAATTTATCGCACATAAACGCCTCACTAACCAAGGCCGTCAATTTAATCAGTCTCAAACGGTATCAAACTATATTTTACCTGACAGCCTTTCTTCTTTAGCTAGACACCAACTAAAGGATGCATTTAAAGTAATTTATGAAGCACAAAGCACTATCAAACTTAAATTTCTAAGGCAGTTTTAATGTTCCAAAAATGGTGGTTGAAAAACAAACTTAAACGACTTATTAACGATAATAAGTCAAACGAATCAACTCACCTATTAATACACTATCAATACTTATTAACCCAATTAAATAAACCCGTTTCAGAGGTTAACTTTTTAGTCTTAGATATTGAAATGACCGGGTTAGACTATAAAAAAGATGAGATGGTCAGCATCGGTGTCATTCCTATTATAAAAGGGCAAATACAGCCTAAATATGCACAATATAAGCTATTAAAAATAAAAGGAAGTGTTGGGCAAAGTGCAATCATACATGGGGTTCATGATAGAGACTTAACAACAGCGTTAGAGACTTCGGAAATAATAGAATGGTTGTTACCCAAATGTCAGAACAAAGTATTAGTCGCTCACCATGCATTATTAGATATACAATTTCTCGAACACGCTTTATTAAAAATAGGCATGCCTGTTCATCAACTATTTGCAGTAGATACTTTACAGCTAGAAAAGCAGCGTCTTTTTCGAAAAGAGCAATTTATAAAAACTGGAGAATTAAGATTAAATGCTTGTCGAGAGCGTTATCGCCTACCAATTTATTCCGCTCATAATGCCTTAACCGATGCACTTGCCTGTGCAGAATTGCTACTGGCACAACTTAATAAAATGGGAGGATTAGAAAATATTGAATTACGGGATATTCTTAGAAAGTATTAAAGAATTTTTTAAAAATCTAATAAAAAAGCCTGCATAAAGCAGGCTTTTTGAATCAAAGTTAGTGAGTACTAACCAGCCCACGAATCACGTAAAGCAACGGTACGGTTAAATACTAAGTGTTCAGCACTTGAATCTTTGTTATCAGCACAGAAATAACCTTCACGTTCAAATTGATACGCAACCTCAGGTTGTGCGTCTACCAGGCTATTTTCAACAAAACCATGCTTAACTACTAACGACTCTGGGTATAAGACTGTATGGATGTCTTCAGCAGCTGCAGGGTTTTCTACTGTAAATAAACGATCATAAATACGGAACTCTGCAGGATGATTAGAAGCAGCACTTACCCAATGAATAACACCTTTTGGTTTACGCCCATCTTCAGGGTTTTTACCCAATGTTGTCGGGTCATATGAACAAATGATTTCGGTAATGTTACCTTCTTCATCTTTAACCACTTCTTCTGCTTTAATCATATAAGCATTACGTAGACGCACTTCCTTACCTAATACTAAACGTTTATATTTTTTATTCGCTTCTTCACGGAAATCAGCAGCATCAATGTACAATTCACGAGAGAAAGGAATGGTACGAGTTCCCATACTTTCGTCTTTAGGGTGAGCAGGAGCAATAAGTTGCTCTAGTTTACCTTCTTCATAATTTGAAATAGTGACTTTAACTGGATCAATCACAGCCATTGCACGAGCGCCATTAGCTTCTAAGTTCTCACGAACACAAGCTTCTAAAGAAGCAAGCTCTACCGTATTTTCTTGCTTCGTAACACCAATTCGTTTAGCAAATTCACGTAACGATGCAGCAGGGTATCCACGACGACGCATACCTGAAATAGTCGGCATACGAGGGTCATCCCAACCCGTTACAATATTTTCTTCGATTAGCGCATTTAGTTTACGCTTAGAAGTTAATGTGTACTGTAAGTTTAGGCGTGAAAACTCAATCTGACGTGGTTTACATTCAATACTGATATTAGCAAGTACCCAATCATACAATGGACGATGATCTTCAAACTCTAACGTACATAAACTGTGTGTAATACCTTCAATCGCATCAGAAATACAATGTGTAAAATCGTACATAGGGTAAATGCACCACTTATCGCCAGTTTGGTGGTGGTGTGCAAAACGAATACGGTAAATCACCGGATCACGCATCTTCATATTTGGAGAAGCCATATCAATCTTAGCACGAAGCATCATAGTGCCTTCTTCAAACTCACCTGCTCTCATACGATTAAACAGATCTAAGCTTTCGGCAACAGGGCGATCACGAAACGGGCTATTTTTACCAGGTGAAGTCAAAGTTCCACGATATTCACGCGTCTGTTCTGCATTTAACTCACAGACATAAGCTTTATCATTTTCAATTAACTCTACTGCATAATCAAAAAGCTGTTCAAAGTAATTCGATGAGTAACGCACCTCACCTTCCCATTCAAAACCTAACCAAGACACATCTTTCTCGATTGCAGCAACATAATCTGCATCTTCTTTAACAGGGTTTGTATCGTCGAAGCGAAGGTTGCAGGCAGCATTAGGGTAATCCCCAGCTAAACCAAAGTTTAAACAGATAGATTTTGCGTGGCCAATATGCAAATAACCATTGGGCTCAGGTGGAAAACGTGTATGAATTGTCTGATGTTTACCACTCTCAAGATCGTTTTCAATAATAGTGCGTATAAAATTACTTGGGCGTGTTTCCAATTCGGACATTTTGACCTCTAAAAGACATGATTCATAAAAACAACAATCATCGTATATTCTTAGCTTAACCTCAAGTTAAATAATAGAAATTGACTACTATCAAGGCTATATACGCTGTTATATTAATTACTCTCTCTCTGCGATCTAAGATCATTTTATGAGTACTTAAATTTTAAAATGATATTGTATATTTTAAAAATACAAAAAATGATAAAAAATCGATTAATATTCACAAAAAAGGGCCTAAAAGGCCCCATCTAAAAAATAAAGATAGCCATATGACTATTTTAAAAGCTTCATTCTGTTAGCAATACTTTCTGCTTGAGGACCAATAATAACTTGTAAATTTTTCTCACCTAATTTAACAACTCCCATTGCACCTAAGTTTTTTAAATTGGCTTCTTCAATAATCTCTCGGTTTTTAAGCGTTAAACGTAAACGAGTAATACAAGCGTCAATGACTTCGATATTTTTTATACCACCTAAAGCTGCAATATAATCATTAGCTAATGCATCACCATCTTGCGCTACGTGTGGTTCAGTTTCTGCTGGTAAATCATCACTCTCTTCGCGACCTGGTGTTTTAAGATTTAACCATTTGATTAATCCTAAAAAGACAAAATAGTAAATAGCAAAGAAAGCTACGCCTTGCACTAGTAACATATACCATTGTTTCGCAAGTGGGTTTTGTGAAGAAAGTACCATATCCACTAAACCAGCTGAGAAACCAAAACCAGCAATCCACTCCATATTAGCCGCGATAAATACAGAAATACCAGTTAATACTGCATGTACAACATACAATAACGGCGCAACAAACATAAAAGAGAATTCTAAAGGTTCAGTCACCCCAGTGAAGAAAGAGGCTAAAGCAGCAGCCAACATAATAGAGGCAACTTTTTGTTTATGCTCACTACGAGCTGCAGTATAAATAGCTAATGCAGCGCCTGGTAAACCAAACATCATAATTGGAAAGAAGCCAGCTTGGTACATACCAACTGTCCCTAATGCTGTTTTGCCTTGTTCTGCAAATTTGCTAATCGTTTCCTGACCAGCTAAGAAGTTAGGAATATCATTAATGCCAGCGACATCAAACCAAAAAACTGAGTTTAATGCGTGATGTAAACCAACTGGAATAAGTAATCGATTAAAGAAAGCATAAATACCAGCTCCAATATCTCCCATTTTTGAAATACTTTCACCAAAATGCTGTAACCCAGAAAAGATAATCGGCCAGATAGCCATTAAAATAAATGACACAATGATCATTACAATCGATACGACTATTGGAACTAAACGACGTCCAGAGAAAAATGCTAATGCATTATGTAACTCAACATCAGAGAATTTATTGTATAACTCAGCAGAAATAATGCCGATCAAAATACCTACAAATTGATTTTCTATTTTACCAAATGAAGCATGTGCCACTTCGCCAGTAATTTGCTCAACTGCACCGGGGGACAATAAAGTTGTCACAACTAACCAACCAACTAATCCAGATAATGCCGCAGCGCCATCTTTATCCTTTGACATGCCATACGCAACACCAACTGCAAATAACAATGCCATGTTATCAATTACCGCTGCGCCTGCTTTAATCAAGAAAGCAGCTAAAGGAGAGTCACCGCCCCAACCATTAGGATCAATCCAATAACCAATCCCCATTAAAATGGCAGCGGCAGGTAAGACTGCAACAGGCACCATTAACGCTCTTCCGACTTTTTGCATATATCCTAATATATTCACTGTAACGCTCCTTGATTACTTTTCTTAATTCGCAGCAATTATTATTTACTTTAATTACTCACAAACAACCTATAAAATATCTGAACATGTATCAAAAACAAGCTAAGACTCTAAAGTTTTTCTAAATAGGCGCAAAGTATTTTGAAAACTTATGTGACGAAGATCACTTAAAATCGCACTGGCAATATCAGCCACAAGCTATTACAATTAACTTTATTCGCGACGAGAATTAATTGTTTTTTAATATTTGGAGATTACCATGCGTTTAATTCCACTTAATAGCCCATCACAAGTTGGGCTTTGGTCTGCACGATATATAGCTGATAAAATTAATCAATTTCAACCAACACAAGATCGCCCTTTTATCTTAGGTTTACCGACTGGTGGGACACCATTGGCGACTTACCAGCAATTAATTGCACTTTATCAAGCAGGAGAAGTCAGTTTTAAATATGTTGTGACTTTCAATATGGATGAGTATGTTGGTTTACCTCACTCTCATCCTGAAAGCTATTATAACTTTATGTTTAATAACTTCTTTAATCATGTCGATATTCAGCAAGAGAACATTAATTTGCTCGATGGTCAGGCAACAGACCTCGATGAAGAATGTCATCGTTACGAACAAAAAATAAAAACATACGGTAATATTCATTTATTCATCGGTGGAATGGGAAATGACGGTCATATTGCCTTTAATGAACCAGGCTCATCATTAGCTTCTCGCACTCGAACAAAAACATTAACAACCAATACACGCTTAGCCAATTCACGCTTTTTTGATAATGATATCAATCAGGTACCTAAACAAGCATTAACAATAGGTGTGGCTACTTTATTAGACTCAGAAGAGATTTTAACGCTTGTCACTGGCCACGCTAAAGCGTTAGCATTGCACGCCGCTGTTGAAGGCCCTGTAAACCAGCAATGGACGGTGAGTGCATTACAACTCCATCCTAAAGTAGTGGTGGTATGTGACGCAGATGCCACTATTGAGCTCAAGGTTAAGACTTTAAATTATTTCACAGAAGTAGAAGCAGATAATCTAGATAACCTATAGCCTAATTTAAAGGAGAAATTAAACATGTATGCATTGGTTAATGGCATTATTTATAGCCCTGAATCAGTTCTAACGGATCACGCAGTGATTATTGAAGGGCAATTAATTAATGCGATTGTGCCTGCTGCAGAATTGCCATCAACGTTAACGAAAATAGATCTACAAGGGCAAAATTTAACTGCCGGTTTTATAGATTTACAGCTTAATGGCTGTGGTGGAGTCATGTTTAATGGTGCGGAAAGTGAACAAACACTTTTGACAATGCAGTCTGCAAACCTTAAGTCTGGTACAACCAGCTTCCTCCCAACTTTTATTACCGATAGCGATCAAGGTATCAAGAAAGCCCTTTCTGCAACACGTCAGTATATGCAAACCACCAGCAATGAAGTACTAGGTTTACATTTAGAAGGCCCTTACATCAGCCAAGAAAAAAAAGGGATTCACCCAGCTCAGTGGATACGCCCAGCAGAAACAGAGATGATCAACCTAATTTTTGAAAATGCAGATATTGTTTCACAAATTACTGTTGCCCCAGAAGAAATGCCTCTTCAATTTATCAAACAATTGAATGATGCGGGTATTGTTGTATCACTCGGTCATAGCAACGCAACTTACCAACAAGCGAGTTTAGCAATAGCTCAAGGCGCTAGCTTTGCAACACATCTATTTAATGCAATGTCCCCAATGACAGGAAGAGAACCTGGAGTGGTTGGCGCTGTTTATGATCACCAAATTTATGCAGGCATTATTGTTGACGGTTTTCATGTTGCCTACGAAAATATACGCATATCTAAACGTTTGATGGGTGATAAACTTATCTTAGTCACCGATGCTACCGCGCCAGCAGGTGCAGACATTGAACAGTTTGATTTTGTAGGTACAGAGGTATATTACAAAAATGGAAAATGTGTCGGTAAAGATGGTACTTTAGGTGGCTCAGCGGTTACTATGATCGAATCAATTCAACAATGTGTTGAGCAGGTTGGTATTCCGCTAGATGAGGCCGTTAGAATGGCCAGTTATTACCCTGCTAAAGCAATTTCTGTTGATCACAAACTAGGCAGCATTGTAGCTGGTAAAGTAGCCAATTTAACGATATTTGATCAGCAATTTAATGTAACTGCTACGATTGTTAATGGTAATCATCAATTTACTGCTTAATATATTGATATCTAAAGGAAGAAAATGAATGAATCTCGGGGATGAGGCAAACACACCAAATACTATTGTTAACCTTGATCAGGTAAAACAACTTAATAGTGCAACTATTTATAAAGTCATCGAGCAACATGCCCCTATTTCTCGTGTAAAAATAGCTAAAGTAAGCAGTTTAGCGCCAGCCAGTGTCACTAAGATAACTCGGCAGTTAATGGAAAATGGTTTAATATCTGAGGTCGACTTACAAGTATCAACTGGTGGACGTCGTGCTATTTCTCTTGCTCCTAATGCACATAACATTAATGTCATAGCCATTAAACTAGGTCAAAGTCTGTTATCTATTGCACACTATAAATTATCCGGAGAGAAGCTCCTTAGCAAGCAAATATCTGTACCAGTAGTGACTGAAAGCTCTAGCTTAATAGAGTTTTTTATTTCTGAAATTGCTAAATTCATTACTCAACCAGCCCTCATAAATGAAAAAATCTCAGCTATTTCTATGACTATTTCTGGTTTAGTTAATCCTAAAACAGGCACAGTGATTTACCATTCAACCTCTCCATTAAACAACACTCCTTTAGTGAAAGAAATACAGCAAGCCTTTAATATACCAACGTTTATTGGTAACCATACTCGCTGCTTAGCATTAGCTGAGCACTACTTCGGTGCAACTCGACAATGCCAGGACTCTATTCTAGTCAGTGTTCATCACGGTGTTGGATCCGGTGTTATTATGGAAGGAAAAGTACTGCTAGGTAAAAGCTGTAACATTGGAGAGCTTGGTCATATTCAAATCAACCCTCTCGGTAAGCAGTGTCATTGCGGTAATATTGGTTGTTTAGAAACAGAGGTCAGTGACAATGCTATTTTTGATAAAGTAAAAGCAGCTATAGCGGCAGGTAGCCCTACTTCACTTAGCACTTCAAATTTTACTATTGATGATATCTATTTATCAGCAGCCAACAAAGATCCTCTGTGCCAAGCAATCGTACAACAAGCTGCTACCTATTTAGGTAAAAGTATCGCGATCTTAGTAAACCTATTGAGTCCAGAAAAGATTGTTATTACAGGTAAAATTGTTTTGTCTGGTGACCTTATATTTGACACCATTAAGCAATGTACAGACACTCAAACCTTACCTGACTTTCACCATCAATTATCAGTAATTCCCACTGAGCTAACGCCAGACCTTACATTGGCTGCATTTGCTTTGATTAAACAAGCTATTTACGAAGGCGATCTATTGCAACGAATAAAAGTCTAAAGAAAAAACCTGAACAGTAATGCTCAGGTTTTTATCATTGGCTTCGAGGGTAATGCCAAATACTTCAAATAAGTTTTGATATTGATATAGCTATTGCTCTACAAATACCAATTGGCCATCTTCTACATCGACTAAAATCGGATGGCTAGTACTCAACTCACCTGATAGTATTTTCTGCGCTAAAGCGTTTTCTAGTAGCTGCTGTACCGCCCTTTTTAATGGTCTAGCACCATAAGCAGGATCATAACCGGCTTCTACCAATAATTCTATTGACGCATCATTAAACATCAATTGATACCCTTTTGCTTTCAAGCGTGTTTGTAACGTATGAAGCTGAATCGTCGCAATCGATTTAATGTGTTTTTCACTTAATGGATGGAAAACCACTGTTTCATCAATACGATTTAAAAATTCAGGTTTAAAGTGATTACCTAAAATAGTTAATAACTGATTCTTAACATCATCGTAAGCTGCACGTGGGAATGCATTTTGTATCACTTCAGAGCCAATATTCGAGGTCATAATAATAACGGTATTACGAAAATCGACTGTACGCCCTTTGCCATCAGTCAATCGCCCATCATCTAGTACTTGTAACAGAATATTAAATACATCTGGATGTGCTTTTTCTATTTCATCTAATAAAATGACTGAATAAGGTTTACGTCTTACTGCTTCTGTTAGATACCCACCCTCGTCATAACCTACGTAACCTGGAGGAGCACCAACTAAGCGAGATACCGCATGTTTTTCCATAAACTCTGACATATCGATACGTACCATATTATCAACACTATCGAATAGAAAACTTGCTAATGCCTTACATGACTCAGTTTTACCAACACCCGTTGGGCCCAGAAATAAGAAGGAGCCTATTGGACGATTAGGATCGCTTAACCCTGCGCGGCTTCGACGAATTGCATTAGAAACAGCCTCAATCGCTTCGTTTTGTCCGACCACCTGTGAATGCAGGTGTTTTTCCATTTTTAATAGTTTATCTCGTTCACCTTCTAACATTTTAGACACTGGAATACCCGTCCAATGCGCTAAGATATCAGCAATCTCATTCTCAGTGACAGAATGTTTTAACAACGTCATTTCTTGCATTTCAGCTTGAGAAGCAAGATCTAACTGTTTCTCTAAATCTGGAATACGACCATATTGCAATTCAGACATACGGGTTAAATCTGCCGCCCTGCTTGCAACTTCAAGATCTAAACGCGCTTGCTCTAAAGCTTGTTTAATATTTTGAGTTCCTGATAAAGCGGCTTTTTCAGTTTTCCAGACTTCATCAAGTTCTTTATATTCTTTACCTTTACTTTTAAGGGTTTGGTCTAAATCACTCAAGCGTTGCAAACTTGCTTCATCGGTCGCATTTTGTAGCGACTTTTGCTCTACGGTTAACTGAATGATCTTACGGCCTAGTTTATCTAAATGCTCTGGCTTAGAGTCCATTTGTAAACGAATACTAGACGCAGCTTCATCGATTAAATCAATGGCTTTATCAGGTAATTGGCGGTCAGAAATATAACGATGTGACAAAGTCGCCGCCGCAACAATAGCAGGATCAGTTATTTGCACTTTATGATGTAACTCATAGCGCTCTTTCAACCCACGTAAGATAGCGATG
Organism: Psychromonas arctica; assembly: GCF_036697365.1. Lineage (GTDB taxonomy): Bacteria > Pseudomonadota > Gammaproteobacteria > Enterobacterales > Psychromonadaceae > Psychromonas > Psychromonas arctica_A. The sequence goes on from NZ_JBAHZA010000026.1 coordinate 15,238, forward strand.
GTATCTTCGACAGTAGGCTCGTCTACTTGCACCTTTTGGAAGCGGCGCTCTAATGCAGCATCTTTTTCAATATATTGACGGTACTCATCTAAGGTCGTTGCGCCAACACAATGCAGTTCACCACGCGCTAAAGCTGGTTTCAGCATATTGCTAGCATCCATCGCACCATCGCCTTTACCGGCGCCGACCATGGTATGTAACTCATCAATAAACAGGATCACTTGACCCTCTTCTTTGGCAAGTTCAGCTAATACCCCTTTTAGGCGCTCTTCAAACTCACCACGGTACTTAGCGCCTGCAATTAGTGACCCCATATCTAATGAAAGAACACGTTTATTCTTGAGACCTTCAGGTACTTCGCCATTAATAATACGTTGTGCAAGCCCTTCTACTATCGCAGTTTTACCTACGCCTGGTTCACCAATGATCACTGGATTATTTTTGGTACGGCGCTGTAAAACTTGTACCATACGACGTACTTCATCATCACGTCCAATCACAGGATCGAGTTTACCTGCCGCAGCACGTTCAGTGAGATCTATGGTGTACTTATCTAATACTTTTTCAGGACCATCGATATCATCAACATGCTGACCTTGACGAATTTTCTTTAATGATTCTTCGACTTTTTGCTTAGTTAAGCCAAGCTCGTTAAGCATTTTTCCTAACTCACCTTTATCCTCACATACTGCGACCAGAAACAGTTCAGAAGAGATGAATTTATCTTTGGCTTTCTGTGCATATTTATCACATAAATTAAAGGTAATACCCAGCTGACTTGATAGCTGCACATCCCCTCCTATACCTGATACTTTAGGCAATTTATCAAGCATAGTTGATAGTTGTGAGCGCAATAGATTTATATTAATTTCAAGATCAGACAAGATACCACGGATTGCCCCACCGTCTTGATTTAACATGGCTAACAGGACATGTGTGGCCTCAATATATTGATGGTCACGACCTAGAGCAATAGACTGAGCATCAGCTAATGCTAATTGAAATTTACTGGTTAATTTATCTAAACGCATCTTAATTCTCCCAACAAAGATTACTCTTTATAAATGGGTATAAAAATTATAAATTCAAGGTAGGTTAAAAAATAAATTGCCTACTTTGCAAGCAGGTATTGTTACCGATACACCTAAGGTAGCGTTAGCCAAAAGAAAACAGTTAACGTAAATAGATAAATGTTGCTAAACGACCTGTTTGACCATCACGACGGTAGGAATAAAATAAATGAGAATAACTATAAGTACATAATGGAGTTGCACTGATATTTATACCTGTAAAAGAGGCTAAACGCAGTCTTGCTAAAGCGTGTAAATCAGCGAACCATTTACCAGGCGTACCTGCAGTGAAAGCTTGAATAGCTAATGAATTATGTTCAATGAATAAAGTCCGAACTTCATCTCCGACCTCAAAAGCACTAGGCCCAATACAAGGCCCTAACCACACTAATAACTGTTGGTTAGGTATGTCTAACTCTTTACTAATCTCAGTGATAGTATTCTCTATGATGCCATCATATAAACCACGCCAACCAGCATGGATTGCAGCAACAAAAGAACCTTGTTGATCAGTCACCAAGACAGGTAAACAATCTGCTGTCATTACCACACAAGTACGATCTGTAGAAGTTGTCCAACTTGCATCAGCATTAATACCTAGTTCGGTTGAGGCAGATACTTTGATCAACCTATTACTATGAGTTTGATTTAACCAACAAAAATCGCCAGCACCTTGTGCCTGATCACTCAACAATTTTCGATTACCCATCACTGCATGAGGATCATCTTGTACATGCAAACCTAAGTTCAGCCCTTCATATTGTTGCTCACTTACCCCACCTAAACGCGTGGTAGAATAAGCATGAACATGTTCAGGTGCATCCCAATTAGGTTTAATTAATTGCATAGTAATATTTAGTAATCTTGAGATTGATTTTCATGTGCAATAGCATCAGCACGTAACGCGGCAGCTAATACTTTAAAATCTTCAGGTGGTTCTGCATGCCACTCCATCTCTTCACCTGTAATAGGGTGATCTAAACGAAGCATCGTTGCATGTAATGCTTGGCGTCTGAAACCACGTAGTGCATTACTTAACTCCTCTGAAGCACCTTTTGGTGGACGAGGACGACCGCCATAGACAGGGTCACCTGCTAGTACATGGCTAATAGACATCATATGTACACGAATTTGGTGAGTACGGCCTGTTTCTAAGCGTAAACGTAAACGAGTATGGGCACGGTATTTTTCTGAAATACGGTAGTGCGTAATCGCTTCTTTACCTGCAGTGTGGTTCACTGCCATTTTAGTACGATGTACTTTATCTCGACCAATCGGCGCATCAACCTTACCACCAGCAGTAAAGCAACCTGAAGCAATAGCATCGTATTCACGGGTCATTTGACGTGCTTGCAAACTAGTCACTAAATGCGTTTGAGCAGGTACTGTTTTAGCGACTACCATCAACCCTGAAGTTTCTTTATCTAAACGATGAACAATACCCGCACGTGGTACTTCAGCGATACTTGGGTAATGATATAACAACGCATTTAATAATGTACCGCTAGCATTACCTGCACCAGGGTGAACAACTAACCCTGCTGGTTTGTTAATAACTAGAATATCTTCATCTTCATAAACGATATCGATTTCAATTTTCTGCGCAACAAAAGTCACTTCATCTTTTAATTCTGCATTAACCTCTAATACTTGTCCGGTAAATACTTTTTCACGTGGTGTAGATGAGACTGTGCCATCGATTTGTACCAAACCAGCTAAAATCCACTCTTTAATACGAGAGCGTGAATAGTCAGGAAAAAGTGCTGCAACCGCTTGGTCTAATCGAAGTCCTAACTGTTCATCTGTTACTTCTGCAGTTAGGTGTATTGCTTGGCTCATAATGTTCTCTTCTTATAATATTGCGCTGTAATAATGTATTTTTTTAAAAAGTATATCGTTTAACAACCTAATCTTGTCACATTTTGTCTTTTTTTACTTTTATTTCGTTCAACGATAGCTGATACTGTTACTTTTTAATATTGGCCGACATTATAACACTTATGAATAAAATCCTTAGACTAATAACGACCAGTTTTTTCATTGCCATTTTTATTGCGGGCTGTTCTTCGAAAAAAAATACTAAACCGAAGGTAGCTGACAAGCCACCAGTGGCATTATACCAGGATGCATCTAATGCATTAGAGTCAGCTAACTTTGAAAAAGCAGCTGAAATTTTAGAAGCGCTAGACAGCCGCTATCCATTTGGTCCTCATTCTGAGCAAGTGCAATTAGATCTTATTTATACTTACTATAAACAAGGTGATATGGCACTTGCACTGGCAAATATAGATAAATTTATTCGCTTAAATCCAACTCATAAAGATTTGGATTATGTCTATTATATGCGTGGTTTAACTAACCTCACTGTAGATGAGCAGTTTTTCCAAAATCTATTTGGTGTAGATCGTTTCAACCGAGATCAAAGTTATTCACAACGTGCTTTTAAAGACTTTAACCGTATTTTGAAAAGCTACCCAAATAGTGAATACGCTAAAGATGCACGCCAACGTATGGTTTACCTAAAAGATAGAGTCGCACGCTACGAAGTGGCTGTTGCTGAGTGGTATATCAAACGTGAAGCTTATATTGCAGCCATCAATCGAAGTAAAATAGTACTTAATAACTACCCTGATACAGAATCTGTGAAAGATGCGTTAGAGATTATGATAGAAGCTTATGAAGAACTAGGCTTAGAAGAGCCTAAGAAAAATGCATTAGCTATTTTAGCCCTAAACTATCCTGATAATAAGATAGTAAAGCGTGGTGGTAGCTTAAAACTATTTGATTGGTGATCTCTTACTTTAATGTCCCGTCCTGATATAGGTTGACAGTATTTTAATTAAAACGCCTGGTGTACTTCATCGGGCGTTTTATATTTTAAG
>NZ_JBAHZA010000027.1:0-16012 GCF_036697365.1 Psychromonas arctica
AGGCAACATCACCTAGCTAACCGAAGTTTTAAAGGCTATGACAATATTGTTGATGAAGTATGTAAAGCGTGGAATGATTTTGTCAGCATCCCTCTAAGAGTGAAAAGTATGTGTTTTAGAGACTGGATGAAACTGATCAGTTAATTTTACAGGTTGGTCTTAATGCTTCAAAATGGATATTCCGAACATCGCCACCTTGGCTTTTTATACGTTCTACAAATGGTTAGTAATTCAAATCCTTCTCCTTATGAGTGCACATTTTATGGATTTATTTATTTTATATTTTTAGAACGCCCTTAAATATACGAACGTTCAATAGTGTTTTATCTGAAAGAGAAAGCATTTATTTTGGTTCACAACAAAGGTGCTAAAAAGATTAAAAAGTTACATATTGGTGCGCCACAAAACATATTGATTACGCTTATAACTAAATAAAAAATTACTGCTTAGTTCCATTTCAATACCTCATGAAATTGCATTAAAAATTTTTTAAATATTATTAATGAATTCTGTTGTTGGGTCGATACAGTATTTAGAACAAACTTGGGAGCTTCGATAGTGTTGATGCATTAATTTAAGGCACTCTTTAATGGTAGTGGCGTAATCTAGCACTCATTATCAAAAAAAAATATCCTTCTTAAGTATCTTTTGTATTACTTTAGTAATATGTTTGTTGGTATTGAATAATAGGTTCGGTCAGAAATTCAACGAAGAGTACACTAAGCACCCAACAATTTAGTTCGTGAATACCAGAATATAGGTGTGGTTAACTACTAATTTAGTTTAAAAATGGAGTTTTAAAATATGTTACGTTCGCTAAAAGTACAAATATACTTGTTAGTTTTTATTCCTTTTATATTTATGGCTGGACTTGGCTTATACAGTGAAGTAAACAGCACTACTGTCATTGAAGGTAAAGTGTCTGAGATGACCTTAAACAACACTTTAGAAATTGAAAAGAAACGCCTTAAAACTATTGTTGATTCTGCTTATTCTATGATTGAAGATTATACCTTATTGCCTAATAACAGTGGACTTAAAGATGCATTAGCACTGATTGACAAAATAAGTTATGACAATGGTACTGGCTATATGTTTACTTACGATCTAAAAGGTGTGCGTCTTCAAAGTGGTTCAGGTAAAGGTATTGGAAAAAACTTTTATGATAACTTAGATAAAAAAGGTAACTATATAACTCAAAATATTATTAACGCTGCACAGGATGGTACAGGTTATAGTACTTATTACTTTATTAAACCAGGTGATACAGAACCATCACCAAAATACTCTTATTCTTTATTAATTCCGCAATGGAATGTCATTATTTCAACAGGTTTTTATGTCGACGATGTAGAAAAAGCACAAAAAGAAGTGGATGCAGCGATAGACATGGTTGCTAATGAAGCAATCAATGATGCTCTCATTCTTTTCTTTATTGCATTCGTTGTCGTTGCCATTGCCGTCTTTATTGCTATTAATAGATTGTACTTGCCACTTAGTAACTTAAGTATGTCTGTAAGCGGGTTAGCTGCAGGTGAAGGAGATTTAACCACTATTTTACCATCAAGTTATATTGCTCTATTAGATAAAATTGCTGACAACTTTAATAAATTTTTAGGGGCAATGGGACAGGATATCAAGAACTTAAAAGGGACGAGTAGAGAGCTTAACAATATTGCGAGTAAGTCTAGCGAACAACAAGTTCGATTAGAAGCATTATCAAATCAACAAAAAGAAGAAACAGTGCAAGTTGCTGCAGCTATTGATCAAATGTCTTCAACTTCAAACGAAATAGCTAACACAGCAGAACAAACGCGTGCTTCAGCTACTGCAGTAGAAAAAGAGATAGATGGTGTATTACAACAAGTTGAAGTGTCTAACGAACAGCTTAATGATTTAAATGTATTAATGAAAGGGGTAGAAGGTTCAATCAATGAATTAGGCGATAACGTGACATTGATTCATTCTGTGTTGAGCGTTATTCAAAGCATTTCAGAGCAAACTAACTTGTTGGCTTTAAATGCTGCTATTGAAGCTGCTCGAGCTGGCGAACAAGGAAGGGGATTCGCAGTGGTTGCTGATGAAGTGAGAAACCTTGCTAAACGAAGTCAAGACAGCACCGTTGAAATCAAAGTCATTCTCGATAAGCTACAAGATAGCGCAGAGAAAACAGTACAAGATATGGCTCGCTCAGATGAACAAAGACAAGTTGTCACTGATGCGATGGTAAAAATAAGAGAGTTTATTCGTAGCAGTAATCAAGGAATTCAACAATTATCTGAGATGAATGTACAAGTAGCAACAGCAGCTAGTGAGCAGTCAACTGTGTCATCTGAGATAGCTGAACGAATTAATGGGATCGCGTCACTCGCAGAAGATATTGGTAATAGTTCAACAGAGGCAAGATCACAGTTTGCTAGTTTAGAATTACAATCTAAGTTAATAGCAGATATGACCAATAAATTTACTGTTTAATTTTCCTGAGTAAAAGCCTATAAAGCTACAAGTAACCACCTACAATAAAAATTAACTAAATGACTTAAGCTACGTGCATGAATATGCCGTAGCTTTTATTTTTTTGACTTCCTGCCCTTCGTAATAAGATTAGCGCTAATATCTAATCAAGTAATAGATACAGTTATAATTGTCTAATCTCACGATGTCTCACCTTTATAGAAATAACACAAGTTTAGTTAGTTTATGCTCTATGTGAGTGACTAATATCTTTCTATTTAAGTCCTGTAGGTATTAACTATCTTTTGTTCTATTTAAATCGAATTTCTTTGCAATTTAATAATACAATACAATGGGTTTTATTTAAAAAATCATCTAAATCCACTCTGTTTTTTTAAGCTTGAGATGACTGTAATATAAAAAATAAAAATAGAGTTTTTACAAAAATACCTTGAAATTTTTTTAATTTATTTAAGTTGAAATAATTACTTTTTATCTTCTGAATAGACGATTTAGAGTTAATTTTATTTTCTTAATTTAAAAGGGATAAATGAAATTATGACGCTAAAGCTACTGTATATGGGCTTTATGTTTTTTAATTAATCTGTTTGTAGATCTAACTTCTTGGTGATTTTATGTTGAAACTGAGATCTAGTTAAGACTTTCTAACAATCTTGAATACGTTGATTTAAAACTTGAGGTAGGCTTATTAGCAACAAAAAAAGAGCTATATGCACAGAGTGAATGTGAATGAATTGTTACTTTTTGACACGTTAACTTTTTTGCATTTGTCATATTATTAAATATTATAAATAAGGGTTCCAATGAAACACGGAAAATTAAATTTATTATTAAGCACTTCAATTGCTGTTGCATTATCTGGTTGTGCTACTACAACGGATGAGCCAACAGGCCCAATTAACTTAGCAGGAACTCAAGCACCTTTATCAGTGGTTTCTGTAGACTCAAGTGTTCATGATGGAAATGGCCCAGATCGTTTAATTGATGGTGATATTTCAACACGTTGGTCTGCTAGTGGTGATAATGCTTATGCTACATTAGATTACGGGCAAGTTGCTGAATTCGATGCAGTGCGTATCGCTTTTTCAAAAGGACATCAGCGTTCTAGTAAATTTGATATTTTAGTCAGTGAAGATGGTAATCAGTGGACAACTGTTCTTGAGGGAATGTCCTCGTCAGGTAAAGTTACGTCTATTGAACGTTTCCCATTCACTGCCGTTAAAGCACGTTATATCAAATATGTTGGGCATGGTAACACTAAAAACATGTGGAATAGTGTTACAGAGTTCTATGCAGTGAACTGTGCCGTTAATACTTGTCTTGCAAATGAGTTTATAACTGAAGATGTAATCGCAGCAAATGCAGCGGAAAATAAATTATTAGATAAAGCAGCAAAAGCTAAAAAAGCTGAAGAAAAGGCAAAAATGGCTGCATTACGTAAAGGTGATTTCGGTACTTATGTTCCATTAAAATGTGACTCTGCGGTTTCAGATTGTAGTAAGAAAACATGGTGGGATGTACCACTTAAATCACCCGTTATTCCAGCTGTACCAAAAGCAGGTAACAAGCCAGGTGAAAACTTTGATTTAACAACTTGGTACTTATCACAGCCGTTTGACCATGATAAAAATGGCAAGCCAGATAATGTTGATGAGTGGTACTTGAACCAAGGTTATGAACAACCAGAATTATTTTATACTGGTGATGATGGTGGCCTAGTTATTAAAACCTACATTAAAGGTACACGTACTTCTAAAAATACTAAATATACTCGTACAGAAATGCGTGAAATGTTACGTCGTGGTGATAAATCAATCTCTACTAAAGGTGTTAACAAAAATAACTGGGTATTCAGCAGTGCGCCAGAAGCTGATTTAGAGGCTGCAGGTGGAGTTGATGGTGTAATGGATGTGACAATGAAAGTTGATCACACGACGACAACTGGTGAATTAGGTCAAGTTGGTCGTTTCATTATTGGTCAAATCCATGATCAAGATGATGAGCCGATTCGTCTTTACTACCGTAAATTACCTAACAGAGATACAGGTTCTGTATATTTCGCACATGAAAATACATTAGAAGGCTCTGATAATTACTACAGTTTAGTAGGTGATTTAAGTGGTGAAGTAGAAGACGGTATTGCACTTGGTGAAGTATTCTCATACCAAATCAAAGTAGTGGGTAACACAATGACCGTTACTTTAAAACGTGACGGTAAAGATGATGCAGTTCAAGTGGTTGATATGAGTAAAAGTGGTTATGACCAAGGCGGTCGCTACATGTACTTTAAAGTAGGCGCATACAACCAAAATAATACTGGTGATGCCGATGATTACGTACAAGCAACTTTTTACAAAATTAAAACATCACATGATCAATACAATAAATAACCTAAACCTTATTTAAACGTCATTAAAGCCAGCTTTTGCTGGCTTTTTAGTTTCTGCTACTCGTTACTTTATTTCAACTCATCTATAATAATCATCCATTTAAACAATATTATATAAGTTGTTTAACTCCAGTTTTATTTTGTTTTGTAATATTTCTTGAGGCTTGTTGTCATATAGTCTTAAAGTATTTTTTACTTGAATACTCATTTGTCCTCAATACAAACAAGCGACGGAATTAATTTATGAGCAAAGGAAAATTTGTTAGCGGTAATATTTTTAACCACATCATTGTCATGTCTTCAACTAATGCGATTGGACTAACTGCTCTTTTTCTTGTTGATTTAGCCGATCTATTTTTTATCAGTTTATTAGGACAAACCGAGCTTGCTGCAGCTGTCGGTTATGCTGGAACTATCGCTTTTTTTACTACTTCTATTAGCATTGGTTTATCGATAGCAATGACGGCATTAGTATCAAAGTCCATTGGCCAACAGGATCGTGAAAAAGCACGACGATATGTTATTAATATATTGGTGTCAGGTTTCATTATTAGCTCTATCATTGCCGCTATCATTTGGTATTTCACTCCTGAGTTAGTGACATTAATTGGGGCTCGTGGTGAAACACATGATTTAGCTGTTGAATACTTAAGGATTTTATTACCTTCACTGCCTGTTTTGTGTATCGCAATGAGTGCGGGAGCCTCTTTACGCTCTGTCGGTGATGCAAAATTAGCGATGTATTCTACGTTAGCAGGCGGGGCAGTTAATGCTATTTTAGATCCTATCTTTATCTTTGTTTTTGATATGGGGTTACACGGTGCAGCATTAGCATCAGTTATCTCCCGTTTTGCTGTTGCCTGGTTTGCTTTATACGGTGTAACACGAATCCACCAGTTAATGGGCAAGCTTGATTACAAATTATGGTTGTCGGACCAGCGAGATATTCTCAAAGTCGCTATACCTGCTATTAGTACAAATATAGCAACGCCACTCGGTAATGCCTATGTCACACTCATGATCGCTTCTTTCGGAGATGCATATGTTGCTGGTTGGGCTATTGTAGCTCGATTAATGCCAGTTTCCTTTAGTATGATTTTTGCCATGTCAGGGGCTGTCGGTCCAATTATCGGTCAAAACTTTGGTGCTTTGTTGTATGACAGGGTGCGTTTAACTAGTAAACGTGCATTACAATTTACTGCAGGTTATGTGGTTATTGTTTCATTAATTATTTACTTTTTACAGAACCAAATTATTTTGTTGTTTAGCGCTCATAGTGAAGCTGCTGATATGGTTGCATTTTACTGTACTTGGTTATCAGTTACCTTCGTATTCAACGGTATAATTTTTATAGCAAATGGTACATTTAATAATTTAGGGTATCCAAGTACTTCGACCATTATGAATATTGGTAAAGCAACTATTGGCACAGTTCCATTCGTCTATTTTGGTGGTATGTGGTTTGGTGCTTTTGGGGTTGTTGCTGGACAAGCAGTCGGCGCTGTTTTATTCGGTATTATTGCTTGGTATTGGTCTCAACGTATTTTAAAGCGTCTTGGAAAACATGACGTTGAAGAAGAGATACATCAAGATGAAGTAAATTTAACACCTAGCTTACCTTTAACTCCATTTTGCTCTAATCGTGGTTATATATATTCTGATCAAGATGAAGTTGGTGCCGAATCAATCGATACTTCTAAGCAAAATGAAAGTAAAACTAATTAATTTATCCTAAAAAATATTATTAATAGTGATTGTTTGTAACGATTATTATTTCAATGTTAATTGGTAGGAATTATGGATTGATATTTTACCCTCTTTTTAACTAAATTAATCAATGGATATGCTCAAAAATAATACTAAAAATCAAATAATATCAGTCCTTTATAACGTTTAGTTAATTAGTTTATTTACCATAGTTAAATTTGACTTTTTGGCCTCTATTGATTGCTGAAGATATAGTATAGACTAAATTTAATGACTGACTTATACGACTATGTTTTGTATTCAAATTGATATTTACCCATTTACCAATGCTTGGTGAGTTTCTCCCTTTTTCATATCTAGAACCTCTTTCGAATAGTCAATACTTGTATAACACTGGATATTAGTTATTTGTTTAACAATAAAAATAACTCAACTATTTATACAGTTATCGCAGTTTAGTGTGATGTCATAAAAAACATAGGTAAGAATTACAGGATGATTTTACCTTTTAAAAAATGCTCTAATAAAAAATGGAAATTAGAAAAATGAAGAGCTTAAAATATAAAATATTTTTATTATTTGTTTCTATATTACTGATAGTACAAGGGATTACTTTTTATGCATTATACACCACTAACAAAAATCAAGAAGTAACAGAAGTAAATAGTCGATTAACATCAGCTAAAACTATTTTTACGGATTTATTTAAACGCCGAATTGAATATCTTTCTGCATTTACCGCGATTACTGCAAAAGAAAGCGATATTAAAAAAGTGTTTGTAGATGGAAATATCCGTAATTTATTGACTGCATTAAATAACCAAAGGCAAGAGATTGATACAGACCTTGCGATGTCAATAACACCAGATGGTTTGATCTCTGGTCAATTGCAACGTGAGTTAATTAACAATGTTGACGCCTCTACAGGCTATCATCATTTTTATAACAAGATTAAGCATGGCATAGAAGTAGGCCATAAATTTCGTTACCCAAACTGGTTTAAATCACCGCAAACATCACATATCTACATGATTGGTGGTTTATATTACCAAGTAAGTATTTCTCCAGTAATTTACAGAAGTAAAAGGGTTGGTTGGATCATCTTCGGCTTTGAAATAAACAAACGTTTAGCCAATGAATTTAAAAAATTAACCGGTTTACAAACTGAGTTTGTTTTAAAAGAAGGGGAAAAAAACTATCTAACAGCCTCTTCTGAGCAACATATTCAAGACTTTAGCCAGAAAGAAAAGTTAGATTTGATAGAAGCAATCGATGAACAACGTTTGCCTGAACATTTCATAGGTACGTCTTCAGTAATGACCCGTTTTGAAGATCGCAAGCTCGTTGTTTATATGTATAGCCTCAAGGAAAGTATTATCTCCATGATTGAAGAGCAATGGTGGCCTTTAGTTATGTTAGCTATATTAACGCTATTTGCTTCTTTAACGAGTGCTTACTTTCTTGCTGCTTCAATAAGTCGACCAATTAATCGGTTGGTTAATCACGCAAAGATTATTGCAAGTGGGCATTTCCAACAAAATATTACTTTTAAAGAAAAAAATGAAATAGGACAATTAGCTAATGAGTTTAATCATATGCAGGTTGCTCTATTACAACGTGAAGAAGCAATAACACGTTTAGCTAACCATGACTTACTCACTGACTTACCTAATAGACATCGTCTTAATGAGTTTTTAGTGGGGTTGAAAGACGATCATTTTATGATGTTACATCTGAATTTAAGTCGTCTAAAAGATGTAAATGCAACATTAGGTTATGATGTTGGTGATTTAGTTATTCAAACACTAGCCATTAGGTTACAAAAAATCTCAGAGCAACAACATGTGCAATTTTTAGTGCATTTAGGGGCAGATGAATTCATTTTAATTGTAGATACAATGGAAGTGAGTGAAGTAAGTGCTCAAGTTAACAAAGAATTAGAAGAAATTTTTTGTTTCCAAGGGATCAGCTTACAACTACAAGTACGAATGGGCATTGCGTTATATCCTGAACATACATCTGATGTTACTAAACTTGTACAAATGGCCGATACTGCCTTGCATCATACTCGTAACACTGGCAGTTTAGTGCAGATATACCAACCAGAGTTAGACGTTAATACAGTTGAAAGATTGAACTTAATCAATGATTTAGTACAAGCGATTCCTGCAAATCAATTTGAATTATATTTTCAGCCGAAACTGTGTATGACTTCCAGAAGGGTCAAACATGTTGAAGCATTAGTACGTTGGAAACATCCTACTTTAGGTATGATACCACCAGATAATTTCATCTCAATTGCCGAAAAAACCGGACAAATAGAAGCTCTAACACGTTGGGTATTTACAGCTGCATTAATACAGTGCAAAAAATGGAATGCACTTGGGTTAGAAATTAACATGGCTATTAATATTTCTGCGGAGAATTTAAAAGAGCCTGATTTTTATGACTTTGTTTGTCATACCATTGATGAGCAAAATATTAGCCCTAACCAAGTTACTTTAGAGGTGACTGAAAGCTCTGTCGTAGGAGATACTGATGCAGCAATTCAGTTATTGAGTAAATTCAAAGATTATGGACTAAAAATATCTATTGATGATTATGGAACTGGTTACTCATCTTTGGCGCAGTTAAAACAATTGCCTGTACATGAGCTGAAAATAGATAAATCATTTATTCAACGACTAGAAAAAGACGTTGATGATCAGATCATTGTTAGATCTACTATAGACTTAGCACATAATATGGGATTAAAGGTCGTTGCAGAGGGAATAGAGGATGAATACTCTTTGACTTGGTTATCGGATTACGCTTGTAACTATGCGCAAGGATACTTTATTAGTAGACCAAAGCCTGCTTCTGAATTGACACCTTGGTTGCTTAATCCTCCTTGTTTTGACAAGGTAGATTATCAAATCTAAGCCTACTAGTTGAATATTTTATAGTTTCTGTTGCATGATAAAACCACGTTGTTTTTAACAAACAACGTGGTTTTATCATTATTTATTGATAGACATAAAGTCCATTATTTAAAAAATGAAGTTAAATTAATGGTTTGGTCATAAGTTTTTGTAAATAATGGAGAGGTTATTTCAAAGTGTAAAGGTAATTCAGGGCTAGTTAATAACGAAAATACGTTACTGAACATATCACTTGGTTTGATACTTAATGGTAATTGAATACTGTTAGTTCCTTCACTAATTTTTTGATTATTTAATGCACCAGTGAATAGCTCGTTTCCTTTTGAAGATACTGAATAGTTAACATCGTCTAGTGGTAAGCTAAATTCATTTTTATTATCAACTTCTAAGCTTAGAATAATGTCTAATTCACTAAAGCTTGCATTTACCACTTCTAAATCTGCAATTGAAACGGTCGGCACATACAAGGTTGCTGATTTTTCAAAAGGAATAGATAAGCCAAGCGCGCTAACACTCCCTTTTACTTGATAATCTAACTTGTTTTCTTTAAATAGAAGTTGTTGCAATGAGGTAAGCGTTTCTTGAGTCAACGCTAAAGAAAGTGGAACATCTTTGTTACTGTTAGCTGCTAATGTGCCGATAGAATCAGTTTCACCTTCTAACATTTTACTGTCGTTTAAAGACAGCTCGTAGCTCACATTATTGATTGGGAGTGAAAAGCTATTATTATTAGCAATGTTAAAGGTTGGATTTAGTTCGATACGGTCCATTGATATTTCACCCACTGAAATCGATTTGTAATTGACTTCGGGTTGTTGCACATAGTCTTTAATGCTGTCTTGTAAAGCTGTACACGCTGTTAATACGCTAACTGCAGCGACAAAGGTGAGTTTCTTAAGCATGGTTTATCCTGTAAGTAGTTTTAGATTCAACGGATTATATCAGATTGACTATTATCTCCTACTAAAGCAACTTAATTTAGGCGTAAAAAGCTAGAAAATATGTTAGTTAAAAACAAGTGCTGAACTACAGTGAACGAATCAAGCATGTTCAGCTTAATATTTATTTTTAGCAAGTTTTACTTTGTTTGTTTAAATTCGTTAATGAAACGATTAATACGTTGCGCGTTAACACCTCGATCGCCACGACCAATGCGTGAAACACTACGAATATCTATTTTGCTACCATTTACTTGTTCACTGATACGTATGATCACATCGTCAGCAAAATGGAAAAATGTAGTATAAGCTGTCGCTTCAAAAAAAACTTTTTGCGGATCTTCGTAGACTATCTCCCAACCCATTTTTTCTGCCAAAAGAAGAGATTTTTGGTAGGAATCTTCAACAGAAAGGCTAGTTAGAAGAGGTTTAACATTAGGATAGGCTTGCTGCTGTTGTGCTATTTCTTTTCCTTCATATTTCAATGTGTTTTTCGCCCCAGGTCTATCATCGTCTAAGAAAATAAAACTAGGTGGAGTAGCCGTATCTGTTGAAATATCATGGATAGGGGGATAGCGGACTGGTTCTCTTACTAAGCTGATGATTGTTGGTGCTAAAATCGCAACACCTAATACAAGAGCGGTGAACGCTTTCAGTGTAAAAACTTTTTGTTTGTGATAGCCATTGACAATAAAGGTGATAAAAGCAGCGGCTAAGGCTGTATAACCTAATAAATTATTATATTGACGACTTGCAGAGAAACCTTCAATGGGTTCCCACAAATTAAGCGATGCACCGAAAACCATTATTACTGCAATACTTATACAAATGATTGCGAGTGTTAAACAGAGGGTATTGATATTAAATTTTGACATGATCATCTCACTTATTAGTTTATTATGTTATGCGTCTTCTTCCCACACTCGCAGTATCTTATTCAATAGATAATTTAACTGCTCTTTTTCTTCCAAGTTTAATACATTAAATTTTTGTTGTTCAGTTGTATGCAATTTTACGATTATTTCTCCGATTAGTGTTTGGCCAGATTCACTTAATTGAACCAGCTTTCCTCGTTTATCATTAGGGTTTTCTATTCTGATAATTAATCCAGCTGTATCCATTCTATTGAGTACCTTAGTTAATCCGCCTGAGCTGAATAACATCGCTCTGGATAACTCGGTAGGAGTTAAACAATAAGGGAATTTCTCTTTCCTTAGCGTTTCTAAAACAGAAAATTCAGCGACTTGTAATCCGTAGGGGTTAAGCACTAAAGATAAGTTTTGTTGACAATGGGCACTAATACGATGAATACGTAATATCTCAGGTGATATTTGACTATTTGATTCTGGCCAATTTGTCTTTGTCTTAGCGAGTACATTTGCAATAGATGTTTGTTCGGTCATAGCACTTCCTTAATTAATATTATACAAATATACCTTGCTAGAAAGGTAAGTTGCAATTATTATCTTTCTGGAAAGGTAAATTAAGAGGCTTTTATGAACAAATATATATCTACATCACTATTATTATTACTGGCGGGTATTTCCGCTTTAACACCATTCGCAACCGATGGTTACTTATCAGCAATACCAATAATGGCAAAAGATCTGAATACAGATATTTCTATGGTTGCTATAACTGTCAGCCTTTACATATTTGGCTTAGCTATCGGGCAATTAGTAGGAGGGCCGTTATCTGATAAATTTGGTCGTAAATCCATCATTGTTGTTGGTTTAATCATCTTCACCTTAGGTAGCTTTGCAATTCCTTACGCACATTCTTTAGAAATGTTATGGACAGTAAGACTGATACAAGCGCTAGGTGGAGGGATTGCGGTAGTCGGTGTTCCTGCAATTATTCGAGACAATGCAAAAGGTAAAGATGCTGCACGTCTATTTTCATTAATAATGTTAATTACTATGCTTGCTCCTTCTATTGCACCATCAGTCGGGACGCTTATATTAAAGCTATCGAACTGGGGATGGATATTTACTTCATTAGCTATTGTTGGTGCGGTAGTTACAGTGGCAACGTTGTTAGTCATGCCTGCAGAAATTAAAACTAAACAAACGAGTAAAGGTGGTGGGTATTTAAGTGTATTTAAAGAAAAAAGAGCGTTAGGCTTTTTATTAGCACAAGGTTTTTCGTTTTCTGTGTTAATGACTTTCCTAACAAATGCTCCCTTTGCATATATTGCGCATTTTGGAGTGAGCGAAACGTTCTTTTCAGGGTTGCTGATATTAAATGTATTAGGTGTTTCAATTGTTAACCGTGTGAATACGTATCTGTTGCATCGTTATGAACCTAATCAATTGTTAAAATCATTTTTAATGGTGCAATTATCTGGTGCAGTTATTTTAATTGTTGCAACAGCCTTATTTCCTGAATCTTTGTGGTTAACGGTACTTGGTTTTGTCACTATTACAGCGACCATGGGGGGAGTCATTCCTAACTCAAGTGCATGTTTCATGAATTATTTTGGTAATAATGCTGGCGTTGCAGCTGCTACATTAGGTGCAACACAATACATGCTAGGTGCTGCTATTAGTGCATTCGCTGCGGTATTAAGCCATGATTCTTTATGGCCGATTGTTTGTGTAATGACAGTGGCAACTGTTATAGCCTATTTAGGTGTCGCTCTAAAGCCACAAGTATTACCCGTAGAAGATGACAAAGAAACAGCTAAAATATAAATTCAACCGATACTAAATTTTCACAATTGGTATATGACGTTTATTAAACTGTTTTATCAAGTTATTACTATCGTTAACTAAGATTTTTGATGTAAGAACTGCATCTTTGTTTAAAGAGTAATCTTAAACACAGATGCAGTAAAAACATATCATGAAAGAGGGCTTTAGCGTCCAAACAATTTCTTTAATAGTGAACTTATAATTGAAAAAAAACTGACAGTTTCTGCGTCGGCAGCACTTTCAGCACATTGTTTCTTAAGTTCTTGTTTATTGCTCGGTATCGATTTTTGTAGCTCATGTATTTCAGCTTCATCGAAGATAAATCCATCACTAGGCGTCGTCTGAGATTGATAACGATCTATCAATAAATCTAATAAGTTAATCATAATACTGGTTTTATTAAGAGAGCCAATGTTGTCGAAAACAGCCCCATTGCCAAGTTCAACAGTACGACGACGTGCTCGAAACTGTGATTTTTGTTGGCTCAGTTCATTCCAAGTTAGTTTATTAACACTGGTTGCAACCTTATGATCATTACGCCAATAAATAGCATCTCTACCGATAACAATCCCACGATGAAATTGAGTGAATGAGGTTCGCATTGCAGCAAGAACATATTCATCATCGGGGATATCTAATATAGCACGGGCGTAATGTTCTACATCTTTAGGTATCAGTGGGTTCATATTGAAGTTATTTTCACCATGGTAATAGGTTAATACTTTCATTACCTCGTCTAACATACTCATCTATAACTCCTTGATATTTTTAGTATCAGCTATATTACGCATATTTAAATCTTATTTGTAGTACAAGTAGGCTTAACTTATTTGAAATTTATGCATCAATTAACAGTTTTGAACAAATAGTTGATGGTATACCAAGAGTCAGTGCGTTAGCTGACCTATGTTTGTGAGCTGTCATAGTATAGAATCCACCTGAAAAGCCATTTATACTGTGACTGGACAAAGCTTATGCAGTGTAAAAATGCTTAAACTATTTCTTACCCTAAATAAAATGAATTGAAAAATATGACTCAAATAACAATCGCTACACACAACGGTAACTTCCATGCAGATGATGTTTTCAGCATTGCGGCCCTAAAATCTATCTTTCCTTCATTTAACTTAGTGAGAACCAGAGACCTAGACGTCATTCGCCAAGCTGATTTAGTCATTGATGTGGGCGGAATTTATGACCCTGAAACAGGGCGTTTTGATCATCATCAACGTGGTGGTGCAGGTGCACGTGAAAATGGTATTCCTTTTTCGTCATTTGGTTTGATTTGGCAGAAATATGGTGTGCAAATTTGTGAAGGAGACAAAGAAGTTGCTGCTTCTATTGATGCCGGGTTAGTGTCAACTATTGATGCAATTGATTGCGGTCATGTAGAAGGTGTTGCACAAGGTATTAGCCTTAGCCAAACTATCTCGATGTTTAACCCTACTTGGCAAGAAGATGCTCACTTTGACGAGTGTTTTGATCAAGCAGTTATGTTTGCGGAGAAAGTCTTAGCACGTTTTATTGCTTCGGCAAGTGGTGGCTTAAATGCAAAAGCAATTGTTGCTAAGGCAATTCAAAGTGCAGCTGATCCAAGAGTTATCGTATTAGAAAAATATATTCCTTGGAAGCGAACTGTTCACGCAATGTCACAGGAAGCTTTATACATGGTTTATCCTTCTTCAACTGGACAATGGCGTATTCAAACCGTGCCAGTAGAACCAGGGTCTTTTGAAGATAGAAAGTCATTACCGACAACTTGGGCAGGCTTATCTGATGAAGCATTACAACAAGAAACAGGGTTAGCTGATGCAATGTTCTGTCACAATGGTTTATTTATTGCGGGCTCAGAATCTTTTGAAAGCACGATGAAAATGGCTGAAATGGCATTAGAAGCATAATTATTGATGATCGATCATATCTAATATAAAGCAAAGCTTTACTCTTTAAAAAAGCAGCTAATATCGAATGGTATTAGCTGCTTTTTTATATCAATTTTTTGCTGGAGAAACAGTTCAATTCAGGAATAAATTGAACCTTATAATAATTAACTTAATAAACGAAAAGATGTTAATTATTTAATATTTATCCACTACTCGAAACTTACAATAAACAAGTGGACTGTTTTAACAAGTAGAATAGATAAACTATTTATCGTGATTGATATATTCATAGTGTATTGAACTAATTGTTACTCTACTCGTCGTATTATTTGTATTAATACTTAGGTTTTAATATCAAATTATGATCATAAAAGAGGGCACAATGAACAAATCAATTACTGCATTCATGAGAAATTTATTCTCAAAAGCACTGACCATTATTTTTCTATCTTTGGCGGGAGCAATTACCTTTTCATTATTCCAACATGTCATTGATGGTTTTATTAATCAATCTGACCTCACAGAAGTATTGTTAAAGAGCATTAATATCGGCGTGATCGCATTAGCTGTGTTTGAATTAGCACTAATTATTAATAAAGAGTATTCAGAGCCTGATGATCATCACCACAAAGATGCAATTCAAACGCTGCGAGGCACGCTACCACGCTTTATTGGTACAGTATGTGTCGCATTATCGCTTGAGGGATTAATTATGGTGATAAAATATAGTCAATTGGATTTGGCGGGGAATTTATATTATCCAGTTGCGATTATTATTAGCACCGCATTTTTACTTGTTTCATTAGGCGTCTTTTTACGGTTAACAGAAAAAAGTACGATAAATAATATTAGCGAGATAAATGAATAGACTGTTGAAGGTTAATAACTGAATATAAATTATACCAATTGCATTAAATAAGTGATCTAAATTTTGCGCAGGAAAAATGACTTAGTTTAAGGCGTAACTTAAGCCTTTCGACGATTAACTTCGTTAATAGTCTATCGG
>NZ_JBAHZA010000028.1:0-12294 GCF_036697365.1 Psychromonas arctica
ATTTTATAGAGTCTGAAATCCCAGGAACAGATGCTGTCGTCACTGAAATTTACCATGACCGTATTATTATTAGTGTGAATGGCGAAGAGCAAACCTTAATCTTAGATGGTTTAGAAGAGGAAGAGGCGCGTTTAGCTAAGTTGGAAAAGGGGGAGGAAGTCAAAGCTAAAAAATCAACAGCGAGTAAACGTAGCAATCGTGCTTCAAAAAGAAAAGAGATTCCACTGGATAGGGACGAATTAGTAGAAGACCCAGGTAAATTGTTAGATTATGTACGAATTTCTCCAGTACGAGAAGGTGAACAAATTAAAGGGTATCGTGTTAATCCAGGTAAAAATCCAGAGTTGTTTGAAGAGGCTGGATTAAAAGCGGGCGATTTAGCGGTAGAGTTGAATGGTGTCGACTTAACTGACATCACCCAAGCTGTAAGTTTAATGAAAGAGTTTCCGACTATGACTGATATAAGTTTAACAATTGACCGTGATGGTGAATTAAGTGAACTGTATTTCAGTATCCCATAATAATAATTATAAGTTTTAGTCGCTAATCTATTAATTGTCATAATATATTAATAGTTAGATGATAAGCAGACGTAGTAAGTAATGAGGTTGTAATGATGTTAGGAATAAAGAAAAGACTGGTTAACTTTTTGGGGGCTAGTGTTTTTGTGTTGTTTTCACAGTCTGCTGTAGTAGAAGCTGCTGAATACTCTGCTAGTTTTAAAAATGCTGATCTGAATGAATTTATTAATATTGTTGGTAAAAATTTACAAAAAACCATCATATTAGACCCATCAGTACGTGGCAAAATTAATGTGCGTAGTTACGATCTACTTAATGAAAGCCAATATTACCAGTTCTTCTTGAATGTATTAGAAGTCTATGGGTTTGCGATTGTTGAAATGGACAATGGCATTATTAAGGTTATTAAATCCAAAGATGCGAAAGTCGCTGCAATTCCTGTTATTGATGATGACAGTGAATATAAAGGCGATGAGATGGTGACACGGGTTGTTCCGGTTATTAACGTTTCCGTTAGAGAGTTAGCTCCTTTATTACGACAGCTAAATGATAGTGCTGGTGGTGGTAACGTTGTGCATTATGACCCATCCAACGTCATTATGATTACTGGTCGAGCAGCTGTCGTAAACCGTCTAGTTAAAATTATTCACCGCGTTGATAAAGCCGGTGACCAAGAAGTCGATATTGTTAAATTACAATTTGCCAGTTCTCTAGATATGGTAAATATGATTAACTCTATTCAAGAAACTTCAACTAGCTCTAAAAGCAATTCTACTAGTGTACTTAAGCCTCGTTTAGTCGCCGATGAAAGAACTAATTCTGTGATTGTGAGTGGTGAGCCGAGTACTCGTAATCGTGTCATCAAGCTGATTAAATCATTGGATAGTGAGCTAAAAAATAATGGTAATACACGTGTTTTTTATCTTAAATATGCAGATGCAAAAGAGGTAGCGCAGGTTCTAACTGGTGTTAGTAAAGGCCTTGAAGATACATCGGGTAAAAAAGGGAGTTCTTCTAACAACGAATCTAGCT
Source organism: Psychromonas arctica (assembly GCF_036697365.1). Taxonomy (GTDB): domain Bacteria; phylum Pseudomonadota; class Gammaproteobacteria; order Enterobacterales; family Psychromonadaceae; genus Psychromonas; species Psychromonas arctica_A. The sequence goes on from NZ_JBAHZA010000028.1 coordinate 1,554, forward strand.
TAAATATTCAAGCACATGAACCGACTAATTCTATTATTATTTCTGCGCAACCTGCGCTTATGTCCTCATTAACTAGCATTATCCATCAATTAGATATTCGTCGTGCACAAGTGTTAGTAGAAGCTATTATTGTTGAAGTATCAGAAGGGGATGGTGTTCGGTTAAATGTTCAATGGGGTACAACCAATGGTTTAGGGACACAGTTTAATGATAACGGTGCTTCATTAACTGAACTAGCTGTAGGGGCTTACGCTATTGATAATGACGAAGATGATTATGAAGATTTGGCGTCGGCACTATCATCGATCTCAGGTGGTGTCGCTGGCTATGTCAATAGTGATTGGGCTGTTATTATTCAAGCATTAAGCTCTACAAGTACCTCTAACATATTAGCTACACCAAGTATTACGACTCTAGATAATCAAGAAGCGAGCTTTATAGTAGGTGATGAAGTGCCTGTATTAACGGGCTCAACTTCAAGTACTTCTAATGACAACCCATTCCAAACCATTGAACGTAAAGAAGTTGGTATTAAGCTAAAAGTAACTCCACAGATCAACGAAGGTGACTCTGTGCAAATGGTTATTGAACAAGAGGTTTCAAGTATTCAAGGACAAACTTCAGTAGATGTTGTCTTTGCCACTCGTTCGGTTAAAACGACGGTATTAGCTAAATCAGGGGAAACCATTGTTATTGGTGGTTTAATCGATGAAGAGGTTAACGAAACTATCGATAAAGTGCCGTGGTTAGGTGATATTCCGTACCTTGGTGTACTATTCCGCTCTACTCAAAGCAGCACAGAAAAACGTAATTTAATGGTGTTTTTACGTGCAACGATTATTCGTGACGATGAAACAATGATGCAATTGAGTCAACGTAAATATGGGTTAATGCGCCAAATACAATTAAGTCAAGGTGTTGATGGTGTTGCCTTAATGCCTGAAACTGAGGTGCCACTTTTACCGCATTGGGGTGAATCAGTTGAAATCGATCCAAGAACTTTTTTAAAGTCAGAGCGTGAGAGTAATCACGAGATTGATTTAGAAAAAGCGGATAAAGCGATATGAACAATGTAAGTGACGCTGATAGTTTGCTCGATCCAGAGGCCGTAGATTTTACGCCTTCTGGACAGTTGCCGTTTACTTTTTCTAAAAAGCATGAGCTTGTTATGTCTCATGATGGTCCAAAGAGTACTTTGTGCTTTAAACAGGTACCTTCGGTTGATCTTCTAGTGGAAGCAAGACGGGTTATCGGACATGCATTTAATACACAGCACGTCGATAATGAAACTTTTGATAGGTTAGTCGCCCGCGCTTATCAATCTTCTTCGCTCGAAGCGCAACAGTTAATGGAAGATCTTGGTGCCGATGACTTCTTTACGCTCGCTGAAGAATTACCTGCCGATGATGATTTATTAGAAGCCGAAGATGATGCTCCGATCATTAAATTGATCAATGCAATGCTGGGTGAAGCGATCAAAGAAGAAGCGTCTGATATTCATATCGAAACCTTTGAGCAAACATTGGTTATCCGCTTTCGTATTGATGGTGTGTTACGTGAAATACTTAAACCACAACGTAAATTAGCGGCGTTATTAGTATCGCGTATTAAAGTGATGGCTAAGCTGGATATTGCTGAAAAGCGCATTCCACAAGATGGTCGTATCTCATTACGCATTGGTGGGCGTGCAGTTGATGTGCGTGTATCGACTATGCCAGCCAGTCATGGAGAACGAGTGGTATTGCGTTTATTAGATAAAAACGCGGTAAAACTGGATTTATCTACGTTAGGAATGACTCCTAAAAACCATAAATTATTACAGGCTTTAATTCATAAACCACACGGTATTATCTTGGTGACAGGGCCAACAGGTTCAGGTAAAAGTACTACGCTTTATGCAGGACTATTAGAAATCAACTCGAGAGATAGAAATATTTTAACAGTGGAAGATCCTATCGAGTATGCCATCGATGGCATTGGTCAAACTCAAGTTAACCCAAAAGTAGACATGACTTTTGCACGTGGTTTGCGAGCAATTTTACGTCAAGATCCTGATGTGGTAATGATTGGTGAGATTCGTGATTTGGAAACGGCTGAAATAGCTGTTCAAGCGAGTTTAACTGGTCACTTAGTATTATCTACATTACATACTAATACCGCAGTAGGTGCGGTAACCCGTTTACATGATATGGGGGTTGAGCCATTTCTTTTATCATCAAGTATTCTTGGTGTACTTGCACAACGTTTAGTGCGTCGTTTATGTCCTCATTGTAAAGTAGCTCATCCTGCAACCGATTCTGAAAAAGTCATTTTAGGTAAAGCTGAAGATGAACAAGCTATTATTTATCGTCCAGATGGTTGCGTGCAATGTAATCATACTGGGTATCGCGGTCGTACTGGTATCCATGAATTACTTGTAGTGAATGAAGTTGTTCGTGAGTTAGTTCATACCGGAGCTGGTGAACAAGCCATCGAACGTGAAATTCGTAAAACCTCTGATAGTATTCGTGATGACGGCATCGAGAAAGTATTGGCTGGTTTGACCACGTTAGAAGAGATTTTACGTGTAACAAGAGAGGATTAGTGTGGCTACTTTTTCTTATAAAGCGCTAGACGCCAAAGGTAAACAGAAAAAAGGTACGCAAGAAGCAGATTCTGCACGTATGTTGCGCCAGCAGTTACGTAATGCTGGCATGATACCGCTTGAAGTGGAAGCGGTAGCTGCTAAACGTAAAAAAGCTGGTAAAAGCTTTATTCAAACCAAAATAAAAACCACCGATCTTGCATTAATTACACGTCAACTTTCTACCTTAGTAGCTTCTTCTATTCCTATTGAAGAATCGTTACAAGCAGTCGCGGATCAATGCGATAAACCAAAAATTAAAGATATGATTTCAGCGGTACGTGGTGGCGTGATTGAAGGTTATAGCCTAGCCGATAGTATGCGTAATTACCCAATGATCTTTGATAACTTGTTTTGTGCAATGGTTGCTGCAGGTGAAAAGTCAGGACACTTAGAAAAAGTATTAGATAGACTAGCGGACTATGAAGAACAACGCCAAGAAATGAAAAGCAAAATGATGCAGGCGTTGATTTACCCAATTGTATTAACCCTTGTTGCTATTTCAGTTGTGGCTATTTTATTAACTTCGGTTGTGCCGCAAGTTGTTGGGCAATTCCAACATATGGGGGCAGATCTACCTGCTTCGACTAAATTTTTAATTGCTACCAGCGATGCGTTGAGTGCTTATGGCTTATATTTTGTTGGTGTGTGTATTATTGCTTTTTTATTATTTAAACAATACTTACGCAAAGCGAAAAATCAATTACGCTTTGATCGCACTTTACTTAATTTCCCTGTCATTGGTAGAGTGGTTAATGAACTTAATACCGCCCGCTTTGCCAGAACATTGAGCATTTTAAATAGCAGTGCAGTACCTTTACTTGAAGCGATGAGTATTGCGGGTAACGTATTAAGTAATCAGCATATACGATTAAAAGTAGGGGAAGCTGCCGAACGGGTGAGAGAAGGAACAAGTTTAGGTCGTGCACTAGCGAGTACTAAACTATTCCCTCCTATGATGCTGCATATGATTGCTAGTGGTGAACGTAGTGGTGAATTAGGTAATATGCTAGAGCGTTCAGCAGACAATCAAGATAAACAATTCTCGGCACAGGTGACATTGGCATTAGGTTTGTTTGAACCAGCTTTGGTCATTTCTATGGCAGGAGTGGTGCTCTTTATTGTTGCTGCAATCTTACAGCCTATATTAGCACTTAATAATTTGGTATCAGGTTAGCTGAGCCATTTCTCGGAAAATTAAAAGGACTAAAAAGTGAAAAATTCAACATCAAATAAGCAACAAAAAGGTTTTACCTTGTTAGAGATTATGGTGGTTATCGTGATTTTAGGTGTACTAGCTGCAATGGTCGTACCTAATCTAATTGGTAATAAAGACAAGGCAGACATTCAAAAAGTAAAATCAGATATTGTTGCTTTAGAAAACTCGCTGGATATGTATAAGTTAGATAACAGTGTTTACCCTACAACTGACCAAGGTTTAGAAGCACTTGTTTCTGAGCCAAGCGTATCACCAACGCCACGTAACTATCGTGAAGATGGTTACATTAAGCGTCTTCCTCAGGATCCTTGGGGTAATGATTACGTACTAAATAGCCCTGGTGAAAATGGTAAAGTTGATATTTTATCTGTTGGTTTAGACGGTGAAGAAGGTACTGATGACGATATCGGTAACTGGAATTTACTTGATAAATAGCCTCCGCTGCTAAATGCACATGGTGAGACATGTCAATAGAGGCTTCACACTACTAGAAGTCATGCTGGTATTATTATTACTGGGTATGATTTCTGTTGGCGTGGTCATGACCTTACCAAGTAGTGGGAGCACTACGGAGGGAACTGATTGGCATGCTCAGCGGTTCAGTACATTATTACAGCTAGCTCAAGATCAGGCATTGATCTTAAATACAGAGTTTGGCATTCAATTTAATGAGCAGGGCTACACTTTTACATCTTACGATGCAATAAATAAACAATGGATACCGATTATTGATGATCGTATTCATGGTGATGTAACGTTTCCCGATGATATGCTTGCTGAATATGATCTATCAGGGAGTGTTTGGGGAGAGTTGGAAGCAGTACAAAATAGTGCAACGGACGATTCTTTTTTAAGTGATTCAGACCGTGTCAGAATTGGTGAAGAAGAGCAAAGTGCACTTCAACCAGTGGTTTACATCATGTCCAGCGGAGAAATGACGCCCTTTAGTTATACCTTTTTTAATACTGGTGATAACAGTCATGATGTCACCGTCAAAGTCTCTATGACTGGCGTCATTGAAGTAATTAAAGAGTAATAACTGTGATTAAGGCTAACCTTAAAAAAAACAACCAGCGTCAGTCTGGTATGACATTGCTTGAAGTGATGTTAGCGTTAGTTATTTTAGCTACTGCTGGTTTAGCTGTTATGCAGGCTGCATCTGAATCATTGCGTAATCAGGATTATTTACAGCAAAAGACCTTTGCAACTTGGGTCGCCAGTAATCGCCTTGCAGAGCTAAAAATAGAAGAGGAATGGCCTGGTTTAAACTGGGAAGAAGAAGAGATCGAATTTGCAGGAGTCATATGGTATTTACGTTACAAAGGCGTCAAAACCGGTAATAACAGTTTTAGAGCATTGGATGTAGAAGTTAGTGATACAAAAGATGGTCAAGCTCTTGGATATATAAGAACTTATGTTGCGCAATAAACAAGGTCGTCGTATCGCAAAGAGCCAAGGTTTCACATTAGTTGAAATCCTAGTCGCTATCGCTATTTTTGCCATGCTCAGTTTTGCCGCTTATCAGATTTTACAAGGTGTATTACGTAGCGGAGAAATTAGTCGAGAACATGACCAAAACCTTAAAGAGATTCAACGAGGCATGTTACTGATTGAACGGGATTTTTCACAAATGGTTGCAAGGACCTCCCGTATTGAAGGTACCGATGATGAAGATTTACAAGTGTTGTACGCCGGTGATGATGTTTTAGACTCAGAATATGAAGGCATAGAATTTAATCGCTTAGGTTGGTTTAATCCACTTAATTTATTACCGCGATCTAATGTCTTACGCGTTGGTTATCGAGTACAAGATGGCCAATTACAGCGTCTATATTATTTGCACCCGGATACTATTTCCGGAGAAGAGCCGGAACAGCAAGTTATTCTAAATGATATAGAAGGGTTATCTTTCAGATTTTGGGATGATACTTGGGTTACCTCTTGGTCATCGACTTCTGCTTTACCAACGGGTATTGAAATTACCATCAATAGTAAACATTATGGCGAGTTGAGGCGTGTATTTGTGTTAGCGGCTAGTGAGGTAGGTGATTGATGCTAAGTCCACATAAACAGCAGGGCATTGCATTAATTACTGTTTTGATGATCTTAGCTATCATGGTCACGGTAGCTTCAACAATGACAGGAAGAATGACTTCCAGCTTGTTGCGTACCGAGGGAGTCAATTACTCAGAAAAAATCTATTGGTATAGTCAAGCAACAGTTGAGTTTAGCCGAATGATTCTAGAAGATGACTTTGAAGACAGTGAAATAGTTAGCTTAGACCAAACTTGGGCGACACCAGATTTAGTATTTCCTGTCGATGAAGGTCAAATCACCGGTAATATGGTGGACTTCAGAAGTTGCTTTAACATTAATGCATTAGCAACCCAGGAAGACGATGATGAAGACGATGAACCATTAGCAGTTAGCCAATTAAAACGTTTGTTAGAAGAGCTAGATGTAGAAGAAGGTACCGCAGAGACGATCGTTGAGTCCGCGCGTGATTGGGTTGACAGTGACGATACTGCCGATGAATCTGAAGGGGCTGAGGATCGTTATTATGAATCTTTACAAGTTCCTCATTTAACTGCTAATAACTTGATGGTAGATATTTCAGAGTTACGTTCAGTACAAGGTGTTACGGCTGATATTTACGACAATATTAAAGATTATTTGTGTGCTTTACCTACCTCTGAACAGTTGATTAACGTTAATACAATTAGAATGGATAAAGCGACTTTATTGTATGCATTGTTTTCAGAAGATCTAGATTTTACAGTTGAAGACTTTGAAGAGTTAATCGATGATAGACCAACCAGTGGTTGGGAGTCAGTAGAAGAGTTCTTGTCTGAAAGTTTGTTGGATGGGCAAGATATTTCTGATGAAGAAGAAGCACAATTAAGCGTAACAAGTGATTATTTTCAATTTTTTGGTGCAGCTGAATTTGACCAACGTGTAATAGTATTGAAGCTATTATTTTATATAGAGAGTGAAGAAGCCACCGAGATTCGCTTCCAATACGCGGGAGTAGATGAGTTGGTAGGTACTGGAGAGGCTCAGTGAGTGAACAATTAATTATTCGCCTAGCAAGTGAAGCACATCAGACAATTCATTGGTTAATATGGTCTGAGAAAGAACAAGAGATTATTGCTTCTGGCGAATTAGATAATGCAGAGGCCTTAAGCTTACTAACTGAAAAAGCACAAACACGTAAAGTTATCTGTTTAGCGCCTAGTGTGGATATCACCTTAAAGTCTGTCGCGATTAAAGGTAGCTTTACACGCCAAATGCAACAAGCTTTACCTTATATGTTGGAAGACGAATTAGCGAGTGATGTAGATAAATTACATTTTTCTGTGCTATCTAAAAAAGTAGACCAAATAGAGGTCGCCATCTGCTTTAAAGCGAAATTACAACTTTGGTTAGATTGGTTAGAGGCAGCAGAAATATTTTGTCAGCGCATGGTACCTGAAGCATTAGCCTTACCTACAGCGGACGAAACACAATGGCAAGCTTTGCAGCAAGGGAAGCAATGGTTGATTCGTGAAGGGGCTTTCCAGGCTTGGAGTTGTGAAGATGAAATGCTGGGCGATGTATTAGCGTTACGTTTACAGCAGAATACTCAACAAGTGATTCAAAGTCACAGCCCGTTGCCTGATATTCAAGTCGGTGAATGGATTGCAGCCACACCGGTCTTGCCAATGCAGCTATTAGCGGAAGGTGCTATCCATACTAACCTTAATTTGCTGACGGGTGAGTTTGCGATACAAAAAGAAAATCATTTGCAACTGCATAAATGGAAAGGTGTCGCAATTGCCGCCGGTATTTTATTTGTGGTGTTAGTGGTTAATCTATTTGTGAAAATAGAACAGACTGAACAGCAAACTTTGGTTGTGAAATCACAAGTAGAAGATGTTTACCAAGCTGCTTTTCCAGACCAAGGGCGTCTTCGTTATAGTCGTATTAAAAAACGTTTAAAAACTTTATTGGCTAGTGCGAATGTCGATAAAGAAGAAGCGGGATTATTGATTATTCTAAATGACTTATTACCTGCAATAAAAGCAGTACCTAGTTTGCAGATCTCAAATCTAAAATATACCAGCCGAAATCAAGAACTAAGTTTAACGATTAGTGCAGATAGTTTCGAGGCTTTTGAACAATTCGCAGCAAAAGTGCCAGCGCGTTATGCTTTTGAACAAGGCACATTAGGTAATAATGCGGATCGTATCGCGGGTACAGTGACTGTGAGGGTTAAATAATGTTTGAACAAATTAAAGATTGGTGGGAAAGCATTAGCCAAAGAGAGCAGCAGCTCACCTTTATTTCTGCAGTTATTTTATTTATTGCTTTTATCTACTTTATTGTATGGCAACCTTTAGCTAATAACTTAGCCGCCAGTGAGTTGCAATTGAAGAATGCACAACAAAACCTAGAATGGGTGAAGGTGAATGCAAATAAAGTGATCAGTGCTGGTGTAGTAAATCAAAATGTAGGTAAAAGACAGACATTATCACAACTGATTAATAGCAGTGCTAAGCGTAATCAAATCAATATAACGCGCATTCAAAGCCGTAATGACACCGTAGATGTATGGATAAATCAAATTGAATTTAACCAATTTATCGATTGGATAACCAGCTTACAAAATCAACACCAAGTTAAAATTAATAGTGCTGATTTAAGCCAAGATAAAGTGCAGGGTTTGGTTAAAGTTAACCGTTTAACATTAAGTTATTAATATATTTAGGGCATTCAATGAAAGTTAAAATCGCGATCTTAGTCGTCTTGGTTTATCTCACGACTCTAATAGTTAAATTACCGGCTGCCATAGTGGTGGATTGGTTGCCATTAAATGGTATTAAAATAAAAAATGCTAGTGGCACTATTTGGCAAGGTCAAGCAAGAGAAGTACAGGTAAATCGCAAATTGAGTTTGGAGAATGTTAAATGGGATATCAGTTTAATGGACCTATTAACATTAAACCTAGCTGGCGATGTCTCTTTTTATAATGGTCCTGATGCTATGTCTGGTAAAGGGTTTATAAGTTATGGCTTAGCAGGAACCAAAGCATCCAATGTAATTTTAGACTTAAGCGCAAGAGAACTACTTACTTTTATTCCAATGCGCCTGCCGGTTAAAATTGAAGGTGAATTTTCTGCAGTGATCAAAGAGTTTGTACAAGGCCAGCCATATTGCCAGCAACTTCAAGGTAATGTGTTGTGGCAGAATGCTGTCGTTAATAGTCAGTTAGGTAGGATAAACCTTGATTCTTCAACCGTTGAACTGGGTTGTGATGACGGCGATGTGACAGCATTTGTCAGTCAAGAGTCAGAGGAATTAATTACTGCGCTGGATATTACCTTAAGCGAAGGTGGTGTGTATAAATTAAATGGGGAAATTCAAGGTACTGATAAATTAGCACCTTCAGTGGCTAAATCATTGAATTGGATAGGCCCTAAAAATGCTAGTGGTGCAACCACGGTAACTTTCAGTGGCCAGTTATAAAGCCTTAACTTTGATTATTGAATAAAAATAACGTCTTAACTGGTATTTAACCATGTATGGATATACACTGTGTATGTTTACAGTTTATTAATGCGTGGAGATCCTAATGAAAGAGCTAACTAAACGCCAAGGCGAAGTTTTAGATGTAATTAAAGATCAAATAGCTAAGACAGGCATGCCACCAACGCGCGTGGAACTGGCAAAGATTCTTGGTTTTAAAAGTGCAAATGCGGCTGAAGAGCACTTAAAAGCACTGGCGCGTAAAGGCGCAATTGAGATCCTATCTGGCACTTCACGTGGTATTCGAGTTGTGACCGAGCACAAAGATAACGAAGTGGTAGTAGAAGGTTTGCCGCTAATTGGTAAAGTGGCCGCTGGTGAGCCTATTTTGGCACAAGAGCATGTTGAAACACACTATGATGTTGATCCGTCCTTATTTCATCCTGCGGCTGATTTCTTATTGCGCGTGCAAGGTGAAAGCATGAAAGATATTGGTATTATGGATGGCGATCTATTAGCAGTACATAAAACTCAAAGTATCAATAATGGCCAAGTGGTTGTTGCTCGTGTTGAAGAAGATGTCACCGTAAAACGTTTTTACCGTGATGGAAAACAAGTCACTTTAAAAGCAGAAAACAACTTATTTGATCCGATCAAAGTAGACCTAGAATATCAATCATTTGATATTGAAGGTATCGCTGTTGGCGTTATTAGAACCGCTGATTGGATGTAACTATCATTGTCATTTTTATTAAAATGACAATATAAAATTCCGAATAGAGAGAGATAAATGAAACCTTTAATTATTGTATTAACTTGCATCATGATGGGGTTTTGTTTGTTGTTTGGCGCATTGCAAGCCAATACATTAAATCTCAGTAGTAGTTTACCCTTTATTACTAATAATAAAGCTTTAGTATTGAATCAGCCTAGCCGTGCATTGCCGGACTTTTCTTTTGAAAAAGCAGGCCAAGCTGCGTTTACCAACGCATCATTAAAGGGAAAATGGACTTTATTTTTTGTTGGTTATACCTTTTGTCCTGATGTTTGCCCTTCGACTTTAGCTGACTTAGACCGTGTTTATCCAAATCTACCAAATGATCAAAGCACAACCACTCAGGTTGTGTTTGTCTCTGTCGACCCAAACCGTGATAAAGCAGAGCAACTAGCTGATTATGTAAATTATTTTAATCCTAACTTTATTGGAGTTACCAGTACGCACAAGCAACTGTGGCCTTTTGTTACTCAACTAGGATTGATTTATAGTATCGTCGAAAAGAGTGAAAAAGAGGAGTATTACTTGGTTGACCATAGTGCTTCTATTGTACTGATTAACCCAGATGGTGAGTTTCATGCTACCTTTAAAGCTGCTCGTAATGCGCAAGGTATTAACC
>NZ_JBAHZA010000003.1:0-1289 GCF_036697365.1 Psychromonas arctica
AGGTAATTCTTCGCCACTATTGACAAGTTCTGCGCCCGCTTCTGTTAAGACAACTGTACCATCTACGATTTCATAATTTACGGTATCGCTCAATGTAACAGTAACCTCGTCACCGTCTTCATCTGTTGTTTCAAACGTCGCAACCACAGCACCTTCAACGGCACTGCCGTCATCTTCAGTGAAGTCATTAGAGTTGGTGATAATAAGTGTTGGTGCTGTATTTCCAGTAGCAAAGTTACTACTGTCATCAGTTGTATCAGTAAATTCTTGTGGGTTTTCGGTATCGCTACCAAACGTAGTTGTTTCGAAATTTGTTGTCGCAATAGTTTCGTCACCGTCACGGTCAAAGTCAACAAGTGAGAAACCACCACCAGATTCTTCACCAGCCGCTGTTTCAATATCTAAATCTAAAACTTCTTCACCGAGTGCTAAAATAGCTTCCAAGTCATCAGTATCGATATCTGCAAGCTCTTCTTGATCGTTTTGGATATCTGGCAATACAATATTTTCTGCTACAGGAGCATCTGAGGAATCTTCTAAAGCTAATGGGTCTAGTTCAGGTACGATCTCTTCACCAGCTACAATAAGTTGCTCTTCTGTTTGAATCACTTGGCCATCAGTTAATTCAACTTCAGTTTCACTATTTCCGTTAACTTGGTTATTTGGCTTATCCATTACTATTCCCCACGAGACTATTTACTTTTAAAATTATGCTTCATGTAACTGTCGATAAAGTCTATACAGAACTTGCTTTCAACTTGATCAGGTAACATTTGCTTAACTAAGAATTTAAATTTGGCGAGATTCAAAGTTCCATCTTTGAAAAACATCTCCCCTAAAGTAATAACTATAGACAAATGCTCGCCAATAGTAAATTTGATTATTAATTAATGTTTAATCTAAAATAAAAAAGTTATAAAACATCGATTTATTTCACATTTAAAAACACAGAAATATATCTTTAGAGTCTGTTATATAACGACTTAGACTAAAAAAACAAAAGAAAATATTTGCTTAATAAAGAGGGGTGAAATTATAAATTAACACTTAGAATAAAGCATAAAAAGTAAATACGAGATAATACTGAAAGCAGTATAAAAAAGACTATAACTTGACTTTAATTAGACAATAGATAGAAGACAAAAAATAAATACTTTTTACAGATATTTTAAATAGATTTACAGAGTGTATAAAAGAATAGAGATTAAAGATGGTGGGCGATACTGGGTTCGAACCAGTGACCCTCGCCTTGTAAGGGCGATGCTCTCCCAACTGAGCTAATCGCCCAT
>NZ_JBAHZA010000003.1:1392-319963 GCF_036697365.1 Psychromonas arctica
ATGGTGGGCGATACTGGGTTCGAACCAGTGACCCTCGCCTTGTAAGGGCGATGCTCTCCCAACTGAGCTAATCGCCCACTTCAAGCTTCATAATTTCAGTTCCTATGAAGAACCAGTAATATGGTGGGCGATACTGGGTTCGAACCAGTGACCCTCGCCTTGTAAGGGCGATGCTCTCCCAACTGAGCTAATCGCCCATATTACTTAAAACAACCACTTAACTGCTCTGCCGTTGTTTGTGGGGCGTATTATAGGGATAGCCTTTTTTCAGTCAAGGTCTTTTTTAATAAAATTGTAGTTTTTTGTCTGAACGGTCAAAGGGTAAGCAACAAATGCTTAATATTTGTATTTTGCAACGTTTTAGCAAAGCTAAATTAGTTTGTTAGTAAATAGTTAATGTAATTAGATAGCTTTCCGTTAAAATATGCGCACTACTCTTCAAGCTGTATTATAAGGAAGCTTTTTAATGACTGTTAAAACTCGTTTTGCCCCAAGCCCTACCGGCTACTTGCACGTTGGTGGCGCACGTACCGCGCTATATTCTTGGTTACATGCTAAAAGTAAAGGTGGTCAATTTGTATTACGTATTGAAGATACGGATATCGAGCGCTCTACTCAAGAAGCTGTTGATGCAATATTAGAAGGAATGAAATGGTTGGGTTTAGATTGGGATGAAGGTCCTTACTATCAGACTAAACGTTTCGATCGCTACAATGAGATGGTTGAAAAATTATTAGCGGAAGACAAAGCTTACAAATGTTACGCGCCTAAAACACTATTAGACGAAATTCGTGCTGAACAAGAAGCTAATAAAGAAATGGCACGTTACGATGCCAACCATCCAAAAATTGTTGCAGTAAATGCAGCAGCAACAGAAGATCAAGATTGTGTTATTCGTTTCCGCAATCCAAAACAAGGGACTGTTGTTTTTGAAGATGAGATCCGTGGCAAGATTGAAATTGCTAATGACCAACTAGATGATTTAATTATTCGTCGTAGTGACGGCTCACCGACTTACAACTTCTGTGTAGTCGTTGATGATTGGGATATGGGCATTACAAACGTAGTTCGTGGTGAAGATCATATTAATAACACTCCTCGTCAAATCAACATTTATGAAGCATTGGGTGCACCAGTCCCTTCATTTGCACATTGTTCAATGATTTTAGGTGATGACGGTGCAAAACTATCAAAACGTCATGGTGCGGTTTCAGTAATGCAATATCGCGATGAAGGCTTTTTACCTAATGCACTTAACAATTACTTAGTACGCCTTGGCTGGTCTCACGGTGATCAAGAAGTATTCTCTGAGCAAGAAATGATCGATCTGTTTAGCTTAGACGGTGTCAGCAAATCAGCATCTGCCTTCAATACTGACAAACTATTATGGTTAAACAACCATTATATCAAAACATCAGATCCAGCTTATGTAGTCGAGCACCTTCAATGGCACATGGACCAACAAAATATTGATACAAGCAATGGCCCAGCATTGACTGAAGTTGTTACTGCATTAGCTGAGCGAGCAAAAACATTGGTTGAATTAGCAAGCTCAAGCCGTTATTTCTATGAAGATTATGAAGATTTTGATGCAACAGCTGCGAAAAAACACCTTCGCCCAGTTGCAAAAGAAGCATTAGTACTTGTGCAAAGCAAACTACAAGCTACTGATGACTGGTCAATGGAAAATTTACATAAAATCATTGAAGACACGGCAAGCGAATTAGAAGTAGGTATGGGTAAAGTCGGTATGCCTCTACGTGTTGCAATCACTGGAGCAGGTCAATCACCTTCTCTTGATGTCACATTGGCATTGATTGGACAAGAACGAAGCGTTACTCGTATTTCACGTGCTATTGAATTTATCGAAGCAAGAGAAAATGCTGCTTAAAACAATTTAGAAGCTTAAAGTACAAAGCCCATTGATACTCTGATATCAATGGGCTTTTTATTAGCTATCAGTTTATTTTTGATTAATTAGCTGAGTAATTTTTAAATAAGAATCTTGCCAATTGTCATAATTAATTGCAATAGGGAAGACCTCTCCTCCTACTGTCAAAACTAAAGATGGGAAGCCTTGAATTGGCATCGCCCTACTCACTGATATTTCTTCCATTAATTGCGCATTAATTTCTTGGCTAGTTAACTGAGTAGTAAAGTGCTCGCGATCCAAACCTATTTGTTCTGCTAATTCAATTAACGTACTGCTCAAAGAAGGGTTTTTAGCCTGCAAATAGTAAGCTTGTTGTATAGCGAGAAGCATCTCTTGTTCTTTGCCCTCTTCTCTAGCAATTAAACAAGCACGACATGCAGGGTAAGTTGAACGCTGAGGTTGGCATTCAGTCCAAAAATCAAAATTAAATTCAGTGCCTAACTTCGCATGAATCGTACGCCAAATGCCTTGTAAAGTTTGCTGTAACTCCATTGGCATAATTTGATCACTATCAGGGGCTAAACCTCCTAAGTGATATTTTATCTGAACACCATCTTCAGTTAATGCTTCTGATAGTTGTAACCAGGTTTTCTTAAACCCCCAACACCAACTACACATAGGGTCATAAACATAATGTAAAACAGCTTGATTCATAGTTGCTCCTTATTAACCAATGCAACTTGAAAAAAGCACATCGATCATATTTTTGTGTAAAAGATGAAGCACATAAAAATGATTAGAATAAAAATTCATTTGCTAATGTTATCATGAGCTATTCCCCCTACTATCCATAAAAAACTGTTATTAATCAATCAAGGGGCGAATTTAATTACCTATAGGATCATGTTTTGGCTCAACTATATTTTTATTATTCTGCAATGAATGCAGGGAAATCAACCTCTTTGCTCCAATCTTCTTATAACTATCGCGAGCGAGGAATGAATACCTATGTATTGACTGCTGCCATTGATGACCGGTCTGGTATTGGTAAAATATCGTCGCGGATTGGCATCGAAAGTGATGCACATATTTTTAACGAGAATGACGACCTAGCCGAAATGATAGGTAAAGTACATCAACAAAATAAACAACACTGTATTTTAATAGACGAATCTCAATTCCTGAGTAAAGAACAAGTTAAACAACTAACGTATGTAGTCGATATATTAGATATTCCGGTGTTATGCTACGGCATTAAAACCGACTTTAAAGGAGAGCTATTTCCGGGCAGTCAATACCTACTAGCGTGGGCAGATAAATTAATCGAGTTAAAAACTATTTGTCACTGCGGTCGCAAAGCTAATATGATTTTACGTATGGATGGAAATGGTAACGTATTACATGAAGGAGCACAGGTAGAAATAGGCGGCAATGAAAGCTATGTATCTGTATGTCGTAAACACTTTAGGAAAGAGTTTTGGGATAATAATTCCAATAACTAGCTTATCTATCTTATACCTACAACAATAATTAACTGTTCTATTTTACTTGTTAAAATAACTTATTTCTTCGTTGTAATTTTCGCAAATAGAAAAACTATTTAACTTAATTTACGCCTTGAACTCAGTCATTTTTCCTGCACAAAATTTAGATCAGTTATTTAATGTAATTGGTATTAATTGTTAAAACAGCCTCCCTTCAATATAAATAAAATACCTAACTCCAAGCATAAAAAAAGCGGCTTATGAAAGCCGCTTCTAAATTACTTATTACTATAACTTAGTAATATTACTTATTGACCTGCGTAAGTAATATCAGCCTTATTCAGTAATGAAGTAATTAATGCCTGATAAGTCGCCTCTGATGTACTACGTTGTAACATAGTCGCTAACTGTGTTTCAGTTTCTTCTTCAACTTTACTCTCATCTTGTTCAATCACATCAGATAACTCAACCAGTGCAAAATCACCTTGCGCTGTTGCAACATAGTCACGCGTTACTTGACCAGCTTCAGGTTTTGCTAATTGGAATAAGCGTTGAATGATTTGAGTATCATAATCACGGCTATAACGCGCTAACGTCAATGGTGCAGTGAAAGTTAGGCCTTTGCTAGCTAACTCACTATCGATTGACTCTCCAGCATCTAGCTTGACCATTAGAGATTCTACAAATTGCTGAGCTGCTTCTGCAGATTTTTGCTCTTCTAATTGCATAGTAATTTGTTCAGTTACTTCAGCAAGCGGTTTTGTTGCAGCTTCTTGGTAATCTTTAACACGAACAACAATAGCTTTAGAGTCAGTTAGGTCAATGACTTCAGAGTTAAGACCTTCTGCACGGAAGTTTTCATCAAATACTTGGCTCAATACATCACGAGAATCTAAGTCACTAGGCACATTAGCACTTGAGAATAAACCACTCTCTTGTACTTCAACACCAACTTCAGCAGATGCTTCTTCTAAGCTGTCAGGAGACTCAAAAGCTACTTCGCTTAAGCGTTGATATAAATCATCAAAAATGCCACGCACTTTGTCGTTTTTCAAAGCGACTTCAATTTGTGATTTCACTTCGTTTAATGGGCGAGGTGTATTCTCTTGAGCATCAATTAACTTAATGATGTGGTAACCAAATTCAGATTTCACAACATCAGAAACAGGCGACGCTTTAGTTAAAGAAAAGGCACTTGAATCAAATGCTGGATCCATTACTCCACGTTCAAACCAATCTAACTCGCCATCATTTTTAGCAGAGTAAACATCTTCTGATTTTGTTTTTGCTAGCTCAGCAAAATCAGCACCTGATTTAACTTCTTCTAGAATAGATTCAGCTTTTGCTTTCGCTTCATCAGAATCACCTTCAATAAAGATGTGCGCTACTTTACGGCGCTCTACTTGCTGATAATCAGATTGATGTTGGTCATAGTAATCTTGAATATCTTGCTCTGTTACGTTTACTTCATCAGTTAATGTTGCTGCATCTAATACAAGATATTCTACATCCACTTGCTCAGGACTTTGGAATGCTTGGCTATTATCAGCATAATACGCTTCAATATCTTCGTCAGTTACATTTGCTTCTGCAGTAAAATCAGCACTATCAACATTTAAAATACGCGCCACACGTTGTTGGCCTTGTAATTTGCTTGTTTGTGTTACTTCTGAAGGCAAAACAAACTCACTACCAACTAATGTTTCTAATAACTGAACACGCACTAAATCATTCTTATAATTCGCGCTGAATTGTGCAGGCGAAAGATTGTTATTACGTAACAAAGATAAGTATAAGTTGTTATCAAATTTACCATCAACTTGGAACTCAGGAGTGTTACGAATTGCTTCTTTAACTTGCTCATCGCCAACACGTAATCCCATATCAGCAACTGCTTGTGCAACTAAACGCTCAGTAATCAGAGTTTGTGTTGCTTGAGCACGCACTTGCTGTGCAAAGCTAGGATTAGAAGCTAATAGTTCAAATTGCTCGCCGTATTGTTGTTGTAAACGCGCTCTTTCGTTTTGATAAGCTTGTTCAACACTTTGTTGTGAAATTTCTTCACCATTGACGGTCACAGCCGCATTCACTGATGATGTACCTAAATAGCTACTCACACCAGCTAAAGCAAAAGAGAGGATGATCACAATCAAAATACTTTTTGCGACGACTCCCTGCGAACCTTCGCGCATTCTTTCTAACATAATAATTTACTCTTTAAGACTAAAAACAAAAAAAGCGCATCATAGGACGCGCTTAACACATGGAAAAACTAATAAACGCTTAAGCGTTGATAGCATCTTTCAATGATTTACCCGCTTTGAATGCAGGTACTTTTGCAGCTGCGATTTGGATTGGTTCGTTAGTTTGTGGATTACGACCTGTACGAGCAGCACGTTCTTTAACTGAGAAAGCACCAAAACCGATTAGAGATACGCTGTCGCCTTCAACTAAAGCAGTAGTTACACTTTCGATAAATGCATCTAATGCACGACCAGCAGCCGCTTTAGAAATGTCTGCGCTTTCAGCGATGTTATCGATTAATTGTCCTTTATTCATTTGTAAATCCCCTGTTTATAATAATTGGTGCTATCTTCATCTTGAGTGGCACATTGTAAAAAACTTGAGCTAGGCTACTTCTCTATTCAAATTCAAGCAAGTAAATTTCAATAAAATTAGCGAACTAGCCCGTATTGTATGCGATTAGTCACCTATTTGTCGTTTTTTTCAACAGAAAAGCCGGTGATACTATCTTGTAAGGCAACTTCTAATACTTCATCAATCCAGCGTACAGGCTTGATTTCAAGTTGGTCTTTAATATTATCAGGGATTTCCTCTAAGTCACGCGTATTTTCAAACGGAATTAATACCGTTTTAATACCACCGCGACGTGCCGCTAATAATTTCTCTTTAAGTCCACCAATTGGAAGTACTTCGCCACGTAATGTAATTTCACCTGTCATCGCCACATCAGCACGCACAGGAATACCCGTTAAGCTTGAAATAAGCACAGTACACATTGCTGCACCAGCACTTGGACCATCTTTTGGTGTTGCGCCTTCAGGAACGTGAACATGGATATCACGCTTCTCATGGAAGTCGCTATTAATACGCCACTCTTCTGATTTAGCACGTACAACCGTCATAGCAGCTTGAATCGACTCTTTCATTACATCGCCTAATGAACCGGTATAGGTTAACTTACCTTTACCCGGTACAGACGTTGCTTCAATCGTCAATAAATCACCGCCAACTGATGTCCATGCTAAGCCAGTTACTTGGCCTACTTGGTTAGCAGAGTCTGCTTTACCAAAGTCATAGCGACGCACACCTAAATAATCTTTCAAATTATCAATAGTGACATCTATCTTTTTCAAACTCTTGTCTAATAAGATATCTTTCACTACTTTACGACAGATTTTAGAGATTTCACGCTCTAATGCACGCACACCAGCTTCACGCGTGTAATAACGAACAATGCCAATGATTGCGCTGTCATCAATCGTAATTTCACTTTCTTTTAAGCCATTACGTTTAATCTGCTTGCTTAAAAGATGTTGATTAGCAATATTTAACTTTTCATCTTCTGTGTAACCAGAAAGATTAATAACTTCCATACGGTCCAATAATGGGCCAGGAATATTCATTGAGTTAGAGGTTGCCACAAACATTACGTCAGACAAATCATAATCAACTTCAAGGTAATGGTCATTAAAACTATTATTTTGCTCAGGATCTAACACTTCCAATAATGCTGATGCAGGATCGCCTCGCATATCTGAAGCCATCTTATCGATTTCATCTAATAGGAATAACGGGTTTTTAACACCCACTTTAGTCATTTTTTGAATCAATTTGCCAGGCAATGAACCAATGTATGTACGGCGATGTCCACGGATTTCCGCTTCATCACGTACACCACCTAATGCCATACGCACATACTTACGTCCAGTAGAGCGAGCAATAGATTGGCCTAGTGATGTTTTACCTACACCAGGGGGACCAACAAGGCATAAAATAGGCCCTTTTAGCTTATTAATACGTGTTTGTACTGCCAAGTACTCTAAGATGCGCTCTTTGACCTTCTCAAGCCCATGATGGTCTTGATCTAGGATTTCTTGCGCCTTAGCTAAGTTCTTCTTAACTGGGCTGCGCTTCTTCCAAGGCACATTGACTAAACTTTCGATGTAAGTACGGATCACGCTTGCTTCAGAAGACATTGGTGACATCATTTTTAACTTTTTAAGTTCAGATAATGCCTTTTCTTTTGCTTCTGCTGACATTCCAGCTGATTCAATTTTTTCTGCAAGTTGGTCAAGGTCACTTTGCCCTTCTTCATTGTCACCCAACTCTTTTTGAATCGCTTTCATCTGCTCGTTAAGGTAATACTCACGTTGACTACGTTCCATTTGCTTTTTAACACGGCTACGGATACGTTTTTCAACTTTTAAAATATCTTCTTCGTTTTCCATCATACCCATTAGGTATTCAAAACGTTCAGTGACATTAGTTAACTCTAACGCAGCCTGTTTATCTTCTAAGCTTAATGGCATATGTGCAGCAATCGTATCTGCAAGACGCTCAGGCTCATCAATCCCGTTTACCGACGCTAACACTTCAGGCGGAATTTTTTTGTTTAATTTAATGTATGACTCAAACTGACCAAGTACGCTTCTAACTAGCGCCTCTTCCTCTTTTTCGTCAACACCTTCGCTTTCCAACAGTTCAATTTCAGAAAAGAAGTATTCTTCATTATCGATATTGCGAACGATGTTAGCGCGTTGCACCCCTTCCACTAAAACCTTTACCGTACCGTCAGGTAGTTTTAGTAATTGTAAAATATTCGCCACTGTACCGACTGGGTACAAGTCTTCAATTTTAGGGTCATCTAAGGTTGCTTCAGTTTGTGCAACTAATAGGACTTTTTTGCCCTGTTCCATAGCCGCTTCCAAGCAGCTGATTGATTTTTTTCTACCGACAAATAATGGGATAACCATGTGCGGATAAACGACAACATCACGAAGTGGTAAGACAGGTAATGTCAACAGCTGATCTGTTTCTAATTTCATATTGTCCCCGGAAAAAGTATTGAAAATGGATAGATAAATAATGACAAGTCGAAAATGATGCAGCTCAACTCGCTATAAAAAATCGTAAGTAAGAATAATATTGGGGATGAATTGTTTTTTTTCAAGCATATAAACAAAAAAAGAGAGCTAAAAGCTCTCTTTTTTTAATTTACAGTTACTAACTGCTTATTTATCAGACGAAACGCGTTTAGTTTCATCTTCTGAATAGATTAATAATGGTGCTGAATCACCAACTATCACACCTTCATCAACTACAACTTTAGTAACATTTTCAACCGATGGTAAATCATACATGGTATCTAATAACACAGCTTCTACGATAGAGCGTAAACCACGTGCGCCAGTTTTACGACTCATCGCTTTCTTAGCCATTGCAGTTAATGCTTCAGGACGGAACTCAAGTTCAACATCTTCTAAACCAAATAAAGCAGCGTATTGTTTAGTAATTGCATTTTTAGGTGCAGTTAAAATTTCAACTAATGCTTCTTCATCTAACTCTGTTAACGTTGCTACTACTGGTAAACGACCGATGAACTCAGGAATAAGACCGTATTTCGCTAAATCTTGAGGCTCAACTTTCTTGAAAGTATCGCTTAATGATTCTCTGTTGTCTTTATCTTTAACAGTTGCACCAAAACCAATGCCAGCACCCGTATCCATACGTTGCTCGATAATGCCATCTAAACCAGAGAATGCACCACCACAGATGAACAGGATCTTAGAAGTATCCACTTGGATAAATTCTTGGTTTGGATGCTTACGACCGCCTTGAGGAGGAATAGAAGCTACCGTACCTTCAATCAATTTCAATAACGCTTGCTGAACACCTTCACCAGACACATCACGTGTGATTGATGGGTTCTCAGATTTACGAGTGATCTTATCGATTTCATCGATGTAAATAATACCGCGCTGCGCTTTCTCAGGGTCGTAATCACATTTCTGTAATAACTTCTGAATAATGTTTTCAACATCTTCACCAACATAACCCGCTTCAGTTAATGTTGTTGCATCAGCCATAGTGAAAGGTACATCTAATAAACGCGCCATGGTTTCAGCCAATAGTGTTTTACCACTACCAGTTGGACCAATTAGCAAAATATTTGATTTACTTAATTCAACACCATCTGCAATATCACCGTGTTTTAAACGTTTGTAATGGTTGTAAACAGCCACAGAAAGTACTTTCTTAGCTAGGTCTTGACCAATAACATAATCGTCTAAAGAGGCACGAATTTCATGCGGTGTTGGTAATTTTTTATTACTGTTATCTGTATTAGTAGTACTTGTTAACTCTGCAATCTCTTCCTTAATGATGTCATCACAAAGGTCAACACATTCATTACAGATGTACACAGAAGGTCCAGCAATCAGTTTTTTAACTTCATGTTGGCTTTTACCACAGAACGAACAATACAATAGACTGCTATTGTTAGCGTCATTGTTATTTTTATCCGACATAGTTATCAATACCTCTCAATTATTTTCTACGCGTTAAAACAGAGTCTACGATACCGTAGTCCACTGCTTCTTGTGCGCGCATAAAGTTATCACGGTCTGTATCACGCGCAATAACTTCAATATCTTTACCAGTATGGAATGCTAATAATTCATTCATACGTTGTTTAGTTGCAATGATCTCTTTTGCATGGATTTCAAAATCAGATGCTTGACCTTGGAAACCACCTAAAGGCTGATGGATCATTACTTTAGCGTTAGGTAATACATGACGCTTACCTTCTGCACCACTTGCTAATAGGAATGCGCCCATACTTGCCGCCATACCCATACAAATAGTACTTACGTCAGGCTTTATAAATTGCATCGTATCGTAAATCGCCATACCTGCACTAATTGAACCACCTGGAGAATTAATGTAGATGTAAATATCTTTCTCTGTGCTTTCTGACTCTAAAAATAGTAACTGTGCAGAGATCAAGTTTGCCATGTGATCTTCAACAGGGCCTGTTAAAAAGATAACACGCTCTTTTAATAGTCGAGAATAGATATCATATGAACGCTCACCTTTTGCCGTTTGTTCAACAACCATAGGGATAAGTGCGTTACTAATTTGTTCCGTATTTCCAGCAAATGGGTTAGTCATATTCCATCCTAAATTATTTTTATTTATTGTGTCTACCAAAATGAAAATGGCCCGAGTGAAATCACTCGAGCCATTGAAATTCATAACCAATTGAAATAATAGTTTAAACTATTAAGCAGCAGGTTTGTTCATCACTTCATCAAACGATTTTTTCACTTCGCTTACTTTAGCTTTTTCAATGATAAAATCAACTGCTTGCTCTTCTAATGCTACATTTTCCATGTTTTGCATTAGCTCTTTGTTGTTTTTGTAGTACTCAACAACTTCAGCAGGGTTTTCGTAAGCAGATGCTGCGTTTTCAATTAATGCAGAAACTTTATCTTGGTCAACTTTTAATTCGTTAACTTTGATTACTTCACCTAGTAATAAACCAACTTTAACACGCTTCTCAGCTTGCTCAGCAAATAATTCTGCTGGTAGTTCAGGTAAGTTGTTTGGATCCATTTCTTTACCGTAACGCTCCATAGCTTGCTTACGTAATACGTTAACTTCGCTATCGATTAATGCTTTTGGCACTTCAACTTCGTTATTTTCAACTAATGCAGTTAATACGTTGTCTTTAGCAGTATTTTTAACTACTTGGTCAAGTTCACGTTGCATGTTTTTCTTAACGTCAGCTTTTAGAACTTCTAAGTCACCGCTCTCAACGCCAAATTTCTTAACGAATTCTTCAGTTAGTTCTGGAAGAATTTGCTCTTCAACTTTAGTTAGGTTGATTGCGAATTGTGCAACTTTACCTTTTAACTGTTCAGCGTGGTAATCTTCTGGGAAAGTTACGTCGATTGAGAACTCTTCACCAGCTTTGTGGCCAAGAATACCAGACTCAAAACCAGGGATCATACGGTCACTACCTAGTACGATTTGGAAACCTTCAGCTTTACCGCCTTCGAATAATTCACCGTCGATAGAACCTTCAAAGTCAACCGTTACTTGGTCATCTTTCTTAGATTTACGTTTAACTTCTTTCCACTCAGCGTGTTGCTTTTGTAGCGTTACTAGCATGTTATCTAGATCAGCATCTTCGATTGAAGTAGATACAGTTTCAACTGCTAGCTCTTCCAATGCATTAAGTGCTACTTCTGGGTAAACTTCGAATGTAGCAGTGAAAACAAAGTCTTCGCCTTTTTTACGAGGTTGTGGTGCAACAGCAGGTGCGCCAGCTGGGTTTAATTTTTCAGCTACGATTGCTTCGTAAAAGTTACGTTGCATTACTTCGCCACCAACTTCTTGCTCGATAGCAGCACCGAAACGCTTAGCGATTACTGATGCAGGTACTTTACCTGGGCGGAAGCCATCAACACGTTGTGTTTTAGATAGGTGACGGATACGACCATCAAACTCTTTATCATATGCTTCAGCGGCAACAGTAATTGTTAATACGCGCTCTAGACCTTGTGTAGATTCAACAGAAACTTGCATTGTATTTCCTTTATCTTTTACATTAAAAATTGTTTTTACTGACGAAAATTTTAACTGGCTTTCATCACTAAGGTGTATTTGCGTGGACTACCGCATTATAAAAATGACACCTTAATTAAAAATTAGTTTGTAATTTCTATGGTGAAATTTAAGACGCGCCATTATAGACACTGTTATAGCGATAGTCGATAGGCAGTCCATAGGAAAAATGACATGCACCCCCTATTTTTCGTAGATCCGCACTTATTTCACACAATTTTAAATGATTTAATAAGATTAACGGATTAAATTGATGTTTATCAGCACTTAACAACTGTTCAATAGTTATACAGAGCCGCTCATTTTGACGTTAGTAAAACGGGAAAATGCTAGCTAAAACAGTTCGAATATTGATGATAAGAAAGGTTTTTAAAGAGAATTGATAAGTACTGTTTAACCAATAAAAAAGATGTGATTATCGCGCAGTGATATATTAATAAAATAAACAAGATTTAATCGATTTAGATTAAATCTTGTTAAGACTCAATAAAAGTGAAGAGCTTAGTGTAATAAAAGCGAATCAACAAAGAAGCCTTTTACACCAGAAAAGACAATTTGAGCCCCGATTGCAGATACAAATAACCCAGTGATTTTAGGCAATACTTCTAAGCCTTGTTGACCTAATATTCGTTGAATTTTATTAGAAAAAAGCAACACAGCAGCAATGGATAACACAGCAGCAATAAGTGAAGCAGTGACGCTCACGAAGTCCATAAAGCTTTCTAACTCTGCGCCAATAACCATTAAAATACCAATCACACCAGGGCCAATAGCAACCGGAATAGCTAATGGCACTATCGCGAAATCACCACCACGTTTGTTGGTTCCTTCTGGCATTTCAGTATCACCTTTAATCATTTCCAAGGCACTTAAAAACAACACAGTACCCGCACCAATTTTAAAGGCATCCAAGGTAATACCAAATAAGCTGAATATATATTGACCAAAGATTAAAAAGACTAGGCTGATCACCAATACCGTAATACTCAGTTTTAAAATTACCCGCTTCTTCTCACTTGAGTTAAGACTCTTACTCAAGATCAAAAATACCGACAACACAAAGAAAGGTGTCATCATAAAAAATAGTTTTAAATATAGGGTAATAAACTGTTCCATTTCGGCTCTCATTAACAAATAAACAATAGATCAAGACTTTTCAGCGCGATGCTAACACAGAGTGATTTAGAAGATCTTTAACTATTTAAAAGAAAGTGAATAGAAGTGATTAAACCCAAGTTGAAGGCACAGATTGCAAAAACAGCAATGATTAAGCGAAGCTTGATTTTGGGGCGAAGACTTTAGCCTTCACCGTATGCGAGTCATCGCATGCAAGTATGAGCCAGGATGGGTAAAGCGAACCAGCATGTTACACAAAACATAAAAATTCAAAACAAGCAGGCTGAAGCCAGCGCCCCGTAAAAGATGTTTCGTTTAATTGTATTGAGTTAACTGAAACAGGCTGAGAGGAAACCACAGAGTACTTCCGTTCATTACATTAGTCTGTCGGCTAATTTTACCCAGCGTCCCTTAAAAACTATTTCTTTTAATTACATTGAGTTAACTATGTTAAAGCGACAAAACTAGCTGATAGTATCGATGCTAGGTCTTCTGCGTTTAATTGGATCTCTAAACCGCGTTTTCCTGCACTGACATAAATATCAGAATACGACTTTGCTGTTTCGTCGATCACTGTGGTGAGTTGTTTCTTCTGTCCTAAAGGGCTTACGCCTCCCAGTACATACCCTGATGAGCGTAAGACATCATTTTTATTCGCCATTTGTGCCTTCTTGCCTTTTAAAGCATTAGCAACGGCTTTTAGATTCAACTGTTCAGTCACAGGCAAGATAGCAACCACCAGCTGCTTATCCAAATCCACCACTAGCGTTTTAAATACTTGTTTAGGATCGACATTCATCTTCTCTGCGGCTTCTAATCCATAAGACTCATGCTTCTTATCATGTTTGTATTGGTGAACTTGAAAGGCTATTTTATGTTTTTCTGCCACTTTAATTGCTGGAGTCATGTTGTTTCCTATCTATATTTCATTTTACTGTACCAATAAACCCCGTTTGATTGGCACATTACGTGATTAGTTTGCAGATAACCTTTCTGTTAGGCGACTGTTTCGACTTGCTCGGTTTCTGACTGAACTAGCGACTAAAGCCAGATCGGCAATCAAGGTTAATCGCTTTTTAGCACGCGTGATCCCAGTATAAATTAACTCTCGATTCATCACGGGTAGCGCATAATCGGGTAAGGCTAACAGCGTATGTTTAAATTCAGACCCTTGACTCTTATGAACTGTCATCGCAAATACCGTTTGATGAGCAGGTAAACGACTAGGTTGAAAATCAGAAATACTGCCATCTGGCATCACAAAATAAACTCTTAATTGCCCATGTTCATCCTCTAAACATAAACCAATATCTCCATTGAATAAACCAAGGTGATAACTGTTTTCAGTCACCATGACTGGGCGGCCCACATACCAAGTTTGTGTCATATCAAAACGACGTACCAATAAACCTGCTTTTTGTAATAGCTTTTCACAGCGATGATTTAATGCATCAACGCCCCACTCTTGTTCCCGTGTGGCGCACAATATTTTGAAATCATTAAATGCACTTAGAAGTGATTTAGCCTTATCACGGTTGCCTTGATTAATCACACATAATTGAGATAAATACGGAGCATACCCCTCTACCACTAAACGATCAAAATCAGCAGCATTATCTGCATCATTCGCATAATAAGCAAGGTCATCATATTGTTCACATAATGCTGATAATTTAGCGGCGGTGACACCACCTTTATTCACTGCGCTGGCTAAATACCCAATACCAGAAAATTGATCGAAGCGATAACTCTTCCTCAATAAACATAAATTATCAGACATAGTCGCTTGTGAATGCGTACCTTGTGATAATAAACAATCAAACCCTGTTAACTCAGCTAACTGCTGTGCTTTTTGCTGACTGTAACCAGATTCAATAAATGAACAAATATCCCCCAGTACCGCACCAGCTTCAACTGAGGCGAGTTGGTCTTTATCACCTAATAAAATTAAGCGCGCATGGTCGGGTAACGCACTCAGCAATTTAGCCATTAGCGGTAAATCAACCATAGAAGCTTCATCCACCAGCAATAAATCTAAAGTTAATTGATTCCTAGCATGGTGACGAAAATGTGCACTGTTATTTCTCACACCTAATAAGCGATGAATAGTACTCGCATCAGTTGGAATGTTTGGTGCTGCTTGCTCCTCTGCCGAATGGCCTAAATCTAACTCATCTAATGCATTGGTAATTGACTCAGTAAGTCGTGCTGCAGCCTTACCCGTAGGAGCCACCATCTTGATAATCAAATCAGGTTGAGCATTTAATAACAACGCTAAAAGTTTAACCACTGTTGTTGTTTTACCTGTTCCAGGACCACCTGAAATAATACAACGAGCAGAAGTTAACGCTAAAGCAGCACTGATTTTTTGCCAGTCACAGCGTACTTTATTCGGTATTAATGATTCTAATAACACTAAATCTTTTGATGAACCTGCATGATGAAAGCATTGTGTAACCGCAGACCAATCAACAGATGCGCTATCAATAACATCCAAGTATTTTTCACATAACATTTGAATGGATTGATGGGTATCGGTTTGCCATGCATCCCATATAAATCCATATTGTGGCGTAAATAGTTTTTCTAAATAACCTTTACTTGCGACATCCATTTGAACAGGAATTGGTTGCAGTAATTTATCGGAAATTAATTGTTCAAATTCTGCATAACGTGCCATGAATAATGCTGAATATTGCAACCTTAATGGCGCGTCATCTCCACAACACAGACTCTCGTTTAATTGATAATGGGCTTGTTGTTGATCATGAAAAATACAGGACACATTTAAACGCTCACTTTCTTGTTGCGAGTCCAAACCTAATTGCAAACAGTGTTGATGAAATAAGCCACCAATCTTATCAATAGGTAGGCAGATATGACCGCCACCAAGTTGTTGGCTGGTTAATGCTGCCGCTAATTGCATCAAATTATCAGCGCCTAATTCGGCCATAAATTTTGCAAAATGAAAATCGATTGGTCGAATTTGTTGATTCAACTGACATTGCTTTAACAGTGTTAACATACTGTTTTCTGTTGAGTTAGCGATTATTGACTCCGGGCTCAATGGTATTGATTTATCTAACATGAGAACGCCTCCTGCAACATTTCAGCCGTTAATTCGCCGCTTAATAACTTATCCAACTTATCAATTAACTCGAATTTAGGTTTAGTGAAATAAACGCCTGCTTCTTTAGTACCTTGCATGCCACGTAAGAAAGTATAAAACACCCCACCCACATGTTGCTCATAATCGTAATCAGCTAAACGTGAACGTAATAATCGATGTAATGCTAAGGTGTAAAGCTGATATTGGAAGTCATAGCGATGTTCGATAATCGCTTCTGACATAGCTTGTTGACTATAATCAGCCAACTCATCACCTAAATAATTAGATTTATAATCCAGTACAAAATATTGGCCTTGGTATTCGAAAGTTAAATCGATAAACCCTTTTAACATCCCTTGTACTTGATTAAATTGTAATGAACCTGCTTGCGCAGACAAGGGATCATAATAGGCAATTAAACGATTAACCGATGTGGCTTCGATGGGTTGCATTGGAATAAAGAACTGCATCTCGACCTTTTTCTGCGCTTCACTCAACTGAGATAAGGATAAATCTGGGTAAAGATCCGGCGTTAAAGGATGCGCTAAAATATCATTTATCCATTCATTGACAATGGGCGCCCACTCATCAGGATCTTCGTAATTATTCACAGTCAGCCGATCAAGTAGCCATGGAATCAACTGCTCAGATGGACTGTCTTGAAAATCAATTTCTTCAAACAGTTCATGCAAAAACGTACCGTGTTTTGCGCCTCTTGGGAAACTGAACACACTTTTTGTTGGTACTTCATGACTTAACAATTGCGGTTCATTACTGACGACAGCTAATTCAGCGCTATCTTCTGGAATCTTCTTGGTTTGCTTATCTTCCAAGGTTGGTGCCGTATGAAAACGTGATAAAGCAGAGTAACTGGTTACCCACCAATTTTTTTCAATCACACCTGAAAACTGTTTCGGCGCGATTAATTGATCCGGCGAAGGTGTTGCAACTTGATAAGTCTCACTTGGTAAATCAGGTGCATGACGAATACCAATATTATCGGATTGCTCACACACACCTTGTAATAAACGTACTAAATTTTGGTCATCGCCAGCTTGTAACTCCTCGCCTGCTTTAATGGTTAAATAACCTAAAGCACTTTTAGTTAATGGTGTGGCTTTGGCACGGCCTTTTTTATAAGGTCCAATTCCCAAGTAACAACGATACACACTGCGTGTTAAGCCTACATATAACAAACGAATATCTTCTGCTAATAACTCTTTCTCAGTTTTCTCTTTACTAGTATCACTACCATCAAGGTCAAACACTAAACGCTGTTTTGTGTCATGAAATAAGTATTCTTTGGGTTCACGATATAAGCCACTGAAAGGAATAAATACAATATCGTATTCCAAGCCTTTAGATTTATGCAACGTACTCACTTGCACCAAAGACTTTTCACTCTCTAAACGTTGTTTCTGTTCACCCTGCTCATTTTTAGCATGGCTAATTTGTTCACTAAACCAACGTACTAACGCAAAAGCACCTTCAAAAACCATGCTATTTTTTTGTAATAGCTCAGCGAGATGTAATAGATCCGTTAACGATCGTTCACCTTGGCTTTGTGTTAGCAGGTGCGCACTAATCCCTTGCTCATGAAAACATTGTTGCAGCATCACCAATATGCCACTTTCTTCCCAAATAGTTTTATAACGTGCAAAATCTGCAATTTTACTTTCCCAACTCGCAGTATCAGAAAAGGTATTATGTACTTCTAAAGGTGTCAGTGAAAAAAGCTTACAAGCAATTGCTGAACGAAGATAACGTTCATTGCTCGGATGTAAACAAGCATTCAACAATCGCAATAAATCCTGCGCTAAAATGCTGGCAAACACACTCTCTTTAAGCGATAAATACACGCTATTTATATTTTCTTCTAACAACGCTTTACGAATAATATTCGCTTCATTACCGGTTCTCACTAGCACTGAAATATTGTTAGCATGAATAGGATGATGGTTACCGTCGGTGTCTTCTAAATACGCTTCATTTTGTTGAGATAACAACAATAGTGTTTTAATTTCATTTACCGTCGCTTGCGCGCTTTCATGACGAAAAGCATCACTACTTAACGCACCTTTCACATGCAAAAACTGTAAAGCAGTTTGTTGCTCATCTTCAGGATTATTCACCACTAACTTTTTACGTTTAATCGGCGGCGCTTGTACTGGGTGAAAAGGAATATCCTGATCATAAATAAACGGCGCAATTTTATGTTTGAAAAAGCCATTAACGGCATCAATCATTTCTGCGCTAGAACGGTAGTTATTATCCAAGCTATAGTGAGCTGATACTGCATTACGCGCCTTCATATAAGTAAATATATCTGCACCACGGAAACTGTAAATCGCCTGTTTTGGATCACCAATCATAAATAAACCAGAGGCAGTTGATGAGCTAGTTACCTCAGACGCTTCATCACTCTCAGATTCACCTTGCTGATAAATAGTATCAAAAATTCGGTACTGTACTGGGTCGGTATCTTGGAACTCATCAATCAACGCAATCGGATATTGCTGTTTGATTTGCTCACCTAAATGCCCTTCAGGCGAATGCTGTAAGGCAATATCCAATCGCGTCAGCAAGTCATCAAAGCCTAATAACATATGCTGCTGTTTAGTTTTTTGAAGGTTGTCTCTCACCCAATGCGTTGCTTTAATCAACAGCGTATTTTTAAGGGAAATATCCTTTGCTAACAAAGACTCTATTAAGGCAAAAGTTGAGTGTGTCGGTGGCTCACCTTTTTTAGTTTTAGTTATCAATTCTGATTGAGAAAACTTCAATAGGTTTTTAGGTAAGGTTAAATCTAAACTATCCGAAGCTGCCCATGCACAAACGTCCTCAAACCATTTCGGTAAATAACGTTTACTGTAACTGCGTTTATCAATACCTGAATACTCAATAATATCTAAGTAATCATCTTTATCGGCATTCCAAGCTTGTTTAACGTCATTAATCGCTTGTAAACCTTGTTCATATTTTGTTTCAAAATCAAAGTCAGTGATTTCTGGTATAAAAGTTAAGTCGGGACGAGACAACCACTGCTGTAGCTCTTTTTTAAGCGCTTCAGGATGCGCCCAATAACTGTAAATAATAGCGGTTAATGGCGTTGATAATTGATAAAAATGCGCACGCCAAAAATCATTACAAGCTTGACTCAAAATTTCCCCATCGTCTTCTAGTAACGTCTGCTGGAATAAGCTACCGGACTCAAAAGCATTTTGTTGCAACATACGCTGACAAAAACCATGAATCGTAAAAATAGATGCTTCATCCATTTGTAGCTCAGCAAAGCGTAATAAACGGATATCATGCTCAAGGTTGCTACTATCATCAATTAATTGCTGGCAATACTCATCTTTACTACTACCGCGCACAAAAGCTAAACGCGTTTCCCGAATACGGTCGCGAATACGACTTCTCAACTCTGCTGTGGCAGCTTCAGTAAAAGTCACCACTAAGATCTTATCTACCGTTAAGGGAATTTGGTGCGCTGTTTGCCCAGTTAAATCTGCATCATTAGCATCAGCCTGTATGCCATGACCTAATAACAAACGGATAAATAGACTGGCAATCGTATAGGTTTTGCCCGTTCCCGCAGAGGCCTCTATTAAACGACGCCCAAACAACGGAAAAGTCAGTGCTTGTAACGGGGTAACAGCAATCTCTCCAACAGGTGAACTGGTATTATCCTGTAATGACATGGGTGCTGATAGGTTATTAGCTTCAATCAATGATAATTGTGTTTCTTCGGTCATGATTATGCCTCTCCCCATTGTTCGTAAATTAAGTCATTTAAATTGCACAATAATGGCATAAATACTTGTAATGCAGTGCTCTCAAACTGTTGCCAGTGATCTTCAATATTCTCATAGACACGATTAATATACGGATCACTCGCTTCTGAATAGCCTCGATTATTATTGAAGGTTTTTAACGCCGCTTGTTGACCCGCTGCACGCGTTTCAAAATTCAGCTCTTCTAACAAGTAAACTCTTGGTTGTAATTTACACACTGCTTCACACCATTGAAATGCACTTTCAATAAAGAAAGGTAAAGCTTGTTGTAAGCCTTGTTGGTATAGAGCAATCAATTCCGATAAACGTTGATGTGCATAATCCGCAGGTATTTCTTCAAAATAATGGCCTTTGGTTTGTCCAAATAATGTGGCATTCAGATGTTGTCCGTGGACAATACAATAACTCAAATGCTCGACCCATAATTTCAGGAGATCTTTGCCTTTGATGTTACCTGGTTTAATGCGTACCAATCCATTTTCACAATGGTCATCTAATGCACCTACTAAGCGTTTATCGTCAAAGGGAATATCCACTGCAATTTGTTCAATGTCACCAATAAAGTAACTACTGTAAATGCTCGCTAAATCCACCATCACTTGTAAATCTTTATTGAAAATAAGTGTCGCAAACTCACCAACAGGTAATTTACCTTGCGCTTGTAAATCAACATATAAACGAGTGAGAGCTTGGTCGTCTAAACCATGTTTGAACTGCTCAGCTTTTAATAAATACTGCTGTAGGTTATCTAACGCAAAAGGTTCATCATTCTCTTGCTCAAATTCATCCATTTCAAAATAAACATTTAAACCTTGATTGAAAAAAGCACGGCAAGGATTTTGTAAAAAACGAATTAAAGCAGTTAATTCTATCTGCTCACTTTGGATCAAAGGCAATGGCGTAAACTGTTCATCTTCACTGCTCACAGGTTTGTTAATCGCCTCCCACCAGCCTTGCTGATAAGTGACTTGCTTACCTTGAAAGTATTGTTCACTGAAACTTTGCATTGGGTAATGATGAGTAAAGGCTGACAATAGATCCTTCTCTAATTGCCCATCATCTAAAGCCAAATCCAACTGACTGGTTAACCTAAAGCTTTGCTGAATATAATTAAGTAACTCACTGACTAGTACACTGGGCATTTTTTCACTGTTATCACTGATATCTTTACCAATGTAACTAATATAAAACTGCGACTGCGCTGATAGCATGGCCTCTAAGAATAAATAACGATCTTCATCTCGGCGCGAACGGTCACCACGTTTTCGATGACCGACCATTAAATCAAAGCCCATTGGCAACAATGAACGAGGATACAAACCATCATTCATGCCTAACAAACAGACCACTTTAAATGGAATAGAACGCATCGGCATTAAGGTACAAAAATTCACCTGTCCCGCTAAAAAGCGTTGGCTATTAGACTGACTTGATAAATGCTCCTGTAAATATTCAACCAACACCAATAATGATAAAGGTTGCTCAAATTTAGCTTGTTCAGTTTGCTCCACCAGCGTTTGCATTTGTTGACGAATTTGACTGAACAACACACTGTTATCTTCATCTTCTAAATAAAAATCATCAATCAGTTGATTGATAAACAGTTGCCAATCCGCACAGCTTAAATCTTGTTGTAAGTTAGACTCTAAAATAATCAGCGTATCGATAAACTCAATAAACCGCCCTAGCAAATCACCTTGCAAACCTTGCACTTCATCATAAGGCGCAATCCCTTCAAACAATTCATCATTCATGGCATAACCAAGCAACATACGTTTCAAACCAAACAACCAGTTATTTTGGGTTAACTTAGGTAGCTCCCACTTTGTCGCAGACTCATTATTTAATCCCCAACGAATGCCACTTTCAGTGATCCAATGTTGTAACAAATCAAACTCAACTTGTTTAATACCAAAACGATTTAAAATCGCAGGTACTTCTAACAAGGCGAGAATATCTTCACGGGTATAGCGGCTTTGATGTAAATTTAATAACTGCAAAAAGCTCGCTAAAATAGGATTCTCTTGCTGCGCACTCACATCGGAAATAGAAAATGGAATCGACACATGACTGCCAGTGCGACTAAATACCGCTTCAACATAAGGAGCGTAGGCATCAATATTCGGCACCATCACAATAATATCTTTCGGTGTTAAGCTAGGATCTTGCTCAAACATCCCTAACAAATTATCGTGCAGCACCTCTACTTCACGCATCACACTGTGGCATACATGCAAGCTAATCGAATTATCATCATTCATTACTTCAATACGCTGCGACACATCATTCAAGGTGCTTAGCGAGCTATCACTTAACTCTAAAATATCGGCTTGAATATTATGCAACAAACTATCGCGGTCAATATCCACAAAGGCATCAATCTCTTGCTGCTCTAAACTGTATAATTGATATAAAAAGTCACGCCCCATTTTCCCCATGGACGCCAATAACGGATTACCGACTTCACTTTCCACATCCCCACTACTCGCCCAAGCTAGATGCTGCTCATCCTTCTGCCAACTCGTTGGGTTTAATGTATTCACTTCACCAGCCAGTACATTTACTTTAGGGCGAGACTGTGCAAAACGTTTCGCCAATAGTTTAGGGTCAACAATATCACCCCAATAAAAACGACAAGGATTAGTTAATAGAAAATGCACGTCACAATGTTCGCCTAAGCCTTGTAACGCCTGTAAATAAGACTCAGGTAACGAGGAAATGCCAAACACAAAAATACGTTTAGGTAAGTGAGTTAATTGGTCAGTGGTTTTAGTCGCTAACGTACTTAAAAAGTCTTGGTATAAGCCCGCACGGTGATAAGCCTTACCCTGCGATTGAAAACCTTGTTTAATGCTCGCCACCAATAAGCGCCAAAGCTTGGCCTGCCAAAGGTGTGTATTTAGCCATTCTGGTTGTAAGTTTTCTAAGCTCACTTGACTGTCTTGCAGGGTTTCCCAGTTGTCAATCCACTCTGGGCGATATACTAAATATTGGTCAAAAATATCGGCAATTTTTCCGCTTAGCTGAAAGCGCTTTCGCAAGTGCGTGTCATCCTGCAGATAATCTTTTAAGGCACTAAAGTCTTCATCTTCCAAACAATCTGGCAATAACTTCATAATCTGCCAAGTCATCGACAGCTTATTGAATGGGCTATTATCCGGTACATCATCTAAAACATGTTTGAATTGCTGCCAAATAAAACTCGCCGGCAATGGGAAATCAATATTCGCCGCAATACCTGTAGATTGTGCAATCTCTAACTGCAGCCATTGCGCCATACCAGGGCTTTGTACTAATACCGTTTCATTTTCAAAAGGATTACTTAATGGAGATTGATTGATCAGCGCCAGCAATAAGTCTTTAAGCAAGCTAATTTGATTAGAGTGATAAACTTGAAACACACGCACCACCTTTTGAGAAAGTTGTTTTTATTTGTTCTTCTAAACTGATATTTCTTAATCTGGTTTTTCTTAATACCCCTAAAATAGCATAACTATGATTAGAGTAATTAATAGAGTGATGAAAAAAGTAAATTTAATCATTGGGTTGGGGTTATAGCCAGCCTTACAATGCACTCTACAATATGAATTAATGCTCAATATATTTATAGAGTGAACCAGTCTGATTTAAACATCATAGAGATGTGGCATTAATTAAATTCTTGAAAGTTCTATTTTGAATAAAATATCAAAAAATATGGAAATGCCTTTTGCAAAGTATATTTATGTTGAGTGTTAGCAAAATATTTATTGGGTAGTGCTTCTGATTTTTCTAAAATCCTTACCTGTTAAGAAAGATAGGTAAGATTTCTACATTAGCGGGTAACATTAAGACTTTTCATGTAATCGATTAGTTACTTCCAAGTCTATTTTTCTAAACCCTGAAACTCTACATAATGTTAAATGCAATAGAGCAAGTGCAGTTTCATCGACTTTTCTTTATCAGGATCCAAAACAAACTATCGAAAAATCAATGCCATCAACTATATTTACTTGTTAAGTGGCTATGATTCGATACTCTGTTTTAGACATTTTAGCTCTTACTACTTCTATATTTTTACCATTTTTATGGTTTAATTGTTTCACCAGCTTCTTAAGCTCATCAAAACTGGCTTTTGGCATCTTCACACCAGCTATTACCCTAGAAATTAGTTGCTGATCAAATTTATGAATTCCTGGACCTTTATACATCGATAAAACCCGATACTCAGCTTCGTATTTCCAGTCAGGAGACTTCATCAGAAAAACATCTTTAACTGCATTGAAATCTCTTTCTTCAGTACTGATTACAGGCATACTTTCAGTATATTCGACATCCCAACCAAATAGTTTATTTTCAACATTGCCCATGTGTATATTTTCAGAGTTATTATCAATTGTAAATTCAATTACAAGGCCTTTATGGTTATCAGCATAATGCGACCACATTAATATATTGTCTGGTTTTTTCGTTAAACAGCATATTCCAACCTCTCCGATCATTCCTGTGTGAAATTCCCCACTCTCCAATGAACGTCTAAGACCATGCTCCATTTGTTTTCTTTTACTTACCCTTTGAGCTGGAGATAGTTTTAGTTGCCTGCCAGCTTCCTTAAATAAATCAGAACAAGATTTTAGGTACGTCATAGATTTTTCAATATCGTATGCAGTTTTACAGTCAAATGGATCGTTAAATTCAGAGTGGTGACTAAATTTCATAGTTCCATCAGTAAGAATACATTTGGAACCATCTGTGAACGGTAGATACTTATAAATCTTCAATACGGATATCCTAATAATTACAAGATCGGCTTAACTAGACTGTAGAATCTTTCATTCTCAGACCACACTTTAATTATAACAATGACTAAATAGCTGAGAATATATGGTGTTAGCGGCCCAAAATATTTGCTTTATTATAGCCGTTTCTCCATAGCTATCAGCTGCCAAACCTTCCCTTCAAACTCCAGTTCTCTCACGTGATTTGAAGTAGTTTTGAACCCAAGTTTTTCATAGCATTTTAATGCGGGTTTGTTATGACTAAAAACATTTAGTGTCAATAAGTTAGCATTAAACTCAATTTTAGCTTTTTGCATTGCTAATAACACCATCTCTTGCGCCTTACCTTGTCCACGAAACTCGTTTGAAATGAACACACGACACACTCGAAACTCTGATGCTGAAACCTCATATAGCTCAATGAAACCAACAAGCTGTCCTTCATCTTTTACAAGAAAAGGAAATACCGACTCTTGCGCACAATGATATTTGATTTTTTTATGTGAAAGTGGAAATTCATAAGCTGGACCACCCCATAAGTAGTTCAGTTCCTTCGAATCAATCCAGTCGATCAACTGATCATAGTCAGGTTCTTCAAATGCGGTAAATTCCATTATCCCTCGTTAAGCTGTAGCCACCTTATAAAGGGCCGAACGTATTGGACGCGTTTTTTGCGGTCATTGAATTTAAGCAAAAAATCGGACAATGTGTGACGTCAGATTTAATATGCTTGTTACATGCCCTTGATTAAACTATTTACATCAACTTCTTCACGAGTATCAATAACTATTAAACATGGTTCTTTATAATATTTACCCATTGGACGATATGACACACCAAGATCGAATAATGATTTTTCTATTTTTATACGCTTAGTAATTTGATTATTATATTGTTTTCTAGCATTAAGAAAATATATAATTGCACTAATAAAAATTATTGGTAATGAGCCAACGCCTAAAGTACCGATACACTCTTGTATTTCATAATTGCCAGATAAAACACCAAGAAACAACATTCCACTTGCAAATATGGCAAAGCCA
This sequence comes from Psychromonas arctica, assembly GCF_036697365.1. Lineage (GTDB taxonomy): Bacteria > Pseudomonadota > Gammaproteobacteria > Enterobacterales > Psychromonadaceae > Psychromonas > Psychromonas arctica_A. Next base: position 27,224 of record NZ_JBAHZA010000003.1, read on the forward strand.
ACTTTTACTTTTGCAGAATCATATACCTCAAAGCATTTATCATAATCACCTTGTAAAGCATCTAGCTTCCGAATCGAAGATACAACTATTCGCTTTTGTTCAGTAGTGAATTCCATAATGACCTCTCACTGGCCATGTAACGTGGCTGTAGAATTTCTCTATTTAAGTGAAAATACAGCCAATTATTAAAAGTAATGGGCTGGAAAAACAATAAGTTAAAAATTACAATTTTACATTATTTTGTAATAAACGAGTTATTCTACAACCTCAACGCCGCATTAAGCGAACTAAAATTGTAGGTTATGCTGTGTAACGAAGCAGAACCTAACCAAATGCTTTAGTTCCATTTAAATGCATTGTTAACTGTAAATACTTATAACACAATACTTTGAGTTACCATCGATTACTTGCCATTTTGCAATTTAACTTCCGTTTATTAAAACAGAAGAATCTTTTGCTCCAGTAGGCTTATTTATTAATCCGGTAATTGGTTGCCCATTTCTAAACAAACCATAAATTCCACCTGTTTGCCCTTCGTAAAACAAGTGTTCGTCTACTAAAGCTATGAAATGTGCTGATTCAAATCCAGCCATAACAAGTTGCTCTAAGAATAATATGTCTTTACAAAAACTAAACATAGTCTCTGGGACTTGACCATTTCTAGGAAACTTCAGCTCAATTGCACACTTCAAGTTAGAATCACTAAATATACAAATATTAATTTCTTTTTTTTCAAATTGACACTTATCTAGATCAAAATGGGATACATTGCGTTCAAATTGAACTTTGTCATTTGGGAAAAAGTACTGGACAGCCACTCATTGAAATAAGCAATATCAAATAGTTACAATAAAACCTTGCTCAATATGGCTGCAACTTCCCCACCATTGAACTTTCCTAAATCCTTCATTACTTTTAGCAAAACCAAACAGGATGTTTGGGTTAAGCTCGTTCTGGCCATGGATGGCTAGCAAGAGCCGCTGCGTTATAAAAGCAATGAAGGATTTGGATAATTCGGTGGCCAGTCTTTTTGCCTACTTTCTTCTTTTGGTTAGAAAAAGTAGGTCGCCGACAGCGCAAAAATATTGCTAATAATAATCATAATACCTCGATGAACACAGACGAACGACCACCTTATTAATCATTAAAACTTTAAAGAAATAGAAATCCCCCTATCAATAAACATCCAATGCGAAACAGAACATTGTGAACTTATCTTATTGGGTGTTGCCTAGAGACGATAATTAACGCTCTAAAAAGGAAAGCCTTCAATGAAATTTTCAACTTTAATCATGGTATGTGGATTAGTGTTTACCCAACAAGCATTCGCACAAAATAACGGGAAAAACACCTCTGATTGTCATTCAAACAATACTAAAGGTTGTACAACAACAAACAATAATAATGCAAAACAGCAAGGTTCAAAAACGGTTGTACAGACAACGACTAAGACGACTGTAACAACACAGCAGAAATCTGGTAATGCTTCAAAGACTGTTGTACAAACTTCTAAGAAAACCAACCAAGCATCAAAAGCGTCAGTAAAAACGCCGCAAAAAGTACAACAAAAATCGGTAACAACAACGCACAAAACGACTACAAAAGCAGTCTCAGGACGTTCTTTAATATTACAAACACAACAGCAATTAAACCGTCTTGGTTATAAAGCGGGTAGCGCTGATGGCTTAATGGGTAAAAATACACGAGAAGCGATTAAACGCTTTCAAAAGCAACACAACATTCGTGTTGACGGGAAGAGCACTTCAGCACTGTTAGCTTTATTGAAAAAAGCGAATAAAAAGTAATTTAATATTTAAATTTGAATACAAAAATATAGCAAATAGGTAAGTTGATAGACTCATCGGCACCAGTAAACGGGTTCGCTGTATTATTAGTATTAAACCACCTACCGTCAATTTTATAACGGTAGGTGGTTACGAATAATCAGCTATTACCAACCAATATAACGTTGTGCTGAATCATATCGCTCGCTTGTATGCTCAATCAATGTTTCAACTGCTTCTTCAAATTCCTCTTCAGAAGTAAAGGTATAATCATTGCCTTCACTTGCAACGTAATCCTCTATCAAACTTTCAAAGGTAGTAAATTCATCATTAATATTATATTCGGTGGAACTGTCATCATTAAAATAGCTTTTAGCAAATGTTTCTAAGTAGGTTTGATATTGAGCTTCGTAGGTTGCTTGGTCAAGAATATAACCTATCAATGGCCATTCATCTTCATCTACTGAGGTCATTGTAAGTGATAGTGCTCGGTTGTTATCAACTAATGCTTCATTGTTGTCCCACGGTATCCACTCAAAGGTTCCGGTATCAGGATTATGATATAAAAAGAAGTTGTGCGGCATTACGCCATAAGTGTCCCAGTTCTGCATAACACTATTTGCGGCAAGCCATTTTAAGAAAGTATCGACATCAAAAACGGCTTCTAAACTAGCTTGCCATGCTTCGTCGTCGCTACTAGTTCGTGAACTGTCATTAATAACATCATAAAGTGCAGCTATATCCTCATAAGTCTCGTCATCATCAGTTTTTAAGCCATATTCGTCTTCATCATAAGTGCCGCTTGCAAACGTTGCTGCATCGTCTTCTGGTTTGTATAAGTTACCATCATCATTATCGTAATATTGAGTTTCGATAACTGTGTCATCAACTTCTTCAACGAGTGTATAAAGTCCATAATAAATATCATTTTCTTCATCACCGCTACCATCCACATTAAGGTATAAGGCGTAAAAAGTAGAATGTGCACTGGCTAAACCGAAGTCTCTAAAAATATCATTAGCGACTACTTCATGCATTTCTGATTGATCATCGTAGTTATTTTTTAGGTTTAATTGCTTGAATCCATAAAAGCGTTGATTTTTTATTGCTGGGTATTCGTCTTCAAATTCATCGAAATCAAGTTTAAACGGTAATTTACTATTGCCGGCATTATATAGGCTTGAGTTTCCTTTAAATCTCACACCTACTTTATACCATTCCGTCCAGCTATCATCTTCTTCCGAGTAATAGAATACTTCAGAAGGTACGAAGATTGGGTTATCAAGGTCGCTAAAATCTGTTGACCCATTAAGTTCTTCGGTTAACTCTTCAAGGTCGTCATTCATCACAGTCCAGTTTTCAGACTCAATAACAATGCGTAGTTTCTGTACTTCACTGGTATTAAAAACAACATCTATGTTTTCAATAATTTCATCTGTTGTTAGCTTTTCATGAGTGGCTTCCGACCAGTCATCAGTATTATCTAATTCACTATAAACAATATCTGACTCATCGGTAGAGCTTGTTGTCACTGAGTCTGAATCGTCTGATTCTGTACAAGCAATGAGTAAAAATAATGAGAGTACAATAGTCATTATTTTTAAATAACTAAGGGTATGTTTTATCAACATCATATAAGTCCTTTTGTGACAATGATTTCAATGGAAGTATGTAGGTGCTTCCAATGACATTAAGTTTGCTATTAAGATGAAATCAACAATCATCTTCTATGAATGTTAAATATAACGATCAAATGAGCAAACAATGTGCAAATCGATATTGATTTAATGAGTAGGTTGAAAACAGTAAATAAATTGATATGGGAAGCTTTAAAGTACAGGTTACCAGGCTATGAAACCTGTACTTTAATGGATTGGTTCATAAATTTTTAATGGTTTTGTAATGCCTTTTCTAAATAATTAACAAAGGCTTTTAATTGGCTAGGGATAAACTTAGACTGCGGATATTGTGCAATAATTCCGCCTTGATAATTACCTAATGTTCTCCACTCTGGCAGCAATTGCACGAGTTGCTTTGAGTTAATTTCATTTGCCACTGAGAAATCAGGAAATAATGCAATACCAATACCTTGAAGTACTGCCTCTCTTCGGATTTCACTATGATTTACAGTAAATGTGCCTTGAACGTTTATTTCACATACCTGTTTTTCATGCTGAAATTTCCATTGACGATCTTTAGTCACCTCGCCAAGTACGATGCAGTTATGATCTTTTAACTCGTTCGGATGTTCCGGTGCTCCATGCTCTACTAAATAAGCGGGCGTTGCACATAACAGCTGTTTACAATTACCTAATTTTTTAGCTACCAGCCCTTCTATTGGGCTATCTGTAATGCGGATGACTAAATCTACTTCATCACCAATTGGGTCGATGATGTGATCGGCCACTTTAAAATGAAAGGATACTTTTGGATACAGTTTTAAAAAGTCCATCACCATCGGCATCAACACTTGTCGTGAAAGAGCTTTAGGCGCTGCTATACGGAGCGATCCTGTAATGTCAGTTTCATTAGATTGCGCCGCTGAAACAGCCATTTTAGCAGAGGCAAGCATGTCTCTACATTGTATAAAGACTTGCTCACCTGTTGGGGTTAAACGCATTTTCCTAGTGGTTCTTTCTAGCAGCTTTTCTTCAATGGCGAGTTCTAAACGAGCAATGCTGCGACTGATCGATGAAGGCGATACGCCAATCATTTGTGCAGCTTGAGATAAGCTGCCAGATTCAACCACTTTCACAAAAATTGCCATCTCAGAAAGCAGAGGAATTAATTTATTAATGTCCACAGCGCAAATATCCTTTCCATTTATTAGTATTGTTTCATCTAAGTTAATTATTAATACTCTGCTTGTCAAAATCATTATTTTAAATTCAAGTAATAAGAGTACTTATGAACACATTAAACAATACAGCAAACCATACAGCGGATAAGCGCTCAGGTTTCACTTTTAGCAATCGATTACCGAAATTACCATTAACAGAAATGCTGTTGCTTTTAGTCGCTATTTTTTGGGGAACAAGTTACGGGCTGACTAAGGAAGCGCTTATCTTTACTAGCGTATTATTGTTTATTGGCATCCGATTTTCGCTAACCACTTTATGTATGGTACCGGTTGTGTTTAAAGAGTGTCGAGCTGGTAGAAATAAAGACTGGAAGGTAGCTGTTCCAAGCGGACTAATTTTGTCTGCTATTTTCTTATTTGAAGTTTATGGTATTTCAAAAACATCTGCCTCTAATGCGGCTTTTTTGATTAGTTTATCGGTAATTTTAACGGCTTTTTTTGAGCCTTTAATTAACCGTTCTAAGATCTCCCCTTCGTTAATCTGGTTGGCAGTCTGCTCTATTGTGGGAGTTTATTGTTTAACTCATTCTGGCTCAGCAACAATAACGCTCAACACAGGAGACTATTTTATTTTAGGTGCAGCAACTTTACGTGCTGTAATGGTGACTGTGACTAAGCGTCTATCTGAAGGTAAGGATATTACGACCTCTACGCTGACTGCAATTCAATCATTTATTGTTGCAATCAGTGCCCTTACCTTATGTTTTATAACGCAGCCTTTTAGTGATATTCACTTACCTACTGCCATGTCATTTTGGTTAACCATGGCTTACCTTGTTTTGTGTTGTACTTTATTTGCTTTTTGTATTCAAAACTACGCAATCAGAAAAATATCTCCTACTAAGGTGTCTTTATTGATGGGTAGCGAACCGTTATTCGGCGCTTTATTTGCAGTCGTTTGGTTGAATGAGTCATTTACTGTGTTGCAGATGATTGGCGGTGGGTTAATTCTTGCCAGTGTTTTGGTGACTTCAATGAAGGCCAATAAATAGAAGTAAGTACGACATAGCCATTTACACTATAGAGATTATGTCATTGCAAAGCAGCATTAAAAAATGATCGTACTTATCGGTTAATCAATGCCTTGGTTAGCTAGTTTAGATTAGATAAGTACGATGAAATTGATGCAATCGCTAATTAGTTGAGCGAAGCTGTCAGCGCTTTATCTACATTGCTTTGTTCCAACATAATTTTATGTGTATTGAGTTGCTCATTGGCAAATCTTGGACCATGGCCTGGACCACCATGAAATAAAGGAGCACAAGCTGACATCCCTACTGTAGTTAGCAGCGTGACACTTAACACTAATAATTTTGAATTCTTCATAAATACTCCCGTTATAAAAATCGCATCATATGACTCTACGTAATACTCATCGCATGGATTAAGTCTGTTAATCTCAGCTCTGGTTAATGAAAGCGAAACATTATATAAAATGAAATGGTTATTACTGCTAGCTGTGCGTATTTCAAGGCAAATTATTGAAAAATAATTTAACGCAGAAATCCGTATAAATGGCAGTGTTGACTCACTTTTCTTATCCAGTATCAAGATTATACCAATTATATTGAATAAGTGATCTAAACTTTGCGTAGGAAAAATGACTTAGTTTAAGGCGTAAATTAAGCCTATCGATGATTAACTTCGTTAATCATCTGTCGGAGAATGAACGAAAAGATATTCATTCTTTAATGACTATTCCCTTTACGAAATTTACAACAAAAAAATAAATTATTTTAACAAGTAAAATAGATCAGTTAATTAGTATGATTGGTATTATTAATGATACGCCTGCCCTTTTCATCTATCAATACAGATACGCAGTATATTGAGTTAGACAAATTGAAGGCAAAAAAAATCCGCGTTTGCTAAACAAACACGGATTCTTTAAAGCAGTTAATTAACTATTATGCGTACACAGGGTGTGCGCCACAGAACTTAGCTACTTTCACTTTAACTACTTCGATAGTTGCAGCTAGTTTTTCTTCGTCTTTAATTGCATCAAGCACGTCACAAATCCAACCAGCTAATTCAGCTGCATCTTCAGTATTTGCACCACGACGAGTGAATGCTGGTGTACCGATACGTAAACCAGATGTAACAAATGGAGAACGTGGATCATTTGGTACAGAGTTCATGTTCACAGTGATGTGAGCAAGACCTAAAGCTGCATCAGCTTCTTTACCTGTGATGTCTTGAGCAATCAAGTCAACTAGGAAAAGGTGGTTTTCAGTACCGTTAGATACGATTTTGTAACCACGATCTTGGAATACTTTAACCATTGATTTAGCATTTGCTAAAACAGACTCTTGGTATGATTTAAATGCTGGCTCAGCACATTCTTTAAATGCAACCGCTTTTGCTGCGATAACGTGCATTAATGGACCACCTTGACCGCCTGGGAATACAGCTGAGTTTAATTTTTTCTCAAGTGCTTCGTTAGCTTTAGCAAGGATAAGACCACCACGTGGGCCGCCTAATGTTTTGTGTGTTGTAGTTGTTACAACGTCAGCAAATGGTACAGGGTTAGGGTAAAGACCCGCAGCTACTAGACCAGCAACGTGTGCCATATCAACGAATAGGTAAGCACCTACTTTGTCAGCAATTTCACGGAATTTAGCCCAATCTACGATACCTGAGTATGCAGAGAAACCAGCAACGATCATTTTTGGTTTGTGTTCAAGTGCTAGACGCTCAACTTCAGCGTAATCTAAAACACCTGTATCTGGGTTGATACCGTATTGAACAGCGTTGTAAACTTTACCAGAGAAGCTAACAGATGCACCGTGTGTTAAGTGACCACCGTGAGCAAGGCTCATACCTAAAACAGTATCGCCAGGCGCACATAATGCAGCGTAAACAGCACTGTTTGCTTGAGAACCAGCATGTGGTTGTACGTTTGCGTAGTCAGCACCAAATAAAGATTTAGCACGTTCGATTGCTAAAGATTCAGCAACGTCAACGTATTCACAACCGCCGTAATAACGCTTACCTGGGTAACCTTCAGCATATTTGTTTGTTAATTGACTACCTTGCGCTTCCATCACGCGTGGACTTGTGTAGTTTTCAGACGCAATCAGCTCAATGTGATCTTCTTGGCGTTGAACTTCATCAGTCATTGATTTCCATAATTCTGGATCGTAATCAGCAATATTCATATCTCGGTTAAACATGTGCATCTCCTGGTAGGAATTTAAAGTATAAGTCAATTTGATGGTGCGCATTTTACGCAATCTTTAGGCTATTGCATAGAGCAATGACGTGAAATATATCGTTACTCAACATGAAGATTGGTAATAATTAAAAACAAATGCTTGGTTATTAATAAAAAGGTTAATAACCAAGCAGTTTTTAGCACAATATAAAGATTATACGATGCGTTCAGGAACGGGATCATGTGCAGGCGTGATGACAATAGCTATCGATTTTGAATTTGGCGTAAATGTATAATCACCATGGTTAGCCAATGCCACTAGTGGGTTGGTTTCAGGATAGTAAGCCGCAGCATTACCCATTGGAATATCGTATGCTAATACCGTAAAGTTAGTCACTTTCCTGACCACTTCATCGCCCCATAACGCTTCAATATCAACTTTATCACCTGAAGTTAAGCCAATTGCGCTAATGTCTTTTTCATTCAATAACACAATATGACGATCACCACTTAAACCTCGATATCTATCACTGAAGCCATAAATAGTGGTGTTGTATTGGTCGTGTGAGCGAAGAGTCTGTAGTACAAACACCGGATTTTTACTTAATGCTCGTTGTGAGGCTGGCACGATTGCTTCAGGCAAAGGAGCACGATGGAATTGTGCTTTTTGATCACTGGTATTCCATTTGTATTCCGCTGCTGAGTTACCCAAATAAAAACCACCTGGGTTTGCAAGTCGTTTGTTCATATCAGTAAAGCCAGGAATAGTTTGGCTAATTAAATCACGAATACGATCATAATCGTCTACCAAAGCTAACCAATCTACAGGTTCATTACCCAATGTAGCATGAGCAATGCCTGCTATAATTGCAGGCTCTGACCGCATTTTTCTGATATCACTTTTCACTACACCTTGAGAGGCGTGCACCATTGAGAATGAATCTTCAACTGTGATTTTTTGTGGTTTACCCTGTTGTAAATCGATATCTGTTCGACCTAAGCAAGGTAGAATTAGCGCGTTTTTACCTGGATATAAATGTGTTCGATTTAATTTAGTCGCGATATTAACGGTTAAATTACAACGACTCATCGCTTGTCTAGTCACTTCTGTATCTGGCATCGCTGCAGCAAAGTTGCCGCCTAAACCAATAAACACTTTACTGTCACCACGTAACATCGCTTCCACCGCTTGTACGGCATTATGACCGTGATCCTGTGGTGGTTTGAAATCAAACACATTTTCAATATTATCTAATAAGGTTTGAGGTGGTTTTTCATCAATGCCCATGGTGCGATCACCCTGTACATTTGAATGGCCACGCACTGGGCATAAACCCGCCCCTTTTTTACCAATATGACCGAATAACAGTTGTAAATTAGCTAACTCATTAACCGTAGCCACTGAGTGTTTATGTTGGGTAATACCCATCGCCCACGTGATAATCACGCGTTTAGCCTCTTGAAAAACAGTCGCCGCTGATTTTATTTGGTCTTTAGATAAACCAGATTGCTCTGTAATTAACGACCAAGGTGTTGCTTTAACTTCTGCTAAATATTCCTCTAAGCCACTGGTATGTTTTTCAATGAATTTCAGATTAAAGACTCGGTCACCATTTTCAACCGCCTGTTCATGGCGTTTTAATAACACCTTAACCATGCCTCGTACCGCTGCCATGTCACCACCTAAATTAGGCGTAAAGTATAGGCTGGTTAGCTTAGTTGAACTACCAAACATCATATCCACTGGTGATTGTGGATTAGCGAACCGCTCCAACCCACGTTCTTTTAAGGTATTAAAAGTGACAATATTAGCGCCGCGATGTGCAGCATGGTTCAAGGTATGTAACATGCGAGGGTGATTAGTACCGGGATTTTGACCAAATACAAAAATAGCATCTGCATGTTCAAAGTCATTCAGTGTAACCGTGCCTTTGCCAATCCCAATGGCTTGCTTAAGACCTATACCACTTGCCTCATGACACATATTTGAACAGTCAGGAAAGTTGTTTGTGCCAAATTTTCTTACAAATAACTGGTATAAAAAGGCAGCTTCATTACTTGCACGACCCGAAGTGTAAAACTCAGCTTGATCAGGACTTTCTAAACCATTTAAATGTTTAGCAATTAATTCAAAGGCTCCTTCCCAAGTTATTTCTGTATATTTGTCGGTTTCTGCATCGTACATTAAAGGTACTGATAAACGACCTTGATCTTCTAAAAAGTAGTCTGTTTGAGTACGTAGTGTTGACACTGAATATTGGTCAAAAAATACTGGCGTTAAACGACGAGATGTAGCTTCCCAATTAACTGCTTTTGCGCCATTTTCGCAGAACTTAAAGCGGTCTTTTTTACCTTCTTCACCCCAGGCACAACCCGGGCAATCAAACCCGTGGTCTTGATTGGTCTTTAATAAATTTAATACATTTTTTGCAACATTTTCACTGTGTAATAAGTGTTTACCGGTACTAACAAGTGAACCCCAACCACCAGCGGCACCTTTATATTTTTTAACGGTCATTACTGCCTACCTATTGTTTTAATTAGTCTTTTTTAAACGAAAATCACCATGGTAGACGTTGCAAGTATGATCGCTCACAAACCCTATTAAGGTGATATTAAATTGTTTTGCAACGGCCACCGCTAAACTCGATGGCGCGCCAATCGCCACTACCACCGCCATTTTAGCGGCAACCGCTTTTTGCATTAATTCGAAACTAACTCGTCCGCTGAGCATTAATATATTTTGTTTGCCTAGTAAGTCTTTAGTCACTAATTCACCGATCACTTTATCCACCGCATTATGGCGACCTACATCTTCATGCACAGCCAAACATTGCTCTAAAGTAAATACACCAGCGCTATGAACGCCGCCAGTTGCAGAAAATAACGATTGTTGTTCTCTTAATTGAGAGGAAAACGTCAGTACTTTTTGAATGGGTAACCATTCAGTGTTTTGATCAATATTGAAGTCGAAAGTATGTGCTAATTTCTTAACATCATTTGCGCCGCAAATACCACAACCGGAGTGGCTAACAAACTGACGAGTTAGTGATGGCCAATCCAATACAACATCATCATTTAATATGACATCACATTGATTAAACTCTTCGCTTTTAATCGCTTTGATTTGGCTGCGCTCTGTAATGATCGCATAGGAAAATAGTAAGCCTGTTACTAATAAGGAATCTTGGCCAGGCGTTCTCATGGTCACCATGAAAGTTTTTTCTAATTGTTGCTGAGTTTGTTTACAAGTCCAATGTAATACGATGTTTAACGGTTCTTCACTGATCACGACATCTTTACTCAAGCGCACGTCAATATTTCCCTCGGGCATTAATCGATAACGTTGTCGATTAACATACTGATAGGACTTTGCACTCATTACTAACCCTTGATACTGTGATTTTTAAGAAGAAGATTCAGGCTGATACTGATTATTAACAACCAGTAGGAGGATGATTCATGGTATTCAGCTTTATAACATATTATTCACAATTTTTTTAGGGGGTATGAAGAATTTTATTAAAAATAATGATTGAAATTAATCAACAGCCTTCGCAATCTATTTTTACAGAAGATTATCTGACCTCTATCAAAATATGCAGCTGATATTGAGTATCAAAGATGTGAAAGCATCTGCACGCTTGGTTAACAAAATGCACTTTGAACTTATGTAAAAGTGCATACAAATTTTATAATGTTTTCTGAACCAGGTAAAAAACGAATAGAATTAAGTAACCTTGATTTACTATCAATATCTATTGTCTCAGTCGAATACCTTATAAAAATAAACTCTACATTTATACGCCATGAGAGAAGATCGTGACTTTCGATTATTTACACTATCAATCGATAATTATTATCTGTATTCAATTTCTAAATAAGCGTTATTTTTCTGTTTCTATTCCAATGCTTGTCTCTTTTCGCATTTTTGCTCACCTAAGCCATACCACTCTGTTGCTTGTTGTTCGGTAGATACTTACAATAGCTGACAATTAATTTATTCATTATAAAGGATTCCCCATGGCTCAAGCATTGCCTGATAAGTTCATTTATTCTATGTCTCGCGTTTCTAAGGTGGTTCCACCTAAGCGTACGATTTTAAAAGATATTTCATTAAGCTTTTTCCCTGGCGCTAAGATTGGTGTACTTGGTCTAAATGGCGCGGGTAAATCGACCCTATTACGCATTATGGCAGGTATCGACCAAGAGTTTGAAGGTGAAGCGCGTGCATTAACTGGCACTAAAATCGGTTACTTACCGCAAGAGCCTGTATTAGATCTTGAAAAAAATGTCCGAGAAGTGGTTGAAGAAGCCGTTTCTGAAGTGAAGTCTGCATTAACTGAATTAGATGCTGTTTATGCAGCGTACGCTGAAGAAGACGCAGACTTTGATGCATTGGCAAAACGCCAGGGTCAATTGGAAGATATTATCCAAGCTCATGATGGTCATAACCTTGATAACCAACTAGAGCGTGCTGCTGATGCACTGCGTCTTCCAGCTTGGGATCAACCAGTAAAAGTATTATCTGGTGGTGAACGACGTCGTGTAGCGTTATGTCGTCTATTACTTGAAAAACCAGATATGTTACTACTAGACGAACCAACTAACCACTTGGATGCTGAATCTGTGGCTTGGTTGGAGCGTTTCCTACATGACTATGAAGGTACTGTTGTGGCTATTACCCATGACCGTTACTTCTTAGATAATGTGGCAGGTTGGATCTTAGAGTTAGACCGTGGTTACGGTATTCCATGGGAAGGTAACTACTCTTCTTGGTTAGAGCAAAAAGATGAGCGTTTAAAACAAGAAGCATCGCAAGAGAAAGCCCGTCAACGTCAAATTGAACAAGAACTTGAATGGGTTCGTTCAAACGCTAAAGGTCGTCAATCTAAGAGTAAGGCACGTTTATCTCGCTTTGAAGAACTTAATAATCAAGACTTCCAAAAACGTAATGAAACGAATGAGCTGTTTATCCCTACTGGTCAACGTTTAGGTGATCAAGTTATCGACGTCAATAACTTAACTAAGTCTTTTGATGGTCGAGTCTTAATCGATGATTTAAGCTTTAGTATTCCTAAAGGTGCGATTGTCGGTATTATCGGTGCCAATGGTGCGGGTAAATCGACGTTATTTAAAATGTTAGGCGGCACTGAACAACCTGACTCAGGTGAAATTATTGTTGGTGAATCAGTTAAAATGGCCAGCGTTGACCAATTCCGTGATCACATGGATGACAAGTTAACTGTATTTGAAGAAGTATCTGGCGGCAGTGATATTATCCAAGTGGGTAACATTGAAATTCCAAGCCGTGCTTACTTAGGTCGTTTCAACTTTAAAGGTTCTGACCAATCTAAGATTGTTGGTGATTTATCAGGTGGTGAGCGCGGTCGTTTACACTTAGCTAAACTGCTTAAATCTGGCGGTAACTTATTACTACTGGATGAGCCAACCAATGATTTAGATATTGAAACTTTACGTGCACTTGAAGATGCCCTTTTAGGCTTTGCGGGTTGTGCTATGGTTATTTCGCATGACCGTTGGTTCTTAGACCGTATTGCGACGCATATCATCGATTACCGCGATGAAGGTCAAGTTAACTTCTATGAAGGTAACTACACGGATTATGAAGCATGGTTGAAGAAAACCTTAGGTGCTGCTGCAGTTGAACCAACACGTGTGAAGTACAAACGTATTAGTTAAGCAGAAAGTAATAAGCCAAAAACAAAAAAACCATTCAAATTGAATGGTTTTTTTATGTGCGAAGCTTTATCTATATAGAGGTTAGCTAACCTTTTTTACGGCGACTAACAGAAAAACCTAGTACCGCTAAAGCAAAAAGTCCCAACATAGCTGGTGCAGGAACTGCAACTGGAGCTGACACTGAAAAATTATTAACGATTAATTTTGATTTGACAGTATCATCATTAACATTGAACACACCAACTGTATAAGTTAATAAACCTGATTCGGTAGCTTCCCATTCAAAAGACCCCGTTGTCCAATCTGGTGTTGATGTATCTGCAATCCAACTAAGGTCACCTAAGCTTAAGTTAACAAAAGCAAAATCATTATAAGGTGAATTTGAAGTTTCTGAACTAAACCATAGCCAATCAAATGAAAACACTGAGCCTGTATCCACTGTTACACTGTTTTGGTATGCAGAGCCTGATATTGCGTTGCCTGTTGAAAGGTTATCAAAAGTCCCCTGATCTACACCAGTAAAAGCACTCACTTTACTATCACTTTTACCGTCAATTGAATATATGTATAAACTATCTTGGTATGTTTTTACAGTACCGATCGTATCAGCGCCGGATGCATATTGCCCACTCGCTTTATAATTAATGACTGTTGCTTGTGTTGCCATTGAAAATAACAATGGCACTAATATTGAGATGATTTTTCTCATCAATCTTTCCTTTATAATTAACTAGGCAAAATCTACCTACAAAGGGCGATAGAGCAATAAGTAAGCCAAAAACATAAAGCATTGAATTTAAATACAATAGTTGTAAACAAAAAAATAAATGCGATAAAGTGTTAAGTAATTCGACACAATAAAGGGGGAAATCGACTATAAATTTAATAATTTATAGTCGTTATTCTGAGGTTATTATCTGCCAGTATCGACTGACAGATAATAAAGGTAATTAGTGAGCAGCTTGTTTCGCTTTCTCAAGCTTTTCTTGCTTTTCCAATAACGGCTCAAATCGTTTATCCGTTAATGTTTTCATAAAAGCAATCAATGCATCAATCTTGCGGTCTGTTAATACTTGAGCCTTTAAATCCTCTAAATCAACCGTTGCAGATACTTCGGGTGCACGCCAAGGTTTGCCAGTTTCTGGATTAATAGTGCGCTTAGGGTTATTAAAGTGATCATAAAACTCCATCACTGTACGTAGCTCTTTGAATACACCATTATGCATATAAGGGGCTGTAACTGCTACATTACGTAATGATGGATTTTTAAATTTACCATCGTATTTAGGATCTTCCACCGCTGGATTTTCTAATAAACCATGGTCAATAAAATCATCTTTTACATGGCCTAATGCAATCAACTGAGCGTTAGAAGGAACACCAATATTACGATATTGATGGTTGGTGAAAGGCTCTTTTTCACTATCTTCTGTTTTCAACATATGGCAACTATTACAGCTCACATTGTTATTAGAGAAGAATAAAGTACGACCTAAATCTTCCAGCACTGTTAACTCATACTCGCCTTTTAAGAATCGGTCATACTTACTGTCATAAGTTGCAAACTCATCAGTTTGTTCAAATGCTTGAATAGCACGAGCAAAACCATTGAAAGCAGGTAAAACACCGTCTTTTTTAGCTTGCTGCTCAAAGACTGTTTCACCATAAATACGTTTAAAGTTATCAATATAAAATGGATTTTCTTGAATTCGCTGTACGACCGTTTCAGCATCAGGAAAGCCCATTTCAACAGGGTTTAATGGCGGCCCCATTGCTTGGTCAGCTAAGGTATTAGCACGACCATCCCAGAACTGCCCACCAACATATTCATTGAGTTCTTCGTTAAAATGAAATGAAGGTGATGTATTGGCATAAGCGGCCATTGGCGTATTCCGTGTACCAAGAGACTTGCTATCGTCACCCAGTGAAACCATGTTCAAACCAATATTTTCACGGTGATCACTAAAGCTTGTTGAAGGCTCATGACAAGTTGCACAAGACATAGTTCTGTTAACAGAAAAGCTCGGGTCGAGAAACAAGATCTGCCCTAACTGGGCCTCTGTTAGTTGAGCAGCATGCGCTTGAGAAAAGCTCATACCAATGAAGAATAAATAGATAATTTTTTTCACTTAAGTGTCCGTTTTATACTTGTCATTATATTAAAAAAGGGGCGAACCATAATTTTGCTCACACTATCAAAATCTTGTCTTTTACCTTCCCCTAAACCAAATTTTTGCACTGTAGCCGCATCCTTGGTTAGTCTTAACGATCCAAACAGCCAATCCCATAAGGCTAATACGCTACCGTAATTTTTCCGCATACTCTCTTGTTGATGATGCACTTGATGCTGGGCTGGAGAAATTAATAATCGCTCCATCCAACGTCCATAAGTTAGACGAATATGGCTATGTCTTAGGTTTCCAGTAAAGGAAAATAAGGCAACCACAAACAAGTTACCACCTAACACCGTATATAAATCAACACGCGCACCAAAGCAAAAGATGAAAATACCTGTCACTGCACCTGCAACAATCGCGTTGCGGAGTGCGAATAGCAATATTTCAACCGGATGCAAACGATAGAAGGTTAACGGGTTTAATGATTCAGCACTATGATGTACCTCATGAAACTTCCATAACCAACGATTTGTATGCATTAAACGATGTAGCCAATAACGGCTTAAATCACCTAATACAAATAAACAAAGTGTATAAGTCAAGATGATATCGCGATAATACCAAGACAGAAACAGCGGTTCATAGTGTGAGTTTAGATAATTTAACACCCACAATGCCACCGTTTGACCTGACAATAATAATGGAATAATCAACAGTTTTTTTAATAGCCAATTAACCAAAAAATACCGATAGTCAAGTTTAGCATCAGCATTCAACCAATAGGCTTTCATATTGGTGACAGAAAGCTTACGCCCTTGCCACACATACCATATAGTTGCGATTAACGCGCTAGCAATTAGGTAGCCCCAAAAAATACGTTGGCTACCATTTAAGAACAGCGCTAACGGAGTATCAATCGCCATCGGCATCGATTAAGTTTGCAGACACACCAATACGACTTACTAGTTCTCTATAAAATGCTTTTTGAACATCTAATAAACCTTGAAATAATGGGATCATGTCATTCAAGTTAAAATTATGGTCAGCAGGTGTATTGTTATAAGCTTCTACCGAAGCAGTTAATGCATTTTGTACCGCTTTAATACCTTCACTGCCGTGTTTCTCGTAAGCAATTGTAGCAACATTAGGTTGTTTATCTTCAGCTAATAATTGCTGATTGGTTTCTAATACGCCGCCGATAAATGCCCACGAAGCTTCACTGTATGGAAATTGCTGATGTTCAGGTTTTGTTTCACCTAGATTAGCTTTTGTTAACCCGCTAACTTGAGCAATACGCCAGTCTCGTGTTTTGTAGATATGTTCAATTTGAGCATTAACAACTAGTGATAAGCCTTTATCGACATCAAATAGGAATGCATCACGGTTTGCTTTATAGCCGTCACTGATTTGTGTAAATCGTTTACAAACGTTAGCAACCATTACTTCTGCAAACTCTTTTCTACGTTCAGACCATTCACCACTAAACATCACTGAATCGATTGCGGTCATGGTTTTATAAGAGTTTTTGTATAATGCAGTCTGTGGTTTTGAGTCACGACCAATTAAACGCTCAATACTGGCATGAATATCTTCATTACCACTATGGAAAAAATCCACCATCAATGGATAATCCATGGCATTCATGTCATAACCGCCAAGTATGTAGCTGGCTTGTACTTGTCCCCAGCCTTTTGCTAGTTGCTCAAATGCTTGATGACGAACTTCCCCTGAATCACTGTCTAAAGCACCCTGTAAATCGGAACAATATTGCACTGCATTATCAGCATTTTGCTGAATGACGTTATCGTAAATAGAGGCATAAGGGTCTTTTTGCTCTGCATGGCTTAGCATTGGTATGCTAAGTAAACAAATGAATGGCAAGTGTTTAAAAGTGTTCATAATTGCTCCAAAAAGTGTAGCAAGGCCAAGCGTTGTTCTTGGTCTAATTTAATAAATGTTGATTTGGCAGTCTCTGCTTCACCGCCATGCCAAAGAATTGCTTCTTCTGGTGTTTTAGCTCGAGCATCGTGTAAAAAACGATGTTTCGCTCGTAATCGAGCCCCAACACCCCATAAAGGTGCTGTACGATACTCTCTTTCAGTCGCCAAAAATTCAGGACGACCATCTTCTAGCCCTTCTCCCATGTCATGCAGTAACAAGTCACTGTAAGGATGGAAGGTAATACCTTTAGGCGTGGTAAATGTAGTACGGTGGCAAGCAGCACAACCGATCTCTTTAAACAATTTTTTACCTTCACGCCCTTGCTCGTCTAAACGCACAGTTTGAGGTGCTTTATGGTCTCGTATAAATGCACTAATCGCCTGTAAACGTAACATCGGTAGGTCTAAACGACCAAGCGGCGTATTATCCCCTTTAGGCGCAGCTAAACAATCTTTTTGTGCAGGTTGGCAACGTTCTTCGATAAAAAAGGGATTAGTTAAGCCTAAATCATGTGCAGCTGCATTTGCTGTTTGATTAACAATGCCTGATGCACTACTTTTCCAATTAAGACGCCCTAATATTTTTTCATCTTGTTCTGGTGAATTTAGCCAGTTGGCACGGCCACTAATACCATCTTGATTTTTATCTGTTGGATCTTCCCAAGCCAGAATATCTTCGTTTGAGACTTGTTCAATTAATCTCAAACCAGCCAATGTCGGCGGTTGCCTTAAAGAGATCGTTGTCTCTTTTGCTAATGAACCATAAGCTAGTTTTTCTAAATAAGGCTTAAATTTTGTTAAGGTCAATGACTGGCCATCTGGGTAAGTAAACGGTACAGACTCCACTTTTAGTCGTGTTTGTGCTTCTGGTTTTACTTTGCCGTTACCTCTAATTGATACTTGTGCACCGTAAACCGGATCAGGTACGTTGTCATGGGCGGGTGTATCAATGTTATTAATTAACCAACGTGCATCATGTTTGCTAGGCTGAGTTAATTTAAATACTAATGCTCTTAGCGGCTGGTTTTTACTACTTAATGTTGCTGCACTGCCGTTACTTTCATGACAGCTAACACAGGTATTGGAACTAAAATGTGGGCCTAAACCATCTCGAGCAGTAGTTGCACTTGGTGCCTCTACCCAAGGGATAGTAAAAAATGAACGGCCAAGTATATATTGATCAAACTCTTCATCATTCATTTTAATCGGATGTGAAAAAGGCTTGCTGCCACTCGCGTTACTAAATTCATTTGTGTTGAACTGGCTAGTTTCACCATGTGCAATATTATTGAATCCTAAAAACAAAAAAATGCCGCGAAGAATATGCTTCGAGACCTTGGAATAATTATTTTTCATAGTTCACTTTCAAAATGAGTGGTATGCCCTAAGGTGTACAGATAACGCAAAACGCCACCGACCGAATACGGTAAGTGGCGTTTGATCTTTCATGACTGCACTACATTACTGTCATGCAGTAACGGAAGTACTTACAGCTGAGTTTCTTCAGCATCCGTTACATCGTTTGTTGTTAACGAAATACCGTAAGCTTTAGACACAACAACCATTTGATCACCTAAACGGCGTAATTGGTTTTTAAGCGTTACAATATTTTGAACACTTTCTTCGTTTTCTGGACGAATTTGGTAGTCAAAATGCATTGTTGTTGTTGCTAACGTGTTGATTGTAGCAATACGCGCTTCAATGTCTGTCATTAACTCAGTGATAGCAGCTTGTTCTTCATCTGATACATTATCGATGAATGCAGGACCTACTTTCTTACCTTTGTATTCACCTAGTAATACGTTTTTAATGCCTTGGTAGTTCAACGCAATATCACGGTGTGTATTGTCAGAGAAACATGAATGCTCATCTTCTTCACTTGGAGTTAGTACTGCAACTGCAATACGTTCATTCGCTAATTCTGATTTAGAGAATACGCCAACACCAGCAAAGATTTGTTTAAGTGCAGTCGGTAGTTCAATATTTTTAGACGCTTGATCGCCAGTTAACTGCTCTAATAAAGCTGCGCGGTAAAGACCTTTATCGCCCTCTACTTTATCTTCCCAAGCACTTGCTACAATTGTTAAATCATCAACCATTTTTTCAGCAACTGCACCAAGATAAGCCAGACGACGCTCAGCTAATTTATCAGTAGTGAAATCAGTTAATGGACGTTGACCAGCAGTCATTGCACCATTGCTGATAGTGTCTTCAATCATGTTATTGTAATCTTGATCTTGACCCCAAAGCATGAATTCAATTGCATGGTAACCAGCAGCTACGTTAGCATCGCCACCATTAGTATTTAGCTCACCTAATACTTCAGGTGTGATCGTCGTTACATCAACAGCTGTTACGTCTTCGCCACCTGGTGTAAACGTACCTTGAGTATCAATAATATTACCACTTGTACGCTCATTATTTGCGTTCACAGTGTAATCGATCATGTTTTCATCTAGTGGCCATGAGTTAAGCTCACCTTCAACACCACCGTAAGTTTCAGCTACCCAACCGTCTTCAGCATCGATTGGACCGTTAGAAAGACGGAAAATTTCTGTTGTGCCGTAGCTTTCACGTGATACTAACCATGCATCTTTTGCTGCTTGTAATGTCGCGTCAGTTGGCTCAGCTACAAAAGCACTAATTGCTTCTTGTAACGCTTTTGCATCTTTTACTGCATCAGAGTAGTTCGCAGACGCAATGCTTGCATAAGTTGATAAGGTTGCTAGTTTATCGCTAGTTGATAAACCTGTTGTCGCTGCTTCAGCTTCACTCGGAGCAACTGCTTCTACTGTTGCTGGTGCTTCAGTTTGCGCTGCAACTGGTGTTTCAGTTTCTGAGTTACAAGCAGAAACCAATAGAGCTCCTGCAATCACTGTGCTTAACATTGTCTTTTTCACTTTAATACTCCTGGATGTACCATAAAAACGTTAGTGAGTTTTACCATCATTAATAAAACTCATTGTGTTAATTGCTTCCTGCAACTGTGTTAATTGTGTTCTGCAATTTATTTATAAAAATCTTTTACTATTTAAGCTTGCTCTACGGTGACTTGAGCAATAGGTGCTACTTTTGCTTTCATTTGCCACTTAAGAATAATCGTAACGGTTACCCAATAAGCGCCTAACACTGCTAAGTCCCACCCTATTGGTTGTGAGCGGTAAGCAAACAAAGATGCTAGTAAATTACCAAATACTGAGCTATCACTTAGTACACTACTCATATCCCAAACATTGCTATATAACCAAGCTGGTAAATCGGTTGCGGCTAGCGGCCCGCCTAATAATTTTTCCGAAGCAGCTAGGAACAATGCAGAACCAAGGAATAACAACATGATTTCCGTGACCTTAAAGAACCATTTCCACGAAATGAACTTACCACCAAGCTGTAAGGCATAAAACAGCACCATGGCTAAGGCTAAACCAATAGCGACAGCACTAAAAAAGCTCACATAAGAAGCTAAAGTACCCAATTGTAAAAGCGAACCATATAGGAACATCACTGTTTCAGAACCTTCACGGCCAACAGCAATCATTGCGAGGAAAAAGACTCCCCACCAGCTTTTCTTGCCTTGTAAGCTTTTTTCCAAGCCTGCTTCTAATTCTTTCTTTAATGTTCGACCGTGAACTCTCATCCACAGCACCATTTGTACAATCAAGGCACTGGCAAAGGTCAACATACCAATTTCAAACCAAGCGCGACTTTCACCGCCTAATAAATCTGAAACACCAATTAACGTTAACGTTAATAACGCAGCTAAACCAAAGCCAGCTACTACACCTGCAAACAACCATTTCTTACCTGTTGCTGCATCCGCTCTTCCATCCATCCAAGCATAAAGAATTCCGATCACTAAGAGTGCTTCA
This sequence comes from Psychromonas arctica, assembly GCF_036697365.1. Classification (GTDB taxonomy): domain Bacteria; phylum Pseudomonadota; class Gammaproteobacteria; order Enterobacterales; family Psychromonadaceae; genus Psychromonas; species Psychromonas arctica_A. The sequence continues at coordinate 48,648 of NZ_JBAHZA010000003.1, forward strand.
ATGCTCTCTCTACAGACGACAAATATTGTTTGTCCCATCTTTTAATCCTTAGCTTTTACTACTATTTTACCGTGTGTTGTTGGTGCGAAATCATCAAAATAATCATAAGTACCGGCATCAAGCGGGATAATTACTAACGTTGTTTCCGCATTCATGAACAATACTTTCTCTTGACGTAATTGGTTGCTTTCAAATTCAGCAGGTTTATTACCAAGATTACGTACTACCAGACGAAATTTAGTTTTTTCTGGTACCACTAATTCAGCGGGAGTCAGCACGCCATCCTTCATCTCGACAAGATAGGTTTTTAATTTTGTATAACGGGGGTCATTCATCTCTACACTGAAACCATCGGCACCTAGTTGTGCAGTATTTTCTGCTTCGCTAGCAAAAGCTAATGCATTGAATGTCATGAGAGCAATAAATGAGGAAAGGGAAAAAATACGGGTAAGCTTCATTAATAAAATCCAAAAAATATTAAGTTAAAATTGACTTGGTATAAATGTACTAGTGAAATAAATAACATTTCAAATGATAATTATTTAGATTCGTATTGTGATTTATTTAACCAAGTGATGTCAAGTAAATAGTACAAAGCCGCATATTTAATACGTCTTATCTATTATTGTCTTCTCTTGAAATAAAAAAAATACGGCGTGTTTTGCTATATTTAATGAGTCATTAAGTATGTAAATGCTCAATAAATGAAACACAAAGAAACGGTAAAAGCGATAGGTAAGACAGAAGTTTAGTAGGCGGTAATGTAGAAGGTTTCTTAAAAAATATACTTATTTTAATATCATAGCTTTTGCTTGTTATAAAAAAGGCCAGATACATAACGCATCTAGCCTACTTTAATAATCACTATTTTATATAACAGTCTTATTAATACGATTACAAAAAATTAAAAAGCAAAAGTTACATTTGCAAGGAAATCTTTATCATCGTTAACACTTGCACTGATACCAAACACATCAGAAATTTGAACACCAGCGTCTAATGTTGCAGTCCATTCATTTAAATCTTCTCCTTTAAACCCATATGCATAAGTTGGCGTTACACCGACCCAATACATGTGGTCAAATCGGTAACGCGTCGTTGCATCGAATTTAACGTAAGTTGTATCACTGAAGTCATCGCCCCAAATAAAACCGACACTTACTTTAGGGTGGAATCTTACTTTATCTTCCATAAATGGTAGTTTAGCGAAGAAACCGATTGAGTTGTCATTTAGGTCATCATAATCAGTGTGATCAACACGAATATCTTCACTCCAGCTATTATCAAATGCCACACCTGAATTAGACGCAGAGTTTAAGATAAAGTAGTTGGTTTCGTAATGTTCTAGATCTTCACGAGCAGCCAATGTAAAGCTATGTTTATAAACACCGCTTAAGTAGCCACCGTAAGTAGCTGATAAATCAACACCTTGATTACCACCACCAATACTTGCATGAGAGTAGATAGCTGTTGGGTCACTCATATCTACCCAAGAGCTAGGATCAGATTCAGATAATGGTGCAGATTGAGCTGACTCTGTTAACGGAGCAACAGATTCACTTACTGCAGGAGTATCATCAGAGAAAGTAACATCTTCATCTGCTGCGTATACCGATAAAGCAGAAAGACTTAATAATGAACCAACCGAAGCGGTTAAAACACATTTTTTTAAAATCATATGATTCTCTTTTATTTCCAAATAAATAGATTAAATAAACGTTTACCACGTTTAATTAACGTGTAGCGTGAGAATAATGCATCAGCTTTCGAAATTGTCGCTTCAGTATCAGTTATTTTCTCACCATTTACCATCACTGCGCCATTGTTAACAAATTCACGAGCCATTTTGTTTGATGCCGCTAATTCACAACTTGTTAATAGCTCAACAATTGAAGCACTATCATTATTCACATCCGTCGCTGGTAAACCATCTTGTGCTAATTGCGCTAAGTCAGACTCACTTAGGTTACTTAAGTTCCCAGAGAATAATGCTTCAGTAATACGCTCTGCTGACGCTAAACCTTCTTCACCATGCACTAAACGTGTTACTTCACGTGCTAAGATGCCTTGAGCTTGTGGGCGTCCTTTAATATTTTTATCTGTTTCTTCTATTTCTGCAATCTCTTCGATTGTTAAGAAAGTAAAGTAACGTAAGAACTTATAAACATCCGCATCTAATGTAGTGATCCAAAATTGGAAAAAAGCATAAGGAGATGTTTTTGTAGGGTCTAACCAAATTGTACCTGATTCTGTTTTACCAAACTTAGTGCCATCAGCTTTAGTTACTAACGGCATAGTTAAACCAAACACTTTCTCTTGATTCATACGACGAGTAAGATCAATACCGCCAGTGATATTACCCCATTGATCAGAACCACCGATTTGTAACGTACAGTTTTTCTCTTTATTTAACGCGGCAAAATCATAAGACTGTAGCAACATGTAGCTGAATTCAGTAAACGAAATACCAGCACCTTCTCGGTCAATACGTTGTTTAACAGACTCTTTTTGAATCATCGCGTTAACACTAAAGTGTTTACCAACATCACGTAAAAATGAAATGCTATCCATTTTACTGATCCAATCAAGATTATTAACGACTTCAGCGGCATTACCCTGTTCACCAAATTCAATAAAAGCACTGACTTGCTTTTTGATCGAGTCAACCCAATTCGCAACAATGTCATCACTGTTTAATTTACGTTCAGCAGCTTTAAAACTTGGATCACCAATTAACCCTGTTGCTCCACCGACTAATGCTAATGGCTTGTGGCCAGCTTCTTGAAAACGCTTTAAAATTAATAGTGGTACTAGGCTACCAATGTGTAAACTATCAGCTGTAGGATCAAAGCCACAATATAATGTACGACTTCCACTAGATAAATGTGCGTGTAACTCTTCATCAGCGGTTGTTTGAGCGATTAAGCCACGGGCTTTTAAATCTTCTATTAAGGCATTCATTTACTTTTCCTGGTTTACTAGCAATAATTGGCTAGGATTTTACACAGTTACTCACCACAAAAAAACCTTAGAGTGAAGATATCGTCAACAATATGATAGCATTGCACTTTTATTGGTATAACAAAGAGAAAAACAGATGAAAATAGGCATTATTGGTGCAATGGATGAAGAAGTTAGCATCTTAAAATCAGCGATGGATAACGTTACTACAAGCAAAGTCGCAGGTTGCGAATTTTACCAAGGTGACCTTAACGGCAAGCAAGTGATTTTAACTAAATCAGGTATTGGCAAAGTTGCAGCTGCTGTTGCAACGACATTATTACTAGACCAGTTCGCTCCAGATGTAGTCATTAACACAGGTTCAGCTGGCGGATATGACACGGCATTAAATGTAGGTGATATCGTTATTTCTACGGAAGTTAGATTCCACGATGTAGACTTAACGGCTTTTGGTTATGAAATTGGTCAAATGGCACAACTACCTGCTGCTTTTGAAGCCACTACTTCTTTAGTTGATATTGCAGAGGATGCAGCTAAAACATTAGATGGTTTAAATATCATCAAAGGCTTAATCTGTACTGGTGATATTTTTATGGCAGATCTTGTAAAAGCAGAAGTCGCACGCAACAACTTCCCAACTATGGCTGCGTGTGAAATGGAAGCAGCTGCAATTGCACAAGTTTGTTACCAATTCTCTGTTCCATTTGTCATTATTCGCTCTCTATCTGATATTGCTGGTAAAAAATCTGAACTCTCTTTTGATGAGTTTTTACCTGTTGCTGCAAAAAATGCTTCTGTATTAGTAGAAGCCATTGTAGATAGATTGAATTAATGCAAGGCCTTTTAATGTTAATAGAACAGCATGCGGCTTTTTTCAGTTTTCTAACTGCGGCTTTGTGCTCGTTCTGTTTTTCATTACCTAAAGATCTCAACCCTCTTTCAGCCTTTGCACTTATTTTTCAACGTATCGCACTCAAAGTGAACCTACCTGAACGCAGTGATGGCTATAAACGTCTAGCGAGTATGTTAGCCTTCTCGTTGATTTTTCTCCCTATTGTACTAATCATTAGCCAACTTTACGTGGTGGCTTTCAAGCCTTTTATCATCGATTTAGTCGCGATTTATTTGCTCTTATCTTGGCATGAAAAAATGCACGTTTATAAACAGATAGATAATGATTTACAATATGAAAGCTTGGCCACTGCTAAGTTGTTATTAGATAAGCTTACCCTTAGAGAGACGAAACCTTTATCACAACTAGGCACACATAAAGCTGCTATTGAGTCGTTAGTATTACAACTAACTAACGGTTGGTTTGCAGTAGTATTTTGGTATTTAGCGACAGGCATTTATGGCGCATTGTTTTATCAACTAATGCATATTTGCGCACAACAATGGAACTGCAAATTACCGAAATATAATGCACTAGGAAAGCTGCCCTCTCTGATTACTAGTTTGCTACAAATCCCTGTTCATATCATCGTAAGCTTCACTTTTGCTTTGTATGATAAGCCAATAAAAAACCTATTTAAAAAGTTTAGGCAAGGTGCTGATTGGCATCATTTTTCATCAGGATTGTTATTAAGCAGTTTCGGTTTAAGCACGGAAACACAATTAGGTGGCGTACGTTTATATGAAGAGCAAAAAGTTACCTATGCTAATATCGGCTTTGATCAACAGCCAAGTGCACAAAAAGTGAGCCTAGCTATTCAGCGTATCAGCTTAAGTGCTTGGTTTTGGTTAGTGTGTATTAGTGGTTATGAATTTTTTCCTTTGATCTTGGAGCACTTTAGTCAGTAACGAATAAGGTTAAAGGCTAAAGGTTAAAGGTTAAAGGTTAAAGGTTAAAGGTTAAAGGTTAAAGCAAAATAGCACGTCTCTAAAACCTATTTCATCTTTTTCATCGATAAAAGAATTCCAAAGCGAAGCTACTATCACCCTGAAAAACATAAAATCAACACAAGCAGGCTAAAGCCTGCCCCCCTTAAAAGATGTTTTGTAAACTTATAATCACATAATCAAACACGTCGGCTGAAATAAATCACCAAGCATAAAAAAACCTTCTCTGTTACCAGAGAAGGTTTATCAATTAAAACCAATTAAATGGAATTATTTAATTGCTAAAAGCTCAACTTCAAATACTAATGTAGCATGTGGACCGATTGCAGCACCTGCGCCACGCTCGCCGTATGCAAGACCAGCTGGGATAGCTAGTTTGTATTTAGCACCTGGAGACATTAATTGTAGTGCTTCAGTCCAACCAGCGATAACACCGCCAACTGGGAATTCAGCTGGTTGACCACGTTCAACAGAACTGTCAAATACAGTACCGTCGATTAAAGAACCGTGGTAATGCACACTTACTGTAGATTCAGCAGTTGGTTTCTCGCCTTCACCTTCAGAGATAACTTCGTATTGAAGACCAGACTCAGTAACTGTAACGCCATCTTTTTTAGCATTTTCAGCTAGGAATGCTTCACCAGCTGCACCTAAAATTTTAGCTTGTTCAGCAGCTGCGGCTTGCATACGCTCAGAAATTACTTGGAAAGCAGCTTGAAGATCTTGTTGAGAAACCTTGCTTTCAGCGCCAGCGAAAGAATCAGCAATACCAGCAGAAACAGCAGAGATATCTAAACCCTCAAAAGGATTAGAAGCAAGTTGCTCACCCATTTGTAAACCGATACCGTAACTTGCTTGTTGCTCTTGAGTAGTATATTCAGACATAATTATTCTCTTATATAATTGAATTTTTGGGTTTCCCCATCGATGTTATTAATTATATGGGGAACAAAAATAAGATTTAAAGGGAAAAACCTGAAAAAATTACATTTTATTTAAATAAATTAAAAAAGCCTTTATAAAACAAGATACTGCACTATAAATTCTTTATTTTAGTTGCTGCTTTAATCCAGCAGTTAGTAAATAGACCTGATCAGATAAAGCAGCTACTTTCTGATTTAATTTACCTAATTGATCCGCATAGCGTCGTTGTAACGGAGTTTCTCCAATCAAACCACACCCTACTTCCCCAGTTACTATGATGACATGGCATTTTGCATCTTTTAAGAATGACAATAACATCTTTTGTTGCTCAGCCATCACTGCTAGATTTTCTTGAAGTGTATTATCCATTGATAGATACCAGCCAACCCAAGTAGATAAACATTCAATTAAAACAATATTCTCGGCTTTATCTAAAGACTGTAAAACAGATAACAAATCTAATTCTTGATAGTTCAACTCATAAGTAGTGATTGGTTGCCCAAAACGCAACTCACGATTTTTTTTATGTAGTTTAATACGCTCAATCGTCTCATCGCCAAAGGCAACACTCGTGGCAACATAGGCAGGCTTCAATAGATTTTTTTTACACAATGCTAATAATAAATCTTCCGCAGCATCACTTTTTCCACTTCGCACTCCGCCTATAAATAATTGAATCATGTTTACCCTTTAATATTGATATAGCTATTTAACTTATAGTACAGAATATACCGTTAAATTAATGGTTTAAATAAACTGTTCTGCCTCAGCCACAAATAGATCAGCATCATTCCCATTATATACAAAACCTTGAATCTGTTTCGCTAAAAGCCCTGTTTATCAAAAAAATCAATTGTAATAAATTAACTTCAACGCCAACACGGGCGACATAAATATTGGAGTAAACATTATGTTAGTAACTCAACTACAAAAAGCACAAGCACTTAAATTACCTTCTCAAGCAGCAATGTTATATAGAGAATCTTCAGTACAACATTTCTGGGATACTAATAAATCAACCTTAGTTGATGCTTGGGTAGAGTGGGAAAAAAAGCAAGAAAGTTCATTCCTATTAAACGGTAGTCTTTTTGATAAAAGGTTACGTGAAGCGGTAACTCAAGCTTGGCAAGATCCTAGCAAAGAGTTAGCGGTTCAAGACCTACTGACAGAAGTCGCACCAGACGTGTACCAATTTCAATTGTTTAATCCTACCAAATTAATTGAATTGAGAACGTATCTAGAAAACGCCTGGAATGTGAAAGTTCCACTACGACCACCTTACGGTATCGCATTAAACCGTGGCGGTGCAATGTTGGATAAGCGCTCTGAAGGCTACTTAGCTGCACCTAGCTTTCAAGCTTTTTATCAAGAGATATTAGATATTTATATGCGACCAATATCGCGTCTATTATTTTCAGAGATAATCGGGTTTGATTCGCAAACCTTTGGTTTTTCTATTAACTATAAACCAACGACTGATAACTCACTTCGCCCACATACGGATGCATCAGCAGTGACATTAAACGTTAATTTAAACCTGCCAGGGGAAGAGTTTACTGGTTCGAATATGAATTTTTTTGACCAAAGCAGTGGACAAATGATCCCACTAAAATTTACACCTGGTAGCGCAATGTTGCACCGAGGCTCTGTTGTTCACTCAGCACAGCCAATTCAAAGTGGTGAACGTACTAACTTTGTGTTGTGGTTATTTGGTGATCGAGGGCAGATTCCGCTATCAAACACTGAAAGACCAACAATTCCAGCCTGTGAGCGTTGGACAAAAACACAAAGCCATACAGATAACTACGCGCCGTTTTAATCAAAATAAACCAAGTGCATCTACCCTTTCTTGATATATTCAATAAAGTAGTAGATGTGCTTCTTTCATATCTGACCAATTACCCACTAAAAATACACATACGAAAAATTCGAATGTTAGTTGTTTTGATTTTTAGGCAAACACATAATTAGTTTTAAAACGATAAAAACAAAAGCTTGCCAAAATATAACCACAAACCCCCAGCCCAAAATGGTTAATTCACAAATCCCTGCTCCACATAATCCATTATTCTCAAGTAACCAAGGCAACCCTAACGCATCAAGAATAAAGATAGGTCCGTAAATCATAAAGAAGCTAACAATTTGAAAAGCTTCCCACCCTACAGGTACAAAGCCGAGCCCCAATAAACCATAGATGATTAAAGTCATAATAAAGTAAGGTTTAATCACTATTCCTCCTTAACTTTTTAATTAAAGTTCTAACAGAAACGGCAGCTTTAATAAAGTGTTACAGAAATGGTTTTTTGTATGAAACAAGCAATACTAATATAAAAGTTAAGTGTGTAAGTAACTAGTTGAAGTAAACAAAGGTAGGAAAAATAAATTGACTGAAACGAAAAAGGGCTTCTCAATTGAGAAGCCCTTTTTCTTAATGTGGCGGAGGAGGAGAGATTTGAACTCTCGGAGAGCTATTAACCCTCGCTGGTTTTCAAGACCAGTGCATTCAGCCGCTCTGCCACCCCTCCGCAGAACGAGACGAATAATACAGAGTTTAGGCCTTGTTTGTAAAGGAACTTTTTACAAAAAAAAACTGTTTGTCGAATAATCCAACAAACAGTTTAAATAAAAAACATTGTGATTATTTCTTATACTAAAAAATTAAAGCAATGTATCAATGTGATTAAAATAATTTATTTAAAACGATTAATATGCGCTTCAGGATGTTGCTCTGCATGACATTTAAATAAATACTCTGTTAACGAAGATAACATATTGTCATCCCCTTCTTTACCCAATGAGTACGCAACAGTATGTTGGTCGATACGTCTAATTTGAGAGCCTGAAATAGCTAAGCGTTCCTGATCTGGTAACTGTAGGTAAATATTATTAAGTTCTTTAGGTAACGTTTCACATTCAGGATCATCAATCAGCAACGAAATACCTGAAGCCGATAAGTCTTTCACGCGATAAGGTAACACTTCACCTTTTTCGTTCACAATACTCATTGCAGTATTGTTTGATAAACGCCATGCACGAAGTTGATCACCGGTTTCGAAAATCTTAGGTGATTTAAGGCTCATACTAAAATTGCTAAAATCGCCCATTTGCATCTGCACAGGGAACACTAAATGATGGTTCCCGTAATTCGCAACTAATTGCAAGTCATCTGCTAAGCCAAGTTGAAACAATAATGCCTCATGACCAGATTTGCCTGAAATATCATAAACCAGTTCTTTATTTTCCGCTTTTTCAGTTTCTGCTAACATTTCAGACAGTAGGTCTAATTCCTGGTCGTTGATTAATAATTCTTCATGTAATTTAGCCATCTGCACTTCGCCCTTCGTCACTTATAATTATATATAGTAATACTTTACTGCAATTTTTGCTTTTTATGTTTAAAAAAATTCACTTTTTATGTAGTTCTTCATCTCAATAATTCATATTTCTTAAAAAATAGCCTTTGATTCTTCATAAATATTGTTGCAAAGCAACTGCTACTGTATCCTACAGCCCTTATTATTTCATTTTTCATTGCAGGCAGACCGAATATGCAAGAGTTATACAATCCTAAAGAGATTGAAGCAAAGTTCCAAAAATATTGGGATGACAATCAATCATTTAAAGCGACAGAAGATCCATCAAAAGAGAAATACTACTGCCTCTCTATGTTCCCTTACCCAAGTGGCAAGTTACACATGGGTCACGTGCGTAACTACACTATTGGTGATGTTGTTTCTCGTTTCCAACGCATGCAAGGCAAAAATGTAATGCAACCTATGGGTTGGGATGCATTTGGTCTACCAGCTGAAAATGCAGCAATTAAAAACAATACTGCACCAGCAGGTTGGACTTACGAAAATATTGCTTACATGAAAACACAGCTTAAGCAGTTAGGTTTTGGTTATGACTGGAGTCGAGAACTAGCAACTTGCCAACCAGAATATTACCGTTGGGAACAATGGTTTTTTACTAAATTATTAGAAAAAGATTTAGTATACAAAAAAATGGCAACAGTAAACTGGGATCCAGTTGACCAAACGGTATTAGCTAATGAACAGGTAATTGACGGACGTGGATGGCGTTCAGGTGCTGTTGTTGAGCAAAAAGAGATCCCACAGTGGTTCATTAAAATCTCAGCTTACGCACAAGAATTATTAGATGATTTAGATCAGTTAGAAGAGTGGCCTGAGCAAGTACGTACCATGCAGAAGAACTGGATAGGTCGTTCTGAAGGCATCGAGATGGACTTTAAAGTGGCAAACAGCGATGAAACTTTCTCTGTTTACACTACTCGCCCAGATACGGTAATGGGAGTGACATATGTTGCTGTTGCAGCACAGCATCCATTGGCGCTTGAAGCAGCAAAATCAAACCCTACATTAGCAGCATTCTGTGAAAGCTGTAAAAATGTAAAATTAGCAGAAGCTGATTTAGCAACTATGCCTAAAGAAGGTGTGGATACAGGGCTTAAAGCTATCCACCCTATTACCGGTAAAGAAGTGCCAATCTGGACTGCTAACTTTGTATTAATGGGTTACGGCTCTGGTGCGGTTATGTCAGTTCCAGCACATGACCAACGTGATTTTGAGTTTGCGAAGCAATACGGTTTAGATATTAAAGCGGTCATCAAACCTGCAGATGCTGAAGTTGATGTAAGCACTGAAGCATACACTGAAAAAGGTGTTTGTTTTAACTCTGGTGATTTCGCAGAACTAGAAGGTTTAACCTTTGAAGCAGCATTTGATGCCGTTGAAGCTAAATTAGTCAGTGAAAATAAAGGTAAGCGTCAAGTTAACTTCCGTCTACGTGACTGGGGTGTTTCTCGTCAGCGTTACTGGGGTGCACCAATCCCAACATTAACACTGGAAGATGGCACAGTTGTACCTGTACCAGAAGACCAACTACCTGTTGTATTACCTGAAGATGTGAAAATGAATGGTATTACTTCACCAATCAAAGCAGATTTAGAGTGGGCAAAAACAACTTACCAAGGTCAACCTGCGACACACGAAACAGATACTTTTGATACCTTTATGGAATCAAGCTGGTACTACGCACGTTACTGTTCACCACAAAGTGATGATCAGATGCTTGACCCAGAAAAAGCAAACTACTGGTTACCAGTAGATCAATACATTGGTGGTATTGAGCATGCTATTTTACATCTTCTATACTCGCGTTTCTTCCACAAGTTATTACGTGATTTTGGATTAGTAAACAGCGATGAGCCATACAAAAAGCTATTAACGCAAGGTATGGTTCTAGCAGACGCTTACTACTACGAAGACGAAAAAGGCGGTAAAGTTTGGGTTGCACCAACTGATGCAATCACTGAAACCGATGACAAAGGTAAAGTGATCTCAGCGAAAACAGCTGATGGTCAAGAATTGGTTTATGACGGCATGAGCAAGATGTCTAAATCAAAAAATAACGGTATTGACCCACAGTTGATGATTGATAAATACGGTGCGGATAGCGTACGTTTATTCATGATGTTTGCTGCACCATCTGACCAAACACTTGAGTGGTCTGACTCTGCATTAGAAGGTTCTTTACGCTTCCTTAAACGTTTATGGAAATTAGCATTTGACCATGTTCAAGCTGGTGATGTGGCTGAATTAGATGTGAAAGCATTCAATGACAACCAAAAAACATTACGTAGAGAAGTACATAAAACGATTGCTAAAGTAAGTGATGATGTTGGTCGTCGTCAAACATTCAATACTGCAATTGCTGCGGTAATGGAGTTGATGAACAAACTAACTAAAGCACCAACTGCTGACGCACAAGATCGTGCTATTTTACAAGAAGCATTAGTGGCTATAACTAAACTACTTTCGCCAATCACCCCGCATATTTGTGCAGAATTGCACACATTGCTAGGATCTGAAGATGATATTCTATCAGCACCTTGGCCGACAGTGGATGAATCAGCGTTAGTTGAAGATTCAAAACTGATTGTAGTACAAGTAAATGGTAAATTACGTGCGAAACTAACAGTGCCTGCAGATGCTTCGCAAGAACAAGTAGAAGCTCAAGCAAACGCTGAAGAAAACGTAAATAAATTTACTGAAGGTAAAACGGTACGTAAAATTATTTATGTACCTGGTAAGTTACTGAATATTGTAGCTAACTAGTTTGTTAGGCTATTGGTAACAGTAGCCTAACCACTCAAGCCATAAATCGTTTTTAAGCGGTTTATGGCTGTTTAACTTTATTCAACACATCAACCTGTTTGATTTTATTAATTGTCATAGACATTACAAAAGGCTTTTTTATGTATTCTCTTCGCCCTCAAGCTTTTTATCGCCGCTTTATGTTATTTGCGACTTTGGCAATGACTGTAGTGCTTTCTGGTTGTGGATTTCACTTGAAACACAGTGATGGTTTAGTTGAAAAGTTTCCAGAAGTATATGTACAAACAAATAACCCTAAAGGCGAACTTGCACGCCTAGTTAAATTGCGTCTAGTGGGTGCTAATATCAAAGTATTAACGACACCCAATGAAGAGACTGCAATCATAAGATTGATTTCAGAAAAACAAAGTAAACGTACTATCTCTCTATATGCAACAGCACAAAATGCGGAAAAAGAGATTGGTTACATTATGAAATATTCTCTTAAAATGCCAAATTACACGCCGAAAAACTTCAGCGTAAATTTATACCGAGACTTTTTATATGACTCGACTCAAGCATTAGCGAAATCTCGTGAAGAAGAGCAATTAATCGAAGAGCTACGTGTAGTAGCCGCAGATCATATTATCTCAACCATGCTAAGTATCGAAAACAATTCTGCAGAGTAACGGTTAATGCGCATTTATCCAGAACAGTTATTAAAGCAGTTGCAACAATCACTACCTAGCTGCTGCTTAATCTTTGGTGATGAAGCTTTATTAACCATTGAAGCGCTTGAGCAAATTCAAGCGCAAGCTAAGCAACAAGGGTTTTTAGAGCGTTTTAGCTATAGCCTAGATGGCAGCTTCGACAAAGACCAAATATTCAGCCAGTTCAATACCCTATCTCTTTTTTCTGAGCGACAGATCATTGAATTATCCTTGTCTAAAACGACTAAAGATAATACCGATTTTATTAAAGAGATCACTCCGCTATTAAACCCTGATACTTTGTTAATATTAAAAGGACCTAAGCTCACCACCCAACAACTGAAAAGTACATGGTTTACCAAATTAGAGCAGCAAGGTTTATTCGTTTCCACTAATGCATTACTGCCACAACGTTTTCCTCAATGGTTGTATCAACGCTTAAAAGTAGTTGGTTTAACTGCGGATAATGAAGTGATTGATTTTCTGACCTTGCATTTTGAAGGTAACTTGCTAGCAGCTAAGCAGGAAATTGAGAAGCTGTCTATTTTGTTTCCTAAACAGCATTTACACCTACCGCAAGTTGAACAAAGTATTACTACTCATAACCATTTCAGCCTTTTTCAATGGGTTGATAGTTTGTTAGCTGGTGACAAAGCTCGTAATGCTCGAATTATTAAACAGCTTAATGCAGAAGGAACTGAACTACTTTTGCTCAGTGCTACCTTGAGTAGTGAAGTGCAAAAACTACTTAATTACGCTTATCAATTAACGACTATGCCATTGAGTCAGTTACTTGCCCAACAAAAGCCTAAGTTATGGCCTGCGAAACAAGCTTTAATTACTCAAGCTCTTACTCGCTTACAAATACCCCAATTAGAAAATATTTTAATTGCTTGTGCCGATTTAGAAGTTTCAGTTAAAGTAGAAAACCGATCTGATACTTGGTTACAACTTGATGCCATCTGTTATCAGTTTTTCAAATAAAGGAATTGAATGAACAAAAAACACGAGTCTGCGATTGGCTTTCTGGGAGGGACATTTGATCCCATTCATTTTGGACACTTACGTCCTGCATTAGAGATCCAAGAAGCACTGCAACTCCAGTCTTTATACTTAATGCCAAACTATATTGCGCCGCACAAGGCAACGAGTTTAGCGAGCACAGAGCAGCGCATTGAGATGGTTAAATTAGCCATTCAAAACACCCCTAGCCTACAATTAAATACAAAAGAATTATTACGTGACTCACCTAGCTACACTGTTGAAACCTTAGCGTTATTAAGAACACAATATCCAAATACACCGATTTGTTTCATTATGGGGATGGATTCACTGATTAATTTTGATAGTTGGTACCGCTACCAAGATATTTTAAAATACTGCCATCTTGTTGTGAGCCACCGACCAAGCTGGTCACCACAATTTAACGAAACTGTCTCAACAATGCTCGACGAGCACCAAACAACAGATGCAGCTGCACTTCACTCATCTCTTAATGGTTATATCTATTTTCAAAGTACCACTCAGTTGGATATTTCTTCATCGCAAATTCGTAAGCTATGCGCCACTAATCAAGGCATAGACTTTTTAACACCCCACCCTGTCTGCCAATACATTAAGGAGCAAAACTGTTATACCTGACTTTTACCTTCGATAATAAATCTACACAAAAATAAAGGAATAGTATTATGTTAGATCTGATCAAAAATAAAATAGCTAAGCCTATTAGCTTATTAGTTGTCTCCACTTCATTTTTATTAACTACACCGGCAATACATGCTACAACCAACTCCCAACCAGCTATATTTAGCCAAATGGCTATTCATCATCCAGTTTGGGCAAAGAGTGGCATGGTGGCAACGCAAGAAGCGATAGCCACTAAAATTGGTGTTGAGATCTTAAAACAAGGTGGTAATGCTGTCGATGCAGCTGTTGCTGTAGGTTACGCACTTGCAGTCACTTTGCCGAGAGCCGGTAACCTTGGCGGTGGTGGTTTTATGCTGGTTTATTTAGCAGACAAAGAGCAAGTAATTGCCATCGATTATCGAGAAAAAGCGCCAGCAACGGCATCTCGTGACATGTATTTAGATGAAAATGGTGATGTGGTACCGGGTCTATCTAAATTCCATGGTTTAGCAATTGGCACACCAGGCACTGTGATGGGCTTAGAGCATGCTCGTAAAACTTATGGGACGCTTTCAAGAGAAGCATTAATCGCCCCGGCAATTAAATTAGCAAAAGATGGCATTATCGTTACGCCTGATTTAGAGAACTCATTAAACGCGATGCAAGAACGTTTAAGCAAATGGCCTAATACCAGCAAAATATTTTATAAAAAAGATGGTTCAAACTACCATGCTGGTGAGCTACTTAAACAAACTGACTTAGCTAAAACACTTTCTTTAATCAGCGAGCAAGGTGAAAAAGGGTTTTATCAAGGTCCAGTCGCTGAAGCTATTGTATCGAGCATCAAAGAGGCTGGCGGTACAGTTAGCCAACAGGACTTAATTGACTACAACTCTGTTGATCGTAAGGCCATTGAAGGTACATACCGAGGTTACCAAATCTTCTCTATGCCACCTCCATCTTCAGGCGGTGTACACATTGTACAAATCCTTAATATGCTAGAAAATTACGATATTAAAAAGATGGGGCACAATAGCGCTCAACATATTCATACCATGGTTGAAAGCATGCGCCGTGCCTATGCTGACCGAAGCTTGCACCTAGGTGACAGCGATTTTGTTAAAGTTCCTGTTAAAACGTTAACCAGTAAAAAGTATGCAAAACAGCTCGTTGACGGTATTGACCCAGGCAAAGCCACACCAAGCTCTGAGATTCTTCCTGATGCAGACTTGCCCTATGAAAGTAACCAAACGACTCACTTTAGTATCGTTGATAAATGGGGCAATGCAGTAGCTAATACTTACACTTTAAACTATAGCTATGGCTCTGGCATTGTCGCCGAAGGTACCGGTGTTTTATTAAATAATGAAATGGATGATTTCTCTTCAAAACCAGGTGTCGCTAATGGTTATGGATTGATTGGTGGTGAAGCAAATGCCATTGAACCGGGTAAACGCCCACTGAGTTCAATGAGCCCAACAGTTATCCTAAAAGACAATGAGTTATTCATGGTAACTGGAACACCAGGTGGTTCAAGAATTATTACCACGACTTTACAAGTCATCTCTAATGTTATCGATTTTGATATGAATGTTGCCGATGCAACCGCAGCGCCACGAATTCATCATCAATGGTTACCTGATTACATCCGTATGGAATCTGGATTGAGCTTGGATACGATCAAACTACTGGAAGCAAAGGGACACCAACTAAAAGTTGAATCTGCAATGGGAAGCACGCAAAGCATTATTAAGTCTGAAACTGGCTTATATGGCGCGTCTGACCCACGTCGACCTTCTTCTCTTAGTGAAGGTTACTAATACCAATAAAAACTAAGCAGTTTACCTTCAGATCATCGATAGGATTCAAGGTAAGCTGCTTTATTGTTAATCAGTAATGGAATAAAGTTATTTTTGTAAATAGTGTAAAAGTAACTGCTGAATTGCAGATTGAACATGTTCAGGGGAGGTAAATACTAAACCATACTGTACTTCATCATTAACACCTAGTTCTTTGCAACTCTTTAACGCTACTGATAATGAAACTTTTGAACTACCATCTCCTAGATCAATCAATAATTGATAAATTCCACCCATTGAAAGGCTAGTCTGCTTTTTACAAACAAACGCACAGCCTTGAATAGAGACATCAATCAATACTCCATTTGCTAACACTGTATCGCTTTCAGAATTGACTATGGCAGCTTCAATGCTCACATCAACACGCCGATGTTTACGCAAAGGTACTGATTCTATGCTTTTAGGATAATCCAACACTAGCCAACGTCCTGTAATGGTCATAATTTTTTGAATTGAAGTACGAAATGCAGTGATATTTGCTTGCTGTTGTTCACTATTCATAAAGCGGACAATGACATCATTAGTTTCTTTAAGGTGAGGTGAGGCTTTGATCCAGGATGCGTCATTTCCAAGTGCTAAAATAACAGACATGTTCGGATCGATGCCTATTAAGCGAGTTTTTAAACGGATAGGTTTAGTGGGTGTAACCACTTGAAGATGCACAACTTCACCACAATTAACATGATTTAAACGAGTCAATTCTCGATTATCAATCTTAGTCACTCACCTTCCCCTGTATTAAAATCCTGTCCTTTAGCATTTTATGTTACCACGCTTCAAAGATCATAGAAGTGTCTTTATAACAGGAATATCAATTATTAAGTCTATATTCATTGTAATACTGGATAAGAAAAGCGAGTCAACACCGCTATTTATATGGATTTCTGCGACAAATCGCTTCTGAGTAAACAGTTTAACCAGAACTGAGGTTATATTAATTTAAAAAGGTTGGCTTAGGTGGTGATAGGGGAATTGATCAGTTATGATCTCAGTTAAGTTTAATCAATGAGAAAAACCATGACACAACCAGTTATCAGCAAAAAACAACTTACCGATACCTTGACGCTTTGGCATCAAAAGAAAATCGATAATGAACAATTACAAGATTGGATGGTGACACATTTTGATCCACCAGAAACATTAATTGGCGAAGATGAGCCTGAATTAGTTCAAGAAGCAATGCACGTGATCATGAATGAATATGAACTTGCAAAGTTAGATAAGTTTAAGGAACAAGGCTACGAGTTTGCGATGCAATTTCTACAATGTAATGAAGACAATTTTACCCAGCTTAGACAGCAATTTATCCATCAAGGTTTCAGCGATTAACCAATAAGATCAAGGCAGTTTAAATCAACTGCCTCAATTTTAATTAATCTAAAAATGACGAGCCATTTTATAATAAGCGACATCACTTTTATAAAATAACTCCCCTTCCACTTCAAAACCAAAACCCTGATAAAAAGCTAAAGCAGACTCCCTTGCATCAAACCAAAAGTAAGTCATTCCTGCTTCTTTTAGTTTATCAAGGATAAATCTTAGCATTAAGCTACCAGCACCTTGTCCTTGATAATCAGATAAAGTTGCAAACTTTCTTAATCGAACACCATCAGCATCACGATAGATAGATGCGACGCAAATCAATACTGCGTTTAATTCGACGGCATAATGTGTCGCTTGTTGATCACCTTCGACAATACAAAACTCAGGCGGCTTATTTGGCCATAAGACTTGATGACGAATAGCAATTGTCTGTTGCCAATCAATTTCGATAATACGCAAATCAACTTCCTATCAGCGACTTAATCCTAAGATGGCTTTGCATGCTGGCATTGCCAACAAAAATCAAAAGATGCGTCATTACTTTCATTACAACAATCACAAACCCAATCAGCTGCTTGTGTATCTTGTTGTGCTTGTGTTGCTATTGCTAAAGCTTGTTGATGATCATTATCGTCAAACACCCAGATTTCAGGCCAACTATCTATGGCTGACGTTTCCCCCATTGCACCTTGCGTAAACTCATTCTTAATAAACGTTTTTATACCTTGTGCTTCTATCAGATTCTTTATATTACCGACAATAAAATGGTTGTCATGGCTGTACACTAGTTTCATTATGGCCACCTAGTTATTGATTAATGGTAAATAGACCGGAATTAATCGACATATATTTCCATCTCTTCACCAATCTTTTTGCGCATCTCCATTAGTTTAACAGCCGTTTCATGTTGTTTAATATCTTCATCATTTTCTGGTACCCATTGCGGTACAAGCTCAGATTGACCATTTTGGTCAACGGCAACCATGATAACAATGCAATGTGTTGTAGTACGTTTATTTAAAGATTTAGGGTCACAAGCATTAACCTCTAGCGCAATATGCATTGAGGTTTTCCCGGTATAAACAACTTTCGCTTTTACTTCGACTAAGCTACCGACATGGATCGGTGCAACAAAACGTATACCACCAGCATAAGCAGTAACACAATAACGACCACTCCAACCAGCAGCACAAGCGTAAGCAGCAAGGTCAATCCATTTCATTACTGCGCCACCGTGCACCTTCCCACCAAAATTAACATCCTGTGTTTCAGCTAAAAATCGAAGTGTTATATCACGTTGTGGTTTTTTCATTATTCTTCTCAATAAGTAATAGGTTATTTGAATTTATATCGTAAACAGTGGCTTAGCAAATATTTAATCGTTTATTAATAGCCAACTCAGATTAGTTTGTTATGCCAGTTCTTAAAATTTAATCTATATATTTCAATAAAATACTGAAGTCGGGCTGATAAAAAAAATTGAAAATAATTTATTTATCTATCGCATTTTTAAAATAAAACTGACCAAGGATCATAAAATACTCATATATTGGTAGTGTTTGCTGTTAAAATAGTACGTAGAGTTACGTTAATTATTAACTCGTTTCGCCAAAACTATAACTGTTAATAATATAATTGGACTTTTATGCAGGTAAATATTAACCAACTTCATACTGCTATCTGGATTTATGATATCGATGCTTATGCCATAATATGGGCGAATCCTGCCGCATTAATATTATGGGACAGCCCGAGTATTGACGATCTATCAAAACGTGACTTTAAAATAGGTCAATCTGAAGCGATCTCTGAAACCATTGAACAATATCGAACTGCATTTAAAAACAATAAAACAGTGTTAGAAAATTGGTATTTCTCACCTAAGGGCAATGAAACCGAAGCCTTATGTCAATTTTCAGGTATCACCCTAGAAGATGGGCGATTAGGTATGTTAGTCGAAGCTACTTCTACTTTACCTCACACAAATATACACTTTAAAAGTGCAACCATTATTTCCATGTATAGTTTAAGTGGCAGTTTTTTAAGCGCAAATACGCCTTTCTCAAAAAACGTTAGTCGCACCATATCACATTTAAATGACCTATTTTGCCACCAGGAAGATGCGCTTAATTTACTGCAAACAATTAATCATGAACAACAGTTTGAGTCAGATATTTTGATGAAAACGAAGCAAGGTGATAATTGGTTTAGAGTCATTGCTAATAAAGTTAAAAACCAAGATAACTCTGCACATATATTGTTAAACCAATATGATATTCATGAAAGTAAAATTGTTGAACAAGATTTGCGTCAACAAGCTTCGGCCGATCCATTAACCAATTTAGTAAATAGACGTGGCTTAACCGATACACTAAAACCAATGTTTGAGCAGCAGACTCCTTTTACCTTGCTATATATCGACCTTGATGGTTTCAAAATGGTAAACGATTCATTGGGGCACAAACAGGGTGATGATATTTTAATTAAAGTCAGTGAGCGATTAAAGGAACATCAGCAACAAGGTGATATTATTTGTCGTTTTGGAGGTGATGAATTTATATTTATAATTGAAAACACCTCTATTCAAAGCGATATCTCTACTACCTTACGATGCCAAGCAATTATTGATTCCCTGAGTGAACCCTATCAAAGCTTTCACGGGCGAGAGCTTTTGTTATCAGCCAGTATTGGCGTTGCAGACTATCCGAATGATGCAGAAAACTACGAGAACATCTTAGCCTACGGTGATGCTGCTATGTATCACGCTAAAAAACATGGAAAAAAGCAATGGGTACAATACAAAACGGGAATGGAGAATAATCAAAAGCGTTTAAGTGTCATTGCCCAACAATTATCCTTTGCGTTAACTAATAAGGAACTTAGTTTACATTACCAACCTGTAATTGATTATTCTACTGGTAAAATTGCTTCCTTTGAGGCCCTGTTAAGATGGTACAACGACGAGCTAGGTTTTGTCTCACCAGAAGAAGCGATTAGTGTCGCAGAAGAAACAGGCTTAATATATGAAATTGAAAATTGGGTATTAGACCAGGCATTACACGACCTGCTCATTTTCAAGGATCTATTTCATACTAATATCACTATGGCAGTTAATTTATCAGGGCTGCATTTAGTTAACCCTAATTTAGTCGATACCATTTTATACATGCTCGATAAACATGATTTGCAGCCTCATGATTTAACCATTGAACTGACCGAAAGTGTTTTATTAACAGATGTTAACCATAGTAACAGCCCTATTAATGCATTAACCAGCCGCAACATAAAAGTCAGTATTGATGATTTTGGAACAGGTTATTCTTCTTTAGCGTACCTACACACTATTCCTGCTACCACGGTAAAGGTCGATAAATCATTCTTAGAAAATATCAATAGCACCTTAACTCTTGAATGTATTCAACGTTTAGTTACGGATCTATCCATGCTTAACTTAATTGAAGGAATTGAAACGAGAGAGCAAGCTGAATTATTAAACTCATTAGGCTACCACTTACAACAAGGCTATTACCATGGGCGCCCGAAGCCAATTTCATACTACTTAAGTGCAGATACACATAGGCAGTCTGGTGTTTGTGATTGTTGACACTGCTCCACCAATGTTAATAGCTGACTCTCTAGCTTTTCTAGTTGTGTTATTTTTTTTCTTACATCAGTTAAATGACTCAACACAATCTGATGGGATTGATGGGCACCATCAAATTGGCCATTTTGTAATTTAATTAATTGTTTAATCTCTTTGAGACTAAAACCTAACGCACGACTATGGCAAATCAAATGTAAACGATCACAATGCATTTGGGTATATTGTCGCTGATTACCTGCACTACGTGATGCTTTATCCAATATCCCAATCTCTTCGTAATAACGAATAGTTGGTATTTTACATTGTGTTGCTTGACTCAATTGACCAATCGAATAAATCATATTTTATCCTCTATTTATCAAAATAAAGCTTGAACCTCTAGTTACTAGAGCTTGTAGACTATCTTATAGTTTCTGAGTTCATTTATCAAAGAGGTATAAACTATGGCTGGATGTTGTAATCACAAAGCAGACTTCACAGGAATTGATCCTGTTTACAAGCGTATTTTAATCGCCGTAATTTTAATCAATGCGGTTATGTTTTTAGTAGAGATGTTCGCTGGTGTAAAATCTAACTCGCAAGCTCTTCAAGCCGATGCATTAGATTTTTTAGGGGATACTCTGACTTATGGTATTAGCCTTTGGGTTATTGGTAAATCATTAAGCTTACGCAGTAATATTGCCCTTATAAAAGGCGTTAGCTTATTGTTGATGGCAATATATGTATTAGCGTCTACATTCTACAAACTTTGGTTTTCTGTCACTCCTGATGCCAGCATTATGGGTAGTATTGCAATATTAGCGTTCGCTGCCAATGTGCTAAGTGTTTTATTATTAATGAAATATAAAGACGGCGACGCGAATGTCCGCTCAGTATGGCTATGCAGTCGTAATGATGCCATTGGTAACTTAGTAGTGTTATTAGCAGCATCAGGAGTATGGGCAACGGAAAGTGCATTACCCGATCTGATTGTCGCAGCTTTTTTAGCCACTCTCTTTTTAAGCTCAGCAAAACAAATTATCCAACAAGCAAGAGAAGAGAAAAAACAAGCCCTTAACAATAATAGCTGCTCATAATTTTTCGCTAAGCGACTACCTTTAGTCGCTTAGCTTTTATTTCCCAATTCATAACAAAAGCATAAAAAAGTCCAGAAAAGCGATATAAATAACGTAAACACCCTTTTACAAAAATTTAGCCTGCCCTTATGATGGAGAATGAAACAATTAATTATCATTCATCATTGGGAATTGTTATGCAGCCTATTTTATATTCTTTTAGACGTTGCCCTTATGCAATGCGAGCAAGGTTGGCAATTGCCGTTAGTCAGCAAACAGTTAGGCTACGCGAAATTGTACTTAAACATAAACCTAAAGAGTTGTTAGCTATCTCGCCTAATAAAACCATTCCTGTTTTACAATTAAACGATAACAGTGATAACTCAGTATTAGATGAAAGCTTGGAGATAATGGTATGGGCACTATCTAAAAATGACCCTGAGCAATGGTTAAACGCAGATCTAGAAAAAATGTTGGCATTAATCGATATCAATGATTATGAATTTAAAGCTTGGTTAGATAAATACAAGTATGCAGATCGATACCCAGAAAACTCACCAACTTATTATCGTCAACAAGCAGAAGATTTCATCGCCTTATTAGAAACTCACTTAATTAAGCAACAGTACTTATTTTCAAACAATATCACGCTCGCTGATATGGCTATTTTTCCTTTCATTCGCCAATTTGCAAGCGTCGACAAACCATGGTTTGAACAAACTGGTTATAACAATGTCAAACTGTGGTTAAATAAATTAATAGAAAGCGATATTTTTACTCATTGCATGAAAAAATATCCAACCTGGTTAGTTTCCGGCGAAGAAATAACTTTTCCTTAATAAACACGTCTTATTAAAAGAACGGCTAGCTTCACTTGAAAAGAAATTGTTAATGATATTTGCGCATGGAAGATATGATGAAAAAATATAATACGCCTGCAAGATTATTTCACTGGGCTTCAGCAATAATAGTTGTTGGTTTATTCGCAGCTGGATATTGGATGGTAGACTTAAGTTATTATAGTGAGTGGTATCAAACAGCCCCGCATTGGCATAAATCTGTTGGTTTATGTTTTGTTGTGCTAACACTCGCCCGGTTTATTTGGAAGCTCATATCAAATACACCAGCAATTGAAGGCTCTGAAGTTGAAAAGAAGGCTGCGAAAGGTGCTCATCACCTCGTTTATTTACTCTTATTAATTATGTTTTTATCTGGATATTTGATTTCAACTGCTGATGGTCGAGGTATTGAGGTTTTTAATTGGTTTACGGTACCTGGTTTAGGATCATTTGTTGAAAATCAAGAAGACTTAGCGGGTCAAATACATGAGTATGCTGCTTACATATTAATAGGTTTATCCAGCTTACATGCTCTTGCAGCATTGAAGCATCACTTCATCAATAAAGATAACACCCTAAAGAAAATGCTTTAATTACTCTACAACCTGTTCAACATTATATTTACTCAATAAGGAAGCACCATGAAAAAAGTACTGATCGCATCAGCGTTAAGCGCAGTTATGGCTTTACCCGTGAGCGCAATAGCAGCAGATTACAAGATAGATACGACACATGCCTTTGTTAACTTTAAGGTCAGTCACTTGGGTTATAGCTTTATCCAAGGCCGCTTTAATAAATTTGAAGGTAACTTTAGCTACGATAAAGCTGATGTAGCAGCTTCATCAATCACTTTTGAAGTCGATACAACCAGTTTAGATTCAAACCATGCTGAGCGTGACAAACACTTAAAAGGTTCGAAATATATTGGTGCCGACAAATACTCAACTGCTACTTTTGTTAGTACAAGTATCGCTGAAAAAGCAGATGGTGGATTAACCGTAACGGGTGATATGACCTTCCACGGAGTTACAAAACCAATTGTTGTTGACGCTAAGTTAGTTGGTGAAGGTGATGATCCATGGGGCAACTACCGAGCAGGTCTAGAGGGAACAACTCGCCTAGAACTAGCTGAATTTGGTATGGATGTAAAAGGTGCTTCTACCTATGCTGACTTAGACATTGTGTTTGAAGGTATACGCCAGTAACATTTTCGGCATTAATAGGACTCAGCTCCTAAGTATGTCGTCGATATTTTGTATTAAAGAAATATCGACGACATTTAAAGAGAAGTTAAGTTAGACAATTGCTCATTTTATTTAATCTGCACTTAATTAACGGCCTTTATTAAGCAGTAAAATTTACCACCTACATTTATCTGTTGCCTGTCCGTGAAAAAATTTCAATCACCAGATCCAAGCCTCCTCATTGTTAAAATATAAAACTTCAATCACTTAGCTATATTTTTCATCCTAAAAACAAGCTACACTTTTTATGTGATTAGCAAAACGAGGGTGAATATATGACTTTAGAGACAAACACAATAACAACGAATAACCTGCAAGAAGCTAACGACACAGAATTACATTTAGACCAAAAAAAGTCTGCTCTTAGTGTTTCAGATAGTTGGCTAGAACGATTAACAGCAGAGCCTAATAAAAATAGACGTTTAGACCAGCGAAGCGCATTCCAGCGAGATAAAGCTCGAGTATTACATTCCGCAGCTTTTCGCCGACTACAATCTAAAACGCAAATTCACAACAATGGGCTAAGTGACTTTTATCGTACTCGATTAACTCACTCCTTAGAAGTGGCACAAATTGGCTCTGGTATTATTGCTAATTTGAAACTTATTCAACCAGAATTTCGTCCTTTATTATCAGGCTACAACTTAATAGAGACTATTTGCCTAAGCCACGATATCGGCCACCCGCCCTTTGGACATGGTGGTGAAACTGCACTTAATTATATGATGGCTAAACACGGTGGTTTTGAAGGTAATGCACAGACTTTTAGAATACTGACTCAACTAGAACAATATACCGAACACAATGGCATGAACCTGACTCGCCGAAGTTTATTAGGCGTTTTAAAATATCCATTATGCTTAAGTGAATTAAGCATGCCTTATCCTATCGATAACTTACGAAATTTTCGTCAATTGAACACCGAAGAGTGGATGCCAGCTAAAGGGATTTATGACCACGACAGACATTTATTAGAGGCCGTATTATCGATATTATGTGAAAGTGATCGAAGTCTGTTTGCCAGTACTAGGACGCCAGATGCAAAGGCAGAAAGTAAACAGCACTTGAAAACAAAATATAAATCCTTTGATTGCTCCATCATGGAAATAGCCGATGATATAGCCTATGGCGTGCATGACCTGGAAGATGCGATCGCGATGGGGATTATTAACAAAGCGTTATGGCAAGAAAAAGTAGTACCGCAACTAGCTGCAATAGAAAATTTTTGCTTACATGAAAAACTTCAAGAATTGACCGACAACCTTTTTTCTTCGCAGCACTTTAAACGTAAAGATGCGATAGGCTCTTTAGTGAATGCGCTTATTACTTCTATTACTATTCAACGTGTTGATAAACAGTTTAAAGAGCCATTACTGGCTTATAATGCTTATTTAGATACTGCTATGTTTAAAACCTTAGAAGTATTAAAGAAATTTGTATTAACCTATGTTATTCAAAGTCCAGATTTACAGATCCTAGAATACAGAGGACAACAAATTGTTATGGAGTTATTCGAAGCTTTTGAATCAGGTCCTTTACGTTTTTTACCAGAAAGAGCAAAACACTTATGGAAGTTGCATGAGGGAGATGTATCACGCCAACAACGTGTAATTGCTGATTATATTTCAAGCTTAACCGATAATCATGCATTACGATTACACGCTAGTTTATTTAGCAGTAACCAAACGGCACCAATGATCGGTGAACATGCTTTTTAATAACTAGGCTTTTAATAAGTATACTTAATAAAACGGTGCTTAATAGCACCTTTTTTGTTTAATTAAAAACTCGACTTACTGACATTGTTTTCTTATAAGTTATTGGATACTCTAAAATAAACTTAAATGAGATTTGAACAATGAAAACTATTCTATGCTTTGGTGATTCTAATACTTGGGGATACTCCCCTTCTCTCACTCGTCGTTATAATGAATCAGAACGATGGACAATGTTACTGCAATCCCAATTGCCTAATGAATATCGCATCATTGAAGAAGGCTTGAATAGCCGCACTACCGTATTTGAAGACCCCATTGAAGCGGGTAAAAAAGGATTAGATTACCTTCTTCCTTGTTTAGGCAGTCATCACCCTGATTTGATTATCATTATGCTGGGCACGAACGATGCTAAGTCGAGATTTAATCTCACTGCAAGCGACATTTCTAAAGGTGCGGCACGTTTAGTTGAGGTTGCTAAAAGCTTTAATCCTGGTTTTACCAAAAAAGCACCGGATGTTCTTTTAATTTCGCCAGCACAGATATTAGAGTTGGAAAATGGTAAAGAAGGCTGGGAAGGCGCTCAAGCTAAATCCAAACAATTTGCGCACTATTATGAACTCCGTGCAACCGAGTTAGATTGCCACTTTTTAGATGCAGCTAAGTTTGTTGAGCCGTGTCAAAAAGAAGGAATACATTGGCTTGAAGAAGAGCATAAAAAACTAGCTAATAAACTGAGTGAATTAATCCCTACAATTTTGCCATTGGATGGGTGAAACTTAACTTATAAATGCTAAGCAACCTAGACATTAGAGTTTATGAAGGCCACCTATTCTGTATTTATAAATATTAATACCCTATTTTATATTTTTATTCTCACACATCTAAGAGACATACTATCTTCTAATGGACCACTAAAGCAGAGGCTTCCCTTAACTTTTTTCGGGCGCTCTTGTCCGTAATATGGATTTTTAAAATTTTCCATTTTTTGATCAAAATGATAGATTTGATTAAAAAGTGCCAACTTTGCTTCTAAATCGAAAAACCTAGCAGCATATTCATCGAATGATGGTGATGCGATTCCCAATAATATATTACCGGTATAGTTTCTTACCATGGAAGAACTTGGTCTTAAAGCACTCTCAACTTCAATATATTTTACAAAATCATGTGGAGGCATTTTTGTTAGGGATTCAATTTGTTGATACATAGGAATGGTTGCATTGATTGTCATGTTTGGCTTATACAGCATACGGATCACCCACCCAGGAAAGTTGCTATCTTCCTGAAAAAAATCTGGGGCTTTATCTAAGTCTAAGAATGAATAATAACCTATTGCAAACTCTCTTGCCGCTACCATGTAAAAACTTTTTTCTGAATCAGTTAAATTAGGGAGTTCATCGGTATTCAGGCCTTCTTTAGATAAAACAATACTATAAACATCTATAATTTCTGAGAGTTTTGAAAGGTACACAAGCTTTCCAATCATGGTATCTTGCAACTCCATGGCTTTTCTTAGCTTATTGAATTGAGTTAATAATAAATCAATAGCCTTATCTGTCTCTCCATTTTTAAATATTGATATCGCTTTAAGTACTTTAATACGTTCAGCCTTACTAATATATTGATATGGGGGAAATAACTCAGTAATTGTTGGCTTTGATAACGTACTGTATTCATCAAACTCCAAGAATCTATTCGAACGAGAAATTAAAACTCGATGTTTGTCTAATAGCTTTTCAACATTAACCTTAGAAGAAAACATGAATGCTAAGCAACCCTCTTCCCCTAAAGTACAAAACTCATCTCCTTGAGGTAAAGGTAACTTTTCTGATTCTGGATAATCAATGACTTGGTAATTTGTATCGATATTCAGTTTCTGGTATTCCTCTAGAATATTTTTACCAGTCTTTATCGGGTCTTCATTTTCTTTTGCAAAAATCCCATAAAGATATAGGAAAGATTCGCTATTCCTATCAGTATCAATACGATTAATAAAGTTTTTAGCATCATCACTTAGTTCATCATCTATTTGACTTAACAAAATAAAAATAATGAAAATGGAAATAAGAATATAAACGACTTTCTTCATGAATAAATATAATCCTAGCTAATAAGCATAAACACGTAATAAGCACTAACAAAAAGAATTAGCTTTAATCATCAAAAGCACCCAACTGAGATAGTTCTCAAGTTACTTTAAATATCAGACAACAAGCCTTTAGGATAAAACTCGTTATTACCTATAGGGTTAGACAAGTTAAATAAGCTCACCACTAAAGCGGCTTCAAAACACCAATATCCAATGTAGTAATCTGTATAAACAAATTCACAATCGCAATCATGATTTTCGTACCAATCGGCCTCTTCTAAACTGTCATACCATTCATTAATAAACTTACCGAGTAACGCAGGCTGCTCCAGAGGTGAAGCTGTAATTGCGTCATATAACGACTGATAAGTTTCTGGATAGTATAAATTATCAGGACAAGCCGTGTTAACACGCCCTAATTTACTCGTAATACGGGCTAATAGCGCATCATTTTCATCAACACAAACAAGCTCTAGCACACTATCAATATGTGATTGTTCTACATCACAGGCAGTTAACAACGTTAGCCACCACAACACATAAATATAACGATTAATATTAGCAGAGCCACAAGCCTCGCCCCATTCACCCAATTTTTCAAAGTCATAACGGTAACATTGGTGTGCAGATGGCAATTTATCGGCCGTAGTCGATAATTGACGGCGGTAATCCAATATTGCTAATACCGCGGTTTTAATCGTAGCAAGCTCACTACCGGCAGAATAATGCGCAACCGCACGCATAATGGACAATTGAAACAACTGCTGGGCTGCATCAACTTGCAGAGAAATAGAGGTAAAAACCTTATCATCCAAAGCCTGCTGTGTTTCTTGCAACGCAATATCTAAATCAATCAACAATTTGTTGAAATAAGTTACATCTCGACGACTATCTCTAATCACTGCTCGCTCCAATGTACTAAATCTTTCGGGTAATATTCATGGTCAATGAATAAGCTGTCGTCAATTCCGTAAAGTTTAGTGACCAAAGCGGCTTCCCAACTCCAGTAACCATAATATGAGTCATTAGTCATTACGTGAAACTGAGGGCTACCTTCTAATTTATACCAGGCATCCAAATACGCTAACATTAATTTAGGTCGTTTATCAGGTGCGGCCTTTATTACTTTATAAAGTTTATTAAAACGCGTTTTATATAATAATGACTCACTAACAGATCGTTCAGTATCACCAAGTTGTACGGCGATTTCATCTAATAAAGCATCTTGCCCTTGATTAGCGATTAAATCGAGTACTTGTTTATAATAAACTTCCCCCATATCGAGGCAGTAAGCAAAGCTTAACCATTTAAGAAATAGATTACCCATATGATCCTTTCTAATTTCTTCCCAGCCGATACGTTGCTTTTGTTCCTTAAGTGGTAATGCATCAGCGCATTGCTTTTGTTGGATACGGTAAGAAAGCAATGCTTGAAGTTCGGCTTTCAAATCAGATACTTCATCGCCACGGGTATAACGCTGATGTATTAAATACATTACATCTTCGATACATCGATAAGCCGCTTCCAGCCTTTGGGCGGAAGTATATTGCTCTGCTATTATTCTAGATGCCCATTTATTAACATTCGAGACTGACTTTTCAACTCTTGTATTAAAATAAGTTAGATTTTTTATTGTATCTCGTAACATATCATTCTCTTTTGTGTGGGATCTTGAATCACTGTTTATGACAATGTACTAAATCTTTAAGATAAAACTCATTAAATCAAAAACCTATATTACTGGTTAAAATTAAATGCATTAATTTGACAAGGTAAAATAAAAATATTTATAACACATAAAAATCAAACAATTAAGGCTTTCGATTACACTTTAAATCTATGACAAATAAAAATCACTTATTAACAATAAAGATGAAATATGAGCTGCGCAGACTGTTAAAACAGTTTGAAATAGTAAAGACAATAAACAAAAAAATCCCATGACTTGTTAAGTCATGGGATTTTTATTTGAAGCTAGGTATTCGATAAGCTTATTATCTAAACGTAAGACACTTCTTCTTGCTTGATATTACGATAAGCTAAGGCAATCGGATAACCGCGTTCTTGGGTATAAACTTCAGATCGTTGTGTAATCGCTTCATCATTAATCGAGTCAGTGATTGGGAACAAACGAGCACCTACCTTCTGTTTATCGACAAAACCTAGTTCAGCTAACTTTTCAGTTAATGCATCAGCACAGGTTAGTACCGAAGAAGCTTTCACTATTTCACAACGCGCATAATGATTACCTTCAAAAGAGATACCTGCGGTACGTAACGTTGAGTCATCACCTGGTATTTGCTGCGCACCAAATAAAGGCTTACCTGCAACGCTAGCATTTTTAAAAGCAGGTATATACTGTGATAGAAAATCTATCGACAACTGTCCTCTTGCAGTGATTTCTTGCTCTAACCAACCTTTATCTATTTTTCGTAAAAACTTAGCATCTAGCTGGGGCTGAGAGCTATTTTCAGTATTTTCAACTAAACCGTCTTTAAATAAAGTAATATCCTCAGTCATGCCATGCAATTGCACTAGATTACCCGGGTATGGGGTAAATTGAGCCATCCCCTGAGGCGTGCCACGTGTGCCATGAAAAATAACTTCAGGCCAGAAGCCACCAGTACCTTCCCAATGCGTAACGTAAGCGGCTTTAAATTCTACTAAACGATCTCGATGAAATCCTGCTAAGTCATCAATTTCACCGGTTCTAAAACCAGCAGCATTGATCACATAATCAAATTCATACTCGCCTTCTACACTATCTTCAGTGTAATTTAACTGCCATTTTTCTGATTGCTGCGTTAATTTGGTTACCTTGCTGTTAAGATGAATTTGACAGTTACTATTCTTCTCTAAAGACAACGCAGCCGTTGCACCTAAACGGAATACATTCCAGCCAAACTCTTGCACCAGTACGACTGGGAACTTAAGCAAAGATAAGTCAGTATGTTTAGCAAAAGGAATCAACCATTGGTCAGCAGTAGTTGGAACCTCTTGCTCCTCTAGCGTTGCAAGGTGCTCTAACTCTTCTAACTCGACTAAACGGTAGTATTCATTTACTTCGCCTAATACTTTATTACCACTGTCTTTATCGATCAGTTTTTGATACTCATTCTGTAATAAAGTTAACCTTGGTAATAGATCCAATGGTTGCCCAGGATCATGCTTAGGTATTGCAATTACCGTTGGTCGATAATCAATAGAATCAGGATACAAACGTAGCGCTTCAATCGATTCCTCTAATAGAGTAACGCATTGTTCGTCAGGTATCTCTCTGTATAGATTGCCGCCCGCATGTAGGTGACAAATTGGTGGACCATTGACTAGGCTTGTACCCTTTTCAAATAAATCTATTTTTAAGCCAATTTCACTCAAGTACAGAGCAATTGATGCTCCTGCAATGCCACCGCCTATTACTGCAATTTTTTTATCAGACATATCGCTTCTAGTCACTATTAAACCGTTCATATTTGCGTAAAAAAGAGGGAAACCAATCAGTTAAATTTGATTAGTGTCCTAAAGTGTAGCAATGATATTTGCAAAATCATCAAAGCTAACATCAGGCCCATGCTCGTTAATATCTTCGCCGTAGTTATAACCATAAGTTAAACCAATACTCTGCATATTCGCTGCATTAGCGGCTAAAATATCGTTTTTAGAATCACCTACCATGACACACTGCTCTGCAGTTACACCTAATTTCTCACAAGCGTAGTGTAAAGGTAGTGGATCAGGTTTACGTTTTTCTAGGGTATCTCCACCAACTAATAACGAAAACAGTCCGTTCAATGATAAACCATCAAGGATTGGCTGTATAAAGTCATAAGGTTTATTGGTCACAATTGCAAGTTGGTAGCCCTTGTCTTTCAATGCGTGAAGAGATGAAACCACATTAGGATATATCACTGTATCAACACAAAGGTTTTTAGCGTAAAAATCTAAGAAAATGGCTAAAGACTTTTCTAATAATACAGGATCTAAATCTGGGTCAATTTCAGTTTGCCCAGATAAACCGCGTTGTACTAAAACGCTTGCTCCGTTACCTACCCAAGAGCGAATAATAGCAGGTGATATTTCCTCTCGACCAATACTGGTTAACATGTGGTTGATAGCTAATGCTAAATCTGGTGCGCTATCAATTAAAGTACCATCTAGGTCAAACAAGATTGCTTTTTTATCCGTGAATTTCAAAAATAACTCCTACAACATTTTTATTTTTTAGTGTGTGTTCATCTAAGCAGAATGTGTTTAAGAACGCCAATAAAATTTGATATTTATCACAATTATTCATTATTTGTGCATCTTATAAGTGATACGCAGACTCGTTAGATTAAGTTCACTGTTTTTTAGTTTATTTAAATAGATTTAATCAATGACTTAGTTAGTTTTAACCAATTAATCATAAAAATGAGATCGTTGATAGTTATTAAAAAATAGAGTGATTTTTATGGAAAGAGATAAATAGGTATTAAGTACAGTAAAGAAATGTATCACTAAGGGTAGAGAGGACTCGTACCCTTAGGAATAATCAGTTTAAGCTTCAAAACCGCCATGTCGAGAACCGGAGCTTGAATCAGAGCCAGAGCTATCATCAGGACCAGAATCATGATCATTTGTATCGGTCACTGCAATGCTGACCCCACATATTTGGCGATAAACAATCCCTAATACATTAATGCAGTAAGGAATGACAAACAATAAACCAATGCCAGAGGTAATCAAACCAAATACAAATAACACGCAAAAAATAACCAATAACTGTGTAAATTGACCAATGTTTTTATGTACTAATTTAAAGGACAATTTTAAAGCCGTCACAGGAGATGCTTTCTTTTCTGCAATTAATGGATAGACCAAGCAGAATGACATTTTTAAATAAAGTAAAACAAGTACAGATAATACAAACCCTGCACTACCAAATATTTGTCCAAACACCATACTAACGGCATTGGTCATTAAATTAACCATCATCGCAGCCAATGACAATTTTAATAACATTTTAAAGTAATGAAAAAGATGGAAAGAGTTGGTTTTAAGCCCTACCGAATGATGAACGCCCATCATAATTAAACCCGTCATAAGCGGTGGCGCTATTAGCAATGCAAATACAAAAAATAAGGCAATAACTTTAGGGTCGCTTAATGAAGTATCAGTATCTATAAATAAGCTTAACAAAGAGAAAGAGGCTAACATGATAAAAAGGCATGCAGAGACAAGCGGTAAAAAATGTTTACGAGTGACCTTGAAGCCATCGCTTAGCAATTTTTTTAAATCTAAATGGTACCCTTCAGTCAGCGATTTTTTAATATCACCGCCCAATACAAAATATTTTGAACTCATAATCTAGTAACTTCCCTAAATGAAATAACAGCTGTTCAGCAGCGAGTCATTGTAGGGGGTTCTGATAGCATTTCAAGTTTATTCATACTTGGCTAAGTCGATTTAAATTTTTAATAAAACTACCAAGACCTAGCAATTAACTTAAAATTTGTTTAACCAATTCTGGTACTAACTGCGATGCTTTACCTTGTTTAACTTGGTCAAAGTGGCTATGTACTTCACTGGCTTCAAGGTTAATCTCAATGGACTCCGCTCCGCTACTTTTTGCTTCTTCTACAAAACCAGCAGCCGGATAAACTGTTCCTGAAGTCCCAATGGCAATAAATAGGTCTGCTTCAGATAAATGATGATAAATCTTATCTAAACCTATCGGCATTTCACCAAACCAAACAATATGTGGGCGCAGTGGAGATGGATACTGACAACAAGTACACAGATCATCACTATTTAAATCACCTAGCCACTGCACTAATTGATTAGAACTAGGGCAACGTGCTTTTAATAACTCTCCATGCATGTGTAACACACTTTTCGATCCCGCTTGCTCATGTAAGTTATCGATATTTTGTGTTACCAATAAAAAGTCTCCATCAAATTTTTGCTCTAATTCAACTAAGGCATGATGCGCGGCATTAGGGAGGTTAATACCCGAACAAAACTGTTTTCGACGCTGATTATAAAAATCTAAGACTAATTTAGGATCGCGATGGTACCCTTCCGGCGTGGCCACATCTTCTAGTCTAAATTTTTCCCATAAACCATCTTTACTACGAAATGTATCAATACCTGACTCGGCTGAAATGCCTGCTCCAGTTAATACCACTATTTTTTTATATTCGCTCAAATCTTCGGCCCTGATTGTTTATTACCAATAACATTAATTATTCGCTCTAGTTAATTTGCTAATATTTAATGTTCATTACTAGCTTGGGAAGGTTGAAAGTGCAAAGAGGTCACCTTCACTTTCTATAACATTGTAATCTGAACAGTATGACAAATGTGTGTCTGAGCTCATGTAATACCAATGGTATATATTGAGAAAGCCAAATTTTAGGTAAAAAAAAAGCCGCAAAGCGACTTTTTCTAGATAGCAAATGGCTAAACCAGATTTATAAATAATAGCGAAATGCTAATTAATTATTTGTTAGGTTTGTCTGATAAGCTAGTTTCAACTAACTCTTTCAGTTTCTGACCCGCTTTAAAGGTAACAACTCTTCGAGCCTCAATCGGGATATCTTCTCCCGTTTTAGGGTTACGACCAGGTCGTTCGCCTTTGTCTTTTAGCTCGAAACCACCAAAACCAGAAATTTTAACTGGTGAACCAGATTCAAGTGTTGATTTAATTTCCTCAAAGAAAGATTCTACAAACTCTTTTGCTTCTCGTTTGCTTAATCCAATTTCTTCCGATAAGTGTGCTGCTATTTCAGCTTTTGTCAGTGCCATAAATTAATCTCTCAAAGATGCATTAAACTCCGTAGAAACCGCTTCAACTATCGAGCTAACGCTGTCAGCAATCTCTTGTTCTTCCAAGGTACGTGTAGAATCTTGTAATATTAAGCCTATTGCTAAGCTTTTCTTACCTTCTTCAACGCCTTGACCTTGGTACACGTCAAACAAGTTTATGCTAACTAGTTCAGAACCGCCAATTTTTTCTATAAATTTTAGGACCTTACCTGCATTTACTTGTTCATCTACAACAAAAGCAAGATCTCGGCTGTTCGCAGGGAACTTAGAAATATCACCAGCTTGAGGTAGTTGTCTAGTTAATATACTATCAACTTCTATTTCAAAAACAATAGCTTGTCCATTTAATGCAAAAGGTTTCTTCAAACTTGGGTGTAAGCTACCGATATAACCAACATTTACACCATTACGGTAAATACCCGCTGATTGTCCTGGATGCAATGCACTGTGTTTTTCTGCCTTAAACTCAAAACTAGCATCATCAACCGTTAAATCCAATACGGCTTCTAAATCGGCTTTAAGATCAAAGAAGTCTGCAGCACGTGTTTCTATTGACCAATGTTCATCACTAACATTACCGATAATTACACCTGATAACATTGCTTGTTGACGAATACCGTTTTCAGCTTGTTCATCTTTAATGAAACGTAAACCTGTTTCAAATAGACGCACACGATTCTGCTGACGCTTTTGATTTTTAGACACACTTTCTAATAAACCAGTCCACAAACTAACACGCATTGCTGACATATCTTTAGAGATTGGATGCGGTAAAATAAGCGCATCTGCTTCTGGATGTAACTTAAGTTGTTTGTCAGGGTCAACAAAGCTATAAGTAATTGCTTCTTGATATTCACGGTTCACTAACACATCACGGATTTTAGATAATTTTAAACGTGATTCATTGTGAGCAGGCATGGTTAATGCAGCTTGTGGCGCAATATTTGGAATGTTGTTGTAACCAAAAACACGTGCTACTTCTTCGATTAGGTCTTCTTCAATTTCCATATCGAAACGGTAGCTTGGTGCAACTGCAGACCAACCTTCGGTCGTTTCAGTTACTTCACAGCCTAGTTGCGTCAAGATTTGCTGAACACGCTCTGCATCAATTGAAATACCGATTAAACGATCTAGTTTGCTACGACGTAATTCAATAGTTGCTTGTTTTGGTAAGTTTGCTTCGCTCACAGCTTCTGTGATTGGACCAACTTGACCACCACAAATTTCAACTAATAACTGCGTTGCACGCTCCATTGCAGTTACTTGCAATAATGGATCAACACCACGTTCATAACGATGGGAAGCATCTGTGTGTAAACCGTAACTACGTGCACGACCTGCAATTGCTAGCGGAGCAAAGAAAGCGCTTTCTAAGAAGATATCTGTTGAACCTTCTTGTACACCAGAATCTTGACCACCAAAAATACCTGCCATCGCTAGGGCTTTTGATTGGTCTGCAATCACTAATGTATCTGCATTTAATTTAACTTCTTTGCCATCTAATAATGTAAGTTCTTCATCTTGATTAGCTAAACGAACTTCAATACCGCCTTCTAATTTTGATAAATCAAAGGCATGCATCGGGTGACCTAACTCTAGTAAAACATACTGAGTAATATCAACCACAGCATCAACACTACGCACACCACAACGGCGTAGTTTTTCAACCATCCATAATGGCGTTGTTGCATTTTGATTAATGCCTTTGATTACACGACCAAGGTAACGAGGACAAGCTTCAGGCGCTTGTAAGTTGATAGCCACTTGGTCATCAATTGATACCGCAACGTTTTCCCAAGTTGGTTGTGTTGCTTCAATGCTATTTAATACTGCTACTTCACGAGCAAGGCCAGCAATGCCTAAACAATCTGCACGGTTTGCTGTTAAATCAACATCGATAATCACATCATCTAGTTGTAAGTATTCACGAACGCATTGACCAATAGGCGCATCTAAAGGTAGTTCAATGATACCTTCAGCACTTTCTGCCATGCCTAACTCAGACTCACTACACAACATGCCAAAAGATGGCTGACCGCGTAGTTTTGCTTTTTTTATTTTAAAGTCACCCGGTAAAACAGCACCAACAACCGCGACTGCTACTTTA
This sequence comes from Psychromonas arctica, assembly GCF_036697365.1. Taxonomy (GTDB): domain Bacteria; phylum Pseudomonadota; class Gammaproteobacteria; order Enterobacterales; family Psychromonadaceae; genus Psychromonas; species Psychromonas arctica_A. Next base: position 85,469 of record NZ_JBAHZA010000003.1, read on the forward strand.
AGACCTAAACGACAGTTTTTAGCACCACAAACGATATCGATTAACTCTTCTTCACCGATATTGATTTTAGTCACTTGTAATTTGTCTGCATCAGGGTGCTGGCCACATTCAACCACTTCACCAACTAATACTTTAGTAAACTCACCAGCAACAGGATCAACGTCGTCGACCTCAAGACCTGCCATAGTGATTTGATGTGTTAATTCATCACGTGTAATTTCTGGGTTAACCCACTCGCGTAACCAAGCTTCACTAAATTTCATTATTATTAACCCTTATTTGAATTGCTTGAGGAAACGAAGATCGTTTTCAAAGAATGAACGTAAATCGTTAACGTTGTAACGTAGCATTGTTAAACGCTCAATACCCATGCCGAAGGCAAAACCTGAATACTTTTCAGGATCAACACCCATTGATTTTAATACGCTTGGGTGAACCATGCCGCAACCTAGTACTTCTAACCAACCGTTTTTACCTTTCACATCTACTTCCGCAGAAGGCTCTGTGAATGGGAAGTAAGATGGACGGAAACGAATTTCTAAATCTTCCTCGAAGAAGTTATGCAAAAAGTCATGCAAAATACCTTTAAGCTGTGTAAAGCTTACGTTTTCCGCAATCATCAAGCCTTCTACTTGATGGAACATTGGTGTGTGTGTTTGGTCGTAATCATTACGGTAAACACGTCCAGGAGAAATAATACGTACTGGTGGCTTCTGCGCTTCCATAGTACGGATTTGCACACCTGATGTTTGTGTACGAAGTACTAAATCAGGGTTGAAGTAAAAAGTATCGTGATCAGCACGTGCAGGGTGATGCGGTGGAATATTCAATGCATCAAAGTTATGGTAACCATCTTCAACTTCAGGGCCATCTTTTACTTCAAAACCTAGCTCACTAAAGAACTCAACAATACGATCAGTGGTACGAGTTACAGGGTGAACGTTACCTTGCTTACTACCACGACCAGGTAGTGTTACGTCAATCGTTTCTGAGGCTAGTTGGGCATTTAAAATTGCCTCTTCCATACCTTTTTTACGTTCAACTAATACCGCTTGAATCGCTTGTTTTGCTTTATTAATTAATTGACCTGCAGCTGGTTTCTCAGCAGGTGGTAATTTACCTAAGCCTTTCATTTGCTCAGTCATTAGGCCTTTTTTACCCAGATACTGTAAACGAATCTCTTCTAATTCATTAGTATCTGCGGCGTTTTCGATCTGTTGTTGCGCGTTAGCAACGATTTCATCTAGATGCTGCATTCAATTTACTCTACTTTATACAAGTGATAAAAAATATGGCTGTAATTTTACGCAGATCAAATAGATATGGCTAGTGCTGAGGTGTGTTTGCGGTAGATAAAAGGCTGGAAATGCATAATTATTTTGTGCATTTCCAGTGCCTAATAGGATGAGTGCTTAATACACCTTATAAGACTGTCCAACTTTGCGAGACTAAAAGTGTGTCTTGAGAAAAAATTTGACCGGTGAATTTATCACCTTGGTTAATTTTACCCACTCCTTTTGGTGTACCAGTCATTAAAATATCATGCTTTTCAAAGGACATAAACTCATTCACTGCTGTGACTATCTCAGCAGGTTTGTAGATCATCAATTGATAGTTGGCCTGTTGAATCACTTGGTCATTAATCGATAACACTAAACTTAATGAATCCACTGGCAGCTCAAAACTAACAAACTCTGAAAATACCGCAGAAGCATCAAAAGCTTTAGCACGCTCCCAAGGTAAAGATTTACTTTTAAGCACACTTTGTACTTCTCGCTTGGTTAGGTCTAAGCCAACGCCAACACCAACAAACTGATTATCATCCATCAAGAAGGAGATTTCTGCTTCATAGTGAATAGCGTCCACCGCATGAGTTTTAATTTCAGTGCTGATCGCAGAGTTCGGTTTCACAAAAATAACTGGCTCTGTAGGCACTTCATTATTTAATTCAGCAATATGCTCAACATAATTACGACCAATACAGACTACTTTTGAAGGGCTAATAGGTTGTCCATCGAATAACACTGTTTGCATGAAAACTCCTAGATTATAATCGGCTAATTAACGTTTTGCGTTTTTAAATAAGGTGAAGTAGTTATTAGTGGTTGCTGCAGCTAGCTCTTCAAATGAAACGCCTTTTAGGTCAGCAACAAACTCCGCTACGTTGTAGGTGTAAGCTGGTTCATTTTCTTCACCTCGATGTGGCACAGGTGCTAAATAAGGCGAGTCAGTTTCTACTAACAACCGATCTAGCGGCACTGCTTTTATCACAGCTTGTAATTCTTTGGCATTTTTGAAGGTAACAATACCAGACACTGAAATATAAAACCCCATTTGCATCGCTTCTTCAGCCATCTCGATAGACTCGGTAAAGCAATGTAAAATACCACCGACTTGTTCAGCGCCCTCTTCTCGAAGAATATCCAAGGTATCTTCACGTGCGCCACGAGTATGGATGATTAGAGGTTTGTTAAGTTTTTTCGCGACACGGATCTGCTTACGAAATGCATCGATTTGCCACTCTTTTGTCTCTGGAGAATAGAAATAATCTAAGCCGGTTTCACCAATAGCAATCACTTTTTCAGCACTTGCATACTCAAGCAATAAATCTTCATTCATCACTGCTTCTTTATATAAAGGATGCACACCACAGGTACTTGACACTTGATCGTAAGGTTTGATCATTTCAGCCATCGCAGGGTAATCTTCTAATGTAACGCAAACACTGAGTAGGTGATTAATCCCTTTTGCTTGTGCCTTTTCAATCACGTCGGCAATACCCGTGTGCTTTTTGGTGTAATCTAATCGGTCAAGGTGACAGTGAGAATCAACTAACATAATGTGTTTCCTTAAATTCGTTCTTTATTTTAATCAATAAAGCGCTTATCAATAACTCTTTCTTTAATGCATTGTGCTCGGTTAATAAGCTACGTGTTTTTAATATTTCTTGGCTTAACATTCGCAAACTTTTAAAGCTTAACTGGGCTTGCCAAAGTTGTAACTGTGGTAATGCAAAGTAATAGATAGCATCCTGATTAAGCTGCTCAGTATTAAGCTTTAACTTATGAGTATCATGTAATAGATGAAAAAGCAGTAATAAATTTTGCTCTGCATCATTGGCCAATAAGCGTGAAAAACTAAATAACTGTTGTGGTTGATAGAGCATATTAAAAACACCTTCCACACATTGCCTACGTGTATCTAAACTTGCATCTTGTTGCAATGCTTTCAAATGGTTTAATAATGCTAACGGACTATTTTGAAACCAACGTAACACGCCTAGGTCGCTCACTTGATAACCCAATTTATACAACCAATTAATTAAGGTTTGATCATCCGGGCTATGTAAATGAGTTTGCTGTAATCGGCTTAGTAACGTTGGCATTAATTGATGATGCGTTCTTGCTAGCAAAATCAGATAACTATCACCCTGCGGCTCTTCTAATGTTTTTAATAAGGCATTTGCAGCGGCTTCAGTAAGTTGCTCAGCACCTTTAATTAATACTACTTTGTTATTGCCTAACTGAGGTCGCTCATTGAGTTTTTCTGTCAGCAAACGAACTTGGTCAATACCAATCGATTTGTTTTTTTCAGCAACTAAAAAATGATAATCAAGATGATTATGAGCACTAAAAAGCTTGCAGGAATGACATTCAAAGCAAGCATCATCATGCTGCTTGTTAGTACATAAAAGATACTGTGCTAATTGTTGCGCTAACTTATATTTACCAATACCAGCACTGCCTGTAAATAACAGACCATGTGCAAATCGTCCCTGCTGATAAGTCTGCTGTAACTGTTGGTAGAAAGGCGTCAGCCAAGGTGTTGACACTTGTTCAAAGCTCGATTCAATCACCTCTGATGTTGCTTTTATATTAGCCATTTATAAACTCGCGTACCAACGATCAAGTTGCAGGTGAATCGCTGCTTTTACTTGCTCAAAATCCTGGCTAGCATCGATACATTCAGCATTTTCTTCTTGTTCTGTGAGCTGTTGAAACACTGCTCGAGAGCGATTAAAAAAGTCGATAGCTAATCGTTCAATACGATCTAACTCTCCACGTCCTCTTGCTCGACTTAACCCTAATTCTGGTTCAATATCTAAGAACAGCGTGTAGTCAGCTTTGAAATCACCTAAAGCTACTTGTTTTATATCATTAATTAATTGTAAGTCGATACCGCGCCCACCACCTTGGTAAGCTAAAGAGGACCAATTATGGCGGTCACCAATCACTACTTTTCCTGCTGCTAAAGCCGGTTTAATTTTATGTTCAACTAGCTGTACACGTGCCGCATACATGATTAACAGTTCGGCTTTATCATCAAGCTGCTCACCTACAACATCCATTTTGACAATATCTCGCATTTTCTCGGCAAGGACTGTACCACCTGGTTCACGGGTTAATTCAATATTTTGTTCGGTGATCTCTTTTTGTTGCAACCAATCCTGAATGTATTGAATAGCTGTACTTTTACCAGCACCTTCTAACCCTTCAATAACAATAAATTTACCCGCTAATTTTTGTAATGCTGGCATCTTATTTTCCTCGGATATATTTATTGACGGCATTGTTGTGTTCTCTTAAATTTTTAGAAAAGTAAGAATTGCCATCACCTTTACTAACAAAATACAGATATTTAGTATCAGCAGGGTGTAAAGCAGCATAAAGTGCTTCTTCGCTCGGCATTGCAATTGGTGTTGGAGGTAATCCAGCTATAGTATAAGTGTTATAAGCCGTTTTCTCTCTTAAATCTTTACTACGAATACGCCCATCATAGCGGTCACCCATACCGTAAATAACGGTTGGATCGGTCTGTAAACGCATCCCTATTTTTAAACGATTAACAAATACCGAAGCAATTTTGTCCCTGTCATTCGCTAGGCCGCTTTCTTTCTCAATAATTGAAGCCATGATCAGAGCTTCATAAGGTGTTTTATAAGGTAGATTTTTATCTCTTTCTGCCCATAGTTTTTCAACGACCGTTTGTTGATGTAAGTAAGCTTTTTTGATAATACTAAAGGCACTCATATCAGCAGAATAATGGTAGGTTTCAGGGAAGAGTAACCCTTCTAATTTAGATGATGTACTACCTAACTTAGCTAAAATAGCCTGTTCATCTTCTACAATAGGTTTAATTCTTTCAGCTTTACTTAACGTTTTCAGCCAATCTTTATAGGTACTGCCTTCAACAAAAGTGACTTTAAACTGATAACCTCGTCCACTGTTTAAAATGGTTAATATCTGCTGTAAAGATGCGGCTTCAGGTAGTTGATAAGTACCTGATTTAAGATGTGTTAATTCAGGGTGTAACTTAGCGACCACTTTCCACCAACGGTCCGAATCTAATAAACCTTGCTCCATTAATTGTGGTGCTAAATGTGAAAAATAACTTCCTTCGGCCAAGGTAAATAATTGTGTTTCAGCCACTCGAGGAGTGTTTAAATAACTATCGACTTGCTGTTTTGCCCAACCAATCATGCCTATTACAATAACAATTAATAAGGCTGCTGCTAAACCAATTTTCTTGATCATATAAATTAACTTCCTTGCTTAAGCAATGTTTGTAGTTCAGTGACAGGCTTAAGATCCTCTACTGAATAATGTCTATCTTGATATTGTCTGACCGCAACAATGCCCATAAGTGCATTAGTTAAACATAAGCATGTTGCTTGATGAATGTCAGCTAAGGTGATCTCTTTTTCAATTACACATATGTGTTCTAGGTTTAAAATACGTGCTCTCATTACGCCAGCGACACCGCTATAATTGAGCTTTGGAGTGATCCATTGCCCCGCTAAGTAGATAAAAACATTTGCACTACAAGCTTCAATAACGTGGCCAAGTTCATCGCAAACCAAGCCTTCTACAGCGCCTAAATCTACTAACTCTTGCTTAATAAATACTTGCTCTAATCGTGCTAATGACTTTAAACCAGCAAGCTGTTTATTGCGCCCTAATTGACTTTGACATTGCACTACTGTAATCCCTGATCGTTGCCATATAAGGTATTGCTCCGGAAATGCTGACAAACTGATAATTCGCACTGTTTGATTGCAACCACTTGCACTATAACCTCGGCCACCACTGCCTCTCGTCAAGATCACCTTTAATACATGATGAGGATGTTCTGCAACTGATTGCGCACTGCTGAAGACTTCTGATTCTAATAATTCCCAATTAACATCAGGAAAAAATAAACGCTTAGCTCCGTCTTTAAGTCGTTGCAAATGCAATGACCAATCACTCACGTCACCGTGTTCAATTTTGATAGTAGAAAATAATCCATCACCATAAGCTAAACCACGATCAGTAGCATCAATGGCTTCGCTGATAATACCGTTAATTAACATGAAGTTACTCATCCAATGTAAAGTTGAATAAAGGATTATACGCATAATCACTGCTTCACTAAATAGCCGATTAAAAATAATAGTCATCGTACTAATTAGCAATACATCATTACTGCATCTAAACACTTTTAAAGGACAATTTTTAGGTATAAAAAAACCCGAACTTATGTATCGGGTTTTTAAAATCAGCAACCAACAAACCGTTGATTTAATCTTACTAGATGCGTTTGAAGATCAACGTGCCGTTTGTACCGCCAAAGCCAAATGAGTTTGACAGTGCATACTCGATATTCGCAGGACGTGCTTTACCATCTGTTACATAATCTAAGTCACAACCTTCGCTTGGGTTTTTAAGGTTGATCGTTGGTGGAGCAACTTGGTCTTTCAGTGCCAATACACTGAAGATAGCTTCGATTGCACCAGCAGCACCTAATAAGTGACCTGTCATTGATTTAGTTGAACTCATCATTACTGAATTTGATGCATCACCCCAAATACTTTTTACTGCTTGTGTTTCAGCAATATCACCTGCTGGTGTAGATGTACCATGTGCGTTGATGTACTGAATATCAGAAGCATCGATACCTGCATCACGAATAGCATTTTTCATTGATAATGCTGCACCGGCACCGCTTTCTGGTGGTGACGTCATGTGGTAAGCATCACCACTCATACCAAAGCCAACCATTTCAGCGTAAATTTTTGCACCACGTGCTTTAGCATGTTCGTATTCTTCAATAATTAATACACCTGCACCATCACCTAATACAAAACCGTCACGAGATTCATCCCAAGGGCGGCTTGCAGTTTCTGGTGAATCGTTACGTGTTGAAAGTGCACGTGCAGCACCGAATCCGCCCATCCCCATTTCAGTTGATGCTTTTTCAGCACCACCTACAAACATCACATCAGCATCTCCATGTTGGATCATACGTGCGCCTAAACCAATGCTGTGAGTACCTGTAGTACAAGCTGTCGTTACGGCGATGTTTGGACCTTTGAGGCCTTTATTAATTGATACATGACCTGAAATCATATTGATGATAGTTGCTGGTACAAAGAAAGGACTTATTTTACGTGGTCCTGTTTTATTATAATTATCTTTGTTTTGCTCGATAACACCTAAACCACCAATACCAGAGCCAATTGCAACACCAATTCGCTCTGCATTTTCTTCTGTAATTTCTAGGCCTGAATCTTGTAATGCTTGTTCAGAAGCTGCCACACCGTATTGGATAAATAAATCCATTTTACGTGCTTCTTTCTTCGGCATATATTCTTCGACGTTAAAGTCTTTAACTAAACCAGCGAATTTAGTTGAAAACTTTTCAGTATCAAAGTGTTCAATATTTGAAATTCCACTTTGACCAGATTGAATAGCCTGCCATGATTGCTCAACCGTATTACCTACTGGTGAGATTATCCCTAAACCGGTTACTACAACGCGACGCTTTGACACTAGACTCTCCTAAAATAAAGCTATAAAAATAATAACTAAAAATTTTTTATACCAATGTATATTAAATCCATGTTGTTAATATTACATAAAATAAAAAATGGCTTAATTTGTGAGGTAAGTTAATGAAATAATGTATTTTTCACAAAACTTACAACAAGAAATAATTTATTTTAACCAGAAATATAGAACACGAGATTAGTGTGATTGGTGTTTTAAAATACTTAGCTATTATTTAAGGTCAATTTATTAATGTTTAAATAGACAAAAGGCGGTCACAAGACCGCCTTTAGATATTTCTGCACTTATAGTGAGAAATTAACCGTTGTTAACAACGTAATCAATCGCAGATTGAACAGTAGTGATTTTCTCTGCTTCGTCATCTGGGATCTCTGTATCAAATTCTTCTTCTAGAGCCATTACAAGCTCAACTGTGTCTAGTGAATCAGCACCAAGATCGTCAACGAAAGAAGCTTCGTTTTTAACTTCGTCTAGTTGAACACCTAATTGCTCAACGATGATGTTCTTTACGCGTTCTTCGATATTGCTCATTTTTTATCTTCCTATGTAATTACGCATTTGCGTTAAGTTGCGGTAGTTTATTCTATCGCGTTTAATATTCAAGTATTCTATCACTGGTTAGACCAGTATTTTAAGGTTTTAATCAATAAATTAATAGAATATCTATCTTTTTGAGTTAATTGCTTATTTGCTCAACAAAGTTAGGCAAAAAATTAAACCATGTACATGCCGCCATTAACGTGAATTGTTTCACCGTTAATGTAAGCCGCACCTTCAGAGGCTAAAAATACAACAGTAGCAGCAATCTCTTTTGGATCACCTAAACGGCCAGCAGGTACATTAGCTAAAGTAGCTGCACGTTGCTCTTCATTTAGTGCTTTAGTCATATCTGTTTCAATGAAACCAGGTGCAACTGTATTAACAGTAATACCACGGCTTGCAACTTCACGTGCTAATGATTTAGTGAAACCAATTACGCCTGCTTTAGCAGCCGCATAGTTAGCTTGACCAGCATTACCCATTGTACCAACTACAGAGCCTACATTAATAATACGTCCAGCACGCTTCTTCATCATAGGACGAAGTGCAGCTTTACTCAATTTAAAGATAGGCGTTAAGTTAGTACCAATGATGTCATCCCACTCTGCGTCTTTCATACGCATTAATAGGTTGTCACGTGTGATACCTGCGTTATTCACTAACACATCCACACTACCAAACTCTTTCTTAATGTCAGCAAATAATGCTTCAATAGACTCTGTTTCTGTGACGTTTAAGACAAAACCTTTACCAGCATCGCCTAAATATTCACTGATTGCTGCAGCACCGCTTTCGCTTGTTGCTGTACCTAAAACTGTTGCGCCTAATGCGACGAAGCTTTCAGCAATTGCTCGGCCAATACCACGGCTAGCACCTGTTACTAAAACAACTTGATCTTGCATACTCATTCTTATTCTCCTTTAACAGCAGCTAATGCAGCCGCTAAACTTGCTGTGTCGTTGATTGCTTGTGCAGTAAAACTTTTTTCGATACGACGAACTAAACCACTTAATACTTTACCAGGGCCTGCTTCAACTTGTAAGTTGATACCTTGCTCAGCCATTTTTACTACTATATCAGTCCAACGAACTGGACAATATAATTGACGTACAAGCGCATCTTTGATTTTGTCCGCATCAGTTTCAATCGCTACATCAACATTATTAATCACCGCAATCGTAGGGGTATTAAAAGTAATATCTTGCAATGCAACCGCTAACTTATCTGCTGCCGGTTTCATTAATGCACAATGCGAAGGTACTGATACTGGTAATGGCAATGCTCGTTTAGCGCCTGCTTCTTTACATAATACACCAGCACGTTCAACGGCGTCTTTATTACCCGCGATAACGACTTGACCAGGTGAATTAAAGTTTACTGGAGAAACCACCTCACCTTGTGCAGCTTGCTCACAAGCTGCTTTAATTTCCGCATCACCTAAACCGATAATTGCGTACATTGCGCCAACACCAGCTGGAATAGCCTGTTGCATTAACTGACCACGTAACTCAACTAACTTGATTGCATCTTTAAAATCAATGACACCAGCACATACTAATGCAGAGTATTCACCTAAACTGTGCCCTGCAATCGTTGTTGGTTTTTCACCACCGATTTCAGCCCACACTCTCCAAATAGCAACAGAAGCGGCTAATAATGCAGGTTGTGTTTTATCAGTTTGATTTAATGATTCTGCAGGCCCATCTTGGCATAATGTCCAAAGATCGTAACCTAACACATCACTTGCTTCTTTAAATGTATTAGCTACTACAGGGTAAGTAGCAGCTAAATCAGCCAACATACCTAAGCTTTGTGAACCTTGGCCAGGAAAGGCAAATGTAAAGTTTGTCATGTTTAATTCCTAAAATTAATTCTTACGATCTCATTAATGTATCGCTTATCTATTTTGTTACTTGAAATATGCCAGTTGTTACATTACGACTAATGCACTTCCCCAAGTAAACCCACCACCAAATGCTTCTAATAACACTAATTGGCCCGGTTTAATTTTTCCACTTTTTACCCCTTCATCCAGGGCGAGTGGTACTGAAGCAGCTGAGGTATTACCATGTTTATCAAGTGTTAAGATAACTTGATCCATAGACATACCTAGTTTTTTAGCTGTTGCAGCAATAATGCGTTGATTAGCTTGATGTGGTACTAGCCAATCTAATTTGTCTTTTTCAATGTTGTTTGCAGCTAATGTATCCACTACTACTTGGCTCAGTTTTTTCACCGCTACTTTAAATACTTCATTTCCAGCCATTGATAAATATGAGTTAGTTAATGTTTGGTCATTCCCACGCTCAACATTTGGTAACTTTAATAAATCACCAAAACGACCATCTGCATTGATATGAGTAGATAAAATACCTACTTCTTCAGTCGCTGTTAGTACAACAGCGCCCGCACCATCACCAAATAAAATAATAGTACTACGATCTTCTGGATCACATGTAGCGGCTAATGCATCTGCCCCAATCACTAGCACATTTTTTGTGCTACCTGATTTGATAAAATTATCAGCGACACTCAGCGCATAAGTGAAACCTGCACATGCAGCTGATACGTCAAATGCAGGAATATCATAAATACCCAATAGATTTTGAACTTCACAAGCAGCAGATGGGAAGGCATTATGATTACTTGTTGTAGCAACAACAATTAAGTCCAAATCACTTGCAACTAAACCAGCAGCTTCTAACGCTTGCTCACCAGCTTTCGTTCCCATAAACGCGATCGTTTCTTGTTCACTTGCAATTCGACGTTCTTTAATCCCAGTGCGTACGGTAATCCATTCATCACTAGTATCGACCATCTTCTCTAAATCTTGATTGGTGCGTACTGTTGTTGGTAAATAACTACCCGTACCTATAATTTTGCTATTCATGTAATAAACAATCTCGCTCTGCTAAGACAGACGCCAACCTTTCGCTAATACTAGTTGGTATCTGCCATTGAATTTCTTTAATGGCTTGTTCTATTGCACAAGTGAATGCTTCAATATTCGCGCCCCCGTGACTTTTTACAACAATGCCACGTAACCCTATTAAACTGGCTCCATTATACAGATCTGGGTGTAAATGTTTTAATTGGTTTTTTATCAATGGATTTAATAACTTACCAAGTAAACGGCTATACCAAGTTGCATTCATGGCTTTTTTTAATTGTGCTATAAAAACACGTCCCATGCCTTCATAACTTTTTAATGCGATGTTGCCACTGAATCCGTCAGTGACTACAACATCAGCTGGACTATCAAACAGCTCATTTGCTTCAATGAAACCAATATAGTTAATATATTTAGTTTTGTTGAGTAAACTTGCACAATGTTTGATCTCATCGCTTCCTTTGTTACTTTCTCGCCCTACATTCAATAGAGAAATAGATGGTGAACTCACTTGTTCTACCTTCTCACAAAGTACACTACCCATTAATGCAAAGTTAAATAAAGTATCACAACCGCACTGTAAATTTGCTCCCAAATCCATCATGTAACTGTGTCCACCACGATTATTCGGTAACGCAGAAACAAGTGCAGGTCTTGATATTCCCTTTAGCGTTTTCAATATATGCTTAGATAGCAACATTAATGCGCCAGTATTACCCGCACTAACACATGCATCAGCTTCTCCATCTGCTACTAATTGTAGTGCAATTAGCATTGAAGAGGGTGAGCGATGACGTAACACTGAAACAGGATCATCTTCCATTGATATGGTTTCAGGTGCATGCATTAATTTAACACGAGGGTGTTCGAGTAAATGATATTTTTTTAATAAGGGGTTTATTTGCTGCTCATCACCGACAATTATGATGACTAAGTTTGAATGAAGTTGTAGGGATTCATAGCTTGCGGGTAAAGAAATATGGGGGCCAAAATCACCCCCCATGGCATCAAGCGCAATAGTAAAGTTACGCAAAGTAGTAACTTACTTTTCGATTACTTTTTTGCCTTTGTAGAAGCCGTCAGCAGTAACGTGATGACGACGGTGAGTTTCACCAGAAGTACTATCAACAGTTAAAGTAGGTGCACTTAGTGCATCATGTGAACGACGCATACCGCGTTTTGAAGGAGTCTTACGACTTTTTTGTACTGCCATTTTAAAAATTCCTGCTTGTTACTTGAGCTTTAGCTGAGCTAGAGCATCAAATGGGTTAGGACGTTCTTGTTCTTCTTCAATTTCGCCAAAGCTACTTTCGTAGTCACTGTATTGACAATCCTCAATTGCATGCATTGCAATCTGTGGAAGTGTTAACAACAGTTCGTCTTCAACTATTTGATGAAGATTTACCTCCCCATTTTCATCGTAATAAATGGGTTCATAAACGTCTGGTAAATTATTTTCCTGCTCTTCATTCAGAACAGGACAATACGTAAATTCAGCTTCACATTGATAAGTCATAGGCTCATTGCACCGTTGACAAGTGAGTTCTACTGCGACGCTTGCTTTACCATGAAATATTCTCAGCCTTTGCTGATCAACTTCAAAAGAAAAGTGTACATCGATATCAGAGTGAATACTGTTTGTTGACTCTCTTAATCTGCTTAATAAAGATTTTTCGAGGCTAGCATTTAGCTCCAATCTATTATTAGCAGCGCGAACAGAATCAACGCTAATCGGTAGTTTAACCTTTTGCATGGTCGCGAATAATATAGATAGAGTTCAATATAGTCAAAGAAAAACCGTTATTTTTCTTAAGTTTTTATTCAACTATCGCTTTATTCTTTCACAGTCCTTAAAATAAACTTATTTTCACACATAATTAGGATTCAATATGCCACAAAAGCTAGTATTAGCATCGACTTCGCCATTTCGAAAACAACTGTTAGAAAAGCTACATATAGACTTTTCCACAGCTAACCCACAGGTTAACGAAGATGAATTACCCGGTGAAACTGCCATTCAATTAGTAGAAAGACTAGCAATAGCAAAAGCAAAGGCAGTAACCAGTGATTTCCCTAATGCTTTAATCATTGGTTCAGACCAAGTGTGCTTAAACAATGGTCACATTTTAGGTAAGCCAGGTAACTTTGACAATGCCTTTAAACAATTAAAAGCAGCTAGTGGTCAACACGTCACTTTCTATACGGGTTTAGCTTTAGTGAATAGTGTAACCGGTGAAGTGCAGTCTTTAGTTGAACCTTATGATGTCTATTTCCGTGAACTATCGGATGAAATGATCACTAACTACTTACACAAAGAAGAACCATACAATTGTGCAGGTAGCTTTAAGAGCGAAGGCTTTGGTATTAGTTTATTTAGCCGCTTTGAAGGTAAAGATCCAAACAGTTTAATCGGGCTGCCATTGATTTCATTGATTGAGATGTTGGAAAAAGAATCTTTTGAAGTGCTTTAAGTAAAAAAGATGCTAAGCAATGTCGAGTGATTTATATTTTTATAAAAAACTAAAACTCAACATTGCTTACTTTTCTTAACTAAAACTAATTGTTACTAGGTAAGCGTCAAAAAAGAAAATAAAAATAAGCAATTGAGTTGTATCCTTAACTATTAACTCGCTTCATTAATTTCTTTCCATTCATTAAATGAATCCCCAGATTTAAAAATAGACTTGATGATATACATATTTTTATCTGCTTTATGGATGAGAGAATCTGGAGAGCAAAATTCACTGGGTCCAGTTTGAGCATAACCGATGCTCATGGTTAATTGATTTAAACTTAAATTAACTCTTTCCGCTAGGCGTACACCAAAAGTTTGTCGGACCTGTTCGTGCACACAATTAGGAAAAATAATACAAAACTCATCTCCTCCGTAACGAAACGCGTAATCTTCAACTCGAGTCAATTCTGTGATGATATTCGCAACAGAAAGTAATATTTCATTGCCTTTTTGATGCCCTAATTTATCGTTAATTAGCTTAAAATCATTAATATCAATATAAACTAAGGTAACAGGATAAGAATGTCGTTGTGCAGTTTTTAGGGTATCAGCAAGCGTGTCATTTAATGCTTTTACATTAAGCAAACCAGTGAGAGGGTCTTTTCTCGCCTGCTCTCTTAAATGATTAAAAATATACTCTCGTTTGGATTCATAGACATATACCATCGACCAGATAGTTGCGAGTGTAAATCCTACATTTCCCATAACAATCCAGTGCATACCATGGTTATTAACCAAAACCATATTACCCAAAACTGCTAAACCACCAGAGACACTGATAAAAGTGATCCAAGTACCTGCTTTTAAGCCTAATAATAGATATGACAGAATAGGGAAAATAAATAGCCAGGAAAATAACCCTGCTTTAAAAGTGGTTATCATTATACCGTAAATCACCAAAAAATAAAAAGTACACAAATAAACAAAAGACCACCGTTTTAGATGTTTTGTACTTTTAGCAATAACTAAAATCACACACCAAAAAGCAGCAACAATCCCTTCTATAACAGCAAAAAGATTAAAGCCAGCTATCCAGTTATTCACTGCAAAAAAACTTGCAGCGAAAATGGTTACAATTAGTAAAACGCGTAATGTGGTACGGCGATATCCATATTCTTCGTTATCAATCATCAACATCCTGCTTATGAAGATTATTTCCTTTCAACTATTATTGCTTATATTGAGCATTTTTCCTGTTAAACAATCAGTAATGATAAAAAAATAAGTTTTTGAACCGTTTTAACAAACTCATTGCATTATTTAATGAAATGAGTTTGTATTTTGTTGCAGATAGTTAATAATTTTTAAATTTAACCTGTAGCAATAAGTTGCTCATGTAATTTAGATACTTGATCACGTAGTTGAGCAGCTTTTTCGAACTCTAGGTCCTTAGCAAAGGCAAACATTTGCTTTTCTAATTTAGTAATTTCTTTCAAAATATCTTGCTCTGAACGCACTCCTTCAACGGCAGAGTATGGGGCATCAGTTTCAGCTACTTTATTCAGTGGAGTAATAGTTGATTTAGGTTGTGGGTTTTGCCCTAGTTGCATGACATCAGTAATAGACTTCGATAAACCTTTAGGAGATATGCCATTTTCTTTATTAAAATTATCCTGCAGCTCCCTTCTATCTTCAGTGGTTTTAATCGCTTTTTTCATTGAGTCTGTAATTCTATCAGCATATAAAATTGCTTTACCTTCAAGATTACGTGCTGCACGACCCATGGTTTGAATCAATGAACGCTCTGAACGAAGAAAACCTTCTTTATCAGCATCTAATATGGCCACTAAAGAGACCTCTGGAATATCCAGTCCTTCTCGTAACAAGTTAATACCAATTAACACATCAAACACGCCTAGTCTTAAATCACGAATAATCTCAACACGTTCCACGGTATCAACATCAGAATGCAGATAACGTACTTTAATACCGTGTTCGTTTAAATATTCTGTTAAATCTTCTGCCATACGTTTGGTTAACGTTGTTACTAATACGCGTTCACTTTTAGGAATGCGAATGTTAATTTCAGAGAGGAGATCATCAACTTGAGAGCTCACAGGGCGCACTTCAATAATAGGATCCAATAGACCAGTGGGACGTATCACTTGCCTAATGATATCACCTTGTGATTTATCTATTTCATAATCACTAGGTGTTGCCGATACGTAAATAGTTTGTGGAGCAAGTTTTTCAAACTCTTCGAATTTAAGAGGACGGTTATCTAATGCAGAAGGTAATCGGAATCCATAATTCACCAAATTTTCTTTACGTGATCGGTCACCTTTATACATGGCTCCAATTTGTGGCACAGTCACATGACTTTCATCCAAGATTAATAAACCATCTTTTGGTAGATAATCAAATAAGGTTGGCGGTGCTTCGCCCTGCCCTCTGCTAGATAGATAACGTGAATAGTTTTCGATACCTGAACAATAACCTAACTCATTCATCATTTCCAAGTCATATAAAGTACGTTGTGAAATACGCTGCTCTTCTATCAATTTGTTTTCTGCTAAAAATTCTTTTTTACGTTCCTGTAACTCTTCTTTAATCCCTTCAATGGCATTTAAGATTTGCTCCCTTGGGGTCACATAGTGAGTTTTAGGAAAAATAGTAGTACGTGATAGTTTTTCTAACTGTTGCCCTGTTAATGGGTCGAAAACGCTAATACTTTCTACTTCATCATCAAACAATTCAATACGTATTGCTTGTTTTTCAGAATCAGCCGGGAAAATATCAACAACTTCACCACGTACCCTAAATGTACCACGGCTTAATTCTGTTTCATTTCGAGTGTATTGAATATCCACTAGTCGCTGTAAAATATCACGGCTTGAAATTATTTCACCGACACTAATGTGCAACATCATTTGTAAATAAGATTGCGGGTCACCCAATCCATAAATAGCAGAAACAGAGGCCACTAAGACAACATCTTTACGCTCTAATAAGGCCTTAGTCGCTGATAGACGCATTTGCTCGATATGCGCGTTCACTGCTGCGTCTTTCTCGATAAAAGAGTCTGAGCTAGGAACATAAGCCTCAGGCTGATAATAATCATAATATGAAACAAAATATTCAACAGCATTGTGCGGAAAGAATGCTTTCATTTCTCCGTATAATTGAGCCGCTAGGGTTTTATTAGGTGCTAAGATCAACGTTGGTTTATTCAATTGTGCAATAGTATTCGCCAATGTAAATGTTTTACCAGAACCAGTTACCCCTAATAAAGTCTGGTAAGCTAGCCCAGACTCAATTCCTTCAACTAATTGCTCTATTGCTTGCGGTTGATCTCCAGCTGGAGAAAATGGACATACTAATTCAAATGACTTACTCATAAACCCTCTTTACAACCTGTTAATACTATTCACTCGAAACGTTGGTAGTACAAATATGTTTTTATCTTACCATCACAGCTCCCCAACTAGATGATCCTTTACCAATAAAATTAATGAATTAATATTCATTAAAATAGAAAACCATAAAAATGCAAAGTATATGCATTTATTAACACCAAACCTCTATTTTTATTAACAACAATGATACAAAGTAAGCTTAAATCGCTACTTTTATTTATTGAATGTTATTTACTAGCCAACAAATAACACCTTAAAAACATATATTCTGTGAAAATAGACTGTAGATTAAATAGACAATATAAATTCTGTCATGTAAAAATTTGTCAATAAAAATAAATAAATATTTTTTTAAATAATGCACATATAGCTATTGACAGATTAACAAATAAAGAGGCGCTCTAAATTAACTCACCCTCCATAATAAAAACCACTTGACGATTATAAGTCATTGATAAAAAAGGTTAATTTATTGCGGTTAAAAATAACTCTATTTAACCTAAACCGAGGTATAGCAAGGCTTTCAGACACTTCTCACTGAACTTCCCACAGAGTTATCCACAGAAAAAGTGGATAACCATCGCTAGCCTAGAGTTAATCAGTGTTACAGAAAGATTAAGGTAATATGACGAAGATCTCACAATAAAAAAAATAGTCTAACTAGGTCAAATTTCATGCAAAATGTTTTTAAGCTAGTTATCGCTCATTTGACACAGCAAGCCGTTAAATACTTGCTCATAATAGGTAAACAACCTCTTTAATAGATAAAAATACCCTATGAGAAATAAGCCTTGCTTAAAATAAGATCAATTACAGGCATTGCATTAGATAAATTAACTGCCTTATATAATAGGTTTGCTATGATGTACCTTTATTCACTCAATCAGGATCTAAAATGTTTAAAATGTGTTATAAATGGCTTTTAGTCAGTATCAGTTTATTCACTTTATGGGGATGCTCTTCCACTCCAACCTATACTAATATTACGCCTCAACTTAATCTTGAAAAGAATGGACAAACATTCACTAACCTCCAACCTTGGAAAATAGATAGTAAAGATTTACGTATAGCTCGACACGTGATTGAAATAACAGATGGCGATGGTGTTGCCAAATTAATCAACGAACAGCAATCATTACGTTTGCTAGTTGAAAAAAGTTTAACTCAAGCATGGATAGATCATGGTTTAAAAACGGATTCAAATAGTGACTACCAAATAGAAATTAAATTAGTTAAGGCATTAGCTAAAGTGACGGAATCAACTTTTAGTTACGATACATCATCACAAATGGTAATAGATGTTGCGTTGAGTCATCAAGGAAAACATTTCCATAAAATATTCCGCTCCACGAAACAGTGGGATGGAGCTTTTAATAATCAAATTGCTGGCATTACAGATCAACTGAACAAACAACTGTCTTTAATATTGAAACAAATTATTGAAGATCAAGAATTAAATAGCCAACTACAAGCATTTTAACTATCGACTCTTAGACAAGGACCCAACATGAAATTTATAGCAGCATTATTTCTTTTAGTGACAAGCAGTATCGCACTTGCCGCAAACCCGACAATATTAATTGATACTAATAAAGGTCAAATAACACTTGAACTGTATCCGAATGAAGCACCGAAAACGGTAGAAAACTTTTTAACTTACATACAAAAAGATCAATTTAAGGGGACTGTTTTTCATCGTGTTATTGATGGATTTATGATCCAGGGTGGCGGTTTTTTAACATCAGGACAACGTGCTGAAACACTTACCTCTATTACCAATGAATCAAAAAATGGATTGAGTAACGAACGAGGAACTATCGCCATGGCACGCACTAACTCACCTCATTCAGCTTCTCGTCAGTTTTTTATTAATCAAAAAGATAATGGTTTCTTAGATGCAAAAGGAAGCCAATGGGGTTATGCAGTGTTTGGTAAAGTGGTTAAAGGTATGGATGTAGTTGATAGTATTGCTAAGGTGCAGACAACATCACAGGACAAGCCTTTGCATGATATCGTAATCAATAAAATTATTGTTCAATCGAGCCAATAAAACAGCTGCGGAAGGTTTTATACCAATTAGATTAAATAAGTGACCTAGATTTTACGCAGAAAAAATGACTGAGTTCAAGGCGTAATTTAAGTTAAATAGTTGTTCTATTTGCGAAAATTACAACGAAGAAATAAGTTATTTTAACAAGTAAAATAGATCAGTTAATTAGTGTGATTGGTATTACATTAAATAAAAATGCGACTTTTCAGTCGCATTTTTATTTAATGAGTTTTATCTATTCAAGAATTGCTTAGAGCGATCACGCTAATTGAGCAATTCATTGTAGTTGTTAAAACAACTTACTCTTTCGTTATAAGCTTCGCAAAAGGAGTAGCCATTAGAAAATTAAATGGACTACTTATCCTTCGCATAATTTAGAACGCTCATTTCAAGTAATTGTTATTATTTTTGTTTTGGTAAAGTAACATTCACTTCTAAAACAGATAATTCATCTTCTTCTTTATCACTGAATTCACATTTAACATCCCCTGTTGAAATATCCATATATTTACGAATAACAGCAACAAGTTCTTTTTGTAATTCAGGCATGTAAGATGGCACATCAAAACTAGAGTGTTCGTGTGCAACAATGATCTGTAAACGATCTTTAGCTAATTTAGCCGTACCTTTTTTTGGTTTGTCCTTAATAAAGTATTGTAATAATCCCATCTTATCCCCCAAATATACGACTTAAAAAGCCTTTCTTTTCAACAGTTACAAAACGCAAGTCGCGTTTTTCACCTAATAGTCTATCTACTGCATCTTGATATGCTTTACCTGCATCACAGTCTTGATTTAAGATCACAGGTTCGCCTAAATTTGATGCACTTAATACATCTTGAGACTCAGGAATAACACCTAATAAATCGATACCTAGTAGATCATCAATATCTTCAATACTTAACATTTCTTCACGCTCAACTCGTTCCGGAGAGTAACGCGTAATTAACAGATGAACCTTCACGGGTGCCATTTGTTTTTCTGAACGATAAGATTTACTAGAAAGCATACCAGTAATACGGTCAGAATCTCGTACAGAAGAAACCTCTGGGTTAGTCGTTACCACCGCTTCATCGGCGAAATACAATGCCATCATTGCACCTTGCTCAATACCCGCTGGTGAATCACAAATAATGTAATCAAAACCATCAGCTTTTAATGCTTCAATAACTTCCGCTACACCTTCTTTGCTTAGCGCATCTTTGTTACGTGTTTGTGAAGCAGGTAAAATGTATAAAGTTTCAACACGCTTATCTTTAACTAATGCCTGTTGTAGGTTTGCTTCACCATTAATAACATTAATTAAATCGTAAACAACGCGTCGCTCACAACCCATAATGAGATCTAGGTTTCGCAAACCAATATCGAAGTCGATAATAACTGTTTTAGCGCCTGTTTTTGCTAATCCCGTACCAATAGCAGCACTACTAGTTGTTTTACCAACACCGCCTTTACCTGATGTGACAACAATTACCTTTGCCATATAACTTTCCTTTGAATTTTAAATTTTATTTAAACTTGAAAAGACCAAATTTTGGTCCTCTAAAGAAACAGAACAAGAGGTAGACCACATATCCTCTGGTAATGTTTCACTTAATTTATAAACACCTGCAATTGATACCAATTCAGGCTCTAATACAGTACAAAAAATAGCTGCACTAGTGTTGCCCATGGCACCTGCTAATGCTTTACCTCTTAATGTGCCGTATACATGAATGTTGCCATCAGCAATTACTTCTGCGCCAGCGCCCACATCGCCGTTAATGACCAAATCACATTCTTTTGCATAGATTTGTTGACCAGAGCGAACTCGACCAACATGCACTTTTGTTTTCACTTCGCTGACCACATATTCAGAGTCATCTAAAGTAGCTTCAGTGCTTTGTGTATTTTGTTGTTCTGATTCAGTTGATTGTTCGGCGACTTTTTCTGGAGAAGTCGCTTTCACTACCTGCCTTTTTGAACCATGTAATAATGCAATCGAGTGTTCAATTGCTAACTGTTTTTGTGCTTCTGATACGCTTCCAGTAATACCGACTAAAATGAAGCCATGGTCTGCAACTGTACGCTTTAATTGAGAAAAATCGATATTTAATGAAGATTCTTCTATATTTACCACCATGGGAGTATTAGCAAAAAACTCAGGTGCCATCAGTCGTCTTTTATTCAACTCTTCAGCTAATGCTGAAAGTGATTCACTTTCAAGATTGACGACCAATAAGGTAAAATTCAACGATTTTAACGTCATAATTGTCCTTTCTAATTAAATCTTTCTGTTTTGACATAAAATTCAGTCAATTTCTATAAAAAATAAATGCTTATGCATGTTATAGTTTGCGCCAACATTAGGCAAGTAAAGGGCTCGATAAGTATTATGTTATGTGCTGTATATAAAAGTATCCGTAAACCGCAAACCTATCTTTTTATTGCAAAACGAGACGACTTTTCACGCGTCCCGACTCCTTTGCTAGAACAATTTGGTCCGCCACAATTAGTCTCAGTACTAAATATCACAGATTCAACTAAAATGGCGATGTCAAAAGCATCTAAAGTGATCAGTGAAGTATCTCAGTCTGGTTTTTATTTACAGCTTCCGCCACCACCTGTAGATTATTTAAAAGACCATAAACAACGTAAACAACAGCAACTGGAATCAGATTCATGAATGTAAAGAATGTATTACTTAGCAATATCAATCGCTCACTTAAAAGTTTATCTGCAATCACTTTGTGCTGTTTTTCTATCACTAGTTTTGCAGCAGCAGAGCGTGACATTTCATTTACACAATATATCGAGAATTTAAAACAAGAAGCTACTGAGCTAGGTATCGATAAAAATACTGTCGATAGTGCTTTTCAAAATGCAAAATTCCTAGCGCGTAGCGTTTCCTCAGATAAGCAACAACCTGAATTCAAAATGACTTTGGATACTTACATTCCTCGAGCAGTACCTGAATGGAAAGTTAAACAAGCACGAGAAGCTTATAAAAAACATTACAAGCTTCTACATAAAATAGGTGATGAATATGGTGTTCAACCTAGTTTTATTGTTGCGCTTTGGGGGATTGAAACTAATTTTGGACGTTTAACTGGCCGTCATTACGTAATCTCATCTCTAGCAACTATGGCTTATGAAGGACGCCGTGAAGCACTATTCAAAAAGCAATTATTTGCTGCTTTAACTATTTTAGAGCAAGGGCATATCACCCAGGATAAATTTATTGGTTCATGGGCTGGCGCAATGGGGCAAGTTCAATTCATGCCAACTTCTTATCTAAATTACGCAGTAGATTACGATGGTGATGGCAAAAAAGATATCTGGAACACTCCTGGTGACGTATTCGCCTCTGCTGCTAATTACCTTAAAACAGAAGGTTGGGATAATCGTCATATATGGGGACGCCAAGTTAGTATCCCTGAAGACTTCGATACTGATTTAGCAGGCATAAAACAACAAAAATCATTAGCAGAATGGCAAGCATTAGGTGTTCGTCGTTATGAAGGTCAGGATCTGCCAGATGTTGATTTACAAGCTTCATTGGTTATTCCTGATGATAAAAATGGCCGTGTTTATCTGGTTTACAATAATTATAAAGTCCTGATGCATTGGAATCGTTCTTATTACTTTGCAACAGCGGTAACCTATCTTTCAGAACGTATTATGTCACCGCTAATTGTGGTTAAGTAAGGAAAAGTAAATGGACAAATTTTGGGAAACCAAAACACTCTCGCAAATGTCACAACCAGAATGGGAGTCACTTTGTGATGGTTGTGGTAAATGTTGTCTTAACAAGATAATTGATGACGATACTGAGGAGTTACATTTTACCAATGTAGCCTGTCATCTTTTGCATACCAAAACATGCCGATGCAAAAAATATGAAAAGCGTTTAAAAATAGTACCTGAATGTGTGAAAGTCTCTTTAGATGATATTGAACAGTTTCATTGGTTACCCGCAAGTTGTGCGTATAAATTATTAGTGGAAGAAAAGCCATTACCTGAATGGCACCCGTTATTAACGGGTAGCCAATCTGCAATGCATAAAGGCGGCCACTCAGTGCGTGGTAAAATAATCTCAGAAACGCAAGTTGATCCAGATAATTTAGAAGACTATATCGCTATTTGGCCAGCAGAATAACTAAAGATAAAACAGAGGATGATATGACAGATATTACTTTTTACCACAACCCTCGCTGCTCTAAAAGCCGTGAAACGTTAGCTTTAGTAGATAATGAACAACATCAAGTGGAGGTTATTAAATATTTAGTAACGCCTCCTTCAGAGGAAACAATTACGCAATTAATTAAACTGTTAGGCTTTGATTCAGCTCGTCAATTAATGCGAACTAAAGAGCCTTTGTATAAAGAGCTAAATCTAGCTGAAGAGCAAAATGAGGTAGCATTAATTACAGCAATGCAGGCTAACCCTAAATTAATTGAGCGACCAATCGTAGTCGCTAATGGTAAAGCAGCCATTGGTCGTCCTCCTGAATCAGTTTTAAGTATATTATAAGCACTAGCCAACACTAAAATGCCAATGATATATGTTCATCTCATTGGCATTTTGTCACTCAATAAATAGCAAAACTAATACCAGTAAACACTCTATAATCGTAATACTTCTTTAACAAAAGGGATGGTTAATTTACGCTTAGCTTCGAGTGACGCATTATCTAATTGGTCTAGTGTATTGAGCAACATGCACATTTCACGAGACAAACGATTTAATAAAAAACGCCCTACATCGATTGGTAAGCGCATTCCTTTTAGCTGTGCGCGTAATTGCAATGCACCTAACTTTTCTTCATCATTAAGCGACTGCAAATGATGGCAAGCTCCCCACTCTAAACGAGACACTAAATCTACTAGCTCAATACCAATTTTTTTCGGTAAATCACTCGCAGAAATAACAAGGTTTGCACCTGGTACCCGGTTGTCTTTATTATCCAGCCAACGGTTATAAAAGTCGAACAGTGCTTTTTCCCATTGTTTGTTACCTGCAATGGCATCTACGTTATCAATACATACCAAGGTAATATTTTCCATATTCTCGAAAATATCTAGGGTCATGCTACGGTGATGATGTAAAGGAATATAAGCAACGCTTTCCCCTATTTCATCAACTTCTGAACATAAGGCATGTAAAAGGTGTGAGCGACCACTACCAGATTCACCCCACATGTACAAAATAGGTTCGCCGATCCCCACCACATTATTTTTGAGTAAAGTTAATAACTCAGCATTTTGGCCAGGATAAAAACTCGCAAAGGTCTCATCATCAGGAAACTTTAACGCCAATAAAGGGTATTGAAATCTTAATTCATCTTGAGGCATTAAATACTCTACTGTCGCCAGTTATAATAAAAAGGTGCGTCGCTAATTAAATCTTGTTGTAATTTGGGCTGTGCATTGAGTGCATTTTTTAGGCTCGTTGCGCTGCCTTTTAAAGTTACTAATACTTGCACTTTTGTACCACTTAAACTCAATATTTCAAAGCTGTCTACTGCATTTAAATTATTCAATATATTATCTAGTGCTAGCAAGCCGCTTAATGAGCTTAAATTACTAATATTAACAACCTGTGTAGTTCGCTCACCATCATTTTCTAAAATGGCAAATTGCTTAGCATAATAATCAGCAATATCTCCCATCATATTAGCTATAACGTTAGACTTTTCACCTTGATTAACTTGTTTCACAACTACTTGGCTTTGTTTATTTTGTGCGTTGTATTTTACAAGTTCCCACTTTAACTGCCATTCTCCGCCAGCGGGGGTTAAATTAGCTAACACAAAATACTCTGCATCATAGCGAATTGAAGCTTGTGCAACAGTTTGGTAAAAGCGCCCACTTACATCCGAAACTGAAACAGCTAATGAATCATCTAAATCAACTAATGGAAAGTTAGCAGAAATACCCCGAGCAAGTTGTGCACTATCTAACCCAATAGAAAGCGAATTATCTTGATTACTGGTTATCATATTATCTGAAATTAACTGTCTGTTTTCATTAACTAACCAAATCAGAGGATTAGGACGTGTTTCTCCCCAGATAGGTTGTTGCATTTCAATCAATGCTTGATTGATTTTCTGTTTATCGAATGAAGCGGAGTAATAGCGTTCGCCTTCAATCTCCTCATAACCAAACTTAGTCAAGATTGATGGGATATCTTTCGCTAATAGCTGTGTTTCATCTAAGTTAACCACACCTGTATTACCAGACACTTTAACTAGTACTTGTTGTAAAGCTTGTTCACGCAATTGTGCTTCACTGTTTTCTTGTTCAGGTACTAAGCCTTGATAAGCACTGATTTGAGGTAAAGCAATACTGTGTGCAGAAAACAACACACTTACCACCAACATAAAAGCAATCAACACATTATTTTTCATCTACTTATACAACCATTCAACTTTGTCAATATTAAGAGATCATAAGCAGATCTTCTACTAATGCAAGTATCATGCATTAAATATATAAACGTTTGACTATTTAACCTGCTTTTTAATGAGTTACGCGCGTAAATCAAAAAAGTTTAGACAAAAGAGACAATTCTTTTCAGAAATAATTCGACCCTCGTCGTATAGATGTTAAAATACGCGCAATTTTTTACCTTCTAAACTTTTAAAGCGATATTCGCTTTTAACTTCTATCTGTGGGGAAACCAAGTGAGCAACCAAAAAACCTCTTTAAGCTACAAAGACGCTGGTGTTGATATTGACGCGGGAACAGCATTAGTTGAACGTATTAAAGGTGTAGCAAAAAGCACTAAACGCCCAGAAGTAATGGGCGGACTAGGTGGTTTTGGCGCATTATGTCAACTACCAACGGGTTACAAAGAGCCGCTATTAGTTGCTGGTACTGATGGTGTTGGTACTAAGTTACGTCTAGCTATCGACCTTAAAAAACACGATACCGTTGGTATCGATTTGGTTGCTATGTGTGTTAACGACCTAATCGTGCAAGGTGCAGAGCCATTATTTTTCTTAGATTACTATGCGACTGGCAAGTTAGACGTTGATGTTGCTGCTGACGTGGTAACGGGCATCGGTGAAGGTTGTTTATTATCAAACTGTTCATTAATCGGTGGTGAAACTGCTGAAATGCCTGGTATGTATGAAGGTGACGATTACGATATCGCTGGTTTCTGTGTTGGTGTAGTTGAAAAATCTGAAGTTATCGATGGTACTAAAGTTGCTGCTGGTGATGCATTAATCGCTGTTGCTTCAAGCGGGCCGCACTCAAACGGTTACTCGTTAGTACGTAAGATTTTAGAAGTATCTAACGCTGATACTAATGCACCATTTGGTGATTCAACATTAGGTGAAACATTATTAACACCTACAAAAATCTATGTTAAATCTACATTAGAATTAATTAAAAATTGCCCAGTACATGCTATTTCTCATATTACTGGTGGTGGCTTCTGGGAAAATATTCCTCGTGTATTACCAGCAGGTAGCAAAGCAGTTGTTGATGGAAAAAGTTGGGAATGGCCTGCTATCTTCGATTGGTTACAAGAAAATGGTAATGTTGAAACAGAAGAGATGTACCGTACCTTTAACTGTGGTGTTGGCTTAATGATTGTTGTGCCTGCAGCAGAAAAAGAAAAAGCAGTTGAGATTTTAAATGCACAAGGTGAAAACGCTTGGGTATTAGGTCACATCGAAGATGCTGCTGAAGGTGAATCTCAAGTAGAGATTAAATAATCAGATGAGCATTAAAAAAGTCGTTGTACTTATTTCTGGAAGTGGTAGTAACTTACAAGCATTAATGGATAAGTTACACCAACAACAGGTAAATGAACAACAAGTTGAAGTGGTTGCTGTGATCAGCAATAAAGCAGATGCCTACGGTTTACAACGTGCAACTGATGCCAATATTCCTGCTATCTTAGTAGAGAGTAAAGGTGTTGCTTCGCGTGAAGAGTATGATGCTTTATTAGCTGCTGAGCTTGATAAATTACAACCTGATCTTATTTTGTTAGCTGGGTTTATGCGTATTTTAACGCCTGATTTTGTTAATCAATACCAAGGTAAAATGCTTAATATCCACCCTTCTTTACTACCAAAGTACCCAGGTGTTAATACACATCAGCGTGCTATTGATGCAGGTGATAAAGAACATGGAGCAACTGTACACTTTGTGACACCAGAACTAGACAGTGGTCCTACAGTGCTACAAGCTAAAGTGCCTATTTTCACTGAAGATAGTGCGCAGGATCTAGCTGAACGAGTGTTAACGCAAGAACATCAAATTTATGCATTAGCTGCTTCATGGTTTATTAGTGAACGTTTAACTATGCAGGGACAATGTGCATTTTTAGATGGAAAACAACTTACTGAATTTGGTTATGCTGCTGATTAATTTCTGCACTCTCTAAATAATAAAAAACCGAAGCCTGCTTCGGTTTTTTTTCATCTATTTTTCGCCTACTTAATTTCAAATTAATGTTTATAGCGATGAATTGTAACGGGTATTATTGTATCAACCACTGATATAACATAGGCATTATTAGGGCGGATAAAATTGCACAAATAATTAATGCGATCGAAGAAAAGGCGCCAGACTCTTCGTTTTCTTCTAATACTTTTGCCGTTCCTAATGCATGAGAAGCACAACCAATCGCGACTCCTATAGCTTGAGCGTTTTTAACTTTACATAGTTTTAAAAATGGTAAGCCAATACTCGCACCAATAATACCTGCAAATATCACCATTGCAGCAGTTAAAGAGACAATCCCTTGCAAGTTTTTACTGATTTCCATCGCTATTGGTGTGGTAACTGACTGCCCTGCAAAAGAAGCTGCAGTAATAAGGTCCGCACCGAATAAAGGCATAACGTAAAAAGCACAGAAAAATGCCACTAACACAGAGACTAAGCAACTTAGTAAAATATATTTCAAACGTGCTTTTATTACTTTTAACTGTAAATAAAGGGGAACAGCTAAAGCCACAATGGCGGGCTCTAATAAAGCGGTAATAACCTTGGTCCCTTGTTGGTAATCTTGATAAGGAACAGCAAATACCAAAAGTACTGAAATTAAACTAAAAATACTTATCAGCACTGGATTTAATAACGGATGTGGAGAAATACTATATAGCTTTTTAGCCAAGAAAAATAACAGCAATGTTAATGGCGTAGCAATATAAACAAACATTAACTTTTCTCCCTAGTTAACCACTGATAACAATGCCCCACTACAAATAGAGTGACTAAAGTAGTAAAAAACAATGAAAATATTATGACTAACCAATGTGCTGCAATTAACTCAAAATAATTAACTAAGCCTACCCCTACCGGAATAAATAACAGCGCTAAATACTTGAGCACTAAGTTACCAGTAAATTCAATCCAACTTAATTTTATAACACCTAAATTTAATGCAACAAAAAGCATTAACATCCCTAAAATAGAAGCAGGAAACGTGCTATCAAAGTAATGAATAATCAACTTAGCAACGGCTAAAAATGAAAATATAATGAATAAACCTAAACATAGTTGTAGACTATTTTTGAGGAGTTTCATCATTTTTTCTTGGGAAGTTAATGTGACATGGTCTTCAGTCGCCGAAGGAGATAAGTCTGCTTGTGTTTTTTGTGTTTTAGAAGGCTCTTTCATGATATCAATTCAACTAAATTAAATGAGCTGTTACTATATCAAGTTACATCCTCAGTGTTAAAAACAATTACAAATAAGTCACTAATATGCCCTTACAATTACAGCAATATGTCACCGAAAGTCGTAATCAAGCGAGTATTGATATTGATATAGTCTCTACGGAAACAATGTTAACCATTATCAACAATGAAGATAAAAAGGTAGCTTTGGCCGTTGAGTCAATTTTACCTGATATTGCTGAAGCGGTTGACCTAATACACTCTGCTTTTAGTCAAGGTGGACGTTTAATCTATTGCGGTGCAGGTACATCTGGGCGCTTAGGTATTTTAGATGCAAGTGAATGCCCGCCAACTTTTGGTAGTCCTGCTGAACAGGTTATTGGCTTAATAGCAGGCGGACAACCTGCTATTTTAAAAGCGGTTGAAAATGCAGAAGATAATCAACAAGCAGGACAACAAGACCTAGTAGATATTAGGTTAACTTGCAAAGATATACTGGTTGGAATAGCAGCTAGCGGCCGTACACCTTATGTGATTGGTGCAATGCAATATGCGCAACAACAAGGCTGTAAAGTAGTAAGTTTAACCTGTAATCAAAATAGTAAAATGTCAGAAGTGGCTGATGTCGCACTAGAAGTCATAGTCGGTGCGGAAGTCGTAACTGGATCATCCAGATTAAAAGCAGGCACTGCGCAAAAAATGGTATTGAATATGTTAAGTACTGGCGCGATGATCAAAAGTGGTAAAGTATTCGGTAACTTAATGGTGGATGTCCAAGCAACCAATGCCAAGTTGATAGAGCGACAAAAGAAAATAATTATGGAAGCTACCGAGTGCAGCAGAGAAACAGCTGAATTAGCATTAACAGAATCAGGAAATCACTGTAAAACGGCGATAGTAATGATATTAACCGGCGTAAATGCGCAACAAGCTCAAGATAGTTTACAACAACATCAAGGTTTTATTCGAAAATGTATCTAAAACACATTAGATTCGATAAGTAATCTAAATGTTACACAGAAAAAATAAGGTAGGTTAAATCAAAGATTAAAATTTTTAACCTTAATCATCTAACAAAGCGTTAAGCAAAATCATTAGTTAACTAATTGATAAAAAAATGCCGTTCATAATGAACGGCATTTGCAAATATCAGTTTATAACACTCACTAAAGACTAGTCTTCGTATAGGTTGTCATAAACATAGTTAGTCGCTTCGATGTAACCAGGTACGCTACCACAGTCAAAACGTTTACCTTTAAATTTATAAGCGAGCACACAACCACGTTTAGCTTGCTCTAATAACGCATCGGTAATTTGAATTTCTCCACCTTTACCAGGTTCTGTTTGCTCAATAATATCAAAAATATCAGGTGTTAAAATATAACGACCAATAACTGCAAGATTACTTGGTTCTGTGCCTGGAGCTGGTTTCTCAACCATATCGTCAACACGATAAATATCATCGCGGATCACTGACCCCTTAATTACACCGTATTTATGAATCTCTTCTTTAGGTACTTCTTGCACAGCAACAATAGAGCAGCGGAATTGTTCGTATAATGCAACCATCTGCTTTAGTACGCCATCACCATCAGGATTAATACATAAGTCATCAGCTAGTACAACAGCAAAAGCTTGATCACCAATAAGTTCTTTACCAATTAAAATAGCATGACCTAAACCGCGCATTTTACGTTGACGAATAAAAGAAAATCTAGCGCTATCCATAATTTTACGGATATCTTTTAGCTTTTCTTCTTTAGCTGTACCGCTAATTTCATTCTCTAATTCATAATTATGATCAAAATGATCGGCAATTGAATGCTTACCACGACCAACTACAATTCCCATACCCGTCATACCGGCTTCAAGCGCTTCATCAACACCAAACTCAATTAACGGTTTGTTAACTAGTGGCATCATCTCTTTTGGCATAGACTTAGTCGCAGGTAGAAAACGCGTTCCATATCCAGCAGCTGGAAATAAACATTTTTTAATCATAATCCCTCACCTTATTAATACATTTATTTGACATAGATCTACTTTATCATTGTTTTAAAGATAAAACACCTAATCATAATCTATTGTTTTTTAACTTCTTGTACGTGTTACACGACGTCTTTCACCCGCTTTACGATGTTGATTATGTTTTTTAACCGCTCGACGAATTCGTGCTTGAGGGTTAGAGACTTTATTGGTCTCAATACGTACTTTTGTTTCCGTTTCACGCGGCATATCAACCATTTTACGTAAATAGTTAACTTCTTTAAGAGTTAGCTCTTGCCAACCGCCCTGTGGTAATTGGTTATTAAGCATAATATTTCCGTAACGCACACGCATTAGACGGCTAACTTGTAGGCCTTGGCTTTCCCATAAACGACGTACTTCACGGGTTCGACCTTCTGTTAGTACTACGTGGAACCAACGGTTAATACCTTCACCACCGTGTTCTTTAATATCTAAGAATTTGGCTTCACCATCTTCAAGTTGTACACCAGTACGTAAACGATTCAGAATAGCTTCAGTTACATCGCCAAATACACGTACAGCGTATTCACGCTCAACTTGCTGGCTTGGATGCATCATTTTATTTGCAAATTCACCATCAGTGGTGAATAACAATAAACCTGATGTATTAATATCTAAACGACCGATAGAGATCCAACGTGCACCTTTAAGTTGCGGTAAACGATCAAAAACCGTTTTGCGCCCCTCTTCATCACTGCGAGTACACACTTCACCTTCAGGTTTGTTATAAGTTAAAATACGACAAACCACATTTTCTGCAGCTTGATACTTAACAACATGCCCATCAACACGGATCACTTGTTCTTGTGTAACGCGCTCACCTAACTCTACAATCTTACCGTCTAAACTAACTCGACCTTCCGAGATCACGGTTTCCATTTTACGACGAGAGCCTAATCCCGCTCGCGCTAATACTTTTTGTAATTTTTCGCTCATATTACTTCCTTTGGGTAATTCACATTATGCCAACTGTTTTTATCTGTTGAATAAAACTGAACAGATAAAGACAACATTGTTTCTGTATTGTTTCAATTAAATTTATTGGAATGGGCTCAAATCGCCCGTTCCTTCTCTTATTATTACGACATCGTCTTCAGATAAATCAATCACAGTCGTTGGTGATTCACCTAAATATCCACCATTAATTATCAGATCTACTTGATGCTCTAACTGATCTCTGATTTCTTCAGGATCAAACTCAGTACTTGTATTGCCAGGCAGTATTAAACTAGTGGTCATTAACGGTGTTTCTAACTCTTCTAACAATGATAATGCTATCACGTTGTCTGGGATGCGTATCCCAATAGTCCGTTTGCTTGGGTTCATCAAACGTTTTGGTAAATCTTTTGTCGACTTAAAGATAAAGGTATATGCGCCTGGTGTATTATTTTTCAACATACGGTACGCGCTATTATCAACTCGCGCGTATACAGCAATTTCTGCTAAATCTTTACACACTAAAGTGAAGTTATGCTTTTTATCTATCTTCCTAATTTGGCACATACGCTCTAATGCGCGTTTATCATCAAGTGCACAACCTAATGCATAGCCAGAATCCGTAGGGAAAATAATAACACCACCCTTGTTTATTATTTCAGCCGCTTGTTTCATTAACCTTTTTTGTGGGTTTTCTGGATGCACATAAAAAAATTGACTCATATTGTCCTGTAGCCTTTTATTAAAATCACTGAGTAGAACGACTCACCTATTGACGGAACATTGTGATTAAGCGCTAATCTCAGTTTTATGACAGAGATCCCAATTATGCCAAATTGGCTGACAAATATCAGGTAAAAATAGACTTTTTCCTAAATCTCTCCAACGCCCAACAAAATGGAAGTCACTGCCTTGAGACGCTAATAGTTCATATTCTTGACTCCACATGCCCAATTGCAATCGCATTTGTGGTGACTGTTGTCCGATAGCAACTTCCATCGCATCACCACCAGCGCTTTTAAAAGTAACAAATAACTTTCGTAACCATTTGTTAGATAACTGATAAGCATCTGGATGAGCCAGTACAGCTTGTCCTCCGGCAGCTTGAATCGCTGCGATAGCATCGGCTAAATCGACCCAATCGTGAGGCACATAACCAGTATTGCCGCGACTTAAATATTTATCGAATACTTTAGGGAAAGTTGGCGCAACACCAATATCTACAAGGTATCGTGCAAAATGAGCACGCGTGATCGCACCGTCACCAGCTAATGCTTTAGCACCTTCATAAACATTTTCAATATTTGCCTTTGCTAAACGTCGCCCCATTTCAATGGCGCGTTGCTCTCGTTTCTGCTTTTGTATTTCAATCAATTCAGTTAAAGCAGGATGAGTAGGATCAATATTAAGACCAACAACATGAATCTCATGATTCAACCAATTGCTGGTTATTTCAATACCGTTAATTAACTGTAATTTTAATTGGTGATCTTGAATATATTGTGACGCCTCAGCTAAACCATCAATTGTGTCATGGTCAGTGATGGCTAAAAAGTGAACTTGTCTATTTTCAGCACGTTGCACTAATTCACTAGGGGTAAGTTGTCCATCTGAAGCTTTCGTGTGCGAGTGAAGATCAATTAACATGAATATCCTAAAAATAACCTTGACATTAGGAGCAGAATGCAAAAAAATAACTCCTAATTAATACGGGACGCATAATATATGATTTTTAATACAATTACTCTTAAAGATTCTTGGTGGCACTCATTCTCATAAGCGAGCAATGAGGTTTTTGTATATTTAATTTCCCAGAAAAACCTATTTTAAAGCTCGCATATTGCGGGCTTTTTTCATATTTGGAACACACAAAAGTAAAACAGGTAAACCATGATCATTTTAAACACAGCCCTTACTTGGCGATGGCAAATAAAACTTAGATAACCACTCTATTTGCAATCACTAATTTTTAAGGACTTAATTATGAACACGCACCACCCAATCGGCACATTAAAAACGATCGAAGCACCCTGTCACTATATCCAAGACTCATTGGGGCTATTTCAAAAAATCAGTGCTGACAGTCATCATCACCTTCTTTTTGATTCAGCAGAAATAGAAAGTAAAGCACACTTAAAAAGCTTAATTTTGGTCGATGCTTGTTTAAAAATTACCTGTCATGGTCTAACCGTTACGCTAGACGCGTTAACCGATAATGGTAAAGACCTACTTACTTTCATTACACCTAAATTTTCAACGCAATTAATTACCGCACAGCAGCCAAGTCAGTTACAACTTACTTTCCCACAGTCAGATACCAGTGGAGATGAAGACCAACGCCTGAAGTCTGCATCGCCAATGGATGCCATTCGCTGTATCGTAGAACGCATTAAAAAAGCATCAACACACTCAGAAGCCTTATTTCTTGGTGGTGTATTTGCTTATGACTTCATTGCAACATTCGAACAGCTATTAGATGTGCCTGATGGAGAAAATACAACGCCTGATTACCTATTTTATGTTGCAGAAACATTAATGCTACATGATCACCAAACCCAACAAGGTGAAATACTGGGCAGCGTGTTTGGAGGCTTATATTCTGATGAAAGCGAAGCTCGTATTGCAAAACGTATCAATCAATTACAAGGTTTCTGTACTGATTTCATTGCTCCTGTTAATCAACAGGTAAGCATTAATGCCCATGTAGAAGTTGATATTAGTGATCAAGAATACTGCGCCATCGTAGATGAGTTAAAAACTAACATTGTAAAAGGTGATATCTTCCAAGTTGTTCCTTCTCGAAGCTTTTCATTGCCTTGCCCAGATCCTATTTCTGCTTACCAAAAATTAAAAGAAACGAATCCTAGCCCGTACATGTTCTATTTAAAAGACAGTGATTTTGTTCTATTTGGTGCGTCACCAGAAAGTGCGATTAAATTTACGAAGAGCACGGGTGATGTAGAAATTTACCCTATTGCAGGTACGCGTCGTCGTGGCTTTAACCCTGATGGAAGTATTAATAAAGATTTAGACGGTCGTTTAGAACTAGAACTACGCCTAGATAAAAAAGAAACTTCAGAACATCTTATGCTAGTTGACTTAGCGCGTAATGATGTCGCTCGTATCAGCCAGCCTGGTACTCGTCACGTAGCAGATTTGTTACAAGTTGACCGCTACAGTCATGTTATGCACTTAGTCTCACGCGTTGTTGGTAAATTGCGTGAAGATTTAGATGCCTTGCATGCTTACCAAGCTTGCATGAATATGGGGACATTGGTCGGAGCACCAAAGATCAGCGCTTCAAACTTAGTACGTAAAGTAGAGAAAAAGCGTCGTGGCAGTTATGGAGGTGCCGTCGGTTATATTAATGGTAACGGTGATATGGATAGTTGTATTGTTATTCGCTCTGCTTTTGTAAAAGAAGGTATTGCCCATGCGCAAGCGGGTGCAGGTGTTGTTTATGACTCTGTTCCACAATTAGAAGCCGATGAAACACGTAGTAAAGCCGCAGCGGTCCTTAATGCAGTGGCACTTGCCCATGGCACCACACTTAAAGCAGTGACAGCCAATGCCACTGAGCAAGGAGAATAAACCATGACTTCTACTGTAACTAATAAAGCAACCTTATTCTTTCTTGATAACTTTGATTCGTTTACTTACAACCTAGTAGACCAATTTAAATCATCAGGTTACCCGGTGAAAATCTACCGTAATAGCCAAAGTGCAGCGCAAATTAAAGCGCATATTGATGCCTGTGAAGGTGAAGTAGTATTAGTATTATCACCAGGCCCAGGCACCCCGAGTGCTGCAGGTTGTATGATTGACTTAATCTCCCTATGTAAAGGACAAGTGCCTATATTAGGGATATGTTTAGGGCACCAAGCTTTAATCGAACAATATGGTGGTATTGTTGGACAAGCTGATGAAATTCAACATGGTAAGTCATCATTGATTAACCATTGCGCTGACAAAATGTTTGCAGGTTTATCTTTACCGTTATCCGTAGCACGTTACCACTCGTTAGTAGGCACTCAAGTACCAAGTGCATTACAAACTGTGGCAGATTATAACGGCATGTGTATGGCAATCTATCAAGCACAAGATAAGGTGATCGGTTTTCAATTCCATCCAGAGTCTATTTTGACCTGTGAAGGCGCACAATTACTAGAAAATAGCCTTAATTTATTGACTGAATCGGAGAATCATTAAATGAGTGAATATAATGTATACCCAACGTTAGAGCTGCTATATCAAGGGCAATCTCTCTCTGAATCAGAAAGCCAAGCATTCTTTGAACAAGTAGTCTTAGGTGAAATTGACCCAATAGTACTTTCTTCTGCATTAACTGCGCTTAAAATGAAAGGGGAAACGCCTGAAGAAGTAACTGGTGCTGCGAAAGCATTATTGGCACAAGCGAAGGCTTTTCCTCGTCCAGATTATCCGTTTACCGATATTGTTGGCACCGGTGGTGATGGCCTAGGTACTATCAATATTTCAACAGCGAGTGCATTTGTTGCAGCAGCTTGTGGTGTGAAAGTATGTAAACATGGAAGCCGTAGTGTTTCTAGTAAGTCTGGTTCATCGGATTTATTGGCTGCATTTGGTGTTAATTTAGACATGTCACCAGAAACAGCACGACAATGTTTAGATGACTTGAATGTATGCTTTATTTTTGCACCAAGCTACCATGCAGGTATGCGCTTTGCTGCTCCAGTGCGTGGCGCATTAAAAACTCGTTCTATCTTCAATGTACTAGGGCCTCTGATTAATCCAGCCCGACCTGAATTTGAATTAATGGGTGTGTACGCGCCAGAACTACTTAAACCGATTGCGCAAGTGCACCAACAATTAGGTATGAAACGTGTAATGGTGGTTTACGGCAGTGGTTTAGATGAAGTGGCGTTACATGGAGCCACTCAGGTAGCAGAATTACACAATGGTGAAATAACTGAATACACGCTTACCCCAGAAAACTTTGGTGTTGAACACCACCCTGTTGAAAGTATTTTCGGTGGTACTCCAGAAGAGAACAAGCAAATTATTGAACAAATTTTACAAGGTAAAGGTACTGAAGCACAGCAATCTGCTGTCGCAATTAATGTATCGGCATTACTCGTTTTAAACGGTAAAGCAGAAAACTTTAAAGAAGGCGCTAAAATGGCCCTTAACAGTATGAAATCAGGTCAACCTTTAACACTATTAAAACAACTTGCGGAGCAAAGTAATGCTTAATGACCAAAGTTTACAAGATACAATTTTAGGCAAGATTGTTGATGACAAATTAATCTGGGTTGAACAACGTAAACAACAACAACCTTTGATTAGCATTAAAGACAAGCTAATAGAAAGTGATCGCCATTTCTACCAGGCGCTGGACCAAGACGACAGTGTATTTATTCTAGAATGTAAAAAGGCATCTCCTTCAAAAGGATTGATTCGTGAAGAATTCGATTTAGATTTAATTGCCAGTACTTACAAAAACTATGCCTCTGCTATTTCAGTTTTAACCGACGAAAAATACTTCCAAGGTGATTTTGAGTATATAAATACCGTACGCTCACAGGTGTCTCAACCGGTTATCTGTAAAGACTTTATTGTTGACCCATACCAAATCTACTTAGCAAGATACTACCAAGCAGATGCAATTTTGTTAATGCTATCAGTATTAGATGATGATGCTTACCAAGCTTATCGAGATACGGCTCATAGCTTAAACATGGGAGTATTAACTGAAGTCAGCAATGAGCATGAATTAGTAAGAGCTATTGCCTTAGGTGCTAAAGTAATTGGTATTAATAATAGAGACTTACGTGATCTGAGTATTGATCTAAACCGTACCAAAGAGTTAGCAGTTAAGATTCCACAAGACCGCATTGTTATTTCTGAATCAGGCATATATAACCATCAACAAATAAAAGACCTTAGTGCTTACGCAAATGGTTTTTTAGTCGGTAGTTCAATCATGTCACAGGCAAATATCGACCTTGCTTGTCGTAAATTGATTTTAGGTGAAAACAAAGTATGTGGTTTAACACATGCACGTGATGCTGCAGATGTACATAAAGCAGGTGCGGTTTACGGCGGATTAATATTTGCTGAAAAATCACCTCGCTACGTGGAATTAGAGCAAGCTCGATTAGTCATGTTGGGTGCTCCACTTGCTTATGTCGGAGTTTTCCAAAATGAAGAAGTTGAGTTGGTCGCTTACACTGCTAAAAACCTAGGATTAACTGCAGTACAACTACATGGTGATGAGTCACCTAAATACATCAAAGAGTTACTTACAGTCTTACCTAGCACTTGTGAGGTTTGGAAAGCACATGGTATTACTGACAGTTTACCCGAGTTTGAAAAATACAATGTGAGCAAACACATTTTAGATACACGCGTTGGCGAACAAAGTGGTGGTACTGGGCAACGCTTTGACTGGACGTTACTTAATCAACAAGAGTGCGATAAAAACAGCATTATCATCGCTGGCGGCCTAAACCCTGATAATGCACAACAAGCTGCATTAATAGGATGTGCCGGATTAGATTTTAATTCAGGTGTTGAATCTGCTCCAGGTAAAAAAGACGCTGAAAAATTGAACCGCAGCTTCTCTGAAATTCGTCGATACATGACGCGATAAATAATGTTGGTATTAGACAACATTAAACCGATTAAAAGGTAATATAAAAATGGAAACATTAAACGCTTATTTTGGTGACTTTGGTGGTATGTATGTGCCACAAATATTAGTCCCAGCACTAAAACAACTCGAAGCTGAATTCTTAAAAGCGCAGCAAGATGAATCATTTCAAGAAGAGTTTAAAGAGTTACTAACAGAATATGCTGGTCGCCCTACTCCGCTAACTTTATGCCGTAATCTAACCAAAGGTAAAAAAACCAAATTATACCTAAAGCGTGAAGATTTATTACACGGTGGAGCGCACAAAACTAACCAAGTATTAGGTCAAGCTTTATTAGCAAAGCGCATGGGTAAAACAGAAATTATTGCTGAAACAGGCGCTGGCCAACATGGTGTGGCAACGGCCTTAGCTTGTGCATTACTTGGTTTAAAATGTCGAGTTTACATGGGAGCAGTAGACTGCGAACGTCAAAAACCTAACATGTTTAGAATGCGCCTAATGGGTGCAGAAGTGATTCCAGTTACCTCTGGCTCTTCAACATTAAAAGACGCATGTAATGAAGCACTTCGAGATTGGGCTGGTAGCTACGAAACTGCTCATTATCTATTAGGTACAGCTGCAGGACCGCATCCTTTCCCTACTATTGTGCGTGAATACCAAAAAATTATTGGTGAAGAAGCTAAGAAGCAATGTTTACGCAAAGAAGGCATCTTGCCTGATAAAGTGATCGCCTGTGTGGGTGGTGGTTCAAATGCTATTGGTATTTTCGCTGACTTTATTGAAGATGAAAATGTCCAATTAATTGGTGTAGAACCTGGTGGTCATGGAGTAGAAACAGGCGAACATGGTTGTCCGATTGCTTGTGGTACAGACGGTATTTTCTTTGGTATGAAATCACTAATGATGCAAGATAACCATGGTCAAATTCAAGAGTCTTACTCAATTTCTGCTGGTTTAGATTTCCCATCAGTGGGGCCACAACATGCTCATTTAGCAAAAATAGGCCGAGCAGAATATGTTAATGCAACCGATGATGAAGCACTACTTGCATTCAAAGCATTAGCCGAGCAAGAAGGTATTATCCCTGCTTTGGAATCATCACATGCCTTAGCACACGCATTAAAAATTATTGAACAAGATGATAAAGAGCAAGTCATTATCGTAAATTTATCAGGACGTGGTGATAAAGATATCTTTACCGTCGCAGACATATTTGAAGAGAGAGGTATGATCTAATGGCACATGCTCTACAATCACAACGATACGCAAAATTATTTGAAAAACTAGAAAAAGCGAACCAAGGTGCCTTTGTTCCATTTGTGACAGTTGGTGACCCTGATCGCGAACAGTCTTTGAATATTATTGATACTTTGGTTAAAGCAGGCGCCGATGCGCTTGAGTTAGGTATTCCGTTCTCTGATCCCGTTGCCGATGGCGTGGTGATTCAAGATGCTTCAATTCGAGCACTAAATTCTGGTACAACACCGCAAGTATGCTTTGATATCATTAAAGAGATTCGAGCAAGACACCCTGAAACACCTATTGGGTTATTATTGTATGTTAACCTTGTATATCGTAATGGCATTGAATCCTTCTACGAAGAGTGTAAAGCCGCTGGCGTTGACTCTATTTTGATAGCTGATGTGCCTTTACATGAAAGTGCAGCATACCGTGCCGCGGCAGATAAAGCTGGTTTACAACAAATCTTTATTGCTCCACCTAATGGCGACAAAGCAACCTTAAAACAAGTCGCTGAATATGGACAAGGCTATACTTATCTACTCAGCCGTGCCGGAGTTACTGGCGCAGATGCTAAAGCTGGAATGCCTATTGAACATATGCTTGAAACTCTAGGCGAGCATAATGCACCACCTTCGCTATTGGGTTTTGGTATTTCCCAACCTGAGCAGGTTGCAGACGCTATCAAATCAGGTGCAGCTGGTGCTATTTCTGGTTCTGCTGTGGTTAAAGTAATTGAGCGTAATCTAGGTGATCCAGATAAGATGCAGTCAGAAATGACTGAATTTATCAGCGCAATGAAAGCTGCAACATTAAAATAATAGCGACATAAAGAGAGTGACATGAAACAATTTTTTGAATTTATACCTTTAATTATCTTTTTTATTGTTTATAAAATGGTTGATATCTATGCTGCGACTGGCTCGTTAATTATTACTACGGGTTTGTTGCTAGCTTATAACTACTTTAAACACGGTAAAGTAGAAAAAATGCACGTGATCACTTTTTTAATGGTGCTAATCTTTGGCTCATTAACGTTAATTCTTCACGATGATCTTTTTATTAAATGGAAAGTAACCGCGGTTTATGCGCTCTTTGCTATTGCTCTACTCGCGAGTCAATATATATTTAAAAAACCAATCATTAAACAAATGTTGGGTAAAGAAATTACTCTACCTGAAAACGTTTGGAAGAATTTAAATTTCGCGTGGGCTGTATTCTTTTTTATATTGGGTTTATTAAATATTTATGTGGCTTTTTATATGGCGGAAGATGTCTGGGTTAACTTCAAGGTATTTGGCCTATTAGGCGCAACCATTGTCTTTACATTGATTAGTGGTGTTTATATTTATAAATATTTGCCTAAAGAAGAAGATAAAACAAAAGACCAAATAGATGCTGATAGTGAATAATTTTTATAATTGGTTAATTTAGTTATAAAGTATCCACATTAAACTCGTAGATTATAAAATCCAATACAGTAACGTATTGGATTTTTTTTAAGAAAGAAAAGTAAGCTTAAAATCACTTCCTATTCCCCTTTTCAAGATTTCTGTGACAGAACAATTATTATGCATATTTCAAAGTGAATATCTAATACCCATTAAAAATATAAGTCTATTAAGATTAAAACGCTAAATTTAATGTTATTTTTAGTGTTTTATTCTGAAAGAAATGTAAATACAAACATTAATAATGATCAATAGCCATTACTATGAGATTTCTAATGGATGATTATTTTTGGAATAATAATGAAAGTTTTAATTTTAGGTTCTGGTGTAATAGGCGTAACAAGTGCATGGTACTTAGCTAAGTCCGGCCATGATGTAACTGTCGTTGATAGACAATCTACAGTTGCTAACGAAACTAGTTTTGCTAACGCAGGACAAATTTCACCTGGATATTCAGCACCTTGGGCTGCACCAGGCATTCCAATCAAAGCAATGAAGTGGTTAATACAAGAACTAGCTCCTTTAAAAATTAACTTTAAAGATCTCGATACAGAAACGATGCTTTGGATGACTAAAATGGTTGCCAACTGTAATACGTCTGATTACCACATCAATAAGTCTAGAATGATGCGTGTTGCTGAATACAGCCGAGACTGCTTACGCGATATTCGTCGTGAAATTAATATCGAGTATGATCATAGAACTCAAGGTACTTTACAAGTATTCCGTACAGATAGCCAAGTACAAAGCGCTAAAAAAGATATTCAAGTTCTAACTGAGTGTGGTGTTGACCATACAGTTTTAAGTGCTGATGATTGCTTAGGTTATGAACCAGCTCTTAAGCACACAATTAATAAAATTGTTGGCGGTCTACATTTACCGAATGATGAAACTGGTGACTGTCACCAATTTGTAACTGAGCTATCGAAAGATTGTGAGCGTATGGGTGTTAAATTTATGATGGACACCAACATCCAAAAGCTTAATAAACAAGGTGGTGAAATTGTTAGTGTATCGACTGATAAAGGCGAACTCACTGCAGACAGTTACCTAATGGCGCTAGGTTCATATTCAACTCACATGTTAGCTAACGTAGGCATTAAAGTACCTGTTTACCCAATTAAAGGTTATTCACTTACTCTACCTATCGAAGATTTTTCTGCTGCCCCTGAATCGACAGTAATGGATGAAACCTATAAAGTAGCGATCACTCGTTTAGGTGACCGAATTCGAGTAGGTGGTACAGCTGAAATTAGTTCTTACAATATGGCGTTATTAGAAAAACGTCGCAAAAATATTGAATTTTCTATCGCAGATCTATTCCCACATGCAGCTGACTTAGCGAAGGCAGAGTTTTGGACTGGTTTACGCCCAATGACGCCTGACGGCACACCTATTCTAGGTAAAACTAACATCGATAACTTATTCCTCAATACTGGTCACGGCACATTAGGTTGGACCATGTCCTTAGGCTCAGCAAAATTTGTTAGCGATGTGATGAATGATAAGCAACCAGAAATTGATGATGCTGGTTTATCAGTTGACCGTTACGCGAAATAGGATTCAAAATGGCTAGACCTGCAACGGCAGTTATTAAATTAAGTGCAATTAAACAAAATTATTTATATGCTAAATCATTAGCCACGCCCGCTAAAGCAATTGCAACGATTAAAGCAAATGCTTATGGGCATGGTGCAATCCAAGTAGCCAATGAATTAAGTGATGTCGCCGATGCTTTTGCAGTGGCGTGCATCGAAGAGGCAAAAGAGTTACGCGATGCTGGTATTGAACAGCCTATCTTATTATTAGAAGGCTTTTTTACTGCTGATGAATTAACTTACATCAGTGAGTATAACTTATGGTGTGTTGTACACAGCCAATATCAAATAGATGCAATTAAGCAAAGTAACGTTCAAAAACCGATTAATGTATGGTTAAAAATGGATACTGGTATGCATCGTTTAGGTTTTTTACCTAAGCAGTACGCAAATGCATGGCAACAGCTTGAAAAGGTGGCACAGGTAAATAGCCTTACGCATATGACACACTTTTCTTCTGCTGATGATTTAAGTTCATTACGTACTCAACAGCAAACTGAATTATTTTTAGAAACAGTTGGAGACTTACCTGGCGACATTAGTATTGCAAACTCATCAGCAGTATTAAGCAAAGCGATGCCAGACAGAGTTCAATGGGTTCGTCCAGGCATCATGCTATACGGCTCTTCTCCTATTGATACCCCTGAAATGGCGAAATCATTAGCACCAGCAATGACATTTAAAGCAAAAGTTATTTCTGAACGTATTATCGAAGCAGGTGAATGCGTTGGTTACAATGCTCTTTGGGAAGCAGACAAGCCGAGTAAGATTGGTACAGTATCTATTGGTTATGCAGATGGCTACCCGAGACATGCTGGCACTGGTACACCGGTTTTAGTAAATGGCCAAAAAAGCCAATTATTGGGGCGAGTGGCAATGGATATGATCATGATTGATCTGTCTATGTTTGAAGACCAAGATTGTATTGGTTATGAAGTAGAGTTTTGGGGAGATAACATTCCAGTTAATGAGATTGCACAATGTGCTGATACCATTGGCTATACTTTACTTTGTGGTATATCACGCCGTGTAAATAAGCAGTATGTAAAGTAATTATAAGATCGATTAAATTTAGTTTGTTCAATCTTAGTTATAAGAAAGACCTGTCAGTAAAACTGATAGGTCTTTTTTTTAAGCAGCTAACTGGTCACTACTATCTTGGAACTGTGCAGCAATTTCTATAAATTGGTCTTCTACCGCTAAAAAAGCCGCAATAACAGCTGGATCGAAATGTGTACCCTGCCCCTCTAAAATAATGCCCTTTGCTTTATCATGGGAAAAAGCAGGCTTGTATACTCGCTTACAAATTAATGCATCATACACATCAGCTAAAGCCATTAATCGACCTGATAGAGGAATATTTTCACCTTTAAGCTGGTTAGGATAACCTGAGCCATCCCATTTTTCATGATGCGTTAGGGCTATCTCTTTTGCGATCTCTAAAAAGGAGCTACTTCCTAATTGTTTCTCTGCAATAGATAATGCATCAGCACCAATTTGCGCATGTCCTTTCATGATCACAA
Source organism: Psychromonas arctica (assembly GCF_036697365.1). Classification (GTDB taxonomy): domain Bacteria; phylum Pseudomonadota; class Gammaproteobacteria; order Enterobacterales; family Psychromonadaceae; genus Psychromonas; species Psychromonas arctica_A. The sequence goes on from NZ_JBAHZA010000003.1 coordinate 129,672, forward strand.
ATTCCTCATCTGTTAATTTACCTGGTTTGAGTAAAATTTTATCCGGTATACCAACCTTACCAACATCATGTAAAGGAGCAGATTTATATAATAAATCAATATAATTAGGTGTTAATAATTCCCTGTATTTTTCAGTTAAACTTAAATTTTTAGCCAATACTTTTACGTACTCTTGCGTGCGTAAAATATGCGCACCTGTTTCATTATCGCGTGATTCAGCTAAGGCTGATAAGCTGACAATGGCAACATCACGAGTTGTTTGCACTTCATTTTGAGCAAACTGTAAACTATCTAACATCGAGTTAGTGAGAGAAGCTGTGGAACCAAACTCGTCAAAACCAAATACAGGTAAACGTGTATCAAGTTTCCCCTGTTTAACGTTGGATAATGCACTTTCTTGACTTAATAAAACCTGTCTAATGACTTTAGCCCATAAACGCATTACAGCTATCGCATACCCAGTGACAATAGCAGCAATAAATAGTAACTCTTTAATGACACTAATTTGTCCACTGCCATCTGCCACTAACTCGGGATTATGCTTTAGCCAGAAGATATCTTTCACGGCAACCATAGTTAACGCACCAGTTAAAATAAGTAATAGAAATACAACTAAAGCAATCATTTGGTTAACTATCGAAGTTCGGTTGCCTAATAATTGATAGCTGAAATCTCCCTTTTCTTGCATCTCATTCATATGAGCTAATTTGGCAGAGAGTTGCAAAATACAACCAGTGAAAAAACCAAATAAGGCCATTCCAAATAAGACTTTGGCATTACTATCTAAACCAAAGTCATAAAAAATATTGTAAACAAGCGTTAAAGGAATACTGGCAATGAAAAAACACCAAGTGTCTAATTTAATTTGCTGGTTACTTTTATTTAAATAGTGATCTGCTAATAAAAAGTGGCGTACTAAAAAAAGGCTGGTAAACATCAGTGCAACATGAACAAATACTTCGGTAAAGGTTAATGTGGCTAAGAAAGGGCAAACTTTACCGCCATAGCTACCAAATAAAATAGCGGCAAGTGCATATAACTTCAGCGTAAGTGATGCATTATAGTGAGTCTTATCCATTAAATTTCCTCTTCTTATTTTCCATTTGACACTCTACTTCATCAGTACAAAGATGAGTATAGGCACAAATAAACCAAACTACCTCTTTTGTACTATATATAGGCTAAGTTAAAAATACTAAGCAAATGCATCTCAAAATAAAATCAGAAGATTACGGAGGAGATTAATACGAGAAAATGGAGCGTTTTAACAAACAAAATAGATTAATCTATTTATTGTGATTGGAATAATAGTAATTATTTCTTCAGTTATAAAAAAGGCTACCCGAAGATAGCCCTAGCACTAAATAATATTTATTTAGTTTGAATGCAGCATGCTGTTTAGTTCAACGGCACTCTTGTTAGCCAAGCACTCGATTTGACCTGTGATCGAGTTACGACGGAACAATAAATCATCTTTATTCGCTAGGTCACGTGCTTTAACAAAACCAGCATCATTACCTTCATTATCTAACATTTTAACTTTAGATCCTGCTGTTACGTAAAGACCTGATTCAATTGTACAACGGTTACCCATTGGGAAGCCTAAACCAGCATTTGCGCCTAATAAGCTATTTTCACCAATCGCAACAACCATTTTACCACCGCCAGATAAAGTACCCATGATTGAAGCACCACCACCGATGTCACTACCTTCACCAACCATTACGCCAGCAGAGATACGGCCTTCTACCATGCTAACACCCGAAGTGCCTGCGTTGAAGTTAATGAAACCTTCGTGCATTACCGTTGTACCTTCACCAACGTGCGCACCTAAACGTACACGTGATGTATCTGCAATACGAACGCCTGCAGGTACTACGTAATCAACCATTTTAGGGAATTTATCTACGCAATCTACAATGATAGTTTTACCTTTTAGTCGAGCTTCAATTTGACGATCTTTTAGTTCAGGAAGATCGATAGCGCCTTTATTAGTCCAAGCGATGTTATGAAGTAGACCAAAGATACCATCTAATACAACACCATGTGGTTTAACTAAACGATGTGAAATAAGTTGTAATTTTAAGTAACCTTCTGCAACGCTTTGTGGCGCTTCGTCTGTTGCTAAAATAACTAATACTAAAGTCTGTTTTGACTTTGCAGCCGCCACAGCAAAGTCAGCATTATCTGAATCATTTTCGCCATTGAAGGCAGCTGCTAATTGTTCTGTTAGAGAACGATCAATTTCGATAACTTGGTTGCCACCTTGGTAACCAACGATAGCAGCAATCGTTGCCACTAAATCTTCATTTGGGTTTAAAATAGGATTTGGGAAAAACGCTTCGATAATTTTTTGATCGCGGTTTTTAGTAGCAGTACCAAATGCAAGAGAGAAAGTAGACATGATTTAAGCTCCGATTTAAAAGTCTATTAGAAATAATAAAGTGCTAATAATAGAGAAGCCACGCAATAGATGCAAAACTAAAATGCCATAAGCAATAACTATTTAGAGAAGCTTGATAATAAATCATTTCTGTTCTGGTTAACTGAAGCCAAAAATAATATAAAATCAGAGAGTTAGCTTATTGATTAGGTAATACTGTTAGTGATAAACAGTGAAAGACAAATTGTTTATCAAGAAAAATTTATTGATAAACTTTAACCCAGAAGCCTGTATGAGTAATTAGTTAAGTGTGACGTTAAAGCGACGAAAAACATATGAAATAGCGTATTTAAACAGGCCTAACATTATTTCTAGAATAACCATTAATATAATTGCAACACTCACCCCAACAACTATAGCCTGTTGATTCAGTACAATATTTGCTTGATAGTTTTGCCAGGTTTGCTTAACAATCGGTGAATTGACGTGTTGTATTAAGTTCAACAATCGATGCCATAAAGGTTGTTGCAGTTGATCAATTTGTATTTGTAATGTTTTTACCCGTTGATAATTAGCAGAAATGACTTTGGCCTCATCTCGAAACACATTTTCATTACTATTGAGGTGCTGTTGAATAAGTGCGGTTAAATTACCTTCAAAGTACAAATCTGCTAATGACTGAAATTTAGCAAGCTGAGCTTGAGCTTCAGTAAAATGTCCTTGTAAACGTGTTTCATATTGATGTAAAAAACTCGGTAATTGCAAACCAATCAGTAAACTAAAAGTGAAGACCAATTGTAAGCTATAACGCTTAATTACCGAGTACATTATTTATTTAAAACCACGTTTATTTAAACACACTGTTATTTGAAACCGCGGCTAGTACGTAGGACTTCATAAGCTTTTTGAATATCCTGTGCCTTTTCTTTAGCAAGCTCCATCATCTCTTCAGGTAGACCTTTTGACGCCAATTTATCGGGATGATTTTGACTCATCAATTTACGGTAAGCTCGCTTCACTTCTTTATCTGTAGCACTGCTTTCTACGCCTAAGACCTTATACGCATCAGCTTCTGATTCAGCCTTATTGTATTGTTGCCCACCTTGGCTACCACGATGGAAATGTTGTTGACCTTGAATCATTTGAATTAATCTATCTAATTCAAAACGAGAAAAGCCTAACGTTTCAGCAATAGTGTATAAAATTGCTTGTTCATTTTGGTCAATTTCACCATCAGAACATGCAACTTGTACTTGGATTGCCAAAAACATTTGTAATACGTTACGCTCACCATGCAGACCACGTTTAAACTCTTGTAATCTATCCACTAAAGCAAAATCAGCGCTTTTACCTTCAGTAAACGCAGTTTGTGCTTGGGTACGGGCTTCACCATGCAAGTTCATTTGATCCATGTAAGCGTTTGCTACTTGGATATCCGTTTGTGTAACCTGACCTTTAGATTTTGCAACATGTCCCATTACTGAAAAAGCAGTAACAAAGAATAGCTTTTGTTTTTCTGCGCTATTTCCACGACCGCCTAAAATACCATCTTGCATATTAAAGTTACGTCCCACAGCAACATCAAAACGATGGCCCAACCACACACCTAAGATCAGACCTAAGAAATGTCCGAACATAAATCCAAAAAGACCACCTAATAATTTGCCCCATATGCGCATAACTAATAATTACCTATAAATTAAGAAAAAATTCAATCTGTTTATTATTTTGACTAACTCTGAAACGATTTGCCAATTATTTGTACTAAATAACAAAAATACACACGTATTAATCAATCAAAGATTGGAGCAAGCATCAGTTTACTCTATTATATACGCCATATTATTGTTTCTGCTTAGCGTTTATTATTATTCTTCTAAGCACTTGTTGTGAGTTATCCATGCTAAAACTACTACCTTTATTGTTTATAATCTCCCCCATTGCAAGTGCAATAGCACAGGAAGTTGATAATAGTGAGTTAAAAGACCATGTAAATAATACAGATAATGGCTCAGAAAGTTCAGAAAACCCTGAGCTTAATGAGCAAGAGCTTTTTTTCCAACAGTGTTATCAGCAGGTTCCTCGTATTACAACACGTACTAGCAACTTAGACAGTACTCAAATTCCTGTAAGTGTTGATGCAGATTCACTTAAAGGACTCGATGGTGAAATTATCTATCAAGGCGATGTGAACCTAGTTCAAGGTGACAAAAGTCTGAATACAGATAAATTAGTTTATAATCGCAACACAGCTCAGGCTAATGCGATAGGTAATGCTCGCTACGTGGATGGGCAGGTAACTTTATTAGCTGACCAGATTGATACCAACTTTAAAACCGATGAGTCTTCAATATTCCAAACAGAATTCCAATTCCATGGCCAAGGCGGCCGCGGTAGTGCAGATGAGGTACATGATAACGGCAAAGGCTTTTACGAACTAAAGTCATCAAATTACACTGCTTGTCCACCTAACGATATTACCTGGAGCTTAGATGCCTCAACGTTATATATCGACCAAGAAGAAGATATGGGCACCGCTTGGAACGCCGTACTAAGAATTAAAGATGTGCCGGTTTTCTATTTCCCTTATATCAGTTACCCATTATCTGATACGCGTAAAACAGGTATTTTATTCCCTACTTATGAATACTCGTCGGTTAATGGGTTAACCTACAAGCAGCCTATATATATCAATATTGCACCTAATCAAGATGCAACAATCACTCCTACTTATATGCAAAATCGTGGCATGTTAGTCGCCGCTGAATATCGTTACCTGTTTGGGATTGGTTCAGGGACTGCTCAGCTTGAATACCTCTCCGATGACCGTATTCGTAAAGATGACGATGGTAATGACATTGGTGACCGTTATTTAGTGCATCTTGATCACTCCGTTGACTTTGGACAAAACTGGGGCTTTGAGGCTGACTACAACAAAGTTAGTGATGAATATTACTTCAGTGATATCAGTACTGATTACGGTACACGTAGTGATAACCAATTATTACAAACCGCGCAATTAAGTTACACAGAAAACAACTGGAATAGTGAATTAGAAGTAAGAAATTTCCAAGTACTAGAAAGTGATGATGACGATGATTCTTCACATATTGTGTTACCTAAACTTGCTTTCAATGCGCACAAACCACTGAACTGGAAAAGCTTACAGTTTGATTTGTATTCTGAAGTTACCCGATTTACTCATGATGACGATGACGTATACACAGGTACGCGTGTACATGTAGAGCCTAAAATATCTTTACCTTTATACTATGATTCAATGTTTGTTAACACTGAACTGAAATATATGTTGAGTTACTACGAACAAGATTTAGATAACGCAACCAAGTATGACTGGTATGACGATTTAGAAGAAAATGAAGTGCGTAACCTGCCTTCTTTCAAAATTAACTCAGGTATTAACTTAGAGCGTGACTTAACTTGGTTTGGCGATGATTACCGCCAGACATTAGTACCTCAACTTCAGTACTTATATGTGCCTTACCAAGATCAATCTGGTATTGGTTTATACGATACGACCACTCTTCAACAAGATTACTACGGTCTGTTCCGTGATAACCGTTATTCAGGATATGACCGTATTGCAGAAGCAGATCAACTTACTTTTGGTGTTTCAACAAGCTTCTTAAACGCACAAGGTAAAGAGAAATTACGCTTTGCAGTGGGCCAAAACTACTACTTTTCACAATCACGCACCGTGTTACCAAGTGACGATGACGACGATGATGATACTGAACTAAATAAATCATCGATAGTAGCAGAGCTAGATGTTAACTTTGAAAATGACTACTTTTACCATGCTGGTATCGAGTGGAATAGTGATCAAAACTTTATCCGACGAGCTAATACTACTTTCGAAAAACGCTGGGTTGGCGACAACTATATGCAACTAAGTTACCGTTATTACAAAGATGACCAAGATGCAGACTGGGATGAAATCGTTAATCAAGTGGGGACAAAAGTAAACTGGTCTCTAAACACTCAATGGTCAACATTTGCGAGTTATTACTACAATGTCGACTATGACAATAGTTTTGAAAGTATTATCGGTGTTAAATATCAGTCATGTTGCTGGGCAATTGGTTTAACGTATGATCAACATTTACTTTCTTATTATGGTGACGAGAACAGTTACGATGATGATATTGAAACAGAAAGAAGTGTTAGTTTAACATTAGAATTAAAAGGTTTAGGTGGCGTTGGCACTTCTGGTGCTGATGATGGTCTATTCGACTATGGCCGTCCATTTTATTTAAAGTAATAGGTAGAAAATGAATTTATCAAAACGAATTTTAAGTGCTCTTATTGTAGTAAGCACATTATCGCCATTCGCGAATGCAGCAGAAATAGAAGTCGATAAGATCGAAGCCGTGGTTAATAATGAGTTAATACTCACCAGCGATATGATTAGCATGAAACGTGATTTAACAAAACGTTACCAGGAGAGTGGACAAAGCCTACCTGATCCCAAAAACTTAGATAAACAAGTATTGGATAAATTAATCAGTGATCGCCTACAACTTCAAATTGCAGAGCGCATTGGTCTGCGCATCAATGATTCTCAAGTTGATCAAACCATTGCAGAAATAGCAAAAAATCGTGGTACAACAGTTTCTGGTTTACGTGAAGAACTTGCGTCTTCAGGCATCAATTACAAAGCATTTGTAGGTAATATTCGTGACGAATTAACTATTAATGAAGTGCGCCAAATACAAGTACGTCGCCGCATTAGCATTTCCGATCAAGAAGTAGAACAAGTAATTAACCGTATTAAACAAGCTGGCGAAGAAAAAACAGAATTGCGTTTCGCACATATATTATTAAAAGTAGCTGAAGATGCATCACCTGAAGAAAAACTAACAACTGATAAAAAAGCAGAAAAATTAGCAGAACAAATAAAAAATGGAGCAAACATTCAAACACTTGCAGTGGCTAACTCAGAAGGTCCAAAAGCTGGAGATGGCGGTGATTGGGGTTGGAGAAAGTTAGACGATATACCGAGCCTTTTTGCTGAACAACTTTCAGAAACTAACACCAAAGGTGAAGTAGTAGGTCCTTTCCATACAAGATTAGGTGTTCATATCATCAAAGTATTGGATAAAAAAGGTGGCCAAAATATTATGACTGAAGAGGTTAAGTCACGTCATATTTTAATTAAACCAAGCATTATTTTAAGCGAAGAAAAAACCCAAGCTTTATTAGCAAAATTACGCCAGCAAATCTTAGATGGAACAAAAACCTTTGAAGAATTAGCGAAACAATATTCACAAGACCCAAGCTCAGCTGTAAGAGGTGGTGATTTAGGTTGGGCTGATCCAAATGTTTATGTACCTGAGTTCCGAGATATTGCACAAACTCAAGAGATAGGTGAAATTAGCCAACCTTTTCAAACTACACATGGCTGGCATATTCTGCAAGTGTTAGATAAGCGAGAGTCTGACACCACTGAAAGTGCTACCAAACAAAAAGCCTATAACTTAATTTACAGACAACGCTTCCCTGCTGAGGCTTACGCCTGGTTAAATGAATTGCGCCAAGAGGCTTATATTAAAATCACCAATCCTGAATACATTATCGAGGAGTAAATATGTTACCTCGTATCGTAGTTACCGCTGGTGAACCTAGCGGTATTGGACCTGATTTAATTCTACAACTTGCGGACCAAATATGGCCTGTAGAATTAGTAATTTGTGCTGATTTAAATGTATTAAAGTCACGTGCAGAATTACTTAACAAACAGATTAGCTTTATTGAATACCAAGGTGATGGTCAACAAGTAACACCTAACATTGGTCAACTAACTGTGGCACATATAGCAGCGCCTGCTGATGTCGTTGCGGGTCAGTTAGATGTGGCTAATGGCGCCTACGTATTAGATACTTTACGCTTTGCCAGTCAAGGATGTTTAAGTGGTGAATTTGCTGCGGTAGTCACTGCGCCAGTGCATAAAGGCATTATTAATGATGCAGGTGTCGCATTTAGTGGTCATACCGAGTTTTTTGCTGAACAAGCGGATGTGGATTTAGTTGTCATGATGTTAGCTACAACTGGCTTACGCGTTGCACTTGCAACCACTCACCTGCCTTTATCAGCGGTGCCAGCAGCTATTACCGAACCATTGCTCGATAATATTATCAGCATCTTAAACGCAGAGTTAAAGAACAAATACGCAATACAAACCCCTACTATCTATGTCTGTGGATTAAACCCTCACGCTGGTGAAGGTGGACATATGGGAAGAGAAGAGATTGAAGTTATTGAACCCGCTTTAGATAATATTAGAGCAAAGGGCATTAATTTAGTGGGGCCACTTCCAGCCGATACCCTCTTTCAAGAAAAATACTTACAAAATGCTGATGCCGTATTAGCCATGTACCATGACCAAGGTCTACCAGTACTTAAATACAAAGGCTTTGGCCAATCAGTAAACATTACACTAGGCCTGCCTTTCATCCGCACCTCGGTTGATCACGGCACTGCATTAGATTTAGCAGGAACAGGAAAAGCGGACTCTGGTAGTTTAATATGCGCCGTCAATGAAGCAATTACCATGGTCCAAAGTAACATCAACAAGGTTAACTAAAAAATGAATGATAAAACCCACCTAGGCCATACTGCCCGTAAACGTTTTGGACAAAACTTCTTACATGATGATTACATCATCGATTCGATTGTTGCGGCTATCGCACCACAGGCAGAAGACAATATTGTAGAGATTGGCCCTGGTTTAGGTGCTTTAACAGAGCCCGTAGCTCGCAAAGTAAATTGCTTAAACGTAGTCGAATTAGACCGTGATTTAGCGGCTCGTTTAGAAGAGCATCCAACCCTACGTGATAAATTGAAGATTACCCAAGCCGACGCAATGCGTTTCGATTTTGGTCAATTAGCACAAGGTAACAAGCAACTACGTGTATTTGGTAACTTACCTTACAATATATCTACACCACTCATGTTCCACTTATTTGAATTTGCAGACAGAATCTCTGATATGCACTTCATGCTACAAAAAGAAGTTGTAAATCGTTTATGTGCAGGTCCTGATTGTAAAGCGTATGGACGTCTGAGTGTTATGGCACAATACTACTGTAATGTTATTCCAGTACTAGAAGTTCCACCAACAGCGTTTAAACCTGCGCCAAAAGTAGACTCTGCAGTAGTACGTTTAGAGCCTTACGACACACCACCATTTATTGCTAAAAGTATCAAAGTATTAAACCAAGTATGCTCAATGGCCTTTAACCAACGTCGTAAGACAGTGCGAAATGGCTGGCGTGAAATATTAACTGCTGAAGAACTAACTAGCTTAGATATCAATATTGGTAGTCGCGCAGAAAATATCTCAGTTGAAGAGTATGTTCGAGTTGCTAACTACGTTTTTGATCGCGAACAAGATTAATTACTTATGGCAACCTATATAGTTGGTGATATTCAAGGCTGTTACGAAGAATTACGCCAGTTACTTGACTTAGCAGAATTTGATACTCAACAAGATGAGCTATGGGTAACGGGTGATTTAGTGGCGAGAGGTCCTAAATCACTGGAAACACTACGTTACATAAAAAAAATAGGTGCGAAAGTCATTCTTGGGAATCACGATTTACACCTGTTAGCGACTTCACTAGGTATTCACCCGTTTAAAGAAAAAGATAAAACCGCAGAAATCGCAACTGCAAATGATAGCCAAGAATTACTCACTTGGCTAAGAATGCAACCACTTTTACTGCAACACCCTGAGCATAAATTTATCATGGTCCATGCTGGTGTATTACCTGCTTGGACCATTAAAAAAGCTAAAAAATTAGCCAAAGAAGTAGAAGCGCAATTACACGGCGATAATTATAAAACCATGTTGAGAGATATGTACGGCAATCATCCAACACGTTGGAACGATGCACTGCAAGGTATCGAGAGAATGCGCTTTATTGTCAATGTATTTACTCGTATGCGCTACTGTACTATTGATGGTGAGTTAGAGTTTAAAAACAAGCGCTCGCCTAGTGAAGTGCAAGACAATCAATTAAAACCTTGGTTTGACATTACTCCGCGTGATCACAAAAGACCGATTCTATTTGGTCACTGGGCCGCTTTATTAGGTAAAACTCAACAACCAGATATTTATCCACTAGACACGGGGTGTGTATGGGGAAACAGTTTATCTATGATACGTTGGCAAGATAAAAAAATGTTCTCTCTATCTTGCCCTGCTTACGGTTAAGCCCAGAAAGGCTATTTAGCTAAACCTATTTAAAGTAAGCTTATTTGTGCTTACCTTAAATTCTATCTAAAGTGACAAACTCTAAGTTATACCCATTTTTTTCGTCAGCACTATAATGTTCACTACTGACCTTTTTCCATTCCCCCTGAGCTTGATAGTTAGGAAAATAAGTATCACCTTGAGTTTTTAAATCAATTAAAGTCAAATATAAACGATTAGCAGATGCTAAAAAGTGCTCGTAAATGGTTGCACCACCAATAATCATCACTTCATCAACGCCTTCGGCGGCGGCAATCGCTTGCTCTACAGTAGTTACACAAGTAACACCTTCAATAGCTAAATCTTTATCTCTTGATACCACAATATTTAAACGCCCAGGTAAAGCTCTACCAATTGAGTCATAGGTTTTCCTGCCCATGATGACAGGCTTGCCTAAGGTAGTTTTTTTAAAGTGTTGTAAATCCGCAGGCAAATGCCAAGGCATATCGTTGTCTAGACCAATTACGCGATCTTCAGCCATTGCTACTATCATTGAAATTTTCATGTGGAGCCCAAATGTAAAGTGAATATATAAATAATCTGTATGGTGTAAGTTTAACAATTAAGTTTTAGAATTCATCTATTAATTAGCCTAACTTCTGATATACGAAAGCGAAACGTTATCTAAAATTAAATAGTTAGAGTATTTACTGGACAATACTGACAGTGATTCCTAGTTTAAGGTTAGTTATTTAAGCAATAACTGATGACGACTCAATCATTTTTACAGTCATCTATGTAAATAACTGTGTTAACTCGCTTTTCTTAATCAGTATTGAGGTTAATAATTTCTGCAAAGGATAATTCTTAGCCTGATTATGCTACAGTCATAATATAGTCAACACTGAAATAGGAAGCCCATAATGCTTACTTCGCTAAAGAAAATTGCAATCCCCTTTTTAATCATCGTTATATTTGTCTCCTGGATACTGTCAATTTGGTGGGGCTGGATGCCATCGTCTTATAACGTGAAATCACGAGTTCAAGAAGCAGCGCAAGAAGAAAATGTTGAAATGGTGCCTGGTTACGCTACCGTCACTACCCTAATTGATATGACTGAATGGTTAGTGAATAAGCCTGGTGGATTACTATCAAATGACGTAACGCCTCCCGGTTTGTTGATGGATAATATGCCAGCCTTTGAATATGGTGTATTAGAGCAAGTTCGTGATTTAGCATTAGTAATGCGATTAGACTTTAGCCGTTCACAATCTCAATCAACAGGTGATAAAGATCTCGAGACAGCACAAAACAAAGTCAATATCTCTTATAAAAGCTGGGTATTACCGAGTGCAGAGAATGAATATAAAGGAGCGATTAAAGCTTTTAAACGCTACCGTAGTCGTTTAAGTGCTGAGGATGAAACTGAAGCACAGTTTTATACTCGCGCCGACAACCTAGGTGATTGGTTACGTGAAATAGAAAAACGCTTAGGCTCTATATCACAAAACTTAAGCGCAAGCGTTGGTAATGATATTTTTGATACGAACCTAGCAGGCGATACCACAGCGAAGCAATCAACAAGAACCTCTGACCAATTAAAAATACAAACTAGCTGGTTTAAAATTGATAATGTATTTTATGAAAGTCGCGGTTCAACTTGGGCTATTTTACATTTCCTAAAAGCAGTGCAAGTTGATTTTGCAGATGTACTAGAAAAGAAAAATGCAGCCGTCAGTTTAAAACAGATTATCCGTGACTTAGAAGGTACTCAACAAGCAGTATGGAGCCCAATGGTGCTAAACGGTAGTGGCTTTGGCTTTCTAGCGAACCATTCATTAGTAATGGCTAACTATGTTTCACGAGCAAATGCAGCACTAATCGACTTAAGACGTTTATTAGAGCAAGGTTAAGGCTCTTTAATAACTAATTGTAAAAACAAAAAACGAGCTTCTAGGAGCTCGTTTTTTTATTTAAGTTGAGTGTTAATGCGTTATGGTTATGCACCACAGCACTTTTTATATTTTTTACCACTACCACAAATACACGGTTCATTACGTGCAGGTTTTTTCTCAAAACGCGTAGTCACAGGTTTATTAATTAATACATCTAATTCTGTCGTATTTTCTGCTTGTTCTGCATCTACAGTTACCGCCACAACTAACTCATGTTGTTCAGCTAAAGCTTGAATCTCTTCACTGCGAGCTTCACTATTTACTACAACCTGCAAAGGTAACTCTTCAGTTCCCGCTTTTACAGCACGTTTTGTATTAAAACCATAACTTGAATGTTTTGGCTTTTTCTCTTTTTTACCTTTGAAGAAGAACTTATCTGACATATTTAACCTTTGTAATTTTATTCTTTATTAATACTTAATCTGTTACGCATATGTACGGGAACATTATTTACCGACCACGCATTTTGCCGACAGTGTACAGTATTATTAACACCAATCTAGCCTAATCTATAGGCAGGCTTAGATTAAACAATAGGTCGTCCGCGATAGATAAGAATAGACGGTAATGCCAACCCAAAACTTAACGCAGTTAAGATAAATAAGGTACGTAAGCCATTCTCCATCACCAATTGCATTAACTCTAAACTGTATCCCGTGGTATTGATTTCCACCAAAGCAATCATTGCCGTAAAGGCATAGCTGCCTGGAATCATTGGAATCACTGAAGCAACAGTAAATACTGGCCTTGGAATCAGGTGTTTACGTGACCAATACAGACCTAAAAACCCCATATTAGCCGAAACAATAAAGGTCGCCCACTCAATTGGCATGCCATACTGCATTAATAAGAAGCGTGAACTATGGGTTAAAGCACCACCGATAGCACAGTAAATTAACATATGGCGCGGCACATTAAACACCATTGCAAAACCGACTGCAGGTATCCAAGCAAACCATGCATCTTCTAATAATAGATAAAGTAATTCAATCATTAGCTAGTCCACCCTGACACACCCACTAGCGTCATCGAAGCAACAATACCAATCGATACACTAATAGCTAAGAGTGTCGCAAATACCCAACGGGCTATGCCCATATTTATATGGCCTTTAAGCATATCCGACACGGAGTTAATTAATGGAAAACCGGGCACCAAAAGTAAAACGCTGGCAGCCATTGCAATTTGAGGGTTCTCACCTGCTTCAAAAATCACACCAAAACTGGTAATGGTGGTTGCCGCAAAGGCTGCAGCGGCAAAGTTAACAAAGGGGTTGTGATGTCTATGAGCTAGCTCTTGACGGAGGATCATAGCCACAGCAGCGGCGACAAAAGTAACCCAGTAAGCGGCACGGTCACCGCCGAAAAAGTGGCTAAAGCTAGCACATGAAAAACCAATCATTAACACCACCAGCCAGCGATTATGTTTAAACGGAATTAAACGCTTTAAACGTTTTTTTACATCTTTCACATCTAACAACTGCTTTTCAGCCATGACACAAATACGTTGTACTTCACAAACCATTTGCATATTGATACCACGGTCAAAGCAGCGTCTTGTCGTCGTCACACAATGGCCGTCTGATAAACTAGTAATAACAATCGCATCAGGGCTCACTGATAACTCTATATTATCGGCACCTAATGCTAAACCAATACGCTGTGTGGTTTGTTCAATTAAGCGGCTTTCTGCGCCATGTTGATGTAAAATTTGTCCTGCAAACACGGCTACCCGTGTCAATTCCGTTTGTGCTTCCTTCGACAAGCTCATGGTGTACTCGACCTATAGTTGAGATTCAGCCAGTTTTAGATCCAACGTGGCTTTAAGAAGTTTGAATAGTAATATAGCAGCATCTATCTCTTCTTTGCGATTAGTTAAACTTTCTATGTTTAAACCAAGCGGGATATTAAAAGGTAATACTGCCTGCAATATTTGCTCAAAATTATTACGGCTAATTTGTAACGACTCTTTTAGTGGATTATCCGACTCAAGAATGCGCAGTGATGTCGCTTCAGGTACAGAGATACCTAACCATTCGATAAACTCTAACGTTTTAGCGCTACCACAAGGAGAAAAAGTCAAAATAACACGTTTGGGTTGAACGCCCTGCTGCTTACATTCACTCGCATAACGCGTTAATAAATCAATAGTGGCTTGCGCGTTGTATACCGCTTGTGTAATAAAATACTCACAACCTTGCTCTTGCTTATTACGCAAACGAATATGTTCATTGCCTTTTGCTACATGGCGCTCTGCAATAGTTACTCCACCTAAGTAAAAGTCTTGAGGGTGATCAGCAAGTGTTTTGTAAGCATCATTCAAAGATAATTTAATATCCCCTTCTGAAGATGGCGAACCCACTAACACTAAATCACGTACAGAAAATTGATGCCAAGCATCCGATAACCATGCAGAGAAGTCAGCGGCATCTCGTTGCGATACACTCTTGTAAGTGATCACAGGTTTATTTACCTTATCGTGCAATAACTTTGAATATAAACGTGAATCATGAGTATATTTAAAAGGAAATGGACGCGGTTTATCGGTACGGGACGTCTCATCCTGAATATCATATACGATTAAACCATCGTATTCGATCTCATCTAAACGGCCAAGTAACTTATCAGCAATGCCAGAAACCAGCTCTAAATCAGTATCTTTTTTTGGAGGTGTGGTCCCAATGAAATAAACGCCACGTTTTGGATCAGTGGTAATACTTTTTAACTTAGAGTTAGACATATCAAGTTCCCAGACTTTACACAGAAAATAAAAGAGAAAAGTATCCCATATCTTGCCATCAATTGGTATTAAGGAAAGTAGATAAAAAGCAAGCACTCAAAGTTGATTGTGCTAAAAATCAACGAATAAACTAAAAGCTTGTATTGAATAGGAATAATTGACCTTTCATCGATAGCGACATAGAAAGTTTTCGCGCTATACTAGTTAATATTTACAACACAAAAGACTGATTATGCGTAACCCTCGTTTTTATGAACCACAACCGTTAGCAGAAAACAGCACCATCACTCTCTCTGATGATGCAGCTCAACATATTCGTGTTTTACGTCTTAACCCAGACGATCAAATTACTTTATTTAACGGTCAAGGCGGGCAGTTTTCAGCACACCTTTCTGAGGTACAAAAACGTAGTTGTAAAGCTCACATAAATACATTCCAAGCAACTGATAATGAAAGCCCACTGTATTTACACTTAGGACAAGTTATCTCACGTGGTGACAGAATGGAATTTGTGGTACAAAAAGCAGTAGAGTTAGGCGTTAACGAAATAACACCATTAATCAGTGAACGTTGTGGTGTTAAATTAAATGCTGAACGCATGGCTAAAAAACAGCAACAGTGGCAAAAAATCGCCATTGCAGCTTGTGAACAATCAGGTAGAAATATCGTCCCTACTATTCATCCTGTTATCTCCTTAACAGAATGGAGCGAAGAGGCTGTGGATTGCTGTAAATTAACACTGCACCCACGTGCTAAATATTCAATGAATACTTTACCCGATGATATCCAGCATGTGCGTTTACTTATTGGACCAGAGGGTGGATTTAGCGATGAAGAAATTACCCTGACTGAAACCTTAGCATTTACAGAAACATTATTAGGACCACGCGTTTTACGCACAGAAACAGCGGCATTAACTGCCATTACAGCATTACAGTGTCGCTTTGGCGATTTAGCTTAATTTATTATCAATAGGAAATTATATGACCATTAAAATTGGTATCGTGATGGATCCCATCGCTGACGTTAATATTAAAAAAGACTCAAGTTTTGCGATGTTATTAGAAGCTCAATCTCGTGGTTGGGAATTATACTATTTAGAAATGAAAGACTTGCACTTAGAAAATGGTCGTTGTTTTGCAACTAGTAAAAAGTTAACTGTGCAACGTAAAGAAGGTGATTTTTATCAATTAGAAGAATCAGTAACGCATCCATTATCTGATTTAGACGCAGTATTAATGCGTAAAGATCCGCCCTTTGATACAGAATATATCTATGCTACTTACCTATTAGAACGTGCTGAAGATGAGGGTTGTTTAATTGTTAATAAACCACAAAGCCTTCGTGATGCAAATGAAAAGCTGTTCACTGCTTGGTTTAGCGAATTCACTCCAATTACTTTAGTGACACGTAGTGCTGAAAAAATTCGTGAATTCCATGCTAAACACAAAGACGTTATTTTGAAACCATTAGACGGCATGGGCGGCGCATCTATTTTCCGTATTAAAGAAAATGATAGCAATGTAGGTGTGATCATTGAAACCCTAACTGAACATCAACAACGTTACTGTATGGCTCAAGCATTTATTCCTGAAATTAAAGAAGGTGATAAGCGCATTCTGATCGTTGATGGTGAGCCGATGCCTTACTCATTAGCACGTATTCCAGCAAAAGGTGAAACACGTGGTAATTTAGCTGCTGGTGGTCGAGGTGTTGCACAACCGTTATCTGAATCAGACTGGCATATTGCAAATACGATCGGTCCTAAATTAAAAGAAAAAGGGTTAATCTTTGTTGGTTTAGATGTTATCGGCGATAAAGTCACTGAAATTAATGTGACAAGTCCAACTTGTATCCAAGAGATTGATAACGCTTATGGTACTAATATTAGCGGTAAATTAATGGATGCCATTGAGAAGCGAGTAAAAGGCGTTTAAATTGCCGTAACCCCCTATCAATTTGAATACATTGTTATATTCTAATTATTCAGAATATTGTCAATGTATTCAAAATTCGTGGAGAAGCATATGACTATCGATAAAACAAAATCCCCTTTTGCCGACCCAGAGGTTGAGTCTGTACTAGAAGCATCCGCAGTTGATGCGGATATGAAACTTACCGATGAAAATGCACAAACAGAGATTGTTGCCTCTTTAAAAAACCATTTTCTGATTGCAATGCCTTCTTTAACTGATCCCTACTTTAAGCAGTCGGTCGTTTATCTCTGTGAGCACGATGAATTGGGTGCAATGGGGTTTATTATTAACTACCCCGTTAAACTAACTGTACAAGAGCTATTAAAAAATGCGGAAAGTATTGAACATCAGCCAACCCCACCTATTAAAAAACCAGTTTTTTTAGGCGGGCCATTAGATATGGACAGAGGTTTTGTACTACATAGCCCAACCAATGATCCCGAATCACAAAGCACTCTGTTAAATAAACACTTGATGATGTCGAACTCAAATGCAGTACTATCGTCTTTAGGAACTGCTAATGAGCCTGCTAACTATATGGTTACACTAGGCTATGCGAGTTGGGACTCAGGACAATTAGAAGAAGAGATGAACAAAAACCAGTGGCTCACCATTAACTTTGAAAATGACATTATCTTCAACACCCCCGTAGAACAACGCTGGGCTAGCTCCTTACAAAAATTAGGCGTAGACCCATTACAATTAAGTAGCGAGATAGGTCACGCATAATGACGATAGAAACAAAAGCTCCCAATGCCCTACTTGGGTTTGATTTTGGTACCAAAAGTATCGGTGTTGCAACAGGACAAATGATCACTGCTACAGCACAACCTCTCTCAGCGATTAAAGCCAACGATGGCATCCCTAATTGGGAAACTGTCGAGCATGTCATTAAAGAATGGAAACCAGACCTAATAATTGTTGGTTTACCGTTAAATATGGATGGTACAGAGCAACCTATCACTCAAAGAGCAAAGAAATTTGGTAACCGCCTATCAGGTCGATTCGGTGTAAAAATAGCATTTCAAGATGAACGTTTGACGACAGCGAGCGCTAAAGAATTTATTTTCGAACGAGGTGGATTCAAAGCATTAGAAAAAGGCAAAGTTGATAGTGTTTCAGCTGCCTTAATCCTTGAGAGTTGGATGGAAAGTTATTATCAATAAAAAATAACCTTAATAGTTTTTTTAATTTAGATATCCTATCTCACTGACTGGATATCTGCCTTTTACCTTCATACTCCGATCCCTATAAAATCATTTCAATTATCTCTTTTATATTATATTGACCTGTTTAGTATTCAGTTTTATATTAAACCGTTGCCTACCAAATCTTATATGAAACCAGTTATACCGATTACATAAAATGCGTTATCTAAATTTTTAGCTGGAGAACAGGCCATTTCAATGCGTAAATAGTTGTTCTATTTTCGAAATTTATAACGAAAAAGAGTGCTGTTTTAACAAGTAAAATAGATTAGCTATTTATTGGGATTAGTATTATCTATATTTATGCTTAAACAAAGGCAACTCAACATGGATGCTGCATTACTAGTTTAGGATGCTAGCTTTTTGATAATTAAAATAACAATAAAATGGACTGCCAATGCCAATCTTACATATTGAAGCTTTTCTGATCGCTATTACCATCTTAACTCTAACACCTGGACTCGATACGGCATTAGTCATTCGTAATACCACTCGAGGTGGTGAAAAAGATGGGTTTGTTACGAATGTCGGTATATGTTTTGGACTCTTTTTTCATGCCACCCTATCCGCGGTAGGTATCTCTTTGTTACTCTCTCAATCACCGCAATTATTCCAAGCAGTGAAGATGATTGGTGCCCTGTATATTCTGTATTTAGGGATACAAGGCTTACGCCATAGTTTTTTTGCTTCAGCCAAAGATCCTGAAAAGTTAGGGAGCCAGGGTAGTTTTAATGCAACAAGAAGCTTTCGCGAAGGTTTATTGTCAAATGCGTTAAATCCAAAAACAGCCATTTTCTATCTCGCATTTTTACCGCAATTCATTAACCCAGAGTATTCTGCTTTCATGCAATCTTTACTAATGGCTGCTATTCACTTTGTTATCGCACTATGTTGGCAAGCCTTTATTAGCCGTATGATTGTCGCTGCTAAGAAACGTTTTGATGGTGGTAAAACACAATTAATGATGGAACGTTTAACAGGAGTAGTACTGATCGGTTTGGCGGTTAAACTGTTAATGGAGAAATAGTGACAGTAAGTGTATTACTCGTCTATTGGACTGGTAATACACTTATATCTGATATTAAGATCTGCTTTCTTACCTCAATACTAAATACAATCCAGCTAGTATCATAATACTCCCTGCAACACGGTTTAATCTTTGATGGGCAACAGGTGTTTTTAGCAAATTCGCCATTCGACTAGCTCCAATCGCAATCAACATTAACCCTGCAAACAATGCCAATGCAGAGAGTACTGACACTAATAAAATATCCGTAGAGGTCAGTACATTTAAATTAATAAAAGTAGGCAAAAATGAAATATAAAACAGAATAACTTTCGGATTAGAAATTGAAATCAAAAAACCTTGAATAAAACCAGATAAAAGCGCTGATTGCTTTGTAACAACGCCTTCTACTTTTATATTATCCTTAGGCTGAGGTAATGTATTGAGCATCATATAGCCTAGATAAATAAGATACCCAGCACCGACATAACGAATAGCAATAAAGACTTCCGACCAGTTATTCGCGACTGTAGCTAACCCCAAACACGCTAAAATAAGATAAAGCACATCACTGCATATCATGCCTAAAATGAGCATGATCGAACTTTTCGGGCCGCTTATCATTGCTTTTGCTAAAATAGCAAACACTCCAGGGCCAGGTGTAATACCAAAAATAAAAATCGCAATAAAAAATGTAACGGCAGATTCAAATGACATAGTAATCCTTTACTTGTTAACACCTTGGATAACAAGGCTATTTTGGCGATTTAAAGGTTGAGTATAATTTAAACCAAACAATAGTAACGTTGTTTTTTATAATACTTCCTGATAGTTTGTTGAACGATTGTTCTTTTTATTTCCGATATATTAATGAAAAGAACTTACCTTCAACTTCTATCAAATGATTAGGAAAAAAGATGACAACATTAAGAGAGCAAACTGACGCTAAAATTGCAGCAGGCCGTAAAGGTAATCCTGAATTTATGAAAGGCATTGATGACGTTATCAAGGAAGCAAAAGTATTCAAGGAAGGCAGTAATGCACTGAAGCTAGGTGATAAAGCACCCAGTTTTACTTTACCAAATCAACAAGGCACACTAGTTTCATTAGACAACTTATTAGCTAAGGGTCCAGTTATTGTCACTTTCTACCGCGGTAGTTGGTGCCCTTACTGTAACCTACAATTAAAAGCCTTACAGTCGCGTTTAGAGCAAATCCATGAATTAGGTGCTCAATTAGTCGCAATCAGCCCAGAAGTTCCTGATGATTCGTTAACAGAGAATGAAATCAGTGAAATGAATTTCGAAGTTTTATCGGATCAAAATGCAGATGTAGCAGGACAATTTGGTGTCGCTTGGAAGGTACCTGACTTTGTATTAGACCACATGAAAGTTGATCGTCATTTAGATATTGAAAAAATTAATAACGGTAACGCTAACATTATGCCAATTCCTGCCACTTTTGTATTAGATAAAGCAGGTACAGCAGTATGGCGTTTTGTAGACGTTGATTATCGTGTTCGTTCTGAGCCACAAGATATCATTGATGAACTAAAAAAACTCGCATAACCTGATTTGTTAATTAAGTTCGCTTAATAATTTTGATTACATTAAATATGTTATCTATTTATTCGGATTAGTATAAATGTCGAAGTCAGTCTACACGCTGACTTCTTATTATCCTCAATGCTATAACACTAACGTGGTGGATCAACTCGAACAGAAACCGACGTATTTACTCTAAACCAACCTGCAATCGAATAACGATTACGATTTGCCGACAAGACTTCATGTGGAAACTCTTCACTTAAAAAAGCGACGATAGTGCCCATCAAAGGAACCACTTTTGTACCAACTTGATCATATTGATTCTGATATAACACTAGTTCACCACCATCACTTGCAAGCCAATGGCTGTTAAAGTAGACAATCAATGATAAAACACGATTCGACTCACCTTTAAAAGCATCATAATGACGTTTGTAATAATCTCCAGGACTATAATGAGCAAAATGGCTTTCAAATGAGAATAATCCTAAAAATAAACGACGGTTTAAATAACTTTGTAAACCTGACACCCAATTTAACCAGTCTTTTCCTGCATCCGTTTCCCCTGTGATCCAACTAATAGCATCAGTCCTCACAAATTCATTTTTTAGATACTCGTTACCCCGGCCTATTCCAGCATTTTCAAATTTATCTGCTTCCATCTGTTGTTGATGAATAAACAACTTATCAGTTAATGTTTCAGGAAAAGCAGCTGGTAAAATAGTATATCCTTTGTTTTCAATCCCCTCTGCGATTAATGCAAATAAAGAGTCATCATTGAAATGACTTTCAGAAAATTGACTGACATTTTTTAGCGCTAACAATTCGCTACCCTTATTAAATAAATGAATAATGCTAACTAAAAGGTTTTGTCGGCTTAATTAAGCTAACGACACTGCGTCTTTGATTGGAGAGAATAAAAAGATCTCTTTTTATCGTAATATGAAGTGGAGGCGCATAGTGCCTGTTTTTCTGAAAAAGGAAAGTAAATTAATGATGATCAGGAAAATACAACTATTTATAGGTTCCGATCATCATAAAATGATATTACGAATGAGTATGTTCCTCAATTTTTTACAGTCTCTTTTGCCAATAGGATAGATTTATTAGTTAACGGTATTACTATAAATATGTTCAGACAAATTTTTAAAGCGATCACTAATACTGTCACCAAATAAAGGATCAACATATTCTTTGTGCTTCCATTGTAAACTCAAATGCGCCCAATCATCTTCTGTTAAGCTAGCTTGAATCGCTGGTAAAATAGATAACTCTTCATAGCTCAAATGTTGTTTTTGCTTATTCACAAAAGTTTCAAGCTTCTCTATAAAAATATCTTTAGGGATAATCGCGTCCAACAATATCATATTTAACATATCGTCTAACTCTGTTGTTAAGTCACTTAATTGCTGGTGGTCCTCTTCCAAACGATTAGCCACTTGGTCTGATACGACTCTGTATTTTAAATAATAAGCGTAGATCAAATCTTCCATGGGGTGATGGTATTTGTCTGCATAACTTTTAAGATAATCGGTAATTGACTTTAATAATTGATAATCAATACTGCCATCAATCTTTAACATGGCGATTTTATTTTCAATCACCTTTAATAACTGCATAATATTAATATGATCTTTATGAATACGATTAATCATGTCACTTCACCTATTAATGAATGTATTAATAGATAATAAACACATTTACTAAGTCAACTTATGCGCCATATCAATAAATAATCGATCAAAATTTAAACGCCCTATTCACCAGTTAATAGGCGTTTTATCTTGCTCAATTAATAATTGATTAGTTTTCGAGAAATGCTGACAGCCAAAAAATCCACGATAGGCAGATAAAGGGGAAGGATGAACAGCAGTTAATACATGATGTTTCTGTTGATTAATCATGTTAGATTTTTTAATCGCGTAGCTCCCCCACAATAGAAAAACAACTCCTTCTGCTTGGTCGTTAATATGCTGAATCACATTATCTGTAAATTGCTCCCAACCTTGTTTTGAGTGGCTACCTGCATTCGCTTTTTCAACGGTTAACACTGCATTCAATAACAAAACTCCTTGCGAAGCCCAATGCCTTAAATCTCCGTTTTTTGGCATATCACTCCATCCCAAATCACTAACTAATTCTTTGTAAATATTACGTAATGAAGGCGGAATTTTTACACCAGGCTGAACAGAAAAGCTCAAGCCATGTGCTTGTCCTTCTCCATGATAAGGATCTTGACCTAAAATAACGACTTTAACTTCATCTAATGCAGTTAATGAAAAGGCATTAAAACGATCTTTTTCTGCAGGATAGATAGTTTTACCCTCTTTACTTTGATGATCGATAAACTGCTGAAGTTGTTTGAAATAAGGTTGCTGTTGTTGCGTTGCTATAAATTCTGACCAAGACATAATCACCTACAATTTATTTAAATTTCAATAGCACAATATAGCATATAAGCTATTGTTAAATATTAAGTTTATTTTTTACTTTTAAGTAACATAAGTTTTTTATAAAAAACAAATAGTTATTTAGTTTCTTTGATGCAGCTCAATTTACGCTCAAATAAACCTTAAATAAAGTAAGTGAATAGTGTTGTACATACCTTAAAACCAACCCTATAATCATTAATAGATTAATTAATCGACAGTTAAGATCATTGAATTTAACTGGCATATTCATTAAACAAAATTAAGGGAAAGATTATGGCTTTAGGTATCCAAATTACACAATCAGATAACGCAGCATTACTAAATTCATTCTGGTTATTAGACCAAGAGAATGCACAGGCTCGTTGTCTATGCGTAAAAGATAACGCCTATGAAGAAGATCAAATTATCTCTTTAGCAGAGTTAGGTGATATTCAATACAAAGAAGTCGCTATTGAAGCACCAACAGCTCAGGAAGGTGGTCAACATTTAAATGTAAATGTATTACGCCGTGAAACATTAGAAGATGCAATTAAACACCCAGAGAAATACCCGCAATTAACCATTCGAGTATCTGGTTATGCGGTACGTTTTAACTCATTAACGCCAGAGCAGCAACAAGATGTGTTAACACGTACTTTTACTGAAAGTTTATAATAAACATCTTCAATAAATACGTAATATAAACCAAATAAGGACTCTATTTACAAATATTACAACGAGATCTTAAGATAAAATATAGCTATCTAAAAGCCTAATAGGTGACTATTAGGCTTTTGTGTTTATTCAGCATATTACTTTTAATGCCTGTGATTAGTATATTAAGTTACTTATTGATGATTAACCTTATTGATCAGTATATCTAGGTCTTTTGGTGGGATCGGCTTACTAAAATAAAAGCCTTGGAAAATAGATAAACCAAGCTGGGTTAATAAATCTAATTGTTGTTTTTCTTCAACGCCTTCTGACACCACTTTCAAATTAAAATTATCAGCTAAGCTAATAATTGACTTAACCATCATCAATGCTTTCTTATCATTATGAATATCAAACATAAATGAGCGGTCAATTTTAATCTCATCAATGGGTAAGTCTCTTAAGTAGCTAAGTGATGAAAAGCCAGTACCAAAATCATCTAATGAGACTGAAATACCGATACTTTTAAGTTTGTTCAGCTTTTTCGTAGCAGCTTTAATATCCTTAAGAAAGATTGATTCAGTGACTTCGACAATTAATTTACTTGGATCTATCTGGTGGGTATTAACCACCTCAATAATTTTCTCTGCAAAGTCTTTTTGCCAAATCTGTTTTGCACTTAGATTTACCGCAATACTTAGGCTTTTCGTAGTTGGAGAAGCTTGCCACTTTTGTAATTGTTCGCAGGCTTGTTCAAGCACTTGCATGCCGATTGGGATTATTAAATTACTCTCCTCAGCCATCGTAATAAAATGATAAGGAGCTAATAAGCCTAAAGTAGGATGTTGCCAACGCACAAGTGCTTCAGCACCGATGATTTTCTGCTCATTTGAGAATTTCGGTTGTAAATAAATACAAAACTCACTGTCATCAATCGATTGACGCATTGCCTTTTGCAATTCACCACTATGATTGAAATCGTTTTGAGTCTGAGGGTCGAGAATAATAGCTTCATTCCCTCCATTTGCTTTTGCTCTATATAACGCCATATCAGCTAGCTGTAGTACTTTATTTTCATGGAGTTCACTGGAGTTAAAAATAATTCCCCCCATACTCGCAGTGACTTCATATTCAATGTCAATATCTTGTAAATCACTTTTTAGGGCTACAGCTTCAGATAACACTTTAATGAGTTGGTTCGCGTATTCAGTCGTGTAATTGGTCGCCGCACTTAAATGCTTTTCAATGAGCGGTAAAATCACTACGAACTCATCACCTCCAAAGCGAGAAATTAATTCGTTTCCTCGTCTATGGCGTAATAATTTTTCAGCAATAATCTTTAAAAGCTTATCCCCCATATAGTGTCCATAGCTGTCATTAAGCAACTTAAACTTGTCTATATCTAAGAATAATAACGCACTATACATATTCTGTTGATGACTCTGTTTCACCGTATCACGTAAATGCAGCTCGAACTGAGTACGATTGTATAAACCAGTTAATTGATCATGATAAGCCAGTTCTTGAATTCTTTGTTGATTAAGCTTCTCTTGAGTTATATCGAGGGCAAGACCGACGACTAATGTGGGGTTATTATCTTTATCTCGTTCGGCAATCCGTCCTCTATCCCATATCCAGACGACCTTGCCGTCATGGCGCTTCAAACGATATTCGATATTAAAAGAAATATTATCAGTTAGTAATGCAGTAATCGCATCTAGTACAATACTTTTATCCTCTTCAAGAATACAATTTTCATATTCTTCAAAAGTTTGATTATCCCCATAAAGGCCAGACATCTCTTCCCAGCTTTCATTGTAAGTAACCTCACCCGTTTGTGGATTCCATTCCCATAAACCTTCTTCAGATACGCCTAAAACATGTTGTAAACGAGATTTATTTTTTTCTGATTCTTCTTTTAATTGAATAATATCAGTGACATCTTTTGAGATAATAAATAATCTTAATTGGTTTTTTGTATTGTAGAATGGGATTTTAATAGAGTGGAAATGATGTGTTTTATTTTCTTTAGTATCCGTTGAAACATCAAACGTTTCTACCGTTTTAAAGTTCTTCAAAACGGACTTCGTATTATTCAAAATAGCTTCAGACTGCTCAAGATTACCAGTAAAGTCATAATCAAGTTTACCAACCAATCCTGATTCTGTTGTGCCGTAAAGTTTAGTTACGCTTTTGTTACCATAAACAAAACGCCCTTTTTCATCTTTTATCACCACAAAATCAGTGATATTTCTTAAAATATTATGGGCAACGTTAAATGATAAACGATGCTGTTGTTCAGCAATTAATAATATACAGGTTAGGCTAATTAATATAACGACAAATAGAGTCAAAACACTCGATAGCTGACCAAATTGAATAGACAAATAAAGATGAGAAACAGTGATAAGGAATGATGCAACACAAGCGATGGCCAACACCCAAATAGACTTTTTTACGGACGTCGATCCCAAGATATCAGACATACCTACTCCCCATAACTTGCATACTTTAATTTTATATAATAATCACATTCACAGCAAATAAGTACTAATATTTAAGTATTTAAGTTAATAATATTATCCAGTTCATAATTAAAGTCAAAAATTGAAGTTAAAACTAGAACATTAATAGACTAAGTTGAATCATGCTAAATGCACTTAAAAAGTGAAATTATAAAAACTAGAAAATATTAATTTCATATAACGCTTAATTATTCAGCAATAACGTTTTTATAATCAGATGCAATTAAACTTAACCTAAAGTGGTGTCTAATAACATCATTAGCGCAAAACCAATCATTAAGCCTATTGTTGCAACGGTTTTATTACCATTACTATGTGTTTCTGGAATCACTTCATTCGAAACAACAAATAACATTGCAGCACCAGCTAACCCCAGACCAATTGGATACGCAACGATAAACCCACCAGCTAAACTAACCCCCAGTAATGAACCTAATGGCTCTAACAAACCAGTCGCCATAGCTATCAAAACAGAAAAGCCAGTATTGAAACCAGTGGCGCGTAAAGTTAATGCAACGGCCAATCCTTCTGGAATATCTTGTAAGGCTATGGCAGTTGTTAAAGGTACACCGACAGATAAATCACCCTGCGCATAACCCACACCAATCGCCATGCCTTCAGGAAAATTATGCAATGCAATAGCAAACACAAACAACCAAGCACGACTGCAGGCTTCATGCCCTGCACCACATGGCCCTGAATCCATGTGCTCATGGGGCACAAATTCATCTAACCCCATCATCAAAGCAACACCAATGATCATACCAAATAATACAACCATACCGCCTAAGAAGGTGCTATCAGTAAAGTCAATCGCCGCTTCAATGCCAGGTAACAACAATGAAAAAGCGGAAGCTGCTAACATCATACCAGCAGCAAAACCAAGCATAGCGTCTGAAAGTTTACGTGGAATCTCTTTAATAAATAGTGCAGGTAAAGTCCCAACTGCAGTAGCAACAAATCCAGCAGTACCACCTAATAAAGCATATTTTACAAAAGCCTGATTACCTACATGAATAGAATGTAAAATCATTAATATGATTAAGATAACCGAAGCTAATAACACGAGAATAAGATAAGGATGGTTTTTACAGTGGTGTTTAAACCCAGATAACCAGGTTTCAGGTACGGTGATTTCCATAATAAAGCTCCCCATTTTGGGTTTAATAGCAACCATACCATTAAGATAGTTACTAGTGCGAATTCATACTATGGCATAAATGAATAATTTTAGCGCCGCCAGCCTAAAATTCAGGTTCGCATTAATTCTCCTTTATAAAAAGTCGTTAAAGCTATCTTGAATAAGATAAATACAACATTAAAAAACATCAGACATGACTATTAAGCGACCGTAAAAGATAAATAATTTGCTTTCAAAAACAATTAATAGCAAGCGGCCTTATAGAGCATCGACATAGGTGCGGTGCTTTGGTTAGTGAATTACCTGTAGATATGTTAGTTGCTAAAATGGAAGCTTTATGCGCTCGATTGGCCTCTATAAATATGACTCAACAAGAACGTATAGAGCTTTTAGCAATACACTTAGATAGCCAAAAATACTTGGTATCTGGTGACATAGATGCCTATGATAGAGCAAATATTAAACTTCATAGTGTATTATTTAAAGGTTGTCATAATCGTTATGTTGAAGAGGCAGTTATTCGTGCTAGAGCTAAAGTTGCTCCCTATCGTAAGGTTCAGTTTAATGTAGTTGATAGGATGAAATCATCCTATGCTGAACATGATCAAATAATAAAAGCAGTTATTAAAAGAGAGTCTCATGAAGCTTCAGATATTATGCTTTTTCATATTCACCAATCTTTAATAGCATCTTCGAGCTATATAAAAACATAGAAGATAAATCAAAAGTAAAATAATATTACAAACTTGGTTCAGGTAGTACCGGTGGCGTGCTATCCATGTAAGTTAGAAAATTTTCCCATATTTCATGTGTTCGCGCTTTGGTTAATTTAGTTTGACAATTTAACCCCATGACGCCTCTAATTGTCCCTTCACGCCACATTGTATAAATTGAGTCACAATGCGCATCAGCATATAGTCCCCATGCTTTTTGCGCTTCTTCGATAGACTTAATCAATTCAGAGTCATTGCTGTTGTGTTTTTTACTTTCAGATAAATATTCATTCATTATTTTTTCTGCGCTTACTAACTTTACGCCTGCACAATAGTTGATATCGATTGTACTAATTACTTTTGTGCAATCAATATCATCACTTAAGGCAAACGTTGAGTAAAAACTTAAAACTAGAAAAATTAACTTAATCATTGGCGTCCAATTATTAGATAAAAAGCGATTAAATAGGCTGACTTATTATGCGGCTCTAGGATTTCAATAAAAAACTAAAAACACAACAAAAAATCAACTTTATATCCTTTCAAATGTTTAATCAAACAATTAAAAGCTGGCGATATGGAGAACGAATTTCAAGAAGGTTGGCCCGCTTCTTCTCTACGGTCAGTTTACATCAACACTTGTCTGTTAAGTTCTATAAATAATGAGCCATATCAAAACCTAACTTCAACACTCTGGATAATATTAATCTCATCAAGTTTCCCCTAAATTAAGGATATTTATGACACTAGCTGAAGCTGTTACTCAAATTATGTTACCAAGCGTCCTAGCGCTAGTAATGTTAGGAATGGGTTTAAGTCTACAAGCCAAAGATTTTAAGTCGGTCGTAAATGCCCCTAAGGCCGCGATAATTGGTTTTTTATTACAACTATTTTTACTACCAATCCTTGCCCTGCTTATTATTGAGGTTCTTGCACTTAATCAAACTACAGCTGCTGGTCTTTTTTTGTTGTCATTATGTCCAGGTGGTGCGACATCAAATTTATTTTCTTTTATTGCTAAAGGTAACCTTGCTTTAAGTGTCTGTTTAACAAGTATTGTTAGTATGTTATCCCCATTTATTCTGCCCATCATTTTTGTTGGATTTATTCATTTCAGTAGCAATGCCGATAGCGAAATTTTTAACTTGCCTTTATTACCAGCGATGAAACAACTCGCTGTCGTAACCTTACTACCAACTATCATTGGTATGAGCATTCGCTACTTTTTTAATGATTGGTCTCAATCTGTGATGCCTTTGATAAAAAAAGGATCAACTATTGCGATGCTGCTTGTGATTAGTGCGCTTGTCTTAACTAATGTAGATATTATTCCTGCGATGTTTTCTTTACAGGGTGTGGCTGTGATCAGCTTATGCGGATTAGCATTAATAATTGCCTATTTAATTGCAGGAAAATTGAAGATTAACGATACAGATAGAAAAACCATTGCCATAGAAGTGGGTGTTCAAAATGCAGGAACAGCGATGATGATTGCATTCACCATTATGCACCAGCCTACTTTAGCAACTATTCCTTTATTGTATGGTCTGTTAATGAACATACCAGCATTCATCTTTGTGTATTGGCTTTTAAATAATGGCAAAATGGCGATGCCATTAAAGCTGACTTCTTAGGGAATTTAACAATGCAATAAGGGGTAACTTCAACGTTTATAGTGGCTAAATATTATAAAAATACATTAGCTTCTATTTTTAGACAAGAAGCTAATGTATACCTACTTATAATAACTTAAACCTTATTACTATCCATTATCGCCTTTGGGCTTGTTTGGTGATAAGTTTTTTCCATGGTCAAATGAGCAATTAATTTGATAATAGGCTCTGGAATTTGAAAATAAAATCCCTGAACAAGATCACACCCATTTACTTTCACAAACTCAAGTTGCTCTTTAGTTTCAATACCTTCAGCCACACTTTTTAACCCTAGTGCTTTAGCAATTGAAATAGTTGCTTTCACTACTTCCTCGGCTGTTCCAACTTCACCTATCTTAGCTATAAATGCGCGATCTATTTTTAATTGATCAAAAGGATTATTAATAAGGTAGCCAAGATTCGAATAACCGGTACCAAAATCATCCATTGAAAATGATACATTTAATTTTTTATATCTCGCTAAATGTTTTTGGTTTTGTTCATTAGATAAAATAACTTTTCTTTCTGTTATTTCAAGCGTGATTGCACTGCCTGGTATATTAAATTGTTGAAGATATTTTTTGAAGGTAAAAAATAGTTCATTACTTTCTAAATCTTTCAATGAGTAGTTGATCGCGACCTTACACTGGTAATTGTTGGATTTACTTAATTCACTAATTGTTTTCATTACATTGAAGGTAACGTACTTTGTAATTTCAGTAATAAGTTCTGATTCTTCAGCCAGTGGGATAAACTTATTAGGCATGATTAAACCAAGCTTAGGATGGTTCCAACGGATTAGCGCCTCTAAATGTGAAAGCGTCATGGTTTCTACATCTACAATGGGTTGATAATAAACTTCAAACTCATCATTATTGAGCGCATCTCTGATTGAGCTTTCCATTGTTGCTTTTTCAAAGGCATCCGATGAAAGCTCTTGTGATATATAACGATAAATATTACGTCCATGCTCCTTCGCATCATACATAGCTATATCAGCCTGACGGATTAATTCATCGCCTGAAAGACCATCATTAGGATAAATACTAATGCCAATACTCGCACCAATTTTTATCTTATGGCCTTCAATACACATCTCTTTTTGAACCGATTCAAGTAAATTAGTAGCAATTTTAGAGGCATCTAATGCTGATTCTAAATCCTGAGCAATAACGATAAACTCATCTCCGCCAACTCTTGCTACAGTATCTTCGGAACGTAATACGCTAGAAAAGCGATTAGCAACCTCAACTAATACTCCATCGCCAACATTATGCCCCAAGCCATCGTTAATAATTTTAAAGCGATCTAAATCAATGAAGAAAACTGCAAGATGTTTCATTGAACGGCGTGCTTCTTGTAATGCATGTTCAATACGATCAGACAATAAAGTTCTATTAGGTAAACCAGTTAAAGAGTCATGATTAGCAAGGTACTGTATTTTATCTTGAGACTGTTTAATTAATGAAATATCTGTTAGTACAGCGACATATTGAATATTATTATCATCATCGTCACGCACAGCGCTTATATTAAGGTAGACAGGAAATACTTCATCATTTTTAGACTTACAAATAACTTCACCAGACCAAAAACCACTCTGCTTATAAGCACGCTCCATATCATTGTAAAACTGATCACTATGCATGTCTGAACGTAATACTGATAAAGTTTGGTCTTTAATATCATTAACAGAGTAACCAGTTAAATTTTCAAAAGCTGGGTTTACGTTAATAATCTTCGTATCTTTGTCTGTTATGACAATACTTTCTTGCGTAGTGTTAAATACGGTTTTTGCTTGTATATTTTCTAAAGACACACTTTTTTGTGTATTAATATCTTCAATAACAGAAATGAAAAATACAGGTGTCCCCTGCTCTCGAATAACCGCGACCGACAGCATTGACCAGAATAACTCGCCATTCTTTTTATAATAGCGTTTCTCAACTTTATAAGAGTCACTTTTACCATCTAGCAATTCTTGAAAGTATTCTAAATCATTTTCTAAATCATCAGCATAAGTGATATCTTGGAAGGTTAAATTCATTAACTCTTCTTCACTATAACCCAACATTGTTGAAATGGATTTATTCACTGAAATCCATTCACCATTCAAGCCCACATGTGCAATACCAATATTCGCATAATCGAATGTAGCCTTGTATTTTTGCTGGCTTAATAATAACTCACGACGTGCATACGTTTCTTTTGATATATCCGATGCAAATGACCAAATCTGTGAATTTCCCTTTTCATCTCGACTTAAATAATCTGCGACTTCAAGAATGGTATCCATTCCATTAGCTGACTTAATATTAACTTTGTAAGGGCCATACTTACCTTTTTCTGCTAATTCTTTTTCTCGAAGTAAAAGGTCGACGTCTTCGTGCAATGGGGTCAACGTTATCCAGTGCTTAGCCAATAATTGCTCTCTAGATAAGTCATAAAATTTTTGCATCGCCGTATTTGTTTTGAGAATAATGCCTTCCATATTAGTAATGACCACGCCATCATTAATATTATCTAATACTGATTCATATCGAGAATTTAATGCACCATAGCTTTCCTTTATATTAGTATTCTCGTGATACATTCCTTTCAGTTCAGCATATGCAGTATGCAATTCTTCATTTGTTGACTGTAATTCCTCGTTACTCGTTTCCATTTCTTCATTAGTTGCCTGAAGTTCTTCATTGGCACTTTGTAGCTCTTCATTGGTTGATTGAAGTTCTTCATTTGAAGTTTCGAGTTCTTCAATAAGCGTTTGCATGTGCTCTTTAGTACGTTGTAACTCGAACTCTAACTCTTGAGAAGATGAAGGTAACGGTACTCCTTCCGCTTGATTCAAAAATGGGAAGTCTTCGCCTGAAATGCTCTGAAAATAGTAAATATAGGTTTGATTACGCCCATTTAATACCGGTACTAAATAAACTTTGATGAATCTAGGTACGCCATTTTTATGCGGTAAAAGGATATAATTGCTAACGGCAAGCGTAGCTCCCTTTTTAATATCACTAAATAACTTTCTCAAGTCCATTGCCAAACGAGAGTCGACAATTTTATAGATATTATAAGAAACATAACCTTCAGGAATCGTTAAAAAGTCTAATTCGCCCTTTTTATAAATCACATCAAGCTGCTCATTGGTCACAATCATATTTGGCATTAATAATTTTGTTGCTTCAGCTATGATTGTATCTTGCAAAGGCCTATTTACTTGCTTTTCCGTAACGCTATCTAACTCTGGCTGGCTGTATTTAGGTGGTTTAACAGTGATTGCAGCATAACTTTTTTTATGTGATGCCACACTTTTAAATATTTTATTTGTTTTATCAATAGGAGCAAAAGAGTCTTCAAAGTTAGTCGCATTCTCAGACTTTCCAAGGAAAAGTAATCCATTATTTTTCAATGCATAATGAAAAGCAGGCATGATCCAGTTTTGTGCATCAAGATTAAAATAAATCAATAGATTGCGACAAACGATAAGGTCCACTTCTTTAAATGGAGGATCTGATAACAGGTTATGATAAGAAAATACTATATTTTGACGCAGTGTTTTTGTGACTTCGAATTCATCATCTGAAA
Organism: Psychromonas arctica; assembly: GCF_036697365.1. Classification (GTDB taxonomy): domain Bacteria; phylum Pseudomonadota; class Gammaproteobacteria; order Enterobacterales; family Psychromonadaceae; genus Psychromonas; species Psychromonas arctica_A. The sequence goes on from NZ_JBAHZA010000003.1 coordinate 163,382, forward strand.
TGGTGAAATAATCTTTAATATACGTATCAGATACTTTATTAATTGATGCCTGACTAAAAACACCTTTACGCGCAATTTTTAAAGCATCTTCATCAATATCAGTTGCAAAAATCCTCAAATCAAGAAATTGCTGTCGCTCATTTAATAACTCATTCAATATAATGGCGACAGAATAAGCCTCTTCCCCCGTCGATGCTCCTGGCATCCAAATTCGTAATTCTTTTAAGTCAGGTGTTTGATCTAAATAAGTATTTAAGTGATTCTCGAGAGACTCATAGGCTTCATTATCTCGGAAAAAGCTAGTCACTCCGATTAAAATATCTTTAAAAAGTAGTTCAACTTCTTTAGGGCTACTCGAAATTAATTTAACGTATTCATTTAGCGTAGTCACTTTTAAAGCAACCATTCGTCGCTCAATACGTCGACCAATGGTAGCTTTCTTATAAACAGAAAAATCGACATGTTTTGCTTTATGTAATAACTCAAAAATAATCGAAACATAATCATTTTCAGGCGTTACTTGATGTCTTTTTAAGACATTTTGTCGTGGAAAATTAGCCAGAGCAACCAACTCTTTACCAATTTTTTCAGGCTCAATTAAAATATCAACTATTGAACCATTGATTGATGCCATTGGCATACCATCGTATTTTGCCGTACTAGGCTCTTGAACAATAGTAATGCCTCCTTCCGCGTTAATCGCTCGCATTCCTTGAGTACCATCTGAGCCTGTGCCCGATAGTATAATCCCAACCGACTTTTCTTTTTTATATTTAGCGATGGAAATAAACAGTTGATTAACTGAGGGTTTGGGCAAGAAGGAATGTTTTTCAGGGGCAGATAAAATAAGTTGATTATGCTCATTTATCTCAACATTTGTATTGGGTGGTGTGATATAAAAAACATCACTTTCGAGTTCTTCACCACTTTCTACCTCTTTAATACGTAAGTTACTTTCTCTAGAAAGTAACTCCACTAACATTGTATTATGTTTTGGACTAAGATGTTGAGCAACAATATAAGCACAGTTATTACTTGCAGGTAATCCTCTGATTAGCAAAGTCAGCGCCTCTAACCCACCAGCACTTGAACCAATACCAACAACCATTGAGTTATTACTTCCTGAAATCAATTTCTCTCTTGGAGAAATGGCAAATTTATCTCTTTCAGATGACATTTTCTTTTCGTCAATGGATGCTTGGTAATTACCACCAGCTAAAACCTTATTAATCGCACGATCTAATGTTTTAGTATCTGTAGGTCTATTTACAAAACCATTAATTTTGTCTTTAACGGTATCGAATAGGAAATCTTCTTGGACATAAGCACTAAATATGATGATCGGTGTGCTTTTATTTGTTTTACGAATGTTGTGGATTAATTCAACACCACTCATTTCTGGAAATTCAATTTCAGTAATAATTAACTGTGGATTATGGGTCAAAAACTTTGATACGCCATCTACTCCATCATGAGCCTCAATAACCGTTGCAAACTTTTTACGAAGGAAATCTGAATATACTTTCCGGTTACTCTCTTCATTTCTAACATAAAGTATGGTTGCATCGTATTTCATTTAATCACCTTGACAAAGGCCAAATATATATTTAGCTAAATTTAAATCAGAGTTAGGAAAAGTCTATAGTTAAAAGGATGCCCAATTTAACGTGTCCCTACGTTTCATTCTATCAATACTAGAGAATAGAAATGTTGTCTAAGCCATCTTAATTTTTCACATTACAGTTGGCACAACATCATAATTTTCGATTTTTATGTTTAATTTTCTTTAAATGGTTAACCATTACGATAAATTTCAGCTAATTAGACTAAAAAATGGTACATAATATTAACGATTTAATACTTCGATCCTTAATAACCTGATGTTTGTAATATGCATAACCAAAATTAAGTAGGTAATTAAAAATATTAGATAGTAATTTTAGACTAATTTGACATGGGTAGCTAGAAACATCATGGTTTAATTGTTTTTCTTAGAAAGAGGTATTTAGATAGTATCTGGTTACTTTCTTTTAAAGCAGATTAGAAATCTATAATAATTACACTTTTACATCAATAAGTTAATGTTTTATACCAAATCAACTTTTAGACTTTTCTCAAATAAAATGAGACCTATATAGGCTTAATATTAACTTATATTCACTTGAATTACGCTTAATAAAAGCGACTATTTCTTTATTGAACTCTATCAAGTAACTTATCAATTTATAATCAATCTAAATGGAATATTTGAAGTTGATAGTAAAAACACATCGAAGTGCAAGATTATAAAACAGCTTAAGTCTACATCTTTGAATTAGTTATAAAATTAACAGAAAGAAAAATGAAGTTATTAAAAAGAGAAAGGTTTTGTAAAGAACAAATAAGATGCTCTTATCAGGATAAAAAAATTAATGAGAGTTATGATTTAACCTCATTTCTGATTAGCGATGGTGAAGCATCATATAAAATACAATAGTAAGAATATCTATTAGGCAATATTGCTATTCCAACCTGTATTGGAATGATTTGAACAAACATTCCCATGTAAAGCATGGGAATGTTCTGAAAGTGTTAACCTTTCAACTCCGTCAATTTCAACCTTACTCGCTTAGCTGATACTGGATAAGGTGTTCCTAACTGTTGAGCAAATAACGAAACACGAAGCTCTTCCATCATCCAATACACTTCCGCTAAACCTTGGTGCTCTGTTTCATTGCTTAATAGCTGCTTGCACAATGCTCGATAACGCTCTTCTAGCTCATGTAACTCGATAGTGTTCAATCGGTCTTGATTAGGGTTTACCGGTAACTTCTCTAAGCGTTTCTGTAAAGCTAATAAATAACGCTTTATGTCATTTAACTTAGCTTCGCCGACTTGGCATACAAAACCTGGGAAGATCAAACGCTCAAGTTGCGATTTAATATCTCCCTTTGCCACCAGCATAGTTAAATCAGCTTTGCCTTTGAGCTGCTTATTCACCGCATGAGCAAGCGTTAACACCTCTTCAACCTGTTGCGTAATCTGTAGAGTTTTATCAGCTAATTCAGCGCGCACTTTCTCTTTTTGAGCTTCAAATTCAGGTGCTTCTTGCGGGTGAACTTCTCCGTCTAAAATGGCATCGACGGCACAACTAATACAATCATCGATTAAGTCTTTAATTTGCCCAAAAGGATTAAAGTACAAACCCAGCTTCGCTTTATTCGGTAAGCTTTGTTGTAAATACTTAATCGGTGATGGCACATTCAATAGAATTAAACGGCGCACCCCAGCTTGATTAAAGCGTTGCGCTTTGTCTTCAGTATCAAACAGCTCAATCGCAACACTTTTATTTTTATCTACTAGTGCAGGATAAGCTTTAACTTCATAACCACCATGATCTTTCTTAAAGGATTTAGGTAATTTACCAAAATCCCACTCGACTAAATCAGACTTCTCGATACCTTGTTTCGACACTTTAGATAAAGTCTGCTTTACCTTACCTTTTAAGTCATGCTGCAATAATTTCAGGTCAGTACCTACAGCAACAGTTTTTTGCTTGTCATCGACAACATTAAACTTCATACGTAAATGTGTAGGCAATGCATTCACATCCCAAGAATTCTCTGGAATACGAACACCCGTCATGCGTAATAATTGCTTTTCAAAAGCCTCTAATAAAGGTCCTTGTAATGGCACTAAATTAGCCATTACCGCTTCAGCATAATTAGGAGCAGGTACAAAATTACGACGTATTGTTTTTGGTAAGGTTTTAATTAAAGCCACTAACAACTCTTCGCGTAGTGCTGGGATTTGCCAATCGAAACCTTGATCTGAAATTTGATTTAGTAGCGCCAGTGGGATATTTACTGTCACACCATCTTGACTCGTTCCCGGTTCAAAAGCGTAATCAAGCTTTAATCTAAAATCACCTTGTTGCCATGAATCAGGATACGCATTCGCAGTGACTTTATCAGCATCGTGTGCCATCACTTGTTCGCGTTGATAATTAAGTAATTGTGGTTGTTGTTTCTTTTCACGATTCCACCAACTATCAAACTGCTTAGCACTGCAAACCGTTTGCGGGATAATTTCATCGTAAAATAGGAACAATGTTTCATCATCAACTAAAATATCGCGGCGACGTGATTTATGCTCTAACTCTTCAATATCATTTAATAATGCTTGGTTATCTTTGAAGAATTGATGACGTGTTTCAAACTCACCTTCTACCAAAGCATGACGAATAAACAGCTCACGACATAACACCGGATCGATTTGAGTGTAGACAATTCGACGCTTGCTGACGATAGGAATTCCATACAAAGTTTGTGTTTCAAAGGCCCCTACTACGCCCGACTTTTTCTGCCAATGCGGTTCTGCATAACTGCGCTTAATTAAATGTTGAGCCTGTTTCTCAACCCATTCCGGTTTAATTTTTGCTGCAACACGAGCAAATAATTTAGAGGTTTCTACTAACTCAGCAAACATCCCCCATTTTGGCTGTTTTTTGAATAGGCCAGAACCAGGGAACATGTAAAACTTACTATTACGTGCTCCTAGGTATTCAGCATCTTTATCTTTTAAACCAATATGGGATAGTAAACCAGCGAGTAAAGCTTGATGAATGGCATCAAAGCTTGAAGGCGCATCGCTCACTTTAATATCTAATTCATCAGTTACTTGTTTAATTTGCGTGTAAATATCCTGCCATTCACGCACGCGCATGTATGCTAAGAAATCTTTCTGACACATTTTACGGAAGTTGTTATTGGTTAACTCTTCACGTTGCTCATTAATGTAATTCCATAGGTTTACATAGGTAATGAAATCAGACTCTTTATCGTAAAAGCGACGATGTTTTTCGTCAGACGCTTGCTGTTTATCCATCGGGCGCTCACGCGGATCTTGGATACTTAACGCCGCACTAATTACCATGACTTCATGGACACAGTTAAATTCTTTTGCCGCTAAAATCATACGTGCTAAACGTGGATCTACTGGTAACTTCGCTAATTGGCGGCCTAGCCCAGTCAATTTTTTACGTGGGTCTTTGGCTTTTAAGTTAACCGCGCCTAATTCTTCTAAGAGGTTTAAACCATCTTTAATATTACGATCTTCTGGTGGCTCTACAAATGGGAATTTATTTAATTCACCTAAGCCAAGCGATAACATTTGTAAAATAACAGACGACAAGTTAGTGCGTAGTATTTCTGGATCAGTAAATTCAGGACGACCATTAAAATCTTCTTCGCTATATAAACGAATACACACACCTTCACTAACACGACCACAACGCCCTTTACGCTGATTAGCACTAGCTTGTGAAATAGCTTCAATAGGTAAACGCTGCACTTTAGTACGATAGCTATAACGACTAATACGTACTGTCCCCGTATCAATCACATACTTAATACCAGGAATGGTTAATGATGTTTCAGCTACGTTGGTGGCTAAGACAATACGCTGCCCTCTATGACCTTGGAATATTTTATTTTGTTCTGCGACACTCAAGCGTGCAAATAATGGTAATACTTCGGTATCTCGTAATTTACGCTTAGTTAATGCTTCTGCAGCATCTCGAATTTCACGTTCACCATTCATGAAGATAAGAATATCGCCACGGCCTAAACGTTGTAACTCATCCACAGCTTGGAAAATACCTTCAATTTGGTCACCCGCCGCATATTCATCTAATGGGCGATACAAGGTTTCCACTGGGAAAGTACGGCCAGACACTTCAATAATCGGTGCTGGTTTACCGCGTTTATCTGAAAAATGATTAGCAAAACGCTCTGGATCGATAGTCGCTGAAGTAATAATGACTTTAAGGTCAGGACGACGAGGTAACAGACGTTTTAAATACCCCATTAAGAAGTCGATATTTAAACTACGTTCGTGCGCTTCATCTATGATAATAGTGTCGTATTGACTTAAAAAACGGTCGTTTTGAATTTCCGCTAATAAAATACCATCGGTCATCAGTTTGATATACGACTTGTCACTCACTTTATCGGTAAAACGAACGCGATAACCAACGGTTTCACCTAGCTCTGAATCCAACTCATCAGCAATACGATTCGCAACAGTTCTTGCGGCTAAACGACGTGGTTGTGTATGACCAATTAAACCAGAAACGCCACGACCTAATTCTAAACATATTTTAGGAATCTGAGTGGTTTTACCTGAGCCTGTTTCACCTGCAATGATAACCACTTGGTTATTGGCAATTGCTTCGGCTATTTCATCTTTTTTCTGGCTTACCGGTAGGTCTGGATAACTCACTTCTGGCAAGTTATCTAAGCGCTGTTTGCGCTTATCCATTGATACCTGAATATCAACAGCTATTTTAGTCAAACTTGCTTCTACTTTTTCGGGGGCTTTTAGATTACGTAAATCATCAATACGGCGCTTAAAGCGGAACTGATCTTTATACAACACGTCATTTAAATGGTCTTTTAAAGTAGTAGCAGAAATGGTCAAAACAGGTACCTAGCAGAAACAAAAAACCGATCCTAGCAAGGCTAATGGCAAAAGGATAGAGGCAGTTAAGGGATTGAGAATGGTAATCTTAATAAACATTCATTTTTTACCCATTTAAATACTCTAAACGACTTAAGTAAGTGGTCATTACTCAACAAATCACACTTACTTTTACACTACTTTATAGTTCGATAGATTCGGCAATAACTTTCAGAGTTAACCCTGCTTTATGTTGTTGCGCGACCTCTTTTTGTAGCATAGTAAATAGATCATTCTCTTTGAATAGCACCGCGGGTACGTCAAGTTGCAACTTATCGCCATTAAACTTTATTTTTGCTACTTGTAATGGAAAGTCTCGACGGCCTAGCGTTAGGATAATTGCAACTCTTAATAGTTGCACTAATTGATAATATTCACTTTCAGTGATCATATCTGATACAACCGCTTGTTTAATTTTACCTCGGTGATCACCTACCATAGTAGCGATTATTTCCTGTCCCTGCTCGCTGAAACCTGGCATATCAGAATGATGTAAAATATAAGCACCATGATGTTGACGTTTTTTAGAATGAATATTAATACCAATTTCATGCAGTAAGGCCGCGTAACGCAGAAACATTAAATGCATCTCATCGAGTGCTTTACCTTGCTCTGCAAGTTGCTGATTAAATAATTGTAATTGTAATAATACGCGTCTGCTAAATACTTGGTCGATACGATGCAGGTGCAATAGGTTATTCACCGTACGATCGCGTGGCGCCATATCCTCTTCAGTACTACTTAATCCATATAACACCCCTTCTCGTAACGCAGAAGTACAAACATTAATGTTCTTAATGGCAAACTCATCCATAAAGCTACTGACGATAGCTAATGCCGAAGCGGTTAATGCGAAACGGCTTTCTTCAACGCATTCTAAGCCTAATTTATCAAAGGTTTTAGCACCGACAAATTGCGCAATTAAACGACGAACGCGCTTTTCAGTAATATGGCTATCACCGTACAGCTCTAACATACATTGTTTAATTGATTTATATGATCCTGAAGTACCCAATACCCCTTTCCAACCAAGTTTCAAACACTCTTCAACAATAGGAGATAAGGTTTGTCTTGCTTCAGCCTGAGCAAGACGCATCCCCTTACGAGTGATTTCACCTTTCTCAAAATAGCGTTGGGTAAAAGATCGAGAGCCCATCTCTAAGCTTTGTGCAAACTTGATTTTAAAGCGCTTACCAATAATAAATTCAGTACTGCCTCCACCGATGTCCATTACAAAGGTCGAGCCTTTAAGAGGGTAAGTATGTGCAACACCTTGATAAATTAGTTTAGCTTCTTGTTCTCCACTAATTATTTCTATCGGATAAGGGAAAATACTTTTAGCGCGTTCAATAAACTCTTCACTGTTGACGGCAACGCGGAGACTATAAGTGGCAACAATACGCACTGCACGACAAGTTAATCCTGATAATTGTTGGTTAAATTCAGCAAGACAATCTAGCCCTCGTTGAATCGCTTCCTCGGATAAAACTTTATTATCATCTAGGCCACTGGCTAAGCGAACGCTCTTCTTATTAGTGAATACGGTTTGAATGCAGCCAGTTAACTCTCTAGCAACAATCAAATGGAAACTATTTGAACCTAAGTCAATAGCAACTAAGTGACAGTCATCGTTCATATTTATTCCTCATTGTTTTACCGATCTCACTAACCAAGTATTCGGTATTATTTTAGCGCTTTAGCTTCTTCTTTATTGTGTTGCTTAAGATAGTCATAAATAACCATCTGTGAGCGTAATGTTTGCTCACCTTTGTTTTGCGTTAAATATTGATTGGACTGATCTGCATTAAGGATCCTTGCCTTACAGTTATCAGCTAATTGAATATTGATAATATCAAGAATCATTTTTTGCACTTTAGGGCAGTAAATCGGACATCCTACTTCAATACGTCTTTCTATGTTGCGCGTCATCCAATCCGCGGAAGAGATATAAATGCGTTGTTTACCACCATTTGAAAAAATAGAAACACGTGCATGTTCTAAATAGCGGTCAACAATACTGACAGCGGTAATATTCTCACTTTGGCCGGAAACACCTGCCACCAATGCGCAAATACCACGAACGATTAAAGTGACTTTAACCCCAGCGTTGCTTGCTCTATACAGTTGTTCAATGAAGATATCATCAACTAAATTATTGAGCTTAAGTATAATTTCACTTGGATAGCCTTGCTTCGCGTATTTAATCTCTTTATCAATTAGCTCTATGACTTTATCGCGAGTATGCGTTGGCGATACAATCAAATGCTTATATTTAAACTGTAGGTAAGGTGACTTAATAAATTCAAATACCTGAGCCGACTCAGTACAAATATCGACATCCGAAGTAAACAAACTAAAATCAGTATAAATTTTTGCGTTACTTTCATTAAAATTACCACTGCCAACATGCGCGTATCGGATAATTTCCCCATCTTCTTCACGAGTAACCACGCATAGCTTAGCGTGCACTTTCAAGTTACTCACACCATAGGTCACGTGTACTCCGGCATTCGATAATTCTTCAGCCCATTCAATATTTGCTTCTTCATCAAAACGGGCTTGTAGCTCTATATTAACGTGAACATGCTTACCATTTTTTACTGCTTCAATTAACGCTTCAATTACCGCAGATTTTTTTGCAACACGATATAGACATATCTCGATCCTGATAACTTGTGGGTCAAAGGCCGATTGTCTTAGCCATTCAGTAAAGTAACTAAATTTATGATAAGGGTAATACAGTAAAATATCTTGTTCTTTGATCGCCTGAGTAATATTACGGTAACTATCTAATACCGTATGAGGTAAAGCTGGTAATTTTTTGTAGCGTAACTCTTTACAGCCAATTGAAGGGAATTCAATAAAATCTTTAAAACTTAAATAACGACCACTCTCATTTAAACGCTTATTAGATTTTATTTTTAACCCTTTTTTCAATACTTCCACCATAGCTTCAGGCATTTTTCTGTCATACAACAAGCGCACTGGCTCTGCATTTAAACGTGAACGAAGCCCGCTTGACATACTTTCTAATAAGCTTTGGTTTATCTCTCCGTGCACTTCAAATTCAGCGTCACGGGTTAACTTAATAGAGAAAGCACGAATATGGCTAAAATCATAAAATACGCTAAATACTGACTGCAAAGAATGGCGAATAATATTGTCGATTAAAATAATATTTTTTTGTTTACTGTTTTGATCAACGGGTAGCTCTACAAAGCGTGGCACATCACTAGGCACTTCTACTAAGGCATAATGGTCCTTTAGATCTTCTTCAGCCGTCCGCATTTCGATCATTAAATAGGTACAATCATTTTTAATTTGTTCAGTTAAATTGATCTTAGCGGTAATGATTAGAGGAAAAACGTGGCTACTTAACTCATTTTTAAAATACTCAGTTAGCCATTGTTGTTGATATTCATTGAGCTGTTTTTCATTAATTAGATCAATATCGTGATCACTTAATTGAAATAATAAATCTTGATAGGTTTGGTCAAACTCATTTTGAAGTTGCTGAACCTTTTCTTGGATTTCAACAAATAACTGTCTGGCTTTATCTTTTTTCTGGAATTGACTTAAATACGCTACGCGACGGACATTGGCCACTCGCACTTGATAAAACTCATCAATGTTACTTGAGTAAATACCTAAAAAACGTAATCGCTCGATCAAGGGAACCGTTTTATCTTGTGCTTCTTGTAGCACTCTTTGATTAAAGGATAACCAACTAAGTTCTCTGTCGAAGTATTGCTGTTGCGATATTGACATAATATTTTGAATTCCATTTTATTAAGCGTAAGACTTTTCAAACTAATCAAAGAAAATGACAAGGGTATGGCTAAAATATGAAATAAAAGTGATATAAATTTAAATGAGTTAAGTAATAAATATAAGGTGAAAGAATCGAGTAAGCAAACGATAAAAGAGTATGACTGCTATAAAATGTTAAATGATAGACACAAAAAAAGCAGGCGAACCTGCTTTTTATAATCAACAACTAAAGTCGTAGTAAACTACTTTTTAGACATTACTTTCATCGTCGCAATGACAGCGATAAAGGCAATACTTGCAGCAACCAACGAGATCATAGTAGAGCCTGTAAAGCCAATAACAACGAAACCAACAATAGATACAAACGCCATTGATAATGCATAAGGCAATTGAGTTGCAACATGATCAATGTGCTTACAACGCGCACCTGTAGACGATAAAATAGTTGTATCAGAGATTGGAGAACAATGATCACCGAAAACTGAACCAGCTAATACTGCGCTTAACATAGGCAGCATCATCGCTAGATCAGTTGCACCAGCCATATCACCAGCAATCGGTAACATAATACCGAACGTCCCCCATGAGGTGCCAGTTGAGAAAGCCATCGCTCCAGATAATACAAATAAAATCACCGGTAACCAATGTAAACCAATGTTACCTTGTACCAGTGTCGATAGGTAAGTACCTGTATTCATATCACCAATTACACTACCAATTGACCAAGCAAAAAATAGAATAATGATAGCGCCAAACATAGATTTAGCGCCCACCCATAAAGCAAATCGGATGTTATCAAAAGATTGTTTTTGCTTTAATACTGTCAATAACGCAAATGCTAAGCCGACTAAGCCACCATAAACTAGCGAAGCACCTACATCAGTATTTTCAAACGCACCTAATACTGAAAAAGCGTTACCAGCTTCAGCTAAGGCTACATTACCTGTGTACACCATAAAGAATAAAGTCGCTAAGATTAAGCTAATAATTGGGTATACTAAGTCGCCTACTTTGCCACGTTGGTGCTCTTCAATACCTAACTCATCCTGTAGATCAACCTGATTTGCATCTTCTATCGAAGTACTATTTTCAGCAGCTTGCTCATGTTGCTTCATCGTACCTATATCTAATTTAAATAAGATAACAGCAAATACCATGAGCAAGGTAAATAACGCATAAAAGTTCATCGGTATAAGAGCAACGTAAGCCCCTAATGGTGAATACTCAGTCATACCATGGCTAACAAGAATACCACCAATGATGGTCATGATATAAGCACCCCAACTTGATACTGGCATCAAGATACACATAGGTGCAGCGGTAGAGTCAAGAATATAAGCTAACTTAGCACGTGACACATTAAAACGATCGGTCACTGGACGTGAGATAGAGCCTACAGCCAAGCTATTAAAGTAATCGTCGATGAAGATAAATACACCTAAGAATGCTGCAAGTAATGAGGCACCTCGCTTATCTTTAATATGGTCTAATGCCCAATCTGCAAATGCACGGGTCCCACCAGATAAAGTGAGTACAGCAGTCATCATGCCCAACAATAATAAAAAGGCAACAATACTCATATTCCAAGTATTAAGGCCACCATCTTCTACCACTACACTTTTAACAGTACTAAAAATATATTTACCCGCATCTACGATTGAGTAGTCAACCAGTAGTAAAGCACCTAAAATAATACCGATACCAAGTGATATAAGTACGCGGCGAGTAATAATAGCTAACCCGAGCGCAACGGCAGCAGGTACGATCGACAGCATCGAAGCTGAGAAGTCGATTAAAGACATGAAACTTTCCTTTGGTCTACATTAAATTCGAAACTGCAGGAATACAGCTTCTAGACAATGTGTTTTAGTTGAACGATAAAGTCCCAATCACACTAATTAAGTGAACTATTCACAGAGAAAGTAGCCGGTTCATTCGATATTAGTAATTGAAGCAATATCTTCAACTATTAAAGAACATCTTAAATTAAGCTAATTTCCTACCCATACCTTTAGATCACTTATTTAATATAATCGGTATTAAATACCGAGTTCAGGGGGCCGAGATTTTATACTAGTTTGAGCACAAAAAAACCCCCTACTCTAAAAAAGAGAGGGGGTTTATGTTTTTGCTATAATTTAAAACAAACTATTGGTTAATTTATCAATTAAATCAGCTCAATAATCATTCAAAATTATGAATGTAATTAATTAGCAATCATTAATGAATCGTTGATACATTCAAGGTTAGTATTACCCATCAAGTATGCATCGATTGCGCGTGAAGCTTCACGCCCTTCATTAATACAACGTACGATTAATGATTGACCTGTACGCATATCACCAGCAGCAAAAACACCTTCTTGAGTTGTTTGATAATCGTTAGTTTTAACATTACCACGCTCATCAAGGCCAATCTCTAATTGTGCTAAAACACCTGTTGGTTCTGGGTGTAAAAAGCCCATTGCCAAGAATGCTTTAGTACAAGGAATTGAACGTACAGAACCTTCAATTTCTTTAAAGTTTGGACGTTGACCTGGTGCAGCTTCTTCCCATTCGATATCAGCAACAACTAACTCTTTAACATTACCGTTTTCATCGCCAATGAATTCTTTAGTTAGGATTGACCAGTGACGATCAACACCTTCTTCATGTGAAGTAGTTGTTTTTAAGATCATTGGGTAAGAAGGCCAAGGCATATTCACTGTACGTTTTTCAGGTGGAATCGGCATGATTTCCACTTGCGTTACAGATGCAGCGCCATGACGATTTGAAGTACCAACACAGTCAGAACCAGTATCACCGCCACCAATAACCACTACGTGATCATCTTTTGCATGAATCTCTTCTGCTTTAAGGTCCATACCATTTGCACGGCGATTATTTTGACCTAGGAACTCCATTGCAAAATGAACGCCTTTCAAATCACGACCTGGAATTGGTAAGTCACGCGGTACAGTAGAACCACCTGTCAGTAATACAACATCAAATTGCTTACGCAAGTCTTTAGCATCAAAATCAACACCGATGTGTGCATTTACAACCATTTTAATACCAGCTGCTTCCATTACCGCGATTTTACGATCGATAACATCCATACCTAGTTTAAAGTCAGGAATGCCAAAACGTAATAAACCACCTACTTTTTCATCACGCTCGTAAACTGTCACGGTATGACCCGCTGAATTTAATTGCTCTGCAGCCGCAAGTCCAGCAGGACCTGAACCGATGATCGCAATCGTTTTACCTGTACGTGAAGTTGGAATCTTAGGTTTTACATAACCATTTTCGTAAGCTTTTTCTACGATGGTTTTTTCAATATTACAAATTGTAATTGGGTCTTGATTGATTCCTAATACACACGAGCTTTCACAAGGAGCAGGACAAACACGACCAGTGAACTCAGGAAAGTTATTAGTAGAGCTTAGGACATCCCAAGCTTCTAACCAACTTTCACGGTAAACCGCGTCATTGAATTCAGGAATGATGTTACCAATCGGACAACCGTTATGACAGAAAGGTACACCACAGTCCATACAACGAGAAGCTTGGTCATTAACCTTTTTACCAAACACGTCGTTTTGTACGAACTCTTTATTATTTTTTAGGCGCTCTTCAACCGATACTTTCGGTGGCAATTCACGACCTAATTCTAAAAATCCAGTAGGCTTACCCATTATGCTTCTCCTTTCGCTCGAGCCGCTAATACTGCCTTGTAATCACGAGGCATTACTTTCACTACTTTAGCTAAACTTGCATCAACATCAGCTAAGAAATCAGCCGCTGTATTAGATTCAGTTAACTCTAAATGTTTAGTGATTTTAGCAATTAATAGCGCTTTATCAGCTTCATCTAATGGATCTAAGTCAACTAGCTCCATATTACAATTAGCTGTAAATGTGTCATCTTTATCCCAAATATAAGCAACACCGCCACTCATACCTGCCGCAAAGTTACGACCTGTTGTACCTAGATTAATCATGATACCACCAGTCATGTACTCACAACCGTGATCACCGATACCTTCAACAACAACTTCTGCACCCGAGTTACGTACACAGAAACGTTCACCAGCCATACCGTTAATATAAGACTGACCAGACGTTGCACCATAGAAACATACGTTACCTACGATGATGTTGTCTTTCGATACAACACTTGAATTACGATGAGGATAAACCACGATTTGACCACCAGATAAACCTTTACCCCAGTAATCGTTCGCGTCACCTTCAACAGTAAACTCTACGCCTTTTGCAAGGAAACAACCAAATGATTGACCTGCAGAGCCGTTAAACTTAACTTGCATCGGTAGAGGTAGACCTTGGTCGTTATACACTTTTGAAATCTCGTTTGACAACATAGTGCCACACGAACGGTCGATATTAGTAATTGGGAATGAACCCGTTACTGCTTCGCCTTTCTCAAGTGCTGGTTTAGCTAAATCAATCAGTTTTCTATCTAATACCGCTTCAAGATTATGATTTTGAGTTGTTTGATTAAACATCCCATCTTCTTCTTTAGCCGTTTCTTTAAATAGAATAGTGCTTAAATTTAGGTTTTTGTATTTCCAATGGCTTACATCATCACGCACTTTAAGATTTTGTGTTTGACCAACCATTTCAGTAATCGTTTTGTAGCCTAGCTTAGCCATGTTTTCACGCATGCCTTGTACCATGTAGCCGAAGAAAGTAACCACATCTTCTACACGGCCGTCAAAACGTTCACGCAATGTTTTGTTTTGTGTTGCGATACCAACAGGACATGTATTCAAGTGACACTTACGCATCATGATACAACCTTCAACAACTAATGCTGCTGTTGCTACGCCCCACTCTTCAGAACCTAATAGCGCAGCGATAGTTAAATCACGCGGAGTTTTCATCTGACCATCAGCTTGAAGAACAACACGGTTACGTAAACCATTCTTCATTAGCGTTTGATGTGCTTCAGATAAACCTAGTTCCCATGGTAAACCTGCATGGCGGATAGATGATAAAGGTGATGCACCTGTACCACCATCAAAACCAGCGATTAAGATAACGTCAGCTTTTGCTTTAGCAACACCTGATGCAATCGTACCTACACCAGCTTCTGATACTAACTTAACGTTAACACGACCTTCACGGTTCGCATTCTTCAAATCGTAGATAAGCTGAGCTAAATCTTCGATTGAGTAGATATCATGATGCGGCGGTGGCGAAATTAGACCTACGCCCGGTGTTGAGTGACGTGTACGACCAATCCAGTCATCTACTTTGTGACCTGGTAATTGACCACCTTCACCTGGTTTAGCGCCCTGTGCCATCTTAATTTGGATTTCAGCAGCGTTAGTAAGGTAATAAGATGTAACACCAAAACGACCCGATGCAACCTGCTTGATAGCTGAACGTTCCCAATCACCATTTTCTTTTGGTGTAAAACGAATTGGGTCTTCACCACCTTCACCAGAGTTTGACTTAGCGCCAATTCGGTTCATTGCAATCGCTAACGTTGAATGAGCTTCGTGTGAGATAGAACCGAAGCTCATCGCACCAGTAGCAAAACGTTTTAAGATATTTTCAGCTGGCTCTACTTCGTCAATTGAGATTGGACCTGATGCTTTAGGTACAAATTCAAATTGGCTACGCAATGTTGCTGCATCATCACCTTGCTTATCAACAGTTTCAGCATACTGCTTGAACTGCTCATAGTTTTTATTACGTGTTGACTCTTGTAACAATGAAATCGTTGTAGGATTGAATAAATGCTTCTCACCACGCTGTTTCCACTGGTATACACCACCTACATCTAAACGTTGTACAGGAACTGCACGTAACGGATATGCAAAACGGTGACGTACTAAAATTTCATTAGCGATATCATCGATCGATAGACCTTGAATACGAGTAACTGTACCTTTGAAGTAGTCATCAACAACAGATTTACTAATACCCAGTGCTTCAAAGATTTGCGCACCTTGGTAAGACTGAATTGTTGAAATACCCATTTTCGAGAAAATCTTCAATAGGCCGGCATCGATTGCAGCTTTGTAAGACTTGAAGATATCACAAACATCTTTATCTGCAGGTAAACGATTCTTAGCCTGTAGGTCAACAATCATCTCTTCAATTAAGTAAGCATTTACAGCAGAAGCACCGTAACCAATTACTGTTGCGAAATGATGTGTTTCACGTACATCGCCAGTCTCTACTACGATGTCACACATAGCACGAAGACCACGTTTGATTAAGTAGTGATGTACCGCACCTGTTACTAACATAGCAGGAATTGGTGCATGGTCAGAGGTTGCATTACGGTCAGAAAGAATAATGATTGAGTAACCATCATGAATTGCATCTTCTGCGTAACGACAAATACGTGCCAGTGCTTTCTTCAATTTACCTGGTTCACCAGATGCAGCAAAGAAAGTCTCTAATGTTTTAGCTTGTAAATGCTTATCATCAAGTGCATTAATTTTTTGTAATTCAGCATTACTTAATACAGGAGATTCAAGCTCAACTTTATGACAATGCTCAGGTGTTTCAGACAATAAGTTCTTATCCTTACCTAAGTAAGTATTCAGCGACATAACCATACGCTCACGAATCGGATCGATTGGTGGATTAGTTACTTGCGCGAATAATTGCTTGAAGTAATGAGATAAATGTTGAGATTGGTGTGATAACACAGCTAACGGCCAATCCACACCCATTGCACCCAATGGCTCTTTACCATCGCGGAACATAGGGAGAATGATCTCGTTAACTTCTTCAGATGTAACACCAAAAGCTTGTAAGCGTTTTAACAATTTACCTGCATCAGGTTGAATATTACGCTCTAACGCCGCAGGTTGTTTCTCTAACTTAACTAAGTTATTTTCTAACCATGTTTCGTAAGGCTTTCTTGCTGCAATGCCATCTTTCACTTCATCGTCAGAAATGATGCGGCCTTGTTCAAGGTCAGCGACAAAAATTCGACCAGGTTGTAAACGACCACGTAACTTAATGTTTTCAGGTTCAATTTCTACAACACCAGACTCAGATGCCATTACTAAGAAGTCATCTTTTGTTACTGTGTAACGTGATGGACGAAGACCGTTACGGTCAAGCGTTGCCCCTACTTGTACACCATCAGTGAAACAAACAGAAGCTGGGCCATCCCAAGGTTCCATTAAGTTTGCATGGTATTGGTAGAAAGCACGACGCTTAGGGTCCATGTTTTTATTTTCTTGCCAAGCTTCTGGAATCATCATCATTAATGCATGAGGAAGACTACGACCTGAAAGTACTAACAACTCCAGTGCCATATCAAAGCTTGCTGAGTCAGACATACCATCAGTACAGATTGGCATTAACATGTCTAATTCAGAGCGAGTGAAATATTCTGCTTCAAGCAGTGCTTCACGCGCTTTCATCCAGTTGATGTTACCGCGAACCGTATTAATCTCACCATTGTGAGCAATATAACGGAACGGTTGCGCTAAACGCCAACGAGGGAATGTATTAGTAGAGAAACGAGAATGAACTAACGCTAACGCAGTTACCATACTTGGATTTTGTAAATCTAAGAAATATTGAGGTACTTGTTCAGTCGTTAACTGACCTTTATATACAATTGTTTTGTATGAGAATGTATTAATGTAGAAATTATCTTCAATGCCATTTACAGACTCTAAACAGATACGTGTCGCGTAGTTACGTAAAATAAATAATTTACGCTCTAATACTGCAGGCTCCATATCTGGACCACCAGTAACGAACATATGCTCGAATTGTGGCTCACTACTTAGGGGGTCAGCACCAATCATCGAGTTATCTGTAGGAAGAACGCGGTAACCAATGACTTCAAGACAAAGACGTTCAGCAGTACGTGCTAAAATTTCACGACAATGATCACGATGATTTTCATCTTTAGGGAATAGGATGGTACCTACACCATATTGATCAAACTTAGGAAGGGTAATTCCTTCTTTTAATGCTTCAGTTACTAAAAACTCATGCGGTTTTTGTAAAAGAATACCTGCACCATCACCACTACATGGATCACAACCTTGACCACCACGGTGTTCCATACGCGCTAGCATATCCAAAGCTTGCGTCACAATTTTGTGAGACTTGCTGTTTTTAAGATGTGCTACAAAACCGATACCACAGGCATCGTGCTCCATTTCTGGCACATAAAGGCCTTGAGCATTCTGCTCTTTATTAGTCATAAACATGTCCTTCAAGATAAAACAGTAAAAATTTCTCGCACTGCTAAATCTAATGTTTCGAAGTGCTACACACGGCTTGTAATTTGATGAACAAAAAACAAGCAATTAATTTTTTTTACTTTTTGTAAGAAAACTACTTTTTTGAGAAAAGTGCACTTTTACAAAACGTCCTTGCTTAGTAAACAACTCGCACGACAACCCTACAAGCATAGGGCCAGTACACGAATTATTGATAACCACCCTACTGTTAGAGGTGAGAATTCGCCGCTATTCTATCTTTTAAGCGACATAAAATCCAATTTTCTTATTCACTTGTACTCTTTGGGCTAAAGAATGAGATATAATGAAACCTAGATCACTTTTTTAAACATTAATTTCGCTGAAGACGCTTAAATATGTAGCCAGTCGCTATTTTAATAAAAATAGATTGATAAAAATAATGACTATCATCTACAGAAAAACAATGCGAAAACCCGCAAAAACGTGAATTTACATGCTAAAAAAGTGAATATAAATTCATTTTTTAAATGTTAGCAGGTCTTTAAATTTAACTTAACAAGTAATTTACATTTTCATTATAAGTTGTTTTGTTTAGCTAAATCTTATTTTTGTATTTTTTTATCAAACACTTCACTTGGTTAATATTTGTACATAAATCTACGCTTTTCAGTCCATGTCAGTTCACATTTTTTTTGAAAAAACTGAAAGTTTCTTACTTTTCAACGTACTTGCCCTGTCATTTTTCAAAATAAATGATTTTATTTAATAGAAGAAAGGTTCGCAAAAGCTAGCTTTATCGATATTTAGGCAGGAACTTTTTTAGATATTAAATAGATTAGCTGGCTTATAAATTTTATTGTTTTCTAGTTCATACTTTTTTGGAAAGGAAAACAAAGTATTATTAAAAATCAAAGCGAATTTTTAAGTAGAAAAATGATTTTATAGTGTTTCTGGCTGTGTAAAACAAACTGTATTTTTACCTGCTGATTTTGCATCATACATGGCTAAATCTGCCGCTCTCATTAGCTGGTCATACTTATTGCCGTCCTTAGGAAATAGTGCGACTCCTGCACTACCTGTTACTTTTAAACTGACTTGTTGATTTATTTTGTATTCTTCAAAAACAATGCGTAGCAAATCTTTAATCACAGAGGAAACTTCTAACTTATCCTGCACATCCTGTAATAAGATGACAAACTCGTCGCCTCCTAGCCTAGCCGGAATAACCTTAGGTAAAGAATCGTAAAATACTAATTCCGATTCAGATAAGTTATTAAGCTCGAAATAATGAATAAGACGTTGGCCAAATAAATACAGTAATTCATCGCCTGCTTTATGCCCATAGGTATCATTAACCTCTTTAAAACCATCAAAATCAATAAAAACTAACGCCCCTTTTTGATTGAATTTAATCATTTTGTCTAGTGCTTTATTGGATAACCGATAAAAATAATTACGATTAGGCAAGCCGGTATTAGAGTCAAAATAAGCGAGTTTGGCAATCACGCTTTCTTTTGCTTCAATGGTTTCCATCATATTAGCAAATTGCGTTTTTAACTCAGAAATCTCTTGGGGAATAGCCTTAGAAAATGAAAATGCGAGATTAACTTTACTTTCACCCCTTTTAATTGAATTGATAGTTTTTGAAAGGTTTTCTAATGGTTTAATAATTAACAATGAAACTGGAATAGCAAATAAACATGCTAACGCTACACCAATAAGCATCACCATTATTGCCGCTTGATCTATTGCTATTGCTCGGCCTTCTAGTTCTTTAATTGGTTGCGGCACCATTACGCCCCACCCTGCACCAGGAACATAGGTGTAACCAGCGATCATATCTCCCTTCAGCGCTGGAGAGTAAAATTTATCAACCCCTGTTTTGCCAGCTAACATCTTTTGCACAGCACTGATCTGACTCATATCTTTTCTAGTTTGTACCCATGATGGCAAAGGGTGAGCTAATGCTTGGCCAGCTTGGTCAACAATCGCAGCATGACCTTTTTCACCAAACGCGACTCGTTTGCCCATTTCAATGATATATTCCGTTGATAAATACCCTAATAGAATCTGATTACCTAACCTTTTTACCACTAACATGACTGGAGCATCATCAAGGTAGGTAGCTTCTGTCACGGTAGAAATACGAATACGGTCATTTTCTAAAGTATGCTTAACCAAAGTTAAAATACTTGGTTGAGTCACTTCCTGACATTGTGTTTGACGGCTAAAAATACAAGTTTGTAGCTTCCCATCTTCGCTAATAACGGCAACTTCGAGAAACTGAAAGCTTTTCAATAGAGCATTAAATTCCGATGAGTTAACTTGTTTCTGAGATCCTGTTTCTAATATCGAAAAAACACCTAATACATCTTGATAGTAGCGTTCAAAAGCAGTAGAAAGGTTCTTAGCTATTACCAAATGTTTTTCGTTTACTTCTTTTATTTCAAGATCTAACGCTTTTGAATAAGGCCACGCCCAAAAAATAGTCATGGGAATGATCACAATTAAACAAAAAGTAATAATAAGTAAGCCACGGATATTCATGTTTCTTCCGTTGATAAGTGTATGAAAAGATTAATACCTAATGTATATATTACACACAAAGTAATATAAAACAGCATTGTTTGATCAATTAATCGACAAAGAAATCAAAGTTATATGGGAATCAGTTAATGGATGAGTTTGCACAAAACATTTTTACCATTTTATCATACTTAGAAAAAGGAAAATTGATTACTTATGGGCAACTTGCTAGTCAAGCAGGATTCCCCGCACATTCTCGTCATGTCGGTAAAATATTAGCAAGGCTTCCAAAAGATACCCGTTTACCCTGGCATCGAGTCGTCAACTCACAGGGAAAAATATCTTTGAAAGGCGACGCATTTATCAGACAAAAAACCTTATTAGAAGCAGAAAAAATAGAAATGACTGAACAAGGAAAGATTATACAATTTAAGCGATACCTCTAGTTAGTAAAAGAGACAATAGGATTGTTGTCTTTAAAGGCTATTAATAAAACGATAGGTATAAAAAATCCGATGCGCTTAAACATCGGATTTTAAATAATAACAACTTTTTGTTACCAGCTAGAAGCAGACTACTTTAAGTGAGGCGTATTAGTTGTTACGTGTAAGTTTTGTGCACGATGACGTAATACATGATCAAGTAAAGTGATCGCCATTTGCGCTTCTGCAATAGGCACAGCACGAATACCAACACATGGATCATGACGACCTTTCGTGATCATCTCAGTTGCTTCACCATCTGTCGTAATAGTGCGACCTGGAATCGTTAAACTAGAGGTTGGCTTTAACGCAATTGAGGCAACAATGTCTTGGCCCGTTGAAATACCGCCTAAAACACCACCAGCATGGTTTGATAAGAAACCTTCAGGGGTCATTTCATCACGATGCTCAGTACCTTTTTGGTTTGCTACTTCAAAACCATCGCCAATTTCTACACCTTTAACGGCATTAATACTCATTAAAGAATGCGCTAATTCAGCATCTAAACGGTCAAATACCGGCTCACCTAGACCAACTGGCACACCAGAAGCAACGACTGTTACCTTAGCACCAATCGAGTTACCTTCTTTAATTAACGCTTTCACGCAATCTTCTAAGTCAGTTAATTTACTCGTGTCAGGAAAGAAAAAAGGGTTATTTTCTACTTCATTCCAATCAATGGTATCTGGCGTGATATCGCCCATTTGACTTAAGTAACCACGAATCTCAATACCAAACTGCTCTTTCAAGTACTTTTTAGCAATGGCTCCAGCCGCTACACGCATTGCTGTTTCACGTGCAGAAGAACGGCCACCACCACGGTAATCACGGTGTCCATATTTTTGATGGTAAGTGTAATCAGCATGACCAGGACGGAACAAGTCTTTAATCGCTGAGTAATCTTTAGAGCGTTGATCGGTATTTTCAATAATTAAACCAATACTACAACCCGTTGTTTTACCTTCGAAAACACCCGATAAAATTTTAACTTGATCGCCTTCTTGGCGCATAGTTGTATAACGTGATTGTCCTGGACGACGACGGTCTAAATCATGTTGTAAATCTTCTTCAGTGATCGCTAAATTAGGTGGAATACCATCAATGATGCAACCTAACGCCACACCATGGCTTTCACCAAAGGTTGTCACTTTAAATACTTGACCAATACTGCTTCCTGCCATTGTTAATTTCTCACTTTAATAAATTTTAAATAATACCGTTCATCTTAAAAAAGATGTTGGTATAACTAAATGTTAATGTTTTCAAGCTGTGCTTTAGTCAGAGCAAATACACCGTGTCCACCGATTGAAAATTCAATCCACTGGAATGGGATCTCTGGGTAAGCAGCTTGTAAGTGCACTTGAGAGTTTCCTACTTCTACAAATAACACACCATCATCATTTAACATTGCACTTGCTTGACGTAGCATTTCACGCACTAAATCCAGTCCGTCATCGCCACAAGCTAAACCTAACTCAGGCTCATGTTTATATTCATCAGGCAAGTTTGCCATATCTTCCGCATCAACATAAGGCGGATTAGATACAATCAGATCGTACTTCTCATTTTCAACACCGCTAAACAGATCTGACTGAATTGGGAACACTTGCTGAGATAAACCATGGTTTTGAATATTAATATCTGCTACTTCTAATGCATCTTCAGACAGGTCAACCGCATCCACTTCTGCATCAGGGAAAGCATAAGCACAAGCAATGGCAATACAACCACTGCCCGTACATAAATCAAGAATGCGTTTAGGTGACGTTTGAACCCATGGTTCAAATTTAGTTTCAATCAACTCTGCAATAGGAGAGCGAGGCACTAAAGTACGTTCATCAACATAAAACTCTAACCCTGCAAACCATGCACTATTAGTTAAGTATGGCACAGGAATGCGCTGTTCAATACGTGTCACAATTAATTCAACCAACATTTTACGTTCACGTTGTGTTAAACGTGATTGTAAAATAGAGATATTGCTTTGCAACTCAAGGTTTAATGACGGCAAGATTAGTTGTACAGCTTCATCCCAAGCATTATCAGTACCGTGGCCAAAAAATAGCCCTGCACGATTAAACTCAGTAACAGCCCAACGTAATATATCTTGAATGGTTACTAACTCATCAACCGCTTCATCACTAAAAATCGTATCCAATTTATTCTCCACTTAAGGTAAACTTCGCTCATTCAACTACCTAGTTTAGGAAAAACCATGACCGATTATAATAATGATGATGATTTTTCGCTGTTTAGCGCAGAATTTGCTGGTATCAAAAAATTGCAACAGGATACCATAAAATTGCCCCCGAAAAACATTAAGAATAAAGCGGTCATTAAAGAAAAACGCGAACAAAACTTTGAACAAAGCCATTTCTCTGATGCCTATGAGCCATTACTGCCAAGTGAAGGCCCAGTTCGTTATAGTCGAACCGATGCTGAAAAATATTTAGTGAAGCAATTACGTCGTGGAGACTTCACGCCAGAGATCATTCTTGACTTGCACGGTTTAACACAACAAGAAGCAAAGAGTGAGCTTGCAGCTTTGATTAACTGTTGCAAAAAAGAAGGGTTATATTGCTGCAGTGTGGTGCATGGTATGGGTAAACATGTGCTTAAAAAACAAGTACCACTTTGGCTAGCACAACATCCTGATATTTTAGCTTTTCACCAAGCTCCCTTGGAGTTTGGTGGTCAAGGTGCACTATCGATTTTAGTAGAGCTAGAAGATTGGCAAATGAAAGAAGAAAAAAAACGTTAAATTAACACCCGTTTAATCAAGAGGTTCCGCTATGGCTAGTTTATTAATTTTATTAGATGACATTGTCACTGTATTAGATGATGTTGCATCCATGAGTAAAGTAGCAGCCAAAAAAACGGCCGGCATTTTAGGTGATGATCTAGCGCTTAATGCGCAACAAGTATCAGGTGTAAAAGTAGACCGAGAAATTCCTGTGGTTTGGGCTGTGGCAAAAGGCTCATTATTAAATAAAGCCATTATTCTCCCCATTGCGTTACTGTTAAGTACCTTTTTACCTATTGCTATCAATATATTGTTATTAATTGGTGGCATATATTTATGTTTTGAAGGCTTTGAAAAAATAGCTCATTCTCTATTTACTCCAGACAAACAGCATCAAAAACAACAACGCCTTCAAGCGAATGCGGATCAAAACATTGATTTAGTAGCAGTAGAGAAGAAAAAAATCAAAGGCGCTATTCGTACCGATTTTATCTTATCAGCGGAAATCATTATTATTGCCCTTGCTTCAATTCCCTCTGATGATCTAGTCGCACAGATTTTAACCTTAGCAGCATTATCAATAGGATTAACGGCCTTTGTATATGGCTTTGTTGCTGCTATCGTAAAAATGGATGACTTGGGCTTATATTTAATAAAAAAATCCGAAGACAATACAAAATCCGTGTTGTCGCTGATAGGAAAATCCTTAATCGCTTTTGCACCTATCTTAATGAAATTATTAGTATTCGTTGGAACAGTGGCAATGTTTTTGGTGGGCGGTGGCTTAATTGAGCATAACCTGCCTTTTCTCGCAGAATGGGTTCATCATATCATCGCTTTATTCACTGCTATGCCGGCCCTTTTAGCCTCAATATTACCCAGCATATTAACCGGGTTTGTGGGCTTGGTTTCTGGTGGATTATGTTTTTTAGTGGTGACACTAATAAGCAATCTATTTAATAAAAAGTCAGTATAAATTACGTTCTCTGGATCCACTGTTTTTCAGCGAGAGAATATTGTTGTAATAATTGAGTGACCGCTAGTAACACTGGCCCAGATGGTCGGCTTCGGGAGACTAAACACCCCACTACAGTAAGCCAGCCATCATACTCATGGGCGACAGGTAAAGAAATAACCTCGCCAGACTCAATGTATTGAGTAGCGAGCAGCTCAGGTACCACAGCCCAACCAACATTTTGTTTTACTAATTCTATTAATGCCTTATGTGTATTCGCATACCAGGCTGTTGGGCTAATTTTATAACTAAACCATAACTCTTTTTTCTGATTACTGCGGTGAACACATTGCCGATGTAACTTCAAATCAGCTTCTTCTACAATAGATAAATCAGCTAAAGAATGTGTCGGAGAAGCAATAGTGAGAAAGCGTGCATGGCCTAAAGTGAAGAAATCCATATCCACCTTCAACTCACCATCGACATACACAATACCGACTTGAGCCTCTCCTTCCCTCACCATCTTTTCCACATCAAACGTTGATGCTACCACTAGTTCGAAATGCGTAATTGGAAACTGCTCAGCCAAAGACGATAAGATCTTAATTAAGACCTGGTTTACCAAGCTCTCATCAATGGCAATAACTAATTCATGCTCTTCACCTTGCGCTAAAGATTGCACTTTTTGATCAAAATTTTGTTGCTGATGCAACATCGACTTAGCAATAGGCAACAAAGCTATGCCTTGTTCAGTCAAGGTCGGCGTATTTTTATCTCGATTAAATAACGTTTTATCAATTGCGATTTCAAGATTAGCAATCGATTGACTAACACCTGACTGTGCTCGTTTTAATTGGCGAGCTGCAGCAGAAAAAGACCCTGTTTCACACACGGTCACAAATATTTTTAATTGCTCTAAGCTGTACATAAAAGCTCTCCTCTAAATCGTCAAACCCAGACTATCACGATTTGTGATAGCTATTAACTTTATTGTGCGATTTAGAGCACTATAATCGCACTTTCTACATGTGTAGAGGTATCAATTTATAGAGAGATAAAAACCAAATGAAACCGATTGAACGTATTTTCCACGCTGTTTTATTCGAAGTATTAGCGGTCAGCCTAGCTATCCTAGTGTTAATTGTATTTACAGATCACGACCCAGCTTCACTATCAGGAACCATGATAATAGTAGCGACTATCGCAATGGCTTGGAATTTCATCTATAACTGGTGTTTTGATCGCGTTGTAACGGGAGATAAAACACAACGAACACTATCATTACGAATTACGCATACTATTTTATTTCAAGGTGGCTTACTGATTATTACTATACCTGTCATTGCACTGTTGTTAGCAGTGAGTTTATGGCAAGCACTAATGATGGATATTGGCGTGACTATATTTATTACTATTTATGCTTTCTTCTACAACCTGACTTATGACCATACAAGAGCATTTATTATGCGTAACCGCTCTGTTACTTGCTAATTTACTATTCCTATTAAGGCTCATTTTACCAATCAAAGTGAGTCATTAAATGTAGTGTTCCATTAATCAATGTTATTAAAACTTCTCATAAAAAAGCATTAATGAACTTATCCCCCTCTTCTCTCCTTATTATTAACAAAAACTAGAAACTGTTTTTAGCATTACCAATCTAATAAAACCACAATAAATCAATATACTAGCCACATCAAATGAGCGTAAGCCATTACACTAATTACACTCATTAAAGCAATCGCTAAAAGACTCAAAAATTCAGGACATAACACCATGAACCAACAAATCATTAAAGACTTAAACGTTCGTTACACGACTAAAAAATACGATACAACAAAGCGTATTTCAGCTGAAGATATGCAAATAATTAAAGAAGCGCTGCGTCTTTCTGCATCATCTATAAACTCACAACCATGGAAATTCATCGTGGTTGAAAGTGAGCAAGGTAAACAACGTTTACACGACACATTTGCTAACAAACATCAGTTTAACCAATTACATGCAAAAGAAGCATCACATACTATTTTATTTGCCTACGATCCTAAATTCACTAAAGAGAAATTCCGTAAGCGTGTAGATGCGGAAGTGAGTTCAGGGCACCTGCCAACTGAAATGTACGATAATTTCATGGGCGCTTACGCTTTTGCAGATTCAAATACAGATGAACATGGCTATAACGGTTCATGGACTAAAGCACAGGTCTACCTTGCGCTAGGTAATATCTTACATACATTGCCACGTATGGGAATTTCATCAACACCGATGGAAGGCGTTGATGCTGATTTGATCGGTGAATTATTCAAAGAAGAGCTAGACGGACATATTTGTGAAGTTGCATTAGCAATCGGCTACCCGAAAGCAGAAGAAGATTATAACTACGGCTTACCAAAAGCACGATTAGCAATGAATGATGTAATCACTGTTGTTTAATTAAATAATGCTAGCCAGCATAACCATGTTAGCTAGCTAAACTATTCTAGGGGACACAATGTTGTCCCCTTTTATTTACATGTCGTTAAACTTCTACACCAGCTTCATCTGATTCGACAATATCAGTTTCAGTTAACGCTTGTGTAACCCAGTTCTGCAGTACTTTACAGCTCATCACATGTTGGCAATACTGTTCTGCCGCAGGTGATAAACTTATCTGATATGTTTTTAAACGTAATACCACAGGGGCATACATTGCATCTGTAATACTAAACTCACCAAATAACCATGAATTAGGGTAAAGGGTCTGTTGGTTAGCAAAAATATTATCAATACGCGCAATATCTTTTTTAGCTGCCAGAGACAACTCAACTTTACGAGTGGCTCTTATATTCATCGGCATTTCATTTCTTAACGCCATAAAGCCAGAATGCATTTCAGCACTTAAGCTTCGAGCCTGAGCCCTATCATGAGTATTTTTAGGCCATGCAGCACCTGACAAATAAGCATCGTTGATGTATTCACAAATTGCTAGTGAGTCCCAGACATTTAACTCCCCATCGATCAGCGCAGGTACTTTTTGTACTGTAAAATGTTTTTGCAGTTCATCATAAAAATCTGACGTATCAAGTACCAATTGTGTTTCATCAAATAATACATTGAATTTGCTCATTAAATACCAAGCTCTCAATGACCATGTAGAATAATTTTTATTGCCAATAAATAATTGCATTACAACTCCTAAGTGATTAAGTTATAAACAATGTAAAACATAATATGCCTAAATACTCGCCAAAGTTTCTCATACCTTACATCAATTAAATTGATGTATTAAACGTCATAGGATTAAAATGGATATTGATGCTCTTCGTACTTTTTTAGCCTTTGTTGATACAGGCAGCTTTACTCGTGCCGCACAGCAAGTCTGCCGGACCCAGTCAGCTGTTAGTATGCAGATGAAGAAATTGGAATCAGATGTTGCTAATCCATTATTTATTAAGCAAGGTCGACAGCTGATTCTTTCTAATGCAGGTATTCAGTTAGCTAGTTATGCAAAGCAATTAATTGCACTACATGACGAAGCCTATAAACAATTAAAAACAAGCGCTGGTCAGGTTCGTATACGTCTAGGTTGTCCTGATGATTACGCTCTGTCAATATTGCCCCAAATAACTCAGCTCTTACATCAACTTATTGAACAACTAGATTTACAAATCACTTGTGCATCAACTACAGAACTAAAGAACCAGCTAGATCAAGGCTTACTAGATTTAATTATAGCGACTCGTTCTCCTAGTTCAGAAGAAGGATACTTCCTACATGCAAGTAGCGGTGTTTGGGTTAGAAGCAAAGGGTTTAATTACCACCAAGATATGACCTTACCAATAGCTATTTTTATGCGTGATTGTAAATTTCATCAAGCGGCAATAGAAGGATTATTAAAAACTGAGAGACAGTTTAAAGTGATTGGCTGTTGTTCGAGTTTAAGTTCACTTGATGCGCTAGTAAAAAACCATTTAGCAGTAGGTGCAATAGCAGAAATAAGCAAAGCAGAGTCATTAATCATCATTGATGACCCCAGTTTGCCAGCTTTGCCAGCGGTAGATATCGTATTGTTACTGGCAAACCATACTCATAACCCGATCAGTCAGACTATGGTAAAACAATTAGCAGAGCAATTTGTGAATCAACATAAGCTGGCAAAGCCACCAGCTTAGAACAGCTGTTAAAATTAATAATGTTGTTTTAAAAAATGAATGATATCCTGGGATTCATACATCCACTGGTCACTTTTTCCCTTTTCAGAAATCAATAAACAAGGCACTTGCACTTTACCACCGCCCGCCATTAACTCTTTTCTTAACTTATCATGTACATCTAAATCTTTATAAGTCACCGCTACTTTCTGGCTTTGAATAACTTTAATAACTCGTTTACAAAATGGGCAATGCCCCATGTGATAAAGCGTTAACTTCATAAGACTTCCTTTAAGATTAATGTGGATGAGTAAAGCTTAACAATACGTAAAGTGTGATGAATTACAACGCAAATTAACCTGAAGACTGACTTATCAACAAAGCCTACGCATGTTTTATTAGATAATCTTTTAGCAGAGTAGTATTGCGTGTATTGGCTTTAAAAAAGGCATCGAAAAAATCACCAAATATAGGAATCAAACCACCAAAGAAATCGATGATAATATTAACAATCATCTTTAATTTAATAGCTTTACTGGCTCCTACTCGATGCGCCTCAAACAAAACATAGCTAGATAACAACACACCAATAGCATCACCAATCACAGGCACCAAACCGATAATCGCATCCACCCCGACTTTAAATTGAGTAAAAGGGATACGAATACTGCTATCGGTTAATTTACTAAAACGTTCAAGACGTTTGATAGCCGCATCAATTTTTTGTTGAGAGAGTTTCTCGTTCTTTGTCTTTTTTGAGCTAAACACACTTTCTCCCCTTTTAAATCAATTATTGGATAGTTTAATGGTATGTCTTTAATCACTTTTTATAACTATTACTTCTAGCATCATGATATTTATACTGCATCAAAAAATATAAATCAGATAACTAGAGTATTTATAAGATGAAACTGCTAGTAAAACATAGTTCTATATTAAACAGCAGTGTTGATTCGCTTTTCTTACTGCCCCACCTGTATTGACGTTAAATAACAAACATTAAAATTCCTAGTTATGACGAACTACTTTCACTCATCACTTCTTTTAAAGCTAAAGTGCCGTTAATAGCGGCAGGAAAACCACAATAAACACTCATTAAAATCATTATTTCTCGAATTTCTATCTGGCTGACGCCTATATTTAAAGCGGCTTTAATATGAAACTTAAGCTGTGCTAAAGCAGTGCCCATCGCGGTTAACGCTGCGATGGTGGCCATTTCTCTATGCTGACTATCTAAACCGGGTCTTGAGAAAATATCTGCAAAGCCGTATTCAATCACCAACCTAGCGAGATCGGGGGAGATATCCTTAAAAGTCGTTTGTAAGTTTTCAACTTGATTCTCATCTAATTGACTGAGGCTTTGTGCACCTAACTCATAACGTGAAGCTCCTTCAGGAAAAGAAGGTGACTGAGTAAACCCTACTTCATCTATTTTTCCCTCTTGTTCGCGTTCCGCAACCACTTCCTTTAAGGCTAACATGCCATTAATCGCAGCGGGAAAACCAGCATAGCTAGACATTTGTAATATCACTTCTTGGATTTCAGCGATATTAGCGCCGACATTCAATGCACCATGAATATGAACTCTTAACTGTGGTGCAGCATTTCCCATAGCAGTTAAAGCAGCCACTACGCTTAACTCTTTTGACTTAAGTGCAAGCTCAGTTCGGTTATAAACATCACCAAACCCATATTCAATAATGTACTTAACTAAGTCCGGTGAGCAGTCAATTAAACTCTCGACCACTTTTTCACCCGCTTTTCTATCAATTGCTCTTAGATTTTTTAACCCTGTTTCATAACGTTCATTTAATCTTGTCATAGTAACCTCTGTTCATTGATGCGATGAACAGAGGTTAATCCTTAGAGTACACTCTAAGTCAATCATTTAAATTTTAGGTACATCGATTATATTTTCGTAATAAAGGATTTTTTCTTTAATCTTTTTTAGATGCAATGCTTCTAATGCAATCCTTTGTTCTAGGATAACAACATGCTCTTGTAACAACCGTTTACGTTGCTCTGCTGTTGATTCACCCTGCTCTCGTAGATCGGCATACAGCTTTATATTATCCAGCGGCATCCCCATCTCTTTTAAACGTTTAACAAATTGAATCCACTCAATATCTTTTGTAGTAAAAAATCGATGTCCACTACTATTCCGTGCGATATGCTTTAACACACCAATTTTTTCATAGTAGCGAATAGTATGGGAAGAAAGATTGGTTAAGGCTGAAAAGCGTTGAATATTGATAAAGACCTCCAAAGAAGTTAATTCGAGAGAGATAGAAAGTGATGGTTAATCATTTAAGTCTAAATTCTATGTTTTACCCGAGAAGCACCTTTACTTTACTATCTAGCTACTTTTAAAACTATCTACCTTCACAAAATGCGGGTACCTCAGATTGAAGCGTACTCCAATTAGCTCGGTACTTAGTATAGATTTGAGCGTCAATCACCACCGGAATATCATCATCAAAGAGTGCAATAGCTAATTCTATTTCTTCTATTGGTGCGCCTTTAACCCTAAAGCCTAAACTTGAACCGCACTCTTTACAAAATGAACGAGTTGTACCATTTGGTGCTGTAAAATCTTTTATTAATTCAACACCTGAAATCCATGTTAACCCCGAAACACCGACGAGAGTACCAAATGCAGCCCCATGAAATTTTTGACACATAGTGCAATGGCAATTAGCCGCCTTTTCGTTAAAGCCATCAACGACAAAAGTAATTCGATGACATAAACAAGTACCTTTGTATGTATGATTCATTATTAATCCCTTTGTATAGCGAGCTTTATGATTTCTCTTTTAATAAGTTGCAGGTGTTCTATTTTTCCTATTTGAAAGGATACTTTAAGTTTATGATACTTTGCTTCAGCAGCAACTACCTAATACCATATAAATCACTATATGATTAAAAGGAAGAATTAAAAACATCAGCAGTTAAAGTTTATGGTTGTCGATTAGTTGTAATAGCAGAATTAAACATCTTTGTTTGAAACTCTCTCTGAGCATGCTCTTTTTGTTCAAGCTCTTGAATAGCGTTTAAAAATATTTGATGATCTCCGGATTTAATAACTTTACGTTTAGGTAAGTTACCTAACTCCCTTAGTTCTTCTGACATTTTTATAGCTTGCAAACCTAAATATGAATACTTATTAACACGAGCTTCAAAATATTCATCGAAATCAGGTGGTGATGCTACATGATCACTTACTGATCCTATATATACATTGGCTTCGTTTATATGTTCTGGAAGACTAAGTAATTTATAGAGTAGTGCTGGAGGTAATACTTTCCACTCAACATCTAATAATAATGGATCAAATGAGGGTGTTGAAACTTTAGAATGTGTGTATCCGTTCTGATCTATAAACCTTTTGTCACAAACAACTTCACAGCAGCCCGCTATAAAACGTTCTAAACTTGTTGATACAACAATAGCAAGGTAATTAGAATCTACTGACTTTGCCTTTTTCATAGCAATTGAGTCCTTCAGTAGGGTTAAACTAAAACCAACAACTCCGCCTAACACAACTAATACTATTTTATCTATCATGTAAATCCTTACTAACTAAAGTTCACAAGTCGCAAGATTAAACGACAAAATATTGAATAAATTGAAAAAGTACTTTCTTTGAGATGAATTCGCTAAAAACCTTTGAGTTAAACAGCACAATATTTGTACGAATGATATATTCAGAATAACTTTAATTTCTGATATTGTTCAGAATTTCGCAAACTTATCTGTGTTTGTTATAAACAAGCAAGCAATTCCAACAGTAGCACCTATTGCCAAAATCATAATTAGAGCTTGATGAAATAATTACATCTAGAATCCATTCAAAGAGTCGTTTTTAGCATCAAATACAAGCAAAGCCCCCTAATTGTTAACTGACTATGTTAATTTTTCATTACCCTTTTGCTTTAGTACTACTAATAAAAAATAATTCTTTAAAGATGATAATCAAAAAACAGGTGTGAAATTCTGCCCTGACAATATCGGCCCATATTCAATACTATCTCTGGCTATAAAGACAGATTAATTTAAAAAATTCCAGTCATTATCTAAGCCCTGTTGTGCATCACAAATGCCTTAATCAGTCTTATCATTCGCATTTAGCTATTTGCATCACTTCCCTGCTTAGGCAACTTTAATGAAATCAAACTTGTGACCACTAGGAAAGCAAAGGCTATCCATAAACATGCAGCAAAACCGTAGGCTTGATAAACCCAGCCGGATAATACTGTGCCTACTAAGCGCCCCATTGCGTTTGCCATGTAGTAGAAACCAACATCTAATGAAACACCATCTTGTTTAGCATAGCTAATAATTAAGTAGGAATGTAACGAGGAGTTGGTTGCGAAGATGGCGCCAAAAATCAATAATCCAACGATAATCAAGGTTTGTACTTGCCACTCAAGCTGTATACCTATCGCTAATAAACCTGTTACAACCGCTAATAACGCACACCATAGCATGGCACTTTTACCGTCTGGTATTGCACCCTCTTTTACAAAAAAAGCGGTTATTTTAGGAGCAAAACCTTGCACTATACCGTAAGCAATTACCCAAGTAGCGAGGAAACCACCGACGATTGAGTGTGACCAACCAAAAATACTGGCTAAGTAAATTGGCAAGGCAACAACAAACCATACATCGCGAGATGCAAATAGAAATAAACGTGCCGCCGATAAGATGTTCACCGGGCCTGATTTTGAAAACATCTGACTAAACTTAGGTTTAGTTTTTGCTTTTCCTAAATCCCCTTCAAGGAACATCAAACTCATGATAAAAACGGCTGCTAATATTCCCGCCATGATCATCAAGGCAATTTGAAAGCCCACCAGCGTTAATAGTAAACCGCCAATAAAAAAACCTGCGCCTTTTAACGCATTTTTAGAGCCTGTTAATACTGCAACCCAATGGTAAAGTTTACCCTGTTGATTATTAGGAATGAGCGTTTTAATGGAGCTTTTAGCACTCATTTTATTGAGATCTTTAGCGATACCAGATAAAGCTTGCGCCATCATCACCCAAAGAATAGTTAACCATTCACTTGGAACAGTGAGTAATAATAACGCAATCACTTGCATGGCTAAGCCAATGTTCATGGTGCGATTTAAGCCTAACCGTGCACCAAGCCAGCCACCAACGAGGTTGGTGATCACACCAAATACTTCATAAAACAAAAACAGTAACGCGATGTTTAACGGGCTGTAACCTAATTGATAAAAATACAGCACCACTAACATACGTAGTGCACCGTCAGTCACGGTGAAATTCCAATAGTTAAAGGTTACCAATAAATATTGTCTTAGGGATTTATCTAACGTTAAAAACCACTGCATTGCTTTTATTCCTGACGGTACTTACATTAATGAGAATTTTTTAATTAGCTCAGCAGTTCGCGTTGCGTAACCCATTTCGTTATCGTACCAAGCATAGATTTTTAACATACGCTTACCGATTAACATGGTTGATAAAGCATCCACAATAGTTGAACGCTGGTCTCCACGGTAATCGATTGATACCAATGGACGTTCTTCATAACCTAAAATGCCTGCTAACTCACCTTCCGATGCTTCTTTTAATAGTTGGTTAACTTCTTCAACACTAGTATCACGCTCAACTTCAAACACGATGTCAGTTAACGATGCATTGGCTAGCGGTACACGTACTGCATGACCGTTAATTTTATCTTTTAAGTCTGGGAAAATTTCAACAATCGCTTTTGCTGATCCTGTTGTAGTTGGGATCAAACTCATACCACAAGCACGTGCACGGCGAAGGTCTTGATGGGGTGCGTCAAGAATAGTTTGTGTATTGGTTAAATCATGAATAGTTGTGAATGCTGCATTAGTGATGCCTAGTTTTTCATAAATCACTTTTACAACAGGTGCAATACAGTTAGTGGTACATGATGCTGCTGTAATAATTTTATGAAACTCTGGTTTAAAGGTTTCTTCATTTACGCCCACCACAATATTAGCAACATCAGGATGTTTAACCGGTGCAGAAACAACGACTAGTTTAACGCCTTGTGCAGTATATTTATCTAATAATGCTTTCTCTTTATTAACACCTGTTGCTTCAATCACTACGTCACAAGCAGACCAATCGACGGCATCAATTTCACCTTGTTGGGTCACTGTAATTGACTGCCCCGCTATTTCCATGGTGTTATCAGTAAAGCTAACGGCATGACTCCAACGGCCTTGAACTGAATCAAACTCTAATAAATGCGCTAATGTTTTTGCGTTGCCTGCTACATCATTTACCTGAACAAATTCAACTTCAGGCCAATCAAATGCAGCACGCATTGCTAAGCGACCGATACGTCCAAATCCATTAATACCTACTTTAATTGTCATGGTCATTCTCTCTTTTATATTTAAATTTAATTTGGCTTATTACCGATCACTTTACTGATGGTACTTTTCAATATTATTAAGAAACAAGCTCTTGCTGTTAAAATAGTAATCACTTTTCGCATGTAAATTGTTAGTTAGATTAACTCTAAATCAATACATAAAAAAATACACATATACGAATATTCATATATATTATCCATTAAGTATTTTAAATCAAGGCATCATTCAATAATTACCTTTAAAAGTTAAAAATTAATGAGCAGTAAGAATCCATCGTATTAACGATCTTGATGAACTGAAGTGAGTGATGTTTAAAATGAAGGATAAAAGCACTGACCATAAAGGTAATAAGTGATGCGGGTACAGTGCATTTTATTGGTGAAGAGTTTCTGTTAAGTTTTACTTTTGGAGATAAGCAAAGCCGTTTGCATAGTATTCTATTTTAATAGGGGTAAAACATAATGTTCTAACTTGCTTATCGGTATTCGTATCTTGTTGTTTGTTTTCACTCTCAACTACTTGGTCATCATTCCATAAGATTTCAGCTGAAACAGTAAGCTGTATAGCATGGCCTAGTTGGGCGTCAAAAAACAATAAACTGGCGATTGGATTTAATAATAAGTTACCTATGGTATTAAAAAAGCCATTCCCATAATAATCTTCCACGAGTAATTGACCTGATTCGTTAATCTCCACAAACCCAGCCTCTCCGCCGCGGTGAGAAATATCAGTACCACGGTTATTCAACTGTTCACCATCATCAAAACAGCTGGCAATAAAAAAGGTATCCGCATTGGCGATCATCTGTTTTATCGTTATGTCTGTACTTATTTTACTGTCGAGTTGGACTTCTGCGATCAGGGAAGAACCATTATAGTTAGGGTTCAAACCCCATGTTTTAGGTTGGATATATTTGGGGCAATTTCCAAAACTCTGCAGTACTTTCACCGTCATGGTTTTTTGATTGATATCAGTCACAATCACATTAATACGATTACGCCTTCTCGAATCGAACTCTAGCCCCAATAAACCAACCCTGTCACCGATATTAACGCTTTGATTTGTAAAATCGCCTATTGAATATTGCAGGTTAATAACTAGTACACTTGGATCTGGAGACGATACAAAGCCGCGATCTCCGAATAATACACTGGCGCAAGTTTGTGACTGAAAGTTTGTATAACCGATAAACATCATCGTAAGCGACTCAAAAAAATCGCGATGTTGTTGAGGCATAAGTTCACGAATGAATTTAGGCCCTATCTCTGCCATACGTTGTTCGGTACCAACTCGTTTTTGGGCTGTTAACTCGCCATGGTGCCAACTGTTTTCCAGTGTATTATTCATCAGAACATCCTAATCGCTAATTAGCTCTAAACGAATCCCACCAGGGATTGAACACATCATGTGTACAAAAGGTGAATCGCCTAGTGCTTCTGGTGCAAATTCAATATCAACACTCTCAAGCTTAAGCAGCTTCTGATATAAGGCATGAAGTTGCTCGATACTATTCACTTTCAATGCAAAATGATGCAAACCAACATTTTTTGTACGATCAAATTCAGTCAAGTTATCAACATCTTTAATCTGCCATAGCGTCAGCATAACAGTGCCATCTGATACAAAAATAGCTGGATAAGCTGGCTTTTCTCCTACTTTTTTAAAGTTTAATTGTTCAATAAAGAAAGCTGCAGTTTGTTGGATATCTGGAATAGTTAAACCTAAATGATGAATCCCTGAAGTACCTATCGTAGTGGTATCTGTTGCATTGCTGTTTTCTGATGTTGTTGATGTAGAGCACATAGTAAATACCTTTATTAATTATCGTTTATAAAAATATTTGTTTCACAAATGGCGATATTAATGTCTATAAAAATGATGACAAAAACAAAGGTGAACAAATCTGTTCACCACTATAGGTGAACAGAGCTGTTTACGTCAAGTTTAAATTAGTTATAATTTAGTTATTATGTACCGCTTATTTAGAGCGTTCGCTAAAAGGGCAAGCAATAACATGCAACCAAGAAAACAACACTTAATCGATACTGCATTGATTTTATTTAATAAATTTGGATATCACGCAACAGGAATCGATTTAATTTTAGCGGAGTCTGGGGTTTCTAAGGCAACACTGTATAAACATTTTCGTAGTAAAGAAGAGCTGATATTGGCGGCATTACAACTTCGTCATGAGCAAGTTGTCAGTAAATTGAAGAATAGGATTGAAGATAATAAGAAGAACCCGGCAAATACAGATCCCGTTGAGAATGTATTGGTTATTTTTGATAATTTAAGTGAATGGTTTAATAGTGAGACTTTCTTTGGCTGTAATTTTATTAATGTCAGTGCAGAATACGCTGATCCCAATAATTCAATTAATATCTTTGCAGCAAAGC
Source organism: Psychromonas arctica (assembly GCF_036697365.1). Taxonomy (GTDB): domain Bacteria; phylum Pseudomonadota; class Gammaproteobacteria; order Enterobacterales; family Psychromonadaceae; genus Psychromonas; species Psychromonas arctica_A. Next base: position 201,456 of record NZ_JBAHZA010000003.1, read on the forward strand.
ACAAGCAAGTCATAGTAGATATTATTGCTACGCAATTAACTCCTCAAGCAGATTCGAAAATCACTCAGCAAAAGGCTGATCAAATAGGATTACTGGTTGAAGGTGCGATTGTAATGGCTCACACTCGCGGCATGAAACAATCTGCACTAATTGCAAAAGAGATGGCAAGAACAATACTCAAAGCCTAAGACTTAACTCGTTCAAAAAAATAATGCCCATTACGTTAACTAAGTGTGATTGTTATAAACAGCTGTTATGAATTATTTAAACATTTTTTTTAGCAATGATAATTTGTGTTTATAAGGTGGGTAGATCAGAGGTAAATCTAACCAGGTTGATGCGCTGAGTACACTCTTTTGGTGTGAAAAACGATCAAAACCATGTTTACCGTGATAGCTTCCAATACCACTTAAACCAACACCTCCAAATGGTAAATTTGGGTTAGCAAGGTGTTGAATACAATGATTAATTGCAATGCCACCTGCTTGAATTTTTGTACTTAACAAGGATTGAGTAGATTGGTTTTCAGAAAAAATATATGCGGCTAATGGGTGTGCGGGTAACGCCTCAATTATCTGTAATGCTTGGTCATGATCAGTAAAACTCATTATAGGTAAAACCGGACCAAAAATTTCTTGTTGCATGATCGCATCGGATAATTCTATGTTAGCCATTACTGTAGGAGCAATATAACGTTGTTCGATGTCAAACTGCCCGCCTACAACGACTTTTTCTTGCTCAATCAACTCGCTAATACGTGATGTGTGCCTTTGATTAACTATTCTGCCTAATGCAGGATTTTTAGATGGCTCATTACCGTATAGCTTGTTAATACGCCCCACCAGTTTATCAATGAATTCCTGCTTAATACTATCTGCAACTAACACGTAATCAGGGGCAACACAGGTTTGTCCCGTATTTAACATTTTACCGTAAACAATACGTTTAACGGCGATATCAATATTAGCATCTGCACACACAATACAAGGGCTTTTACCACCTAGCTCAAGCGTAACAGGAGTTAGTTGTTTAGCGGCTTGTTGCATTACTATCTTGCCCACTTCGCTGCTGCCAGTGAAAAAGATATGATCAAATTTCTGCACCAACAAAGCGGTCACATGCTCTACATCCCCTTCGATACATTGCACGTACTCAGGCGCAAAAGCACTGTTAATCATTGTGCTTAGTACTCGGCTGACATTAGGGGTTAATTCCGATGTTTTGACAATACATGTATTACCTGCGGCGAGTGCAGCAATTAATGGTGAAAGACATAATGAAACAGGATAATTGAAGGGAGAAATAATTAAACAAACACCTAATGGTGTCGCATGAATATGGCTCTTAGCGGGTTGTATGAAGTATGGCGTTGACACTTTTTTCGGTTTCATCCACTTTTTAAGGTGTTTGAGAGTGTCGCTTAACTCATTTAATACAAAACCAACTTCAGTCAAATAAGCTTCAAACTCGGGTTTACTTAAATCCGTATCAAGTGCTTCAATCAACTGGCTTTTATTAGCTTCAATCGTCTGTTTTAGTAATTTTAATTGCTGTAAACGGTAAGTATATGAAAATGGTTGGCTCTTCATAAAAAAAGTACGTTGCTGTTGTACTCTTTGTTGATAATCATCAGCTAACGTCACACTATCTTTAGACATAGTTAAACCTATTATAATTTGAATAATATATTATCTAATCGACAGTACGGCGCGTTAACGCCGAATAATAAAACGATTAATCGATGACTTGAGGCACTGTAGTGAGACTCACTAATTCAGCAAAACCATCTTCATCATTCAGTGAAATATGGCCAATGGCAGAAGTAGAAAAAGCGGGGACACCTGCAGCGGGAGCAAGTTCTCCAACGATATAACCAACTAAAGGAAGGTGTGAAACTAATAATACCGATTCAATACCTTCCGCTTGTAACGCAAGTATTTCATCAACAGATTTGCGAGCACTACCAGCAGGCGTTAAACATGGTAAGACTTGGATGTTGCTAATGCCTTCGAAAAAAGGACTGACTGATTGCCAAGTTTGCTGGGCTCTAACGTAAGGACTAACTAAAACTGCGTCGAATTTAACATCTTGTTTTACTAGATACTTAGCCATTATCTCTGATTCATGACGCCCTTCATCCGTTAGGTTACGTTCTGAATCTGAATTAGCCATCATTTCTGCTTGTCCATGGCGCATAATATATATTTGCATAAATTCATTTCTCCGAATAAATAAGTATCACGGTTTTAATACCCGTTACTTATGATAGTAGTTAGTTACGGCAAGAACCGTCTAACTGATTTTATTAATCATCAATAAATGCATTACCTACTAACGTTAGATATAGGTTAATACGTTATTGTTATGCAATATGATCAATTACACTGTGTATTGCTGTTCCTTAGCAATAGCGATAAAGCGGCTTAAAATCATACTTCAATATAGCTCAAAGAAAAGCGTAAAGCTTTTATTTGAGTAAAGGTTTTTAACTAATACGATTGTTTTACTTTTATTTTACAAATATTTTCAAGTCCCTTAACACGAATTTAAAATTTTTTGAAGATTGAAGTTGTCTTAATTTGGCAGTATATTTTCCGCACCATCAATTTAAATGCAGATACCGCAATGGCAAAACAACAGTTAAATCAATTACGTGACTATTTAAACAAAATGATTTTGGGTCAGAGTGAGCTGGTTGACAGCTTATTGATCGCACTACTAGCAGATGGACATATTTTAGTTGAGAGCCCACCAGGTTTAGCAAAAACCCGAGCAATCAACGCATTATCAGACGGAATTGAAGGCGATTTTCATAGAATCCAATTTACCCCAGACCTCCTTCCTTCGGATGTTACTGGGACCGATATTTTTCGCCAAGAAACAGGCCAGTTCATTTTTGAAAAAGGCCCAATTTTTCATAACTTAATCTTGGCAGATGAAATAAACCGAGCACCCGCTAAAGTACAATCGGCGTTATTAGAAGCAATGGCTGAGCGACAAGTCACGGTAGGTAAAACCACTTACCCACTGCCGCCACTATTCTTAGTGATGGCAACACAAAACCCGTTAGAACAAGAAGGAACTTATCCGTTACCGGAAGCTCAATTAGACCGTTTCATCATGCACCTTCAATTAGATTATCCAGATGCCGATACGGAACGTCTGATCCTGCAGTTAAATCAAAAAGAAATTTTAAAAGAGAAAATTGCAGCGGTAACACCGTTACTGAATGAGCAAATTTTTGCGATGCGTGAAGAAGTGATGAAGGTCAGTATTGCGCCACATTTAGAGCAATACCTCATTGACCTGATCATGGCCACACGCCAACCAAAACGTTTCGGAGAAAAGCTAGGAGAGTGGATCAGTTACGGCGCGAGTCCTCGCGCGACGCTTGCTTTAATGCGCACAGCGAAAGCTCGCGCCTGGTTAAATGACCGAGACTACGTGGTGCCTGAAGATATTATCAGCAATTTATACCCTGTTTTACGTCATCGACTGATTTTAAGTTATGAAGCAGAAGCACAAGGGTTGAATGCAAATCAGGTTATTCAAGAAATTATCAATCAAGTGGCGATCGCAGGCTAATGAGCACACATATTCCCGCTATTTTTACTAATACGCCCTATACCACGGGCGTTGACGTTCAATTAAATGAACTTCTCAGTTATAAACAGCATGGAAAGCTATCTTTAAGTAGTAAGCAATTACAGGCGACGCGTCAGTTGTCAGGTAACTACTTAGCTAATATTAAAGGCCGCGGCATGGAGTTTGCCGAAGTTCGACATTATCAACCCGGCGATGATGTCCGATCTATTGATTGGGCAGTGACCGCCAGAACAGGAAGAGCGCACACTAAGTTATTTCAAGAAGAGAAAGAGCGACCTGTATTTTTGTTGGTTGACCTCTCAGACAGCATGATATTTGGCAGCCAATTTGTGTTCAAGTCCGTACAAGCTTGCCATTTAGCATCACTGTTAAGTTGGCAAGCCAAGCAACGAAACGATCGCTTGGGTGGCATTGTTTTTAATCAGCAAGAAGTCGCTGAATTAAAGCCAACTTCTCGTAATAAAGGGTTAATGGCATTTTTACATCAAAGCCAAATTTTATGTCAGAAGTCAGCCTTTAAAATACCACAGCAACAATCTCTCTTCTTACAATTAAAACGCCTTTCTCATTTAGTACAAACCGGTAGCCAAGTCCATTTAATCAGTGATTTTTCACAATTAGATGAAGCCTGCTATAAGCTTATTAACTTGTTAAGACGACATAATCAGGTAACTATTTGGCAAATTAGCGATCCATTAGAGTCGCACTTGCCGAAGCAGATGTTGCAAGCGAATTTAAAAATCAATTCGTTAAAAGGAAGTGGTTTTTTGCGAAATAAACGACAACAAAAATCTTACAATACAGCGGCAACTGAACGTCAGCAACAGATGCAAACCTACTTTTTAAAACATGGTATTGCACATTATCAAATTAGTGCTGCTACCTCACTATTGGAGCAATTCAATGCCAACGCCCAATAATCCTTTTGAACACATAATATTACCAACACAAGTACCATCAGCTTGGCCACCAGCACCGATTTACTGGTTAATTTTAGCAGTAGTAATCTGCGTAGTGGCAGGCGTTGTTTGGTGGCTAAAGCAACGAGAGAAAAGGCAGCAAAAGGTCAAGCAAGCTTTATCAGCACTTAAACAATTAAGGCGACAAGATTCAACTAACTTTGCAGATTTGAATCAACTGCTTAAGGGCTTAGCGCTACAGTATTATTCTAGACAAAAGGTCGCTTCATTAACCGGAGAAGCATGGTTTAGCTTTATACAGGCACACAATACGAGTAATACTCCATTATTTGGCGAACAAGCACAATTTTGTCAGCGTTTATATCAACAGCCTTCAATGTGCGATGAACAGGATTTCAAATCAGTCTCACATTGGATAAAAGGATTTCCCGCACAGGTGAAAAGGCTGCAAAAATCAACTTTAGTTGATCAACCATTAACAGGCCAACATCATGTTTGAATTTAGTTACTGGTGGGTATTCCTTTTATTACCTTTACCATTATTAGCAAGACTTTTACTGTCCCCTAAAAAACAATCTTATACACAACTATGGATCCCTTTAGCCGAGGGTTTGTCTGCACAAAAGAGTAAAAAATCTAATCCATTACTGGGTTATTTTGTACCTTGGTTGTTGTGGGCTTTATTATTAGCAGCCGTTGCTAAACCTATTTGGTTTGGTGAACCAGTTCGTATTCAGCAACAGAGTAGAGACATGATTTTGTCTTTAGATTTGTCTGGTAGTATGCAAGAAGAAGATATGCCTTTAAATGGGCGTACCGTCGACCGTTTAACCTTAGTCAAATCCATTGTAAAAGACTTTGTTAAACAACGAACTGGTGACCGTTTAGGACTTATTTTATTTGCAGACCATGCTTACCTACAAACTCCCCTCACCTTTGATGTTGATACGGTATCAACTATGGTCGATGAAACACAAATAGGTTTAGTAGGTAAACAAACGGCTATCGGTGAGTCGATAGGCATGGCGATTAAACGTTTCGTTGAAAACCAAAATGAACAGCGCGTACTTATCCTATTAACCGATGGTGCAAACACTGCTGGTTCAATTAAACCTATCGCAGCCGCTAAACAAGCCGCTAAAAACAATATTAAAATTTACACCATAGGCATTGGTGCGGATTCAATGATCAAACCTGGTTTCTTTGGAAATCAACGAGTTAATCCTTCTGCTGATCTTGATGAAGGGATGTTAAAAGAAGTGGCAACCTTGACTAACGGTCAATACTTTCGAGCACGTAGCCAAGAAGATTTACAAAAAATCTACGACACCATTAATCAATTACAACCTGTTGATGGTGAGTATTTAGAGTTTCGTCCTGAGAAGAATCTATTTTATTGGCCATTATCAATAGCCGTCTTGATTCTGCTAGTAGTGATATTGTCATTAAAAATAAGAGGTGAAGATGAACTTTAACGACACCCTAGACAGTAGCTTCGGCGCATTAGAATTCCTTCGCCCCTACTGGTTAATTGGCCTTGTTATTATTTTCGCGTTAAGTTTATGGCGTTACAAGCAAGGTAAAAACCAATCAAGTAATGTGATTGCTAACCATTTGAGTGAACATTTAGTTACCCAACCAGAAACCAAAACAAGCAATCGCTTTGCGTTGAGTTTATTAGCGGTTATTGCTTGTATTGCTTTATCTGGCCCAAGTATTCGTTCAGTAAAATTACCTGTTTATGAGATACAAAAAGCACAAGTCATTGCCTTTGATTTATCTTATTCAATGTATGCTACTGACGTTAAGCCTAATCGTTTGAATCAAGCTAAGTACAAAGCAATCGACCTATTAAAGCAATGGACAGAGGGTGATAAAGGTTTTATCGCTTATGCGGGTGATGCTTTTACTATTACACCGTTAACGAAAGATAGTAATTCGATCATCAATCATATTCCTAATCTATCGCCAGATTTAATGCCCGCGAGAGGTTCACGACCTGATTTAGCATTGGCTAAGGCAATTACTTTGCTCAAAAATGCTGGTTATCAACAAGGGCATATTGTGTTTATTAGTGATGGTATTGACCAAGAAAGCGCCGATAAGATGCAAGCGATGATTGAAGGTACTGATTTTATGGTGTCTATTCTCGCCGTTGGTACCGCTGAAGGTGCCCCTATTAAGTTACGCGATGGTAGTTTATTAAAAGATAGCAGTGAAAAAATTATTATTCCTAAATTGGATACCGATGCTATGTACGCTGTGACACAAAATAGTAACGGCTTATACAAAACCTTCGACCATACCGGTAATGATATTTTGCAGTTAGCCGCTCACTACAATAATGAACAACTTAATAAACAACAAGATGAACAAGCCAATAACAGCAATAGTGAACAGCTAATCGATGATGGGTATTGGTTAAGTTTTTTGTTAATTCCTCTATTTTTATTATTGTTTAGGAAAGGCGTTTTTTATGTTGCCCTATTGAGTTTTACCTTAAGCTTACCCTTTGCTAATACTAAAGTAGAGGCGTCAGTTTGGGAAAATAGCCAACAAAATGCTTATCAAGCGTTCAAAGCTGGTAATTACAAATCTGCAGGGGAGCAATTTGAAGATCCGAGTTGGAAAGCCTCTGCTTTATTTAAGGATAAACAATACCAACAAGCTGAAGCAATCTATAAAAACCAAAAAGAAAAAATGCCTAATGACACTAACAATCTTTATAATTTAGGTAATGCACAAGCCATGCAGCAAAAATACAAGCAAGCACTTGCTAGTTATAATGCAGCACTCGCTATAAAACCTGATTTTGCTGAAGCTTTGGCAAATAAAAAAGCCGTTGAAGATTTGTTAAAACAACAAGACCAACAGGAAAATCAACAAGATCAACAATCTTCTGATCAGCAGCAACAAAATCAACAAGACCAACAATCTTCTGATCAGCAACAAAAAAACCAACAGCAAAGTCAGCAAGACCAACAATCTTCTGATCAGCAGCAACAAAATCAACAGCAAAGTCAGCAAGAACAACAGTCTTCTGATCAGCAGCAACAAAATCAACAGCAAAGTCAGCAAGAACAACAGTCTTCTGATCAGAACCAACAGCAAAGTCAGCAAGACCAACAGTCTCCTGATCAGCAACAACAGAACCAACAGCAAAGTCAGCAAGACCAACAGTCTCCTGATCAGCAACAACAGAGCCAGCAGCAAAGTCAGCAAGAACAGCAGTATTCTGATCAGCAACAACAAGAAACAGACGAGGAACAGCAGCGTCAACAAGCACAACAAAATTCTGCAGAGGCTGAGGAGAATGAACAAACTCCTGAACAACAAGCCGCTGCTGCAAGCGCATCACAAGATCCTGAGGTTAATCAAGAATATGAAGATTTGCCGCTATGGCTGAAAAATGTGCCGGATGACCCATCACTGCTCTTAAAAAATAAAATGCAGCTTGAGTACAAAAAACGTGCTGCTAATCAACCTGTTCTAAATAACAATAATAATAACGGAGAGATCTGGTAATGCCGTTTATACAAAAATGTTTACATATCAGCCTACTATTCATTGCATTATGCATGCCTGCAGTAGCAGCAACACAAGCAACTGCTTCGATCAGCACTAATACTATTTATTTAGGAGATACTTTTTACCTAACTGTGCAAGTTGATGATACTGGCTCACAATATCAATTGGATACCAGTGTATTAAGTGATGATTTTAATGTCAGCTCACCTTCTCGTAGCCAACAAACTTCCTATATTAATGGTGACTTTACCCAACAAACTACTTGGACGGTGAGTTTACAAGCGAAGTCAGTAGGTAAACTTACTATTCCAGCACTTTCTTTAAATGGGTTAACAACTCAAGCGATTCCAATTGAAGTGAAGCAACCTGGTAAGCAGCAACAATCAACCTCCAGCGATACTATCTTTATTGAAAATACTATTAATAAAGACAGTGTTTATATTGATCAGCCAGTAATTGTAGATACTAAAATATTTGTCTCTGAAAATGTAACTAATGGTGATATTCAACCGCCTACGTTAAATGACGCAAGTATTGAACCAATCGATGTTAATCAACAACAAAATCAAGTTATTCGTAATGGATTACGTTATCGCGTTTTTCATTATCAATATAAAGTGACACCTTCAGCTGCTGGGGATGTCTCAATTACTTCCCCTTTACTCACTGGATCTGTTCGCCAAGTAACCCGTGTGAATGGTTGGCAAGATAGAGTAAAAACGACGCCTATTAATATCAGAGGTAATAATTTAACTTTAACTGTTAAGTCGATGCCTGCTGGATTTAAAGGGGATTGGTTAATTAGTGAAGATGTTAGATTAATCGAAAATAATGACCTACAAACAGAGCAACACTTTGTAGGTGAACCTATTACTCGGAGTATTAGCTTACAAGTAGCTTCTATTGCGCTTGATAAAATGCCTGAAATTGATCTTAACTACGATAAGTCTTTACGCGTTTACCCTGATCAAGATGATTTAAAACAAGGCACTATTAATGGCCTTATATATAGTCAACGCACTATCAGCCATGCAATTATCGCCAATAAAAGTGGTGAACTTGTATTGCCTGAAATAAAAGTGGCTTGGTGGAATAGCAAAACCGAAAAACAAGAATATGCAACACTACCAGCACAGACGCTAACCATTAATGCAGCACCTCAAAGTACAAGCCAAGCCAATAGTGCTAATAACATACAGGTCAACCAAAATCCTCCTGTTACGGATACTTCCAACACAGAGATTGGTAATCGACAAGCTCCTCAACAGCAAACTAAACAATTACTATACTGGCAAATCAGTACACTTGTTTTATTACTGCTATTAATAGCATTAAGCTTTTACCATATAAAAATAACTCGTCATCATACTGTTACAGCGAAAGTAGCGAAGCCCCCTAAGTCAAACGCTTCTTTTAAAACCTTATTAAAAACGTTGAAAGAAGCCAAACCAAATCAAGTTTATTTAGCACTACTACAATACGGGCAAGTTCAACAAGCTGACTTGAATAAATTACAACAGCTTGGTGAATTGTCTGAGTTAGATGGTGAAACTAAACAGAAATTATCAATTAACTTACAGCAACTTGAGTTAGCTTGCGCAGGAAAAGCGCACCATTGGGATGCACAAGAACTGATAAAATTAATAAAAGTGCACCATCAAGTAACGACGGCAAGTGATCCAAGTCAAATAACTAATCTCAATCCATAATATTTCACCTATTTATGAGCAAATTACTCTCTGAAAAATTTGCTCATAAATGGTGCATAAAACCCAAATTCAATCATAAAAACGATGGAAATATGACCTGAATCAAAAATAATGATGGGTCTATGGCTTAGGCACTAGTAAAAGTACCTGCCTAAATTATGATGAATCTCGTTAAATATATTGCTGGCATACAAATTGCTCTAATGTATTTATATGAATATTGTTCAAAATATAAAATGGCATGGAACTTGCCATAAATATTTTTATATTAATATCGTTCTAAACCACGTTATCTATATTCATAGTGATTTATCAATAATTTTAAGCCATAAGGAAAATACGATGAAAGTAACAAAACTAGCTTTATTACTTGGTCTAACAGCGGCAGTCCCTACTCTATCTCACGCAGGTACACTAGAAGACGTTATCAAAGAAGATGTACTTAAATGTGGTGTTTCTACAGGTATCCCTGGTTTCTCTGCAGCAGACTCTAACGGTGAATGGAAAGGTCTAGATGTAGATTTCTGTAAATCAGTGGCAAGTGCTGTTTTAGGCGATGCAAGTAAAGTTAAATACTTCCCATTAACAGCTAAAGAGCGTTTTACTGCATTACAAAGTGGTGAAGTTGATGTACTAGCACGTGCAACAACTTGGACAGCTACTCGTGACGCATCTCTAGGTTTAAACTTTGCAGGTGTTAACTACTACGACGGTCAAGGTTTCTTAGTAAGCAAAAGTTTAGGTGTTAGTTCAGCTAAAGAACTAGATGGTGCTACTTTCTGTATTCAAGCGGGTACGACAACAGAACTTAACTTAACAGATTACTTCAAAGCTAACGGCATGGAATACAAAGCTGTAACTTATGATACATCTGGTCAAACTATCGATGGTTTCAAAAAAGGACGTTGTGATGCTGTAACATCTGACCGTTCACAATTAGCTGGTTTACGCATTAAACTTGATGATCCAACATCAGCAATTCTATTACCAGAAACAATCTCTAAAGAACCTCTAGGTCCAGTTGTTCGTCAAGGTGACGATGCTTGGTTTAATGTTATTCGTTGGACTATGTTTGCAACAATTGAAGCTGAAGAGCTAGGTGTATCATCAACTAATGTAGATGAAATGCTAAAATCATCAGCTAACCCTGGTATCAAACGTTTACTAGGCGCGACAGGTAAAACAGGTGAAGATTTAGGCCTTAAGAACGATTGGGCTTACCAAATTGTTAAGCAAGTTGGTAACTATGAAGAGTCGTACGATTTAAACGTAGGTAAAGATTCTCCAATCCAAATTGAACGTAGTTTAAACAAACTGTGGAATGATGGTGGGATCATGTACCCAATGCCAATTCGTTAATTTTAACCAGTCTCTAGGGGAAGTTTCACTTCCCCTTTTTCCTAGCTGATTAAAAGGCACATTATGACAAACAAACAGCTCCCAGTAGACGGTAAAGGATTGTTAAACAACCCTCAGCACCGCGCAATATTCTTCCAAGTTCTCGCTTTAGCACTCGTTGTGTTCTTTGCATTTTATTTTGCAAATAACATGTTCGATAATATCGAAAGCCGTGGTATTACCACTGGTTTCTCATTTTTAGACAACACTGCCGGCTTCGGCATTAGTCAAACGCTTATCCCTTACGATGATGGTACATCTACTTTTATGGATGTATTTATTGTTGGCTTATTAAATACCATTCTTGTGTCGGTATTAGGGATTATTTTCGCTTCGATTATTGGCTTATTATTAGGTGTTGCTCGTTTATCAAGTAACTTTTTGGTTTCAAAACTTGCACTTGTATATATTGAGACATTTCGTAATATCCCAATTTTGTTACAAATTTTATTCTGGTACAACGTTGTACTTGCAGCATTACCAGGTCCACGCCAAAGTTTCGCTTATTTAGACAGCGTATTCTTAAATAACCGTGGTTTATTATTACCAGAGCCTATTTTCCAAAGTGGTAGTGGTGCAGTTATAGTTGCGTTTGTATTAGCTATTGCTGCAGTAATTTACCTAGTTCGTTGGTCTCGTAAGCGTCACGATGATACTGGTGAAGAGTTCCCAATTTTCAAAGTATCATTAGCGATCTTAATTTTAGCACCAACCATAGTTTACTTTATTGCTGGCCAACCAATTACAGCGATTTACCCTGAACTAAAAGGCTTTAACTTCAGAGGTGGTTTAACCATCATTCCAGAGTTACTAGCACTACTATTTGCACTAAGTATTTATACTGCAACTTATATTGCAGAAGCGGTACGTGCAGGTATAGAAGCCGTACCTAAAGGTCAAAAAGAAGCAGCTAAATCATTAGGTCTTAAAGACTATGTGATTTTAACTAAAGTTGTTTTACCACAAGCGTTACGCGTCATTATCCCACCTGTTATTAATCAGTTTTTAAATTTAACTAAAAACTCATCTTTAGCAACGGCGATTGGTTACCCTGAACTAGTAACATTATTCTCAGGCACAACCTTAAACCAAGTAGGTCAAGCAATTGAGATTATTCTTATGACTATGGCTGTTTATCTCACCATCAGTATTCTTATCTCACTGTTGTTGAATTGGGTTAATGCCAAAATGGCTATAAAAGGACGTTAAGATGGCAACTTATACAATGAAAGAAGCCAAACCGGCTCCAACGACTAATAAAGGCGTTGTTTTTTGGTTAAGAGAAAATCTTTTTCCAGATGTAAAAAATACACTATTAACCCTTGCAGGTTTATACCTTCTTTACACAATTATTCCTCCATTATTGGACTGGATGATCTTTGATGCAACATGGACCGGCTCAAAAGATGAAGTAGTGAACAGCGGCGCTCGTTGGATATTTATTGTCGAAAAATTCGACCAATTTATGTATGGCTTTTACCCTGAAGCATTACATTGGCGCCCTAACCTAGTAGGTATTTTAAGCCTTATACTTATTTTTGGTTTTAAATATATAGGTAGTATTAAACTTAAAATTGCCACTATCATTCTTTTCCCAATTATCTGCTTTATATTAATTAGTGGTGGATGGTTTGGTTTAGAAGTGGTTGAGACTGAAAAATGGGGAGGCTTAATGCTAACCATTTTAGTTGCGGCAGTAGGCATTGTAGCTTCATTCCCAATTGGTGTTGTATTAGCATTAGGTCGTCAATCTGATATGCCTATTCTAAGAACACTGTGTATTGGTTTTATTGAATTTGTACGTGGTGTACCACTTATTACAATACTGTTCATGGCTTCGGTTTTATTACCGTTATTTTTCCATGATGGCATTGAGTTTAATAAGCTATTACGTGCACTGATTGGTATTACTCTATTCCAAGCAGCATATATTGCTGAGGTAATTCGAGGTGGCTTACAAGCGATACCTAAAGGTCAATATGAAGCAAGTGAAGCATTAGGCTTAACTTACTGGCAAGGTATGATTTTAATCATTCTTCCACAGGCTTTAAAAATCTCAATCCCTAATCTAGTGGGTTCGTTTATCTCTCTATTCAAAGATACAACACTAGTTTTAATTATCGGTTTATTCGACATTTTAGCGATGGTGACACTGACTAACAGTGATACTAATTGGCTAGGCTACGAAGTAGAAGGTTACGTATTCGTAACACTTATTTACTGGGTATGCTGTTTTTCAATGTCACAATACTCAAAATCGATTGAACGCAAATTTAACACCGAGCATTAAAAAGGAAACGTCATGTCTGACCAAGAAGTTATGATTACAATGAAGGACGTCAATAAGTGGTATGGTGATTTCCATGTACTAAAAGATGTAAACTTAAACATTAAAAAAGGTGAAAAAGTGGTTATCTGTGGCCCATCAGGTTCAGGTAAATCAACAACTATTCGTTGTTTAAACCACCTTGAAAAGTTTCAAGAAGGTAGCATCAACATCAATGGTACTGAGCTAATCGAAGATGTGAAAGTAGTTCGCCATATTCGTTCTCAAGTGGGAATGGTGTTCCAGCACTTTAACCTTTTCCCGCATTTATCAGTGTTAGAAAACCTGTTAATTGCACCGACTTGGGTACATAAGAAACCACGTAAAGAAGCAATTGAAACCGCTATGTATTATTTAGAGCGTGTTAAAATTGCTGAGCAAGCACATAAATACCCTAACCAGCTTTCTGGTGGTCAACAGCAACGCGTAGCGATTGCACGTTGTTTATGTATTAACCCTGAAATCATGTTATTTGACGAACCTACGTCTGCACTGGATCCAGAAATGGTATCAGAAGTACTTGATGTAATGGTTGAGCTAGCTGACGAAGGTATTACCATGATCTGTGTAACACATGAAATGGGCTTTGCTAAGAAAGTAGCTGACCGAGTAGTGTTCATGGATGCTGGTCAGGTCATTGAAGAAAATGAGCCAAATGAATTCTTTGATAACCCACAATCAGATCGTCTGAAACTATTCCTAGAGCAGATTTTATCTCACTAGAGAATTAATCAGTATTTACAAATACAAAGGGCTAATGATTAGCCCTTTTTTTATGCCTGTAAATAATCACATTAGGATTAGATTATTTAGGATTTATTTGTTGAATCACTTTTTTATGAAAGGTCTGATCAGAATAAAACTGAGTGACTAAATAACGTGTCTCGATACCTGCGCGTTGAATTAATGGCACCGCCCTTTCAGTAGCCACAATATAGCTATTAACGTCTTGATGACGTGCTAGTAACGGTACAATGAGTTCTTTGTAGATCTGTTTAGCTAATAAGCTGGCATAACCTTTATTACGATGCTCGGGCAGTGTAACAAAATGCAGAACACCAAGATCTCGATACACTTCACCTTCGAATATCTTCACTTTATCATCACAAGCTTCATAGTTTTCCAATAAGCTATACGCTACTAATTGTTCATTAACATATAACTTAAGCACTTCTGCTTGTGTACCATGACGTAATTCACCGTGCTCTACTAACCAGGAGAACAGATACCACATTTTCATATTAATTTGCCCAAGCGCTAACAGCTCTTGAGCGCACTTTTTTGCATTACCCAATTCAAAACGTTGCATAGTTATTGTTCACTGCCACTTATGTTTACTCAAAAATCAGTTAAGCTTTACTCGCCCTTACCACTTTGTTGAATCGCTTTCACAGCCGAATAAGTAGAGACACAATAAGGGATACAATAGGTGAGAATAATCTGAAATACGCGCTCTCCATTTAACCCCATTTCTAAAATAGCATTAGCATGATTAATCAAAACCAATAATGTACCAACGATTAACGCGACTTTTAACGCGGGTAAAATTATTTTACGGCTGCCAGCAAGTTCAAAAAAACTAGGCGATGTTTTCATATAAATGATTTTCCTAAAATTTGGGGTGACTAAAACTAAGCAAAGTAGCACTAATCTATAATGCTGAGTGAGACCCATTTGGTCTCTACTTTAATGACCGGTATTATTAGAAAAAACATTCAAAATAATAACGCCTATAATAATAAACAGCATACCTATTATAGTAGCAATATCGGGAATCTGTTTATAAACAACTGCGCCAACTGCAGCCACCAACACGATACCCATGCCTGCCCAAATAGCATAAGCAATTCCAATAGGGACCGTTTTTAATACTAACGACAGGAAATAGAAGGCAACAACATAAGCAGCAATACAAATTCCACCGTAAATCCAATGATTAAAACCATCCGATGCTTTTAATGCTAGCGTACCTATCACTTCCGAAATGATCGCAATTGTTAAATACCAATACCCCATTTTACTCCAATATAGTGTAATACAGACGATAAAAAGAAGACAAAAATTGGATTAACCCAGCCATTCTGGAGGCTGTTAATCCTGATTTAATACTATTCACGAAGTCTATTTTTAAATTTTTAATTAAGATTTAAGGGACTAGTGAGCTAAGTATAACAATACTTTTACTCAATGGGGCTTTGTTATAATGACGCGAGCCCATTTAGCTCTGCTATTTAACAACACTAACAAGAAACCAATTGTATTGAATATATAGACATAAAGAAAATGAACTTAAAAAGTAATAGAAACGTATAAGTAAACATAAGATAAAGCAAAGGAATAAACTATGTTTTCTATATTCAAAAAAGATCCACTAAAGAAGCTCAATAAACAACTTTCAGCTAAGTTAGAGGAAGCAATGCATGCTCAGAGAAACGGTGATATTAAAACCTACTCACAGTTGAGTTATGAAGCTCAAGAGATAGATAAGCAAATCGTAGAGCTTGAGAAAGGATTGAAAGTACAATAAAGGTTAATACTAATTATTGTTCATTGTGAGGTGTTAAATAATTAATTTAACCCTCTTTTTTGTTTTGCTTCTTCAATACTTCCTTCATTAGTAACAAATTCATACCCCTCTCGTTTTAAGGCAGACAAAGCTATATCCGATCTCCCTCCAGTTTTATCATAGAGATGAATCTCAGTACTTTTATCAGGGTATAACTTTGTCACTTCTCTGACGATGTTGGAGTGGGAAATTCGGATATCACCGGGAATATTGTTGCGTAAATTTTCAGATAATGTGCGGACATCAATCCATACAGGATCAGCAAAAGAAAATGTACTTATAGTCGAGAGGACAACCAATAAGCCCCCGCAAAGAACTCGTATTTTTTTCATAACTCTCCTGACTCTGTTTATGCTGACGTAATGTTTAATATGATAGAAAAATATTAAGCAAGTAGCTCTGATATTGGGTACACCGCAGAATTAATGCGAGTAATATAGTGATATTCAGCAATAGGTGGAATACCAATAATAGCACGTCGCAACATATCAAGTGCAATGGCTACACTTATATCTCTGATATAAGTACGACTACGTTGTGAAGAAAGACCAATGGTTTGACAATAAACCTGGTTATGCGCTTTAACAGCCACGACTACCGTGCCAACTGGTTTTTCCTCAGTACCACCACTTGGTCCTGCAATACCTGTTGTCGCTACTGCAAAGTCCGTTGTTCTGATGAGAGTATTAACACTAGCCACGCCGGCCGCCATTTGTGCTGCACATAGCAATGAAACTTCAGTTTCCTGCTCAATACACTCTTCTGTCACTTTTAATAATGACATTTTGGCTTCATTACAATAACTAATAACACCTTGCTGTAAATAATGAGAACTACCAGCAAAGGCAACTAATTGATTACATATATCCCCACCTGTTAATGACTCTGCAATTGCCAAAGTACTCTCTTCATTCAAGAGTAATTGATGAACTTCTGCTGCAAGTGTGTTTTGATTACGTGCTACTACGGTATCACCTAGCGCAGCGATAGCTTGATCAATAGCCTTCACTTGTTGCGCTTGTGGCACATCACGAGCAATTAATTTTAATTCTAAATAAGGCATATAGGCTCTATAACCAAGTGTTATGCCCGCAGGCCATGACAGTTTTTCTAATCGCTCTGCCATAGTCGATTCACCAATTCCAATACTCAACAATTTAGTAACTTCCACTTTACTTTGCAGCCCTGCTTGCGCTTTTACAAAAGGAAGAAATTGCTCTGATACCATTTTTTTATATTCATGTGGCACACCAGGTGTAAAAAACAACCAAGCACGATTAAGCTTTACTCGAAACCCACAAGCACTGCCAACAGGATTATCAACCAATACAGCCCCTTCGGGTAACATAGCTTGTTTCAGGTTGCTTGCTGTTAAGGTGATACCACGCTCAGCCCCCCAAATACTCAATTGTTCTAACCATTGTTGGTTTTCAACTAATGGTACTCCCATAGCATCGGCCATCGCTTGTGCAGAAAGGTCATCTGCCGTCGGGCCTAATCCACCATTTACTAAAATAATATCGGCTTGCAAGCTACGCTCTTGAAATACTTCTACTAAATCTTTAAGGCGATCGCCAACGGTGGTACGACGGTGCATTTCAAAACCATGATTCATCAATTGATTGCCTAACCACGCAGCATTAGTATCAACTATTTGACCCGCTAACACTTCTTCGCCTGTACATATCATTTCTAGTTTCATTGATGCCTCTTCGCATTTTATTAATAGTTGATTATCGTTAATTAAGGGTACTACAAATACATTATATTAATCACAGAGTTAATAAGCTTTTTTATTAATTTTTTTGTCACACATACCAATGACTATATTCGCATAACTTGTTTTTATCTACGGTCCATCATCTTAACTCTGCCTTAACTCCTTTTGTGGCATATTTATAATCTATCGTTTTATTTTATACCGAGGTCGACCTATGATTTTTGCTAACGCAATGAAATACCCTTTACTGTTGAGTCTTTCCTTAAGCCTTTTGGGCTGCGGGGATCAATTATCATCAAATCAAAAAGCCGCAGCAGAAATTCATGTTGATACGTTAACCATCGATTATATTACTTTACGTTTAAGTAATGAATTGCCAGGACGAGTGACTGCTTTCAAAGAAGCAGAAGTAAGACCACAAATTACCGGTATTGTGAAAAGCCGATTATATGAAGAAGGCAGCTATGTAGAAGAAGGTGATACTTTATTCGAAATAGACCCGACTACCTACCTATCAACAGTTAATAGTGCTAAAGCAGAACTAAAAAAAGCGCAAAGTTCTGAGCGTAATGCGAAAAAAGAGATGGTACGTTATTCAGAATTATTGAAAAAGAAACTAAGTAGTCAACAACTTTACGATCAAGCAGAAGCAACTTACTTAGAAGCTAAAGCACAAACAGCAATCAGCCAAGCTGCATTAGATTACGCTAATATCGAACTATCTTACACAAAGATTAAAGCGCCTATTTCGGGTCAAGCCGGCTTCTCAAATGTATCAGAGGGTTCTTTATTAACCTCAGGGCAAACCAATTACCTTACTAGCATCATTCAAACAGACAATGTATATGTAGATATGCAACAGTCTGCTGTGAACCTATATAAATTAAAACGACAATTTAAGGATGCTATGACAGAAAAACCTGTGGTTCCTGTAACGTTAACTTTAGAAGATGGCACCACTTACGAGCAACAAGGTAAATTAGGCTTTGTAGATACACAAGTAGAAGGTTCAACTGGTACAGTAACGTTAAGAGCTGTATTCCCAAATCCAGATGGTGAGTTATTAGCTGGTATGTATGTTCGAGCTCATATTGCTTACCCTGAAGCGCGAGAGTACTTAATTGTACCGCAAAATGCAGTGGTAAGAAGTCAATCAGGCGAGCCTTCTGTATATGTCGTCAATGATGACAATTTAACCGAGAGAAAAAGCTTAGTACTGAGCAATGAAGTTGGTAGTAACTGGGTTGTTGAAAAAGGTTTGGAAGCAGGTGATCGTATCATCACTAGTAACTTGACTAAAATAAAAAGTAAACAAACTGTTATCGTTGATAACGATATAACGACTAAAGAAGCTTCTGCAACAAACACCACACCAACAACAGATACTGCGGAATAGGAACTAGAAATGTCTAAATTTTTTATTCATAGACCCATTTTTGCATGGGCGATGACCATAGTAGTATTAATCGCAGGTATCGCTTCAATTTTTAATTTACCTATCGCGCAATACCCTACTATTGCACCACCCTCGGTAGAAATTAAAGCGACCTACACCGGTGCATCAGCTAAAACCATTGAAGATAGTGTTACTCAAGTTATTGAGCAGAGTATGACCGGTATAGACAATTTACTGTACATGTCATCAACCAGTGACTCATCTGGTAGCGCATCAATTAAATTAACCTTTAGTGCTGAAACGGACCCGGACATTGCTCAAGTACAAGTACAAAATAGTCTTCAACAAGCAAGTAGCCGTTTACCAACTGCAGTACAAAATGCTGGTACAACAGTAACTAAAAGCACGTCTGGATTTATGTCTGTAACCGCGCTTTATTCTCCTGATGGTTCAATGAATGCTGGCGATATTCAAGATTATGCAAATTCAAGCATCAAAGATATTATGAGCCGTGTAAATGGTGTAGGTAGTGTGACCATTTTTGGTCCTTCTTATGCCATGCGTATTTGGCTAGATCCAGCGAAGTTATATAGCTACAACTTAACACCAGTTGATGTATCAGATGCTGTATCAGTGCAAAATAGCCAAGTCACTGTTGGTCAAATTGGTGGAACCCCCTCTACCGACTCACAAATGATTAATGCCACTATTACTGCACAGAGTTTACTAACATCAGTTGATGAATTTAAAGAGATTTTATTAAAGGTAAATGAAGATGGGTCTAAAGTTCGTTTAAAAGATGTAGCCAGAGTTGAACTAGGCAGTAAAAGCTCAAGTGTTATTCCAGTATTCAACGGTTATGCAACCTCTGGTATTGCTATCACACTTGCATCAGGTGCAAACTCGCTTGATACACAAAATGCCGTAGATGAAAAATTAACGGAATTATCTAAATCATTCCCAGAAGGACTGGCGCTCCAAAAAGCCACAGATAACAATAAGTTTATTCGTCTATCTATTGAAGAAGTAGTAAAAACACTAGGCGAAGCTATCATCTTAGTTTTTCTTGTTATTCTTCTGTTTTTACAAAACTTTCGTGCCACTTTAATTCCAACGATTGCTGTACCTGTCGTATTACTAGGTACCATTACTATCATGTCTTTATTAGGCTTCTCCATTAATACTCTTACTATGTTTGGAATGGTACTTGCGATCGGTCTGTTAGTAGATGATGCGATCGTGGTAGTAGAGAATGTTGAACGTATTATGCATGAAGATAAATTATCTCCATTAGAAGCGACGAAAAAGTCGATGGGACAGATCACCAGTGCCTTAATTGGAATTACCATGGTATTAACCGTCGTATTTATCCCGATGGCATTTATGTCAGGATCAACAGGGGTTATCTATAAGCAGTTCTCAATCACTATTGTAACCGCTATGGTCTTATCAGTGATCGTTGCGTTGACCCTAACTCCGGTGCTTTGTTCTACATTATTAAAACCAGTAAATAAAGATAAGCAATCAAAAATCTTTACCTACTTTAACCTAGGCTTTGATCGTTTATTGAAAAGTTATCACGCTTCAATTGGCCGAGTATTAGTTCGACCTGCACGATTTGTCATTATTTATGTCGTGCTATTTGCAGGCGCAGGTTATTTATTTAACACCATTCCAAGTTCATTTTTACCAAGTGAAGACCAAGGTAACTTTAGTGTTATGGTGCAACTGCCAACAGGTGCGACTATTAATCAAACAGCAGAAGTAATGAAAGACGTTAAAGATTACTTCCAAGAAAATGAAGCAGATACTATCAACACTATCTTTACAGTTTCTGGTTTTAACTTTTCTGGCTCAGGCCAAAATGCAGGGATGGCACTTGTTGGTTTAAAAGACTGGTCTGAAAGAACGACAGATGAAACCAATGTTAATGCAATTATTGGACGCAGCATGGCATATTTTTCAACCTATAAAAAAGCGTCAATTTTTGCTTTTAATGCCCCCGCTATTCGCGAATTAGGCACATCGACAGGCTTTGATTTCTTCCTTGAAGATATTGGTAATGTCGGCCACACCAAATTAGTAGAGTTACGTAATCAACTATTAGACAAAATGGCTCAAAGTCCTGTGTTACAAAAAACGCGAGCAAATGGTTTAGAAGATAATGCACAGTTCTACTTAGATATCGACTATGAAAAGGCTAAGGTTTATGGGCTGAGTATCAGTGATATTAATAATACATTGTCTATCGCATGGGGCTCATCATATGTAAACGACTTTATTGATAAAGGGCGCTCTAAAACAGTATATATTCAAGCAGATGCCCCTTATCGAATGAGTCCAGAAGATTTAGATCATTGGTATGTACGTAATAGCCAAGATCAAATGGTCCCCTTCTCTGCTTTTACTTCATCACACTGGGGGGTAGGTTCTCCACAGTTAGCGAGATATAATGGTAACTCAGCATTAGAAATTTTAGGTGAGGCTGCAACTGGTTACAGTACAGGCGATGCCATGGCAGAAGTTAATAAGTTAGCAGCTGAAGTATCTAGCGATGTACAGGTAAGCTGGACAGGTACTTCATACCAAGAGATTCAAGCTGGTAATCAAGCTCCTATCCTCTATGCTATTTCTTTATTGATGGTTTTCCTTTGCTTAGCTGCTTTATATGAAAGTTGGAGTATTCCACTAGCTATTATGTTAGTCGTACCATTAGGGGTATTAGGTGCATTAACAGCAATTCTACTGCGTGGCTTTGAAAATGATGTTTACTTTCAAGTTGGCCTGTTAACAACAATTGGTTTAACCGCTAAAAATGCCATTTTGATTGTTGAGTTTGCTAAGGAACAATACGATAAAGGCGTTGATTTAGTAACAGCTACAATACATGCCTGTGAAATGCGTTTACGTCCAATTATTATGACTTCACTTGCCTTTGTTTTAGGTGTATTACCTTTGGTTATAAGTACTGGAGCAGGTGCAAACGCTCGAAATGCACTTGGTACGTCAGTAATGGGTGGAATGATTGCAGCTACTTGCTTGGTTATGTACTTCGCGCCATTATTCTTTGTAATGATTGTAAAAATCTTTAAAACCGAGCCTAAGCCGGAAGCAACAGAATAAACAATTAAACAGCACTATTAAAAAGAGCGGCATAAGCCGCTCTTTTTATTAATGATTAAAACCTAATGTTCAGTTTATGATGCATCCATGAATGGATAATCAGTATAGCCTTCAGCGCCTGGTGTATAAAAGGTGTTTTGATCAGGAGTATTTAGTTCTGCGCCTTGTTTAATACGTTCTACAAAATCTGGGTTAGCAAGGATACTTGTTCCAAATGCAATACTGTCTGCTTGGTTGTTTTTAGTTACTTCAATCGCTTCCTCTGCACTATATCCCATATTAACCATCAAATGACCTTGGTATGCTTCTCTAGCTACTGAAATAACATCAGCTTTTTGTAGACCGAAAAAGTCTGCTCGCATTACGTGTAAATAAGCTAATTGATATTGATTAAGAGTCGTCGCAAGATAAGTTAGCCAAGCAACAGGATCGCTATCTTTCATACTATTGAAGCTATTTAAAGGTGACAAACGAACACCTACTCGACCGTTTCCTATCACTTCAGAAACGGCTTCGATTACTTCTCTTAGGAATCGAGAACGATTTTCAAAAGAACCACCATATTGGTCAGTTCGCTTATTAGCACTATCACGCAAAAACTGATCAATTAAATAACCATTTGCGGCATGAATTTCTACGCCATCAAAACCTGCTTCTTGTGCATTAATCGCAGCTTGACGGAAATCAGCAACAATTGCCTTAATCTCTTCAACCGTTAACTCACGTGGTACAGTATATGGCTTTTTCCCTTCAGGGGTATGTGTTTCGTCTTCAATAGCAATCGCACTAGGAGCAATAGCTTCTTTACCGCCATTAAGTAACGGGTGTGCAGCTCGTCCTCCATGCCAAATTTGCATAAAGATACGACCTCCGGCCTTATGTACTGCTTTTGTCGTTAACTTCCAGCCTTCGATTTGCTGTTGTGAATAAATACCTGGATCATCTCCAAATGAAGATGTCCCTTCACTGACCATAGTACATTCCGTAATAAGCAAACCAGTACTTGCACGTTGGGCATAATATTCGGCCATTAGTGCATTTGGTTGGTGATTAGGAGCACGAGTACGCGTTAATGGTGCCATTACAATACGATTCGCTAATTCAACATCACCCACAGAGACAGCTTGAAACAATTTATTTTCAGCTAAAGTCATCAATAACCCCTAATTTTAACAATAAACAACGCCAATTGACGCTGCTTCAATAAGTTTGAATGGTTATGATAAGGTCATCCACAACTAACAACAATATTAATAAATGAAATTGACTGTTGCCTATATAGCAACAATGCCTTGTCAATAATCTATTTAACCTTCCCTTCCCTGAGATTCAAACATAAAAGACTTCTTTAGAAAGAAGGTAAAATAAGAAGTGATCACTTACTCTGCTTTAGTTGCTAATTTTATATGGACAGCTTGAACAGTGCTTTCACCTATTAACTGAGCAGTATGCCCATGCTTTGTATTATCAAACACTTCACCTTCGACTAACTTGTCTTGTGCTATAAATAGGTCCCCAGCAGAAAAGTCTCGATATTCTCCATTGCGTAATGTCATTCGTAAAATACCAGAGCGAATAATAATTAAAGTTGGATCGCCTGCAACATGCCATGAACTAAAATATCCAGGCTCGCTGATACGGTACCGGAAATTAAGTGCATCTTGCCTATCGGTAATCATTAAACCATTATAATCTTCAATTGAATACTCAACGTCTTTGAACATTGAAATACCTGATTGTTCATTGGTTAAAACTGGCACTGTAATTTTTTGCAATGTCACTCCCCTTTATTAATTAAGTTTATTTAACATGCTATTTTTAGCACCGCTAAGGATCAATTGATAGATGATTCTACTTCAATCAGCAAGAAGCCCTAACCTAGTACACGAATTCACTTATTACTTACAAGGTTGTTTACCTAGGTGTGCGTGATAAAATAACTTATTCCTCTTCTACAGCTTATCACCCTACTTTTGGGCTTCACGACAATGAGTTTACATATTTTATGAGTGCTACCGGTTTAAATAGTATCGAGAAAAGAGCGGCTTTTTCATTAGCGGCTGTTTTTGGTCTTCGTATGTTGGGTCTATTTATGATCTTACCTATCTTTGCAATCTATGGAGAACAATTAATAGGTTATAGCCCAATTTGGATTGGTGTTGCGATTGGTGCTTATGGATTGACCCAAGCCATGCTACAAATTCCAATGGGAATTTTATCCGATAAATACGGACGTAAACCGATTATTTTAATTGGCCTGCTTATCTTTTTAATCGGTAGCATTGTTGCCGCGATGTCTGACACTATTTATGGTGTTGTATTTGGACGAGCACTACAAGGAATGGGAGCGATTGCCAGTGCAATATTAGCGCTTGCAGCAGATTTAAGTCGTGAAGAACAACGTCCAAAAGTGATGGCAACTATTGGTATGTTCATTGGTTTATCCTTTACCATTGCAATGGTTATCGGCCCAATTACTGCTGAGGCATTCGGTCTAAGCGGTCTGTTTTGGTTTATTGCAATACTCACTGTATTTGCCATGTTATTAATTCAATTTTACGTTCCAAACTCGATTAACAAAGCGCCTCGAGGCGATAGTGTTGCCTTACCAACTCAAATAAAAAAGTTATTACGCCACCCACAATTATCACGTCTTAACTTTGGTGTTTTTACCTTACATATGGCGATGACTGCTTGCTTTATCACTTTACCAAAACAGTTCGTAGCAACAGGGTTAGTATTAGAAGACCATTGGCAACTTTATCTACCAACCTTAATAGGCTCTTTTTTCTTAATGATCCCGTTTATGATCTTTGCGATTAAAAAACAAAAAGAAAAACAAATGCTATCAGCATCAGTGTTACTACTGAGCATCTCTTTATTTTTGTTATGGTACTTACCAAGTAGTTTTACTAGCCTAGTGTTGATGGTTGTTATGTTCTTTACTGCTTTTAACTACTTAGAAGCGACTATGCCTTCCCTGTTATCCCGTATTGCCCCTGCGGGCGTCAAGGGTAGTGTTATGGGTATTTATTCCAGCAGCCAGTTCTTAGGGGCATTTACTGGCGGTGTATTAGGTGGTTTTATTGCGGCTAAGTTTGGAGAAAATGCAATTTTCTTAGCAATGGCAATAGTGAGTGCTATTTGGTTTATCGTTTCATTAAGTATGCGAACACTTAAAAAGTCTAAAAACTTTAGTTTTGCCATTAATGTTAAAAATGAAAAAAAAGCGGGTGAAGTTGCTGAACAGCTAATTAATATGCCAGGTGTTATTGAAGCAACAATTGTATTCACCGAAGCCATTGCTTACCTAAAAATCGATGAAAAGATAGTGAATATTGCTGATATTAAAGCGCTATTAAACCAACCTAAATAACGCTTTATACTAACTGTGGCTACGGTGCATAGTTTGCACCTACCCACACTTTATCTGCCCGATCACCCACTCCCCCCTATTTCAGTTTTAGATAAACCTTTTAATAAGTTTACTGTGTACAAGCCATCTCAGTTTTGCATAGAACGTTATATTAAAAACCTAGATTTCGAAGGCCTAAATTATTCACATATGCTCCCAAGCTGTAAAATTAAATGTTCAGTTTTATCCAACCCTTAAAGCACATGCTTTTCACTCTTATAGGGATGCGGAGAGAGTCATTTAATGCTTTAGCAACAATCCAGAAATAGGCAAATCAATTAGAGCATATTTGTTACTTAGATTGGTATGAAACACCTACTATGAGTTTTTAAAGACAAAAAAAAGGCCTTGAATTTTCACTCAAGGCCTTCGATAAGTACATTTAACTGTTTAGTTAAAAGCTAAACGCTTGCGGCGCAATGCTTTGATAATCTAATGCCATTGCGATGCTTAACGCGGTAATATTAACAATTGAAAATGCAAACACGCGACGCGCCCAGCCAACAATATCAACAT
The DNA here is from genome assembly GCF_036697365.1 of Psychromonas arctica. GTDB lineage: Bacteria > Pseudomonadota > Gammaproteobacteria > Enterobacterales > Psychromonadaceae > Psychromonas > Psychromonas arctica_A. Next base: position 227,679 of record NZ_JBAHZA010000003.1, read on the forward strand.
CACGGCGGTAACCACGTAAAGCCATTAACAACCACCAGAAACTTGTTGTACAAGCAACAGCCATAAAGGCCATACCTGTAAAACCAGCAATCGGCAATAACATCACTACTAACGCATAGATTGCGATATAGATAACGATACGTTGTTTCGCTTTATCAATACCATGCGATACAGGTAATACAGGAATGTTAGCCGCTTGATAGTCTTTGAAGCGAAAAATAGCAATGGCGTAAGAGTGTGGCATTTGCCACAAGCTAAACATTACTAATAAAATAACCGCACCCATATCAAACTGACCAGTCACAGCACAGTAACCCACCACTGGTGGTACTGCACCTGACAAACTGCCAACAAATGTACCGTATACAGATTTACGTTTCATATATAAGCTGTAAACAACAACATATATAAAGTAACCAAACAAACCAAAAAGTACTGCAACCGGTGTGGTGTAGGCGATTAGCAGACCAAAGCCTGCAATGCCTAATACCACTCCGTGAGACAACGCACTGAATGCAGACATTTCGCCAGTGACAGTAACTCGCTTACGAGTACGTGCCATCACCACATCTATATCCCTATCAATCACGTTATTGATTGCACACCCCGATGCTATGATCAGTGATAAACCAATTAACGTGGCACACATTAACCATAGGTCTACATCACCACGAGAAGCAAGTAGAAAACCACCCGCTCCACTGATGAAGTTACCCATAATAATGCCAGGTTTAGTTACACTTAGATAACGACGAAACATCTCTAACCTCTTATTGAAAATGCACTACTAGAAGTGCATCATCATTGCGTTTGATTCGTAAATAATCCAAACAGACAAACCTACTACCATGACAATAATCAGTGCACTAAATAGGAATGAGAAGCTATTTGCACGGCCATCTTCAGTAATAAAGTTCAGGTGTAAGAAGTATTTTAAATGCACCCAGATTTGAATAATCGCTAAAGTAACGATTGTCCAAATAGTAGTAATTTTAGAATAATCACCACCCATTACCATGTAAAATGGGATAGCCGTTAAAATAACTGATAGCACAAAGCCAACTAGGTAACTTTTAACAGTACCGTGTGATTCATCATGATGTGTATCTTGACTCATTACATTGCCCCCATTAAGTAAACAACGGTAAATACGCAAATCCAAACGATGTCTAGGAAGTGCCAGAATAAGCTTAGGCAGCTTAAACGTGTTACCGTCGCTTTACCTAAACCACGACGAGCCACTTCAATCATCATAATAGTCATCCAGATTAAACCAGCTGTTACATGTAAACCGTGTAAACCAACTAATGCAAAGAATGAGCTTAAGAAAGCACTGTGTTGTGGTCCATGACCGTTAACGATCAAGTGATGGAATTCGTAGATTTCCATGCCGATGAACACTGCACCTAAACAAAACGTTACTGATAACCAGATTAATGTTAATGCTTTCTTCTGGCCTTGCGCAGCAATCATTGCAAAACCAAAAGTAATACTACTTAACAATAATGCTGCTGTTTCCACAGCAACAAAATCCAGTTCAAAAATATCTTTACCTGACACACCACCTGCTGTGTTCATAAACAACACAGCATAGGTAGCGAAAAATGAGGCAAATAAAAGACAATCCGTCATTAGGTATAACCAGAAACCAAATACGGTATCACCTGATGTATCATGATGATCGTGATGATCATCATGTGTTGATGCAGCATCTACATTAGTAGATGCTAAATCTGCTGAAAGCGTACTCATGCTTTAACTCCTTCACGACCACTTAAATTAAATGCTTTTTCAGTTTCAAGAATCTCATCTGGTTGCACATAGTAGTCAACATCGTTGCAGTAACAGCGTTGAATAAACACCGCAATCGCACCAATTAGACCAGCACCTGCTAGCCACCAGATATGCCAAACCATTGCAAAACAAAAAATAGTTAATGTAGCACCCATTAGGACACCCGCAGAGGTATTCTTAGGCATATGAATCGGGCTGTAGCTTGCTTTAGTAACGTAAGCTTGACCTTTTTCTTTCATATCTGTCCAAGCGTCAATATCATCAACGTGTGGAATTACAGCAAAGTTATACGCTTGTGGTGGTGATGTACTCGCCCACTCAAGTGTATGACCATTCCATGGATCACCTGTTTTATCATCAAGTGCTTCACGGTCTCTAAAGCTCACGTATAATTGAATCACTTGCGCAATAATACCGAACATAATAATGATCGCACCAACAGCAGCTAGGTATAACCAGAAGTTCCACTCAGGTGTATTAGTATGATTTAGACGACGAGTCATACCTAAGAAACCAAGTACGTATAACGGCATAAATGCTACGAAGAAACCAACAATCCAGCACCAGAAAGATACCTTGCCCCATTTCTCATTAAGCTTGAAGCCCATCGCTTTAGGGAACCAGAAAGAGAAGCCAGCTAGGTAACCAAATACAGCACCACCGATAATTGTGTTATGGAAGTGAGCAATTAGGAATAAACTGTTATGTAATACATAGTCAGCACCTGGAATCGCTAATAGTACGCCTGTCATACCACCGATAGTAAAGGTCACCATGAAACCAAGTGTCCATAATACAGGTACTGTGATACGTAAACGTCCGCGGTAAATAGTGAATAACCAGTTAAATAGTTTCACACCAGTTGGTACCGCAATAATCATGGTCATTACACCAAAGAAGGCATTTACATTGGCACTTGACCCCATCGTAAAGAAATGATGTAACCAAACGATAAAGCCTAAAATAGAAATTGCACCACTCGCGTAAATCATCGATTTGTATCCAAATAGACGTTTACCCGTAAATGTAGAAATAATTTCTGAGAAAATACCAAATGCAGGTAGTACTAGAATGTAAACTTCAGGATGACCCCATGCCCAGAACAGGTTAATGTACATCATTGAATTACCACCAAGATCATTGGTGAAGAAGTGGAAATCCATGTAACGGTCAAGCGTTAACATTGCTAATACAGCAGTTAAAATTGGGAATGAAGCAGCAATTAGGATGTTTGCCCAAGTACAAGTCCAAGTGAAAATAGGCATTTTCATTAGCGTCATACCAGGAGCACGCATTTTGAATACCGTCACTAGGAAGTTAACAGAAGTTAACAATGTACCCAGTCCCGATATCTGCAAGGCCCAAATATAATAATCGACCCCCACCCCAGGGCTAAAGGTCAACTCCGATAGTGGAGGATAAGCAACCCAACCAGTCTTAGCGAACTCACCGAATACCAGTGAAATGTTCATTAAGATCGCGCCACTTGCTGTTAGCCAGAAGCTTAAGTTGTTTAAGAATGGGAAAGCAACGTCACGAGCACCAATCTGTAGCGGCAAGATGATATTCATTAAACCAACCATGAATGGCATTGCCATAAAGATGATCATAATGACACCGTGTGCCGTAAAGATTTGGTCGTAATGCTCTGGAGGTAAATAGCCAGGCGAACCGTTGGTTGCCAGTGCTAATTGTGAACGCATCAAGATTGCATCACTGAAACCACGGAATAACATGATTAATGCAAGAATGATGTACATGATACCAAGGCGCTTGTGGTCAACTGAAGTTATCCAGTCACGCCATAAGATGCCCCATTTTTTGTATTTTGTAATAAGCCCTAATAAAACTAGGCCGCCTATAGCAATACCGATCATGGTCACCACAAGAATGGGATCATGAAGTGGAATTGCATCCATAGTTATTTTACCTAAAAACGACATGATTACTCCTCGCCTTGGGTGTGAGATGAATGCGCTGAATGATCCGAGTGTCCTGAATGATCTTTATGTTCATCCATTTTATGTTCCATACCTTTCATTTCAGAAATGTCATTTTTACCTGACATATGCACCATGAACTTCATCAGGATTGTGTGGAATAAATCGTCTTCAACATTACCGTAATAAGTAACTGGATGGTTTTCTGTAGGTTCAGCTAGTTCATAGTAACCATCTTTAGTCAATGTATTACCCTGAGCTTTAATATTACTTACCCAATCGTCAAAGTTCGCTTGCGTTGGTGTTGCAATCGCATTGAATTTCATTCCAGAGAAGCCAGCACCACTATAGTTAGCTGAAATACCTTTGAACGTACCAGGTTCATCAGCAATCAAGTGCAATTTAGTTTGCATGCCAGCCATTGAATAAATTTGGCTGCCTAACTGTGGAATAAAGAATGAATTCATCGTGCTTTCTGATGTGATCTTGAACTCAACAGGGACATTAGCAGGGAACACTAATTCATTTACCGTAGCAATGCCTTGCTCAGGGTAAATAAATAACCATTTCCAGTTTAATGACACCACCTCAACGGTAATGTGTTCACCTTTACCTTCAAGTGGTTTATATGGGTCTAAACGATGTGTTGATTCCCATGTGATGACACCTAAAACAAGAACGATTAAAATAGGCACAGCCCAAACGATAGCTTCAATCTTAGTAGAATGAGCCCATTTCGGTGCGTATATTTCATGAGTTCGGGAGTCTCTATATTTCCATGCAAAATATAAAGTCATTACGATGACGGGAATAACTACGAGCAACATAAGAACGGTAGCTATGATGATAAGATTTTTCTCATCGTAGCCGATCTGTCCTTTTGGATCGAGCACTCCGCCTTTACAGCCTGACAAGGTCAAGACTATGCTAGCTAAAGCTATATTACAAAGGTTGCGAATTAACAATGGACCATCCTACTAATACCAATCCGTGTAACTATCCATGAAAGTGACTAGTAAAAATAAGTGAAAGATTTTCTTTCCACACACTTTTATTACCTACTTTGACACATATTCATTAAACGTATTGCTATAACCTAAAGTTAAAAGATGCTGTATTAACTAAACTAAGAAATACAACAGTATAAGATTATTCTCAAATGGGTTTTCATCTCTGATAGAAAACATTAATGAAAACAATAAGAGAAAAGTAACTAAATCGGCTAAACAAAAACAACTATAAGAAATAAAAATATTATTTATAGTTGTAATTTAGCCTATACCTGAGGCGGCGCACGACAGCCACGGGCATTAGTAACAACAAAGGTATATAATGCATCACAAAAAATTATAGCAGCTTTTTGTGAAACAACAGCAGCGCGATGTGTAGGAAAGAAGTAAAAGATTAACAAACATAAGCCAACTATTACCTGGTTAGACATTAGAGAGCTAGTAAAATAACCTAAGGCATTGACTGAAAAAGTTTCAGAAAATGCAACTTTCGCCATCAAACTACTTATTTCATTTTTTCCTTCGAAAATACCTTGAAAAAGCATCACCGTATTCAAAAATAAAACAACCAATATTGAAAGTACGTTTCGTTTCATAAAAAAGTTTCGCGCACACGAAAAAAATCTACAGGTAATAGACAATAATTCCGTTTGCTGGCAAGACTGTAAACTCAAAGGTATAACCTTATTTGCTTTATGAACGAACTGGAAAGAAATGACTACTGTACTTTTACGTTATTTATAATGATTTAAGTCAAAAAAACAACGCGAGCCATTAAATTTTCGCAAGTATATCAAAGTCACCCTAGGCAACAAGTAGAAAACACCTTTAGTTCAAAATTAATTGTTAAAAATTGAGATCACAAGCTGACAACATAAAGACCAATAATTTGATTAACTATTTACTTGATATTAACCAACAAAACCATTCTACGTATTTTCTCCCGTTAGCAAGTGATAAGTGTTAACATTTATTTATTAATGTTCATTTTTTATAATAGCAGCCCTGATTAAGTGTTAATGGGTTCATAAAGTATATTTATACCTGCAACTATTATTGAAATAACTACCCAAATAAGTAAATTTTAAAAGGCTACAACATACATGAGTAAAGCGAATATCCAGTGGTTTCCTGGGCACATGCACAAAGCACATAAGCAAATTAAGGAAGTATTACCACAGGTAGATATCATCATTGAAGTAGTAGATGCCCGTATTCCCTATAGCAGCGAAAACCCGCTTATTGGTGCAATTCGTGAAAAGACACCTTGTATTAAAGTGCTAAATAAAGCTGACCTTGCTGATCCAGCGATCACAGAAAAATGGATTGAATATTTAGAGCAAGATCAAGATATAAAAGCGATTTCCATTACCACTAGCAAACCTGAGCAAGTACACCAAATTACAAAATTGTGTGAGCAAATGCTACCGCACCGCCTTGGTCAAGATAAACAGATTCGCGCAATGATCATGGGTATTCCGAATGTAGGTAAATCTACAATTATTAATATTTTAGCTGATAGAATTATAGCAAAAACAGGTAATGAACCTGCAGTAACTAAGAACCAACAACGTATTCGTCTACCGAGCGGTATCATGCTTTCTGATACGCCTGGTTTCTTATGGCCTAAAATTGAAAATGCAAATTCAGGTTATCGTTTAGCTGTAACAGGGGCAATTAAAGACACTGCAATTGAATATGAAGATATTGCTTACTATGCGGCAGAATACCTCATTGAACATTACCTCCCACGTTTACAGCAGCGTTATGAATTTGAGGATGTTCCACAGTCAGACCATGAGCTAATGGAGTTGATTGCAAAACGTCGTGGTGCTTTACGCGCAGGTGGACACTTCGACATTTACAAAGTATCGACAATATTATTAAACGAACTTCGCTCTGGTGCTTTAGGTCCACTAAGTATTGAAACACCTGAAATGGCCGCAGTAGAAAAAGTAGAAGTTGCTGAGTTGATGGCGTTACAAGCAGAAAATAAAGTTGAAAAGAAAAAGTCACGTAGACGTAAATATAATAAAAGGAAATAACTTTCTTCGAGTTGATAACTACTTCTAGCCCCCTCAATAGAAGCTATTTGTTATCCCTCATTACATTAAGTACTCCATTTCAAAATACACCTTTCAAATTAAAACATAAAAAAACCCACTTCAATGAAGTGGGTTTTTAGGTATTACTTATTGAAGTGCTAAATAATTATTGAACACCTAGTTTCTCTAGTGTCTCTAATGTTAATGCACCTTTATTTAAGTTTTGGTCTTCTTGGTATGCGTTAACAGCAGCTTTAGTTTCTGCACCGTAAACACCGTCAATTAGTGAGATGTCGTAATTTTCTTTTTGTAGTGCAAGCTGTAATTTAGATACAACATCTTCAGTTGTATTTGTCTCACATAAAATTTCTTGCCATTTTAGGTAAGGTTCTGCAGTTTTAACACTGGTATCGTAAGTTTCATATACCGCTGGAATTGAGATTTTAGTCTCTTTAGCTGGTTGGTCTAGCTCACGCGTTTTAACCATCTTACAAATAGCTGGAATTTTAACTTCTTCAGTTGTTGCAGGAGTATCTAAAACATTGCTTGTTACTAATTCATAAACAGCAGGTGTAACAACTTGTTTAGTCGTTGCTGGTGTTACTAGCTCTTGTTTAGTTACTGTTTCATAAATAGCAGGTGTAACAACTTGTTTAGTTGTTGCCGCAGTTACTAACTCTTGTTTAGTCACAGTATCGTAGATAGCAGGTGTTTTAACTTCTTTAGAAGACGGAGCTGTGTCCAATACTCTTGTTTTAACTGTTTTGTAAACAGCTGGTGTTTTGACTTCTTTTGTATAAGCATCTTGATCTAATACTTTAGTTGTTACTGTTTTGTATACAGCTGGTACTTCAACTAAACATAAGATTTCACCAGTAGCGTGATCAACTTTTTCAATTTCTCCACGTCCTTTTTTCCACTCGGTATGAGCAGGAGAAACAAGGACTTGTTCAGATTGCATTTTGTAAGTAGCAGGTACAGTCACAAGCTCAATTTTTTCTGGCTCAACCATAATGCTTTCACTAACTGTTTTGTAAGTAGCCGGTACTGCAACAAGTTCAGTTTTTTCTGGCTCAACCATTACACTTTCAGTCACAGTCTTATAAACTGCAGGAACTGCAACTAATTCTGTTTTCTCTGGTTCAACCATTACGCTTTCGGTTACTGTTTTGTAAACAGCAGGAACTGGAACTAGTTCAACTTTTTCAGGTTCAACCATGATGTTTTCAGTTACTGCTTTGTAAGTAGCTGGTACAGGAATAAGTTTTGAACTCGCTTGTCTAATCGTTACTTTCTTTTCAACGACTTTATAAGTAGCTGGAGTAATTTCGATTTCAGACTGTGCTTCTTTAATTAGACGCTGTACTGGGTCAGTGCGGTATTGAGCTGGTACCAATACTTTTGCGTAACAGTGGCCTAGCTCAGCATTTGGTGGAATAAGAGAATTAAGCACAGATGCCTGATCAGTAGCGCCAGGTGTTGCATTTAAAGCTGCAAGTGCATTATTTTTCTCTTGTAACTCTTGATTTAGCTTTTCAATTTGTTGATCTTTATCTGCTAAATCTCCATTCGAAGAATCTGATACTGAACACCCTGTTACAGTAAGCAGAACCGAAGCTGCAATAGCTGTCATTTTAAAGTTAGTTTTCATTGTTTTTCCCTTTCGTTGAATATGGTAGGCACTTTATCACAAAAATAACTTTTATTTAGCTATTTAATTGCCAGTTCGTGATATAGTTCATTTATAAATTTAAAAAGGAGTTTAATTTTGAAAACATTAAAAATATTATTTACATCTTCAATTCTTAGTCTAGCGCTTGCTAGCAACATTTACGCACAAGACGGCGGTAAAGATTGCCCAGAGTGTATTATGGTTCCTGATTTAAATGTTGAGTTTAAGAATGATTCAACTGTTTACATGAATGACGCTGAAAGAACTGAAATAGCTGAATTTGCAGCTTTTCTAAAAGAAACTGACTTATATGCAGTGATTGAAGGTCATACTAGCAAATTTGCTACAGCCGCTTATAATTTACAACTATCTTCAGATAGAGCAGTTAAAATCAGAGCTGAATTAATTAAGCTAGGCGTTAAACCAGCTCAAGTTAAAGCAATTGGTTTTGGTGAAAGTTCTCCACTTTATGACAACAATACTGAGATTGGTGCACAAAAGAACCGTCGAGTTATTGCTGAAGTATTTAATGATGCCGTTGAACTAGCAGAATATGTATCTTCAGAAAGAAGTCGTATCTCTGAAATCAAATACAAAGAGCAATAAGGATAATTAGTTACACTTCGATTGTAACTTTATAATTACCTATACCTAATATTATTAGCCACTATTAAAATTGATAGTGGCTATTTTGTATTAACCCCACGACTAATCAGTACAAAACACTATCCAGCCTAAAAAATCGCCTAATCTCTACAAAAATATGATTATTTATTCATTTTTAGTTTAAAAACAATTAATGCATTAGTTATGTCTGCTATAGTTAACTTTTAAAAATATTGTGTTCGAATAGACTCAAAGATTAAAAGGAATTATTGAGTGCCTAGAAATATAAAGATATTCATATTCTTTTTTATTCTTTTTAGCCATTTCTCAACTGCAGAAGAGTTAAAACAGATAACACTGAAAACATCTTGGTTTCAGCAGTTTCAATTTGCAGGTTATTACATAGCAAAGGAGAAAGGATTCTATCAGCAGGCAGGGCTTAATGTCACTATTGAACCTTTTACAATAAAGAGTCAATCACAAACAGTACAACAGGTTGTCAGTGGACAAATAGACTTTGCAGTCGGTAAAGAAGACCTTATTTTAGATAAATCAAAGCACAAACAGATAGTAGTGCTTTATGCTTTATTTCAATCCAGCCCGTTGACTTTACTAACCACTAAATCATCTAATATTGATACTTTTGCTGACTTTCCAGGAAAAAGAATCATGACGAGTGCCGCTGATGCAAAGCAAGTCTCAATTAAAGCCATGCTCAATGCAAACCATATTCGATTAAGTGATCTTAAACAAACCCCACATTCTCATAATATTGAGGATTTAATTAATGGGAAAACAGATATTATTTCTGCGTATATTTCAAAATCACCTTATCAGCTACAAAAAAGAGGAGTCGACTTTAATACTTTTTCTCCACAATATGATGGTTTTGATTTATATAGTGACTACCTATATACAAGTGAGCACTTTATAGCGAAAGATGTAAAAAGTACTAAAAGCTTTAAAAAAGCATCTTTAAAAGGTTGGGAATACGCTTTTGCTCATATTGATGAAACGGTTGAAATTCTACTAGAGAAATATAACGAACAAAACCTAACAAAAGAAGAACTAATATTTGAAGCGGTTGCTTTAAAAAAATTAGCTTATTTAAACACACCTAAAATTGGTGTTATTAATAAAACAAAGATACAAAAGAGTTTTGATTTATATCGAGTGCTAGGTATTAACGAAGGCACTATCGATTATGAAAAATTCATTTACGATACTGAAAATCCCCACATATTTTTTACTGCTGCTGAACAAAAATACTTAAAAAACAAACAAAAAATCACCATATGTATCGACCCTAATTGGCTCCCTTATGAAGGACTTGATAGTAACGGTCAGCATATAGGAACCAACAAAGCATTTTTTGATATTTTTAGAAAACAACTTCCTATTCCTTTGGAAGTTATTCCCACTGAAAACTGGCTAGAATCAATAGAGTTTGCCAAACAAAGAAAATGCGACCTGCTGTCTTTAGCAGCAGCAACAGAAGAAAGAAAATCTTACCTTAGTTTCACACCTCCTTATTTAGTTTTCCCCCGAGTGTTAGTGACTAAATATCACCTGCCTTTTGTTAATAATTTTAGTTTATTAGCAAATAAAAGAATCGGAATGGTTAAAGGCTATGCGCAACAAAGTTTAGTTAGAGAGAACTACCCTAACATTATTGTAGTTGATGTTGATAATGTTAAGAACGGATTGAAAAGAGTTGCTAGTGGTGAGTTATATGGCTTTATTGACGGACTCGAAGCTGTTAGTTACTTTTTAAAAGAAGATTTTTTAGGGCAACTCAAAGTCAGCGGAAAGTTTGATCAAAAAAGAGAGCTCAGTATTGGAGTCAGAAATGATGACCCTACATTACAAACAATAATGAACAAATTAGTAAATAGCCTCTCTCAAGAGACTATAGCTAGTGTTATGGATACAAGTAACTCAATAAAATACATAGAGAAATTTAATTATCACTTACTTTGGTGGTCATTATTCATCGTTATTGTAATCATTGCATGCTTTTTATATCGCCAAAATATACTTAATAAACTCAACAAGCGACTCAGTACACAAATAGAAGAAAAAACAAAAGCACTACAAGAGTTAAATGAAAGTTTAGAATCAAAAATTAAAGAAAGAACTAAAAAAATTGAACACTCAAAAGATCTTTTACGAGATGTTGCCTACAAAGATAACTTAACAAATACCTTTAACCGCCACTATTTAATTGAGCAGTCACAACTATTTTTCAAAACGGCAGACGAACTTAACGAACCATTATCTATGCTGTTAATCGATATTGATTACTTTAAAAAAGTAAATGACGACTTTGGACACATCACTGGTGATAAGATTTTAAAATACTTTGTAAAAATTATACAAGAAGCCCTTAGAGTCGACGATTTATTTGCTCGTTATGGTGGTGAGGAATTTGTTATCTTATTGCCTAAAGCAGGCTTAGAAGAAAGTACAATAGTAGCTGAAAAGTTACGTAAAAAAATAGAGCAACAACCTTATTTATCACCAAGATTGAATTGTTATATCAATGTTACGATAAGTATTGGCGTGAGTGAATATGAACAAAGTGACTCTTTAGAGAAGCTAATTGAAAAAACAGATATCGCCCTATATCAAGCTAAAGATAATGGAAGAAACCAAGTACAATCCATTTAACACTAGCTAGCAAATAAAAAACAAAATGAGTGCTCTGCCAATACAAATAGAAGACACTTATGTAATACCAATCACACTAAGTAACTGATCTATTTTACTTGTTAAAATAACTTATCTCTTCGTTGTAACTTTCATAAATAGAACAACTATTAAAGAATTAACATCTTTTGGTTAATTCTCCGATAGACTATTAACGAGGTTAATCGTCGAAAGGCTTAAGTTACGCCTTAAACTAAGTCATTTTTCCTGCGCAAAATTTAGATCACTTATTTAATGCAATTGGTATAAGTTATTTCTTAGTAGGTCTTTTGCTTTTTTTATAACTATTCTTCGTATACGAGACACTTTTCTTAGAGCGTGTCGTTCTCTTTTTAAAGCTTTTTTGGCTGTTTATTGGATTACTAGGCAAATTTACCAGAGCTTGTGGTCCATCTGCTATTGCCTTGTTAATGATGGCTTCAAGTTGCTCCTGTAACGGTAAAACAAAACCTTGATAACTTTGTTGCTTAAGACTAATCGCGTCTAGTTGCATTTCCCATAGCGCAGTCATATCAGGCAAGGTTAAGCTATCAGGTAAGCTTTCAATAAGTTTGCGCCCGACTTCTGTCGCTTGAATAGTTTTACCTACTCTTTGCAGAAATTGTCTTTTAAATAACAACTCGATAATACCAGCTCTAGTCGCTTCCGTTCCTAATCCGTCGGTGTCTTTTAATACTTTTTTAAGCTCAGGATCTTTTACAAATCTTGCAATATTGCTCATAGCTGCAAGCAAGGTTGCATCAGTAAAATAAGCTGGAGGCTGTGTATTTTTATCAACAACTTCTCCACGCTGACAATGTAAATGTTGACCTTTGGTTAATTTAGGCAAAAAGCTTTCTGTTTCTTTTTGTGGAAATAATATTTTCCAACCATCGCTTATTTTAGATTTAGCTTTACTAACAAATAACCCCTGATTAATCTTTATTTCTGCAATACATTCCGCATAACAATAATCATCATAAAACTGACATAAATACTGTCTTACCACTAATTGATAGATATTTTTCGTTACGTTATCTAAAGTATTGGTTAACTTTTTTGTATCCGTCGGAATAATTGCATGGTGAGCATCTACTTTACTGTCATTCCACGCTCTACCTTTAATTGATAGTTTTGCCCCTTGAACCGCCTGTTTCATCTCAGTATCGTTATGCATGATCGCCTGACAGATTACTTTCGCTTGACTATGATGATTACGAGGAAGATAACGAGAATCAGAACGCGGATAGGTAATTAGCTTATAACGTTCATAAAGTGCTTGTGCGGCATCTAAGACCTGTTGTGCTCTATACCCGAAGCGCTTTGCAGCATCAATTTGTAAGCTGGATAAATTATAAGGTAATGGTGCAACTTGCTTTTTTTGTTTATTGGTAAAACTAAGGACAGTAGCTGGTTGATTGGTAATACGATTTGCAACATTTTCAGCCAAACCTTTAACTAATACGCGACCTTCACTATCTTGATAAGGAGCGCACGCTGAGCTAGGTTGCCATTTAGCAGTAAAATTTTCCCCAGCCTCAGTATTACAATGAGCTAATACCTCATAAAAAGGCTTACTAACAAACTGCTGTATTTCTTGATCGCGCTTCGCCACCAATCCTAATAATGGAGTTTGAACTCGTCCTACCGAAATAACTCCTTTATAACCTGACTTTTGAGCCAATAAGGTATAAGCACGAGTTAAATTTAATCCGTATAACCAATCAGCACGAGTACGTGCTAATGCAGAGGTTGATAAAGGAATAAAATCTTGATTAGATCGTAATGACTGTAATGATCTTTTTACTGCATTGACGGTTAAATCGCTTATCAAGCATCGCTCTACTTGCTTTAGTTTTGTTCCTTTTACTCCACTAAAATGAATAACTTCATCAACTAGTAATTGACCTTCTCTATCTGGATCTCCTACATGCACCAGTTGATCTGCTTGTTTAATTAACTTCTTTAGCACACTCAATTGTTTACTGGTTTTAGGTACAGATTTTAACTTCCATTGTTCAGGCACAATCGGGAGGTGTTCAAATTTCCATTGTTTAAAGCTAGCATCATATGCTTCAGGATCGACCTGTGTGAGAAGGTGCCCAATACACCAGCTTACAACATCCCCATTACCAACATAAATACAACCATCAGCCTTACGGTGTGGCTTTGGTAGAGCATCGGCAACGGCTCGACCTAGGCTTGGTTTTTCAGCAATATACAACTTCAACTTGAACTCCAACTGTTTTTATAGACAGTATTTTATATAATAGAACAATTCAAGCTTAAGTACCGTATATTTGCAACTAAAATAACTGAGAATAGTCTGTCTATGTAGATCAGGTTAATAAATAACCCTTGGCACTTTGAATTATTCAATAGGGCTTTTAAAATTACATTTCGTATATACTAGTGCGTACTCTGTTCCTCACTAAAAGATTAATAGGAAATATTATGAATCACTTACCTCTCAATAAATTGGCATTCTTGACCTGCACTTTATTATTTCTTACTGCCTGTAATGACGATCAGCAAGAATTACCTACTGAACCAACAGTAATAAAGGCACAACAAGATAAAGTGACAAGTAACAGCGCTGCAAAACCTACTTTGCTAGAAAGAGCTACTGCAGCAGCTTCCGAAGCTAAAGCTACTGTGTCAGATAGTTCTTGGGATAATGTAACAAAGTCGAGTGAAGAGATTTGGGATAAAACTAAGCAGACCAGCCAAGAAGCACTTAACTTAAGTATTGAATCAAGTAAGGAAGCTTGGCAGAAAAGCAAAGAAACTAGTTTAGAAGCTTGGGAAGACAACAAACAGAAAACACAATCTCTGTGGCAAGACGGTAAAGAAACAAGCCAAGAATTATGGGAAAACGGTAAAGAGAAAAGCCAAAGCCTTTGGGATGAAAATAGTCAAAAACTAAATGAGTTATTTGATGATACCAAAGAAACTGATGCATTTGACAAAGCAAACCAGGCTTTTGAAGCAGATGAGATCTAATGGGTATAAATAACTTTAAAACCTCATTACAGAGTTAAAGCATTTATTATAAAGGGTTCCTAGTGTTGTTATACCAATTACATTAAATAAGTGTTCTAAATTTTACGCCGGAAAAATGACTAAGTTCAAGGCGTAATTTAAGTTAAATAGTTGTTCTATTTGCGAAAATTACAACGAAAAAATAAGTTGTTTTAACAAGTGAAATAGATCAGTTAACTAGTGTGATTGGTATTAGTCTATATCGTTTAACGCAACACTAGTATTTGATGTAATAAAGATAAGCTAGGCTACCAACAACATTAAGAAATATCATCATGTAGAAAGAGCGACGAAAACTAACTTTAGTCGTTTTATGATTAAATAGTATTTGGCCAATTAAGCTTCCAGGCCAACCAGAAAGTAAAGCTAATCCATGAAAGTACTTCTCAGGTGTTCTTTGCCAATGTTTAATGGCAGCTAACTTATCCATCCCATAAAAAACGACACTCAACAAGTTAATCGCAGCAATAAGTATCAGTGACCAACCCGGTAACCACTGAATAGTGTAAAAATAAAAGACAGCTAAAAAATAAATAATAGCCAGTAAAATAAGTAACTTTTTATGCATGATTAACAGATATTATGTCGATTATATGAAAGATGTTATCTAAGTTTTACGCTGAAAAAATAGTCCAATTCAAAGAGTAAATTGACGTAAAGAATCATTCCCTTTACGAAATTTACAACGAGAAATTGAACTATTTACTGTGTTTAGTACTAGTCAGTTAGCTTAGCCACCAGCGAAATAAGTGAGTTTTGCACATTTTCATCGATCATTTTATTACTCACAATATCGAATACATCAAAAAAGTTCGGCACTGATAATGAACCTTTCACGTCTGCAGCAAAATATGATGCAGAGCCAATTGCAGAAGCAAGAACAGATGCAGCGCCGCTTGGTCCTGGTGAGGTAGCTAACATCAACATTGGAGTGTCTTGATAGACTTTCATATCAATACGAGAAGTCCAATCAAAAAGGTTTTTATAAGCAGCTGTGTAAGAACCATTATGCTCTGCAAATGAAACAACAATGGCATTAGCTTCGGTTATCTTTTCATAAAAATCTAAAGCTTGCTGAGGCTTACCTAACTCCACTTCACGCTGAATGCTGTAGATAGGCATTTCATAATCATTTATGTCCAATAGTTCGATTTCAGCACCAGGGATTAAGTTGGCAGTGTACGCAGCTAACTTTTGATTAATTGAATTTTCAGAATTACTCGCTGCAAATGCTAATACTTTCATATTAACTCCTTGTTATCTTCATTAAGGCAAATAACCTAACTTAACAACCATGCGACTAAACATTTCATTAAGATTACAACAGCCAATTTACCCATAATTGATGTTCAATACATCCGCTTTATAACGGCGTTATGCTAATGATTTTAATAATATTAACGCTAAAACCATCTTATCACCTTCGCCAATTATTATTCAATGACGATAACCAATATCATTAACCTTGTGGTCAATCTTTTAAGCCACATCACTTATATGAAATCCCTTCCCCCAAAAAAGCTGAAAAAAAAAGGTTAATGTAAACATTAACCTTTTCATAACAGGCTGTATAAGTTATGTGTAAACTTATACGACTTTGTACAGTGTTAAAAACATTGAGAATTGTTTCCCTGCAAAGATAAAATATCTTTAGCTATCTAGGTAATCTAAATCGTCGTAATCATCACCTAATAACTCTTTTAAACGTTTTCTTTCTTTAATTTCTTCAATACTGCGGCGTACTTTGCCTCGTTTTTTATCGTTCATTAATGCTTGTTTCTTTTTAACAGAAGAGTTCTCTTCATCCCAATCGTCTTCAGAAAAAAAGTCAACCATATCTTGTGTGTCGTCTTCAGTTTGTAGAGAGTTTCTATTACTATTTGCCATTTTAGTTCTCCAATCATGACAGTATTGCTGAGCCGATTATCGGCTTATATAACTACAAAATTATTATTTAAATTGTGTGGTATGAGTGACTTTATTTAAGCTTAAATAAATAACCATACACTCTCTTTTTAACGCATTATTCGAAAAATTCAATATAAATATTGAAAATAAATTAACTAAAAAATTATTTATTAAAAAATATGCGATTAGTGCATTATTTTAATACAGATTTAATGGTTAATAGATCAAGTGGTCGGACATTTAAAAATGTACTGATTAATAACAGAGAATATACAATGCATGAATAAGCAGTTACATTAAGCACTTATTTTTTAGATGACAAAAAGGGTGAATATGCAATTTTCAACTTTAGGTAGTAGTGGTGAATCAGTTTCACGTATTTGTTTAGGTAGCATGACTTGGGGATTACAAAATAACCAACAAGATGCAGACCAACAAATTGCTTATGCTTTAGCACAAAATATTAACTTTATTGATACTGCTGAAATGTATGCAGTGCCACCCTCAGCGGATACATACGGTAAAACAGAATCTATTATTGGCCATTATTTAAAAAACAATCCTAGTCAGCGTAAAGACATTATTCTTGCATCTAAAATCGCAGGTCCAGGTTTACCTTGGGTAAGAAATGGTGGTCCAATTACTGGCGAAGCAGTTATCAGCTCCGTTGAAGCTTCTTTAAAGCGCTTACAAACCGATTATATCGACCTTTATCAATTACATTGGCCAAATCGCCAATCCCCGCACTTCGGTCGTCATCAGCCAAATCATTTTAAGTTTTCAGACAGCGATGCAGCGCAACAAACTGAGTCAATGTTAGATGTCTTACAAGGGTTAGAACAGTGCGTCAAAGCAGGTAAAATTCGTCATTGCGGTTTATCTGATGATACACCTTGGGGGATAAACACCTTCTTGAAATTAAGTGAGCAACATAATTTGCCGCGCATGGTATCGATTCAAAATGAGTTTAACTTATTACATGCAAAAGATTGGCCTTACTTAATAGAAAATTGTGTACATGAAGATATTGCTTACTTACCTTGGTCACCTTTGGCTACAGGTATGTTAAGTGGAAAATATCTAAATGGCGCTCGCCCTGAAGGAAGTCGTTGGACAATGCAGCAACGTAATGGTTTATATAGAGATACGGAAATGAGTAAAGCTGCTATTTCAGCTTACCAAGAGATTGCTATAGCCAATGGTATCACCACGGCACAGTTAGCCTTGAAATGGTGCGACCAAGTAGATGGCGTTACATCAACGATCATTGGTGCAACAACCATCAATCAACTAAAAGAAAACATTGAAGCCTTCAAAGATCCACTTTCTGAGCAAGCATTGTCAGAAATTAGTGAAGTCATTAAGCTATACCCTGCTCCATACTAATCGTTAATATTTCTGGCATTAACTATGCTATTTCAGTCTGGTTAATGTCATTTAAGGCCTACTAAAATAACGACATTTGATCCGACGTTATTAAATTAAAATCTTTCCCTAATACTGGTAAAATAGCTTCCGCAATTGGCTTCAATTGCTTATCAATGTATTGCTGATAATCGATATCTGAATGTAAGTATTCTTGTGGCTCTGGGCCATTAACGGTAAGTAAGTATCCTATCCTACCTCGTTGCTGATAACGCAGTGGTAAACCTAATACGGCATTTTGTTGATCAGCTAAACGAGCAGCTTTCACTTGTGGTGGCACATTTTTAACATAATCAGCTAATGGGCGACGCAGACGCTTATGGTAAACTAATTTATCATCTAACTGCCCCTGTTTAAGCTGCTCAATGGTATCCATGATATAAGTTTCTACTGGCTGGTCTGCAAATATCTTTTTATAAAGCGTTTTCTGAAAGTTTTGCGCTAATTCAGTCCAGTCCGAGCGAACCGTTTCTAGCCCTTTAAAAACGATCTCTTCACCTTCATCAGTCATGGTTAAGCCTGCATAACGTTTTTTAGAGCCTGTATCTTGGCCTCGTAAAGTGGGCATAAAGAATTTTGAAAAGGCCGTTTCAAATTCAATCTCTAAAAAACAATCCAAATCAAACTCTTCTCGTAGCCTACCTTCCCAATATTGATTAATATCAGTGGCTAATTGCTTTCCAATCTCCATCGCGTGTTGCTGCTCAGTGCAATTTTTTAAATAAACAAATGTAGAATCAGTATCCCCATAGATAACTTGATGGCCCTGGGCTTGAATAAACTGAGCCGTATCTTGCATTATTTGATGACCACGTAAAGTAATAGAGCTAGCTAAGCGCGTATCATGAAAGCGGCAACCTGCAGAGCCAAGCACACCATACATACTGTTCATAATAATTTTAATAGCATGCTGAAAAGCGTGATTTTTCTCTTTTTTAGCCTGTTCGCGAGCAGCCGTTAAGGTATTAATAATTTTAGGTAAATGATGGGCAGTACGACTAAATCTAGCGCCTCTAAATCCCGGGATAGTCTCTTCTTCAGGGGCTAATAACCCCTCAACCATTCCTAGAGGATCAATTTTAAAGCTACGCATGATATTAGGATATAACGACTTAAAATCTAACACTAATACCCAATCATACAAACCAGGTATAGAATCCATTACAAACCCACCTGGAGAGTGTTGCGCCTGCACATCCCCTAAATTAGGAGCAATATAACCACTTCGATGTAACAAAGGTAAATAAAGATTAATGAATGCCGCGACTGATGCCCCACGTCGGTCCAAAGCAAGTCCGGTTAAACGAGAACGTTGAATAGTATATTCAGCAAGTTGCTTATGCTCAAAGATACGCTCAACTAATAAACAGTCTTGTAAATTATATCGCGCTAATGTTAAAGGCTCTTGTTCAAATTGGCGCTTAATCTCTAAGCCTTTATCACTGTTATTAGCGATCAACTTTCCTTCACCAAATAAGCTTTGGCTAACAAACTCTAAACTATAACTTTCAAAGTGTAGACTGGCATTTTTTAATGCATCAATACCGTCTAAGACAACTCGACCATTTAGAATAACAGAGCCTGAGTCTGGATCATCTCTATGGGTTAACCACTTTAATGCGCTTCCATCTCGGCCAATAGTTAAAGGTACATTTAATAACTGTGCTCTTCTTGCTAATAAACGCATATCAAAGTTTGCTACAGCCCAACCAATAATTGCATCGGGGTTATATTTCTCAAACCAATGAATCAATGCAAGTAATAATGCCCGTTCATCTTTAACCCAATATACATTAATGTCGTCGGCAGCTTGAGGTCGACCAATCATTAACACCGTATGGTGAGCATTTTGTGCTTCACCTACATTACCCATGCTTAAAGCGATACTGTATAACTCACTTTGTGGGCTACATTCCACATCTAATGACACCATGCTTAGATGTGTATTAGCTTCAATAACCTCAACATTTTTTTCACTCGATACTGAAGCTTGCTGACAAGACCAGTAAGTTCCTAACCAATCAATCTGTCCAGATACTTTCACAACACCATAGATAAAGCGCTCCATGAGAAAGCGATCGCTTAATTTGATATCTCCTTCATAGGTAGCAATTCCTTGTTGCATTAAAGCCAGTTGACACCATTTATGGAGCTGTTGCTTTAGTGTATAAATCGCACAGACTTTTTGTCCATTAAATGTTTTGATATCGACAGGTCTAATAAAATCTGGAAAACAATTTTCTTGTTTCCAGAGTACTTCAGCTTGTTCTAAATGCGCTTGTTCGATAAGAAACACATAACGTTGTTGAGGTATAACAATACGACATGGGCCACGTTCAGTACTTAACCAAAATATCAGGTTAACGCCACTTGCAGTTTCAACTTGTTGGCGAGATAAAATCAGGCCAGATAGGGAAGTAAGAGAAGATTGATTCATAAGATGCATATTATACTAAATAATATGATAAAGGGAAAAACAAGGAGCATTGAAGCTCCTTGTTAATCAAAACTTATAGACGATGACGCGGTAACAATAGATTCAATAGAATAGCTACAATGCCACACAAACTCACGCCCTGTAAGCTGAATGAGCCGATACCTAATGCCATACCACCAATACCAAATACTAAGGTAACCGAAACAATACACATATTACGTGGTTGCGATAAATCAACACGATGACGAATCATTGTATTCAAACCTACCGAAGCAATAGTACCAAATAACAGCATCATGATACCGCCCATTACAGCGCCAGGAATTGTTTGAAGTATTGCACCAAATTTACCGACAAAAGCCAGCAAAATAGCGATAATAGCAGCCCACCACATAATTTTAGGGTTAAAGTTACGTGTTAACATCACAGCACCCGTTACTTCAGAGTAAGTTGTATTTGGTGGCCCTCCAAATAATGAAGCAGCACTCGTTGCTACACCATCTCCGAGTAAAGTGCGGTGTAAACCAGGTTTTTTTAGATAGTCTTTTCCAGTAACATTACTGATCGCTAAGATATCACCCACATGCTCTACAGCTGGCGCAATAGCAACAGGTATCATGAATAATACTGCATGCCAGTTCCACTCAGGAGCGACAAACTTAGGGACACTTAACCAAGCAGCATTACTGATAACGCTAAAATCAACAACGCCAAATAAGAAAGCTAAAACGTATCCGACTAACACACCACAAAATATTGGTACGAGTTTGAAAATACCTTTCGCTAATGTTGAAACTAATAAAGTAGTAATCAATGCAGAGAAAGAGATAATCATCGCCGTGTTTTGATCCATCAACACTGCACTTGCATCTCCCGTTTTACCCAATGCCATATTAACCGCGACAGGAGCTAAGCCTAAACCTATCACCATGATTACAGGACCTACTACAACCGGTGGTAACAAGCGATGAATAAAGCCAACGCCTTTTAATTTCACAGCATAAGACATCAACATATAAACCACGCCAGCTGCAAATAAACCTGACATAGTTGATGCAATGCCCCAAGTTTGAACACCGTAGGCAATAGGAGCAATAAACGCAAAGCTAGAGGCGAGGAAAATTGGTACCTGTCCCTTGGTTACAAAATGAAATAGTAATGTACCAACACCAGCAGTGAACAAGGCTACATTGGGGTCTAAACCAGTGATCAATGGCATTAATACTAATGCACCAAAAGCAACGAATAACATTTGAGAGCCAGCAAGCGCTTGCTGAAATAATGTTAAATTAGCTGTGCTATCTAGCTCAGCTGAGTCAGAAGAAACACTGTCTGACATAATAAATTCCCTTTTCTAAAACGAGTGATATAAATAAATCGATTTGCTTTATTTAAGGTAGAGTAAATCGATTTATACACAAAATATAATCTTATTAAATAATGCGACGAAGTGGTTATTTAGTACCAAATATCTTATCGCCAGCATCACCTAGCCCAGGTACGATATAGCCATGCTCATTTAAATGAGAATCAATAGATGCAGTATAAACTTCAATATCTGGATGTGCTGCTTCTAGCGCTTTTAAACCCTCAGGAGCGGCCACTAAGATAAGCACTTTAATGTTTGTACAACCGCTTTCTTTAATCAAATCAAGTGTTGATATCATAGAGCCACCCGTTGCTAACATTGGGTCAACCACCAATGCCATACGCTGATCGATTTGGCTGACTAACTTCTGGAAATAAGGCACTGGCTCTAGTGTTTCTTCATCACGGTAAATACCTACTACACTGACTTTTGCACTTGGAATATAGTCTAAAACACCATCCATCATACCTAGACCTGCACGCAAAATAGGTACAACAGTTACTTTTTTGCCTGCAATTTCTTGTACTTCAATTTCACCTTCCCAACCTTGGATTTTCACAGTTTCTAATGATAAATCATTAGTCGCTTCGTAAGTTAATAAGCTCGACACTTCACGTGCTAATTCGCGAAAACGTTTAGTACTAATATTAGCTTCGCGCAATAAACCTAACTTATGCTGGATAAGCGGATGTTTTACTTCAATAACTTTCATGCTGTGTCTCCAAATGGGTAAAATATTAAAATCGCTAAATTTTAACAAGATAAAATGAATCAATTTATGTGCTATATCATTATAAATTGAAATCAGATGTTTTTGTTAAAATTAGTTAATTTTTTAAACAAAAAAGGCCAAAGATTTACCTTTAGCCTGTTGATTTAAATAAATATTAATAACTATATTGGTTTAATTATTATTCAAGTTGGTAGCGCCAATTTTGTGTATTGCTATATCAGCACCTTTAAATTCATCTTCTTCATCTAGACGTATTGGTGCAATAGCATTAACTGTTTTATAAACAACAAAGCCACCAATAACGGCAAACAGAATACCTGCTAATGAACCGATTAATTGGCTCATGAAAGTGACGCCACCTAAGCCTCCAAAACTTTCTAAGCCAAAGATACCTGCAGCAATACCACCCCATAGGCCACATACGCCATGTAAAGGCCAAACACCTAATACATCATCAAAGCTAGAGAACTTGTTTTGTACATAAGTAAACAACCAAACAAATAATCCACCAGCAACTAAGCCAGTCATTAATGCGCCAATCGGATGCATTAGATCAGAACCAGCACACACTGCAACTAAACCTGCTAATGGACCATTATGGATAAACCCAGGGTCTTTTTTACCAATAACTAGAGAGCTGATAATTCCCCCCACCATTGCCATTAGAGAGTTCATCGCAACCAACCCACTAATTCCCTCAATAGCTTGTGCAGACATCACATTAAAGCCAAACCAGCCAATAGATAAAATCCAAGCGCCTAAAGCTAACAAAGGGATATTTGATGGCGCAAACGCAACCACTTTACCTTGGCGAAAACGCCCATTTCTACTGCCTAAAACAATAATAGCAGCAAAGGCAATCCAACCACCTACAGCATGCACAACAATGGAACCCGCGAAATCATGGAATGCAGCACCAAAATTAGCCGTTAACCAATCTTGAAAACCGTAATTACCATTCCAAATGATCCCTTCAAATAACGGGTAAACAAGACCAACACACAAAGCAGCTGCGATAAGCATTGGATTAAACTTTGCTCTTTCAGCGACACCACCAGAAATAATCGCAGGAATTGCAGCAGCGAAAGTCATTAAAAAGAAGAATTTTACGAGTTGATAACCATTATTTTCAGCTAACACAGCAGCACTATCAAAAAAAGTAACTCCATAGGCTAACCAATACCCAAAAAAGAAATAAACCAATGCTGATACACCAAAGTCAGACATAATTTTAACCAAGGCATTAACTTGATTTTTATGACGTACGGTTCCAACTTCTAAAAATGCAAAACCTGCATGCATGGCAAATACCATGATTGCACCTAATAAAATAAATAATGTATCTGCACTACTGATTAATGCAGTGACGTGATTTTGTACTAAGTCCATCTCTTCCTCTTTAACATCCTTAAAAAATTGAAGCGAACCTTACCCGATCAATCCATTAGTTAACATGACTTTATCTTCTTTTTCGCTTTTTTTTGATATCAAATCAAGATTCAATAGATAAAGTTAATGTTAAAGGTTTAGAAGAAAACATAAGTTTAGAAAAACAAGATTTTTACTTAATTTAAAAGATAATAATTAGAGATTAATTAACTTTTTATATTAAAAACAACACACAAAACATAAATTAAATTAGTTATCATTCGTTTTTATTTATTAGTAGCTTTAAAATAGATTGAACTAACCATCAAAATGTTACAATATAACATTTTATTTTATAACAGTTTAACTAGGCTAAACAACATTGGATCTTAATTCACATAAAAGCACATGCACCAATAAACCTGCTTTGCCATGTTTTTCACGTTGCCGACCTGCTGCTTTAAAGTTAAATGCATTAACTTGGTCGCCTTACCGTAATAAACATTTACTCAAACCAATTAATATTGATGTAAAAGCTGGTGAATTTGTAGCTGTTGTCGGTCCAAATGGCGCAGGTAAAACAAGCTTATTGCGTTGTCTTTATCGCGTAAATAAACCAACTAGTGGTGAAATCATGCTCGATGGTCAAAATATTTGGTCATTATCAGCGCGTCAATGTGCTCAACGTATTGCAACTGTATTGCAAGATACAGGTGTAGAGTTTGCTTTAACTGTTTTTGAAATGGTTGAAATTGGTTTAATCCCAAGATCAACAGGCTGGAAACGAACGGTATCTGATATTGATGCAATTAATCGTGTTTTAGCGCTTTTAGATGTTGCCCATTTATCAAGCCGTAATTTTAACTCCTTATCAGGTGGAGAACGTCAGCGAGTAATGATTGCTCGCGCTTTAGTACAAGAACCCGACGTTCTTATCTTAGATGAACCTACCAACCACCTTGATATACGCCATCAACTTGAAGTATTAGCCTTATTAGCTTCATTACCTTGCACCATTATCATATCTCTGCATGATTTATCGCTAGCAGCCGCTTATGCAGATCGAGTCTTAGTATTAAAAAACGGAGAGATGCAACATTACTCTTCAGCAAGTAATGTTTTTACCAAAGCTAACATAGAACAAGTATTTGAAGTAAAAACAATTATTGATCAACATCCTATAACAGATCGCCCAAGATTTTCTTTCTATCTTAACCAGCAACAGGATTAACTAATCATGCCTCACACTCAGCAGCTCCTAAGTAGCTCATTATTGCTATTAACTAGTGTCATTGCCCTTTCAGCTTTTGCAGAAGCTGACACACAACACTACCCTGTCGATATTCAAAGCTGTAACCGTACCGTGACCTTTGAAAAGCAACCTAAAGCTGCTGTATCTAACGATGTTAATTTAACTGAAATGATGTTGGTTCTAGGCCTTCAAGATAAAATGGTCGGTGTAACCGGTATTTCTGGCTGGAAAACCTTAGATCCAATTTTGCGAGAAGGTATCGGTGAATTACCTGAGCTGTCCCCTAAGTATCCAACTAAAGAAGTTTTACTTGGCGCTGATACAGACTTTTACTTTGCTGGTTGGAATTACGGAATGAAAGTAGGCGGAGGCGTGACTCCTGAAACTTTAGCACCTCTTGGCATTAAAACCTATGAGTTAACTGAAAGCTGCACACATATCATGCAAAAATCTAAAGCCAGCATGGATGACCTGTATGTGGACTTACTTAATTTAGGACGAATTTTTAATGTCGAAGACCGAGCTAATAAATTAGTTAAACAATACCAAAAAGAATTACAAGACTTTACCACGACTTTAACGCCTTTACCTCGCCCGGTAAAAGTATTCGTTTACGATTCAGGACAAGAACAACCTTTTACTTCAGGTGAAAAAGGTATGCCTACCGCATTAATAGAAGCAGCGGGCGGTAGAAATATCATTGATGACGTCGCAAAAAGTTGGACACAGATCGGCTGGGAGTCAATTATAGATAGAGCACCAGAAGTGATTATTATCGTCAACTACGGTGATGTGACCGCGCAGCAAAAAATTGATTTTTTAAGTCAACAGCCAGCCTTACAAGATATTCCTGCAATTAAAAATAAACGTTTTGTTATTTTAGAGTACGTAGAAGCAACGCCCGGACCACGTAATATTGAAGCAATTAAACACTTAGCAAAAGCATTTAGAAGCTAACATGAAAGGAACCTTGAATAGTAAAGTCAATTTGCCTATGCCAGTAATGGTGAGCAGTTTATGTTTAGTGCTAATTGCCTTGATCATTATTGCAGTTGGCGTTGGCTCCGTCTCAATTTCTGCATCAACGGTTTGGTCAATTATCACCCATAAACTTTCCTTAAGTTCCAGTTTGCCCACTTGGTCTATTGGACGTGAAAACATTGTTTGGGAAGTTAGGTTACCTCGCGCTATTCTAGCCGCCTTAGTAGGCGCTATTTTAGCCATTGTTGGTGCAGCGCTGCAGTCAGTAACTCGTAACCCATTAGCAGACCCACATTTATTAGGTGTGTCCTCTGGTGCTGCTTTAGGTGCTATTATTGCTCTTTTACATACAGGTATGATTCTAGGTTTATTAACTGTCCCTATTTTTGCTTTTATTGGCGCACTATTCGCAATGTTATTGGTGTTGGGCGTCGCTAATTTTTCTATGGCAAACAATGCCGGTAGACTAGTACTTGCGGGTGTTGCAGTTGCCTTCATTCTAACCGCTCTCGGAAATTTATTTATTTTTTTAGGTGATCATCGTGCATCACATACCGTCATATTCTGGATGTTAGGAGGCTTAGGCTTGGCACAATGGAATCAATTGTTATTTCCATTTATAACGCTATTACTAGGGGCAAGTTACCTGGTGTATAAGGCCAAGTTCTTAAATGCAATGATTCTGGGTGATGAGACAGCAAGTACGCTGGGAGTGCCAGTACAACGTTTTCGCTTAACAGTCATAGTTGTTTGCGCTTTATTAACGGGTGCTGCAGTGGCTTTCTCAGGTGTGATTGGCTTTGTAGGTTTAATGGTACCGCATATTGTGCGTTTATTAATTGGTGGAGACTATCGAAAAATTTTACCATTATCAGCTTTATTAGGAGCGTTATTATTAGTATTAGCTGATATCGTCGCGAGAGTCATTATTCCACCTGAAGATATGCCGATTGGTATCTTAACAGGTCTAGCAGGTGGGATAGCCTTTATATTATTGATGCGCCAACGTCGTAATGTCGTTTTTTAAATAGTATCAACTTCCTTAAATAAGAGATCTAAATGCTGCGTAGGTAAATATCCCAAAAAAGCCTGAACATCACGTTCAGGCTTTTTTAATGTGGATCCTCTTGCTGGGCGAACCAGCGACACACGGATTAACAGTCCACTGCATTGATTTCGAAACCATTAAAGGTTTTTAACCAAGAGGTATTTGTTCTAACCCAATAACAGTGCTCAAATTGCTCTACCAACTGAGCTAAAGAGGAATAAAGTTTAATACTAAAAATTATCCAAAAAAAAAGCCTGAACATCACGTTCAGGCTTTTTTAATGTGGCTCCTCTTGCTGGGCTTGAACCAGCGACACACGGATTAACAGTCCGCTGTATTGATTTCGAAACGATTAAAAGTTTTCAACCAAGATATGTTTGTTCAAAACCAATAACAGTGCTCAAATTGCTCTACCAACTGAGCTAAAGAGGAATAAAGTTTAATACTAAAAATTATCCAAAAAAAAAGCCTGAACATCATGTTCAGGCTTTTTTAAATGTGGCTCCTCTTGCTGGGCTTGAACCAGCGACACACGGATTAACAGTCCGTTGCTCTACCAACTGAGCTAAAGAGGAATTGTAAATATTTATCGTAATTTCTTACGTTTAACTCTGCATTATCAAAGTTAAATAATGTGGCTCCTCTTGCTGGGCTTGAACCAGCGACACACGGATTAACAGTCCGTTGCTCTACCAACTGAGCTAAAGAGGAATTGTAAATTTTCTCACTATTAACCTAACAACTAATTAACAGTGTCTCTATTGCTCTATCAACCGAGCTAAAGAGCAATTGTAACTTTTAGAGTCCTTGGACTTGTTAAACTCAAAACTTTCAAATTTAACTAAATGTGGCTCCTCTTGCTGGGCTTGAACCAGCGACACACGGATTAACAGTCCGTTGCTCTACCAACTGAGCTAAAGAGGAATTGTAATTTTTCACGTATTAATCTTACAACGGATTAACAGTATCTCTATTGCTCTACTAACTAAGAGAAATAGGACTTATATTTTTCACTTATTAATCTAACAATGGATTAACAGTATCTCTATTGCTCTACTAACTGAGAGAAATAGGACTTATATTTTTTACTTGTTAATCTAATAATCAATTAACAGGTCTTTATATTTAAAAGGTATTATCTAGCCCTTTATCATATCAATTCATTTAATAAATGAAAGGATAACTAAACAATATTTTGTTTGAGTCATCTTAAAGACGGGCGCAGTATATTTTTTGCTGTGAATCATGTCAACAAAAAAGGAGGATAAAAAAATTGGTTGCTGATAAATCAAACAACCAATTACAAATATCAGCTAACCTGCTCTTTTATTGTGCAATATAGATAGGTTAGATATCCCACTTAATACTTTCACGTAATTTCTCTTGGGTCATCTCTAAAGGTTCATCCATTTCCCCAACAATAACTAAATTAGCTTTGCCCATTGGTTCTGACATTCCTTTGAGGTGTTCATTGCTAAATTTAGCAGCTGGTTTGAAATTACCTTTTTCAGGCACTACAAACACAGTGACACGGCCCTTCTCACCTTTTAGTATCATATGTAAAGCCGAAGTACCTTTAAAACTACAGTAATTTACAAATAGAACTTCACCTAACCCTTCCTGAGCTTGTGCACCGTAAACTGCTAGTTTAGCATTCACTGCTTGCAGAGTGGCATTTTCGTTAGCTTTTGCTGTTAAAAAGTATTCATTTTTAACCATTTCTAACGCTACATTGCCTATATCTTCAGGGGCTTTTTCTACCGCTGCAACTTCCACAGGTGGATTAACCGTTTGCTGTATGAGAGGTATACTTAAGCCAATTACAAAAGCAACAGAAGCTGCAATAGCTAAATGCCATCGAGCACTAATGTTTTTGTCGCGCTCTAATGCAAAGCTTTGTTCCAACATAATTTTATCTGCTAAATCATCTGGTATATCAACCTTTAAACTATCTTTTAATAATTTATCGAATGCTTTAGATTCATCAACTAAGTTTTTTGAGGCGTCAGAAGACATTGTTCTCTTCAAGAACTCTTCAGACTTATCATTAGGCGTTGCTATCGCTGTATGACGAAATAAAATATCATCCATGCGCTTCTCCGGTATTATTAATCTCTACTTTTAAATTAGTTTTAAGTAGATTTTTGGCTCTAAACAACCGAGTTAATACGGTGTTTTTATTTAAATCTAATTGAGCCGCTATCTCTTCCGCAGTGAAACCAGCTATTAACTGTAATAACAACGGTTCCTTATAATCTGTAGGTAACGCCGCTATTTTCTGCTGAATTAGTTCTTTATCGTAAGGACTAGTATCTTCCTCAGCAGCCACTTCATAATCATCAATATCAACTAATGACAATTGCTTACGCTCAAAGCGTCTTGCATTCTCTCGTCTTAATATTGTGAACAACCATGCTTTTGCTGATTTATCATCTAGTAAGCTATCGATGCTCTTCCAAGCACGTAAGCAAGTTTCTTGCACTAGATCCTGAGCGACCTCAGAATCACGGCAAATCCATAATGCATAGCGGTATAAATCTGCGCTATAAACATTCACTAATGATTCGTATCGTTTTTGTTTTCTATTCATATCCTTAATGACCGAGGATGCTGAACTTTTATTTCGTTTAGATTTAAAAAAATTCATTATTTTCCTTTAATACTTACCTTACCCCTATCTCACAATTCGATATCAGATATTTAGCCTGTTGCTATACTTACGATGGGGTTGTTTTAATAATATAAATAGTACTTAGTAAATCATTGTGCTCTATTATTGAATAGTTCGAGGAAGTACGCAAACAGAAGTCTTTTTAAAACGATTAAAACTTAATTGATGACTCACAACGTGATAAGTGAAAAGCAAACTTGGCACGTTGTTTTGTATTCTATTGGGGTTTATGGAGGAAGGTGTTTACCAAGCTTCAGTTTTACATAAAAATTAATTAGACATTATAAATCTATATTCAATTGGCAATTGTTGACCGTTAACTAACAAGTTTACCTGCAATTGCATCAATACATTTTTTTCTGAGCAAGCCCCTATCTTACTTTTCCCTTTGTAAATAGTTAGGTTGCCTGCATTTTCATGTTCTTCGAGTTTTAACTCAATGGGGATGGAACCAGTAAAAGCTCGTTCACTGACTAGTTGCGCACTTTCGACTAACCAATCTTTCTTTTTGCTATGTAAAGTTAACTGGTACCACTCTTCTGGTACAATTTTTCCTTCTTCAACGGTCAACACAAAATCACCAAGAGTTGATTGATAAATACAAGGCTCTGACAAATCACATACCTGTGAATTAGAGTTTAAAATAACCTCTAATTTATCTTGGTCTTGATTCAGGTCTTCAAAACTAAGCGTCCTCCAAACAAATAACCCTATTAACAAGATAAGCATAATTATCAACTGAATTAACCTGTTTAGTGTAAGCATTAAAATTCCTTAACCTTTCTCATTTAACGTAATGATTTTAACCTAGTATAATAACAGTGAAAGGTGCGTGACTAACAATGCATTAAGTCATTTATTATAAATAACTTCAATGTTGGACACTAAAAACGAATTAACACCGTTATTCAAACAAACCTCTTTGTTAAGATACTTCCGAATAATCATCCATAACTCCGCAAATTTTTTTAACCATTATATAGTTAGCAATATCGTGTTAGAAATACTCTAGATTGTCTAATAACTGCCATTCATCCTTACCGAACATTAAAACAAACCGCCATTTGATGGTTTGAAGTGTAAGCATGTAAAAAGTATTTTTGTACTAAATTCTTTATAAACTCTCATCTTGGTAACAACTTTTCCATTAACCATTTTAAAGGTGTTGTAGAAGGTGCTAGTATTGATAAAAATCAATACTAATTAAGAGCTGAATATGGATAAAAGTAATGTAAGTCGTGGACAAATCGGTGCTTGTGCAATTCATTGTCAAGATTGCAGTATTAGCCAGTTATGTATCCCTTACTCTCTCAATGAAACTGAATTGGAACGTTTAGATACTATTATCGAACGTAAAAAACCTATCCAAAAAGGGAATGAGATCTTTAAAGCAGGTGAACCGATGAAATGTCTTTATGCTATTCGTTCTGGTACTTTAAAGTCTTATACCATTACCGAACAAGGCGATGAGCAGATTACTGGTTTTCACCTAGCAGGTGATCTCGTTGGGTTTGATGGGATAAGCTCAGGCCATCACCCAAGCTTTGCACAGGCGTTAGAAACCGCCATGATATGTGAAATCCCTTATGACACGCTTGATAGTTTATCAACATCTATGCCTAAACTAAGGCAGCAAATATTACGCTTAATGAGTAATGAGATAGTAGATGATCAAAGCATGATATTGTTATTGTCTAAGAAAAATGCAGAAGAAAGATTGGCCTCTTTTATCAATAACCTTTCTGTTCGCTATGCTGCTCGTGGTTTTTCACCAAAAGAATTCAGACTTTCGATGACACGTGGCGATATTGGTAACTATCTAGGCTTAACGGTAGAAACAATCAGTCGACTACTAGGTAGATTCCAAAAAAGTGGCATGATTGCAGTAAAAGGAAAATACATCACCGTATTGGATAACACACAGCTTGCAGAACTGGCTGCTTCAACATCATAATTTTTTAAAAACGGATTAAGTCAGGAGATGAATTATTGCTTCTGACCAATTTCATACTAATACATTAGCGTTGTAGTGTTATTAAGTACAAGGGAACACTTTATATTCAAGGATAAATTCAAGCACTTAAGTTAGTGTGATTGACGTCACTACCCATTTAGCGGCATTTGTTCTAAATTGTATATTAGTGATTTCTAAAAATTGGAGGCTAACATGCTCAAATATAATAATATTTTAGTTTATATCGATCCAACACAAGAACAACAACCCGCATTACAAAGAGCGATTGAAATAGCAGAAAAAAACAAAAACACTAAAATAACGCTGTTTCTTTCCTGTTACGACTTAACCTATGAAATGACTTCCCTGAGCTCTGCTGAAGAGCGTCAGGTAATGCAATCCCTGGTCATTAAAGAAAATCAAGAATGGTTAGATACACTTGCTGAGCCACACCGTGCAGAAGGTTTTGCTATCGGTTGCCAGGTACATTGGCATAACCGACCTTTCCAAGCAGCCATCCAACTCATTTTAAGAGAGGGTTATGATTTATTAATTAAATCAACTCACCCACATTCACGTCTCAGTGCAATACTATTTACACCAACTGATTGGAATTTATTACGTAAATGTCCTATTCCATTGTTGTTGGTCAAAGCAAAATCATGGCCTGAAAATGGTAATATTCTTTGTGCAATTGATTGTAAGAGTGTTGAGGATGAAGCCCACCATAGTTTAAATGAAGCTATTCTGACTGAAGCCAATGATATTGCTCAAATGATAAAATCTAATATTCATGCAGTGAACGCTTACCCAAGCCCACCTATGAATATAATGATGGAACTGCCTGAATTTGATCCTATTCATTATGAAGATGGGCTGAAGAAATTTCACCAAAAAACACTTAATGATTATGCCCAAAAATATCAAATCGAGCCTGAAAATATCCACCTTGAACAAGGCTTGCCAGAAGATGTGATCAGTGATGTCGCTCAAGACATTAAAGCAGAGCTAGTTATTTTGGGTACTGTAGGGCGTTCAGGTTTAGGCGTAACATTATTAGGCCACACTGCAGAGCAAGTCATTGACAAGTTAGACAGTGATTTACTGGCGTTAAAACCAGAGGGCTTTATTAGCCCAATTAAAATAGATGAATAGTCAAACCGCTGTTTAATCGCTACAGACTAATAACTCAATAATTTTCTATAGAAATAAAAAAGGCCCATCACTCATTAATTACTAGTGATGGGCCTTTTACTGATAAGTAGCCTATCTACAATTTAAATACTTCTACTGACTTACCTAATGCATTAGCAATCTCTAATAGTTCATCTGCACGTTTAGCATTATTAGCTGAGCTATCATAAGTCATTTTTGCCATATCATTAATGCCGACGATACTTTGATTAATCTCACCAGCCACCAGCGTTTGCTCCTCTGCTGAAGTAGCAATTTGGTTATTCATATCTTGAATAATAGAGACAGAGTGACGAATCTCTTCTAATGCTTGATTTGCTTGTTGAGATTTAGTGGCAGTTGATTGAGCATTATTTACATTCACTTCCATCAGTTCAACAGAGTTCTTAGACTCAGCTTGAAGACTATTAATCATGGTTTGAATTTCAGTTGTACTTTCCTGTGTTCTATTGGCTAAGCTACGAACTTCATCAGCTACTACCGCAAAACCACGCCCCTGTTCACCGGCTCTTGCAGCTTCAATTGCCGCGTTCAAAGCAAGTAGATTAGTTTGTTCAGAAATAGCACGAATGACTTCAATGATACTACCGATATTATCGATTTCACCTTCCAACTTATGCATCACCATTTGTACACCAGAAACTCCTTCAACCAGTGTTGAAATATCAGAGTTCATGCCATTCACCACTTCAATACCTTTGTTTGACTGGTTATTAGCTTCATCTGCAGCCGCTGATGCACTTAGTGCATTTCGTGCAACTTCATCAACAGTCACCGCCATCTCATTCATTGCCGTTGATGTTTGTTCTAACTCCATCATTTGAGTTTCAGAACTGCGATTAACGCTTGAAGCAGAGTCAGACATTTGTGCAGAGGCACTGTTTAACTGGCTACTAGATACATTAATATGTTCAATTATATCTTTTAAGCTATCAACCATAGTTAAAATTGCACGGTAAATACCGGTCTCTTGACCTGTCGCAGCGGCAACCGAACTGAGCTTACCTTGTGCAATATTAGCTACTATTTTTTCAATATCCGCAGGCTCTCCTCCCACTGGACGATACATTACATTCATTATGATCATATAAATAAGGCATAAAGAAACAATAATAAAAGCTAAAGCCATCATTAATGTAGATTGTAAATCCTCACGAGAAGCTTCTGTAATGTCATCCCATGCTGTCCATATCCATACATGCCACTTTAAACCTTCGATACGAATACCTGACACAGTGTATTCTTCACCCTCTAAAACGTAATTGTGATGACTTTTATCATCTGATTGAAATCCTTTATAAGAAGGTCTTTCCTGATAAAGGTTTTTACCTACTAGAGTATTATTTTTGGCCGCTAATAAGTAACCATCTTCACGGCTTACAAATACATGGTTATCAGGGTCCAATATATGCACAAACTCACTCATTTGTTGCACACTAATATTTAAACCAACCACGCCTTGGATGCGCCCATTACGTTTAACCGGTATGGCTAATGACATCACTGCTTTGCCAGTTACACTTTGATAGGGCTTAGTAATAATTCTATTTTCATTATTAAGTATTCTAACAAACCACTCTCGTTGTTTAGTTTTAGCATTGAAATTTTCAATTAAACCTCTTTGACTATTTGAATAAGTTACTCCATTTTTTTCTGCTATAAAAACATCTAAAACATCAAGGTTTTTCCCTATAGTGGCTAATGCCTGAACTGTTTGTGGCACATTATCGAGACCATTTTCATCTATCTCGATATTTTCAGATAAGATATTGAGTGCATCAAAATAGCGTTCCATCTTTTGTTCAATTGCTTTAGATATTAATGATGTTTGAACATCCATTCTTGTGTTGTTATTTGCAATAGACTCAGATCTAAAATTAAAATAGCCAACACCGGAAATGGCTGATATGGCAATAGTTAATAGTAAGCCTATTAGTAATAAAATTTTGGTTTTAGCGGTCATAGTTTATGCTTCCTTGGTAAACTACTTTTATTTCAGTAATTGAGGATGAAGATAATAATATAATCTATTCATTAAGTAATAGTTTAAAACACTGTATAAAACCAATAAATAAATAAACAACAAGAGGTTAAGTGTAAACCTCCACCATTAACCTCATACAAACAATGAAATGTATGTCACTAATGATGAAGGTATGTGAACGAAGCTTTAGGCTTGTTCTTTTAAGTAGTTCAATACAACTTCGTGATGATCTTTTGTTTTAAACTTATTGAAGATATGTTGTAGCTTACCTTGTTCATCGATTAAGAAAGAAGTTCTGACCACTCCCATATTTTCTCTTCCCATGAATTTTTTTAATTGCCACACACCAAAACTTTCACAGACACTATGGTCTTCGTCACCTAATAGCGTGAAGTTCAAGGATTGTTTATTAATGAAATTCGTTAACTTCTTAGGGGTATCAGGACTGATACCTAATACCACTACATTCAAATCAGCTAACTCCGCTTTACTGTCACGTAATGCACAAGCTTGAGTTGTACAACCTGGCGTAGATGCTCTTGGGTAAAAGTAAACTAGTACTTTTTTACCTAAGAAGTCACTCAATGTAACTTCATTATTATCTTGATCAGGTAAGGTAAAATTTGGCGCTAAGCTACCGACTTCTAACATAAAGTTTATTCCCGTTAGTTAAAATTAGACATATTTTTAATATTTGTCTTTTCTTTTGACCTTATCGGCAAAAGAAACGACTTCTTTACCTATTATTTTAATAAAATTGCAAAATATCCTATAAAACAAACTTATTAATCAATAGATTCGATTTCATTGTTTTCTTTTTGTACTGATGGCCACGCATTTAGTACCGCTTTGACTAAAGTGGCCAAAGGTATTGCAAAAAACACCCCCCAAAAACCCCATAAACCTCCAAAAATTAAAACTGAAATAATAATAACAACTGGATGTAAATTAACTGCTTCTGAAAATAAAATAGGAACAATTAAGTTACCATCTAACGCCTGTATAATGCAGTATGCAATCATCAAGTAAGCAAATTCTGGGGACATCCCCCACTGAAATAGTGCCACAAGCGCCACAGGTACAGTAACCGCGGCAGCACCAATATAAGGAATAAGTACAGATAACCCGACGAGTAATGCTAGCAATGCTGAATAACGTAAGTCCATAAAGAAAAAAGTAAAGTAAGTTGCAACACCTACAATAACTATTTCAGTAATTTTCCCTCTGATGTAATTCATTATTTGCCCATTCATTTCAGACCATACTTGCGCGGCAAGTTTACGGTTATCAGGCAAAAACTTCACCATACTGTCAATTAATTCATTTTTATCTTTCAACATAAATACCATCATTAACGGCACTAAGATGGCATAAACTAATAATGCGGCAATATTTAACAACGAAGCAAAGGATTGAGAGAGCAAGAAGCCACCGCTATCAACTAAGTAACTTTTTACAGTACCAATCAAATGCATAATAGTTTCAGGATCGATCGCTTCTGGATAATGGGCTGGCAAGGTCAAAATATAGGTTTGGCCTTGATTTAACATGGTTGGTAGATCATGTATGAAAGAAGCCGCCTGCTTAAAGATGGTTGGCAATACACCTAGAAATGCAAAGATAGAAATAGAGATAAATAGCAACATTACAATTAACGTAGCAATTGTTCTATTAATTTTAAAGCGCATTAAGTAAGTAACAGGCCAATCTAACAAGTATGCCAGTACAATGGCTACAAACAAAGGTGTTAGTATATTGCCAAAAAGATAGACTACAGTGAAAGAAAACAATAGTAATAGGAACAAAACGCTTAAATTAGGGTCTGAGAACCGAGTCTTATACCATTGAAATAGTTGCATAAACATTGAAAATTTATCCTTATATGAGGGCCAATATGTTATTTGATCTGCGTTACTCGTCCATTGCCTAAAATACTGCTTCTTATATTCTTCGTTTAATTCAATATATACGAGTTATTATGCTAAAAATAAACAGAGTTAAATACCTAAATATTGCTGATTAACTTAGATCAATAATGTAGTGTGATGATAACGATAGCAATAGTTTTTTCTGTCTAGCCACTTTAATAGATATTGAAAAATATAAGATAAAAATAACTGGCTTATAGTTAAATCAACTTAATAATAACACTCAAAATCATCAAATAAGCAGTATTTACTGTTTCTAATTAACAGTATAAATAAATCAATACCTAAACAGATTGTTGCCTAATTTAAACCGGAGCATATATGCTTTACAAATTAAAAAAATTAACAGCATGTTTCTTATTATCAACCATCTCCTGCACTAGCTTTGCCAATGATGACTTGCCGGAGATCGGCACTGCAGGAGCTGGAGTTTTAACCATTGCAAAAGAAAAACAATATGGCTGGGCATTTAAAATGCTTGCTCAACAATCATTACCGATTGTTCGTGATCCAGTATTAAATAATTACCTAACTAGCTTAGGTGAAAATATCGTCAGTCATGCCGATTCTGTGAAACTTCCTTTCGAATTTTTTTTAGTTGAAGATAATGAAATTAATGCAGCTGCTTTTTTAGGCGGAAACATTAAAATTAATACAGGTTTGTTTCTCTATGCTGAAACTGAAAGTGAATTAGCCAGTGTTATTGCACATGAAGTCGCGCATATAACCCAGCGCCATTTGGCTCGTATGCTAGAAAAACAATCTCTTAGTAACACAGCCTCCATGGCTGCATTGGCTGGTTCAGTTTTATTAGCAATTATTGCACCTGCTGCAGGTTTTGCAGCATTAACATCTACTTTTGCAGTCAATATCCAAAACCAGATAAATTATACTCGCTCCAACGAATACGAAGCAGACCGTATCGGTATCCAAACATTAGCTAAAGCAGGCTACAACCCTTATGGAATGGCTGATTTTTTTGGAAAATTAGCAGATAAATATAAATATGCTTCATCGCAACCACAAATGCTGTTAACTCATCCACTACCTGAAACGCGTCTTGCAGAAGCGAGATTACGCGCAAGCCAACTAATCAATAAGCATATTAAAAAGAGCCTTGCTTACCAATTAAGTAAAGCTCGTATTATCGTACGTTTTAACTCCGGTAGTGCAACTTCACTGATTAGTCGGTATAAAAGTGAACTTAGCAATAAAAACTACCAGGTTAAAGCAGCAGCACAATACGGCTTAGCATTAGCATTCTTCAAAAACCAACAATTAGATTTAGCTGAAAAATTAAACAATCAGTTGCTAGATGACGATCCTGATAATCTATTTTACATTGATTTAGCTACAGATATTTCACTATCAACCAATAGAAATGAACAGGCAATCACACGTTTAACCGATTATGAAAAACGATATACCAGCAATGCTGTCAGCACCTTGAATTTAGTCATCGCACTAAAAGAAGATAAGCAATATGCTTTAGCAGATAAAAAGTTATCTTACTTTATTCGTAATCACCCTGATCACGTACTAGCGCACCAAGTTGCTATCGACTTATACAAAGAGATGAAAAATAAAGCGAAAGAGTTTGTAGCTAAAGCTGAATACCTTGCTTTATTAGGCCGGTTTAAAGAAGCTTCTGAACAAATGGGAAGCGCATTAGCATATACTGATAAAAAGTTAGACCAAGCGAGATATAGCGAAAAAATAGAGGAATATAAACGTAGTGATCTTCGCCTAAAAGAGTTACAAGAGTAGAAACTAAAACTGTTAATCTAACAAAGCATCACTTATTTAAATTTATCTAAATAGGTGATGTTAAAAAGCAACTACTAGCGATTATCTTAGATATGTGTTCTAAATTTCACTCTGGAAAAAAACAGTTTAATTCAAGGCGTAATTAGCTGTTCCCTTTTATGAAATTCAAAGCGCGAAAGTGGACTGTTTTCATAAATAAAATAGATAAGCTATTTATTGGAATTAGTCTAATTCCGCTGGTTGTTATATTTTTTTCTCAAAATGCAATTCATCATGCCCTTTGGCCACAAATCCCATTTTCACTAAGTATCTACGATGCATGTGATGATTTGCAGCCGCTTTCAATACTTGCACTCCCCTATTTTTTAAGAATTCTTTATGTGTTTTAAAGTAATAAGTACCTAATTTATAATCACGATACTTAGGTACAACGTAATCTAGAAATATTTCAAATCGCCCTTGTTCATCTAGATTACCAATTAATAACCCAGCAATATTATCATCACGCAACATATAGAAAACACGATTGGCTTGATACAACTCAACTAAAGAAGCTTGTTGAGTTATTTCTTCTTCATTATTTGTTAAGAAGTGACGTAAATACTCAGAATCTATCGAGGTAGAAACAATTTTAAACTCTTCTTTTGTTGAATATATTTTATACAAAAAGTAAACGTTGATTAATGCAATACCAAGGTTCATCACCATGGTTGGCCAAGAACTAATAAAGAAAGCAAAAGCAGCAAATAACAAACAACCGATGAAATTAATCAAACGCAACTTTATAATTGAACTCATTGTCAATGAAATCAACACAACTAATGACGCGGCATAACCAAACCACTCAACCCAATTTGCTAAAATTAACTCATACATACTATTTACTCCAAAAAACATTCACAACAGACCATCAAATATAAAACTATAAGTCACTGCTGGTCGTTTACTTAAAAACCAAAAATACAAATAAACACAACTTTTGATAGAGCTCTCTATTTTGATATAACTTGCCGCTTAACTAACCATTTAGTTAAAACGCCAAAAGATCAGCAACATAAAACAATGATAAAGCTTAATAAACACTATATTTTATCATCAATTTATCACTATAATGAAACTTAATTACTCCTCACTAAACGACACGAGAACTTCTATGGATCACAATCTCCTACTGTTATTTATTCCCACTTTTTTTGCTGTTTCGATCACACCAGGTATGTGTATGACATTAGCCATGACGTTAGGTATGACCATAGGCATTCGTCGTAGTCTTTGGATGATGCTAGGGGAACTCGTTGGCGTTGGGCTAGTCGCATTATCAGCTCTAATTGGAGTAGCAACACTGTTACTCGCTCGCCCTAATTTATTTTTATTATTAAAATATGCAGGTGGTGCTTACTTACTTTATCTCGGTATACAAATGTGGCGCTCTCGTGGAAAAATGGCGATCCCTTCCACTCCTGTCGAGAACACTGCAGTCAAACGCAGTGCGCTAATTAGCCAAGGTTTTATTACAGCGATCGCTAACCCTAAAGGCTGGGCATTTATGATCTCATTATTGCCACCTTTTATAAACCCAGACACCAACCTGTTGCCTCAAGCTACTCAATTAATTGCAGTTATCTTGTGCTTTGAGTTAACCTGTATGCTGTTATATGCGACAGGTGGCAAAACGTTACGCCATCTATTACAGCAACAAAGTAGTGTAAAATTACTAAATAGAATTGCTGGCTCAATGATGATGTTAGTAGCAGTTTGGTTAGTGATCAGTTAATTTTTAACAGGGCTTTCTATGACCATAATGCAAAAAATATTTTGGCTTGTTGCGACAATGGGGAATATTCTTCTCTTGTCACTATCAATTTATTCACCAAGTATCCTCACCATATTATTGTTATTCCTTTGTTTGCTTTATAGTATCGTTGGCTTTTATGACTACTATTACAGCCCCCATACTTTAAACAGACTTTACCCTGTAGTCGCTTACTTAAGGTATTTTTTGGAGTCATATCGAGTTGAAATACAACAATACTTTATTGCCAATAACACCGAAGAAACCCCCTTCAATCGAGAGCAACGCTCGCTAGTTTACCAGCGGTCTAAAAACCAACGTGACACTATTGCTTTTGGTACTCAACGTGATTTAGCAGAAAATAATTACTTAAGCTTATGGCACTCTTTAGCGCCAGTTCACTTAACACAAGATACACAAAAAGTTTTAATTGGTGAACATAACTGTCAGCAACCTTACAGTGCCTCGTATTTAAATATATCAGCGATGAGTTTTGGAGCATTAAGCGCGAATGCCATTGAAGCAATGAACTTAGGGGCAAAAAAAGCAGGCTGCTTCCACAATACAGGTGAAGGGGGTGTTAGCCCGTACCATTTAAAACACGGAGGGGATCTAGTGTGGCAAATTGGCACCGGTTTATTTGGTTGCCGTGATGAGCATGGTCGTTTCGAAGCGGAACGCTTTAAGAAAACAGCCTGTTTAGATAATGTTAAAATGATTGAAATTAAACTATCTCAAGGCGCTAAACCAGGGCATGGCGGTGTATTACCTAAAGCAAAAATTACAGACGAAATTGCAGAAATAAGGCATATCCCTAAAGACCGAGACTGTATATCACCAGCAACTAATCCAGAGTGCGGCACTCCAAAAGAGCTACTATACTTTATTGAACGTTTGCGTGATTTAAGTGGTGGCAAACCGGTAGGTTTTAAACTATGCGTTGGTAACCCCGCTGAGTTTCTAAGCATATGCAAAGCGATGTTAGAAACAGGTATCACTCCAGACTTTATTACTGTCGATGGTGCTGAGGGTGGAACTGGCGCAGCTCCCGTTGAGTTCTCGAATCGTTTAGGACTGATGTGTATAGAAGGCATCAGTATCGTCAACAATGCGTTAAATGGCGTAGGCTTGCGCCATAAAATAAAAATTATTGCGTCGGGTAAAACTGCCTCTAGTTTTGATCTCTTAGCCAAAATTGCAGCGGGAGCTGATTTAGTCAATGCAGCGAGAACCATGATGATGGCTATTGGCTGTATCCAATCAAGGCATTGTAATACCAATCTATGTCCAACCGGCATTGCCACGCAAGATCCAGCGCGTTCAAAGGCGCTTGATGTAAAAGTAAAAAGCGATCGGGTGAAAAACTTTCACAATAATACACTTGCTAGTTTCTTCGAGTTGATTGGCTCTATGGGGTTGGATTCACCCGCTAAATTGACCACTCAAATGATCAAGAAACGCACTATTTGTGGTAGCCAAGTTTCCATGGCTAGTTTTTCAGATCCATTAAATACTAACGATTTGATTGAAAAGGCTGACCTTGGAGAACCATGGCAAGCATGGTGGGAAGCAAGTAGTGCAGAGCAATTTTTTGTTAACGACCTCTTTATATTAAAATTACCAACATCATAAACACTCATAAAAAAGCGCCAATTCACTACTGAATTGGCGCTTTCAATTTGCTACATAATATATCTAGTATCTATGACTTTAGGTATATCAAATACCAACCTGAGTGTACTAACTATTCTTAGTCACTGTAATGCCTTTATCTTCAATAACAATATGCCCTTGTTTGTATAATTGGCCAATTGCTTTTTTAAAGTTACCTTTACTCATTTTTAAAATTTTAGCTATTTTATCCGGGCTGCTTTTATCAGATAGAGGTAGGAAACCATCATGTTGCTTCAAGGTTAATAGGATACGATCAGCTAAACCATCCATTTTGGCATAGCCTGTTTGTGTTAAGCTTAAATCAATCTTACCGTCTTCACGAATACGACGTATGTAACCTTTACACTTCTTACCAATACCTAAGTCACCAAAAACATCATTTTCGAAAATAACGCCCCAATGTTTATGATTAATAATTGCTTTAAAACCAATATCAGTTCGCTCTGCGATTAATAAGTCAACTTTATCTCCAGCTTTGTAAGTCGCTGGTACTTTATCGAGGAATCGATCTAATTTTGACGATGCAAGTAAACGCTCGCTAATATCATCTTGATAGACATAAACCACATAACCAAAACCAGTTTTCATTGCTACTTTTTGTTGGTTAAATGGCACTAATAAATCTTTAGGTAACCCCCAATCTAAAAAGGCACCTGCACGGTTAGTATCAACTACTTTTAATGAAGCAAATTCGCCAGCGACTGCTTTTGCATGTTGCGTTGTTGCGATT
The DNA here is from genome assembly GCF_036697365.1 of Psychromonas arctica. GTDB lineage: Bacteria > Pseudomonadota > Gammaproteobacteria > Enterobacterales > Psychromonadaceae > Psychromonas > Psychromonas arctica_A. The sequence goes on from NZ_JBAHZA010000003.1 coordinate 270,691, forward strand.
AAACGATCTTCTGAATCGTAATACAAAAATACAGAGACACTCTGTCCAATGCGCATTTCGTCTGTGATGTAGCGTTTTGGTAAAAGGATTTCACCATAGTCATAGCCGCCATCTAAGTACAACCCAAAATCTACTTCTTTAACGATTTTAAGGTCGTTATAAGTACCTACTTTAATCATAATTTCTCTTTTTAAATAACCTTCAACAGTGAAGGTCTTATTGTTTTGGTTTATCAATCACCGCCACAGTCAAGCGTGATGTACACACTAACTGTTGGCGCTCATTGCAAATTTCTATCTGCCAAACTTGAGTGCTGTAACCAATATGTACCGCAGTTGCTGTACCTGTTACGACTCCTTTTTTTACGCTGCGAATGTGGTTTGCATTAACTTCTAAACCAACACAAGCTTTATCGTCTTCAACAACCAAATTAGCAGCAACGCTGCCAATGGTTTCAGCAAGTACCACAGATGCACCACCATGCAACACGCCATAAGGTTGCTGAGTGCGATTATCAACAGGCATGGTTGCTTGCAGAAAATTATCGCCAATCGCTGTATATTCAATACCTAATAAAGCAATAATAGTATTTTCGCTAAGCGCATTTAAACGACTTAAATTTGTACTTTTTTTCCAAATATTTGTCGATTTTTTCATATTATTGTTAACCTTTCCTAGGATTACAATAGAGTCAATAGAGCCTGTACTGGATGTTTTAACGTCTCACCTTCAATACGTTTAACCTGGCTACGACAAGAATAACCAGTTGCTAAGCATTGCGCTCTATCATGTTTAGCAATTTCAGCTTCCCAACTTAAACTATAAATAGCTTTAGAATCAGCTAACTTACCAGCATCATGGCCATAAGTTCCAGCCATACCACAACAACCTACAGCTACATTTGATAATGTTCCGCCAAAATGGCTGAAAATAGTAGCCCAATCATTACCCGAGGTTGGCTCCGCGGTTTTTTCAGTACAATGCCCTAATAAATAGAACTGTTTCCCCTGTTCAGCTTTAGTTTGCTCAGGTAATCGCTTGATTAACCATTCTTGAAATAACTGAACATTAAATTCACCACGTTGCTCACCTAAAGCTTGCTTGTACTCATCACGATAACACAACACCATCGCTGGATCTGTACCCACCATAGCAATATCTAACGCAGCCATTTCATTTAAAAAGGCAGCAGAATCCGCAGCCGTTTTTGCAAACTTAGTTAAAAAGCCTTTAATGTGTTGAGGTTTACCATTTGGTTTAAACGGTAATAACACAGGTTTATAACCTAATTTTTTAATGGTTAAAAATAGGTCGCGTACAACATCTGCATCGTAAAAAGTAGTAAATGGGTCTTGAACCACTAACACATATTTTTCACGCTCTTCTGCACTTAATGCCTGTAATTTTGCTAAGTCAAACCCACTAATATCATTGTTGTGCAATGCTGTTTTTAAAGTTGGGGAAGAAAGTTGAGGTATATCTACCATGCCGACTACTTTTTCAGTCAAAGCAGAAGTTACTTTTAAGCCTGTAAAAAAGTTAAAGAAACGTGGCATTTTCCCCATTACTGGCGCGTATTGCTCTACATAAGCAACAAAGTAATCTTTAATCGGACGCAAATAACGATCATGGTATAAGTGTATAAAACGCGATCTAAAGGTCGGTACATCCACTTGAATAGGACATTGACTACTACAAGCTTTACACGCTAAACAGCCTTGCATTGCTTCCATCACTTCATGGGAAAAGTCATATTCACCATCACGTTTTGCTAAGGTATTTTTAAATTTAGTAAAGATACTGGCATTTTTACCTGCATAAAGGTCACTTTCTAATTGCAGGATATCAATATCATTATTCGCCAATTGACGTAACCATTCGCGCATTAAACCAGCACGGCCTTTAGGCGAATGTACACGATCACGCGTGACTTTTACTGACGGACACATCGGCGATTTTGTATCATAGTTAAAGCATAAGCCATTACCATTACAGTCTAAAGCTTGTGCATAACTTTCACGCACTTGAATTGGAATTTGACGATCAAAGGTGCCGCGTTTAACAGCATCAACACTTACTAATGCTTCCGTTGAATCAATTGGCGTACAGATTTTTCCAGGGTTAACACGATTATGAGGGTCAAAGGCAGCTTTAATTTTCCTCAGTTCTGTAAATAGCTCATTGCCAAAGAAGTCTGGTCCATATTCACTACGGAAACCTTTACCATGCTCACCCCACATCAACCCTTTATATTTTGCAGTTAATGCCACTACTTTATCAGAGATTTCACGCATTAACTTTTCTTGTTCAGGTTCGCATAAATCTAAAGCTGGACGAACGTGCAGCACACCTGCATCAACATGGCCGAACATGCCGTAATGAAGCCCTTTATCGTCGAGCAATTGGCGGAATTCAATAATATAATCGGCTAAATTTTCTGGTGGAACACAAGTATCTTCAGCAAAGGCAATTGGCTTAGCTCTAGTATCAGCTTTACCTAACAAACCAACGGCCTTTTTACGCATTCCGTAAATACGATTAATGTCAGCTAAGTCACTGCATATTTGATAACCGATCACACCTGCTTGCTTATTTTCAATAAGACCATCTAGCATCACAATGAGTGCATCGATTTTTTCTTGTTGGATCGCTTCATCTGCTTCAGCAAATTCAACAATATTAATACCATCCAACACTTGCCCAGGAACATCACTAATCAAGTCTTTTACACTATGCCAAACAATATCTTGTTTCGCCAAATTAAGCACAGTTGAATCGACAGTTTCAACAGATAGAGCATTCGCTTTTACTAAAAAAGGAGCATTTTGTAATGCTGACTGAAAACTGTCATATTTAATATTAAACAGCGTTCGATAAGTCGGAATAGGCTGAACGTGTAATGTAGCTTCTGTAATAAAGGCTAACGATCCTTCTGCACCACATAAAATACGTGTTAAATCAACTGTGCCTGTTTCATGGTCATATACATGTTTTAAATCATATCCAGTTAAGAATCGATTAAGCTTAGGGAAAGTATCTTCGATATTTTGCTGTTGCGTTTCACAAGTATCGATCACCTGACGGTAAATAGCCCCAACTGAATCTTGTCGTTCTACTTGTTCAATTAAATCAAGCGCCGTTAATGGTTTGCTTTCTAATACACTTCCGTCGATTAAGACTGACGTTAGAGCTAAAACATGATCACTCGTTTTACCATAAAGAAGCGATCCTTGACCCGACGCATCATTACTAATCATTCCACCGATAGTAGCACGATTACTGGTTGATAAATCAGGAGAAAAGAATAAGCCATGTGGCTTTAAGTATTCATTTAATTGATCTTTAACTACACCCGTTTGAACTCTAACCCACCCTTCTTCAGCATTTATTTCTAATATATTATTCATGTACTTAGATAAATCTAAAACAATATCATTAGTTAACGACTGGCCATTAGTACCAGTACCTCCACCACGAGGAGAGAAACGAATATCCTCAAACTCTGCAGACTGTGCAAGCTGGCAAATAGCCACAATATCTTGCGTAGACTTAGGAAAAATAACTGCTTGAGGGAGGCATTGATAAACACTATTGTCCGTAGCGACTGTCAAACGGCTAGCATAGCTTTTTGCAATCTCACCTGAGTAATCGCTTTCAGATAACGCTTTGATAAACGAAAAGGTATCTTGTTTAATATTTTCTTGGTGGTTTAAATTTGGGATCATGAATAAAACGCTCTAGTCCAGTAATGATATTTTAGAAGATAAAATAGACACTGATAATAGCATAATTTACCAGCGAAAAAGCACTTTAAAAAATCAAAGCAACCGACTCAAAAGTCATTATTTTAATTTATCTATAGTCATTTCTGGTTTAATGAAAGGGTCGCACAACCACGCATCATTTAGTGCTTTCACGTATTTTATCTAAGGGGGCTACATATTAAAGTACATGGGTATTAAAAGTTATGTAAGCTGATTAATCTTATACGTAGATAAGCCTTAACCAGCTCAATTTTACGCTTAAAAAGCGTAATTAGTTAGCTTGTTTTTAGGTGGAAAACTAGGCTCTTCTACTGTAGGAGCTTTCTTGACTGGAGCAGGTTTCACAACCGGAGTTGGAGCTGCAATTACTACCGGTGCTAACTGTTCATAGTTTTTTTCTTTTTCACTCAAACAAGAAAACATCAAAGTCGTTTTTGTATCGTTACCAAACCAGCCTGAATATTCATTTAAGTGTTTCACTTCCATATAACGTTGTTGATCAACGCAATATTCATTTGCCTGAGAAAGAATTGAAGATAGCAACTCATCCTCTTCACTGGAAAAAGTAGAGATCTCTTTGCTAATAATATAGCTATCAGGTCCAGCAGGAATTGGGCCAACAGAAACCGTTGAACATGCACTTAATAATGCAAAACCAGATATAATAATGAGAGTTTTAATAACCATTGCAATTTTCTCTACCTATAAGAGTATAAATCGGGCATATATTGCCTACTAGCGCGTGATTCTACGTTATTTAAAAAAAAATTTCACGTTTTACCATAAGTTCAATAATTTTCACTTTTAATATTTGGGATAGCTATTATAAACGGTAAACAAAACATAGAATTAAGATTAATTTCATTATGCCAATCATAATAAACAGTTAATTTATTTTACTTGTTAAACAGCTCACTTCTTCGCTGTAAAATTTAAATAGGAAGCAACATTAAAAGCGATCTTCATGTAGCCCATAAAAAAACCAACATTAATAAGGTTAATGTTGGTTTTAAGGTCTGAATAATAAAAGTTGTTCTTAAATAAAGCTGCAGCTATTTAAGTAAAATATCACTGATTGTTTGAATACCGTGCCCTTTACCGCCGGTAGCCCACAGCCCATTCCCAGATAACTGGTAACTACCTGACAAGTCAAAGTGTAACCAGTTTTGCTCTGGCTGCTTAACAAATTTAGCAAGGAATGCAGCAGCTGTTGATGCCCCAGCCATACTTTCACCACCACTATGGATATTAGCGATATCAGCAAATGATGAGCCAATTTGTTGAAGATGAAAAGCCTCTAAAGGCAAACGCCATAGTTTTTCATTTGTCTCTTTAGCAGACGCTAATGCTGACTCAGCAAATTCATCATCCATACTAAGCACACAGTTATAATCTCGCCCTACTGCAACCTTCGCGGCACCAGTTAGCGTAGCCGCATCGATAATTTGCTTAGCACCATCTTCTTGAGCAGCAATTAAACCATCGGCTAATACTAAGCGACCTTCTGCATCTGTATTTAATACTTCAACTGTGACGCCATTCTTATAAGTAATAACATCACCTAGTTTAAAAGCTTTATCACTGATCATATTTTCGGCACAGCATAGGTATAACTTAACGCGCTTTTGTAAACCATTAGCAATCGCTAACGCTAATGCGCCAGTTACAGTCGCGGCTCCTCCCATATCACTCTTCATTGCAGCCATTGATGCACTTGGTTTTAAACTATAACCGCCTGAATCGAAGGTGATACCTTTGCCAACTAAAGCAAAATCAATAGCCGCATTTACATCACCCGTTGGGTTATAATCAACTTGTAGCATGCAAGGTGCATTGACACTGCCTTTACCGACGGTATAAATCCCAACAAAACCGTGATCAATTAATGCTTGATCAGTAATTTCACATACAGTTAGATGACGACTATCAGCACAAACCTCAGTTAATAATGTCACTGCTTTTTCACTTAATACTGTTGGTGCAAGTGCATCAGGGCCTAAATTAATAGTTTCTCTTACCCATTCACTAATACGTTTTTTACTGTCTAAGGCGCTAATAGCTTCCTCATCAAGTTCTGGAAACAATACTTTTGCACCACTTTTAGCGTTGTAAAAGCCTTGGCTAAATGCCCAACATAGATCAGAATTCCACTGTTCACCCACTAATTGGATACTAGGCAGTGACATTCCATCTAGTTTACGTGCTGCGCTTTGCACCTGAGATAAAACATCGCTCTGATAATTAATATGAATAGTAGCTTGTTGTTGATCAAAAGATAATAAAGCATTCTCTCCCCAAACAGGGCTGGCTTTTTGATCCGAAAGAGTAACTAAAAATGACTGGCTCATAATATTCCTAGATTGAAAATGAATTGTTCTTATATTAACTGCGTCATTAGTTTTTTAGCAAAGAAAATTATATTAAATTAATTCTGCTATAAGTTTTAAAGAGAAAGGAGGAAGAATCGAGGGGCATAGTATTTAGGGGCATAAGCTTAATAAGTAAGGCAGAAGAAAGTTTACTAAGTTAGCCTTATGACAAAAGAGGCTAACTTAGTAAATAAATATAACGAAACTTTTTAACGCATTAGTAGATTGAATAGTTAAGTCTCTATTGGGCGACCATACTTTCTTTAAACATATTCCATACAGGAGACATTTCACGTAATCGACCAATATTTTCACGAATAACTTTAATCGCGTAATCAATCTCTTCTTCTGTAGTAAAACGACCAATACTAAAGCGAATCGAACTATGCGCTAACTCATCTTCTCGTCCAATTGCACGTAATACGTAAGAAGACTCAAGACTTGCAGAAGTACATGCACTGCCCGATGAAACTGCTAAGTCTTTTAACGCCATCACCAAGGATTCACCTTCAACATAGTTAAAGCTTATATTCAGATTACCCGCAATACGGTTATCTAACGAACCATTGATGTAGATTTCTTGCATATCCTTAACACCATCCAATAAACGCTTACGTAACGTAAGAATACGTTTATTTTCACTTTCCATATCTTGCTTAGCAATACGAAAAGCTTCTCCCATCGCCACAATTTGATGAGTTGGTAATGTCCCACTACGCATACCACGTTCATGACCACCACCATGCATTTGAGCCTCTAAACGAATACGCGGTTTACGACTAACGTAAAGAGCACCAATACCTTTAGGCCCATAGGCTTTATGTGCAGAGAAAGATATCAGGTCTATCTTCATGCTTTGAACATCAATCTCAACTTTACCAGCGCTTTGCGCAGCATCAACATGTAAAACAGTCTCATTAGCACGACATAACTCACCAAATGCAGCAATATCTTGTACAACACCAATTTCATTATTCACATGCATTAAACTAACTAGAATAGTATCTTCACGCAAAGCTGCTTGTAACTGCTCTGGGCTAATAATGCCATCTTTCTGTGGGGCTAAGTAAGTGACTTCAAAGCCTTCATGTTCTAATTGACGACAAGTATCTAAAACAGCTTTATGCTCGGTTTTAGCAGTAATGATATGTTTACCTTTACTCTGATAAAAGTGTGCCGCACCTTTAATCGCTAGATTATCAGATTCCGTTGCACCAGAAGTAAATACGATTTCACGAGAGTCTGCATTAATTAACTCCGCAATTTGTTCGCGAGCAATATCTACCGCTTCTTCGGCTTGCCAGCCAAAACGATGTGAGCGAGAGGCTGGATTACCAAAGTCGCCATCCATTGATAGATATTTAACCATTATTTCAACAACACGAGGATCGACAGGTGTTGTTGCTGCATAATCGAGGTAAATTGGTAATTTCATTTTCTCTCCACCGCTGTTACTAAGAAATTGTTATTTAGAAATAATGTTCAGCAGTTCGCTATTAGTAAACTTAATATTTTGTTGTTCAGATACATTCTGTACATGTTCGCTGGCCATTAACTCTTCCAATGTAATACCATCTAAAAAAGAGCTAATTCTAGTACTTAGTTGTTCCCATAAAGAATGAGTTAAACACTCAACACCATCGTCTTGGCAACCACCTTTTCCAGCACATTTACGCACATCAACATTTTCATTAACGGCATCAATGATCATTGATACCGATATTTCAGACTTACTTTTACCCAATTTATATCCGCCGCCAGGGCCTCTGACACTGCTGACTAATTGTTGTTGTCTGAGTTTAGAAAATAATTGTTCTAAATAAGAAAGCGATATTCCTTGGCGCTCTGAAATTTCAGCAAGTGGTACAGGGCCTGTATGCTCTTTTATTGCAACGTCTAACATTGCAGTGACCGCATAACGGCCTTTTGAAGTTAATTTCATAATAGAATTCGCTATAACAAGAGTTTATAAAACTAATATACGTTTGATTAGTGATTTGACACTCTCAGTATAAATACCCGACAATTTTAGTCAAGTAAGAAACCCTACACTTTGGTTGGTTTTATTTTTTGCTGTCATTTTTGTTATTTCTTGGGTTTTCTTCAAGACTTTCAACCGACTTCTGCATACTACTAAAAATACCTCGTAGCATTTTCAACTCGTTGATTTCAGGCCTTGCACGGTTGAATAAACGACGCAGTTTATCCATCACTAATCCTGGATGAGCAGGCACAATAAAACCTATTTGAAATAATGTTTTTTGTAGGTGTTCTAACATACCTTCAAACTCTGCTGCTCTTGGGTACTCTTCAACTACTTCAGGAAAAGACTCAGATGCTAAATAAGCCATGCGTACTTCATAGCTTAATGTTTGTACTGCCATTGCAAGGTTTAATGAGCTGTAGTCTGGATTTGCAGGAATAAACACATGGAAATGACACTTTTGTAGTTCATCATTAGTTAAACCACTGTTTTCACGACCAAATACTAATGCTACTTTATGTTTCTTTCCTTCAGAAGCCGCTTTTTCACCCATCTCTCTTGGATCTAACATAGGCCAGTTAAGCGTTCTAGGGCGAGCACTTGCTCCAACCACTAGGCCACAATCAGCAATACCTTCATCGAGTGTTTTATATACTTTATGATTTTTAAGCACATCGCTTGCACCAGCAGAAAGTGCTACTGATTTACCGTCTACTTCACATTCAGGATCAATCAACACCAAATCCGTTAATCCCATTGTTTTCATTGCTCTAGCAGCACTGCCAATGTTACCTGGATGAGAGGTACCAATTAATATAATACGCACATTGTCTAGCATTGTTTTTCCTTCATGTTTCAGTGTTTTTTTGAGCGCAAAGTTTAGCACTATTCAATTAACAACAAAACACTGACGAGCCCCATTTTAGATTTATTCACCTTTAATTAGGCTATATTTTGAACAATTAAAATATTGCACAATAGTGTGACCTGTGTATAATTCGCGGCCGAAGGAATTTCCCTTCATGTTCTTTTAAAATCTAATGGTGATCCAATGCATCCAATGTTAAATATTGCGATTCGTGCTGCGCGTAATGCGGGTAAAGTAATTGTTAAAGGTTATGAAAATTTAGAGTCAGTTGAAGTGGAAGAAAAATCGCTTAATGACTATGTAAGCAGCGTAGATAAAGAAGCTGAATTAGCAATTATTGGTACGTTACGTAAATCTTACCCAGACCACAGCTTTGTTGCTGAAGAGTCAGGTATTGATAACGGTAAAGATACAGATCACCAATGGATTATCGACCCACTAGATGGGACAACAAACTTCATTCGCGGCATACCTCACTTCGCCGTATCAATTGCATTAAAAATTAAAGGCCGTACTGAAGTCGGTATCGTATTCGATCCTATCCGCAATGAATTATTCTCTGCTGTTCGTGGTCAAAGCGCTCAAATCAATGGTTACCGTACTCGTACAAGTTCAGTGCCTAAACTAACTGGTACATTATTAGCGACTGGTTTCCCGTTTAAGCAAAAATACAATCTTGAAACGTACTTAAATATCTTCCAAGATTTCTTTAACGATGTCGCTGATATGCGTCGTGGCGGTAGTGCGGCACTTGACCTAGCTTATGTTGCAGCTGGTCGTATGGATGGTTTCTGGGAATTTGGTTTAAAACCTTGGGATATCGCAGCTGGCGAACTATTATTAAAAGAATCAGGTGCAATGATGACTGATTTTAGCGGTGGTAATGATTACTTCAAATCTGGTGACGTTGTTGCAGCTAACCCGAAATTATTGAAAGAGATGTTAACTGTTATTCGTAAACATAACGCTTAATTGAATCTCACTACATAGTAAAAACCATTAGATGTTAGCCAGAACTGTTGTTCTGGCTTTTTTTTAGCTATTTATTATCCACTACATAATTGCCCTACATTTCCTCGCTATACTGCTAATACTTGTCCTTGACTAGGACCTTCTATTTTACACCAATCACACTAAGTAACTGATCTATTTTACTTGTTAAAATAACTTATTTCTTCGTTGTAACTTTCGCAAATAGAACAACTATTTAACTTAAGTTACGCCTTAAACTAAGTCATTTTTCCTGCGCAAAATTTAGATCACTTATTTAATGCAATTGGTATTAGACATTATCGGATCTTAACCTATGAATAATATTTGGATTTGCGTAACAGCGTTGCTTTGCCGTGTATTGCTCAGTGCCTGTGATGATACAGCAATGCAACAGTCAAACTTCACCATCAGTAGCTCGATAATGAAAGATGGTGGCCCTCTTCCTAAAACCTACACCTGCGATGGAGATAGCATAAACCCACCAATTAGCTGGCAAGGCGCTCCAGAAGGGACACAGTCTTACGCCATTATTATGCATCATAATGCACCTGATGGAATTCATTGGTACTTAACCTTATATAATCTAGCCGCTAATATTACCCATTTAGATAATGACTTTTCCTTAAATAAAGAGCAAGGACAACAAGGCACTAATAGCATTAATCAGAAAAAACAATATGCTCCACCTTGTTCAAAAGGGCCAGGAGAAAAGGCCTATACCTTTACCGTTTATGCATTATCAGAGCAAGTGACGTTAAATGATAATACACAAGTTGATAGCGCTGTTTTATTGGATGCCATCAAAGAGATCACGCTTGCATCCGCTGAAATGACAGTCACATACCAACGTAATCAAACTGAGCAACAGAATCCCCCTAAACCAACAGTAAAAACAGTACCTGCAGCTACACAAGTAAAAAAAATTGATGCACAAAGATGCCAAGCTATTGAGAATTCAATTAAAGAAGCAGGATTTTCGAGCAGTGTTACAGTAACTTGTGATCAAGAGTATGCCTATGTGGCTTCATCAACTTATCCAGATCATCAAATGATGACTGGTATTACTGGTACGAATGAACAAGTTCCAGTCCCTGCTTTAAATTATGCAGCCCCTATTAAGTTACAACCTAAGAAAGCAACTAAGATAACGACTATAGATGCGGCGGTAGGTGTTGCTGTTAATGGTGTACCAATTTATGACTATTCATCTCAAGGGGAGCTATCCGTTGAAGAGTATGATCCAGCCCACGATACATTTACGCTGGGACAGTTAGATATTTGTGGCGGTCACTCAGGAAGAGGAGATGATTACCACTATCATGTTTCCCCAACTTGTATGATAGACACGATGAAAAACCAAGGTAGCGATGCCATTATTGGTTGGGGATATGATGGCTATCCTTTATACGGTAATGACAACCCTGATGGCACCACTATTACTGAAGGCAGTTTAGATGTGTGTAATGGTCAAGCAGATCCAGAATTTGGATACCGTTATCACACCTCTACTAAGCCACCCTATATTATCCAATGTCTAGTCGGTGAAGTCGATACGAGTCAATTACCAAGAGTTGCACCGTTAAGCGGTGACACACAAGGAATAAGAGCAGATCTTAAACCACCTGTAGGTGGTGTTAGCGACCTTCAATACATTACCGAAGAAGATGGAAGCCGTAGAATGCAATATACCTATCAAAGGGAAAACTATTTCACAACATACAGAGTAAATGAACAAAACGAGCAATGTTACGATTTTGAGCAAAAAACCATTAGCAATGGTGGCAAAATAGAACAAGGTACTTTTTGTAGAGAAACTCAACCTAGTGAAGCAAAAGTTAATCATTAATAAGACTCTCAATTAGACGGCTAACTACCGCCGTCTAATTGACCTGAACGAGATACATTAAAATGCACTACAAAATGAAATCAATACTGTACACATGTTTATTATTAATGGCCTGTTTTAACAGTTCAATTAGCGCACACACATTAAAGGAAAGTACCGCACAGGTTATTTTACGCGATGGGCAAGTGAGCATAAAAATTATAACCCAAGAAGACCACTTATTAATTGCTATGCAAAATGATCTTGCTTGGTTAATGGGTGATCTACAGGAAGTAATGCCTGATAACTTAACCACCAGCGAGCAACAGGATTTTATCGAGAATACACTTCAGCAATCAACTAATTTAGAAGTAAACAACCAACCGATAAAAATACAAACAGCTAATATAATGACACAAGAAAAAGGACAAATAGAAATATTACTACAAGCTAAACATACTTTTAAAACAGTCTCCACTGTCTCAGTCTCTTTTTCCAAAACATTGGGGTTAGTACATACCAGCTTTGTGAAGCCACAATATGTACTGCTTAAGGCAGGAAAAACCGCAACTGCTAAGTTTTAAGCTTTGATATAAAAAAGTAAACAATGGAAAAATTACTTGAAGAACATCAATATACAATACTGTTTGATATAATCTAAAGTAACTTGCTTCGATTACACTAGAGTCACTGTGAAATTAAAACATAAATTTTTTCTTGCATTTTTTATTACTAACATCACCTTAGTTGGAATGATGCTGGTATTTATTTACCTTAATTTCACTACTGAATTTAATCACTTTGTTGAAAAACAAGAGCGGAAGCATTTCATAAAAGTAAAACAACAACTCACCCAATTTTATACAAAAGCAAATAGTTGGGATACGATCACTTATAACACTCAACTATGGCGATCTATTGTTGAGCCTGAGCAGCAAAACAATGAACAGAACGCCTCGTTAAAAAATCCGCCTCCTTCTTTATTATGGTTTGAACTACCTGGTAATTTATTACAAACAGGGCGACGGATTAGTTTATATAATCAGCAAAAACAAGTGATCGTAGGTCGCGAAAAAATTAACGAAAATCCATTAATCGAACCAATTTTACTCAATAACAATGTTATTGGCTGGATTGGCTTAGTGCCTTCTAAACTTGCAGCAAATAGTCCTGCTAAAGCTTTTTTAAATGCCCAACTACATAATTACATCATCATTACATTATTGGTCATTGTATTAGCTTTTATCATGGCGATTGTCCTCTCTAAACATTTAATTAGACCCATTCAGCAAATCGTTTTAGCCACTGATGAACTTAATAAAGGTAATTTTACTAATAGGATAACTCCCCTCTCACAAGATGAATTAGGCACTTTATCTAACAACTTCAATAAGCTGGCTAATACATTACAAGACAACCAACAAATGCGCTTTCAGTGGATGTCTGATACTTCGCATGAATTAAGAACGCCTTTAACTGTATTACGTTCCCATTTAATTGCAGTACAAGATGGCGTGTTTGTCGCCGATACAAAACGCATCAACTTATTAATTGACCAAGTAAGTAATTTAAATCTACTTGTCGATGATCTATCTCAACTTGCTCACAGTGATACTGCCAGCTTACATTATCAATTTAAAACATTGAACATTGCTTCACTTTTACAACATACTTTAGATAGTTATAGTGCTCGATTTACACAGTGCCAACTCTATGTCGCTCCCTTAGAGCTAGATAATTCAGTTAACTATCAAGTTTATGGAGATCGAGAGCGACTACAACAACTGTTTATTAATTTGTTAGAAAACACTTGTCGTTACACAGAACAACCTGGTCAGCTCCAAATCAATCTAGAACTAGTTAAACAAGATCTCAAACTAACTTTCTCGGATTCAGCACCTGGAGTTAATAAACAAGATCAAAAGCAATTATTTGACCGTTTCTATCGTGTTGAGAAATCACGTAGTCGCGAATATGGAGGAACTGGGCTCGGTCTTGCACTCTGTAAACAAATAACAGAAGCACATAAAGGGGATATTTCATTACAAGGTTCACCTTTAGGTGGCTTACAAGTAACATTAACAATGCCACAAATAGGCTAATTAATATGACTAAAAAAACTATTTTGATTGTTGAAGATGAAGAAAATATCGCAGAAGTGTTAATAGCTTATAGTCGTCAACAGGGATATCACACAGAGCATCTCGTTAACGGGGCGCACGTGCTTGAACATATTAAACAGAGTAAAGTAGATTTAATATTATTAGACCTGATGTTGCCAGAAGTAGATGGATTAAGCTTATGTAAACAGATTAGAGAATTCTCTAACTTGCCTGTTATTATGGTAACCGCAAAACAACAAGAGCAAGACAGGTTAATTGGCTTAGAAAGTGGCGCTGATGATTACATTGTCAAACCCTTCAGCCCTAAAGAAGTAATGGCTAGGATTAAAGCCGTGTTACGCAGGACTAACCAACCTAATTTACATACAATTAATCATAATGGATTTCAATTGCATGTTGATGGCTACACTGCATTATTAGAGCAACAAAATATAGATTTTACTGCCGTAGAATTCAAAGTATTTCTACTTTTTATAACGCATATAGGTAGAGTTTTTACCCGTGAAGATATTATTCAACATATCTATCAAGATGCAGCACTAGAAGTATCTGACCGTAATATTGATACGCATATAAAAAATATCCGTAAGAAAATTAATGCGATTAAAAACGGTTATAATCCAATCGCATCAGTTTATGGTGTCGGGTATAAATTTAATGGTTAAGCTTACTTTTGAGTAACAACCAAAAAACCTCATACATTTTTGTATAACCTTTTCATGTTGTCTGATTATTATTGTCTTAGTGTCAAACAAATACTAACGACTGCATGATCGGTACTTTCCCCATCAATTTCAAAACTTGGGTTAATCAAGTGCTTATCAGTATTTATATAATCAGTGACAGCAAAGAAGTTAGATTGCGCCTTTGTATCAAACTCACTGGATAAGAGAATATAATCGAGTACCGAACTACTTTGTCCAAAGTAGTGTGTCGCACCTCTTGTTAAGACCTGATCTGAAATTAATGCTTGATTACTTTGATATAAATCCCAAGCATCACGTAGTGCATAAAATTGCATTAACTGTTGTTGCTGTTGATCATTATTAAATAATAAATTAGATGTGGTTAAGTGCGCTAAAATACCGTCTTGTAATGGGTTATTAAAATCTCCCATCAAGATCATCGCATTACCTGTTTTAGCCCGTCGTTCAACCATATGCATCATCAATAGAGTAGCTTCACTCCCTCGTTGAATGGAAGAAGCCCACCCACCTGCTACTTGTGCTTTGAACTGCTCAATCACTCTTCCTTCCAATGAAGTAAGGGGATCCAACTCAGCCTGCCAAGCAGCGCGCTTTGATTTAAAATGAACCACATAGCAGTCACATAAACCTAAATGAGGTAACTTGACCGTCGCCCTCACCACTTGTCGACTAAAATTAAATTCAGCGGTTAAGCCTAACTGTATTGCTAACTCAGTATCTACTGGCACAGATGAAACAGCCACAATAGGAAATTTACTTGCTAAAGCAACAACAGGATCTCGGTAAATAAAATCATCAATAACAGTCGGTTGATCGACTACTGCAAAGTGCTGATAACCTGAATCGGCAACCAAACTTTGCAATGAATCGATACTGAATACTTCTTGAAAGCCAATAATATCGGGCTGATGAGCTTGTAGATAAGTGCTAATCCAACGTTGCTTTTTCTGCCATTGCTCAGCAGAGTAAATGCGGTCAAAATCATAAAAAGCGTCGGGTGGAGCAAGGTAATTAAAAAGATTAAAAGTCGCCACTTTCAACTGGGTTTGTTTGATGAGATCAACATTGTTTAGTTCAGAGATGATATTAATTGTCGTCAGTCCTCATTATTCTAGATAAGCCCTCTTAATAATCAGAATAATAACATAATTAACTCCCCTTCATTACCTAGACTTCAATCAACCTACAACTATCAAAATCACTTAGAATAAATAACAGTTTAAAACAAAATAGTGATCATGAACCCTTAAGCTATTACACTGTCTATTACCAATAAATCTTTTCTTTATAAGGACATGTTAATGAAATTGTTTCTAAAACTCGCATTAGCCGTACTACTTTTATTAGTTGCAGCCGTCGTAATCGTCGTTGCAACCGTTGACCCAAATGATTACAAACAACAAATTCAAGACCAAGCTAAAAATGCTATCGATCGAGACTTAGTAATTACTGGTGATTTAGGTTGGAGCTTATATCCACTATTAGGATTCAAAAGTGGACAAGTAACTTTACAAAACAGTCCTGAGTTTGAAGAAAAAACATTATTAAACATACAAGAAGCAGCCGTATCGATTAATATTTTACCTTTATTCTCTGGAAACATAGAAATTGGAGAGATTGTACTTGATGGTGTTGAATTCAATTTAATTACCAATAAAGATGGCACCACAAATCTTGATGATCTCACAGCAGATGCTGAACAAGAAACAGCAACAGACGCAGCAACTCCAGAAACAGAAGAGACAACTGAAGAAGAATCTAATTCATTAGATCTATCAAAATTCGTTTTGTCGGGCATCAATATTACCAATGCGACTTTGAAAATGATCGACCATCAAACCAATGAAACTCAAGAAGTTGCTATTAATAGCCTTCAACTTGAAGAGTTTGCATTTGGGCAAGTGGCACATTTTAGCTTAAATAGCTCAATTAAAAATAACCAAGTAGAAGCAGATATCGACGTTAATGCTGATATCTTTGTTGATGCTGCATTGACAGCCGTTCAGCTAACTAACTTAACCATTGAAAGTGATGTGCTAAGCGATGCGCTATCGGGCAGTAAGCTCAACACAGTTTTCACTAGTGGCTTAAAATATCAACTAGAAACACAAGAGTTAGATATTCAAGCAATTACTATCAATAATACTTTCACTGGTGACTTCTTAGATGGAACAATTTATATCAATAGTAGTGATATAAATGTTGTTGAGCACAATCAAGTAAATCTAGGTAAATTAATCTTAACAAGTAGTTTAAATGGTTCTGCTTTACAAAATAATCAAGTGAATAGCACATTAGAAACCAATCTTTCGCTAGATATTGCAAAACAGACGGCAAAAATTGATACCTTTAAAGTAAATAATTCTATCAAAGGTGCTGATGTTGAAGGCGAAATGAACTTATCGTTAAAAGAATTAACAGTAACTGACTTCCAAAAAATTCTGATTAAACAATTTACTATAGATAGTGAAGTAGTCGTTGCAGCTATCGGTGAAAATAAAATTAACAGTGATATTTCTACTGATATCAGTTATGACCTAGACCAACAAAAGCTGAGCCTAACATCGCTTAAAACCAAAGTTGATGATATTGAATTAAATGGTGAAGTTAGTTTTACCCAACAAACTGTGCCGGTTATCCGCTACAACTTAAACGGTAATGTTTGGAATCTAAACCCTTATTTACCTGAGTCAACTGAAAGTACTGAGTCAGAAGAAAGTACAACTACAAGCACAGAAGCAAGTGAAGAAGTGGAACCAGACCTAAGCATACTTAATGACCTAGATATTAAAGGCTCGTTAACCATTGCCGGAATCTTATATCAAGATATTACTATCGGAAAAATCACTAATGGTTTAACCGTTAAAAATGGTAAAGCAACTGTTAACCCATTAACTGCAAACCTATATGACGGTTCAGTTAGTGTTAACGCTTCAATAGATGAAGATGGCGGTAAAAATAGTTACCAAGCCACTACTGCACTTAAAAATGTAGCTTTACTGCCTTTATTAAAAGACGCAGCAGAAGTTGATCTATTAAGTGGTACAGCAAACTTTAATTTGACTGCTGATGGTCAAGGGTTAACTAGTACTAAGATTCAGCAGGGGATTAATGCTACAGGTGACTTTAAAGTATTAGACGGTGAACTATACGGCATTAACTTGCCTTATGAGATTCGCGTGTTTAAGGCGAAATTAACAGGCGAAACAATCGAAGAAGATAAGCTAGTTAAGAAAACTGACTTTGCGTCTTTGACCGGTGAATTTACTGTTGATGAAGGTATTGCGAATAATCAGAAACTAACCATGACTTCGCCAGTGATTCGTTTAGACGGTTCTGGTACAGCTGATACGATCAAGCAAACCATTGATTATAAGCTAGGGGTAACACCTTTATCTAAAACAGACGAAAGTACTAGTTATGCAGATTTAAGTGGTGTTTCTATTCCACTCCGTATACAAGGTTCATTTTCTGACCCAAGCTTTAGTTTAGACACTGAAGGTGCTTTAAAAGAACAACTTGAAGCAGCTAAAACAGCGGTTAAAGATCAAGCTAAGGAGACGATAAAGGACGCTGCTAAAGATCTAATTTCAGGAGAGAAAGTCTCTACTGATGATTTGAAAGAAGAAGCAAAAGACTTAAAAGATAAGTTAAAAGGTTTATTTTAAAATATAGCCATTATTAGGATTAAAAGCTTAGTAAGTAGTTAGCTTAATATATTTGCTACTTATCCAATATAAAAATAATAAAATAGCTGACTCAGTAATCACTGATTCAGCTATTTTTTTGCCTAAATTAATGGCATATATGTGAAGATGAGCATCTATATAAGCTTCAAAACGATATCAATGACATTCGATATGTTATCTAAATATTGAGCGGAACAAACAAGTTAATTCAGCATAAATAGATGTAAACGACAGTTATCTTTATGGCATTTACAACAAAGGCGGCTATTTTAAACAAGTAAATATATCAGTATTCTGATTGCTATAACCGTGACAATAACTGAGTAGACTAAACAATCTTATTATTCGCTAAACCTCAATCCCAGAAGCTTTAGCATTTAAGCGTCATTTAACGGGCCAGAACAAGTTATCAAGATATGATTCTCAAAGTTGGACTACTGTATTAATCCTAATTCAAGTATCCCACTTATAACCATCTTGTTACTTTACTTAACTTAACTTAAAGCAGTGAGCTAAATGTTCTTGGTAGAAGAGGATTAGTCCAAAGAACTTAATTTAAAAAGTAAGTTAATGCTTACTAAAGTTAATGATATTGATATTGATATTGAAATTGATACAAAAAAAGGGATAACTTTCGTTATCCCTTTTGGTTTAAAATCTTAAGACTCAATTTAAGAATTAATTTTACTCAGTGTGGAAAAGGTAAATTATTTAGGCATTAAAACCGTATCAACAGCATGAATGACACCATTACTCGCTTCAACATCTGCAGTTACAACTTGTGCATCGTTGATCATCACTTTGCCGTCAACAACTTTGACCATTACAGATTGTCCTTGGACTGTTTTTGCACTGTCAATTTTCATTACGTCAGATGCAGTCACTTTGCCCGGCACTACGTGATAAGTCAGCACAGCAACTAGTTTATCTTTATTCTCTGGCTTCAATAACATTTCAACCGTACCTTCAGGTAGTTTTGCAAATGCTTCATCTGTAGGAGCAAATACTGTAAACGGCCCCTTGCCTTTCAGTGTATCGACTAGTCCAGCTGCTTTTACTGCTGCAACAAGCGTTGTGAATGAGCCATTTTCCGATGCCACGTCGACGATATCTTTGTGCATACCATGATGAGCAGCTTGCGCCACAGACGTGAAAGTAAAACTAGCAATTACAATTGATAAGGTAGTGATGAACTTCTTTAACATAGTATTTTCCTTTTATTGGACTGTAGAGTGTTATCTCGAAATGTTCAGATAGTTTTACGCGCCTTGAAACAAATAAGATCAATTTTAATAGATAACTAATTTGATGATTTTTATATTTCCATTCATTCACTATTACTATTTTTTAAAAAAATATTGCTAAAAAACTACTACTATCACTATTTATTCAACTCTATAAGCAAGCATAAAAGCAGTATACAATGCTAACTTGCTTGTATTTTCGTGTTCAAAAAAAGGAGCTAATACTGTGGAAATGATTGCCGGTTTAAAAGATATTATTGATAAATTTGACACTTTTATTTTGGACCAATGGGGAGTATTACATAATGGTGGAGAAGCTTTTCCAGAAGCAATTAACGCGTTAAACCTATTAAAAAAACATGGAAAAAAAGTTGTAATTCTATCAAATAGTGGAAAAAATAGTGTTTTTTCCTACGACCGCCTCACTGAATCAGGGATCAGCCGTGACCTGTATCTAGATGTCCTCACTTCTGGCGACCATATGCGTGATAATTTTAACTCTGGAAAATTTAAAGCGCTTGGTCAACAAGCCTTACATTTCCAATGGGAAGAAGATGACACTGTACTCGAAGACTGTGGAGTACAATCGGTAAAAGCAGAGCAAGCCTCTTTTGTATTATGTTGTGGGGTCGACAGGGGTAATGTTGAAGCTTATATGGATGATTTAACTATCGCCTACCGTAAAAAATTAGAGTTAGTTGTAAGTAACCCGGATCTTGTCGCCATGACACCTGAAGGTAATTTAAAAACCTGTCCAGGGGCAATTGCCATGGCTTATCAAAAAATGGGCGGAAAAGTACATTGGCATGGTAAACCACAAAAAAGAATCTACGATATGTGTAAAACGCTAGTCGGAGGGTGGGATAATGCCGTTGCGGTAGGTGATAGTCTAGAGCATGACATTGCAGGGGCAAATGGCGCTGGCATTAGTAGTTTATTTATCACTAGTGGTATTCACGCAGATAAAATATCGGGTCAAGATAGTATTGAAAAATTAGCGAGGCAATACAAAGTATCTCCGGATTTTTATATCGACTGGTTTAAACAATAAATCTCATTTTTATAAAAAAACAACATTTACAATAGGCGTAGACGATAATTTTAAAAATATAAATTTTAAAATTAAAAATTGTGACCCCGGTCACCATAAAGAGCTTCATTTGTTAGTTTTCTGTGAATTCTAATAAAAATATCTATAGATTGTGAGAGTGATTTAAAAGGACACGGAAAGTCTACATTTTTGCAGGAAGCATCTAACACATCTTCCTGCTTACCTAAATAATAACATTTAAATATGACAATTTTTAAATGACTCTAAGAAAAACAGGAAAATGAATATGACATTCAATAAATACCTACTTGCTATCACGTCTAGCGCAATTATCTCTTCTCCTCTTTATGCAGCAACAGTTTACAAAACAGATTCTCAAGAGTTCAATGTTGGTGGTCGAGTTGAAGTACGTGGTGGCCTTACAGATGGAGATTACTCTGACGCATCACGTGTACGTTTAAATGTAGACGGTAAAAATAAACTAAACGACAACTTAACCGTATTTGGCCGTTACGAGTTTGAAATTACTGAAAACGAAGATGATAATGAAGCTAACCTAAATACTCGTCACCTATACGTAGGTGCTGATACACAAGCAGGTTCATTCATTTACGGTCACCAAGTTAATGCGGTAACTTACCTAACTGATTTTACCGACCAAGCTGAAACATTCAGTGGTTACGTTAATGAAAACACGGTAACAACAGCTGACCGTTCAAAAAACACATTACGTTACGTTTACACTGCTGATGCGTTAACTGTACAAGCTTCTGCAACGCAAAACGCAAATGATAATGCTGATGGTTACGGTTTAATGGCTGCTTACAAGTTTAGCCCTGAGCTTGAATTAGCAGCGGGTGTAGCAACAAGTGATCAAGAATACGGTAACGGTACAGATACTGATGATTCAACTTCATACTTAGTAGCAGCTAAATACACTAAAGGTAGCGTTTACCTATCGGCAATGGGTATGGCAGGTAATATTTCAGCAGAAGGTACTGAAGACTCAGACTTCGTAGCTGCTGATGCCTTTGCAGCTTACTACTTTGGTGAAAACCAAGAGAACGTTGTAAATGCAAGCTACAGCTACTACTCAGCTGATGACATTGATGAATTAGAAACAAACTTTGTTGGTGTTGAATATGCTCGTTATATGGGTAACTTTGCATTATTCGGTAGCTACAAGATCGCACTAAATAACGATACATCAAGCGGTAACGGCCGTGAAAATGAGTTGCTAGTAGGTGCTCGTTACGGTTTCTAAGCCATATTGATTGAAATATATGAATTCAAAGCACTCTTATGAGTGCTTTTTTATGGTAAGTTAAAAACTGAATTCATGAGTGAACCTTATCTTCTCAAATACATAACTCAATCTAAGCCACATCCTTCCTTTTAGATAAAATGAGCATTAAATATGAAACTATTGAATTTTATGAGCCTTGCCTTGATCAGCATTTTAAGCCAACAAGCCTTCGCTGCTATCAATTTAACTGTGCCTTCTCAAGTAACGTTAAAAGTTGTTAATGGTAAACAAGCCGAACAGAAAACCTCATTAACATTAAAAGATGGAACAAACCAAATTGCTTTTGAATATGAAGGTAATTACCGTCAAGGCGGTGAGGTTAACTACTTCACTACAGATACATTAATAATCACCTTTCAAGGTAAAAACCAAGATTATACAATCAGCTTACCGACACTTCGATCAGCAAGACAAGTTGATCAATTCAACGCACAACCTGAAATCATCATCACAGATATTAACGGTGAAGCCGTTCCCTTCGAACAAGGTAAGTTAATGAAGAGCGGTATTCAATTTAACCGAGACTTAGTTGCTGAAACGGTTGCTTATAATCAAACAGACAAACCGGCTTCATTACAACAACCGGCGACAATTATTGTTCCTGCCAATGGGCAAACTGAAGGTGATGTTGCAGGACAGATGCTAGATTACTGGTATAAGAAAGCTGATGAAAAAACACGTGCACAATTTAAAGCACGCATTAATCAATAATTTTTCTCTATTTTGCGCTCTACTTAAATAAGTAAAGCGCAAACATACACGACTACGCACTCCAAAAATTTACACCTTTCAGGTAACAAAGCACCATATGTTTCATTGCACTTTCATTCAAACTTGTTATGATTTAAAACACTTATAGTCGGGGAGCCGAAGGCTGAGAACGCATGCGATATCTACTTAGATTGCATCGATACCCGTTGAACCTGATACAGTTAGTACTGACGCAGGGAACTATGTAAATACCTACCATAGTGCATCTTTGCACATATTAGGGTTTCTCATATAGTTCCGATGGCGTTGAAATCGGAGCAATGATGGCCAATAACAACCTCAATACTCAATTTTTAGATTCAGATAACATATCTTCAACTTATTCCGAGGTGCCGATTGTACTAACAATCGCAGGCTCAGATAGTGGTGGCGGCGCTGGAATTCAAGCAGATATCAAAGCTATTTCAGCCACTGGTAGTTATGCATGCTCTGCGATAACTGCAATCACAGCACAAAATACGCTAGGTGTTTCTGGTATCTTTCCAATTCCACTAGAGCATGTTGAAAAACAATTAGACGCAGTGTTCAGTGATTTAAATATCGTAGCAGTCAAAGTAGGTATGCTAGCTGATAGTGACATTATTCGCTTGGTAGTTAAAAAGCTTAAACAATATAAGCCTCAATTTATCGTAATTGACCCTGTCATGGTGACCACTAATGGTGACTTGTTATTAGAAAAATCAGCCATACAAACATTAAAATCTGAGCTATTTCCGTTAGCCGATATTATTACTCCTAACCTACCAGAAGCCGCCGCATTAATTTCTGACAGTACATCCTATAATCTGCCTGAAACAACGCAACAAATGCAAACAATGGTTGAAGGGCTACGTCAATTAGGTGCTAAAGCAGTATTATTAAAAGGTGGGTATTTACAGCAAGATGAATACAGTGCTGATCTATTAATTTTATCAAACGTAGTTCAGCAACTAACAGCAAATCGAGTTCATACTAACAATAACCACGGTACAGGCTGTACCCTCTCATCCGCTATTGCCTCTTACTTAGCACAAGGCTACTTATTATCAGAAGCGGTGCAAACCGCAAAAGATTATATTACTCAGGCATTAGTACATGCAGATCAGCTCTCTATTGGTAAAGGGCGTGGTCCAGTGCATCACTTTTATCAACAACAGAACGATAGTGGTTGCTAAAATGGCCTTAACCACTAAAGATGTAAATACTTTACATTCCCCTGTTATCACCATTAAAGATGGGGCTTTACAGTACCAACAAGATGCTCAACCTGTATTAGCAGAGCTAAATATGGAAATGCCAGCCAAGAGCTGGACTTGTATTTTAGGACGAAGTGGCTGTGGTAAAACCACCCTATTACGCTACTTGGCTAATCTGCTAGCAGATAAAGTGCAATGGTCAGGCAAATTATCCACCAGCAATAATACTCCCCTTCGCACACAAGTCGCATATATGGCTCAACAAGACCTATTAATGCCTTGGCTAAACGTATTAGATAATGTGTTACTGAGTGATAAATTTTCAAAAAAGACTCAACACACCCCATCAAAAACTCAGCAATATGAAAAAGCACTCACATTATTAACAGAGGTAGGATTAGCAGATAAAACCCAAGAATTACCGCAAAATTTATCAGGAGGAATGCGACAACGTGTCGCTTTAGCCAGAACGTTAATGCAAGACAAACCAGTGGTATTAATGGACGAACCCTTCTCCGCTTTAGATGCAGTGACACGCTATAAACTTCAGAATCTAGCGCATCAACTATTAAAAGATAAAACGGTTGTACTTATCACTCATGATCCTTCAGAAGCAATTCGCTTAGCAGGTCAATTATATATTCTACAGGGTCAACCTGCTGTTGCCTTTTCATTAACACTTCCAAAAGCGCAAACACCGAGAGAGTTGAATGCAGAAAGCGCAATATTACAACAACAAATTATTCAACGCTTAGAGCAAGATTATGAATAAAGTACCAAATATTAGAACCTTAAGTAGTGGTATTAATCGTTCGGAGAAGCTATTGCACAATATCTTAAGAGTAGCGTTTACTTTATTAATATTATTAGTGGTTTGGCAAGCAACGGTACTGTTGTTTAAGTTGCCTAATTTCATCTTACCTGAACCTTTATCTGTCTTTGAGCGTTTAATTAGTCGTATTGATATTTTGCTTAAACACAGTTGGATAACCACACAAGAAATTGTATTAGGCTTGTTATTGGGTTTATCCATGGGGTTGTTTTTTGCATTACAGATGCTCTTATTTAAACCGGTAAGACGTTGGTTATTACCTGTTCTTATTGCCAGCCAAGCGATCCCTGTGTTTGCTATCGCCCCTATTTTGATGATCTGGTTAGGTTACGGTATTGCATCAAAAATAGTCATGGCAGCTATCATTATTTTCTTCCCTGTGGTGACTTGTTGTTACGACGGATTAAAGAATACACCAACAGGTTACTTAGATTTAGCGAATACCATGCAAGCGACTAAATGGCAGCTATTACGCCATATCCAACTTCCAGCTTCTCTCCCTACATTGGCTTCAGGGATTCGAGTCGCAGTGGTAATTGCCCCGATTGGCGCTGTTGCGGGTGAATGGGTTGGATCTAGTCAAGGCTTGGGATATTTGATGTTACAAGCTAACGCACGCATGTTAATTGATGAAATGTTTGCCGCGCTATTTATTTTGTCGGCAATCTCAGTCGCACTCTATTTCATCACAGATAAATGTTTAAACAAATTAATACCTTGGCAAATTTAGTTACATAAAACACAGTCCATTGAATGGATCTATATTGGAATAATAAGGAAATACCTGCAATGAAAAAGCAATTTTTACTAGCATCACTGACATTACTGGCAACATTATTTACACAATCAGTATTTGCACAGGATAAAAAAGTCACGCTAATGTTAGATTGGTTTGTTAACCCTAACCATGGGCCAATAGTTATCGCTCAACAACGAGGCTACTTTAAACAACAAGGCTTAGAAGTCGCCATCCAAGAACCCGCTGATCCAAGCCTTCCACCAAAACTGGTAGCGGCAGGTAACTTAGACTTAGCAATAACTTATCAGCCAAACTTAATTATTGATATTGCCGAAGGTTTACCATTAGTTCGTTCAGCAACTTTAATCGCAACCCCACTAAATACTTTAATGGTGTTAGATAATGGCAAAATTAATACACTAAGTGACTTAAAAGATAAAAAAGTCGGTATTGCAATTTCAGGCAGCGAAGAAGCAATTATTGGCAAAATGTTAGAAACAGTAAACCTAACCTTCAATGATGTAGAAATAATCAACGTTGGCTGGGCATTATCAGCTTCTCTAGCATCAGGTAAAGTAGACGCTATTTGGGGTGGACTACGTAATTTTGAAAGCAACCAATTAGCGCTAGAAGGTTTTAAATCAAAAGCTTACTTCCCAGAAGAGCACGGCGTTCCAGCTTATGATGAATTAATTTTTGTTGCTAATGCTAATAATTATGATGCAGCCATGATCAAAGCCTTTAACAAAGCATTAGAACAAGCAACTATCTATATCACTAATCACCCTCAAGCGGCATGGAAAGAGTTTGTGAGTTATGCTCCTGATACTTTAGATAATGAACTTAATAAACGCGCTTGGAGAGATACTCTTTCTCGTTTTGCATTACGCCCTTCTGCAGTAGATCTAACCCGTTACGATGATTACGCTCAATTTATGTTTGATAATAAACTAATCAAAAAACTGCCTAAGGCAAAAGACTACATGCCGACCTTTGAATAATGCTTGAAGCACCTTCAAGTAGTAATCTTCACTAAACAGATTAAATGGGACAACAATGAATCATAAAGATTTAATTAAAGCTTGCCAAGATGATTGGCAAGCTTATACAAAACACCCTTTTGTTTTACAGCTGGGTAATGGCAGCTTAGCTCAACCGTGTTTTTTACATTATTTGAAACAAGATTTTTTATTTTTAAAACAATACGCACGTGCTTATGCACTCGCTATTTATAAAGCAAATACATTAGCGGATATGCGTAAAGCGCTACCTAGCGTGCATGCATTATTAGACTTTGAAATTAATCATCATATTACTTACTGCCAAGATTGGGGGCTAAGTGAAGCTGATTTAGAAGCCGAAGATGAAGATTTTGGTACCGTAGCCTATACGCGCTACGTATTAGATGCAGGTATGACCGGTGATTTAGTTGATTTATACGTTGCACTCGCTCCTTGCTCGATTGGCTATGCAGAGATTGGTCGTTTTTTAGCAAAAGATGACAACACATTATTTGAAGGTAATGAATTTTCTAGCTGGATCGATCTTTATAGCGGTGATGAGTTTCAGCAAAGCATCGTCGATAGCACACAACATTTAGACCAACTATTAGCTGATATTGATATTAACAGCAAGCGTGGCCAACACCTTGTCAAAGTGTTCAAAACAGCAACCAGAATGGAAGTCGCTTTTTGGCAACAAGGATTAAATGCATTAAGTGAAGGGGAACAAAAATGAGCTCAATTCAAGAAAAACAACAATTGATCACCAATGCGTTACTAAGCTTGCGTAAACAAAAGCCCTTAGTGGTCAACATCACCAACTATGTAGTGATGAACAATACCGCCAATGCGTTACTGGCAATTGGTGCATCTCCTATTATGGCTCACTCTCGCCAAGAGTTAGCTGAAATGATGTCTTTCAGTGGCGCATTAGTCATTAATATTGGCACCTTAGATAGCCAATGGATACCCCGTATGCAATACGCCGTAGAGCAGGCTAATGCGAATAATAAACCTGTAGTATTAGACCCAGTAGGTTGTGGTGCTAGCACTATACGCACCGAGACTTCACGTCAAATTGCAGCGCTCGCCAAACAACTCATTATTCGTGGTAATGCCTCTGAAATCATTGCATTAGCTGGTGAACAGGCAACAAGTAAAGGTGTGGATGCATTAGATAGCAGTGAATCTGCAGTAAATGCGGCACATTACTTAGTAAAAACTTATCAATGTAATGTAGTTATCTCAGGTGAAGTGGATTACATCATCGGCGAAAATAGCGAAATACAACTACATAATGGTCATGCCATGATGCCTTATATCACAGGAATGGGTTGTAGCTTAAGCGCATTGACCGGTGCCTTTGCTGCCATTGGTGAACACACAGGATTAGCAGCAGCTGCTATCCTTAGTATTGCGGGAGAGCTAGCAGAAAAAAAATCTGCTGGTCCAGGTAGTTTACAAATGAACCTGTTGGATATGCTTTATCAACTTGATACTGAAATGATCACACAGCATCTCAAGCTAACCATCAATTAAAGATACCAAGGAATAAACATGAGCCCGTATCGTTTATATTTAGTGACAGACGACCAGCAAAATTTAAGCACATTAATAAAAGTGGTCGAAGCAGCCGTTGCGGGCGGTGTAACCATGGTACAAGTGCGTGAAAAAGGCGACAATATTCAGTCTTTTATTAATCGAGCTAAAGCCGTTAAACAAGTTTTGCAAGGGACTCAAGTGCCCCTCATTATCAATGATCGTGTTGATGTTGCTTTAGCGGTTGATGCCGATGGGGTACACCTTGGGCAATCCGATATGCCAGTAAAACTAGCGCGGAAACTGATTGGTTCAGAAAAGCTATTAGGTTTATCCATAGAGAATGACCAACAGCTGCTTGAAGCGAATAATCTACCATTGGACTATATAGGGTTAAGCGCTATTTTTGCTACTCCCACCAAAACTAATATCAAGAAGCAGTGGGGAATACAGGGCTTAGAAAAAGCAATGCAGCTGAGTCAGTTTCCGATTGTTGCCATTGGAGGTATCAACCCAACTAATTTAGATCATATTATCGAGACTGGAGTCGATGGTGTCGCCTTAGTCTCCGCTATATGTCATGCAACATCACCACAACAAGCGGCTGCTGATTTATTAAAGCAAATACAAGCAGCTACACCTCACCATTAAACCTTTTTAGGGCAGGTTAACGTTAACGTTAACGATTAATCTGTCACTGCAAAACTAATATACCAATTATATTAAGTGAATGATCTAAATTTTGCGTAGGAAAAATGACTTAGTTTAAGGCGTAAATTGAAATAAATGGTTGTTCCCTTTACGAAATTTACAACGAAGAAATAAGTCATTTTAACAAGTAAAATAGATCAGTTAATTAGTATGATTGGTATTATGAATAACTTACACTGTAGCTCATATCGTTAAGCTAATCATAACAATGAGCGCATTATGAATATCACCTTAAAACAACTGCATGTTTTTATCACCATCACTCAAGAAAAAACCTTAACCACAGCGGCGGATAAACTGTTTTTAAGCAAACCAGCGGTTAGTATGGCGTTGGCTGAGTTAGAAAAGCAGCTAGGTCATAAATTGTTTGAGCGTAAAAATAACCGTTTATTGATTAATGAAATGGGTAAGGCTTTACTGCCTTTAGCGGATGAACAATTAGAGCGTAGCAAAGCAATTATTACCCTATTTGATAGTCATAATTTCCAAGGTAAATTACGCATAGGTTCGAGTAATACAGTCGGCAACCACCTATTACCCATTTTACTGTCACAATTCAGACAAGTAAGTGCGCACCAAGATCAATTTATGTGTATTGATAACAGCACCAGTATTGGTAACCAATTGATTGATTATGAATTAGATATAGCCTTGGTTGAAGGTTTACTTATTGATAAACAATTACATGTAGAGAAGTGGCTTAAAGATGAAATGGTGATTGTCGCTCATCCTGAGCACCCTCTCATAAATCATAAACTCGTGACAATAAATGACTTGCATGATCAACACTGGGTTCTACGTGAGAAAGGCTCTGGATCCCGACACTTTTTTATTGACCACATAGGTCAACACTTAACGAATCTTGATATTGCTTTTGAGCTCAGCAGTACAGAAGCCATTATCAATTGCTGCGCTTCTGGATTAGGTGTTGCCTGCATGTCTAAAACAGCTGCTCGTCATGCACTCAATGATCGTCGTGTAGCAATATTGCCTATTAATATTGATATGTCTCGTGATTTATATCTAGTGTGGCATAAAGAGAAATACCAAAGCCCAATATTGAAAGAGTTCATCGTTTATTGTCAGGATTGGTCTTTACCAGAGTAACGTTTCTAATAATTAATGCTTTAAACTAGATGTAAATCGATGTTTTATAAAGAAATAAACATAAACACTACCTATATTTGAATAATAGCCTATGCTCTATTAATAATTTTAATAATATTATTCTTTAGGGACATTACAACGCTATGGCTAGAACTAAAACCATTACCACTGACGATATTTTATTAGTCCTGTGTAACTCAATGAAATCCGTATTAAGCAGCGCAACCGGCCGATCAGTTAATTACTCAGGTATGGTACAAAAAATTAACAAGACATGCTTAAAACCAGACATTGGTTGTTTTGTCTTATTTGATGGAGGATTTTCAGGTCTGGTGATTCTAAACTTCAATGCTGCGGCTGCATTAGAGTTATATACCGATTATATGACCAACATGGGACTCCCAAAAGATGAACTAGCAACAACACATACTGCAGATGAAGTCAGCGATGTGATGGGAGAGTTAATGAACCAAATGGTCGGTGACTTTACCGGCGTAATAGGCCATGAATTACATACCTCTATTACCCAAAACCAACCTAAAATGCTCACCATCAACAAACAAGTATTGTTATCAATTGACACAAACTTAGATCGACCTCAAGCTCGTCGTGTAACCTTTACAACGGCTAACAATAATATCTTCTACCTTGAACTAGCGATGGATAAAACTGAATTCATTAAGCTACCTAACTTTGAAGAGCGTGAAAAGTTCGATATTGATGCCTTATTTGATGAAAAACCAAATCCCCCTGAAGAAAAAACTGAAAGTCACGTTAACAAGCCAGCCGCTGACGATGACTTATTAGCCGAGCTAGGCCTTTAAATTTTAACTTATAGCAATTATATTAAAATAGAGCAGTTAATTAGTGTGATTGGTATTAAAAATAATAAACTAAAAAAATGCCCAAGGAGTAAACTCCTTGGGCATTTTTATGTACTATTAATTAATGAATGAAAACAGATTACTTAGTGCTTTTCATTTCACCTTTATGTTGTAAAAAGTTATTAAACTCAACATTAGTAATTTTACCATCAGCATTCGCATCTAACATGTCAAATGTTGGGCGCTTTTTGCCTTTATGCTCCATGATAACTTTTGCATCAATTTCTTGTTGTGTGATTTTACCATCAGCATTGCTATCTAACTTATCAAAACCTTTTAATAAACGACCTTTGGCTTCATCTTTAGTAATTGTACCGTCATTATTTACATCAAATTTTTCAAGGCTTACTTGGCGGTGACCTTTACCTTTATGCATTTTCTTAATGAGCTCGAATTCAGCGGATGTAATTTTACCATCAGAGTCTGTATCAATCTTATCAAAGCCTTTTAATAAACGTCCTTTAGCTTCATCTTTAGTAATAGCACCATCATTATTGGCGTCTATCTTATCAAAGCTAGGTGTTTTATGGCCTTTACCTTTGTGCATTTTTGAAGCTGCTTTTAGCTCTTGTTTAGTAACATCACCACTGTTGTCGGCATCAATTTTATCGAAGTTTTTCGCTAAATGACCTTTGGCTTCATCTTTACTGATCACACCGTCACTGTTGCTATCCATTTTCTCAAAGTTAGGTTTTTTATGACCTTTGCCTTTGTGCATATCAAGCGCAGCTTTCAACTCAGTTTTAGTGATATCACCGCTTTTATCTGCATCAATTTTGTCAAAGTTTTTCGCTAAGCGACCTTTGGCTTCATCTTTACTGATCACACCATCACTGTTGCTATCCATTTTCTCAAAGTTAGGTTTCTTATGGCCTTTTTTACCTTTATGCATCTCTTTAATTTTTGCAAATTCAACTTCAGAGATTGAACCATTATCATCACTATCTACTTTATCAAAGTGTTTTAACAACATGCCTTTGGCTTCACTTTTAGAGATAGTGTTATCGCTATTCACATCTACATCAGAGAAATCTAATTTATGATTTCCACCTTTACGCATGTTTTCCATTGCGTTGTATTCAGTCGTTGATAATGAACCGTTTGCGTCGCTATCAATTTTATCAAAGTGTTTAGCTAAACGCCCCTTTGCTTCATCTTGAGTGATAGCGCCATCTTTATTTGTATCTACTTGTGCAAACTCTGGTTTTTTATGCTGTTTGCCTTTATGCATAGATTTTGCTGCATCAAATTCAGCTTTCGTAATTTCACCATCATTGTTAGCATCAAAATCGGCAAATTTAGGTTGCTTACGTTCTTTTTTCATTTGCTTTAATTTATCGAACTCAGCTTTTGAAATTGAACCATTTGCATCTGCATCTACTTTATCAAAACGCTTAGCTAATTTTCCTGTTGCTTCTGATTGGCTAATTTCACCGTTGTTATTGCTATCAAAACTTGCGAAGTCTTTATTTGAAACTGTGTTTGCTGAAGCCATTGTTAGTGAACTTGAAACGATTAATGCAACACTGCTTAACATAAATAATTTTTTCATATAAACCTCTTTTTGCTTTAGTAAGAATGGCTCTGTTCTGAGCCGATGTAGAGATAATAGATAAGCAATGTGCAGGAAATATGGATAAATTAAGGAGTTAGGGTTTTTCTTAATATTTTTAAGAGATATATGTTGAATGGTAGATTAAAAGTAAGATACGGCTGTAGGTGTTCGCTTTAAACAGCAGACACCTACACGAACGACTTAAAGTGCAAACTTATATCCAACACCATAGATAGATTGAATACAATCAACCTCGGCATCGATATTTTGTATCTTACGACGCAGGTTCTTAATATGACTATCAATGGTTCTATCTGTTACCACACGGTTATCAGAATAGATTTGCGACATTAATTGCTCTCGGCTAAATACTTGGTCTTTATGCTGATGGAAATGCGCAAGAAGACGGAATTCAGCACGCGTTAAGCTCACCTCTTGCCCTTTCACCAATACTTGCATAGTGGATTCATTAATACTTAAAATTTGCTCAAAGGCTTTTGTATCGTCACTCGCTCGTCTTAATATATTCTTTACTCGGACAACCACTTCGCGTGGACTGTAAGGCTTACAGATATAATCATCAGCACCTAGTTCTAAACCAATAAGACGATCAATTTCATCAACTCGCGCCGTGGCCATCACCACAGGGACATCACTAAAAGTGCGTAATTCACGATATATATCTAAACCATTTGTTCCTGGCAACATAAGATCTAAAATCAATAGGTCAATAGGATTGTTTTTAAGCCATTCAATAGCCTGGCTACCATCGTTAATTACATCGGTCACAAATCCCGATAAACTTAGATACTCACTTAGCACTTGTGCTAAGGACTCTTCATCTTCCACAATTAAAATACGTTGTGACATAACAGTTCCTTTAAAAAATTATTTTATTGAGATAGGCAGATGAATAGTAATCGCTAGACCACCTAACTCTGAATGACTTGCCAACATTTTGCCATGATGAGCTTTAACAATTGTTTGGCAAATAGATAAACCTAACCCAGAGCCACCACTTAAACGACTTCGCGACTCGTCGACTCTAAATAAACGTTCGAATAATTTAGGTAACGCATTATCTGGTACGCCAGGTGCGCTATCTTCAATACGAATTTGCATGGTGCTTTTATCTTGAGTGACTTGCACATTTAAAATGCCAGGGCCATCAGTGTAACGTAAGCTATTCTCAAATAAATTAGAAAACAGCTGAGTTAAAGCTTTACTATCTCCGGTGATGGTATTAATCGCACTTTCCTGGAAGTAGTGTTGCAGCTGAATTTTTTTCTCTTGAAAACGTAATTGATATTGTAAGCAATTATTTTCAATTAAATTTTTAATATTAACGGATTCGGTTAAATCAAATTGCATACCTGCGTCAGATAATGACAGTTGATATAAATCATTAACCAACTTATTTAAGTTTTGTACTTGGTAATGCAAAGAATCAATATACTTAGGCTCAGGCTTACGAATGCCATCCTGTAACGCTTCAATTTCACTTTTTAACACAGAAATAGGCGTACGCAGCTCATGGGAAATATCAGCTAGCCATTGCTCTCTGGTTTCCTTTTGTATCAATAAACTTTGGCTTAATTCGTTAAAGCGCATCGATAACGCAGCTAATTCATCTTCGCCATCTATTTCTATTTGAGTCTGATAATCCCCTTCTTGTATTGAACTAGTTGCATCTTCTAAACGCTTTAAAGGGGTTAATAAATGACGTACTAATAGCCAAGAAAGAACAAAGGAGATAAGTGTCACCCACAACACAATCCACATTAAATTATATTTTTGTTGTTGGTGAAAAGTGCTTTCTAATACTCCTGGTGTAATGTCGCGCTTTAGAGTAGCTACCCACCCTACTATTTTTTGATTGTACTTAATCGGTACTTTAATTAGCTCATCATCACCAATGGCAATATTCTTATTCCATAATGGCGTCCAATTATTATCAAACACAGTAATACGTTTCAACAAACGCTTGATATATCGAGAACGTGATTTTTGAGGCTCACTATTTCCCTCTGTAGGTCGGGCAAAAATACGACCAAGAATAAATTGTGCAACTTCTGGTGTTAGTTCATTCCACCCTTTATCTTCAGAATAGTAGGATGATAAATTTTCAGACACTAAGCGTAGCTTGCGCTCTTCACCATGGTTTAAATATCGTTGTAAACCCTGTTGAAAACTATCATCAATCAAACTTGCGATACCCACTACCATCAAAGAGCTGATAAGTAGCATAGAAAACAAGATTTTTTTAAACAAAGTAAGACGCATCAAGCACCCTCAAACAGTAAAAATAAACAAAGTATAAGGTAGACTTACCTCATAGCTGAATTCCGATAATATCACTTTTATAGAACTAACAGAAAAATCACATCAAAAAGGATGTATAACCTTCTTTATTACAGAGCTTGTTTAAAAGTAAAAGTTCTCACTTCAGTAAATAATACCAATCACACTAAGTAACTGATCTATTTTGCTTGTTAAAATAACTTATTTGTTCGTTGTAACTTTCGTAAATAGAACAACTATTAAAGAATTAACATCTTTTGGTTAATTCTCCGATAGACTATTAACGAAGTTAATCGTCGAAAGGCTTAAGTTACGCCTTAAACTAAGTCATTTTTCCTGCGCAAAATTTAGATCACTGATTTAATGCAATTGGTATAAAATGATTTCAAACGAAGGGCAAAAAAAAAACCATCAAGCAAATCACTTAATGGTTTTTATACGATACAACTTAGAATTGCATCAAATAATATTATTGAAGGTGTTAAATATTATCGACAGCAGCATTCAATGTTTTACTTGGACGCATAGCAGCAGTTACTTTAGCTGGGTCAGTATGGAAATAACCACCTAAATCAACTTGAACACCTTGTGCATCATTAAGCTCTTGTACAATAACAGCTTCATTGCTTAATAGTGATTCAGCCAATGTCTTGAATTGAGTTTGTAGTTCAAGATCTTTAGTCTGTGTAGCAAGTGCTTCCGCCCAGTACATAGCTAGATAGAAGTGACTACCACGGTTATCTAATTCATTCACTTTACGTGAAGGAGATTTATCTTCTTTCAAGAACTTGCTGTTAGCTACATGCAATGCTTCTGCTAAAATAACAGCTTTCTCGTTACTTGTTTTAGCCGCAATATCTTCAATTGATACCGCTAATGCTAAAAATTCACCTAATGAATCCCAACGTAAGTGATTTTCTTCAACAAATTGTTGAACATGCTTAGGAGCAGAACCACCAGCACCAGTTTCAAATAAGCCACCACCAGCAAGTAATGGAACAATTGAAAGCATTTTAGCACTTGTGCCTAACTCTAAGATTGGGAACAAATCAGTTAAGTAATCACGTAATACGTTACCCGTTACAGAGATAGTGTTTTTACCTTCTTTAACACGTTGTAACGATAACTTACATGCATCAACAGGTTTTAAAATTTGGATATCTAAACCAGTCGTATCATGATCTTTTAGGTATTCATTCACTTTAGCGATTAAGTTTTTATCGTGAGCGCGATTTTCATCTAACCAGAAAATAGCTGGTTGGCCTGTTGCTTGAGCACGACTAACAGCTAAACGAACCCAATCGCGAATTGGAATGTCTTTCGCTTGACACATGCGCCAGATATCACCTTTCTCAACATCGTGAGACATCAATACATTACCTGCAGAATCAATTACTTTTACAGTACCCGCTTCAGCAATTTGGAATGTTTTGTCATGCGAACCGTATTCTTCAGCTTTTTGAGCCATTAGACCAACGTTTGACACGTTACCCATAGTTGCTGGGTCAAAAGCACCATTTTCACGACAGAACTTAATTGTTTCTTCATAGATACCTGAGTAACAACGATCTGGAATCAATGCTTTAGTATCTTCAAGTTTACCTTCTGCATTCCACATTTGACCGCTAGAACGAACCATAGCAGGCATTGATGCATCGATGATCACATCACTTGGAACATGTAAGTTAGTAATACCTTTATCAGAGTCAACCATTGCAAGGTTTGGACGAGTTGCATAAACCGCCGCAATATCAGCTTCTACTTCCGCTTTTTTATCAGCTGGTAAGTCAGCTATCTTAGCGTAAACATCACCTAAACCATTTCGCTCATCTACACCTAACTCTTTAAATAAGTCTGCATGTTTAGTAAATACATCTTTAAAGTAAACCGTTACAGCGTGACCAAACATGATTGGATCAGACACTTTCATCATGGTTGCTTTAAGGTGTAAAGAAAGCATGATGTTGTTCTCTTTTGCTTCCGTCATCTCTTTTTCGAAATATGCACGTAATGCTTTTGCACTCATGCGAGATGAATCAATAACTTCATCTTTTAATACTGGTGTTGATGCTTTTAGTACTGACGTTTCACCAGCAGCATTCGTAAATTCAATTTTCACGTCGTCATCTTGACCTAATACAACTGATTGCTCAGAACTGTAAAAATCACCATCAGTCATGTCTGCAACGTGTGATTTAGAATCAGAAGACCATTTACCCATACGATGTGGATTGTCTTGTGCGTATTGTTTTACTGCATCAGCAACACGACGATCTGAGTTACCTTCACGTAATACAGGGTTTACTGCACTACCTAATACTTTTGCGTAACGCGCTTGTGTATCTTTCTCTTCGTCTGTTGTTGCAACTTCAGGATAAGCTGGTAAATCAAAACCGTGCTCTTGTAATTCTTTAATTGCCGCTTGTAGCTGAGGAATCGATGCACTTACATTCGGTAATTTAATAATATTTGCTTCAGGTGTTTTAGCTAACTCACCTAATTCTGCTAATGCATCAGCTTGCTGTTGATCTGCTGGCAGTTTATCCGAGAAGTTAGCAATGATTCGACCAGCTAAAGAAATATCACGCGTTTCTACAACAATGTTTGCAGCTTTAGTGAAGGCATTAACAATCGGTAAAAGAGAGTGAGTTGCAAGCGCAGGTGCTTCATCTGTTTGTGTATAGATGATCTTTGCTGATTTATCTGTCATTTTATTTCCTTTAACAAAAATTTATGAAGTGAATTAATCTTGTAAAAAATGTTATCAATTTGTTACGTAAAATAATCAAGCCGATATCATATCGAAAAAAACAAAATTATCTAGTTTAGTGCTCTTATCTCAACGGCTTAAACGTGACTTCGATCACCATTTATGCACTATATATGTTACAGCAAAGTAACAAAACGACCAAGAACACCGTTTTTTTGATAACACTAAACATACCATTTAATCGCCACACTGCGTGAATGTTTTATCTGATATACTTATCCTTTTTCAACTGTGTTAAGGAACATAAGTGACTCAAGCTCCCTTCAATAAAGATAATAAGAATGCCAAAACAGGTGAAAATAAACGTAAACGCCCAACTAAAAAACCAACTCACTTCAATGTAAAAAAATCTGCACATAAAACCTTTGTACCTAAAAAAGTTATGCCTAAATCGATGCAGAAGATTGTATTATTTAACAAACCATTTGATGTGTTGAGCCAGTTTACGGATGAAGGCAACCCTGATGCCTTACGTGAAACATTAAAAGATTATATTGATATTCCTAATATCTATGCAGCAGGACGTTTAGATAGAGACAGTGAAGGTTTATTAGTCCTCACCAATGACGGTCAATTACAAGCTGAAATCACTCAACCCGGCAAGAAAACAGCGAAGATATATTGGGTACAAGTAGAGGGAGCACCTACTGAAGCAGATTTAGATAAACTACGTAAAGGCGTCACTTTAAAAGACGGGTTAACTCTCCCTGCAAAAGCAAAAATAATGGATAACCCAGACATTTGGGAGCGCTACCCACCAATTCGAGAACGCGCCAATATTCCTACTACCTGGTTAAGCATTACCATTACCGAAGGGCGTAACCGTCAAGTACGCAGAATGACCGCGAATATTGGTTTTCCTACTCTACGCCTAATTCGCTACGCCATTGGCGATTGGACTATTAAAGGCTTAGATAACGGAACTTATAAAGTTTTATAGCAGATGACTAATCATTATAAGCAGGCATTTTAGTCTGCTTATACCGATTACACCAAATACGTTATTTAAATTTTTCGCTGGAAAAAATAGTTCAATTCAAGCCGTAAATGGCAAGTCTCTTTGCGAAATTTATAACCAGAGATCGCTGTTTTAACAAATTAAAGAGATAAGCTACTTATGGTGGATTGCTATTATAATTCGCAACAAGCTAGTGAACTAAATCCATACTTAGTAAAACTATTACTTAATGAAGCGAGGTGTTGAGTATTATTGAAAGCCTTAGTGTAAAAGGCTTGATGAGGTTCCTTAGCAAAAGGAAGACTACCATCCTTTACGTCACATAATAACTGCTTCACTCTTAATGCAATTGCTTCTCCTGAATCCACTAAATTGACCGGCTTTTTAAAGCATTTTTGTATTTCAGGCTTTAATAACGGAAAGTGGGTACAACCCAGTACTAAGGTATCCGGCATAGCGGTTTGTTGATTCAACCAAGGTGCCAAAATAGTAAGTAACTCTTCTTGATCAAGTGTTTTACCCTTCAACTTATCTTCTGCTAACTTAACTAACTGAGTGGAACCAATACTTAGTACGGTTTTACCTGCAGCAAACTGTGCGATTAATTGGTGTGTATAGTCACGGGCAATAGTACCTGGGGTTGCCAGTAAACCAATGACATTATTACGAGTCACCGCACTAGCGGGTTTAATCGCAGGCACGACTCCAACAATTGGAATGCTAAAATGTTGTCGTAATGCTTTTAGCGCAATGGTGCTGGCTGAATTACAGGCGATAACAATTAATTGTGCGGGATACTGTACTAAAAAATCAGTCAATAATTGAGTAAGACGAGCGACTAATTGTGTTTGCTTTAATTCCCCATAAGGAAAATAAGCATTATCAAATAGATACTGACATTGGATACTTGGATTTAGCTTAATTACCTGCTCAAAAACAGACAACCCACCAACACCAGAATCAAATATAAGTACACGTTTCACAGACATTAACTAATTCCCTAAAGAAAAAAACTATTTTATACCAATTATATTAAATAACGGATCTAAATTTTATATAAGTTTAGGCTTCAAATTGATGTGTTTTAAAGAATTAGCCAAAACGATTAACTCTCTAATGACTATTTGTTCTAGCAAACTTAAACAAATAAAAGATATAGCCTAGCCAAGTTTAACCACCTGCTTTAGAATGCCCCTCCATTTATATGTTATTGAAAGAATAGCGCCAAAAAAGTAATAAAATACAGAGGTAGAAATGAGCATAGAATTTGTTGATCCGGATAATTATGAATCACAATTAGACGCTAAAAAAACACAATTTAACCGCCTTTTTTCAACCTTTGAATTACCTGAGTTAGAGTGTTTTGCTTCACCAAAAACACATTATCGCATGCGCAGTCAGTTCCGTGTCTGGCATGAAGATATGGATCTGTATTTCTACATGACAGATCAAGAGACACGCCAACGTATTCGTGTCGACCAATTCCCACCTGCAAGCGAATTAATCAATCAATTAATGCCTAGACTAGTTGAAGAGCTTAAAGTATCTCCTATTCTTCGTTATAAGCTGTTCCAAGCGAATTTCTTATCCAGTATGAGTGGCGAAATCATGGTTAGCTTCCTTTATCATAAAGTATTAGATGATGAATGGTTAACGGAAATTAAAGCACTCAAAGAGCGTTTATCTAGCGAATTTAAGGTTAATTTCATTGGTCGAGCACGTAAGCAAAAGCTAGTTGTAGATCATGACTATGTGATTGAAAGACTTCAAGTAGATGGCCAAGAGTTAATCTATCAACAAGTTGAAAATAGCTTTACCCAACCTAACGGAAAAATATCTGAAAAGATGTTGGACTGGGCAATTGAGTGTACTCGCAATAGTGAAGGTGATTTACTAGAGTTGTACTGTGGTAATGGCAATTTTTCTTTAGCTCTAGCTAAAAACTTCGACCGCGTTTTAGCGACTGAAATATCAACACCTTCCGTTAACTCTGCTCAATACAATATTGCCGCAAATAATATCGACAATGTTGCCATTGTACGTATGTCTGCTGAAGAGTTTACGCAAGCTATTAACGGTGTGCGCGAGTTCAACCGCTTAAAAGAGAAGAAGATTGATTTATCAAGTTACCGATGCAACACCATTTTTGTTGATCCGCCTCGTGCAGGATTAGATGATGAGACGGTGAAGATGGTACAAACCTATGACAATATTATGTACATAAGTTGTAACCCTGAAACATTAAAAGCGAATTTGGAAGTCTTTACACAAACGCATGACATCAAGCGTTTCTCTTTATTTGATCAGTTCCCTTATACGCACCACACAGAAGCTGGTGTGTACTTAGTTAAACGAAAAGATTAAACAATACTAACTGAATGAACATGCAAAAAGGGCTGAATAGATCATCTATTCAGCCCTTTTTAATGATGCCCATTATATTAAATGAATGTAATGGGCATTAAGCCTGCCGTAAACTGACTTAAGTTAACTGTGCATTAAAGAAGTCGATACTTCTTTTCCACGCTAATTCCGCCATGGTTGGTACATATCGTGCTGTTGAATCATTATGGAAGCCATGGTTAGCTTTCTCATACATAAACATCTCATAATCCACACCATACTTTTTCAAGTCTGCTTCATACTCAGGCCAGAATGCATTAACTCTTTTATCTAACTCAGCAAGTTGAATAACTAACGGTGCTTTAATGTTTTTTCTTAATTCAGCTGACGCTGGAGTACCGTAGAAAGGGACGCCTGCATCTAAAACATCAGGCACTTTAGCGGCTAACATATTAACAATATAGCCACCAAAACAGAAACCAACTGCACCTAGTTTACCAGTACTTGATGGGTGTGTTTTTAGGAAATTAGCAGCAGCAATAAAGTCTTGTTCAATCTTTTCTTTATCAAGCGACTTTTGCATCACTTTACCTTCATCATCATTGCCTGGGTAACCACCTAACGGATATAAAGCATCCGGTGCAAAAGCGATAAAGCCAGCTTTAGCTAAACGGCGAGCAACATCTTTAATGTAAGGATTTAAACCACGGTTTTCGTGAATAACTAAAACGACCGGTAATTTACCCGTAACAGTTTTCGGCGTTACAAAATAACCTTGCCCTTCTCCGTGTCCATCGGGAGATGAAAATTTTTCGTAAGTAGCAGTAATATCATCATCATTGAAAGATACTTGTTCTGCTAATGCATAATTAGGGGTTAAGGCGGTAGACATTGCAGCTAGGGTAACTCCTGCCCCAGCAATACCAGCCAAACGTCTTAAAAAGGTACGTCTATCAATATCGCCGTGTGCATATTCATCATACCAATCAAAAGCTTCCTGTGGTATTTGCACTGTGCTTTGCTCTTCTGTTACCGATTTTAACTGTGTAGATTTAGTCATATTAACACTCTCATCATTTAAAATTTATTAGAAATAAAGAAACGATCGTTCAAAACATAACTATTTTTTGAGCAAGTGTAAATTAATTAATAACCATAAAATAAGTGTGACATATTAACAAAAAGACAAATATTTCACCTTTTAAATTAAAAAAAGGAGCGTATACAGCGGTTAATTAAGCGCTTTAATATAAGAGCCGATCACTGTGACGTCATAGGATGACTGTATTTCAGCTAAGGCTGTAGCGATATGTGGGTCTTCTTGGTGACCATCAATATCGATAAAAAAGTGATAATTACCGATTTGAGAACGAGTAGGACGAGACATTATAGAGGTTAAATTTACTTTCTGTAATGCAAAGGCGCTCACAATATTACCTAACACCCCAGGACAGTCTTGTTTGTTATTCACCACTAAAGTGGTTTTATATTGTTTATCTGCGATGCGTGCTTGGGGTGTTTCTGACAATACCAAAAAACGAGTTTGATTATTCGCATAATTGGTCACATCATTATTAATGATATTCGCATCTGCAGCATGAGAAAGTGCGTGTTGAGGAATAATCGCTCCGGCTTTGTTCCCATGCTTTTTGGCTAATACCAACGACTCAATATTACTCTGAGTGTTATGAATTTTAACTCCCTCTAATCCATTAATAAACTCTGCACACTGACCATGTGCAACGAATTGTACATAAAGGTCAGTGAGTTCAGACATTTCCTGGCAAAAACCCACAAATGAAAACTGAATAGGCAGTAATAACTCTGAAATAACTGATAGTTTAGTATCTAATAATTGGTCTAGCACTACCTGAACATAACCTTCAGATAGATTTTCAATAGGTAAAACACCTAACTGACACTCTTTACCTACAGCCTGAAAAGTTTGGGTCAATGTTCCATAATATTTAATATCAGCTGTTTGTACTGGTTGTTTGGCTTGTATCGCTTGAATATATCGCTTTGTAGCTAAATCGGAGAATGTATCTTTAGGGCCAAGCGTTGCAATAGTGAGCATAAAGTACCGAGAATAATAGAGAAGGAAAAGATGGTGCCGATTATATTAAATAAGTGATGCGTATGACATAAAAAAGGTGAGCTAGTTGCTCACCTTTCATTGATTATTAAAAATCCATGTTGGTTTTTAATTTTTTCAGTGCATTGGCTTCTAATTGGCGAACACGCTCAGCAGAGATCCCATAACGGTCAGCTAAATCATGTAATGTCGCTTTAGGCTCACTCAACCAGCGAGAACTTAAGATGTCTTGACTGCGTGTATCTAATGTAGATAGTGCAGAGTACAACTTGTTCTTGGTGTGAGACTCAGTATTTTCTTGCTCTATCTGAGTTTCAACGCTTGCTGTTTTATCTTCAAGAAAATGCATCGGTGCAAAGTTATTATCGTCATCATCGTTTACATTTAAATCAAATGAATGATCCTGTGCATTTAAACGAGATTCCATTTCCAGCACATCTTTAGTGCTAACATTTAACTCTTCAGCTACCGCTTCAACTTCTTCTTGCTTAAACCAACCTAAACGCTTTTTAGATTTACGCAGGTTAAAGAATAATTTACGTTGCGCTTTTGTTGTAGCAATTTTAACTACACGCCAATTACGAATAACGTATTCATGAATTTCAGCTTTGATCCAATGCACAGCAAAAGATACAAGACGCACGCCCACAGTTGGGTCAAAGCGTTTGACTGCTTTCATTAAGCCTACATTACCTTCTTGAATTAGATCCGCTTGTGCTAAACCGTAACCGGCATAACTTTTAGCAATGTATGCAACAAAACGAAGATGTGACATAACTAGCTTTTTA
Organism: Psychromonas arctica; assembly: GCF_036697365.1. Lineage (GTDB taxonomy): Bacteria > Pseudomonadota > Gammaproteobacteria > Enterobacterales > Psychromonadaceae > Psychromonas > Psychromonas arctica_A. The sequence goes on from NZ_JBAHZA010000003.1 coordinate 314,183, forward strand.
GCGGCTTCTAAATCACCTTGGTAAAATAGACGTTCTGCTAACTCTTGTTCTTCTTCAGCACTAAGCTTAGAAAATGAATTAACAGATTGAACATAGGCTCCAATACTTCCTTGAGGAACGAGACTCATCGAATTTATTGTTTCACTCATGATTCACCTTTGAATACTTTAAGTTTTAGTAATAAACGTTTCTTAACAGAAAACAATTCATTATACAGTAGCATAATAAAAAGAAAAATCTTTTAAATACCTAAAAAGGTTAGCTAGCTATCAAAAAGTTTAAATAACATTTATCAGCAATTTTTCGTTTAACATGGCGTGATAACCAATATTGGGCTAGCACGTGATGCTGAAATAGATCTCTAAAATGTAAAGAGTTAATACGCATAGTTTGACCATTAAGCAGGTCAAAAGTTGCATACGCAATTAATCTTCCATCTAAACGAATTGCTAATATTTCCTTACATTCAGCAATTAAATCAACTAATTTTGTCTCTTTTTGAACCGCTACCTGTTCTTGAATTAACGCTTGAAAAGTAGGTGAAGAGACTGGTAACAATTTAATATCAACAACTTTCATAAAACACCTGTACCCTGTGCTAACAAGAAAATCTTGTGAACTAGATCACATATTACAGGCAAAAAAAAAGAGATCAAGCAGATCTCTTTTGATGAATATCAATTAAGTTTGTGACAATTTCAATTAAGTTTGTGACATTAATAAAGTTTGTGACAAATTCTATTTTATAGAACGATATTAGAAAGTGTCTCTTTCTGGTAGTTTTATTAGTATTAAATTACTATCTCTACTAAGTTAGCTTCGAAAGCAAACTAGCTAACGCCCCCAAAGCGAGATAGAAAACTGACTTGACGCTTAAACTCTTGTTAGCATATTTTATCAAAATTTGCGTTTATCATTGAGGCAATTTTAGTAATGTTTGAATCTGCACTTTCAGAAAGAGCCTCGGCAACACCATGCTGGTTTACCTCAGGCTGGTTTTGACTAAGTTTCCACTGCCCCGTTATTGAGGCAACTTCAATTTCTATACCGATTATTGCAGGGATCATTTTTTGGATATATTCATGAGGAGCGTCTGAGATAGACCAAGGCTCAGATTGCTCTGATTCATGAATAGTCGTTAAAGTCTCAATTGCATTGTAAATCCACTCTGGGTCATTAATAAATGAAATTTCCCCCTTTACATGAACTACAACATAATTCCATGTAGGAACTGCTCTACCTGTCTCTTTTTTTGTTGGATAATTATTAGGAGAAATATAGCAATTAGGACCATTAAATGTCACGAGGACACCTGAGCCATTTTTCACTGACTTCCATAAAGGATTTGCCTTAGCAATATGAGCCTTTAAATAGAATTTGTCTGATCTTTTATCAATTATTATCGGTAAATGAGTAGCTTCAATTCCAACGTCAGACTGAGTAATTAATGTAGCAAAAGAATACTGTTTCATTAGTTCAACAAGATCTTCAATATTTTCTTGTTTAAACTTTCTTGGGATAAACACTGCAACTCCTTAGTATGCTAACGCTTTGCTGAGCGAATAAAAGTGGCTAGCTATAACATCGGGTTACGAGTACAGCCAGCTGTTTTGTCCATTTAAGAACTTGTTAAGTTTCGGTTGATTCGTATGTCGCTATCAAAAACAACGACATTGTACCTGCCAAATTGACAGCTAATTCTGCGTGCCTAGCTTTAGGTTTTACTGCTCGAGGGCTTGAACCGTGAGCATCACCATGCTTATTTCTTAATGAACCTAAGCCATTAATAATTCCTGAACAACCACCAAGTATTTGTTTAAATATTTTCTCAGTATGCTGATCTGGCGACAAATTTAATTCTTTTGAAGTCAGTCTATACAATTCAGATATTTCAATATTTGTTTCATTAAACTCTACTTTTTTTGCGTGGAGAATATGCTTACAAACAGATTCAAGAATGCTACGAGAAATTGTAATTGCACCTTCAGGGTCTTGAGTTTTACGCTCAAGGGCTTTCTGCCATGCAAAGTGAATACCGTCTGAGTCAAATTTACTTAAGGCCTCATCAATACTCTTTGCTGGAGGCAAAGTTTGTTTGGTTTCAAGGTATTCTAATAAAGGATTCAACTCTTCATTTAAGAAAGCTCTTCGCTCAGCATAAGTAGGGAATTTATTTTTTATGAATTGCCAAAACTGATCAATATTTCGATTTTTCTTAACCCACCTTGGGAGCAACTCCGAATAATTTGGATTAGCAATTATATGTTGACGCATTTGAATATAATGATTTTTATCAACATCACTAACCTCACCACTAGTTGCTCTATTTAGCACCAGAGTCTGGAAATACTCTACCCTGTCAAAATCATCATTGATAAATTCAATCTCAGTCAATATCAAACCCTCTTTAGAAACTTAACGCCTCAGTCAGCTGCATTTTATGCGGTGTTTGCCTTGTGGTAAAGTGGAGCGACAGCGACACCACAAGGCGAACACCGCATAAAATGTCGGTCTGCACTGATTTGTTATGCAACTTTGCTCATGTACACTCGTTAGGCCATCAACCTTAACACTATTGTTTTAAGTCCCCCCGTTCACACGCCAAAGCATCTGACGCTAATTGATACCGCCCACGGCAGAGCATCATTACGTTATTACATCTAGATGCTATTACGACATTACATCTGAAGGCCCTTTCATCATTACGCAATTAGATCACTCGCCACCGTATAAATTGTCGGGTGCAACTGATTAGGAGTCTTTTCCGAACACCTTTTCATATACTTGGTACTGATATTCACTATGCAAATCACTTTCTTTTGACAGCAGATACTCACCCTTTGTATTTTTATATGTAAGATGAAATTCACCTTCCATAATACCGTCTTCTAAACCCCTATTTCCGTCCAGCACTACAAACATACCGAATAACGAAGAATGGACAGAATGCTGTATCACACGTTTGATCATTTTCTTATCTGATTCATTTAGATTAATAAACCACGCAAATAATTCCATCTCAGCCTTACTGCGCGCCCTCCCAGGAGGTGGTTCACCGAGTGATTCGAACACACTATCTACAGATGAATCATGAACTTCCGAAATTACGGCTTCTATGAATTTACTTTCGTCCATTTTCTCTCCTGAGGCTTAGATTACTCCGCTTTAACGTGGATACTAGTAATGTGATGACTCTATCTATTTTGCATAACGCCGCGTTAAGCGGACTAAAATTGTGGGTTATAATGTGTAGCGAAGCGAAACGTAACTCGCTGTTTTTGTTCCGTTTAAACGCCTTGTTATAAACCCGTTAATTCGCCAAAGTTATCGGCTACTTTTAAAACAGAACCAGTTTCATGTGACCAAATATGCACTGCCGACAGGTAAGAATTAGTTTCTTTGATTAGTACCATTTGATCACCACAACCATTGCCTGCAATAGCTAAATAATCACTGGAAAAGTTACCGAATTCTTTACATGACTTAGTTTCAGAAATTATATGATTGCAGGTGCGAGAAATTCTTTTTCTATCTGCTTTATCAAAGATTGGATACAGTTCCCATATTTCATCATCAACTTCTATTTCGCCACCATTATTTTTTAAAATAGTATTTTTGTATTCCAAAGGAAGCTTTGCTTTGAGTAATTCTTCTGCTTCAAAAAGGTATTTTTCATCCAAGTTGAATGCCATGCTTAACTCCTGTAGGGCTTATAACGCCCGCATAAGCAGCGGAGCATGTTGGACGCTTTTTTGCGCCTTTATCTTTTAAGCAAAAAATCGGACAATGTGTAACGTCAGATTTAATGCGCTTGTTAGCAAGCTACACCGTTTTATTAACTAATTTTGAAAATCTATTGTTCTTGATTTGCCACCTAGCAATTTCACCAAACTGACCAGGAAGATCTTTAAAAATATGTGCTGTTCTGGGACTTATAACAGGGCTCATTTCTGATACTGGAACATCATATTTTATTAGCTCAGGCCTAAAGTTAAACCCCCAGTTTGATATAGCAGAAAGCGATAATGAAATATTAGTATTTTTAACTTTATTAAAAATACTAATTTGGTTTTCAATAGATGTTCTTTCACCGAATGTAATTGATTTTATACATTCACTTGGAAGATCCATAACATATATTGGATATTTAGGCTTTGCATTGACCATAACACAATTAACAAGTGGTCGTGCTATTCTTACTTCTTGTTCATATTCCCAGTCTTTCGGTTTAATACATAATTCTGAAAGCCTTATCGGCTCTTCAGAATCAGCAAAAAAAGAATAATCTTTTATTGCTCTATTTTTTCTGTAATCAATTTCAAATAGACCTTCGAAAAATTCATGATCTCTATCGAATTCAATCATCACTCCTGCATATTCTTCTGCATAATGTGACCACATAAGAAGCGAATTTGGGTTTTTAGTTAAACATAAGATTCCAATTGAATTATCTAAATCACTCCTAATAGTTCTTGCAGTATCATCGTTACAAGTAGGAGATTTAAAATCATAAGGTAGCTCTCCTACAGAAGGAACACGTGCGGGACTCATTAAGTCGAATCGCATATCCAAATCTTGTTTCTCTAAACCTTCAGGGATATTTATTTCAGACAATAACTCAAATGGATCGTTAAAAGCACTAGGCTGTGTAAGTCTAATGTTACCTTCTAAAATTTTAAAAACTGTATCTACAGAAATATATTTATATAGACTCATTAAACCTCCGATACTACGAGCTTGCTAACGCCTTAATAACAGGAAAAATGCGGTTGGCTAAACTTGAGCGAAGCGAAATAGCCAGCCGTATTTTTTCCTTGTTCATTAACTTGTTAGGTATTTAGTGCTCGGTACCTGCATAAATCCACATTGGAGCTGTTTGCCCCGCACGTTCAAAACCTAGAGATTTATAAAATTCAATAGCCTCACCATCGGCGGTTAACATCTGCTGGTGGAAGTTACCGTATTTTAATCGGAACGTTTCCATCATTTTACGTCCAACGCCTTTTCCATGAAAGTCTGGGTGAACAAGCATATGCGGATAATAAACCACTAAATGACCATCTGAAATGGCATTTCCTATACCGATTAATACTCCACCTTCTCGTGCCGTAACTAATGAATGTGAGTTTTTTAATGCTGCCAACAGTTCTTTAGGTTTTTCGGCAGAAGACCAGCTATTAGCTTTGTACAAGTTAATGACTTCCAATTCTTCAATTCTTTTATCGAAACTTACTTCTAAATCCATAATGAACACCGATCCTTGATGAATACCTAACGCCCACTTAAGCGGACAAAAATTGTTGGCTAGACTTGTTGAGGAACGAAACAAAGCCAACTGTTTTTGTTCCGTTTAAAGTGCTTGTTAGCTGAAAAACTCCGCAGGATAGGAGTCATTTTCAGCATAAAAAATTAAACTATGACAAGCTTCACTATTAGTTGGAAGGCAACCTTTGTGATTAATTGCCCAGTCCTCAATGAACTCTTTAACCAGAAAAACTTCTAAAAAGTAATACTTTCCAGGGCAACGAGATTCACAAACTTCAGCTGTTGGTAATTGAAGTTCCTCATCAGTCATTCCAAAAACCACTGCTTGAGAAACAGGATCAAATTTACCGCCAATTTTCTCAACAAAAATTGTGTCTTCATCATCAAATGAATTAATTGATGCAATAACTTCGACTAACTCCATAATACCCTTTGCAGCTAACGAGGCTGTAGAATTTCTCATTTTCAGCCCGATTATTTAAAATAAAAAACACATTAATTCATATTTAGTTGAGA
>NZ_JBAHZA010000029.1:0-8100 GCF_036697365.1 Psychromonas arctica
AACTCTTGACCGCTATTGACTAATTCCGCGCCCGCTTGGGTTAACACCACCGCACCATCAACTAATGCATAGTTAACGGTATCGCTTAAGGTGACCGTCACCTCGTCACCGTCTTCATCGAAGGTATCGAATGTTGCAACTTCAGCACCTTCAACGGCACTACCATCGTCTTCAGTAAAGTCGTTACTTACTAGATTAATAATTTCTGGTGCGTCATTAACGATATCTACGCTTGGATCAACATTTACCGTCTCCCCATCTGTCGTGCCATCGCTTGGAATCAAGGTAAACGCTGGTAACTCTTGACCACTGTTGACTAGTTCAGCACCCGCTTGGGTTAATACCACCGCACCATCAACTAATGTATAGTTGACGGTGTCGCTTAAGGTTACAGTGACATCGTCACCTTCTTCATCGAAAGTATCGAATGTGGCAACTACGGCCCCCTCAACTGCGCTATTATCATCTTCTGTAAAGTCTGTTGAACTTGTAATTATTAAACTAGGAGCATCATTTACAGCAGTTACACTTGGATCTACGGATACAGTGACACCATTTATTGCACCATCACTTGGTGTTAAAGTGTAAGCAGGTAACTCCTGCCCACTATTTACTAAAGCAACCCCAGCTTCTGTCAATACAACTGTATTTCCGACAATTTCGTAGTTAACAGTATCACTTAAAATAACGATAACTTCGTCGCCATCTGCATCTGCAATATCGAATAATGATACGACAGCACCTTCTGTTGCACTGCCATCATCTTCAATAAAGTCATTACTACTAATTATTGTTAAAGTAGGCGGTGTATTGATTGCCGTTGCGTTTGAATTCTCATCAGTATAAACAGGAAAAGTAGCATCATCATCAAAGCCTGATGTTTCAAAGTCAGTTGTAGCGATAGTCTCTTCGCCATCTCTACCAAAATCTACTAAAGTAAAGCCGCCACCCGACTCTTCACCAGCTGCAGTTTCAATATCTAAATCTAAAACTTCTTCACCAAGCGCCAGTATCGCTTCAAGATCATCAACAGCAACTTCATTTAACTGATTAGTCTCAGAAGCATTAATATTTTCTACTTCTGCTTGTAATTGTTCACTACCATCTAATTCAGGTAAAATTTCAGCAGCTTCTAATGGCTCTCCAGTCAAGTTTAATTGCTCTTCGGTTAACTCAACTTCAGACTCACTGCTTATACTTGCTGGTTTATTTTGTTCGGCCATGATGATTTTCCTACTTTTAAATTCTGATAGTTATGTACGGTACACTGAGCAATAGGATCAAGAATAAAACTAAAAGTTTACACCTCGAAAGTAATAATAATAGTTAAAGGTCGCGAAATAGTAAATTTGATTATTAGTTAACCTTTAACTTAAACACAAAAATAACATTAATTACGATTCTTGGGCTTGTTATGACGGTAAGTAAGGCTAATTAGTGATTTAAATAGAAGATTTAATTGACAAAAGTCAGATGAATTATACAACAGTAAAATGGGATACTTTTTACTGTTATATAATACTAATTACGCGACTTAACGTAATTAGTATAAATAAATTTCATTTTGGAGGGAGCTTTATACCTATTATATTAAGTCTACAAGAACAGCGATTTTATTGAACATTATTCGCGCACCTATAACCGATTAACCAATATTAGGTCCTAACCATCGCTCTGCAGTTTGAAGATCCCAGCCTTTACGCTGAGCATAATCCTCAACTTGATCTTGTTGAATGCCAGCAATAGCAAAGTAACGACTCTCTGGGTGAGAAAAAATCCAACCTGAAACAGCTGCACCAGGGTACATTGCATAACTTGATGTAAGCTGCATTCCTATCTCTTCTTCTACTTTCATCAAATCCCAAATAACTGCTTTTTCACTATGCTCAGGACAAGCAGGGTAACCAGGGGCAGGACGAATACCTTGGTATTTTTCTCGGATTAAATCATCATTATTTAAAGTTTCATCGGCCGCAAAGCCCCAGTACTCTTTACGTGTTTTCTGATGTAGATACTCAGCAAAAGCCTCAGCTAAGCGGTCACATACAGCTTGGACTAAAATCGCATTATAATCATCATTCTCTGCTTTATAACGATCAGCAACTTCTCGCTCACCAATCCCGCCTGTTACCGCAAAGGCTGCAATATAATCAGCCACACCCGTTGATTTAGGTGCAACATAATCAGCTAATGAGTGGTTAACAAAAGGTGCTTTTTTCTCTGTCTGCTGACGTAATTGGTTGCTGACCTGTAATACAGTTGAACGTGTTTCATCACTGTAAATTTCAATATCATCGCCAACACTGTTCGCTGGGAAAATCCCTACGATACCTGATGCACTGATTTCTCCAGCTGCTTCTACTGTATCTAACATGTTTAATGCATCAGCAAATAAGCGAGTTGCCTCTTCACCAACAACTTCATCTTTTAATATACGCGGGTATTTACCAGCTAACCCCCAAGTCATAAAGAATGGTGTCCAATCAATATATTCACGTAACACATTAATCGACATATTTTTAATCACCTGTACACCTAACTGATTAGGCACTTTGGGTTGGTAGTTACCCCAATCGAGTTTGGCTGCATTAGCACGCGCTTGCGCCAATCCAATAGGCGCACTACGTGGGCGTTTATTCGCATGTTGCTCACGTACACGCTGATAATCTTGATTCAGTTTTTCTACGAATTCTGGTTTATGTTTTGGGTTTAATAGTTTTTGACAAACACCCACGGCCCGAGAAGCGTTAGAAACATAAACCACAGGCTCATCGTAGTTTTGTTCTATTTTCACGGCAGTATGTGCTTTAGAAGTTGTTGCGCCACCAATCAATAATGGTAACTTCAAACCTTGACGTTGCATCTCTTTAGCAACATATACCATCTCATCTAGTGAAGGCGTGATCAAACCAGATAAACCAATGAGATCAGCTTTTTCAGCAATCGCAGTTTTAATAATAGTTTCAGTCGGTACCATTACTCCAAGGTCAACAATCTCATAGTTATTACATTGCAAAATAACCCCAACAATGTTTTTACCAATATCATGAACATCACCTTTTACCGTTGCCATTACTACCTTACCATTGGTAGCACCCACAGCTTTAGTCGCTTCAATAAATGGATTCAAATAAGCAACTGCTTGTTTCATTACACGTGCTGATTTAACCACCTGTGGTAAAAACATTTTACCTTCACCGAATAAATCACCTACGATATTCATGCCATCCATTAACGGCCCTTCAATCACTTCAATGGGCATATCAACGGCTTGACGAGCTAATTCGGTGTCTTCTTCAATAAACTCAGTGATACCTTTTACTAAAGCATGTGCGATACGTTCATTAACAGGTAAACCACGCCATTCTAGTGCTTTACTATCATCAATTTTTGCAGCACCGTCACCGCGGTATTTTTCAGCAATATCTAGTAATGCATCGGTCGCATTAGGATTACGGTTTAAAACAACGTCTTCCACTGCATCTTTTAGTTCTTTAGGAATATCATCATAAATCGCTAATTGGGCTGCATTAACAATCCCCATGTCCATGCCATTTTGGAAACAGTAATACAGGAACACTGCATGGATAGCTTCACGTACTGGGTTATTACCTCGGAATGAGAAAGATACGTTAGAAACACCACCAGAAATCATCGCATGTGGTAGGTTATCTTTAATGTCTTTTACCGCATCAATAAAATCAACGGCATAGTTATTATGCTCTTCAATACCAGTTGCAACGGCAAAAATATTAGGGTCAAAGATGATATCTTCAGGCGGGAAACCCACTTGATTAACAAGAATATCGTAAGAACGTTTACATATTTCATATTTACGTTCACGTGTATCCGCCTGACCAACTTCATCAAAGGCCATTACAATCACAGCAAAACCATAACGACGAATTAACTTGGCTTGATGGATAAAGTTATCAACTCCTTCTTTCATACTGATAGAGTTAACAATACCTTTACCCTGCACACATTTAAGACCCTCTTCTAAAATTTCCCACTTAGAAGAATCCACCATGATTGGAACACGTGATATATCAGGCTCTGATGCACATAAGTTTAAGAAGCGCTTCATCGCAAATAATGAATCAAGCATCGCTTCATCCATATTGATATCGATAATATCAGCACCAGCTTCAACTTGATGTAATGCTACCTCAAGGGCTTCATCGTATAATTCGTCTTTAATCAAACGCTTAAAACGCGCAGAACCAGTAACATTAGTTCGCTCACCTACATTTTGAAAAAGAGAGTCCGCACGAATTGTTAATGCTTCTAAACCACTTAAACGACAAGCTACTTCAATCTCAGGTAACTCACGAGGTTTAACACCAGCAACAGCATCCGCCATCGCTTTAATATGCGCAGGAGTAGTTCCACAACAACCGCCCACTAAATTAAGAAAGCCGCTTTCAGCCCACTCTTTTATATGAGTTGCCATTTCATCGGCTTCTAAATCATATTCACCGAAAGCGTTAGGCAAACCCGCATTAGGATGAGCGGAAACATAAGTTTCTGAAATTCGTGACATCTCTTGTACATATTGACGTAACTCGTCAGGACCTAAAGCACAATTCAAACCAAAAGTCAGTGGCTCTGCATGACGCAATGAGTTGTAGAAAGCTTCTGTCGTTTGTCCTGATAACGTACGACCAGATGCATCGGTAATTGTGCCCGAAATCATTACAGGGAGCTTATAACCGAGTTCTTCAAATACCGTTTCTACCGCAAAAACGGCAGCTTTGGCGTTTAACGTATCAAAGATGGTTTCAATCAGGATTAAATCACTGCCGCCTTTAATCAATGCTTTGGTAGATTCGATGTAAGCTGTGACTAACTCATCAAAGGTAACATTACGAAAAGCAGGATCATTAACATCAGGAGAGATAGAACAAGTACGATTAGTTGGACCCAACACACCAGCAACAAAGCGAGGACGGTCAGGAGTCTCATCGGTTTTTTCATCGGCGACACGACGCGCAATGCGTGCAGCTTCGTAGTTTATTTCAGCAGAGATGGATTCCATCTCATAATCGGCCATAGCGATAGTCGTTGCGTTAAAGGTATTAGTTTCAAGGATATCTGCGCCAGCATCCAAATACTCTCGATGAATATTAGCAATCACTTCGGGTTGAGTAAGTACTAATAAGTCATTATTACCTTTTAAATCACAACTCCACTCTTTAAAGCGTTCGCCACGAAAGTCAGATTCTTCAAATTTCTGATCTTGGATCATGGTTCCCATACCACCATCTATCAGAAGAATGTGCTTTTCTAATTGCGCTTTTATTATCGCACTACGATCACTTGCCGACATAGAGTTCCCTGCTGCTTTATTTAGAATAAAAAATGAGAGCGAATAATAGCATAAAAGTTAAGCTCATAATCTTTCAAAGGCATTTCTATCTTGAAATATTCTGTTATAAATTATGAATTTTTTGATAGTTGTTAACTCGATAAAACACAAAACAGCGATATAAATGAATATTCTTCATGTTGTGGATGTATCAATCGATAAGGTATTGCAAGTAATAAAACAGATGAGATAACTAAATTCCGGTAAGTAATTGCAGCTAAATAGATATTAAAGGAATAAAAAAGCGAGCCATCAAGTAGCTCGCTTTTGTGTAATAAAGAACGGTTGAATTGTAGCTGTTTCTAAACAGTTATTTGATAAACTGTATTTAAACCAAAACTTACAATTAATATGTTAAAAGCAAATGTAAGTAACGCCCGTTGGCAATGCGTTTAGCAATTAATGAAACGCCTAGCACTGACATCCGCTTTTAAGCAAACTATAAAAACTAATAATAATCAAACCTCCAGTGTCAATGAGTACAACCGGTATCAATCAAATCAAAACCAACTTAGTTGCTCTGCGAGCGGGTGAGTATTTATATTAATAACTCAATAATAGTTGATTGTTCATGCACCGGTACGAATAATAAGAAAAAATAACTGTACCTCCATAATATATTGATTAAATTATAAAATTTATTTATTAACGTATTTAAAAAGTCTGTTGTGATAAACAAACTCTCTTTATAAACCTATTTTCCTTAATTAATTTTGTAATAACTATTGTTGCTACAAGAGTAATTTCCTTACTCATAAATAAGTATAGAAAGTGATTTCAGTTTCGCTAGTTTTTTAATAAAAAAATTTATAAAAAAACCAAAATACTATGTTTAAAGCTAATTTAATCACATTATCACTAGGTTAAATCAGTCAAATCATAAGGTGTTACCTGGTAAACACAATAGTTTAACCAGTTGCTATATAGTAAGTTACCATGACTTCGCCAAATAGCACGTGGAGGCAGATTTTCATCATCTTGAGGGTAGTAGTTAATTGGCAATTCAGGCTCTAAATCTTCTTCTAAATCTCTCAAGTATTCATTATGTAAAGTTGTCGCATCATATTCAGGGTGTCCTGTAATATAAACTTGGCGACAATCAGGGCTAGCGGCTAAATAAACTCCTGCTTCCTCCTCATCTGCGAACACAGTAAGATCAGTTTTTTCTTTAATCTTGTCACTATCGAATTCTGCATATCGCGATAATGGAGCCCAAAACTCATCATCAAACCCACGTACTAGAGGATGTTGATGGTGGTGTGTTTTATGTGGATAGATGCCTGATAATTTTTCATCACGAGTCACTTTGTCTAAATCGTAAAATATTTTTAAAGCTGCTTGTGCGGCCCAACATAAAAATAATGTTGAAGTGACATTATGGCGAGACCATTCAACAATTTCAGTGAATTTTTCCCAGTAATAAACATTTTCAAAAGGGATAGTGCCTAGCGGTGCACCTGTAATAATAAAACCATCCCATTTTTGTTCTTTGATACGTTCAAAATCCCCATAAAACTTATCTAAATGCTTCTGTGGCGTATTCCGGCTTGCTCGTGCATCAACTCGTAACAGCTCTATATCAACTTGCAAAGGAGTATTAGACAATAAACGCATCAACTGCGTTTCTGTTTCAATTTTTTTCGGCATTAAGTTTAAAATTAATACGCGTAGTGGACGGATATTTTGGTGGCTTGCACGTGTCTCAGACATCGTAAAGATGTTCTCAGATTTTAAAATACTCGATGCAGGTAAATCGTCTGGAATACGAATTGGCATATTAGCTTCCTCTACAAATAAACGTTTAGATGTCTAGAAGTCTAACACCATAATAAAATTTAGACACTATTATTTATAATTTCTATTTATTAGACTAAAAGTTTCTTTCTGTTTATTCATATAAAACAACAGGTTTAGTTAAAATCCAACACTATACTGGACAAATCCAGTGCATCAGCTCCCTTTATTGAGCGACTATTCTAGTATCTGCCTAATGCTTTCGTTAGACTGCCTACATTAATCAATAATATGAAAGGAATGACTATGTTAGAAACTAAAACGCTGATTGCAGACTTGAACAACCCTCAACATGCTAAAGCATACCTTAGTTTAATGTCGCACTATGCCAGCGATCCTATGGGTGGCGGTAAGGATATTAGTGATTATGCTAAACAAAATTTAGTGCCTAGCTTAATGAAGCGAACGGACGTATTCATTGTATTAATTTTTGATGGGGAAACCCCTGCTGCTTTGTTAACAGCCATTGAAGGTTTTTCTACTTTCGCCTGTAAACCATTGTTTAATATACATGATGTAGTAGTTCATTCTGACTACAGAGGTAACGGGTTAACTAAACACTTATTTGAAAGAATTGAAGAATTAGCGAAGTTTCGTGAGTGTTGTAAAATCACACTTGAAGTTTTGAGTGGTAATGAAGTCGCTTGTAAAGCTTATGAAGCATTAGGGTTTTCGGATTATCAGTTAGACCCTGAGTTTGGTAGTGCTTTGTTTTGGACAAAAACACTATAAATATTAATTAGTAACCATTAGCAATTGTTAATGGTTACAGTCTATTAAGCCATTATTGATTTAATTTTCTTTCCTGATAGCTAGCTTGAATCTTTTTAATATCTTCGACCATTAAATCCATATTCACATGGTTAATACCTTGCGCATTACGAGCAGCTTTAAAGGTAGCATGAAACTCACCATCTGGGTTAATCAGTACAATAGAA
>NZ_JBAHZA010000030.1:0-6610 GCF_036697365.1 Psychromonas arctica
TGTTTAAATAGCGCAGATTTCGATTCATTAATCGCTAAGATTGAAACGACTGCTCTGCAATTAATCAATCAATAAAAAATTAACAGTCTTTTTAATTTAACAACAGACTAACACTGAGATTACTAACACTGCCGTTTAACGATAGTAGTTAGCTAAGCAATACACAAAAGAATTAAATATAGGGATTAATATGTCTGTACTACAAATAGGCGCCGGTGGCGTAGGATGGGTGATAGCACACAAATGTGCACAAAATAACGATGTGTTCGGTGATATGACTATTGCCTCACGTACTCTATCTAAGTGTGAAAAAATCATTACTTCTATCAAAGGTCGTAACAACCTAAAGGATAGTAGTAAATCAATCAATGCCGTTAAAGTAGATGCTGATGATGTTGCAGCGCTTGTTACGTTAATCAATCAAGTACAGCCAGATCTAGTCATTAATGCTGGACCTCCATGGGTTAACGTGGCCATTATGGAAGCTTGTGTTCAGACTAAAACAGCATACCTAGACACGTCAGTTGCAACTGATTTATGTAGCCCAGGCCAACAGGTACCAGAAGCTTACGACCCACAATGGGCCTTTGCTGATCGCTTTAAAGAAGCAGGTATCACAGGTATTTTAGGTGCTGGTTTTGATCCTGGAGTAGTCAGTGTATTTGCTACCTATGCACACAAACACCTATTTGATGAAATTGACAGCATCGATGTAATGGATGTTAATGCAGGTGATCACGGCCAGAAGTTTGCAACCAATTTTGATCCTGAAACCAACATGTTAGAAATCCAAGGCGACTCTTTCTATTACGAAGACAAACAATGGCACCAAGTGCCTTGTCATAGCCGTATGATGGAGTTTGATTTCCCAGTAGTCGGTAAGCAAAAAGTCTACTCAATGGCCCATGATGAAGTACGTTCAATGGCTGAATATATCCCAGCTAAACGTATTGAGTTCTGGATGGGCTTCTCAGACAGCTACTTAAACTACTTCAATGTAATGCGTACTATCGGCCTATTAAGCACTGAACCAGTTACCACTTGTGATGGCATCACTGTTGAGCCATTAAAAGTATTAAAAGCGATCTTGCCGGACCCAACATCATTGGCGCCTGGTTACACAGGTAAAACCTGTATCGGTACTTGGTTACGTGGTAAAAAAGATGGCGCGGCAAAAAGTGTGTTTATCTACAACATTTGTGACCACAAAGCGTCATACAATGAAGTAGAGCATCAAGCCATTTCGTACACAACCGGTGTACCAGCGATCACTGCGGCATTACTTTACTTCCAAGGAAAATGGAGTGATAAAGGTCTGTTTAATGTTGAACAGTTAAACCCAGATCACTTCTTAGACCTAATGCCAACAATTGGTTTAACTTGGGAAGTAGTGGAACTACCTGCTGAGTAACCATAAAACTCCTTTGTATCTACTATGGCGAAGTATTCACTTCGCCATCTTTTTATCCGAGTAAATAAAAGACTATGACAGTACTTGATAAATCATCAAAAGACGGTTTAAACACACCTTACTTCCTGATTAACGAACAAGCGTTAATTAATAACCTTGAAAAAGCGAAACAGTTAAAAGAGATCTCAGGCGCTAAATTAGTGCTGGCTTTAAAGTGCTTTTCAACCTGGGGTACCTTTGACACTATCAAACCCTATTTAGACGGCACAACCAGCTCAGGGCCCTATGAAGTAAGATTAGGACATGAAAAGTTTGGTGGTGAAACTCATGCTTATAGTGTTGGTTATTCCGATGCGGATATCGAAGCGGTAAAACCACTATCAGATAAGATTATCTTTAACTCATTATCACAGCTAAATTACCATTATCAGCAGTGTAAAGATGATGCATCATTAGGTTTACGTATCAATCCTGAAATGAGCGTAGCCGGTCAAGACTTAGCAAACCCTGCACGCCCATATTCACGTTTAGGGGTCAAGCAATCACTATTAGACTTATCGGTAACTGATAAAGTAGATGGTTTTATGTTTCATATGAACTGTGAAAATAAAGATGTGGATGCGTTTATCAAAGTATTAGATCATATCTCCATTACCTTTGCCGCTTACTTAGATAAATTGTCTTGGTTAAGTTTAGGTGGAGGCATCTTTTTTACTTATCCTGGTTACCCGATTGAAAAGCTTGGTTTAGCCTTAAAAGCCTTTTCTGAAAAACATGATTTGCAAGTTTACCTTGAGCCTGGTGAAGCAATCATTACACGCACTGCCGACCTAGTAGTGAGCGTCATTGATATTGTTGAAAATGAAAAGCAAACCGCCATCGTCGATAGTGCAACAGAAGCACATCGATTGGATACATTAATTTATAATGAACCTGCATCAGTAAAAGAAGCATCAGAAGACGGTCAATTCCCCTATGTAATTGGCTCATGCTCTTGTTTAGCTGGCGATCAATTCTGTGAGACACAATTTGCACAGCCTTTACAGATAGGTCAAAAATTGCATCTATTAGATAGCGCCGGTTATACCATGGTTAAACTTAACTGGTTTAATGGCCTGAAGATGCCAAGTATTTACTTTGAAAAGGTAGATGGACAAATTGAAGTATTAAATGAATTTGGTTATGAAGACTTTAAAGGGACATTAGGGCGTTAAAGTATCAATCCCCAAAAGTAAAATACCCATCAGTCAGAGCGAAAGATGGGCATTTTTAACTAAAGAGTAACTGGCTAAAAGCTATGCCTACTGAGCAGTACCTTGTTCTTTTACCTGTTGCACTTTAGCTACCTGTGCTTGTAATTTTTTCTGAATATTATTTAAATCAATTAATGAATATTTATATTCAATAAAGTCTTTTACGTTAGTCGCAGCACTCAGTTTTAAGTAATAGATGCCTTTATCTAAGGCATTATTATTCATGTGCCAATGTGCTAAGTAATAATAAGCCTCGCATAAACGTTGCGCTAACTCTTCGTTAGTTTGGATGCCATTAGCAATATTATCGAAAAAGTCTTCCTCGGATAAATCACCATTAATCACTTCCACAATCGCCCAAGCAAAGCGTTTATCATCATCTGCTTTCTGCACATTATCTAATTGCGTTTGTGCAGCAGCTAAATCAACTTGTGAATTGATAATGTAGCGCCACAACACACGATAAGGGTCGCTTTTATCAAGGTCATAGAAGTGCTCTATATCCTGTTGAGCACCATCTAATCGCCCGACTAATGATAAACCAATGGCACGATGAAGATAGCTATATTGCATGTTTTCTGACAATTCAATGGCAGAATCAAAGGCATCAAAGGCTTCATCGTAGGCTTCACCCATTAATAAATAAACACCCAATGAATTATAAGATTCAGCAAGAGTAGGATCTAAATTAATAGATTGTGTAAAGTCGTAACGGCTATGGGCACTCAGTCCCATACGATCATAGATTAAACCACGCTCATACAGCAATACTGCACGTTGTTTATCGTCGATATTTTCTTTATCTGAAATAAGTTGAGTAAGTCGCAACAGTTTCACTTCATCTTGGTAAGTGACTTGTATTGGTGTTGCAATTGGAAAGACGGAATTTCCTTGTCCCGTGGCGGCTAATGTGTAACTGTCATTTTCATTATTAAAGCTTGAACAAGCAGTGAGTGTAACAACTGAGAAAACTAAAAATAATGCTTTTAAAGATATTTGCATGATTTAACCCTTCTAAACAAGAGTTTCAAGAGTGTACTATATCTACGATAATGTAAAGTTTTAGCCTTACAATTGAACAATTAATCAATGAATTACGTTAAAAACAATCAGATTTTTTATATTTACATAACAAAAAAGCACTGCGATGCAGTGCTTTTTAGGTGTTAAAAATAACTTTAACAATTACATAATGGCATCTTGATCTGCGCCTTCTTTTTCCACAACTTCTGGAATCATATGGTCACGAGAAATCCCCAATTTAATGGCTAATGCACTTGCTACGTAAATAGATGAGTAAGTACCTACAAAAATACCAATCAATAACGCAGTTGCAAACCCATGAATAAGCTCGCCACCCACTACAAACAATGAAACCAAGGTTAAGATAGTCGTACCTGAGGTAATAATCGTGCGACTCAATGTTTGCGTTAAAGATTTATCAACAATATCAGAAGGAGTATCTGATGCTAGTAAACGGAAGTTTTCACGAATACGGTCAAATACTACGATAGTATCATTTAACGAGTAACCAACTACCGCTAGTAACGCTGCTAATACCGTTAAATCAAATTCAATTTGGAATAACGAGAAAATACCTAATGTAATAATGATATCGTGCGCAAGCGCTAATACAGAGCCCATCGCTAGACGCCATTCAAAACGCATACTTACGTATAACATGATACAAACCAGTGCAATAATGATAGCGATACCACCATTTTCAGCTAGCTCGTCTCCTACATTTGGACCAACAAACTCGATACGACGCATATCTACGTTACCAAAGTCTGCATTTGTTAATGCATCTAACACTTGGTTACCGATCACTTGCCCTTTCACACCTTCACGAGGCGCTAAACGCACCATCACTTCATGGCTACTGCCAAAGTGTTGAACAACTGCATCTGGGAATTCAGCATCAGCTAAAGTAGTACGCACATTCTCAAGGTTAGCAGGTTGTTCAAAACCTACTTCAATCAATGTACCACCAGTAAAGTCTAATCCCCAATTTAACCAGTTAATGCTTAGCGTCACAACAGAAAGGATCACTAGTATCAACGACAACCAGGTTGCAGGATTTGCAAGTTTCATGAAGCCAATAGTTTGCTTCGTTTTAATTATTTCAAACATAGTGCCCCCTGCTTAGATAGAAAGTTTTTTAATGTCATTACGTCCACCCCACACGGCATTAACAATTGCACGTGTACCGAAGATAGATGTAAACATTGAAGTTAAGATACCGATTGCTAGTGTTACCGCAAAACCTTTAACAGGACCTGTACCTACTGCGAATAAGATAACCGCTGTAATAAAGGTAGTAATGTTTGCATCTGCAATAGTTGATAAGGCATTTGAGTAACCTTCGTTTATTGAGCGCTGAACAGATTTACCTGCTTTTAGCTCTTCACGAATACGCTCAAAAATAAGTACGTTAGCATCAACCGCCATACCGATTGTTAGCACGATACCTGCAATACCCGGTAACGTTAATGTAGCCCCCGGAATAAGTGACATGAAACCAACAATCATCACTAGATTTAAAAGCAACGCAGCATTCGCTACTACACCAAATTTACGGTAGTAGATAAGCATAAATATCACAACGGCTAATAGGCCATAAATCATCGCTTTAACACCATTATCGATGTTTTGCTGACCTAGGCTTGGACCGATAGTACGCTCTTCAACAATTTGAATTGGCGCTGTTAAAGCACCTGCACGAAGTAGCAATGCTAAGTTATGCGCTTCAGCAGTATTATCTAAACCAGTGATACGGAAGCTACGACCTAATTGAGCTTGTATAGTCGCTACGTTTGCAACTTCAATTCGTTTTTCAGTTTCAGCTTTACCGTTGGCTTTTTTCTTACCCGTTGGTAAATACTCAATAAATAACGTTGCCATTGGCTTACCAATATTATCTTTAGTAAAGCGAGACATTTTACTGCCGCCTTGAGAATCTAAAGAAATATTAACCTGTGCACGACCATATTCATCTGCACCGGATTGTGCATCAACAATGTGGTTACCAGTTAAGATGATTTTCTTCTTAACAACAACAGGTAAACCATCACGCTCTTTATATAACGCAGAAGATGCAGGAATTCGACCCGCTAATGCATCAGACACATCAGTATCAGAGTCAACCGCATGGAATTCTAACGTTGCTGTCGCACCTAAAATTTCTTTAGCACGAGCAGTATCTTGAATACCTGGCAGTTCAACTACAATGCGATCTTCGCCTTGACGTTGTACTAATGGTTCAGCGACACCTAATTCATTAACACGGTTACGTAAAATACTTAAGTTTTGCTCCAATGCATCATTTTTTGCAGACTTCAGTTTTTCATCTGTCATGCTAACGGTTAGGTAGAAAGTACCACCCGTCTCTTTTTCAGCAAAACTATAACCTGGATTTAGTGGTTTCAAGTAATCAACAGCATCATCTAAGATATCTTGAGAAGTAAAACGAACAATCACGCCCGTTTGTGTTGATGCTTTTTCAATACCACGATAACGGATTTTTTGTTCACGCAATTCAGAGCGTAAATCTTGAACTAGCTGATCTTGCTCTTTGCTGATCGCTTCGTCCATGTCAACTTCCATTAAGAAGTGCACACCGCCACGTAGATCTAGGCCTAATTTTAATGGTCCACCACCAATAGCTTCTAACCATCCTGGTGTTGCAGCCGCTAAGTTAAGGGCTGTTACAAAGCCATCACCAATGTTGGCACTGATTGCTTCGCTAGCTAATAATTGATCTTCACTTGAAGTCAATCTAACAAGAATTTGTCCATCTTCTAACACGGTAGATTTTGGTGAAATATTATTCTGTTTAAGGATATCTTGTACTTTGTCTAAAGTAGATAACTCAACTTTAGCACCACGAGTCGCTGAGACTTGTACAGCAGGATCTTCACCATAAAGATTTGGAGCAGCATAAACT
>NZ_JBAHZA010000031.1:0-5101 GCF_036697365.1 Psychromonas arctica
GGGGCGCTGGCTTCAGCCTGCAGTGTTTTATTTTGTGTGTTGAATTTGGGGTTATTACTTTGTAATTGAAAAGATAGAAAAAACCTAAAAACCAACACAAAAAATCTGCTGGCTTTAGCCTGCTTGTTTTGATTTTAATGTTTTATGTTGTGAAATGCATGTTGGTTCGCTTTGCTCATGGTGGTTAATCGTTGTATGCGATGACTCGCATACTGGCAAGCTGAAAAAAGGGTGCGCAGAGCTTACCCGCTCATAAGACTAACCTGTCGGTTAATTCGCCCAGCGGCCCGAAATCAAGCTTTGCTTGATAGCTGCGCTGCTTCTTTTACTTTGGTTGTGTGAAAAGCATGACGTTGTATTTGACGCCATGCTTTCCGATTGTTGGCTGGTGGTTAGTAGCCGGCTCGACGCATTTCACGGGTGGCAATTTTTTGACTGCTGTCTAAAGCTTGCTCTACGCTTATTTTGCCTTGTAATGCTTCGGTGATCTTCTGACCTGCGAAACCTGCTATCGATACAAACTCTGGGATAGGCACAAATTGTACACTTGAGTAAGGTGATGGGTAGAAAGTGTTATTTTCTGGATCGATACCGTTTAGTGCGGCTAGTTCGGCTTTAGCAAAATCACCAACAGCGTTAATATAATCTGAGTTGCTGTAAGTTGAAGAGCGGGTTCCGGTAGGGATATTTGCCCATCCGTTTTTATCTGCAACTTTCTTGATGTATTGCTTAGAGGTTGCCCAACTAATAAACTTTTTCGCTGCGTCTACGTTGTTTGATGCTTTAGGAATGGCTAATGACCAAGACCATAACCAACTCGCTCCACGAGTAGTCACTTGATAAGGCGCTTCAGTATAAGACCATAATTCAGAGTATTTACTTTGTTTTTCATCCATTAAAAATGAAGCTGCAATGGATGCATCTACCCACATGGCACATTTACCATCGCGAGATAATGATAGTATTTCAGTGAAGCTGTTTTGGTCTGGGTTCGGTGGCCCGTAGTTATTTAGTAAATCTACATAGAAGCTCACTGCTCTGTTCCATGCTGAGCTATTCACTTCTGGTTGCCAATTCATGTCAAACCAACGTCCACCAAAACTATTGGCGATAGTTGAAACTAAGGCCATATTATCGCCCCAGCCTGGTTTGCCGCGTAAACAGATCCCATAAACTTCGTTGTCAGGATCGTGCACCGCTTTTGCGGCTTTTTCAATGTCAGTCCAATTTGGTCTACTTTTAAATTCAATATTTGCTTTTTGTAGGATGTCTTTACGATACATCAACATTGAGCTTTCGCCGTAGAATGGGGCTGCGTAAAGTTCACCTTTATATGATAAGCCAGATTTGATGGCTGGTAACAGATCGTTTTCATCGTAGCTAGCTTCTGGTTCAAGCGGGATTAACCAGTTACGTTGTGCCCAAATTGGTGTTTCATATAAGCCAATTGTCACTACGTCATAATGACCACCTGCAGAAGCGATATCAGCAATCGCACGCATGCGTAAGCTACCTTCATTGTAGATATGCCATTTTAGTTTGATGTCTGGGTTATCCTTTTCAAACTCCGGAGTAAGTGCTTTCATCTCCATCATATGCGCGTTATTTACTGTCGCGATATTTAGATCGACTGATAATACATTGGTGCTGAACCCTAGAGTTAACAGACTAAGTATAAAGGTATAGGCTTTTTTCATTATGTTTCCATCCTGGAAATGTGATGCACAAATTAAGGTAAAGAACTTGTTTAATTAACAAAATAATAGCACTGCTATTATAAATTCAAAGCTTAAAAATAGTGCAATGTGTGCTTATTCACAGCTTATTATTTAGTGTTTTAGTATAATACCCAAGATTACACATACTAATCAATTGGTTATAGTTTTATGATGTTTGAATTTACAAAACATAAAAAATGTAGTCCAATAGTATCATTAAAAAGTGTCTATAATGGAAATGGATACTACTAGCAGGTGAAACGGATTTATGAAAATTTTTAATATTAACCTCTCCACTAAGATCATTTTAAGCTTCACATTAATTGGTGTGCTTTTTATTGGTATGGTGCTGTTTAGCTTTATTAATGGTAAGCAAGTTATTGCAGGTTTAACTCTGATTAATAACGAATCTGCACCTGTTATTAGCTACTCCTCTAAGACTAATGAATTAGTGAATGCCACTGAACCATTGATCTTAAAGTTATTATCTAGCCATACGCCTAATGAATATAAAGAGACTGCAAGTCAGTTAAGTGCAAATAATCAGTTGATTGCAACAACACTTAAAGAGTTTGATGAGCTGCAATTGAGCAGTGAGTTTTCTGGTATCGTTGACGATACTTTGTTGCAACTTAACCACAATATGCAGACAGTTGATGTTCAATCAACTTTGCTCATTGATAAACAAGCCAAAGTCGTTGATGCCGTTGAGAAAGCGCATGAAATAACGATGACGTTAGATACATTGTTAGAGAAAATTGCGCCGCTGTTATCTGATACTTTAATTGAACTTGAAGATGAAGCGACCATTTCTATTGTTAATGAAGTTAACGGTTCGGTGATTGCGGGGATGCTCATCATTGAAAAAACGGCCAATGCAACGTCACTAGAAGATTTAAACGTTAGTCGTGCTCAGTTTGTTAACTGGCAGAATCAACATTCAACACTTTTACCTTCTCTTATTTTTGCGTCAAACGATGCTTTTTATCAAAGCTTTGTGCGTCAGCTATCTGAATTAACATTGTCGTTGTTAGATGCTATTGAAGGCGATACAGGATTATTAGCGATTCAAGAGCAACGACTTGCACTGATTAAACAGCAGCAAGCTGATTTTGCGACGCTGCAGGCAGAAACAAATAATGCCAGTACGTTAACAGGTTTGTTATTAGATAAGTCTTTTGCTCAAAACCGTAAATTAGCGAGTGAGATAAACAGCAGCACGCAAAGCCAAAACGATTTTAGTATTATTGTTGGTGTGTTTATTTTGTTGGGCATCGTGGTGTTGTCTGTGACGATGACACGCTTAATACGTAATGCGATAAAACAATTTATGGGAGAGTTAGACGCTTTATCTAAAGGCGTGTTGCGCAATATTCCACCTTCTGAATCTAATGATGAATTTGGACAGTTGAATAACTACTTGAGCAAAGTAATTAACAACTTGAAACAAACGGTGTTGAATATTGAAGATTCTTCTAAACAAGTGGAGGCGTCTGTTGATTCTGTTGTTGATAGTTCAACAGGAACGTTAGAAATCGTTAATCAGCAAAAAGATGAACTTAATATGGTCGCGACTGCGCTAGTGGAGATGAGCTCTACGGCTAATGAAGTGGCTCAACACACAGAAAAAACCCATGAAGCAGTTGTTAATGCAGTTGAGTTATCTAAGAGTGGTCGTCAACGTGTATTAGATAATCATAAGAGTATTGAGCAAGTCGCTTCACAGACTAAAGTGACTTTATCGGCGATTAATGATTTACACAATGGCGTTAAAAGTATTGAGGATATTGTCGATACCATTACTGAAATTGCAGACCAGACCAATTTGTTAGCTTTGAATGCGGCGATTGAAGCTGCGCGAGCGGGTGATCAGGGGAGAGGTTTCTCAGTGGTCGCCGATGAGGTCCGGACATTAGCGACTCGTACTCAAGTGTCGACGTTAGAGATTCAACAAAAAATATCAGCAATGACATTAGATTCTAAGTTAACGGTTGAAGCGACCACTAAGAGCGAAGGTTTGGTGAATGAGAGTCTTAAACAAGCTAAATTAGCCGATGAGATTATTGCGAGTTTTGAAAGCAAAATGTCTGAAGTACAAGATTTAAGTTACTTGATCTCTACTGCAACTGAAGAGCAAGCGGTAACTGTGACTGAATTAGATAAGAATATTAACAAGATTGCGATGTTAGCCAATGAAACAAACAGTCAAGCGGAGTCTGCTAAGCATGAGGCTATTTCGCAAATTACTATTGCTAAAAAACTGCAAGAAAATGTGTCTAAATTCGTTTTTGAACGATAGCTTTGTGAGTTAATATGACGCGCTTAAAAGCGTGTCATTGTTAACAATGTGCTGATGTTTTGTTTATCGTTATCTTGCTCCTGTTTGCTAATAACGATAAGCTAACCGTCCACTTTTTAACAAAGTTTTATGCCAACCTATGATTACATTACAAAACCTCACTAAGTATTATCCTTCTGATTTAGGCCCTCAATATATCTTCAAGGATATCAATTTTACTATTCCTGATGGGCATAACATCGGTATTTTAGGATCGAATGGTGCGGGTAAATCAACCTTGTTTAGGATTCTAGCGGGCAGTGAGTATCCTAATAAAGGTAAAGTGGTAACTGATAAAGCTATCTCATGGCCGGTCGCTTTAGCGTCTGGTATACATCCTCAAATGACCGGGCGTGAAAATACACGCTTTATTGGTCGAGTGAATGGCGTTGAGAATCTTGATGAGTATGAAGAGAAGGTAAAGCAGTTCGCCGAATTAGGTATTAAGTATGATTTGCCTGTGAAAAGTTATTCAAGCGGGATGCGTTCTCGTTTAGCTTTTGGTTGTTGTATTGCCATTGACTTTGAAGTGTATCTTATCGATGAAGCTACTTCTGTAGGCGATCAAAAATTTCGTAAAAAAGCCCGCCAAGCGTTGTTAGATAAACGCAAAACCGCCAATGTGATTATGGTCAGCCACGATATAAAAGAGATAGAAGAGTTCTGCGATAGTGCAATCATCTTACATCAAGGTGAAATGATATTTTACGATAATCTACAAGAAGCTATTAAGGTTTATGAAGGATTATAAGGCTTTGGTTTTATGGTGATTAATGAAAGTTACGACACATTTTTCCGAGGCGCTGGGCGAATTAGGTGACAGCCTAGTATTATGAGCGGAAGAGCTCTGCGATTCCTTTTTTAGCCTGCTTGTTTTGGTTTTATCGATATCAATGGAAATGACGACACATCTTTTAAGGGGCGCTTGATAGCTGCCGCTATTAACTTCGCGTTTAACTATGACTCATACGAAACACCTTCTGGCTTTTTATCGATATCAATGAAAGCTACGACACATCTTTTTGGGGCGCTGGCTTCAGCCTGC
>NZ_JBAHZA010000032.1:0-2416 GCF_036697365.1 Psychromonas arctica
GCTTAATACAGTCAGATAATGCAAAAGAACTAAAAGGAGAACGACTAACCGTATGTAATATCATTTAAAAACTCATTAATTGATCTTGTTCAGCGAGGTACTGCTTAATCTCTTCAGTACTTAATAACTCAGTTTTAATAACTAATTGTTCTACTGAAATATTACGTTGGGCAAGCGAATTGGCACAAATATAAACCTGTTCAATATCGTAGAGCTCAAACATCTTCAACATAGGTTGAAAGTCTTTTTGTAAAATACGACTGGCTTGATGCTTTTTTAATAACTGATAAACCCCATCACCTATAAAAAAAACACTAAGCGACTCATTATAAGCCGATAACGCTAACGTTAAATCTAACGCTTCACGCGCATCGCTGCGACCATGTGGCGCTTGGCGATTAACAATACCAATTTTCTTTTCCATATAACGTCCCTTAAAACTGTATTAGTCGGTCACAACTAGCAGATAATTCAGCCAACTGCCCTAACCCACTCAACACAAACGGTGCTTTAAGGTTGTAATGCTGTAAATCTAACTGCATAGCTTCAGTCTCATTAACAATACCGCGACGTAAAGAGGCTGAGACACAAACTTCTAATGGAAAGTTATATTGGGTTGCTAAAGCAGCCCAGCGATCAGGCAAATTCACCTCATCGCTGGCAGGACTAATTAAATGACTTGCAGTTAACACACCATCCAAGTAAAAAAATACACCTGAAATATGATGCCCAGCAGATAAGGCAGCCTCGCAAAACTGTAACGCCGTCGACGCACTTTGATCGCTCGCTGGATTACCCGTTACTAGCAAAGAAAATTTAATATCCTGAGAGTCAGACATAATTAGCCTTTAAGCAGTGTAAGCAACAGCTTCAACTTCAACTAATACGTCTTTTGGTAAACGTGCAACTTCGATGCATGAACGAGCAGGTGCTAATTCAGCAAAGTACTTACCGTAAACTTCATTAAAAGCAACAAAGTCATTCATATCTTTAATGAAACAAGTTGTTTTAACAACAGTCTTTGCAGAAGCACCCGCTTCTTCTAATACAGCCATTAAGTTTTTCATTACTTGCTCAGCTTGCTCAGTAACGCCACCAGCAACAACTTCCATTGAAACAGGATCTAATGGGATTTGACCAGAAGTGAATACTAAATTACCTAATTGATTAGCTTGTGAATAAGGACCAATTGCCGCAGGCGCTTTTTCAGTATTAATAATTGTTTTAGTTGTCATGAGGTACTTCCTTTATGAATGAAATTTCGTGCCAGTATATTGAAGTAGAAGCACAATAAAAACAAGACTAAAGGACTCTATTTATCATCAATCTAATGGCAATTAGAGAAATCAATTAACACCTACACATAAAACTAAAAGAAGCAGGCTAAAAAAAGGAATCACAGGGCTCTTCCGCTCATAATACTAGGCTCTCACCTAATTCGCCCAGCGCCCCAAGGTCAAAACATGCTTCGTAACTTTTATAGATAATATAAATAATAAAACTACAATTGTTTCGTTAAATTAAGAAATAAACACAAATGAGAAGCTTGATATGAGGGCCGCTGGCTTTAGTCTGCCAGAATGCGAGATATCGCATATGACGATTCATTACGTAAGCGAAGCGAAATACACAACATCAGAACGCTAAAAATTAAAATCAACACACAAAATAAAACACTGCAGACTAAAGTCAGCGCCCCGAAAAGATGTGTCGTAGCTTTCATTGATATCGATAAAACTCAATAAATGTGTCGTAATATTTATCAAAAACATAAGTAACAAAGCCAGAAGATTCTTCGTAATACATGCAAACAAACACAAAAAATAGCGATAGCTATCAAGCGCAGCTTGATATCCGGGGCGCTGGCTTTAGCCTGCAGATCTTTTTGTGTTGGCTTTTAGTTTTTTAGTTTTTTAGTTTTTTAGTTTTTTAGTTTTTTAGTTTTTTAGTTTTTTTCAATTACAAATCAATAACCCCAAAGTCAACACACACAAAATAAAACAAGCAGGCTGAAGCCAGCGCCCCAAAAAGATGTGTCGTAGCTTTCATTGATATCGATAAAAAGCCAGAAGGTGTTTCGTATGAGTCATAGTTAAACACGAAGTTAGTAGCGGCAGCCATCAAGCGCAGCTTGATATGAGGGGCGCTGGCTTTAGTCTGCCAGTATGCGAGATATCGCATATGACGATTCATTACGTAAGCAAAGCGAACTAGTACACAATTCAAAATACTAAAGATCAACACATAAAATAAAACACTGCAGACTAAAGTCAGCGCCCCGAAAAGATGTGTCGTAATTTTCATTGATATCGATAAAAAGCTAGGAGGTATTTCGTATGAGTCACAGTTAAACGCGAAGTTAGAAGCGGCAGCCATCAAGCGCAGCTTGATATGAGGGGCGCTGGCTTCAGCCTGC
>NZ_JBAHZA010000033.1:0-2303 GCF_036697365.1 Psychromonas arctica
TCGCCAGCTACGATAGATAAGTCATCCACACCATTAATAGTAATAACAATCTCTTGTTCAACACCATCGCTGGTCATAACAGTGATGGTATCGGTGATCGACTCGCCGTCATCTAATGATTGGATAGCCGCTTGCGTGTTATCCGCGGCGTATGTCCAGTTACCGTCGGCATCGATAGTGACTTCACCATAAGTACCGTTAATTGTTTCAGCAGTAAAGGTTGTGGTGTCTGAGCTATCGATATCGCTTAGTGATAATGTGCCTGTCGTACTTAACGTCGCGGCATCATCTTCAGTTACGGCGCTGGTTGTGTCGCCAGCCACGATAGATAAATCATCCATGCCATTAATAGTAATAACAATCTCTTGTTCAACACCATCGCTGGTCATAACTGTGATGGTATCGGTGATTGACTCGCCGTCATCTAATGATTGGATCGCTGCTTGCGTGTTATCCGCCGCGTATGTCCAGTTACCATCAGCATCGATAGTGATTGCACCATAAGTACCTGACACAGTCTCAGCAGTGAAAGTTGTGGTGTCTGAGCTATCGATATCGCTTAGCGATAATGTACCAGTCGTGCTTAACGTCGATGCATCATCTTCAGTCACTTCGCCAGTCGCATCGCCAGCTACGATAGATAAGTCATCCACACCATTGATGGTAATTACAATCTCTTGTTCAACACCATCGCTGGTCATCACAGTGATGGTATCGGTGATCGACTCACCGTCATCTAATGATTGGATCGCTGCTTGCGTATTATCGGCTGCGTATGTCCAGTTGCCATCAGCATCGATAGTAATATCACCGTAAGTACCGTTAATTGTTTCAGCAGTAAAGGTTGTGGTATCTGAGCTATCAACATCGCTTAGCGATAATGTACCTGACGTGCTTAACGTTGCGGCATTATCTTCAGTCACTGCGCCAGTTGCATCACCAGAAACAACTGATAAATCATCGACACCGTTGATGGTTACAGTAATATTCTGTTTAACACCATTTAACGAAATAGTGTAAACTTCTGTTAGTATTTCTCCCTCTGCTAAATTTTGTACAACACTATTATCAACTTCATAAGACCATTCACCGTCAGAATTAATAGTCATTTCACCTAAAGCAATATCACCCTCATTAGCAGGTGTGAACTCAACTGACGGTACAAAATTACTGCTATCTTCAATATCTACATCAGTAAAAGTTAACGTTCCACTATCAGTTAGTTTACCATCAGTAGCAACCTCAAGATCTTCTGTTAAATCACTAGTATCACTATCATCGCTGCCAACGGTTATCTCAGTCTGGTCATTAATAGGATTTACGTTGATATTTACAGTCTCGGTGGTTCCATCTTCATTAGTATAAGTAAAACTATCACTACCGTTGAAATTAGTATTAGGGGAATAAGTAACCGTACCATCATCGTTGATCGTTACAGTGCCATTTTCACCATCATTAACCGATGCAACAGGAGAAACAATGCCTTCTTCATCTGTATCATTAGCTAAAACATCAATAACAATTGGAGTATCTTCATTTGTAGAAGCCGTATCAGTCTCAACATTAGTAAGATCATCTACAGTTGTAACACTTGGATCAACGCTTACCGCCTCACCATCTGTCGAGCCATCGCTTGGAACCAGTGTGAATCCAGGTAAGTCCTGTCCGCTATTGACTAGTTCAGCACCCGCTTGGGTTAATACCACCGCACCATCCACTAATGCATAGTTAACGGTATCGCTTAAGGTGACCACGACATTATCACCGTCTTCATCGAAGGTATCGAATGTAGCGACTTCAGCACCTTCAACGGCACTACCATCGTCTTCAGTAAAGTCATTGCTAACTAGGTTAATAATTTCTGGGGCATCATTGACTGTGGTAACACTTGGATCAACGCTTACCGTATCACCATCTGTCATGCCATCATTTGGAATCAAGGTAAACGCTGGTAACTCTTGACCACTGTTGACTAGTTCAGCACCCGCTTGGGTTAATACCACCGCACCATCAACTAATGCATAGTTAACGGTATCGCTTAAGGTGACCGTGACATCATCACCGTCTTCATCGAAAGTCTCGAATGTCGCGACTTCAGCACCTTCAACCGCGCTGCCGTCATCTTCAATAAAGTCATTGCTTACTAGGTTAATAATTTCTGGGGCGTCATTAACGGTATCCACACTTGGATCAACATTTACCGTCTCCCCATCTGTCGTGCCATCGTTTGGAATCAAGGTAAACGCTGGTAACTCTTGACCACTGTTGACTAGTTCAGCACCCGCTTGGGTTAATACCACCGC
>NZ_JBAHZA010000034.1:0-2042 GCF_036697365.1 Psychromonas arctica
GCGGCGGATAACACGCAAGCGGCGATCCAATCTTTAGATGACGGCGAGTCAATCACCGATACCATCACTGTTATGACCAGCGATGGTGTTGAACAAGAGATTGTTATTACTATTAATGGTGTGGATGACTTATCTATCGTAGCTGGCGATACAACGGGCGCGGTGACTGAAGATGAAGCCGCGACGTTAAGCACATCAGGTACATTATCGCTAAGCGATGTTGATAGCTCAGATACCACAACCTTCACTGCTGAAACAATTAACGGCACTTACGGCGATATTACTATCGACGCTGATGGCAACTGGACATACGCAGCGGATAACACGCAAGCAGCGATCCAATCATTAGATGACGGTGAGTCGCTTACTGATACCATCACAGTTATGACCAGCGATGGTGTTGAACAAGAGATTGTAATTACCATTAATGGTGTGGATGACTTATCTATCGTAGCTGGCGATGCGACCGGCGAAGTGACTGAAGATGATGCATCGACGTTAAGCACGACTGGTACATTATCGCTAAGCGATATCGATAGCTCAGACACCACAACTTTCACTGCTGAGACTGTGTCAGGTACTTATGGTGCAATCACTATCGATGCCGATGGTAACTGGACATACGCGGCGGATAACACGCAAGCAGCGATCCAATCTTTAGATGAAGGTGAGTCAATCACCGACACCATCACTGTTATGACCAGCGATGGTGTTGAGCAAGAGATTGTTATTACCATTAATGGTGTCGATGATTTATCTATCGTAGCTGGCGATGCGACCGGCGCGGTGACTGAAGATGAAGCCGCGACGTTAAGCACGACTGGTACATTATCGCTAAGCGATGTTGATAGTTCAGACAACACAACCTTTACTGCTGAAACAATTAACGGTACTTACGGCGATATTACTATTGATGCCGACGGCAACTGGACATACGCGGCGGATAACACGCAAGCGGCGATTCAATCATTAGATGACGGCGAGTCGATCACCGATACCATCACTGTTATGACCAGCGATGGTGTTGAACAAGAGATTGTTATTACCATCAACGGCATGGATGATTTATCTATTGTTGCTGGCGATACAACCGGTGCGGTCACTGAAGATGATGCTGCGACGTTAAGTACGACTGGTACATTATCGCTAAGCGATGTTGATAGCTCAGATACCACAACCTTCACTGCTGAAACAATTAACGGTACTTACGGCGATATTACTATTGATGCCGACGGTAACTGGACATACGCCGCGGATAACACGCAAGCAGCGATCCAATCATTAGATGATGGTGAGTCACTCACCGATACCATCACTGTGATGACTAGCGATGGTGTTGAACAAGAGATTGTTATTACCATCAACGGCATGGATGATTTATCTATCGTAGCTGGTGATACAACGGGTGCGGTCACTGAAGATGATGCTGCGACGTTAAGTACGACTGGTACATTATCGCTAAGCGATGTTGATAGCTCAGATACCACAACCTTCACTGCTGAAACAATTAACGGTACTTACGGCGATATTACTATTGATGCCGACGGTAACTGGACATACGCCGCGGATAACACGCAAGCAGCGATCCAATCATTAGATGATGGTGAGTCACTCACCGATACCATCACTGTGATGACTAGCGATGGTGTTGAACAAAAGATTGTCATTACCATCAACGGCATGGATGACTTATCTATCGTAGCTGGCGATGCGACCGGCGCGGTGACTGAAGATGATGCCGCGACGTTAAGCACGTCAGGTACATTATCGCTAAGCGATGTTGATAGCTCAGATACCACAACCTTTACTGCTGAAACAATTAACGGTACTTACGGTGATATTACTATTGATGCCGATGGTAACTGGACATACGCCGCGGATAACACGCAAGCGGCGATCCAATCATTAGATGATGGTGAGTCACTCACCGATACCATCACTGTTATTACCAGCGATGGTGTTGAGCAAGAGATTGTTATTACCATTAATGGTGTCGATGATTTATCTATCGTAGCTGGCGATGCGACCGGCGCGGTGACTGA
>NZ_JBAHZA010000035.1:0-2030 GCF_036697365.1 Psychromonas arctica
CTGAAAGTCGCATCTACTAATAGACGACCAATTGGACGCTCATCTTCTTCGCTATGAATACGAGATGAAGCTGGAACATAACCGCGACCTGATTCAATTTTAATACGCATGCTGATTTCAGCATTGCCTGTTAAATTACAGATCACATGTTCTGGGTTGACTATCTCTACATCACCATCATGAATGATGTCGCCTGCAGTAACAGGACCAGCGCCAGATTTAGTTAAACTAACTAAAACTTCATTTTTACCTTCAAGCTTTACAGCTAGACCTTTAAGGTTAAGAAGAATCTCTAGGATATCTTCTTGAACGCCTTCTTTTGTGCTGTACTCATGTTGTACACCATCAATTTCGACTTCTGTCACCGCCGTTCCCGGCATAGATGATAACAAAATACGACGAAGAGCATTACCCAAAGTATGGCCAAAGCCACGCTCTAGTGGCTCAAGAACCACTTTTGCTCTAGTTGTTGAAACTTGTTCGATATCAACTAATCTTGGTTTTAGAAAATCAATTACAGAACCCTGCATTTGTGCCCTCTCTTAACAGTTAACTTTACTTAGAGTAAAGCTCGATGATTAACTGTTCGTTAATCTCAGCAGATAAATCTGAACGTTCAGGTTGACGCTTAAATTCGCCTTCCATCTTCGTTGTATCAACTTCTACCCAAGCTAGGGCTTCACGTTGACCAGCGATTTCTAATGCAGCGCCAATACGTGATTGCTTTTTAGCTTTTTCACGGATCGCGATAACGTCGCTAGGTTTAACGTTGAATGAAGGGATATTTACAACTTTACCGTTCACTAGAATAGCTTTATGGCTAACTAGTTGACGTGATTCAGCACGTGTTGCGCCAAAGCCCATGCGGTATACAACATTGTCTAAACGACCTTCAAGAAGTTGAAGTAAGTTTTCGCCAGTGTTGCCCTGTAAACGAGCAGCTTCTTTATAGTAGTTACGGAATTGCTTTTCTAATACACCGTACATACGACGTACTTTTTGCTTTTCACGTAATTGTAAACCGTAGTCTGATAGACGTGGTTTACGTGCACCGTGTACACCTGGTGCATTTTCGATCTTACACTTAGAATCGATCGCGCGGACACCTGATTTTAAGAATAAATCAGTTCCTTCACGACGGCTAAGCTTAAGCTTAGGACCTAAATATCTTGCCATTGTTCTTTCTCCAATTACCTTAGAAAGTTGCGATTAAACGCGACGTTTCTTTGGTGGACGACAACCATTATGAGGGATCGGTGTAACGTCAGTAATATTAGTTACACGGAAACCCGCCGCGTTTAGTGCGCGAATCGAAGATTCACGACCAGGTCCTGGTCCATTTACAAAAACTTCAACGTTTTTAAGACCGTACTCTTTAGCTGCTTCAGCAGCACGTTCAGCAGCAACTTGTGCAGCGAACGGAGTAGATTTACGAGAACCACGGAAACCAGAACCACCTGCAGTAGCCCAAGAAAGAGCATTACCTTGACGGTCTGTAATAGTTACGATTGTGTTGTTGAAAGAAGCATGGATGTGAGCCATACCATCAGCAACTTGCTTTTTAACGCGCTTGCGAGCACGAGTTGGTGTTTTAGCCATTATCTCTTACCCTATTTCTTAATTGCTTTACGCGGACCTTTACGAGTACGAGCATTCGTTTTAGAACGCTGTCCACGTAGAGGTAAGCTGCGACGGTGACGAAGTCCACGGTAACAACCAAGGTCCATAAGACGCTTGATGCTCATAGATACTTCACGACGTAAATCACCTTCAACGGCGAATTTAGCTACTTCTGTACGAAGAGCTTCGATTTGTGTTTCATCCAGATCTTTAAGCTTAGTAGTTTCAGCTACGCCTGACTGTGCACAAATAATTTGTGAACGAGTCTTGCCGATGCCAAAAATAGCAGTTAATGCGATAACTGCATGCTTATGATCAGGAACGTTAATGCCAGCGATACGGGCCACTATGCACTCCTTAAAGTTAACGATTCATTTGTGAAAAGCCCGGTAGGATACTCGACAAATGAT
>NZ_JBAHZA010000036.1:0-1970 GCF_036697365.1 Psychromonas arctica
AGTCATAATAAACTACCTCCTAAATGCAAAAACACGCATTTATAAAAGATAGTTTAACGATGGCAATTATTCAAATTATTGGGTGTCGGTGTCCAGATCTTCCCAGATCTTCCTCCAACATGAGGGACTGTACCTGTTGTTTTCGGGCATACATGTAAACTACCGATTGTGGCTGCTGGTTGCGCCATAGCTACCTCTCAACTTTAAAAATCCTAATAGAATCTACCTATTTAATTGATAGATTCACCATTTTTTATTCTTTCACGTACTTCTTTAGGTGAATATGGAGGGAACCTAACACCTTTACTAATCAAAAGCTCTTTTGTTTTAATAGCCCAGCCATAAGCTTCAAATTCGGGACTGAGAAGGTTTCTAGATAATTTTTTTTCTATTCTATTAGCAATAGTGGCGCCTACTTTATTAGGCTTGTGATAATCTGCACCTAATTCAATTAATCTAAAAGTAAATTCAAATTTATTGAGTGAAGTTGAATATAAAGCTGAATTATCATTAGCTTTATTAGTTAAATTCAAATCCACACCAGCTTTTAATAAAATGTTAATATGGTTCCAATTATCATGACCAATTGCTCTAAAAATAACAGGATAAGCATTATGGTCAACAGCGTTTGGGTTTCCGCCATACTTAAGAAGTAATTTTAAAATATGATCATCACCATCACCAACGATATAAGCAATAGGGTGATCATTGTTGCCAGAAATGAAATTAGGATCAGCTCCAAGTTCCAATGCAAGTTCAATTGCATCAAGGTCTTTATTTATTATAAGTAAGAAGAGAGGTGTAACTCCTTCTTTTCCATAACTATTTAAATTAGAGCCATCTTTTATCAGCTGTTCAGATGTGAATTTATTACCCTTTTCGATTTCATTAAGTAGTAAGGCCATATTATTATCAAAGTAATTACTTATTTTCATTTTATCTCCAAAACAACATGCACTCGTAAAGCACAGGCTTAAAATAAATATCGATCGATTAAAAAATCTGATCTTTCTCAATAGCTTTCTTTTAATATCCATTATAAGTACCACCATAATTTTCTAAGATTTTAATATCTTCATCTTTTTGTGATCCAATTCCTGCGATTACTTGATTCATACCATGACGTTCTATGGGGTTGAATCCGGTACCCGGTAATGATTTCATTTCACCTAATGCTTCAGGTACATTAGCGAGAAGCCCTTTAGCTGCCATTGCAGCAATACCAGCTAATGGGCCACCTAAGGCATTTCCAATGTAACCAGACATAGCTGATAATGCTACATTTCCATATTTTTGTGCTCCAGTTAAAAACTCACCAGTAACTGATTGAGAAACCATTAATTCAGATATTTTATCGTTAGCTAGTCCACCAAAATTTTTAACTGTATTAGGATGTAAACCGGCGGCATTAAATGTATAACCTTTATGACCAGAAACACCGACTCCTGCACTTGCTAGCCCTCCTCCCAAAGAGTGTCCAACAATAAAAATCCCCCAATACAACCAATAATAAAAATAGTCTTACTCACTTTTATAATCACTAAATCTATTTCAAATAACTAAGTTTTAGCACCTATAAATTTTTTCATTTTTTCATTTTTTCATTTTTTCATTTAACATTTACTAAATTAAGAGATATGCCTTCAAAGGTAGATGTTTGCGAAGCATTACCAAATGGAAAATGGGAAAGTTTTAATCAACTCTTCAGAGGTAATTTTCGAGATAAGGTTATTCATTTTATTTAAAAATAAAAACTATGACCTATATGCACACTCTTTACGTTGTTCATATAGGTGTAATACCTGAAGATAATGGTTCAACATGATAGCGTAAGCACAGATATCAATATTAAAAAGAGAAGCGAGGTAATGCATTCGCTCAACAACCCACTGACGGCGATGTTCAAAGGATTTTTCGGTGTATTTATCTTCACCACACAAGTAAGCTCTGCGAACACAACGCGAAATACA
>NZ_JBAHZA010000037.1:0-1785 GCF_036697365.1 Psychromonas arctica
GTCAATGGTGTTGATTACAACGCAGTGAATAACGGCGATAACACCTGGAGTTTAGCAGCGGATACGATTGCCGAATTAGCCGAAGGCGACGTTGTGATCAGTGTGTCTGCGAGCGATGAAGCGGGCCATACGGATAGCGCAACCACGACGATTGAAGTGGATACTACCGCTCCAATAATTAGCGTCGACTCTCTCACTACCACTGATAATACGCCAATGTTAACGGGTAATGTTGATGATACTACTGCTGTAGTTATCGTGACAGTTAATGACATCGAGTACGAAGCAACTAACAATGCGAATGGGTCGTGGACTTTAGCGGATAACACCTTACCAACATTAGATGATGGTGAAACCGTTATTACAGTGACAGCAACCGATGCGGCAGGTAATAGCGCAACCAATACTGGCACCGTTGAAGTAGATACAACGGGTTTAAATGTGAGTATCGATGCCTTAGTAACGAATGATACGTCACCGGCGTTAAGTGGCAGCATTGATGATGCTACGGCGACTGTGATTGTTACTGTCAATGGTATTGACTACACGACTGTCAATAACGGCGATGGCACTTGGAGTTTAGCAGCTGATACCTTACCTGGTTTAGCGGAAGGTGACGTTGTTATCAACGTCTCGGCGAGCGATGAAGCAGGCCATACGGACAGCACAACCACTACGATTGAAGTGGATACTACAGCTCCATTAATTAGCGTTGACTCTATTATTACAACTGACAACACGCCAGTGTTAACGGGTAATGTTGATGACACAACGGCCGCCGTTGTGGTAACCGTGGACAGCATCGAATACCAAGCAACCAACAATGCGGATGGAACCTGGTCTTTAGCGGATAACACCTTATCAACATTAGATGATGGTGAAACCGTTATCACAGTGACAGCAATCGATGCGGCAGGTAATAGCGCAACAAATACTGGCACCATTGAAGTAGATACAATTGGTTTAAATGTGAGTATTGATGCGTTAGTGACCAATGATACGTCACCAGCGTTAAGCGGTAGCATTGATGATGACACAGCCACCGTGATTGTGGTGGTTAATGGTATTGAATACGGTGCGACTAATAACGGCGATGGCACTTGGAGTTTAGCAGCTGATACCTTACCTGATTTAGCGGAAGGTGACGTTGTTATCAACGTCTCGGCGAGCGATCAAGCAGGCCATACGGACAGCACAACAACAACCATTGAAGTCGACACAACAGCCCCTGTGGTAAGAGTTGACTCCATTATTACCAATGATACAACACCTGCTATCACTGGCTCAATTGATGATCCAACCGCAGTCGTTGTGGTGACTGTTACCGTGGATGGTGAAGAATATACAGCAACGAATAATACTGATGGTACCTGGACATTAGCGGATAATACCTTACCTGCATTGGATGATGGCGAAACCGTTATCACAGTGACCGCGAGTGATGCAGCGGGTAATAGTGCAACGAATACTGGCACCGTTGAAGTAGATACAATTGGTTTAAATGTCAGTATTGATGCGTTAGTGACCAATGATACGTCACCGGCGCTAAGCGGTAGCATTGATGATGACACAGCAACTGTCATTGTCACGGTGAATGGTGTTGATTACAGCGCTGTTAATAACGGCGATGGCACTTGGAGTTTAGCCGCTGATACCTTGCCTGATTTAGCGGAAGGTGAGGTTGAGATCAGTGTTTCAGCGAGTGATCAAGCAGGCCATACGGACAGCACAACCACTACGATTGAAGTGGATACTACAGCTCCATTAATTAGCGTTGACTCTATT
>NZ_JBAHZA010000004.1:0-292659 GCF_036697365.1 Psychromonas arctica
GTTAAAGAGCGTGCCTTTCGGCTAGGCGGCGTATATTACGCGCCTTTCGAACAATGTCAACGTCTTATTTCAACTTTCTTTTTAACTTAGTTAAGAAGAAGTTAACGCGCTTATTTTGTTCTCAAACTCGCTGGATAACTTGCGTTCCGTCCCGTGTCTGTGGGTGCGCATTATAGGGATTATGATCTCATTGGCAAGCGTTTTATTGTAATTAAATGGTTATTTTTATAATTAATTTAATTTCGTTTAAATAACCATCAAATAACACTTTTTTTGTTGAATTTTTACTCACACCAACGTTTACTAGTTTGGTGTTCAATCTTTAAATGGTCCATCACTCTAGCAACCATAAAGTCTTGTAACTCCAAGATCGTGGTTGGTTTATGATAAAAACCTGGAGCTAATGGCATTACTGTTGCGCCTAACTCAGATAATGTGAGCATATTTTTTAAGTGCAATGTAGAAAATGGTGCTTCTCTTGGCATGACAATCAACTGACCTCTTTCTTTAAATACAACATCTGCAGCTCTTTCAATAAGATTATTAGACAAACCTTGTGCAATAGACGCAAGCGTTCCACAGCTACATGGGCAAACAACCATTTTTTTAGGCGCTGAAGATCCTGATGCTACAGGTGAAAACCAATCTTTCGCTGTCAATGCAACAACCTGCCCTTCTTGACTGTTAAAACGGGAAACTAAAAATGTATTTAGCGCGTCAATATCACGAGGCCAGTCTTCATCCACTTCTGTTTTTAATACTATCTGTGCCGCTTCTGACAATAGTAAATATACTTTTACATTTGCATCCACCATTGTTTGTAGTAAACGTAAAAAGTACCCACTGCCAGATGCCCCCGTTACACCTAATGTAACGGTATCGTTATATTGCATGCTCATCTTATTTACTCTCTTTATAATCTATCTAATAATTTTTGATGAATATTGCCAAAGCCACCATTGCTCATCACTAAGATATGATCATTTGGTTTTGCTTGTTTCACCACTTCTTCAACCAATTTATCTATATCTGTTTCTATCTGTACGCGTTTACCCTGTTCATCAAATAACTCTTGCATTGACCACTGAATATTTTTGTCTTCGAAACAATATACGAGATCAGCCACATTGAGAGAATTTACCAAAGCTTCTTTATGGATACCTAACTTCATTGTATTGGAGCGCGGCTCCAACACAGCGATAATATTTGCATCACCAACTTTTGCACGTAATCCAGCTAACGTTGTTTTAATTGCTGTTGGGTGATGAGCAAAATCATCATAAACAGTAATGTTATTGACTGTTCCTTTTACTTCCATACGACGCTTAATACTTTTAAATTCAGCTAAAGCAGCAATTGATACTTCAGGTGTGACTCCTACATGTCGAGCAGCAGCAATCGCAGCTAGAGCGTTATCAATATTATGGTCGCCCATTAGCTCCCAGTTAACTATCCCTTGGTCTTGTTGGTCTAGTTGCACTTGAAACTGTGTGCCATCTTCTTTTACTTTAACGGCAGACCAGTTTTTACCTAGGTACTCCACTTCACTCCAACAGCCCATATGTTTCACTGACATTAATGCTTCGTCTTTGTTAGGGATAAATACACGTCCAGTACTCGGTATACTACGCATCAAGTGATGAAATTGTTTTTTAATCGCATTTAAATCTTCAAAAATATCTGCATGGTCGAACTCTAAGTTATTTAAGACTAAGGTTCTTGGGCGGTAATGAACAAACTTAGAACGCTTGTCAAAGAAGGCACTATCATATTCATCAGCTTCAATCACAAAGAAAGGGGTTTCGCCTAAACGCGCAGACAGCCCGAAATTTTCCGGCACTCCACCAATCAAAAAGCCAGGTTGCATGTTGGCGTATTCTAAGATCCATGCCAACATGCTAGATGTTGACGTTTTACCATGCGTACCAGCGACTGCTAATACCCAACGGTCTTTTAATACATGCTCTAATAACCATTGTGGGCCAGAGGTATAGGGAACTTGTTTATCTAATACCGCTTCTACACATGGATTACCACGACTCATGGCATTACCAATCACCACTAAGTCTGGTTTATTATTTAATTGGCTTGGATCAAAGCCCTGAATTAATTCGATACCCTGCTCTTCAAGTTGAGTACTCATTGGCGGATAAACATTTTTATCAGAGCCAGTTACTTTGTAACCTAATGATTTAGCTAAGATAGCAACGCCACCCATGAATGTGCCGCAAATGCCAAGTATATGAATATGCATGAAACCTCGATGTGCCGAATAAAATATAAATGAAAAAAGATGTTAACAACATATGCAACAAAAAATAAGAGGGGGTAATAACAAATAGTAGGAATTAAACGCACATTAACTTTATCTTAGATAATAAAAAAGGCGAACTCCTTTAGGAATTCGCCTCATCCGTAAAACAATAACTAATAAACTAACTTAGTTTACTAGTTATTGTTTACTCAGCTTCAAATGCAGCTTGTAAGAATGGAATAATTTGCTTCTTACGGCTTACTACGCCAGGTAAATCAAATGTATGATCTACAACAGTACTGTTCAATGCCTTAGCAACTTTATCTTCATCTTCTGAGATTATGATTGCTACGGTATCAAGTTTATTGATATCTGTTAATAAAACGATGGTTGAGTGATAACCTTTTTCTGCTTGCAGAACGCCCATCTCAGCTAACATGTCTGATTTTTTAGATAATGCTGTATCTAAAGAAGTTAATTCAAGTTGGCCAATTGCTAATTTATCACCCGCCATTTCAAATACTTTTTGGTCACGTAGGATTAATTCAGCAGCAGGTACTGATGCAATATCAGATTTAGCTTCAAACTGTGCAGCAGCAAATGCTTCAATGTCATCAACACCAGCAATTTCGGCTAATTCATTCGCAGCAACTTTATCGATATCAGTCGTTGTTGGACCTTGGAAGTTAACCGTATCAGAGATAATTGCACCCATCATCATTTTAGCGACTGGCGCGTCCGGTACT
Organism: Psychromonas arctica; assembly: GCF_036697365.1. Taxonomy (GTDB): domain Bacteria; phylum Pseudomonadota; class Gammaproteobacteria; order Enterobacterales; family Psychromonadaceae; genus Psychromonas; species Psychromonas arctica_A. The sequence goes on from NZ_JBAHZA010000004.1 coordinate 3,001, forward strand.
TGGTTATTAAATTTATACATGTTGTATACGATAGTTGCACTACAACCTACAGGCCAAATCCAACACTCTAACGGAGTAGAAGTTGTAATATCACCTAGTTTATGGTGATCAACAATACCTAGAATCGTTGCTTTCTTCATGTCTTCAGTACCTTGACCCCAGTCAGAGTAATCAACAATAAAGATCTCTTCACCCGCTACTTCAGTGCGAATTTCTGGTTGTGGCAAACCTGATTGCTCTAATAAGAATAACGCCTCTGGATTTGGCTCACCTTGTAGAGCAGGTGTTGCTTTTTTACCCATTTTATTAAATAAGCTTGCAAGGCCAATAGCACTACAAAGGCTATCACAGTCTGGGTTTTGGTGTCCTAATACGATCATCGTTTTTTCCACATATGTTAGTAAATTAATTTGGGGGGCAGAATACCTGATTCTGTCATTTTTATTAAGTCTAAACAGCCATCTTAATAGAAGATAATAAGCATCTATTAACGACTATACTTACTTTTACTTTGGCTTTAATTATCTAGTCATCTGTTGCTTATTATATAAGTACCAGTTTGCACATCAAGTACTGCTTAATAAATTCGCTAACAAATGATAGCAATTACCCTCCCACTATCGCCCTTTTATAAGCTGAAAATTTAGGTTTACTGACTAATTTTATATAAAGTTTCAAGGGTAACTGGTTTATGTCGATATATTCTAGCGATTTGTGCCAATAATAATTCGGCTGTGGCTAAGGAATCCACCAAGGCATTATGAGCGTTATATTGTGGAAGCTGGTAACGTTTTCTTACAGCGGTTAACGATTATCTTGAGATAAAGTGTTGCTATCCATTTTATTTGCTAACCATATCGCAGCTATAGTTGCTTAGTCGTTATGTGCTTCAGTGTTGAACCTGGCTCTCATTAAAAGTGGGAATGTCGCCATCTTTAGGCTGTTCTAATACTTTATTAGATAAAACCAATGTAGATGGGTCTGCTCCATTAGACGAATTTGCCGCTCCTCCGGTGACACAAAGAGCATAATTATAGCGACGAACTGTATCACCCTGTGGTCCATGCCCAAATTCAAAGACATTCTCATCGCTTGCAACTTTAGGATCGCTACGTTGTGCACCAGCACCATGTACATCAATCCATTCTTCGGCTCTTCTGTCATAACCCATGGCACGGCCAAAAGAAATATAAGTTGCAGCTGCGACATCATGCGGATAACTGATTAGCGTTGTGCTACTCCAGTATTGTCCATAATCTTTTTGTCCGGCTTCATTAGTGATTGGGGTCAAGTTGAATAGTGGATCAATCGTCGCACTGTTTGTCGTGTCTGGGGAACGACTGTAATCAACTAGAGTGTGAAGTTCCTTTATGTTTGGTAAGCGCCATTTATCTGTACTACCAACTGAAAGTGCTTCACAATAGTTAAGTGCATCACCAAAACCAAGTGCTTTCCCGTTATCATTTTGTGTCCATGTTAAACCAGTAGCTTTATCAGTAATGGTTTTATCACCGTTTTCAACATACTTGTTAGTACCGTATTCTGTGTTACCACGTACAAATTGTGCAAAGTAACCACCAGCCGGACTATCATCGAGTCCGTAACATTTAATGCGACCATCAGAAAAGTTAAAACCAAAGAAACAACTCATATCACCATAAACGTGTGAAACATAAACACTACTAGTTAACCATTGTGAATCGATCACACGTTGACCACCATTTTTATCTCCATAAAGGAAAGTAAAGTAATCGTCATCAATCAATGGCCATAATCCCTCAACATCGCTGCTATTAGCCATACTTGCATCAACACCGCTGAATTGTGCTAATGAATAAAGCTCTTTAATCGTCGGTAACCGCCAATCGTCGTAACCGGCGAAGCTGTAGGTTTTTAATTTTTCTACCGTTTCGCTGTAGTATACTTTTTCACCAGCATCTTTGATCCACATTAGGCCAGTATTAAGGTCAGTGACCGTGCCATCGCCATTATCTTGATAAGCAGCTTGTAAGCCATCATATTGTGCATCTTGTCCTTGAAATTTTTTGCCACACTCAATCGCTTTTGTATCAGAAAAACACCATTTTTGATCAGTATCAACTACCGGATAAGATAAGTCATTTGCTGTTGTTAAGATTGATGGTTCTGAATTATTCTTTGTTACCGTTTTTGACTTATCAGCGTCAACTGATGCTCCATCACACCCAGCTAACAAACCTATTAGGCTCGTCGATAAAATACTGGTTATTAATATTTTTTTAACTATTTCCATGCTTAACTCCATTAGATAATTATTTATTCTACATACTTTAGATTAGATCAATTTTATCAACACGATTGTGATTTTTTTTGAAATCGAGACTTAAATACTTATATAAATAATCAAAACAATATTACGAATACAAGTGATTGATATCGAATTAGCATTAAAATATCAAACACACAGTTAATAAGTGGTTAAGAATACTTTTTATTAGCATGAAACAGGTGCTCAACGTCGTACTCCTAAAGCAGGCATAACAGCTGAACAGATATGCAATCAGAAAATGTAACTGACGTAGCGGGAACCAAGATTTAAGCCTTATCGCTTCGCACAGTTAAATAAATAGCAAATAATAGCCTAGTTTATTGTTAAAACCTGCTTACAATTGTAGAGATAATATAAGCTAAACTCACTTCAAAATAGTACCAAGCCATAAAACTCACTCCAATGCCATTTATTACTACATTTGCCAGTAAGTGAAATGAATGGCTTGTAGCTGCTATATTAAAACTACTTTTTAGGCTTAAAATTTCTGAGTATAAACGAGTATGTACTGATAAGTTTATATCTCGAAAGCAGAGCAGCCTTTAGATCAATTAATTAGTGTGATTTGTAAGACTACAAATCCGTGGCTAGATTTACTTGACCACTACATAACAGTATTAATTAACTGGCCATTTGTAATAAAGTAAGTCAAGATATTTATATTTCAGGGTTTCATCTTCGATATTTCATAAGAATGCAATACCAATGCTTTCTTCTAGATCCATTTATATCTGATTTTGTTACGCGATAGTCCTTTAAATAAAAGCTGTTAAAAGAAACCAGTGATGAAGTTTTTAGCCTTTACTTTGTTACTCTGTATTTTTGTTGTTAATAGCTATTGTTGGAAATGTGTTTGTTTTACGTTGTTCTGGAATGAACTTTTTGGAGGAAAAAACCAACATCTGTAATCCCCACTAAAACAATCAATTCAGCGGGGAAATATTTCAATTATTGTTCTTTATAAAATAATAATATTTTATCAGTGGCGAGATAAAGAAAAGGGCAACAAAAAAACCAATGTTACCGTATAAGAGAATCTCATTCGTAGTATATCCTCCAGCCGAAAATTCAAAATAAAATACGATTATAGTATTAACTACTTGAATAAAAATTATTGCTCCCCAAAAAAAATGATTTAAAATATATTTTTTCAAAATCAAACCTAGACAAGCAAAAATAGTGATGAAGTCTAAAATAAAAGCGAATAAAGAAACTATTAACGGATGCGTTGGCTATAACATATCTGGTTCTGTAAAAGCTAAATAAAAATCCCACATACTAGAAGATACTAATAAAATTAACATTACTTTCCAAAAAACACCTTCTTTCATATTGTTAACTCCATATCAATGCCAAAAACCATATAGAATTTTATCTGGATCACTCGGAAGCAATAACCAACCGTCTAGAAGAGTTACATATTTTCTAATAAAGCTTCTTCTTTTAGCTCCTGTAGAAGCCAATTCAGCTAACATTTCTAATAAACCTTGCACTTATTTAGAATTTCTACCGTATTCATTAACTGCAAGCCTGAGTGTAGGTAAAATCGTATTGTAAGCCTCGTTTGCTTGTTTTGGGTCACCAAAAAATGTCAAATATACAAAATGAGTAACAAAAGCAATTCGTCCAATTATACCGGTCATGGATAACATATTAATTTTAACTTCTTTTTCTACTACAGATAGTGATGTTCATAATATCCGTTATTGCTATTAGCAATTTACTGACTTTAAATTTTTATTTGAGTGAATTTAATTGCAATTATAAAGATAGTCTTTTGTAAATAAACTGTAGATATTAGAGGTGAATCAAGATGAATTCACTGACTAACACCTATAAATTTAAATTAATTTTTAACCACTTAACTTTATAGAAATATTGATTTCTACAATTCTGTTTGCATCCTTTACGCCATACGAACCAATGAGAGGTACAGTGATTTTGGCTACTGATTTAGAGTAATACAGTAGACTTTTGTCTCCTAATGATTAGGAACTAAACAGAAAAATTAAACAACTTATCAGAATATCGATTAATTATGTCAATGTATAGTTGTAGCGACAGCAACAACAAATATCTATATGGAATAGCTTCCTAGGTTAAGCACCAATAGCTTTTTTGACGTATACGTCAAATCTGTTTTTCTTTGTTTTAATGCTCATGGAAGGCTTTTTATCGTTTAGGAATGGCGCGTAATCGGGGCGCTTTACTACCACTCTATATTTAGCCGCATTTAATGCGACGTCCAATAAATCATCTGCATCGAGGTCTGCGCCGACAACGCCTTGGAATACGCGCATCTCTTTTTTTACGAGAGCAGATTTCTTTTTATGTGGGAACATGGGATCTAAATAAACCACGTCTGCTTGATGTTGTTGTAAATAATCGTAACCACTAGCATGCGTTAGACGCATACGTTGTTGCATCCAATCACCAATCTCTGCGTCTAAATAAGCACGCTCAAGACCATCTGCTAATAATGCAGCAGCAACAGGAGAACGTTCAACCATATCTACATTACAGCCTAGAGAGGCTAATACAAAAGCATCTCGGCCTAAACCTGCTGTTGCATCTATTACATGTAATTGAACGCCAGCTTTCATTCCAACCGCTTTAGCGATTGACTGCCCTTTGCCACCACCAAATTTTCGACGATGAGCTACAGCCCCCGAAGCGAAATCAACAAAAACTAGCCCTTGTTGTTTATCATCTAATTGCTCTAAAGCTAAATACTCTGGTAACAAGCGTAACTGAAATTGCTTACTTTTTTGTGCAACAAAGCCCCATTTTTCACGTAAGTTCTTTGCTTTAGGTGCTAAGATATTTTCATTACAAATTAATGCGATATCCATTACATATCATCCTCGGTTAATGAAGTAGATAATAATGCCATCATATCGATCGGCATGGGTTTCCCTAAATGATACCCTTGCGCAAAATCGACACCAATTTCATTTAACTTTTCAATTATCGCTTCGTCTTCTACATATTCTGCAATGGTTTTTTTACCAAACAGGTGGCTTAATTCATGAATTGTTTTCACGATTCCAAAGTCTTGCTCGTCAGTGGCCATGTCTTTAACAAAGACACCGTCAATTTTTAAGTAATCAACATTAAGGCGTTTTAAATAACCGAATGAGGATAATCCAGTCCCAAAGTCATCTAAGGCTAATTGGCAACCGAGTTGTTTTAGAGAGTTAATCAATTTAGAGGCATTACTGAAGTTGCCAATGGCCACTGTTTCAGTGATCTCAAAGCACAGCTTCTCTAAAGGTAAAGACGAATGCATCAGTAGCTCTACTAAATCATCAATAAATTGTGGATCGCCTAAAGATTGCCCTGATAAATTAATAGAACACATATTTAGCTGTAAAATATGCTCTGGATGATTTTTCAGCCAGTTTAATGTTTTGGTAATAATGATCATGTCTATCTTGTCAGCTAGGTTGTAGCTTTCAGCGATAGGGATAAACTTAGCAGGAGGTGCAAGCTCACCGTTTTCATCAATCATACGGGTTAAGATTTCATAATGCAGATAGTTTTCATCACCATTCACAGGTTTAATTACTTGTGCATATAAGCAAAAACGCGTTTCATCACGTAAAGCATCCTGTACTTTATTGACCCACACTACTTCTTCACGGCGGAGCTCTTCCTGAATATCTTCTTCGTAAATATGAATTCGATTACGGCCCGACTGTTTAGCAGTATAACAAGCGCTATCAACACAATTTAATGCATGAACACCATCGCGATAAAAGTGTGATAATTCAGTTAAACCAATACTAATACCTAAAGAGAAGTGATGCCCTTCCCATAAGAAGTAATGTTTAGCAATGCCTGAAATAATGCTTTCAGCTGTTTTTTGAGCCTCTCCAAGTCCAGTATTAGGTAGGATAATAGCAAACTCATCTCCTCCTAATCTTGCCACCATTGCTCTAGCTGGTACGCTTTCAGTCAAGATAGTGGATATTTGGCGTAACACTTCATCGCCAGCATGGTGACCACAGGTATCATTGATAATTTTAAACTTATCCATATCAAGATACATTAAACAGCATGGTGTGTGTTGCTGTTTTACTTCATCTAAATTTTTATCTAACTGGCTTTCAAAAAACAATCTATTTTTTAGTCCTGTTAAGTAATCATGAGACGCTCGGTAATTTAACTCTTTGGATAGTTCATAACGCTCGGTAATATTTTCACAAACTAAAAAGTATTGGTCATGCCCTTCTATTTTACGCACTCGTTCATTAATCCATACTTTTCTGCCATTTTTAGTCAGATAAGATATTTCTCGGGTACGCAACATATCTTCTTGATCGGCACACTCTGCTAAGTAATTTTTTAAATCATCAATATTAATTAATTGTGAATAAAGGGTAACTAAGTTACGCCCTACTAACTCGCCGTCACCATAACCCAATAAGTTACAGCCAAATTTATTACATGAGAGGATTAATCCCTGAACATTTAGCATGAGTAACATTGAAGGGCTTTCATCCAAGAGGAGATTGGAACGCTTATTCGCTTTTTGTATCTCTTCTTCAACCGCTTTAATGGAACTTATATCCCTTGCTTCAACAATGATAGAGGTAATTTCATGGCGAGGATTGTTAACGCTTCGTTCACTTTTAACCGGCTGTATAAAAACATCAAAAGCATTACTTTGATGGTTTTTATCGATTAAACGGCATTCAAAACGCGCTGTTTTACCTACCCTAGCTTGCCCCATTGCAGATTTTAATTTCTTCTTACTGGCTGCATCATCTTGCCACCATGGTGTTTCCCACAAAATCTCTCCATTGATATCACTTTCATCCATATTAATGAAATCTAATGCAGTTTGATTTGCGATTTTTATTTCCCCCACTAGATCAAGAATGAAAATAAAATCATAGGACACATTAAAGATATTATTGACTCGCTCATGCTGTGCTTTAAGCGATGTTGTTGCGCTAAATAAGCTTCTATATTTACGCCAAACCCAAATGGTTATTAAACTTAAAAGAAATAAAATGGCAGATAAAATAATAATGCCAAAGTCAGTTTCATCACGCTGCACAGGCTCGTTGATAATCTCATAACCACTTGGTAAATCATTACCTTTGAGGCCCCACCTTAATAGTTCGGCGTACTGTATTAGGTGTTTATTACTTAACCTGACTTCTGTCGGTAGGTCTTCTACTGCAACACCTTGTAATAAGGTCAACACCTTATCTGCAGCTGCTTCTCCTTGTGAAAAACCACTGGTTACAACGCCACCTAGAACGCCTTCCATTAAGTCATGTTGATGAATAACAAATAGAGGGATTCTAGCAATAGCGGTAAGAGACTTAAGTACTTCGGTACGCTTCAAACTTAAGCCATTCTTATCTTTTGAAAAGTCGCTAAAAACGACTAAAGAATTACTTGGTGATTGGCTAATCACTTTATTTAAAGAAGTTTGCGTTTCATTATTTAAAATGAAAATACTTTGTTGGTTATATGCCGATAATTGCTCACGCTCATCTTGGTTTAACTGGCTACTCTCTGCACTACCAGTAACGATATAAACATCAATAGTATCTGGAAATAAGGTTAAGCCCAGAGCGACAGTTTCAGCTATATTTTCAGGCTCTATTACTGCTGATATCTCATGAGTAAATTCTGTTAAGTGATGTTGCTTTAATTTCGTACCAGTAAAAATAACGGGTATGTTAACAAATAACCTTTGTCCGTATTGTCTAACCAATTTTAGTGCATTTTCACCACTAACAATGACTGCATCAAAACTTTTGATATCAAATTTTCTTGATAAGAAATCTACTTGACGTATTAAAGCCTGATCAGACATCAGTTGGTTGCTGTCTAAATAGGAAACATATAAAGAAACGTTACTATCGGTAAATTTTTGCTCTATCCCTTTTTGTATTTCACGAGTTTCTAAGTCACCTTGATACTCAGAATGAAGCACTAAAACATCAGCTGAAAGAACCTGGAAAGAAACAAAAAATGACAACAATATATAGCATTTAACTATACTTTTGCGGAGAGCAAACTTTAAAAACGTAGACAAGGTAATTTCCATATAAAGAACAAATGCTAATCGAGCTATCATATACTTTATTCAAAACAAAAAAAAGCCAGTCAATAGACTGGCTTTCGCTTCTCTAAAGGCAATAAGACTTATAGAGGAGTAATGATGTACAACAAGTCACCACTTGATACTTGTTGCCCATTTGTATTGATAATACGCTCAATACGGAACTTAGTATTTGCATCATATAACACAGCATCTTTACGGTTAAAGCTGCCTAACGTTACTGGTGAGAACATCTTCATTGCTTCCATTAAACCTAACGTTTGTTCAATACCAACAATATCACCTTCTAGTACAAAGTCAGGTTCAGCTGGAGATGAAGCACGGTAGAATATACCAGCACTCTGTGCAATTACTTTCAGCTCGTTACTACCATCAACTTGAATTGACTCAGCAGCACCTTCAAGACCCGATGCAGCAGACGCTTCCATCTCATCAATCATTACTTGTTGATCAAGTTTAGCCATAAACTTAGGTAAATAAGTCGTATCGTAGTTACCGTTTAAGAAAGTTTCATCTTTCAAGATACGTTGTAGTAATGGAATGTTTGTTGCAATCCCTTTAATACTTACATTATCTAAGAAAGCTAATAGTTTCTGAACGGTGTCATTACGATCTTTACCATGACAAATAAACTGTGCCACTAAGCTATCGTAGTAAGGAGATACTTCTTTACCCGTCGCAATCATAGACATTACTTCAACGTCATCTTGCTCAGGAATGATGCATTCAATCACTTTACCTGGGTGTGGTAGTAACTGCATAACGCCGTCAGAATCAATACCCGCTTTCTCAGCCGTTACACGCACTTCAATTGCATAGCCTTCTTTCTTAGGTGTTAACTCAGAAATATCAGCACCTGATGCAATATCATATTGTGCTTTAACGATATCAATACAAGAAGTTGCTTCAGTTACTGGATGCTCTACTTGTAGACGAGTATTCATTTCCATGAAGTAGATATCATCAGCATCTAGGTCGTAAATGAACTCAACCGTACCTGCGCCCATGTAATCAACTGCATCAGCTAAAGCAGCAGTATGTTTCAGTGCTTCTTGCTCTAGTTTCTCAGGCAGCATAGTTGATGCTGATTCTTCAACCACTTTTTGGTTGTTACGTTGTACAGAACAGTCACGAATACCTAATACTTTGGTATTACCGAATTTATCACGTAATAACTGAACTTCGATGTGACGAAGAGAAGTAATGTATTTCTCTAGGTATAAATCACCGTTACCAAATGCACTACGTGCTTCAGCAGATACTTGGTTAAAGCCAGCGAACATATCTTCAGCTTTATTGATAACTAAGATACCTTTACCGCCACCACCATTCACTGCTTTAAGCAGTACTGGGTAACCCATTTCGTTTGCAATATCTAACGCTTGCTCTGCACCACTTAAAATACCGTGAGAACCAGGTACTACTGGTACGCCATTCGCTTGAGCAGTTTTAATCGCATTAGATTTGTTACCCATAGTTAACATACTGTTCATGCTTGGGCCAACGAAGTTAACGTTGTGGCTAATACATAAATCAGCAAATTGTGGGCTTTCAGATAAGAAACCGATACCAGGGTGTAATGCATCTACTTGCTCGTATTCAGCAACTTTTAATACTGAACTTGCATTCAAGTAACTTTCATCAGATGTGTTACCACCTAGACAAACCAGCTTATCGCCTTCACCTAGCATATCTGCAGGTACAGATGTCATATCTGGGTCAGAAGCTACTAAAACGACATTAATGTTATTTTGTTTAGCAATACGGATTAATTTAACCGCAGTACAACCACGTGCATGTATCAATACTTTCTTAACAGGATGCATTAATTGACGAGGGTCTGACTTAGTAAAGTTATCTTCTTCAGCTAGGTTACAAACAGGAACAAAACCAGATAGTGCACGTTGAATTGTTTCTTCAACGGTTGCAACAGGCATTGGCATGTTTTCATCAATTTCACGTAATTTAGCATTTAAATCGTCAGAGAACGGATTGATAACTAAACCATCCATTGCACCTGGTACACGAGATAGATAGTTAGATAACGTTGACGTAGACGGTAAGTAAGCAGGTACAACCATTTGACCAGCAAACGGCATGTTTGTACCAGATAAGTAGTAAGTTTGTGCCATTGGATGCGTTACAAAACTTGCTTGAGCACCACCAGTACAGTCACCATAACCAAACATAACAACAGGTAAGTCATTGTCACGGATGAAACGAGTAATACGGTCATTCACTACGGACATAGAGAATAGTGCAGCAGCACCTTCTTTAGTTTGCATACCGCCAGAACTGATGAACGCAATAACTGGTAAATGTTGTTTTGCACATTCAACTAATAACGCACAGAATTTCTCAGCACTTGCCATATCAAAAGCACCAGCCTGGAAAGACAGGTTAGATACAGCAACACCAACACGTTGAACTTCACCACTTTGTAAAGTGAAGTCACCAGTACCAGTGATTAAACCGCAAGGTTTGATATTTTTATCTAATGCATCTTCAACTGATAAACGGAAACCAGGGAATTCTAGTAAGTTAGCCGTCATCAAGTCTGCACGAGACTCTTTAAAGTTAGCAAAGAATTTTTCAATGATAGCTTGATGTGAATTGTTCTTTTTATTTTTCTCAGAACGTATTACAGCTTGAATCAATAGATCTTGGTAACCCATTGTTAAACGGTTCCAAAAGTCTTTACGACGACCGATTCTTACTGGGTTAATCGCACCATTGTATGAGCTTTCATCTTCACGGCTGTTGTAATATTCAGGCAACAGCTTTTCGAATAAGTAAGTCAGGATTACAAATAAACTAGAGTTCATTTGTGGTGCACCGATACTCTTCCATTCTTCAACTTTCGCTAGGATTTCACCACGCTCAGATTGTTCAGTGAAGTATTGTAACCATGCATTGAAAGTTACTTTCAATTGTTCGTAATCATCATCACTTACTTTGCTTAATGCTGCTTTTAATGAGCTACGAACTAAAGAAGATACTGATTCACGAGATAGCTCTTTTGTAGCCATCGCTTCTTTAGCGATAGAAGCTAAGTTACCCATTGTATTATCGTATAACGCGTTAAACACCAACATATGACGACAATGTAAGATAAAGCTTTCACGTGTTTCAACATGAGAAACTGCATCAATGATGTTTAAGTCAGCAAGTTCAGGCCATGATTCCGTTAACGGTAATTTTTCTTCATTCTCTAAATGTTTAATCAGCGAGTGGAAGTTATTCTCAGCACTGGTTTTCCAACGGTTGTATAGAGACCACGTTAGGTTAATCATTAACGTACTACGTGCATTATCGTAGTTAGCTTTTGGCTCACCTAAGATAAGCTTAGTTAACACATTACGCTCAACGCCTTTATCTTCACGTTTTTGTAAGAACGTTTTCCAGTTCTTGTTTAGCGTATCATCGTAAATTAGTTTATCTGGGTTCTCTAACCAGTTTAAGAAGATTTGTTGACGATCAGCTTCGATACGTGCTTTTAAATCACCTTCTGGCACAGTCAGTTTTGATAAACGACCGTATTCATTTTTTCGAATCGCTTTGATACGAGAACGTAGCGTCAAATAACGCATGTAACGGTAAGTTGTACCAAATGCATTATTGTGTGATGTTGGGTTTTTAGCTAATAAACGCGCTTCTGTTGCACTTTCAATCGCAGCAAGTTTACTTGATGGCTCAAGGTAACGAGATAAACTACGGTTGTAGTGCTCTAGTAACTCAGGGTACTCACGTACAAAATCAACTGATTTAGCTTCAATAGATAAGATACCTGACACAATTGCTTTTTGCAGGTTATGTTGGCGCTCATCTTGATCTACTGGAGAGTAATCAACAATACCGTCGATACAACCCATAGTAAGCAGCTCTTCAGGAGAAACACCTACCGATTGAGCACACTCCTGCCATGATAGGTTGTACTTACGCGCAATGCTTTGTAAACCTTTAGGTTGAATTGTATTAAAGATACCATCACGAACAGACAGTAAAATGTTAGCTGTTGCTAATGGGATTGCACCACCAGAATAACCAACACCTACAACGATACCGATAGTAGGAACATCAACGTTCGCACTTTCAGTGATCATTTGTGAAATAGTATGCGCTTGGTTTTGGCTATTCGCTTCTTCACCAGCATCAGCCCCAGGAGTATCAATTAAGTACACAATAGGTAATGATAGGTCAGCAAACTTACGAATTGCTTTACTTGCCGCAAGGTGGTGCTCAGGCATCCACGCGCCATTGTTTGAGCTACGCTCTTGTGCAATAAAACCAACACGACGGCTGTATCCACCGAAATCTAATTCCATTTCTGCAGAATAAAACGCACCATTAACTTGCTCAGTAATAATCTTACCGTTGAAGCCTTCTACAATGCTTTTAGCACCTGGACGTTTATTACTTTCAGCCGGTGTGACTGTTCGTGCAATATAAGCATCTACATCTAGCTTTTTAATTGTTGCTAGATTGGATTTAATTCGCTTACTTTCAATAAGACCTTCTACACCATCTGTTTTCGATGGTAATGAATTGTCTGGAAATAAAGAAAAATCTTTTGCGATATGCTCAGCATGAATAAATAGCGGATCTGCAATGTTATTCACTTCAAACTGAGAAGATGAAGGTTTTCCTGTCATATAATTACCCTTGCAAGAAAGTGATGGAAAAAATAAATGCCGTAATTTACAACTTATTAGCAGATGATTCCAGTATTCAGCTCTATTCAATATGAATCATTTGTTAATAAATTGTATATTCTTTGGCTTGGGGCCAATAATAGCCCAAATATATAACTATTCTGATCTATTAAGATTAAAAAAACAACAAAATAGCAACAGTTACACTAAGTTGTGAAGTCAACCCAATGTATAAATAGTGTTTAACGGTTTGCTTTAAAAATTTAACGAGCCTTAGACTAAGTGCCGCTCGATAAGTTTAATATGCAAATAAAAATAGTTTAACAGCTTAATACAGCTCGTTATCGTAAATCGATCTCTACAATCTTTATTTAATACTTTTACTTAAATGATGTTTATTAAATAAGCAGTTTTTAAATATCATCGATAAATCATGACTTATTATGCCACAAAGCAAATGAAATTATGAATTTGATTAGCTCTCATAATCGCTATTACTTACTTTTAGAAACAAAAAAAGCACCCGAAGGTGCTTTTTAAAAACGGGGAGATTTATCTTATTTAGAAGATAAAGCGCCGAAACGTTTTTTGAACTTGTCGATACGACCGCCAGTATCAACAACACGTTGAGTACCAGTGTAGAACGGGTGACAAGATGAACAGATATCTAAAGTTAATTCTTCTTTACCAAGAGTAGAACCAACTTTGATTACGTTACCACATGAACAAGTTGCAGTAACTAATTTGTATTCTGGATGAATTTCGTTTTTCATAAGGAAAACCTCTATATAGGCCGTGTCGCTGCTCAGCTTGAATGAATTATTTCATTCAACAAAGTACCACACGTATTTTAATAAGTTGCGGAGTATATAGTAAGAAATATTGAAAGTACAACTTAAAAACGCCGTAAATCGATCGATTTTTAAACTATTTTTCTATCTATGTACGAAATAGCATAAAACCCCAAATAATAGACATAGTTTTTTATTCGGCGATGCCTAATAGTCATCTTTTATAAATAATTAGATTTCCTAAAGAGTAATAAAGCACCCTACAATTAAACAGGTTACAATAGCTACTTTATTCACTCTATCTATATGTGTAACTCTTTTTATGGCTAAAGAATTAATCTGTCGAGTAGCGCTTGCTGTTCCATTGCATAAACAATTTGATTACCTTTTACCAGCGCACCTAATATCAGAAAATCAACACTCTTTAATTGGAAGACGTGTCATAGTGCCTTTTGGTGGAGGTTACCGCAAACAAGTAGGAGTAATAACAGGCTTACCGGAAACATCGGATTATGCGATAGATAAATTAAAAGCAATAAATGATCTCCTCGACCACCAGCCATTATTAAGTGATTCGCTTTATCAATTATTAAATTGGGCAAGTGTCTATTATCAACACCCTTTTGGCGATGTATTCCAGCAAGCTATTCCCACTTTATTACGAAAAGGCAAGCCAGCTACTTTCAACAGTAAAGAATATTGGCAATGCATTGATAAACAAATGGATACTGCGCCTTTAAGCAGAGCGAAAAAACAACTAGCAGCATTCGATTTATTAGTTAAACAAGATTTACCATACGAAACGCTAAAACAACGAGGTGTTAGCCGTACCACACTTAATAGCCTACAAGAAAAACATTACATTCGTAGTTATCAACAATTACCAAGTACCAACCTAACTTGGGCAGAAACAACGCAAACTATAGAAGAAACACCACAACTTAGCACCGAACAAGCATTAGCAGTCACCAGCGTGACACAACAATTAAATCATTTTAAATGCTACCTGTTGGAAGGGATTACTGGCAGCGGTAAAACTGAAGTATATTTAAATATACTAAAAGCCGTATTAGCTGAGGGACAACAAGCATTAGTTGTTGTGCCTGAAATAGGCTTAACCCCGCAAACCATAAAACGCTTTCAAGCACGTTTTGATGTACCTATTTACTTAAAGCATTCAGCACTAAACGAACAACAACAGTTAGAAACATGGTTACATGCTCAACAAGGCTCTGCTGCAATTATTATTGGTACGCGCAGTGCTATTTTTAGTGACTTTAAAAACTTAGGTGTGATCATTTTAGATGAGGAGCATGATGCTTCCTTCAAGCAACAAGATAGTTTCCGCTACCACGCTAGAGATTTTGCCATTAAACGTGCTTCACAATTAAATATTCCAATTTTATTAGGTTCAGCAACACCCGCATTTGAATCATTAAATAATGCATTAATGGGGCGCTATCATCATCTTCAACTGACCCATCGCCCAGGGAATGCAAGACCACCTAAAAACGATTTGATTAATTTAGCTGGTTTGCCACTTAAATCAGGGCTATCCCCGCAGCTTATTACTTTAATGCAGCAACACTTAGCGAAAAACAATCAGGTGATTTTATTCCTTAATCGTAGAGGCTACGCTCCAGTATTAATGTGCCATGAGTGTGGTTGGTTAGCTAAATGTCAACGTTGTGATGCTTTTTACACTTATCATAAAAGTGCCAACTACCTACATTGCCATCACTGTACAGCCACGCATCCAGTGCCAGAGCAATGCCATGATTGTGGCTCAACTAACTTAAACTCTACAGGTGTTGGTACAGAGCAGCTTGAGGAGACATTACAACAACTTTTTCCAGATCACCCAACAGTAAGAATTGACCGCGATAACACCAGAAAGAAAGACAGTTTTAATAATTATTTAAATGACATTAATAGCGGTAAATATAAAATATTATTAGGCACACAAATGTTAGCAAAAGGTCATCACTTTCCGGATGTCACACTTGTCGCACTAGTCGATGTTGACGGAGCTTTATTTAGTAACGACTTCAGAGCCAGTGAACGTTTAGGGCAATTATTTACTCAAGTTGCCGGTCGAGCAGGACGAGCTGAAAAAAAAGGGCAAGTGGTTCTACAAACCTTTCATCCAGAGCATAATTTATTGCAAGAGCTAGTTAATAACGGTTATGCAGATTTTTCTCGTAGTGCTTTAACCGAAAGACGTTTGGCTCAACTTCCGCCCTTCTCTTACCAAGCTTTAATAAGAGCAGAAGCGTTAAATGCAACGCAAGCAGAAAACTTCCTCAAGCTATGTAAACAGACTTTGAATCAGATCGCCGATAACAATAAGGTCAGCGAACGCATTCTTATTTTAGGTCCGATACCGGCGTCCATGGAGCGACGAGCGGGTAAATACCGTTTCCAGCTGCTAATACAAAGCGAACAAAGAGTGTTAGTGACTAAAATGCTCAATACTGCATTAGCGCATTTTGATAAGATGCCTGAAGGAAGAAAGGTGCGTTGGTCGATTGATGTTGACCCTATCGATTTCATCTAGAAAAATCACCTGACCCAATGACTCAGGTGATCATCACTACATTTAGAGTCGATGTGCGTCAGACACATCTTTTAACTGTTTTAGCTTAGCTAACAGCTTTTTAATCTCTTTATTACTATCGACTTCCAGAGACAGGTCAATAGTTGCCGTTAGGGTTTTGGTATTTGTTTGGCTATTCACGCCTAACAAGTTGACCTTCTCATTAGATAACAAGGTAGTGATATCTTTTAACAAACCATTTCGATCATCGGCAATTAAACGTAAGGTTAATGCGTAACCAGAAGACTGAGAATCCCCCCAGTTAGCGCTAATAATACGCTCTGGATGTGCATCTTCTAAATCAGCTAATTGTTCACAATTTTGACGATGAATAGAGATACCACGCCCTTGTGTAATATAGCCAACAATATTCTCACCCGGCACTGGCTGACAACAACGTGCAATATGATGCATCAAGTCAACCACACCATCAATAATGATGTCTTTACCGGTATTTTTAGGAGCAGCTTGGACTTTACGGTTTTGTAACTCTAATAAAGCCGCAGCATCTTGTTGTTCCAGCGTTTGTTTATGATAGAAGCCATCTAGAAAATGGACTAACTGATTAATACGTAAGTCACCATTGCCTATGCCTGCATAGATATCTTCAGCCGTCCCCACATTAAAACGGGTAATCGCTGGCGTTACATCGGTGAGTTTCAGTTCTACTTTGGCTAACTCGATTTCTAATAGTTCACGTCCTGCAATAATGTTCTTATCACGATCTTGTTTTCTAAACCAAGTTGCAACTTTATGTCTTGCGCGTGGTGCATTGATATAACCCATTTGTGGATTTAACCAATCACGACTTGGATTAGGCTCTTTCTGAGTTAGTATTTCAATTTGATCACCGGTTTTTAATTGATAGGTAAAAGGCACAATATGATCCGCGACTTTTGCACCAATACAACGGTGACCAATTTGACTATGGATATAATAAGCAAAGTCTAACGGCGTTGAACCAGCCGGCATGTCTATCACTTCACCTTTAGGTGTAAATACGTAAACACGGTCATCGAATACCTGGCTGCGGATCTCTTCTACTAAGTCATCGCCTTCACTCATATCCTCTTGCCAAGCAAGTAGTTTACGTAACCAAGCTATCTTCTCTTCATAATTACTTGCAGCCTTACCACCAGCACTGCCCTCTTTATATTTCCAGTGTGCAGCCACACCAAGCTCAGAGTCTTCATGCATCTGCTGTGTACGAATTTGTACTTCAACAGGTTTACCACTATCACCTAAAACAACCGTATGAATTGATTGGTAACCATTAGGTTTAGGGTTAGCAATATAATCGTCGAACTCACGAGGGATGTGATGCCATTTAGTATGAATTGCACCTAACGCAGCATAACAGTCCTGTAATTTTTCAACGACCACGCGCACTGCACGCACATCATACAGTTCATCAAATTTAAGGTCTTTATTTTGCATCTTACGGTAGATGCTATAGATATGCTTAGGTCGACCATAAGCCGTCCCTTCAATACTCATCTCTTTAAGAGAGGTTTTTACAGTTTCAACAAAGTCTTGAATGTAATTTTCACGATCAATACGCTTTTCATCTAATTGCTTTGCAATATTTTTGTAGGTTTCGGCTTGGAGGTAACGGAAAGAGAGATCTTCTAGTTCCCATTTTAATTGGCCGATGCCTAAACGATTCGCCAATGGTGCATAAATAGTAGATATTTCATGTGCTAGTTTTACTTTAGTTTCTTCGTCAGCAATTTTAACCTGGCGCAAATAGCATATTCTTTCAGCAAGCTTGATAACCACTGCTCGCACATCTTCAACCATAGCCAATAGCATATGGCGCAAGTTATCAACCTGAGACTCTGCTCCTTTTTTACTGCCTCGACTTTGCAGAGCACGAATACCTTCCATTTCCATCGCGCCTTTTGCTAACTTCGCGATACGCTTTGGCCATAACTCGTCAACTTTCTCTGTGCTTAGTACTTCTTGCGCTAATAGTGGAAAAATTAATGCTGCATTGAGAGTATCCATATCCATATTTAATGTTACTAGGATCTCTACCATTTCACAGCCTAATTGCAATGCTGCAACTTGTTGCTCCGAATCACATAACCCACTTACTTTATTGTAATTCTCAAATAGATTATTTTGATCTTGTTTACTTAAACCAAATGTTGTCACCCACTTATCTGGGTCGTTTAATGCACTTTGGTAAAAATGTGTATCACGAACTGAAACCATCTAACACTCCAAAAATGAGCTTAATATAAAAGTTAAAAAAAGAGCCACTGCGCTATACATTACTGTTCTGAGTCATAGCGTAGCTTTAACAACTGCTTTATTCTTTTACCGTGGGAAACTAGCCACTCTCTATTCATATTGTGAATTTAAAATCACCTGATTAAAAACTAATAATACTTAAAATTGCCAAGTTATAAAGTGATAGCCTGCTTATTCTTAACAAAGCTTAGATTTACAATCTTACACTTTAGTAAACAACGCCATTGACTCCATGTGAGCGGTTTGTGGAAACATATCAATTAAACCAAGTTTACTCAGCTGGTAACCGCCATTCAATAATTGCTCACTATCACGAGCCAGTGTCACAGGATCACAAGAGACATATACGATATGTGTTGGCTGCTTATTAATAATAAAGCTCATACACTCTGCAGCTCCTGCACGAGCCGGATCTAATAATACTTTTTGGTAGCTGCCTTGTGCCCAGTCTGCTTGTAAGGAATTTAAGTCACTTAAATCTGCTTGATAAAAATGCACATTACTTAAACCAGCTTGTAATGCATTATCAGTACCGCGGTCCACCATTTTTTGAACGCCTTCAACCGCCACCACCTGCTCAGTTAATTTAGCAATAGGTAAGCTAAAGTTACCTAAACCACAAAATAGGTCTAATACGCGATCACTTGCTGTTAACGCTAACCAATCAATGGCTTGTACTACCATTTTCTCATTTACTTCTGCGTTCACTTGTAAAAAATCATTAATATTAAAATCATAATGACAGTCTTGTTGCGTTAACGAATAACGTAACCGACTATCATTAGTTAAACATTGAACCTCAGTCGGGCTGCTTTGTGCGTAGAATTGAATATCATGAGATGTTGAAAAATCGATGATCAGTTGTTTATCTTTTGCGGAAAGCGGCTTTAAATGGCGTAATAATACTGCCACTGTATTATCTGCCTCTACCATTTCGATATGCCCCAATGACATCTTCCCTTGTAACTCATTGAGCAGTATTTTAATTGGCACAATCAATTCAGCTAAAGCAGGCTTCAACACAGGACAAGCTTGTTGGTTAATTAATTCACTGCTGCCTGAACGACGAAACCCCATCTGCACTTTTTTACTTTTTTTATCGTAAATCACACCAAATCGTGCGCAACGACGATACTCCCATGGCGATGAGCTGATAGTGGGAGCTAATTGTTCTGGCTTATGTTTTGCAAAACGTTCAAATAAGTCGATTAAACCCTGTTGTTTAACGTTGACCTGACTGCTTTGTTCGATATGTTGTAAGTGGCAACCACCACACTCTTGATAATGTTGGCAGGTTGGCTTTATACGTAACTCACTCGCTTTTTGTATTTTTACAATACTGGCTTTTTTATAGCGTTTTTTATCTTCATCAATACATACATCAAGAATTTCACCTATTAATCCCCCTTCTACAAACATGGGCTTATTTTGGTGGAAAAGCATGCCTCTTCCTTGATGATCAAGTTTATCAACCTGACAATGTTTAATTATTCTATTATTTTGCTTATTTGTGCGTGATGCTTTGAAGAACTGGGCCATAAATATTTCACAGGTGAAGTAAGCTATGCCATGATAGCGGTTACGTTTATCGGAACGCTATTGTCACACAAAAAATACAAGCATTCATTACTCCATTTAAATTAGATTTTACCTTATGACTAAATATGGCCTACGCGCACAAGTTATTGCTTATACCGTTTTACCAACCGTTCTTATTGGCGGAATATTAGCAGGATACTTTTCA
Source organism: Psychromonas arctica (assembly GCF_036697365.1). Lineage (GTDB taxonomy): Bacteria > Pseudomonadota > Gammaproteobacteria > Enterobacterales > Psychromonadaceae > Psychromonas > Psychromonas arctica_A. The sequence continues at coordinate 23,433 of NZ_JBAHZA010000004.1, forward strand.
TTTCATCGCTTCCAACAAGCTGATGAATTCTTAATAGACCGCGCACTAAATATTGCAGATGCACTATCCATTGCCAGTGAATATGGAATGCAAGATGAAACACGCACTATTTTACGTCGTTTAATTGGTACGACTCATCGAAAAAATAGCCCAATGATCAAAAGTATCGCTATTTTTACTGCCGACAATGACTTATTTGTAATTAGTAATTACCACCGTGATTACCAAAAATTACGATTAGATAACAACCAACCTATTCCTGATTTACCACAAATCAGCTATACCGGGGATAGTATTGTCATCCATAGCCCAATTATCGATGAAACTAATTATTTAGAATACCAACTGACTTTTGATCAACCCCGTAAAGTGGTTGGTTATGTGGCTTTAGAAATCAACAAGGATCAAGTGGAGTTGTTATTATATCGAGATGCCGCAATCTCTTTGTTGGTCGTATTGCTGGGTATTTTAGGCAGCTTATATCTTGCCTTTAAACAAGCTAAGCGAATAACAGCGCCTATTTCCGATATGGCATCCGTTGTTGAAAAAATCAGTTTAGGGCGACTTAATTCGCGTGTTGAAGGTGAGTACACCGGTGAAATTGGTTTATTACAACATGGTATTAATGAAATGGCCTTGGCGATGTCCAAGCACCACGAAGAGATGCAAGATAGTATTGATTTAGCAACCAGTGAACTACGTGAAACCCTAGATCAAATGGAAGTTCAAAATATCGAACTGGATATTACCCGTAAAGAAGCACAACAAGCAGCTTCTGTTAAATCTGAATTCTTAGCCAATATGAGTCATGAGTTACGCACACCTTTGAATGGAGTGATCGGTTTCGCCAGACAATTACTGAAAACTAAGATGACTAATAACCAAGTAGACTACCTACAAACTATCGAACGTTCAGCAGGTAACTTACTTAATATCATTAATGACATTTTAGATTTCTCTAAACTTGAAGCAGGTAAGCTAGACCTTGAATATATCCCGTTTGATATCAGAGACAGTGTTGATGAAACCATGCATTTATTGGCTCAGAGTGCACATGAGAAAAATATTGAATTAAGTATGATCGTCGCACCTGACGTTCCTCAAGAGTTGATCGGCGACGCGATGCGTTTACAACAAATTCTAACCAACTTAATCGGTAACGCAGTGAAGTTTACTGAAAAAGGCAATATAGAAGTAAAAATAGAAAGAACAGAACCAGAAAATGATACCGACAAATGCATTAAACTGAAATTTACTATTTCAGATACCGGTATTGGTATTTCTAAAGATCAACAAGAGCAACTCTTCAAAGCCTTTGGTCAGGCAGATAGTAGTATTACACGTCAATATGGTGGTACTGGTTTAGGTTTAGTTATTACTCAAAAACTGGTACGCCAAATGAAAGGTGTTATTGATTTAACTTCAACACCTAATGCAGGTTCAACTTTCTGGTTTACTATCGTTATTGAAAAAAGTAGCCGTACTCCATTAAGATCACTGCCACTAGAGAGATTAGCTGAGCGTTCGGTATTAGCATATGAAAGTAATGCTTATGCTGTTCGAGCTTGTGCAGAATTATTAGAAGAGTGGCAAACTAACGCAACGATTATTGATAATCAAGAGCAATGGCAGCAATCACTCAACAAAAACTATGACAGTATCGTAATCGGCCATAGTAATAATTTAGATATCAGTCCGTTATTAACTGCAATTGAACAAGCTAAGCAATATACAGATAATATCATCGTATTAATCAACTGTAGTGATCCAAGCACCTTCGATATAGTCATGAAAACAGGGGTAACCCATTGCTTAGGTAAACCTATTAATCATAAAAACTTCGCCAATGCATTAGTATCAAATGAAACAGTGCCGGCAAGAATACAAATCACCACACCTTTAGAGCGTAAAAAAATCAATGTAATGGCCGTTGATGATAATCGAGCCAATTTGAAACTCATCTCCGCTATGCTAGGAGACCGAGTTCAACATGTAACGACCTGTAAAAATGGACAGGAAGCGGTAGATCACGCTAAGACTACGCCTTTTGATATTATCTTTATGGATATACAAATGCCGGTATTAGATGGCATCAGTGCTTGTGCCAAAATCAAAAAAGACTCGTTAAATCAAAAATCGCCAATTATTGCCGTAACAGCACATGTATTGCCTGGTGAAAAAGAAAAGTTCCTGCAAAAAGGCATGGATGACTGTTTAGCTAAACCAATCGATGAATTAGCACTGCAAGCAATTATCAATAAATGGGTGCCCAATGCAGAGGTTATTGAAACGATTCAACAAACTAATATAGAAAATATTACACCACAAATTGCCGCTAGCGCAGTCGCAGTAAAAAAGTCATTTGACTGGGATTTAGCTTTACAACAATCAGCAGGTAAAGAAGATTTAGCCAAAGAAATGCTAACGATGTTATTAGATGAGTTTGATGCTATTCGTAAACTCGTAAATAGCGCTGTTGATAATGATGTAGATAACGAAGCATTTGCACAAGCTATCCATAAATTCCATGGTGGATGCAGCTATAGCGGTGTACCACAATTAAAAAGCATTGCGAATTTAATAGAAAAAGAGTTAAAAAGAAACATTAGGCCAGACCATTTGGAGCCTGAATTATTAGAGTTATTAGACGAGCTAGATAATGTGGAGAAGGCTGCACAAAGTTACTTAGGCTAATAGCAATTACATTCGTAGTCGCCTTATTTTGATTGTTAAGCGTAATTGCCACAAATAATAAATACTTATCGCAGACTTGAACTAAATCTGCGATAAGTGAGTTAGATATTATTTAACGCTGTCAGCACTTTCTAATAAACGTTGGTGGTCTTCACGGTCTAAATGTAGCTGTCGCGTTGGAAACGCAAATTCAGCGCCATGCTCAGTTACAATTTTAGCCACTTTCAATAACACATCTTGTTTTACTTCATGGAATAAAATCCAATTTGTTGTTTTAGTGAAAGTATAAATAAAGAAATCGAGTGACGAGTTGTTGAACACATCAAAATTTACAATCAAAGTTTGCGATTGATCTATGTCGTTATGCTCTTGCAACATAGTGCGCACAGACTTAATGATCGCCTCTACCTGAGTAATATCTTTATAACGTAGCCCAAAGTTCTCTTTGATACGTCTATTGCTCATTCTAGAAGGGTTTTCCACGACGATATGTGTGAATAAACTATTTGGCACATATAACGGGCGTTTATCAAAGGTTCTAATACGTGTCACACGCCAACCAATCTCTTCAACAGTACCTTCAATAGACTTATCAGGACTACGGATCCAATCCCCTACTTTGAAAGGTTTATCCATATAAACCATGGCAGCACCAAATAAGTTAGAGAGTAAATCTTTCGCCGCCATACCGACGATTAATCCCCCCATACCACCAAACGCTAACACACCAGAAATACTTACCCCAAGTGTTTGAACGATTGATAAAGTAACAAAGGTTAAAATAGATAATTTAGCTAGTTTAGATAAGGCTGTAACGGTAGTAGTATCTTTTTTTTCATCAGCAATAAAAGTTTCTTCAGCTTTATAGACTAAGCGCCAAAATACCCAACCAATTAAAAATAAAGCAGCTACTTTTTGCGCCAATGGTAAGTAGTCAGAAATACCTAGCTCTTCACTTTCTGCAACAACTCGTAGCGAAGTAGACGTCCCCATTAATACTATTAACCAATTAATAGGCTTATTGATAGCGAAGAAGACAATATCATCCCAATTATTTGAGGTTTTTGAAATGGCATCTTCCATTTTTTTAGCGAAATAACGCCAAACTAATTGTATTAAAATAGTGAGACACAATAATAATGAAAAATTGATAACCCAACTTTCAATATTTAATGTGGTTAACCAATCACTGATGTACAGTTCAACTTTATCAAGCATAAAAACCCTCAAAATAAAAAATAGACTTAATACCGCTCACTTAATACCTGTGAACAACATTAATATATTTACGATGTCGATAGATGATCATATAAATAACATCACGTTACAAAATACTCCCTTCACTATCAATCGCTATCAATAATGACATAAATCAGTAGATTAAGTTTCAAAAAAGAGACGATTAAGAACATGTGACCTTCACTAGCTCTTATTCCCTAACTCTAAAAACTCTGCTTAGGATTTGCAGTGAACCTGTAGTTGAGAATAAGGAATGTTAATATTAGCTTCATCGAAGGCCACTTTAATTGCTTCCGTTAATGCAAAACGTACCGACCAATAATCTGATGATTTAACCCAAGGACGAACGACTAAATTAACACTAGAGGCAGCTAACTCAGATACTGCTATTTGTAATTTAGGCGTATCTAGTACTTTTTCATTGGCTAATACAACCTTCTCTAATAAGGCTTTAACCTCTTTTAAATCACTCTTATAATTTACGCGTATAACCAAATCAATTCGACGTTGAGGTTTACGAGAAACGTTCACAATATTACTTTTTAAAATACTACGATTCGGTACAACAATATATCTATTGTCTCCAGCTTTTAAAATACAATTAAAAACTTGAATCGACTCTACTGTTCCAGATGTACCAGCCGCCTCAATAAAATCGCCTAATTTAAAGGGCCGCAATGCGATCAACAAAATACCAGCTGCAAAATTAGATAGTGCACCTTTTAACGCTAAACCAATAGCTAAACTGGCAGCACCCAAAATAGCAATTAAAGAAGCCGTTTGTACGCCTATCTGTGTCAGTCCAGCAATTATACTGATGATGATTAATGCATAGCGGAAAATTAAACAGATAAAATCACGAATCGTTGGTTCAATTGATTTTTTAACTAACGTTTTGTTCAGTAAATGAGTGAATAGGCGAGCTAATGTAATACCAACTGAGATAATTAATACACCTATTACCAGTTGCATAATGGATTCCCAGATGAATGTCTGGTGTTGTTGAACCCATTCAATCAATGGCATCAACATATTTGCCACGGCATTACTTTTTTCTGACATGAAAGGCTCAACAGAAGACATGGTAACTCCCAACTAGGATTAAACAAAAATAAGCTATTTTATAGCAAGATAAAAACCAGCGTATTATTAATACCAATCGTATTAATTGACAACTTTATTTCGTAAATTAAAACAATTTATTGATTACATCCCCATTATTAAATAATTAATATTTGAAGACATAACAAACGTCAATTTCAAATAGTACAAGTTTACGACCAAAGCAAATCTCATTTTCTATGTAAATTTAAGAGGGACTTATAAGCTGAAAACAAAAAAACCGCTTAGATTACTCTAAGCGGTTTTTTAATATTCACGAAGAAAATGAATTTATTAGTCTCTGACGTAAATAACTTCCATCATTTCGTCTTCATCATCCCAATCATCTTCGTCATCAATACGAACTGCACCTTCAACAGCATCAATAGCTGATTTATGGTAGTCATCCCATTGGAACTCAACCTGTTGGCGTTCTTCTTCAGGTGTTGTTTCAACTGGTAACTCTTCAATGTAAGCAACTAGCTCTTTACATAGCTCAGTAGTACCTGTTTTAGAAATAGCGGCAACTTTATAAACTGGACCATCCCACTCTAAAGCATCTTTAACACGTTGCATCACTTCTTCGGCTTCATCTTCTAACAACAAGTCTGTTTTATTGAAAATTAACCAACGTGGCTTTTGCGCTAATTTTGGACTGTGTTTTTTCAACTCATCTAAAATAACCAGTGCATTCTCAGCAGGATCACTTCCATCAGCAGGCAGAAGATCAATCATATGCAGCAATACACGACAACGTTCTAAATGACGTAGGAAACGAGTACCCAAGCCAGCACCATCAGAAGCACCTTCAATTAGACCAGGAATATCAGCAATAACAAAGCTATTACCATGTCCCATACTTACTACACCTAGATTAGGAATTAAGGTAGTAAATGGGTAATCTGCAACTTTAGGTTTAGCAGCTGACACACTACGGATAAACGTTGATTTACCAGCATTAGGTAGCCCTAACATACCAACGTCAGCTAGTAATAGTAACTCTAATAATAAGTTACGTACTTCACCTGGTGTACCTTCAGTCTTTTGACGAGGCGCTCGGTTAGTTGACGTTTTAAAACGTGCATTACCTAAACCATGGAAACCGCCCTTTGCAACCATCAGCTTTTGACCATTTTTAGTCAAATCACCAACAATTTCACCAGTATCATCATCACGACAACGTGTACCAACTGGTACTTTAATGATCTTATCTTTACCACGAGAACCGGTACAGTCTGATACTTGACCATTTTCACCACGCTCAGCGCTATAAAAACGAACAAAACGGAAATCTATTAAAGTATTTAAATTTTCATCAGCTTCTAGATAAACATCGCCACCATCACCGCCGTCGCCACCATTAGGGCCACCACGAGGAATATATTTTTCAGTACGAAAGCCGACTACGCCGTTACCGCCGTCTCCAGCGTCAACTTTAATTCTTGCTTCATCAACAAACTTCATTACAACCTCCAAAAAACATAGCCGCTACTTATAGAGCGACGATTATACCTATTTCTATTGATCATAGATCACATTTCTTATTTTCAATAGAAATAGATAGACAAAAAAAAACCTCGCATTTGCGAGGCTTTTTAAAATTTGCTTCGAAATAAATTATTCAGCTACGATGCTCACGAATGAACGAACAGGCTTACCTTTCTTTTCGAATTTAACAGTACCAGTCGCTTTAGCGAATAGTGTGTGGTCTTTACCTAGGCCAACATTTAGACCAGCGTGGAATTTAGTACCACGTTGACGAACTAAAATGTTACCAGCTAAAACAGATTCGCCACCAAAACGTTTAACACCTAAGCGTTTACTTTCTGAATCACGACCGTTATTAGTACTACCACCAGCTTTTTTATGTGCCATTTTTAATAACTCCTAATTAAGCGTTAATCGCAGTAATTTTAATTTCAGTAAACCACTGGCGGTGACCAGCTTGCTTACGAGAATGTTTACGACGGCGGAACTTAACGATTTTAACTTTTTTACCACGACCGTGAGTTACTACTTCTGCAGTAACTTTACTACCTTCAACGTATGGAACACCAACTTTAACGTCTTCAGCACTTGCTACTAATAGAACTTTATCAAATTCTACAGTTGCACCAGCTTCAACATCAAGTTTTTCCAAACGAAGAGTTTGTTCAACAGCAACACGGTGTTGCTTGCCACCACTCTGGATAACAGCGTACATGTTTCTTACTCCGTTCAGGCATCTCGTGTTGTTTTATTTCAAACAGAACATCGAGAGCGCACTAATTAATCACAATGGACGCGGATTCTACAGAGAGATTGTCAATTTGGCAATGGCTTTTAGGTAAAATATTGCAATTATATTGTAGTTTTTTGCTCACCGAGAAAATCTTGGTAAAAGTGGCTAAAAATCAGCAGACAATTCCTTACAAAATGAAGCAATTGAAATATAAAGTAGGTATTTCAAAGAGCTTTCTACGTAGATTATAACAAACTTATAATTAGGTATTATATGTAAAAGTAGCAGCTGACTCCTACTAATAAACTAGAGTCTAAACAGTCAAAGTTAGACAATAAAGTAAATAGATAAACTTTATAATTCACAATAATCCTAAAAAACAACAAAAAAAGTATTAAAAAGCAGCAAAATAAAATCGTAATAATCAACTAAAAACGGCTTAACTTCATAGTTGATTATTAAATGATGATTAAGGGTCTGTAAATCCCCCTATGGTGTTGAGATATCACGCAGAAACGGGAATAATACACGCACTATTTCCAATGGGACTTTTTTGGCATGGATATTAAACAAATTCAGCAGCTTTCTTCTACTGACATGACTCAAGTTAATCAATTGATTACTGAGCAATTGAGCTCTGATGTTGCATTAATTAATCAACTTGGTTTTTACATCATCAATAGCGGTGGTAAACGTATTCGCCCTTTGATAACTGTATTAGCTGCACAAGCCTTAGAGGTACATTCCCCAGAGACAACAAAACTGGCTGCCATCATTGAATTTATTCATACTGCTACGTTGCTGCATGATGATGTTGTTGATGAATCAGAACTGCGTCGTGGTGAGAAAACGGCAAATGCTCTGTTTGGTAATGCAGCCAGTGTATTGGTAGGTGACTTTCTTTATAGTCGTTCTTTCGAAATGATGACTGAACTAGAAAACCTAAAAGTAATGAAAGTACTTGCTAGTGCGACCAACGTCATTGCAGAAGGCGAAGTACTGCAGTTAATGAACTGTAATAACCCAGATACTACTGAAAAAGTATATATGGACGTTATCTATTTCAAAACGGCCAAGTTATTTGAGGCTGCAACGCAACTAGTAGCAGTCCTAGGCAAACAATCAAATGATATTGAAAATGCATTATTAAATTACGGTAAATATCTAGGCACCGCATTTCAACTGACAGACGATGTAATGGATTATGCCTCTGATGCTAAAGAAATGGGTAAAAATACTGGGGATGACCTTGCAGAAGGAAAACCAACCCTTCCTCTTCTATATGCAATGCAACATGGTAATGAAGCACAAACTAGTTTGATCAGAGAAGCCATTGAAAAAGGTAACGGTATTGAAAACTTTGACACAATCATGCAAGCGCTGAAAGATACCAAAGCATTAGAATATACAACAGCACGTGCAATGGAAGAAGCTGACAAAGCAATTAAAGCAATTTCAATAATACCTGACAGTGACTATAAACAAGCACTAATAAGCCTTGCTCATATCGCAGCGAATCGAAAAAGTTAGTTATTACGTTTATTATCTAAATTACATAATAAAAGGGGCATATCGCCCCTTTTTAGCACGCCTACTTCCACATAAAAACACTAATCCCAATTATATTAAATAAGCGATCTAAATTTTGCGTAAGAAAAATGACTGAGCTCATGTCCCAACTTACGTCTTTCGGCGTTAGTAAACTATCGGAAAGTTAACTGAAAAGTATTAATTATTTAATAGTTGCTCTATTTTCGAAAATACAACGAAGTAATAAGTAGGTAAACAAGATTGCTATAGCTATGCAGCAGGATCAAAAAGGCCCGCGTTATTTTTAACAATAACGCGGGCCTTTTTTAAACAATTATTGTTATGCGCTAAACGGATTAACGCGGATAATTGTCTCGTTACGATCTGGACCAGTTGAAATAAGATCCATAGGGATCCCAGTTAACTCTTCAAGACGTTCAATGTAAGCTTTTGCATTAGCAGGTAATGCATCATAAGTAGTAACACCAAATGATACTTCAGACCAACCAGGCATTGATTCATAAACAGGAACAGCCTGCTCATAACCATCTGCGCACATAGGAGGCACATCAACTACTTTACCGTCAGGCATAGTGTAACCAGTACAGATTTTGATCTCTTCTAAACCATCTAATACATCAAGCTTAGTTAAACAAAAACCCGTGATACTGTTTAGTTGTACTGCACGTTTGATAGCAACTGCATCAAACCAACCTGTACGACGTAAACGGCCAGTTGTTGCACCAAACTCGTGTCCTACTGTACCCATATGGTGACCAGCAGGATCTAAGTGGTCAACACCATCATAAAGCTCAGTTGGGAAGGGACCCGAACCAACACGTGTAGTGTAAGCTTTAACGATACCTAAGACGTAATCAAGGTGTGTAGGACCAAAACCACTACCAGTAGCAACGCCACCAGCTGTCGTGTTTGACGATGTTACGTATGGGTATGTACCGTGGTCAATATCCAATAACGTACCTTGTGCACCTTCAAATAAGATAAGATCACCACGTAAACGTGCTTTATCAAGCTCATCTGTTACATCAATAACCATGCTAATTAATAGCGGAGCCATTTCAGTCATTTGTGCTAATACATCTTCGTAACTTACTGGGTCAGTCTTATAGTAGTTAACTAATTGGAAATTATGGAATTCCATTACTTCTTTAAGTTTAACCGCAAACTTCTCCATATTGAATAAGTCATCTATACGCAAACCGCGACGTGCAACCTTATCTTCGTAAGCTGGACCGATACCACGACCAGTTGTACCAATAGCTTTATTTCCACGTGCTTTTTCACGCGCAACATCTAGTGCTACATGGTAAGGAAGAATTAGAGGACAACCTTCACTAATTGAAAGACGCTCTTTGGCTGGAATGCCTCGCTCGATAAGCATGTTCATTTCTTTGAACAATGCATCTGGTGCTAATACCACACCATTACCGATGACACATTTTACGTTTTCACGCAGTATGCCTGATGGAATCAGATGAAGTACTGTTTTCTCTCCATCGATTACTAGTGTATGACCCGCATTGTGGCCGCCTTGATAGCGAACAACCCATTGCGCTTTGTCTGTAAGTAGATCAACTACTTTCCCTTTACCTTCATCACCCCATTGAGTGCCAAGAATTACTACATTTTTTCCCATCAGAATCACATATCTCTAGCGAATTGAGCGGGGATTTTAGCAAAGTTTAAACAGTTGGATCAATATCTTTGTGAGTTTATCGCTAGTTATATAATTTAAAATAAAAAAAAGGCCGATAAATCGGCCTTATTACAATCACTTAGTATCTAGCCATAGACTAAACATAATGGATATTATTTCTTATTGGTCATGTATTTAAAGAAGTCTGAATCTGGACTTAGCACCATTACGTCTTGTTTGTCTGCAAAGCTTTTTTGGTAAGCTTGCATACTACGCATGAAGGCATAGAATTCAGCATCTTTAGAGAAGGCTTCTGAATAAATTTTAGATGATGTTGCATCACCACGACCACGTATTTCAGCAGACTCTTTGTTCGCTTGAGCTAGCATAATTGAAACTTTACGGTCAATGTTAGCGCGGATCACTTCAGACTTTTCTTGACCTTCTGAACGATGTTCTCTTGCAACGGCTTGACGCTCTGCACGCATACGCTTGTAGATACTGTTGCTTACGCCATCTGGTAAATTAATTTTTTTGATGCGAACATCAATCACTTTAATACCTAACTCAGATGAACGAGCTAAACGCTTCAATGCAGTTTCCATCACTTCACCACGTTTGCCAGAAACAATATCTTTAATCGTGTGCGAACCAATTTCATTACGTAGGCCATTATTGATTTTACGTTTCAACAATGCTTCTGCTTGCATTTTATTACCGCCTGTTGATAGGTAATAAACTGCTAAATCATCAATTTGCCACTTAACATAAGAATCGATGATTAAATCTTTTTTCTCTGAAGTTACGAAGCGATCTGGTTGATCATCTAACGTTTGAATACGCGTATCCATCACACGAACTGTATCGATAAATGGCACTTTGAAGTGTAAACCAGGTTCATAAACAACAGGGTTATTATCACTATCACGTTTCACTTTACTAAACTGTAAAACAATACCATTTTGACCTTCAGAAACAACAAACGCGCTGCTAATGAAAGCTATAAACAAAATTGCTGGTAATATTAATAATTTTTTCATTAGTACTCTCTCCCCGTTGTACGGCTGCTACGCGAAGCTCTTTCATTAATTGCATTACGCTCATCTTGGTCTGCTTTTTGATCTGCACGTGAACGTGTCTCGATCTCAGTTTCAACCGGTAAACGTGTTGTGTTATTAGACTTATCCATCAATTTATCAAGTGGAAGGAAAGTTAAATTCCCACCCGCTTTATTGTCGATTAACACTTTAGAAGCATTACCCAGTACTTTTTCCATTGTTTCAATATATAAACGTTGGCGAGTAACTTCTGGGTTAGCTTGGTACTCAGGTAGTAATTGATTAAACTTAGCAACCGCACCCTGTGCTTCTAGGATAATACCTTCCTCATATGAACGAGCTTGTTGTTCAATACGTTTGACTTGACCACGAGCAATCGGTTCTTTTTCACGCTCATAAGCTTCTGCTTCACGTACAAAACGCTCTTCATCTTCTTGAGCAGCAATGGCATCATCAAAGGCGTCCTTAACTTGTTCAGGCGGGCGTGTTTGTTGTAAGTTGACATCTAGAATCTGAATACCTAGGTGATAGCTTTCAATAATCTTATTAAGCATTTCCCACGTTTCTTGGCGTACCACTTCACGACCCGTTGTTAATGTATCATCCATAGTTGAATGACCAACAACAAAACGTAAAGAACTGTCTAATGCTTGTAATAAACTATTATCAGCGTTGGTTACACTGAACAAGTATTTTTCAGGCTCAACGATACGGTATTGGATTTCCATTGAAACTTGTACGATATTTTCATCTTCAGTCAGCATAAAGCCCGATGTTGGTAAAGTACGGAAAGCTTCAACGTTAATTGGAATAATTTGGTCAACAAATTTTGGATTCCAATGTAAACCAGGGTCAACCTGTGAATGGTAAGCACCAAAACGTAGTACAACACCACGGTCAGACTCTTTAATGGTATACCAACCACTTGCGAACCAAACAATAGCAATGATACTTAGTACGGCAATAGCAACAACCTTACCACCGTTACCGTTGTTGCCACTAGAAGGACCTTGTGTAGATTTCTTTCCAAATAAGCCACCTAAAAATCCAGATATCTTTTGAAAAACAACGTCTAAGTCAGGTGGTCCCTGCTCATTCTTTTTATCGTTTTTGTTCCACGGGTCTTGATCTTTTTTATCATCTTTACCCGGTTCATTCCAAGCCATGTTAGCTCCTGATTTACTCATAAATTGAATTAATAAAATCTGTTTAATAATGAATCATTTAAAAGAATTTACCAAACACTTAAACTATTACTGCAATGTAACAATGTTCAGTCTAATAATAAAGCGCTTAATGACATATTAGGTCCAATCATCTTTCTCTAATTCTGCCACTGTTTGATAATTATTATCCACTACAAATTGTTCTATGTAGTCACCTTCTTGCTTTATCAAACGCTGCCAATCGGTGTTATTTAAACGAATATCGATAACACAATCACCATTTTCAGCATAAACTTCATTTTCAATACACTCTAATTGATAAAACAAAGCTCGCAACTTACCTTGTGCAGGTGGTATCGATAACTGTAATGAACGAATCTTACCCGATAATAAACTGCTTAAGGCATCAAATAATAGATCTACACCGATATTTTTTTGTGCAGATAACCAAACGCGTGTTGGCACACCTAAATCATCATAGTCTATTCTTGGTTCCGCTTCTTCTAATGCATCAATTTTATTCATCACCATTAAATGAGGCACTTCACCTGCATCGATTTCCGTTAATACCTCTTCTACAGCTTCAACATTAGCTAAATAGTTTTCATCAGAACAATCGACTACGTGTAACAACAAAGTCGCTTCACGTGTTTCTTGTAGTGTCGCTTTAAAAGCGGCAACTAAATCATGCGGTAGATGACGAATAAACCCTACTGTATCAGCTAAAATACAAGTACCGACATCATCCACTGAGATTTTGCGTAATGTTGGGTCTAAGGTCGCAAATAATTGGTCAGCAGCATACACTTTTGCTTCGGTAATTTGATTAAATAAAGTCGATTTACCAGCATTGGTGTAACCCACCAGTGAAACTGTCGGTACTTCATTACGAAGACGAGCGCGACGACCTTGCTCACGTTGCTTTGAAACTTTGCTTAATCTTGATTTAATGGTTGTAATACGTGCACTTAATAAACGTCTATCCGTTTCTAGCTGGGTTTCACCAGGGCCACGCATACCAACACCACCTTTTTGTTTATCAAGGTGGCTCCAACCACGTACTAATCGACTCGACATGTAATGAAGTTGTGCCAGTTCTACTTGCAATTTACCTTCATAGGTACGAGCTCGTTGTGCGAAAATATCTAGAATTAATGCTGTTCTATCTAGTACTAAACACTCACACTTTTGCTCCATATTACGCAATTGTGCAGGCGATAATGCATGATTGAAGATAACAATATCAGCGCCCATAGTATGTACAGTATCTGCAATTTCTTGCGCTTTACCTGTACCAACAAAGAAACGAGCGTGAGGTGACTTACGAGGACCTGTTACTGTTGCAACAGGTGTAACACCGGCAGAGCTAACTAACAGCTTTAATTCATCAATATCTTCTTTATTATTTTCATCTGTAAAAGAGACATGAACTAAAACAGCCTGTTCACCGGCTTCATAACGATCAAACAAATAATTCTCCAGTATAATATGTAAAGGTAATAGATGGTGCTTAGTGGCGTGATTTCAAGACTAAACATCAGATTTAATCCTATCACAGCTATCATATGAATATACTGTATACATTCGAGAAGAGACCACTATTAGATAAAAAAATGGCCCGCATCAAGCAAGCCATTTTATTTACAACAATGTAATACCAATTTCATTAAAGTAGTTAACTACTCTTCGTGAGTAATAGTAGGTAAGGCTCTACTTGGTACGACAGTAGAGATTGCATGTTTATAAACCATTTGACTGACGGTGTTTTTCAATAAAATGACAAATTGATCAAAGGACTCTATTTGCCCTTGTAATTTAATTCCGTTCACTAAATAAATTGCGACTGGGATTCGTTCTTTACGCAAGGTATTTAGGAAAGGATCCTGAAGTGATTGCCCTTTTGCCATTAGTGATTCCTTAAGTATTCTTTATTATTATATTCAAATATAAGTATAACCAAGGAATAGAAAAAAACCGACCGAAAACGTAAAATTTTGATCCGCACCTCCTTCTATCTTCTTGTAATTTAAATAACTAACGGTTTACACGAAATTTGAGCACTTATAATACTGATTTAATCTTTTCAAAATTATCAAGATCGGCACTTTCCAACCAATGAATATTTTGTTTCCAGCCCCTCAACCAAGTCATTTGTCGTTTAGCCAACTGCCGAGTTGCGACCACACCTCGAAAACGCATCTCTTCATAATCCATTTTACCTTCAATATATTCCCACATTTGACGGTAACCAACGCAGCGCATAGAGGGTAAATCTAAATGTAGATCACCACGTTCATATAAGTCTCTGACTTCTTGCTCAAAGCCGCCTGCTAACATCAAATCAAAACGGCGCTCTATACGCTCATGTAATACTGATTTTTCAGCAGGGGCGATTGCAAATTGTTGTACATCAAAAGGTATTGGGTCACTTTTCACCTCAGTCAGTTCGGTCATGCTTTTACCGGTAATACGATACACTTCAATAGCACGGGCTAATCGCTGCGGATCGTTTACATGGATACGTTGCGCAGAAACAGGATCTATTCGTTGCAGCTCTTCATGTAATGCTTGCCAACTACTTTCATTAACTTGCTTTTCTATCGCTGCACGAACTTCCGGGTCTGCACTAGGTAGAGGCGATAACCCCTCTACTAAAGCTTTGTAATAAAGCATAGTGCCACCGACTAATAGAGGTGTATTGCCTCTTTCAACAATCTCCCCCATTAAACGTAATGCATCATCGCGGAAGTTACCTGCTGAATAGCTTTCTAAAGGGTCGATAATATCAACCAACATGTGTGGCGCTAAAGCCTGCTCTTCTGCACTCGGTTTGGCTGTACCTATATCCATTTGCTTATAAATTAGAGCTGAATCCACACTAATAATTTCACAACGACATTGCTGAGCGAGTTTAATCGCTAAGTCTGTTTTGCCCGAGGCGGTTGGACCCATTAAAAAAATAGCTTTTGGAAAAGCACTAGGAGTGTCGGTCATTCTATTGAATACCCTGTAATAATAATGACAAATTAGGTTGTTTAAAGCAGCTTGGTAGTGCTTCTTCTGACAAACTGTTTAAAGCTTCAAGTGAAGAGTTTATCTCTGCAGCCGAGAAAGCTTTATCTGATTCTTGGACTTGTAATAAATGGCTAAGCTGATCACACAATTGCTTCACTTGTATCTCACTACTTTGATTTTCTACTTCGTTATCAACTTGATTAGATGACTCAAATAACTGCGGTAAAATAGTTGCAATCGGAGCGTGCCTAAAAGCGGCAGGTACTTGACTAACAATCACAAATTGCGATTGAAATTTATAGGTGAAACCCAAGCGACCTAGTAATGTACTAGCTTGCTCTGCTATCACCAACATTTCAGCATTCAATTTAAAGCGTACCGGAAGCAACAAAGGCTGCGAAATAACCTCACCGTCTTGCCAAGCATTAAATAATTGTGCAGACACTTTATTTTTATGTACTTTCGATAATGACATAATTAATAAGCCATTTGATGTTAATGCGCTTAATGATGCAGTAATAGGTTGAACCAGCAAGTGATCTTGGTCAATGGCGCTTACTAATTTGACCATAGCAGAGGTATTTTGAGAGTGTGTCACATCATTAGGTAATGCAATATTTTGCTGAAATGCTTCCGCCACAAAATCACAATAAGCCCCAACTTGTTGATGATCCAGTTGAGGACGTGCAGGCATCGCAGAATAACCACCAGAAGACTCACTACGACGAGAGCTCGCTTCACTATTAGAAGCTTGATTATAATCACCGGACTGCCCTTCAGATAACTGACTTGGCGGCTGATAAGCATGCTCAGCAACACGGGGTTGCGTGGTAGCTTGTTGCGCTTCAACGTCATGACTTAATAATGAGCTATCACTCAACGTTGAATTTAGGGTGCTACTAATAAAGTCATGCACCCAGCGAGCTTGATGGAATCTCACTTCGTGTTTAGCAGGGTGAACATTGACATCCACTTCTTTTGCATCACACTCAATGTAAATGATGTAACCAGGAAACATCCCTTGAGGAATATAGTGTGCGAACACTTGTTTAATAGCATGATTAACTAATTTATCGCGAATCATTCGACCATTAATATAACAATATTGCACATCAGCTAAAGGGCGAGGAGATAAGCGATCTGATACCCAGCCGGATATTTTCAATGCTTGGTCTGCATGCTCAAAAAACACCGCATGTTGAATGAATTGTTCACTACAAATAGCCGCAATACGTTTTTCCTGCTGCGCTTGTTCTGGCGCGGCTCTATATTGCCTTACTATTTTTTTATTGTGTTTGAGGGTAATGGCAATATCAAAGCGGCTTAATGCGATACGCTTAATCAACTCATCTATATGCTGAAATTCAGTTTTTTCTGTTTTTAGAAAACGACGACGTGCAGGTGTATTAAAAAACAAATCTAATACTTCTACGGTTGTTCCCTGGGGATGAGCAGCAGGCTGCACATTCACTTGCATATCCCGACCTTCAGCAATTGCTTGCCATGCTTGATCTTGTTCAGCTGGTTTAGAGGTAAAAGTTAAACGAGATACAGAACTAACACTAGCAAGCGCCTCTCCTCTAAACCCCAAACTAACAATCGCTTCTAAGTCATCAAGGTGACTTATTTTACTGGTGGCATGGCGGCTTAATGCAAGCGTCAACTCTTCTTTGCTGACACCTTTACCGTTATCTTTAATGCGAATGCACTTTGCGCCGCCCTGTTCAATCTCTATTTCAATACGGGTCGCGCCAGCATCTAAACTGTTTTCTACTAACTCTTTAACCACAGAAGCAGGACGCTCTACTACTTCACCAGCGGCAATTTGGTTAGCTAAACGTGCAGGTAATATCTGAATTGACATGATAATAAACTCGTTAAACTAGCTCACAGGAATTGTTAATACTTGACCAATGGATAAAGACTTACTGCGCAAATTATTTGCCGAAATAATCGCACTGGTCGTAGTACCATAACGTTGTGCAATCACTGATAATGATTCGCCACTACGTACTTTGTGTTGTGTTTTTGCACTAACTGTTGGAATTTTTAAGCGCTGGCCAATATTTAATGAATTTGAACGTAACCCATTAAACTGCTTTAACTGTTGTGTACTCACACCGTATCGACTTGCAATCACAGATAGAGACTGCCCTTTTTTCACGGTATGTGTTGATGGTCGAACTGGAGCACTATAATCAGCGCTTGGAATTTTCAGCACTTGCCCAACAAACAGACGTGTGGAGCTTAACTTATTATAAGCTTGAAACTGCTTAGCACTTCTATCATAACGTTGTGCAATCACTGACAATGATTCACCTCGTTTTACCTTATGCTTAGTTGGCACGACTTTTTTTGCTACCGCGGCTTGATAGTTTGAGCTACCAGTACCTGGTATTTTTATCTTTTGTCCTACACGTATGGAGGTCGACTTAAGGTTATTATAATTTTTTAAAGTCGAAGTACTAGTACCGTACTTCTCCGCAATAACAGATAAAAACTCTCCTTTTTTAACTACATGAAGGCGTTCAGGTTCTGATGGAGCTTTACCTGCCGGCACTTTTAACTTCTGCCCCACAAAAACATTGCTAGATTTTAAATTGTTTACTTGCTTAAGTTGAGTAGTGTTTGTCGCATACTTTTCAGCAATGACCGATAAAGAGTCACCTGATTTCACCGTATAAATCTGACTTTTTATTTGCGGTTTTATTTGCGGTGTAGGAGCTTTCGGAGCCACCTTTTTCTCCACAACACGTGTCTTTGTCGTTTCGGTATAAGCCCCAGGAATTTTAAGGCGTTGTCCAACGCGCAATGTCGTTGAGGTTAACTTATTGTAAGAAGTTAACTGTTTAATGCTTTTATTATATTTTTTCGCAATAGCTGAAAGATACTCACCACGAACAACGGTATGAACGACAGGTGTCTTAACCACTACTGTTTGTGTATTCGGTGCTATATTACCCGCACCAGGAATAGCAATTTTTTGCCCCACCGATAGTGTGGTATTTGATAAGTTATTATAAGCTACTAATTGCGTAGTAGTTTTACCGTATCTACTAGCAATTACTGATAAAGACTCACCTCGTTTAACTATATGTGTTGTCGCTTTTTGCACTGAAGTAACACGAGGTTCAGGTTCAACCACAACCTGATAATTCTCTGGAATACTTAATACTTGTCCAATCTTTAACGAACTAGATTTTAAATGATTAAAGCTTTTTAATTTCGCCGCACTAACACTATAACGCTTAGAAAGAATCGATAAAGACTCTCCGCTACGCACTGTATGTTTAGTTGCATGCTTTTTCTGAGCAAATAAAGTACCTTGAGGCGGTTTTAGACTAAAGTGTTTGTAGATACCTTTGAATACAGCATTTGCAATTTTACTTTGAAACTCTGCTTGATTTAATAAGCGCTCTTCAGTTGGGTTAGTAATAAAACCAGCCTCAACTAAAATTGAAGGGATATCTGGAGATTTAAGTACTGCCAGACTAGCATGCACAGGCTGTTTTTTATGCATGGTGGTAACTTTAGATAGCTCACTCGTTACCAAACTACCAATATTATAACCCACTCCCATCGTATTACCCATGGACATGTCTAATAACATTTTATTCAAAAATGGCACACTATCGGAGTCTTGGATTAAATCTCCGGCACCACCTAATAACTGAGATTGTGCTTCATTCTTTTCCATCCAACGACCTAACTCTGTAGTCGCTCGGCGGTTCGATAAAACCCAAACAGAAGCCCCTTTAGGACGACTAGAGGTAAAACCATCGGCATGAATAGAAACTAAGAAATCCGCTTTACCTTTACGCGCAATTTCAGAACGTTTGTTTAAATTAACGAAGTAATCGCCAGTTCTAATCAAAAATGATTGCATACCACGTTGTGCATCAATAGTATTTTTTAAGCGTTTAGCTATTTGCAATGTTACTTTCTTTTCGTAACTATATTTACCTAATGCACCAGGATCATCGCCACCATGACCTGCATCTATCGCAACAATGATATTACGGCCATTAGGTGTTGCCGCTATTTTAGTGGGTACCTTAGTAGCGATAGTTGGTAAATCAATAACTAAACGATGCCCATAAGGTTTGGCAGGCGGTAAACTGAAAATTCTTGCTTTACTTTCGGTGGTTAAATCAATCACTAACCTAAAGGTATTAGCCTTTGCCGTTTTACTTTCACGAATTCGCGTGATCAACTTACCTTTATTACTAATCGCATTTAAATTTGCTTTATTGCGTGTCCCAGTTAAATCAATGACTAAACGATCCGGTTTAGTCAGATAATGGGTTTCATATTGAGGTTTATTAGCGAGATCAAGTACAACCCTAGTGTTATCAGGAGAAGGCCAGGTACGCACACCTTTTAATTCGTTTTGTGCTGCAACGACACTTAAACTGATGCATTGCATTAATAAGAAAGCACAAAGTAAATTAATTTTACTAGAAAACAGAGGCTTTAATAACATTACTGGACTGTACTTATTCATCATAAATTCTTTAATACTCTTAAGCCATTATCGGTATTTGCTTGTAACGTAATTTCACGCTGCTCGCCAACATAAACGATGGTGAGATCTATATCTGGATTAGGCAAAAAGCCAACACCGCGTTCAGGCCATTCCACTAAACAATGGCTAGTTTCACCAAAGTAATCACGAATTCCCATAAATTCTAATTCTTCAGGATCTGATAAACGATAAAGGTCAAAATGATAAACTTGCCAATTAGCTAATTCATAAGGTTCGACCAATGTATAAGTTGGACTTTTAACATTACCTACATGCCCTACCCCCTGAATAAAGCCACGCGTTAAGGTTGTTTTACCAGCGCCAAGGTCACCATGTAGATAAATACACGTTGCAGCTTCACAAGCTTTACTTAAACGGTCACCAAATTGCACAGTTTGTTCAGCATCCAGTAACTTTTCTTTTAATAGATTCGACATTGAGATTTATTCATTCCGGTCATAAGTTGAGTATATTGACAGCTAAATTCTTTAAATAGCATGAAAAACAATCTGAAATTGCGCTATTGGCACAGATAATAACAGAAAGCGGATACTTCACACTAGTGCTAGCCTAGTGCACAGCATAAACAATCACTTCAGAAAGTAAATTAATTACCTGAAGCTAAATTAAGAGAAGCACTCATATTTAACTTCAATTATGGGTAAGTGAAGCGAGTCAAGACCACTATTTATATGGATTTCTGTGTTAAATTTTTCTCAATAACCCGAACCTGAACTGAGGTTATTTAGTAAGTTATGCTAAACTCGCCGCATAGAAAACAGGTAAAAATAGACTTCTCACAACGAAATGCGTAACAAATGACAAAAAATCAAACATCAGAGACATTACAAACAGCTTCTCAAACTCCCCTCGCATCGGCTGAACTAAATGCACTAGCCAAAAATATAAAAGAGTGGGGAAAAGCATTGGGATTTCAAGCTGTTGGTATCAGTGATGTTGATTTAAAAGATCAAGAAGCAAATTTACAAGCTTGGCTAGATAACCAATACCATGGCGAGATGGATTACATGGAAAGGCATGGCATGATGCGTGCTCGACCAGATGAGTTATTACCGGGCACATTACGTGTTATCTCCGTAAGAATGGATTACTTACCAGAAGACGCACAATTTGCGGCGAACTTAGAAGACAAAGATCTCGCTTATATAAGCCGCTATGCACTGGGTAGAGATTATCATAAAGTACTGCGTAAACGTTTAAAACAGTTAGGCGATAAGATTAAAAGTGAAGTTGGTGAGTTAGGTTTTCGTCCCTTTGTGGATAGTGCGCCAATTTTAGAACGTCCGTTAGCAGAAAAAGCAGGCTTAGGTTGGGTGGGTAAACATTCGCTATTATTAGATAAAGATTCTGGTTCTTGGTTTTTTCTTGGCGAACTATTAATTGACCTTGCTTTACCCGTTGATCAAGCACAGCAAAACCAGTGTGGACAATGTGTTGCTTGTATGAAAATTTGCCCTACACAAGCAATCGTAGCGCCTTATGTCGTAGATGGACGACGTTGTATCTCTTATTTAACGATTGAATTGCAAGGTGCTATCCCTAGCGAGTTCCGTAAAGCAATCGGTAACCGTATTTATGGTTGTGATGATTGCCAATTAATTTGTCCTTGGAATCGTTTTGCAGAAACGACGCAAGAATCAGACTACCAAGCCAAAGATTTTTTACAAAATCAATCACTACTCAGTTTATTCGCTTGGTCTGAAAGTACCTTTTTAAAAAATACGGAAGGCTCGCCAATACGTCGTATTGGTTATCAACGATGGTTGAGAAATATCGCCATTGCTCTAGGTAATGCACCAAGTAGTATTGACGTAATTACTAGTTTGCAAAATAAACTAACCGAAAGTGAAGATGAACTAATCAATGAGCACATTGAATGGGCACTAGCTGAACAACAACAAAAATTACCAATTAATATCGACAGATTAAATCAGCGTTTAATCAAGGCCGTTAAAAAAGGCTTACCGAGAGATGCTTGATTTCTGACCACTGCCAATAATAAAAAAGCCGCTACACAATTTAATGAATAACGGCTTTAATATTCACAACAAAGAGTGAAGACTTAACTCTTCACACTCTCTAATTGATCTAACGGCCAACGTGGTTTCGCTTTAATTTCTAAACCTTGTGTATGACCGGCTTTTAAACGTTGCATACCAGCATAAGCAATCATTGCACCATTATCAGTACAAAACTCACTGCGAGGATAGAATACTTTTCCACCTAGCTTTTGCATCGTTTCAGCTAGTTGTTCACGTAACGCTATATTGGCACTCACACCGCCAGCAACTACTAAACGTTTTAGCCCCGTCTGCTTTAAAGCACGTTTACATTTAATCGCGATAGTATCAATCACCGCTTCTTGGAAAGCATAGGCAATATCAGATTGTGTCTGTAAGTCATTACCTTCACGTGCAATAGTCACGGCGGCAGAAGTTTTTAAACCACTGAAGCTGAAATCTAAACCTGGTCTATCAGTCATAGGGCGAGGAAATTTAAAACGCCCTGCTACACCATTTTCAGCCATTTTAGCTAAGCGTGGGCCACCAGGATAATCTAATCCTAATAGCTTAGCTGTTTTATCAAAGGCTTCACCCGCAGCATCATCAATACTTTCACCAAGTAAAGTATATTCACCAATATCGTCTACCTGTACTAATAATGTGTGTCCGCCAGATACTAACAACGCAACAAAAGGAAAGTCAGGCTTGTCATCTTCTAGCATAGGCGCTAAAAGGTGCCCTTCCATGTGATGAACTGCAATTGCTGGTTTGTCCCAAGCAAACGCAATACTACGACCAATACATGAGCCCACTAATAATGCACCGACTAATCCTGGACCTGCTGTATAAGCAATCGCATCAATATCATCTTTAGTACAATTAGCTAAAGCTAACGCTTCTTTAATAAGAGGAATCGTTTTACGTACATGGTCACGTGACGCGAGTTCAGGAACAACACCACCGTAATCAGCGTGTAATTTCACCTGACTATATAATTGGTGCGATAACAAACCTTGCTGATCGTCATAAACAGCGATACCTGTTTCATCACATGACGTTTCAATGCCTAAAATTCGCATAGTAAACAACCTTATAACTAAAATAATCAGCTTTTCATTAACGCTAATTAAATAAAATAGAGAACAAAATAAAAAAAGTAACGCATTCTAACGGAAAATACAGCCAAGATGGATTTTTTTATCGAGCGTGATTATAAGCACGGATCTAAAGATCATTAAGATCTTTCTGCTTTTTTAATGAAAATTAATGCGGAATTTCTTTACATCATCCCCCAAATAGGATTAAAATTCGGCACCAATTTAAATGCACTGGTCAATTTACGACCGTAACCATAAAGGTAAGAGGCATATGCCAGTAATTAAACTTCGTGAAAACGAACCATTTGACGTAGCATTACGTCGTTTTAAACGTTCTTGTGAAAAAGCAGGTATCTTAGCAGAAACTCGTAAACGTGAATTCTTCGAGAAACCTACTACAGTTCGTAAACGTGCTAAAGCAGCAGCTGTTAAACGTCACCTGAAAAAACTTTCTCGTGATAACGCTCGTCGCGTACGTTTATACTAGAATAGATAAAGGTCTCCGATGTCTATAAAAACAAGATTACAAGAAGAGCAAAAGCTTGCAATGCGTGCAAAGGATAAAGTCCGTTTAAAGACTATCCGTTCATTAGTTGCAGCTGTTAAGCAAATTGAAATTGATGATAAAATTGAACTTGATGATGACGCTGTTACAACAGTTGTTGTGAAATCGGTTAAACAACGTAAAGAATCAATTACACAATTTGAAAAAGCGGACCGAGCTGATCTTGCTGATATAGAAAAAACGGAACTTGCTATTTTAGAGGAATTTTTACCTCAAGCACTAACTGCTGAAGAAGTAGATGCTCATATTAAACAAGCTATCGCATCTGTAGATGCACAAGGCATGCAAGATATGGGTAAAGTGATGGGTATACTCCAAAAAGAGATACAAGGTAGAGCAGATATGGCTTCAGTAAGCGGGCTTGTAAGAGCTAGCTTAAAATAGTCACTCTGTTTTCTTGATTAAAAAACCTCAGCTTATTTATAAGTCTGAGGTTTTTTTGTTTTAATGAAAGCAACTTTATCAGTTAATATTAATTATTAACTTTAAACACCCTGATATTTTGAAAAAAGTAGCATCTAACCTGAATTAAAAACACAATATCCGTGTCGTATTAAATACTGTGAGTATAGTACTCTCATTTCTCCATAGGACTCTTAAATGGCTGGCCGCATTCCAAAGAATTTCATTGACGACTTAATCTCTCGTACCGATATCGTTGATATAATTGATAGCCGTCTTAAATTGAAGAAAAAAGGTAAAAGCTACCGCGCACGCTGCCCTTTCCATAATGGTAATAATGATTCCACTTTCTCAGTCAGTCCAGACCAACAGTTTTACCACTGTTTTAACTGCGGTGTTAGTGGCAACGTAGTCTCCTTCTTAATGGACTATGACGGAATCGAATTTGTTGATGCTGTAGAAGTATTGGCAGAGCAATTATCCATTGAGGTACCGCGTGAGGAGTCTGGTAGTAATCAACCTGCTGCAACCTATGTCGATAGAAAAGACTTATATCAATTAATGGCTGATATTACACGCTTTTACCAACAACAGTTACGTACACATAAAAACAGCGAAAAAGTCATTAGCTACTTAAAAAGTAGAGGCTTATCTGGTGCAACAGCTAAACACTTCCAAATCGGTTATGCGCCAGATGGTTGGGATGAAGTGCGTAAAAAATTTGCCATCAATAAACAAACAGAACAACAACTTATTGATGCAGGTATGCTTATTAGCAAAGATAATGGAGGCAGTTACGATCGCTTCAGAGATCGCTTAATGTTTCCTATCTTAGATAGGCGTGGACGCGTGATTGGCTTTGGTGGCCGTGTGTTTGACGATACAACACCAAAATATTTAAACTCACCTGAAACACCTATTTTCCATAAAGGGAAAGAACTATACGGCCTGTATCAAGCTAAACAACATAGCAAAGAGATACAACGTATTTTAGTAGTCGAAGGTTATATGGATGTCGTCGCTCTAGGGCAATTTGATATTCATTACGCCGTTGCTTCCTTAGGTACGGCAACCACGCCCGACCACATACAGCTACTATTTAGACAAACCAGTGAAGTTATTTGTTGTTTTGATGGCGATAAAGCAGGTAGAACGGCAGCATGGCGAGCACTTGAAAATGCACTACCTGCGATTCAAGATGGTCGAACAGTACGCTTTATGTTTCTACCGGATGGTGAAGATCCAGATAGTTTAGTACAAAAAGAAGGTAAAGATTTCTTTGAAAAATTAGTCGATCAAGCAATGCCTCTTTCCGACTTTTTATTCCAACAATTATTAACACAAGTTGACATGACCAGTGCCGATAGCAAATCAAAACTTGCACAATTGGCAATTCCGTTATTAACTAAGTTACCTGACTCGGTATTCAGACAAATGATGGAAACTCGTTTAATTAGCTTATTAGGTATTGAAAAAGAAGGTTTACAAAAGTTATTACCCGCGGCACAAAAAGTAGAAAAGAAATCGACTTCGCAAAAAATAACGCCAATGAGATTAGCTATTTCGTTATTGCTTCAGCATCCTCAAATGGCTTATCAGTTAGCTGAAATACCAGAATTTAAAGAGATACAAATACCCGGATTAACTCTTTTAAACACACTACTTGAAATTTGTAGAGACACGCCCCATCTCTCTACAGGACTGTTATTAGAACATTGGCGTGGTCAGCCCGAAGAAAAACAATTAATTACTCTAGCAACTTGGAAAAACCAAGTTGATGAAGACACATACGAAGAAGTGTTCTTCGATATCTTAGATAACTTTTTATCTTTGCACCTTACGCAACGTATTGAATTTTTAAAACAAAAATCAAGACAAGGCGAAGTTTTAACAACCGAGGAGACAGTGCAGTTGGCACAACTTCTCAAAGAACAAAAACAACATTAATGGGATTGGCATAAAATTCAATTTAGGCGTATAATCGAGCGCTTAGATTTTTTCCCATTTACACCACATTTTACGACTAATTTTTTGGATGGTACCTATGGCCCAAACACCTCAATCGCAGCTTAAAGAGCTGATCATTAAAGGTAAAGAAAACGGTTTCTTAACCTTCGCAGAAGTGAATGATCACCTGCCGCAAGATATCGTTGAGTCAGAGCAAATTGAAGATATCATTCAAATGATCAACGACATGGGTATTCGCGTTGTTGAAACTGCTCCTGATGCTGATGACCTAATTTTATCTGGTACAGATAATGATGAACCAGATGAAGACGCTGTAGAAGCTGCTGCGCAAGTATTAGCAACAGTAGAGTCTGAAATTGGCCGTACTACTGACCCAGTTCGTATGTATATGCGTGAAATGGGTACAGTTGAACTACTTACGCGTGAAGGCGAAATTGTTATCGCTAAGCGTATCGAAGAAGGCATTAAAGAAGTACAGAACTCTGTTTCTGAGTACCCTGCCACTATTCGCAACTTATTAGATAACTACGATAGCTACGAAGCTGAAGAGATGAAACTAACTGATTTAATCAGTGGTTTTATTGACCCTAACGATGATATGACACAGGCCGTAAGTGCAACTAACATCGGTTCTGAATTGTCTGAATCTGATTTAGCTGATGACGACGTAGATGATGTAGATGACGAGGAAGAAGAGGAAGGTCCTAAAGGCCCATGTCCTGAAGAAGCAGCAGAAAAATTTGCTGAATTACGTCGTTTAAATAATATTGTTGAAAAGTCTATCACTAAAAACGGTCGTAAACATCCTGAGACTTTAGCAGCGATTAACGAACAAGCTGAATACTTCCAACAATTTAAGCTAATTCCAAAACAATTTGACCGTATGGTGAAATTGATTCGCGGTAATATGAATGCAGCACGTGTTCAAGAACGTTTAATCTTAAAAATCTGTGTTGAACAGTGCAAAATGCCAAAAGCTGAATTCATTAAACTATTCAAAGGCAATGAAACTAGCAATGCATGGTTAGAAGAAGTACTAAACGGTGATCAAGGTTATGTTGCAGGTATTAAAGATGCTGAAGAAGATCTAGAACGTTGTATTCGTAAAATGTTAGCGATCGAAATTGAAAGCACATTAAGCATTACCAACCTAAAAGAAATCTCTCGTGCAATGAGCATTGGTGAGACTAAAGCTCGTCGTGCTAAAAAAGAGATGGTAGAAGCGAACTTACGTCTTGTTATCTCGATTGCTAAGAAATACACCAACCGTGGTTTACAGTTCTTAGATTTAATCCAAGAAGGTAACATCGGTCTAATGAAAGCCGTTGATAAATTTGAATACCGTCGTGGTTACAAATTCTCAACTTATGCAACATGGTGGATCCGCCAAGCAATTACTCGTTCAATTGCAGACCAAGCGCGTACTATCCGTATTCCTGTACACATGATTGAAACGATTAATAAACTTAACCGTATCTCTCGTCAAATGCTACAAGAAATGGGTCGTGAACCACAGCCTGAAGAGCTAGCAGAACGCATGATGATGCCTGAAGATAAAATTCGTAAGGTATTAAAAATTGCTAAAGAGCCAATCTCAATGGAAACGCCAATCGGTGATGATGAAGATTCGCACTTAGGTGACTTCATTGAAGATACGACAATCGCATTACCAGTTGATAGCGCAACAAGTGAAAGCCTTAAGAATGCAACAAATGATGTATTAGAAGGTTTAACCGCTCGTGAAGCGAAAGTACTACGTATGCGTTTCGGTATCGATATGAATACTGACCATACATTAGAAGAAGTAGGTAAGCAGTTTGATGTAACACGTGAGCGTATTCGTCAAATCGAAGCGAAAGCTCTTCGTAAACTACGTCACCCAAGCCGTAGTGAGCAACTACGTAGCTTCTTAGACGAGTAGTTGAAGCTTACTTAAAGATTTAAAAAATCCTACTTCGGTGGGATTTTTTATATCTGAAACATAATAATCTACTAATAATACCAATCACACTAATTAACTGATCTATTTCACTTGTTAAAACAACTTATTTCTTCGTTGTAATTTTCGCAAATAGAACAACTATTTAACTTAAATTACGCCTTGAACTCAGTCATTTTTCCGGCGTAAAATTTAGATCACTTATTTAATGTAATTGATATAATAAATAGCTGTGTTGACTCGCTTTATTATCCAGTATTGAAGTTATTTAAGAATGCTAAGCTAATTACGATGATTAAATAAGCAATCAAACTGAATAAACTAGACAGCGAAATAAGTAGCTTATATAATCAGCGCACAAATTAAGGCCCTTTAGCTCAGTTGGTTAGAGCATACGACTCATAATCGTCAGGTCCCCCGTTCGAGTCGGGGAAGGGCCACCATATACAGAAGGCTAGTAAACATAATGTTTACTAGCCTTTTTTATTGGTGCTGTATTTTAGAGAGTAATTCTAATACCAATCACACTAATTAACTGATCTATTTTACTTGTTAAAACAACTTATTTCTTCGTTGTAATTTTCGCAAATAGAACAACTATTTAACTTAAATTACGCCTTGAACTCAGTCATTTTCCCGGCGTAAAATTTAGATCACTTATTTAATGTAATTGGTATAACGACTTATTTATAACATTTCCAAAGCTCAATTCTACAATGACTTCGCCAATAATGGCCCTGATAATGTAAAGATAAATTAACGACTGCTCTTGGTACTTTGATTTATATTTATAAAGAAATGATGATGTTGAGGCTAGAGGTATTAATGCAGCAAAGCGTTAGCTACAAATATTAACTTGTTTGGCTAACGCTTCTTTAACTAGGGATGCTTAGCTTTCCTTTGGAGGCTCATTGCAATCTATAACAGTACGATTTCGACCTGTTTCTTTAGCTTTATAAAGAGCATCATCGGCTCTATGTAACCAATCTTTAAACTCTTCATCATGTCTCATAGTCGCCATACCAATACTAAATGTGACTTGCTCTACTGTATCAAACTGTAAATTAGCAATATTCTCACGTATCTCATCCATATGCCTAAAAGCGGATGAAGCAGTAGCTTCCCATAATAAAATAACGAATTCCTCACCACCCCAACGACATATCAGATCTTCCACACGCATATTATTGGTCAACTCATTAGCAAAGCGACATAGCACTTCATCACCAACATTATGTCCATAGGTATCATTAATTCGTTTAAAGTGGTCAATATCTAATATCGCAAGTGCGACAGATGATTTATGTCTTCTTGCTCTGGCGAGTTCTTTATCCAGCAAACGGCTAAATGCGCGACGGTTATATAAATGAGTTAATGGATCCTTAGAGACCAACTCTTCAAGTTGATCATTCTGCTCACTAAGTAACGAATTTTTAGTGGCAATTTCTTGTGTACGTTGATTTACCATTTTTTCTAAATGCATAGTATGAGTACGTATTTTTCTGAAACTACTATCAAATGCTTTAGATAACTGCCCTATTTCATCTTTGGAATCAATACCGTGAAAATAGTCACTATTACTATTCACTACGGACTTAACCTCTTGAGTTAACTTAACAATAGGTTTTGTTACTTTATTCGCTAATTGACTAACAAATACTAGGAATACAATCATTAATAGCACAGCAATAATGATTACATTATATAAGATTTCATAAATCCCTTCGAAAATTTCAGACTCTTTAGTGGTGACATAAAGCACCCAACCAGGCAGATATTTAATACTTGAATAGGTCACTATTTTGGACTCATCTAATATCAAATCCGAATAACGGCCATAGCCATTATCTTTTAACTTAGCCTGTTTAACGACTTCATTGAATCCCGGATAATCAGGGTTCTCTTCAGTAGTGGCCCTATTTTTCATAATAAATGAAGAATTTGGGTGAGAAACTAATAATCCTTCCGAGTCAGCTAACCAAGCATAACTCCCTTGCCCTAATTTAATTGAAGCTAATTTTTTAGGTAAAATATCAATAGGTACAGCGGCAGCTATTGTCCCACTCCATTGCTTTTTATTGTCACGAATGGGAACTGATACAATAATTACAGGCTTATTTTCGAAGCTACTATTGATAGGGTTACTTATATTAAATTCTTTATCATCCCAATCATTGCCTTCCAACAAAGATGGATGAACTGCTTTCATTCGATTGTAATTTGCATCTGTAAGGTTTAATGCTTGGTCGATGTAAATAGCGTTAACAAAGTTATCTCCACCAGCCTTGATTAACCTTTGTAGTAATCGGTGAATAGTTTCTTGATCATTATGTACAGGTTTAAAGTCACCACTCAACACTTTTAGCATGGCAATATATTGACCAAACTCTTGGCTTAATTTCGTCGCATGCATTTGCGATATTTTAGTAGAAGTTGTTAACTCTAACTCTAACATCCTATCTTTTTCATTAACGTAAACTGTTAATAAAAGTAATGATGTAAATGCGATAATAACAATAGAGTAAATGGTAATTATCTGGGCTTTAATACTATGAAACATAATGACCTTAAAACTTAATGGGTAACGGATACTTAATATCAGATTTAAATAGAGATTTATTAGTTATTTATCGGCTTTATAAAGAAATACTTAAATATAAATAACAACTTTGGGATAATTTACCCCCTGATACAAGAGATATTACATAAAACATACAAATAAGCTTATTAAAAATAATTTTTATTTTTAAATGATCAACTTTTGAAACAAAAAATAATATTAATCACTTAATATTATTGAGTTTTAATATTACTAAGTCGGTCGACACGACTTATTTCTAATCAACTTAAAAACTATCAAACCAAACGACCTTAATTTTAATCAATCTCAGCTAGCAAAATATAACATTTACTTTAAGCTAGCAATGTACTTTATTAATAGACTCAATAGGACAAGATATGAGCGATTTAACGCCACAACGTATTAAAGAAATTTTAAAATTTGATGCTCAACAACGCTTTCAATATTTATGTAAAGAGATTAAAAAGCAACAAGAGGTTTGGTTATTAGTTGATGAGCATGGTTGTGTGATGCTAAATACAGAAGATGAAGATTGTGTTCCAGTGTGGCCTAATAAAGTCTTTGCTGAAGACTGGGCGACAGACGAATGGTCACACTGCACAGCACAAGCTTTCGATTTAACTACTTGGTTTTCTCGCTGGACACCAGGGTTAGCAGAAGATGAACTCTCTATCGTGATTTTTCCAGATAAAGACTTAAATGGCATTATTTTATTCCCTGAGGAGTTTGAACAAGAACTTAACACTAGCCCACAGAAAAAACGCTATTAAACAATAGCTAGCTAACAAGATCTTATATGTCCATTTTTTACACCAGAAATAAAACATATTGGCGCGATAAAATACTATTTATTGTCGCGCTATTATCACCATCATATTTATTAGCTCACCCTCATGCGTGGGTTGACACTAATACTTACATTGAAAGCGATGAAACACATATCAAGTCACTACACATGACTTGGTCATTTGATGCTGATACTTCGGCTTATATGCTGCAAGGTGAAGATATTAGCCCAGAACATCTTCAAGCTACCCTGCAAAAGCTAGCCGGCGGAGTGATAGGCAATCTATATAATGAACATTATTTCACTTATCTATACGACGGTAATACGCCAGTAAAATATAAAAGTGCGATCTACCCACAAATGCTAATAGATAAAGATAAGATAGTGCTCAGTTTTGAACTTCCCTTGTCTTCACCTATTGCTTTTGCAGGAAAAAACCTCAGACTTTATATTTACGACCAAACCTATTTTGTTGATATGTCTTGGTTAAATAAAGGCGATGTACAAATATCCGAGCAACTTATGTCGTCTTGTAAAGGTGAAATAATTGAGCCTAAAGTATCCGATGCACAAAGAGCTTATACCTTAGCATTAGCGGCAGATGTTACGCCTGATAACACACTGGGAAGGTACTTCTCGCAACAATATAAACTCAATTGCCAATAGGTTTATGGGCATTGTAAATGAGTATGTAGCTAGAGTGCTCTGAATATAAATCTCACTATCAATAATGTTAAGGAATATGCCATGCTGTCCATTTTCGATATCTATAAAATCGGTATAGGTCCTTCTAGCTCACATACCAGTGGGCCAATGTTAGCGGCTTATTTATTTGCAACTTCGCATCAGCATCAGGCAAAACTAATCACTTCGATCACAGTTCAACTTTATGGATCTTTATCTCTTACAGGTAGAGGCCATCATACTGACAGGGCTATTATATTAGGATTGAGTGGCTATAAACCTGACACAATTAAAACATCAACTGTAAATGCTCTTTTGCAGCAAGTGTCCGAATTTAAAAAATTAAATTTTTTAAATGATTACTCTATTACCTTTGATCCAGCAGTGCATATTGAGTTTCATAAAACCAGCCTCCCCTTACACGAAAATGGACTGCGCTTCCTTGCTTATCAAGGAAAACAGTTAATTGGCTCTGAAACCTATTATTCTACTGGTGGTGGATTCATTAGTACTGAACAAGAATTATTAACCCCAATTGCAAACACTACACATCAAGTACCTTTTCCATTTGATTCAGCTAAGGATTTATTAGCCCAAGCGGATAAAAATGGATTAAGCATAGGCAGCTTAGTATTAAAAAACGAGCTCACCTTTACTGACCAACAAACACTAGATGCAACAACAGACAAAATCTGGAAAGTGATTAGCCTCTGTTTACAGCGAGGGTTAACCACTGAAGGTATTTTAGAAGGCGGCTTACAAGTAGTAAGGCGAGCACCTGCACTGTTAAAAACCTTACAAGCAAACGAAAGTACGGATAATGATCCAATGAGTGTTCTAGATTGGGTTAATTTATATGCTTTTGCAGTGAGTGAAGAAAATGCAGCAGGGGGACAGGTGGTAACTTCTCCAACTAATGGCGCTGCTGGTGTTATTCCTGCTGTGTTGATGTATTACCATAAATATCTACGCAACATTGATACTACGCAACTAAAAGACTTTTTAGCCGTATCAGCAGCTATTGGTATGTTATATAAACGTAATGCATCCATTTCAGGGGCAGAGGTTGGTTGCCAAGGTGAAATAGGAGTTTCTTCATCAATGGCGGCAGCAGGATTAACTGCAATCCAAGGCGGTAGCAATGAACAGGTATGTATTGCTGCAGAAATAGCAATGGAACATTCATTAGGTATGACCTGTGACCCGATAGGAGGTTTAGTGCAAATACCTTGTATCGAACGAAATGCAATGGGAGCAATGAAAGCAATTAATGCATCAAGAATGGCTTTAAAACGTAATAGTAAATCCCTTATCTCACTAGATAAAGTCATCGCTACTATGTATCAAACAGGTAAAGATATGAATAAAAAATATCGTGAGACATCACAGGGAGGCTTAGCGGTGATCCACATGGCACCGCCCTGTGAATAGAAAAGTGCAATCTCCTTTTATAGATAAAGGAGATTGCGAACAAGTCATTATGGGTTAATCTTTAATAGCTCAACATCAAAAATCAATAATGAACCAGCAGGAATTTTACCAGCACTACGGTTGCCGTAAGCAAGACGACTTGGGATAAAGAAACGAAACTTATCGCCTTCTACCATTAATTGTACACCTTCAGTCCAACCAGGAATCACTTGATTTAAACCAAAAGAGATTGGCTCACCTCTATCTACCGAGCTGTCAAACACAGTGCCATCAATTAATGTACCATGATAATGTACCTTAACTTTACTCTTTGCAGTTGGGTGCTCTGTCCCTTCACCTTTTTCTAATATTAAATACTGTAAACCAGAATCAGTACTGATAACCCCTTCTTTAGTCGCATTTTCAGCTAAAAAACCTTGTCCTTTTTTAATATTTTCTGGTGCAGCTTTACTTGAACCCATTGATTGAAAAACAAAAAATGCCACGATTACTATCGCAATAATTAAAATAAACTTAAACATGATAAACCCTGTTTGATTGATTAAGGCACAGAGGGTACTAAATTTTATAAAGGAGTTTAAGAACAATTTCTCTACAGGTATTAAAAAAGCGAGAAGTTGTTAAATTCCTCGTTTTTTAGTAACACTCAATAGTTTATTTAAACTTATGTATTGTGCTTCAACTTTTCTTCACTTAAACGTAGCTCTTCATTTAATAAAGCTTCAACATGACCGGGAGAATGAGTACTACCTGAAATCAATCGATACATAGCAGGTATTACAAATAACGTCACTATAGTCGCGAATGCCATCCCAAAGAAAACCACCGTCCCAACAGAAATACGACTCTCAGAGCCCGCTCCCACAGATAAAATTAACGGTATCGAACCAGCTAATGTGGTAAAGGCAGTCATTAAAATAGGACGAAGTCGACGAGCAGCAGCATCTATTATGGCATTGTCTAAGCTTGCTCCACGATCTCGTAATTGGTTAGCAAACTCTACAATTAAAATACCATTTTTAGTTACCATACCAATCAACATAATCATGCCAATTTGACTATAAATATTCAGCCCTTGGTTCATTAATACCATACCAATGAAACCACCCAAAACGCCCATAGGTACAGTAAACATAACCACTAATGGATTGATAAAGCTTTCGAACTGAGCTGCTAGTACTAGGTAAGCCACCAGTAACGCTAAACCAAAGACAATTAATACACTACTGCTATTTTCGCGATATTCCTGTGACTCACCAGTATATGAAACAGTAATATCACTTGGGAATAATTCGATCGCTTTAGCATCCAAATAATCTAACACTTCACCTAATGATTTCCCTTCAGCTGCACTGCCGCCCAAAGTAATAGATTTTTGTTTATTGAAATGTGATAAGCGGCTAGCAGAGGCGACTTCTTCAATATTTGCTAAAGTATCTAACGTCACTAACTCACCACCTTTAGTACGCATATAGATTTGGCTTAAATCACTCACATTATTAAAGCTATTTTCATCACCACGTAAATACACGTCATACTCTTCACCGCGCTCTACATAAGTGGTATCACTCTTGCCGCCAAGCATCACTTCTAAAGTCTCAGATATTTCATCTAAGCTAACGCCCAACTCTGCGGCACGCTCTTTATCTAAAGAAACCAATAATTCTGGTGTTTTTTCAGAGTAATCTAAATCACTACCAACCACCATTCCATCGGCTTCAGCCTGTTGTCTTAGCAATTCAGCGTACTTGCTTAACTCACTATAATCAGAGCCGCCTAATACAAACTCAACTTGGTCGCTAGATCCTCCACGAAACCCTGGCAATAAAGGTCTTACTCGGATATCAGGTAAGTCTCCCAAGGTTCGCTTAACTAAGCCAAGCGCTTGATTAGCAGACACGGAGCGTTCATTCCAATCCTCAAGCACCATGATGACAAAGCCTGTTTGGTCTCCGGCATTACCGCCGAAAGCTGGGGCTTGTGTACTAAATGATCTAATAACGCCTTGACCTAATAAAGGTAACAAACGCTCTTGGATTAAATCCATATTCTCGGACATTCGATTAAAACTAGTACCTTCGGCCCCTTTTACAAAGGCAAAGATAACCCCTCTATCTTCCTTAGGAGCAAGCTGTGAAGGTACTTGTTGCATTAAAAAGTAACTACCAGCAATACAAGCAAGAATAACCAAAGGAGCAGCTAAACGGAGTTTAATAGCATAAACTAGCCCACCACGGTAGACGCCTTCTAAACGAGAAAATTGTTTATCTATCCATCGATTAAAGCGATTTTGTTGCTGATGTTCTTTGAGCATTTTACTGGCTAACACAGGCGTTAAGGTCAATGCGACAAATGAGGAAAAGATAACAGACATCGCCAATAACACTGAAAACTCAGTGAATAATAGTCCAACCATGCCATCCATAAATGAAATAGGTAAAAACACCATGACTAACACTAACGTTGTTGCGACAACTGCAAAACCAACCTCTCGTGTGCCTTTATATGCAGCCATCAAAGGTTTTTCGCCCTGCTCAATATGATGGAATATATTCTCCACCACCACAATCGCATCATCTACCACTAGCCCTATCGATAAAATTAAAGCCATTAAAGTGATCAAGTTGATCGAGAATCCAAAGTAGTACGCAGCAATAAAAGCAGAAATCAGGGAAACAGGAACAGTAATAGCAGGAATAATCGTTGCTCGAGCTTGGCCAATGAAAATATACAACACCAATATTACCAAACCGCCAGTGATTAATAGGGTGTTATAAACCTCATCAATGGAGCGCTCAATAAATACAGTAGAGTCATAATTTAATTCTAGCTCAGTATTTTCGGGTAGAAATTGTTGGATTTTATCAACTTCCGAACGAACGGCAGCAGCAACATCTAGCGGATTTGCATCGGTTTGAGTGACAATCCCTAAACTAAGGTTAACAATACCATTGTTTTTAAACGCAGAATTTTCATTCTCAGCCCCGACATTCACTTCTGCCACATCTTTTAAGTAAATGGGAGTACCATCATTAGCGCGACGTACAACTAAATAATCAAAGTCTTCTGCTTGAGCATATAATCGGGCCGTACGAACTGACATAACCGTAGTATCATTACGTACCTCACCACCAGGACTTTCGACATTTTCAGCCTCTAATGCTGAAAGAATATCATCCACTGTCACAGAGCGCCCTGCCATTAAATCAGGCAATAATTTAACGTACATAACCTTATATAAGCCGCCTGTCACATTAACAGAGCTAACTCCACTAATTAGACTAAATCGATCATTTAAAGCACGTTCAGCATAATCAGTTAACTGCGTTCGATCCATGGTTGAAGATCGAAGGTTA
The DNA here is from genome assembly GCF_036697365.1 of Psychromonas arctica. Lineage (GTDB taxonomy): Bacteria > Pseudomonadota > Gammaproteobacteria > Enterobacterales > Psychromonadaceae > Psychromonas > Psychromonas arctica_A. The sequence continues at coordinate 60,473 of NZ_JBAHZA010000004.1, forward strand.
ATATACAAGGAGGGTTCACCAGATCCGTCATCTTTTGAAACGATAGGCTCATCAGCTTCATCAGGTAACGCGCCTTCTGCTTTAGCCACAGCATCACGAATATCACTGACGCCTTCAGTAAGATTCCAGCCAATATCAAAGGTAACAGTAATACGTGACATTCCATTACGAGTAACAGATTCAACTTCATCAATACCACTAATCCCGGTTACCTGATCTTCAATAACAGAAGTAACCTGACTTTCCATGATAGTAGCACTCGCCCCTTCATAACGAGTAGTAATTGATACTACCGGGCTTTCTACATCAGGCATTTCTCGAACAGCTAACTTTTCAAAAGAAACTATCCCAAAAACACAGAGTAATAGGCTCAATACAATGGCCATTACCGGTCGTTTTACTGATACATCGGATAACCACATTATTTATTATCCTTTTGTCGAGTGTTAACATTGACCGTCGTTTCGCCATCTTGCTTTACTGTACTTAAATCTTTAATAGTTAATCCATCACGCATATTAACCAGACCTTGAACAACAATACGCTCTCCAATCTCTAAACCTGATGCAATAACAGCTTGGTCTTTAATACGAGGGCCCAATACCACTTCTCGGCGAGTCACCTTATTATCGTCACCCACGACATAAACAAAACGTTTAGTACCTGAATACTCTAAAGATTGCACCGCAATAATCGGTTCATTAATGGCATTGAACACTAAGTTTGCCGACATCAACATGCCAGGTTTTAAAAGCTCGTCTTGATTATCAAAAAGCAAACGAACACGTAAATTTAATGTGTCTGGGTTAATACGTGAATCGATAGCCACGACTTTACCTGTAAACGAGCGCTCGCCCCAAGCTCGTGTTTTAGCAGAAACATCCATACCCACTTGTATTTTAGACAGGTAACGTTCAGGAACAGGTAAATCGAGGGTCATTTCAGACAGATTATCAAGTGTTAAAAGCGACTCACTGATAGCCACCATTTTACCTTCACTAAAATCTAGTAAACCTATAGTGCCATCAAAAGGAGCTGTAATACTGTGGTTACCGATAAATACTTGTGCTGCAATTAATCGCGCTTTACCAATAGCGACGACAGAAGCCTGACTATCCAACTCAGTTTGAGTGATTGCTTGTTTGCCAATAAGGCGTTGATAATCTTTTAAGGTGCGTTGTTCATTGGCTAGATAAGCCTTTGCTTCGGCGAGTAGTGCATTGGCGCCAGCACTATCTAATTTAATAAGTAACTGCCCTTTTTTTACTTTTTGGTTGGCTTTAACTGCTATCTCAGTCACTTTAGCTGCAACTTCTGGCTCAATACTGACATATTGTTTTGCTTGCAACTTACCAATTAAAGAAAGAGATTCAGATACCTCATAAGCGCCCACTTCCTCACTATAAATTGGCACTGCCTGTGTAGGAGAGGCAGCCATAGCAAAGCTGCTAAATAGACTCAGTAAAAAACTTATCAAGATAAAAACTGGGTTATATTTTTTCATTTTGTTTCTTCTATTTAAAGTGGGATTAATGCAAAGGACTGATCACATTTATATTTAATAAATGCAGTTAAATAGCATTACACCATCATAAAGTAAAAAAATACAAAGATTGTGAAGAAAATGTGGAGAAATTATCACAAGCCTTATTAACTCAACTTTAATTCAGAGTAAAAACAAAGTCGGAAGGCATAACTAGGCAAAACTAATGACTGACTATTAATAGATGATAGTGGGCAGTTCATTGGAAGAATGAAGCAAAGATTTCAGATGACATTATTAGAAATATAGTACTTTGAGATATAGTGCTTTGAAATATAGAACTTTAAAATATAGTGGCTTGAAATAATGTAATTTCAAACCACTTATTGAGAAGCGCTGCGATTAAAAACTATTGTTAACTTAAATAACCGTTAGCACATCTGATATTGCAAGACGTGTTTTAGGTAAACTAAAGTTATAATCTTCAGACTCGTGGTGATAACCAATCGCCAGCGCAACATGGCATTCAAAACCACCTAACTCTTCAGCAAAAATCTCACCAATAAGCTCATGATCAATACCTTCCATAGGTGTTGAATCAACTTTTAAGCGAGCTAAAGTATGCATAGCATTACCTAGGGCAATATAAACTTGAGCCTTAGTCCATGCACTATTGTCTCCATTTTCATCCGTATTACTTTCAGCAAAATGGAAACCTGCAAACGCTTTCTCTCTATTTTCTAACGGTGTGCGTTTATCCTGTATCCCTTTATCAACTACTTTCGCATAATCATCGCGAGTATAAGCAGGATTGTGAGCAAATAAAATAATATGTGAGCTATCAAAAATAAGATGTTGGTTAAACTGGTGTTTATTGGCAAAAGAATCATGCATTCTTTGTTTTGCCGCATCACTTTCAATCACAACAAACTTCCACGGTTGGGAGTTAATTGAAGAAGGAGAAAGGCGTAAACTTTCATACAACACATCCAAATCCTGTTGCGCTACTTTCTTACTTGGATCGTATTTTTTTGTTGTATAACGTGTCGCTAAATCATCAATGATCTGATCGCGGTTTTCAGATTGGTTTACAGCTTGCTTCATGATAATACCTTTTGCTTCTTTAACTCATTAAATAAGGTCAAACTAAGCAACGTTAAAGTGAACATTACTAATTTATAAACATATTGTACACTTGATTATTTTATTTGATAATAACGGTTAAATTTGAATAACTTTAAAATTATTTTTGAATATGTATCATTTAAATGACCTTAAACTCGCCATTAGAATCGCAGACCTCAATAGCATCTCAGCAGCGAGTCGAGAATTAAACCTCACTCCAGCAGCAGCAAGTGCCGCGCTTAAACGCTTAGAGCAACGATTAAATTGCCAAATCTTTATCCGCTCAACGCGCAACATGCATCTAACCGAAGAAGGTAAGCTATTTATTGAAAGTAGCCGAGAAGCAATTAATATTTTGGACGTGGCTAGCAATACATTAAACAATAATAATGATCAAGTGAGCGGTGATATCGGCTTAAGTATGCCTTCAGATCTAGGGAGAAATATTGTAAGTGATTGGCTGGAAACATTTTTATTATCTACCCCTTCCGTCACTTTAACTTTGCATTTGAGTGACCATAACAGTGACTTGATAGAACAAAACCTACAGATCGCGTTACGCTACGGACATTTAGCAGACTCACCATTAAAGCGAAGATATCTCGCGTCTTCACCTCGCTATGTGGTTGCCTCACCTGAATATATTGAAAAATACGGGCAGCCAAATAGCCCTGCTGAGTTGCAACAACATAAATTACTTAACTGGAACCTGGGTAATAACAAACAACATCAGTGGCGTTTTAATAAAGATAACCAAACACGACACATTAATATTAACCCAATCAAAACCACCAATGACGGGGCCTTATTAAGGGAGTGGGCAGTGGCTGGCCATGGCATAGCCTATAAAAATTGGATTGATATTGCGAAAGATGTTGAACAAGGAAGGTTAATCATTCTATTAAAAGAATATCGTAGTGAAGATGTTCCGCTACAATTGGTTTATTTACAGACTGAATACCCAAGAAAAAAGTTACGCATGGTGATCGACTACTTACAGCAAAAATTTACTGAGTTTAGTCAACAATACCCATGTCCTTAATAAGAATGGGTAGCAATGCCACTATGATGGGATAAGCCAATTTCACATGTTCGGCTATTATTGGAACCTCGAATACATCCATCAGGTTTCTGAGAAAGCCACACCTCAATGATATTATTGATCAACCCTCAATTTTCAATAAACTTTCAACAAACAATGTCGAATAACGGTGATCATATTCTAGATATCAAAGACATAAATTCATTTTTGATGTAGAGTTTCTTTTAATATATTTAAAAGAGCGGAATAGAATGTCAGAAAGTCAAAATAATAATGCACTACAACTAACACAATTAATCACTCCTTTAAACGCAATGCATCTAGCGCAATTAACAGCCTTCAGTTTTGGTTTACCTCCCCTTTATTTCTGCCGTGAATACCAATCTTTTCCATCTGACACAATAAAATCCCAATGTGAAGAGCGCTTACTGAATCAACTCAATAGCGAACAAGTGACACTGCAACAGCTGCAAAAATTGCTAGTGGAAAAAGAATATTTTGATGAAGAGGAAGCCAGCTTACGAGTGGCACCGCTTGTAGAGGATGAATCTTAACCATGATGGGTTAAGGCTTTTCAGTTAAAGCCCCCTCTATTTGACTAAGTTACACGATAAAATGTAAACCTAAGCATCCCGGGTTTAATCTGAAATGCTTAGGTTTTAATGTAGATTTACATTATTTATCTAATTTAAAGCGTCCCACAATATTATTAAGCTGTTCATTAACCTCGTGAATATGATTAGTTTCTTGATTCACATTTGCGCCCGTTGTAGTTAACTCTTGTACGATAGAATGAATACGTGCCATATTTTGGCTCACCTCTCTAATAACCGCATTTTGCTCCTGCGCCGAAGAAGCTATTTGATTGCTTAGATCATTAATTTTTGAAACAAAGCTATTCATCACCTCTAAACTTTCAGCAACACTCGCAGCCTCTAACACTGTCTGCTGGCTGGTTGCTCTTGTACTATCAATTGAACTCACCACCGCAGTTGATTCATGACGTAATTTTTCTAATGCATTTTCAACCTCACCGGTGCTGGTTTGAGTACGTGCAGCCAACGCTCTAACTTCATCAGCAACTACCGCAAACCCTCTACCTTGCTCACCAGCGCGAGCAGCTTCAATAGCAGCATTTAACGCTAATAAGTTAGTTTGATCTGCAATAGCGCCAATCACACTCAGAATAGAACCTATATCTTGTGTTTCCTGGCTCATATTCGCCACATTGACCGTTGCACTTTCAACCTCATTCGATAAACGCTGTAAGCTCACCTGAGCATTAGTAATAATGTCTTTAGAGGTTTCGCCTGAGTTATTTGCCTCCTGCGTAAACTGCGCTGTATCCTGCGCGTTGGCGGCTACCATTTCAGCAGTAACACTTAACTCTTCCACTGCTGTTACCACCTGATCGGTTTCCTGTTGATGTTGCGCTAAAATTCCAGCGCTATTATCCGAATGATTCTTGAGTGTTTCTACACCTTCAGATAAACGCCCGCTCACTTTTTTCACATCCAGCATCATCAACTGTAATGTTTCAATAAAGCGATTCACACTGCCAGCAATTTGTCCTAAATCATCTTTAGAACTAACTGCTAAACGTTGCGTTAAATCGCCATCACCATTAGATAAGTTACCCACCAGCGTTTTCAACGCTATCACAGGTTGATAAATGCGATTAAGAACAAAAATAAACACCACAATAAATAATAAAGTGATCATTGAAACCCACAATAACAATGCCCAAGTTGCCTTAGATACCGCAGCAAAGGCTATCTCATCTTTCACAGCAATCATTAAATACCAAGGCTCACTACCAACTAAATCAACACGTGTAGAAACTAATAAACTTGGCTTTCCGCCTAAAGTAGCATCTGCAATAACGCGTTCATTTTTTAACATACTCGATGAAAAATCACTGAGTTCGACTATATCTTGTATTTGGTCTTTAGCCTTTGCTACTTCACTAGTTGAAGCGAGCACCATGCCCTTTTGGTCTACTAAAACAGCTACAGAATCTTGAGCGACATCCACTCCTTCTACTAGTGTTTGCAACCGAGTTAAACGTACATCAGATGCAATTACACCATCTTTAACAGCTTGTACTGCAAGTAATAATAAAACACCCTCTTTCGTTGCAAAGACTTCACTTAAGGTTAATTGATCACTTTTTTTACCGAGCTGATACCAAGAACGCGTACGCGGATCATATTTAGATGGAATACCAATACCGTTAGGGAAAGATTCAGATGCTCTTGATGTATAAGATCGGCCATCATCAAGCCCTAACGTCAACTTAGTCACTCCAGTTGCTTCTTTGGCAAATAACATGTGCTTCTCATGATCGGTTTGGTAATCATTGGCTTTATACAACGCAGCCAAATTAGCGACAGGTTGAGAGAATGAAGCGATATATTGCTTAATATTATTGGCTTCATATTGTGATGCACTACTGATTTTATCGATTAATGTACTTTTAGTCGTTTCAGATAATTTATCGATGGAGATAAAAGAAGTGATACCTAGCGCTAAAATTAGCAAACTAGTGATCACTACAATTAAAATATTTTTAAAACCAAGTTTATTCATGAGCTTTCCTTGTTGACACATTGAAACCGATATTGAGCTAGGCCTTACACCCCACCAATTTCTTACTATTACAACAGTCTAGCGACTCCTAAACTTTAATTTTTATGTGAATGTTAAAAGTATGACTATTACCTCATTAGTAATACAAATAACTTTTAAAAAGTTTTAACTCCATCAAAAAATTTACAAAGTACAAAAAAATGATATTTACCGATTAAAAACATAACAAAATCAAAGTAAAACACCTCGATAGATCTTGCTCACATTATTAGTTTAATTGACCGCAAATTCTGCTAAAATCTGCGCCTGAATTCGTTGGAGAGTATTTTATGAAAGACAATAGCCAAACTAAAGTGATCGTCGGTATTTCCGGTGGTGTTGATTCCTCAGTATCTGCGTACTTATTACAGCAGCAAGGCTATCAAGTTGAAGGCTTATTCATGAAAAACTGGGAGGAGGATGATACGGATGAGTATTGCTCTGCTGCTGAAGACCTTCAAGATGCTAAAGCTGTTTGTGATAAATTAGGTATCAAACTACATACCATTAATTTTGCAGCAGAATATTGGGATAACGTATTCGAGCACTTTTTAGAAGAATACAAAGCAGGCCGCACACCTAATCCAGATATCATGTGTAATAAAGAGATTAAGTTTAAAGCTTTTCTAGAATTTGCAGCTGAAGATTTAGGTGCAGATTACATCGCGACAGGCCATTACTGTCGCCGCCGTGACGTTGATGGTAAAGCACAATTGCTACGTGGCTTAGATAATAATAAAGATCAAAGCTACTTCTTGTACGCTGTGGGTGGCGAGCAAATTGCCAAAACCTTATTCCCTGTTGGTGAACTAGAAAAACCAGAAGTTCGTCGTATTGCTGAAGAGCAAGACTTAGTAACACACAACAAAAAAGACAGCACAGGTATCTGCTTTATCGGTGAGCGCAAATTCACTGACTTCCTACAGACTTACCTACCAGCGCAACCAGGTGATATTGTTACACCTGAAAATGAAGTTATTGGTCAACACCAAGGTTTGATGTACCACACGCTAGGCCAACGCAAAGGTTTAGGCATAGGTGGATTACAAAACTCAAACGAAAATCCATGGTATGTAGTGGGTAAAGACATGGAAAATAATCGCCTATTAGTTGCCCAAGGCGCAGATCACCCAGCGCTATTTTCTTATGGCTTAATTGCTAAAAAATGTGATTGGGTAGATAGAACGCCGAAAAAAGAAAGCTTTAAATGTACCGTTAAAACACGTTACCGCCAAACTGATATTCCTTGTACTGTTAACCCTATTGATGACGATACATTAGAAGTTATTTTCGATCAGCCACAAGCGGCAGTAACACCAGGACAATCAGCAGTATTTTACCTTGATGAAGTGTGTCTTGGTGGTGCAATTATTGACCAACACTTGCAAAAGTAGCGAGTAGCCCAAATATAAGTTGTACAAGCAATTAGGCTTAGAGGCAGATAAATGTCTGCCTCCACATTCATTTACAATAAGAAGTGTACTGATCATGTCATTCCATACCTTAGAATCTCGTAGCATTGCTTTTGCGGCAATGTGCCAAGCAGCTTACTTAGTCGATAAAATTGCGACTAAGGGTATTTGTCCCGATGCAGTTGCCTTTAATGCCTCGTTACGTTCAATTGTACGCACCGACAGTGCGGCACCATTGGATATATTAGGAGGACATGAATCGCTTAAAGTCGGCTACAAAACCGTGATTGCACAACTGGATAATGTTGATGGTAGCCGTAATATGCAAATCACTAAATACGTAGCTGGTTTAATGGCGTTAGAGCGTAAACTATCAGCTAACTCAGGTACATTAAACCTACTTGGTGAACGTATTAATCAAGTCCATCGTCAACTAGCACATTTTGAAATTGATGATAGCAGCGTGTTAAGTAACCTAGATTCTATTTATAAAGATCTAATTAGTAACCTAGGCCCTAAAATTCAAGTGAATGGTAACCCGAGTTACTTGCAACAATCACAAACACAACATAAAATCCGCGCATTATTATTAGCCGGTGTACGTGCTGCTGTTCTATGGCGTCAAATTGGCGGTAAACGTCGTCAATTATTGCTATCTCGTAAAGCGATAGTAGAACAAACCAAACAAAATTTACTAAGAACATAATATTCGTATCACTCTTTCCCAGTAAGGGAAAAAAGAAACTGTTTAAACAACCTACATATCATTAGGAGCAACAAATGGAACTTTCAGGACTAACAGCTGTATCACCAGTTGACGGCCGTTACGGTAGCAAAACTGCAATTTTGCGCGATATTTTTAGTGAGTTTGGTCTAATCAAATTCCGCGTACAAGTAGAAGTACGTTGGTTACAAAAACTAGCACAAACAGACGGTATCGCAGAAGTTCCTGCTTTCTCTGCTGAAGCAAATGCACACCTTGATGCAATTGTAGCTAACTTCGGTGAAGCTGATGCACAACGCGTGAAAGATATTGAAGCAACAACAAACCACGATGTAAAAGCAGTTGAATACTTCTTAAAAGAAAAAGTAGCAGACGTTGCTGAACTTAACGCAGTTTCTGAGTTTATCCATTTTGCTTGTACATCAGAAGATATCAATAACTTATCTCACGCTCTAATGTTATCAACGGCTAAAAATGACGTTATCTTGCCTTACTGTAATCGTGTTGTTGATGCGATTAAAGAAAAAGCAATCGAATACAAAGCAATGCCAATGATGTCTCGTACACATGGTCAGCCAGCTTCGCCTACTACACTAGGTAAAGAAATGGCAAACGTAGTAGCGCGTCTACAACGTCAAGTTAAGCAAATCGAAGCAACTGAGCAATTAGGTAAAACAAATGGCGCAGTAGGTAACTACAATGCTCACCTAAGTGCTTACCCGGAAGTTAACTGGCAGGGTTTTGCGGAAGAGTTTGTAACAAGTTTAGGGGTTACGTTTAACCCGTTCACTACGCAAATCGAACCGCATGATTACATTGCAGAGCTATTTGATGCGATTGCACGTTTCAATACTATTCTATTAGACTTTGACCGTGACGTTTGGGGTTACATTTGTCTTGGCCACTTCAAGCAAAAAACCATTGCCGGTGAAATTGGCTCGTCAACTATGCCACATAAAGTTAACCCAATTGACTTCGAAAACTCTGAAGGTAACTTAGGTTTAGCGAACGCTATCTTCGATCACCTAGCAGCAAAACTACCTGTTTCTCGCTGGCAGCGTGACCTTACGGACTCAACGGTATTGCGTAACCTAGGTGTTGCAATCGGTTACTCTGTCATTGCTTATGAAGCAAGCTTAAAAGGTATCAGCAAGCTTGAAGCAAATGAAGCAAATATGTTGAAAGACTTAGATGCAAACTGGGAAGTATTGGCTGAGCCAATTCAAACAGTAATGCGTCGTTACGCTATCGAAAAACCATACGAAAAATTAAAAGAGCTAACGCGCGGTAAACGCGTAGATGGCCCAGGTATGAGCGAGTTTATCGATACACTTGAGCTACCTGAAGCAGTTAAAGTTGAATTAAAAGCAATGACACCAGCTTCATACATTGGTCAAGCAGTTGAACTTGTAGAAAAAATGGCTTAATACGCTGATTAAGTTAATTGATAAAAGGCAACCTTCGGGTTGCCTTTTTTATTGCACTAAACATATTCAATGTAATAGATTTTATTTCTCGGCAACTATTTTTGTCTCATTTTTCTTAGCGCTAAATAACCAATCTAAAAATGGTTGTAAACTACTGTAACAAGCTAAGCCTACAGAGCAGACAACAATGGCAATCGCCATCTGGAAAGTTAAAATTTGATCCAAAAACCAAATCGCTAACAATACCGAGACCACAGGTACTAACGCCATAATTGCTGATGCAGAAACAGCACCTAACTTACTGATGCAGTAACTCATACAAAATAACGCTAACACACTAACAATGATGCCTTGATATACACCTTGCAAAACAATTTCAGAAATTGGTGAAATACTCAGGTGACTAGGCAGAAAAAACCAAATGGGCGTAAAAAATAACGCATTAATAATAGGCACAGCAAGCATAATCGTCTTGATGTGGATCTGCCATATCTTCATTGAAACAGAATAAAAAGCGATAAAGAAAGCGGCCAGTAATAGCCATAATAAAGCACTTAAACTCGCCCCACCACTGCTCGTAAAGAGCAAACTGTTAGCAACTAATATCAGCGCAATTCCCAAGTATTGAGTACGTCCTAAACGCTGTTTTTCCCATAGGTACAAAATCAATGCGCACATTATTGGCATAGTGCCATTAATAATCACCCCAGTATTCGCGGCATCTGAAATTAATAAGCCAATCAAACTTGCGCAAACATATAAAGCACCACAACATAGGCTACAAATAATAATAGGTAAGCTGAAAATAGACTTAAGTGACGTTTTGCTAAACAAAGCATATAGAACAACAATCGCCGCCGCTGTTAAAAATCGTACGCCCGTTACATCCCACACGGTTAAAGAGTGCGATAATCCCCATTTAGAAATAATGATCCAACCAGACCAAATCATCACCACAACTAAACCTGCGAGCAAACCAGTGACTTTATTAAACTTAAGCGATCTTTCCATTATGCTTCCTTGAAAATGAACCAATACGAGGCTAAATTTTATCAACATTAACACAAAAATAGTCTTTTAATGCTGAATATCTAACAGCGTAGCGGTATCGCTACCCTGCTTATAAACGAGCTGTTACACTCCAAATTATTTTACACAGAAAGGCGCGACAACATGTTTGAACTTAATTTTGAAATTAACCAGTTTTTAGATACTTACTGGCAAAAGAAACCCGCTTTGCTCAAACAAGGTTTTATCGACTTTCAAGATCCAATTGCACCCGATGAGCTAGCAGGGCTAGCGATGGAAGAAGACTTAGAAAGCCGTTTAGTTTATCAAGAAGATGAGCAATGGCATGCTGAGTGTGGTCCATTTAAAAGCTTTGAACGCCTAGAAAAAGATGGCGCGACGTTACTAGTTCAAGCCGTTGATCATTGGCACCCTGATGCACAACAATTAGTGCGCCCTTTTCGCTTTTTACCTAACTGGCGCATCGATGACTTAATGATCAGTTATTCTACGCCTAAAGGCGGTGTTGGACCGCATATTGATAACTACGACGTGTTTATCATTCAAGGTGAAGGCAAACGTCACTGGCGTGTTGGTGCGCGTCAAACACTACCTGAGTTTGCTGCACATGGAGCACTAAAACATTGTGGTGAATTTAACGCTGCGATTGATGTAGAGATGGAGCCAGGTGACATTTTATATATTCCAAGTGGCTGCCCACATGAAGGTTATGCAATTGAACCATCATTAAATTACAGCGTAGGCTTCCGAGCGCCGGATCAAAATGACTTACTGAGTAGCTTCACGGATTACAATATTGATAATCACGATAATGCATTACGTTATACAGATATCCCTATGCAGATACGTGAAAAACCAGGTTGTATTGAAGATTCAGAGTTAAACAAACTGCATCAAGTTATGCTAGCTAATTGCAAAACGCCTGAGCAACTTATTCCTTGGTTTGGCCGTATGATCAGTGAAGCAAAACATGATCTAGATATCGCAGCGCCAGAGTATCCATTAGAAAACAAAGAGATCCTTGAGTTTTTAGAAGATGGTGCGCAATTCACACGTTTAGGTGGATTGCGAGCAGTGTATTTTGAGCAAACACCAAAGTTAGTGTTTATCAATGGTGAAGAATATGACTTCTCAGGATTTACAGAACTAGCACATTGTTTATGTAATCAAGATGAAGCGGCAAGCGAATTACTTAATATCTTTAAGGATGAGGAAGCTGCATTAACGTTATTCACTAAATTAGTAAACCTAGGTTACTGGTACGCTGAGTAAAAAATAGCGTAAACGCTAAACACCTCTTACTGGAGGGAGGTGTTTAAAATACTCATCACTAAACCCACAACCCTTTAAACCATCCCCAAATACCAAATGAGAAGTTTGGAATCAGGTTAATACCTAACGCTGACTTTATTAAATAAACGACTAACAATCCGACTAAAGTGCAAAATATCAACAGTATCGTGAACATAATAGCTTTACTGATCAATGATAAATTTTGTTCTTGCCTTGATAACTTTCGGAAGTTTTTACCTGCCAAAAATACATAATAAAAACGGCGTTGATAAAGAGGGATCTTAAAAGTCCCGCGCAAATCGATACTATGTTTAGCCCAACTTCGCGAGCTTAAAATAGTAAACAAATGGGTAAGTTGCTCTTCGTTAAAACTTTCAGCAACCGATTTAGGCATTTTACTTAGTAAATTAACAATCGTTTGCTCGTCTTTAATATTCTTTTTTAAATTAGCCAACGTCACACCTTATTAATATGCTATGTGTAAATTACAGTAATGATATACAGGTTATATTAGCATCTATATAGATAAACCATCATAAAAATACTCAATTAAGTATATAAGATTTAAATAAAATATGTTTCGTAATCAACTGGCAGTTATAGCAAAACATTAATACCAAGACCGTTCTACCAAGAGGCTTAGATCAACATACAAACTTTGTTATAGTTTCCACTTAACTCCATTAATATTATTCGTATCATCAGAGGATCACATGCAACTTAATTTTTCAGAACATAGTGCTTCAGAACGTTACCACCTAATGACTCAAACCGTCGTGCCACGTCCTATTGCTTGGGTGCTAACCGAATCAGAAGGTACGCCAAGTAGCTTTAATTTAGCGCCCTTCTCTTACTTTACCGCAGTTTCAAGCGCCCCAGCTTTATTGATGCTGTCAGTGGGTAAAAAGCCTAATGGTGATGATAAAGATACACTAACCAATATCTTAAAAAATAAAAAAATGGTAATTCACATAGCTTCTGAACAGCAAGCAGAATTGGTGACCCAAACAGCAGCAACATTAGCGCACGGTGAATCTGAATTAAACAATACCACGTTAACCACCACTGACTTTGCAGACTTTTCTTTACCGCGTCTCAGCCAATGTGATATTGCTTATGCCTGTGAATTATATGAAATTAAAGAGATTGGCGATGCACCACAAACGTTAATATTTGTAGAGGTTAAACACCTTTATGTTAGTGATAGTGTGATTAACAAAGAACAAACTGAGCGTATTGATATTGCAGCAGAAAAAATCAATCCACTCGCACGTTTAGGCGGTGGTGAATACGCATCAATTACAGCACCATTCAAATTGAATAGACCAAGCTAGCTTACTAATCGTTAAATAATACGGCGAGACTGCCAGTAATGTTTACGCCAGTAAGGATTAGAAAGTGAAGATATTTTTGTCCCCTTGCTGGTAGAAACATGAAAAAACTCATTGTTTCCCATATAAATTCCAACATGGCGAGTTGTTCGGCTGGTTTTAAAGAAGACTAAATCACCGACTTTTAACTCGCTCTTCTTAATAGCAAAACCTTTCTTAACTTGGTATTCGGTGGTTCGAGGTAACGGTATATTAAAACTATTCTTAAACACCTGCTGCACTAAACTAGAACAGTCAATACCACGTAAAGTATTACCACCTAATCGATATGGACTACCAACCCAGTAACTATATTCACTGCGAAGAATTGCATACAGTAAATCGTCAGGTTGCATATTAGGTTGTGTTTTTGGAGAAGACTGAATAGGTGCTTTAACGCTCGATGGTTGAGCAGCAGTAATTTCTGGATGTGTTTGTTGTTCAGGAGTAGAACTACAAGCAGCGACAAAATAGAGCAAGGATAATAAACTGAAATGACGAGAATAACTTTTCCGTTGCCTTAACTGCATTACTTCTCCTTATGCCTATAAAAAAGGGGCTTACGCCCCTAATATTAATAATTTATGTTATACAGTTTAGCCTAAAATAGTCGCTAATTCTTTACTGATAACATCAACAGCTTGTGTACCATCAAATTTATGATGAGCACCGTTACCTTGTGCAGCTTCATTTTTATAGTAAGCGATTAAGGGTGCTGTTTGAGTATGGTAGATATCTAAACGTTTACGTACTGTTGCTTCTTCATCATCAGGACGGATAGATAAGTCTTCACCTGTCACGTCATCTTTACCTTCCACTTTTGGTGGGTTGTAAACGATGTGGTATGTGCGACCAGAACCAGAATGAACACGACGTCCAGCCATACGCTTAACGATTTCTTCGTCAGGCACATCAAATTCCAATACGAAATCAACAATCACACCAGCCGCTTTCATTGCATCAGCTTGTGGAATAGTACGAGGGAAACCATCTAGTAAGAAACCTTTTGCACAGTCTTCTTGTGCAATACGCTCTTTAACCAAACCAATAATTAAGTCGTCAGAGACTAATTGGCCTGCATCCATTAATTCTTTTGCTTTTAATCCAAGCTCTGTGCCCGCTTTAGCTGCAGCACGTAACATGTCACCCGTTGAAATTTGTGGGATACCATATTTATCCATCATGAATTGAGCTTGTGTCCCTTTACCGGCACCTGGAGCACCTAATAAGATAATGCGCATTCTAGCTTCCTATATAATTAACAAATTCTACTGCGAAATTTACACCGTTAAGAGGAAATTCACAAGATTATCCACCAAAAAGGCCTGCATAAGCAGGCCTTTAACACATTTATAAACTGATTAAGCGCAGATTAAGCGATTAATAACTTATTAATGCGAGCAACAAATTCAGATGGATCATCTAAACTACCTTTTTCAGATAGGATTGCTTGCGCTAATAATAGCTCAGTCCATTCTGCAAATAACTCTTCATCAGCCATATCAGCTAATTTAGTAATCATTTCATGCTCAGGGTTAAGTTCAAAGATAGGCTTGCTATCTGGAACTGGTTGACCCATTTGCGCCATCAATTTAGCCATTTGAGTACTCATATCATCGCTATCCGCAACAATACATGAAGGCGTTGACGTTAGACGTTGTGTTAAACGTACATCTTTTACTTTATCGCCTAGTACTTTCTTAGTACGTTCGATGAAGCTAGCAAATTCAGTTTCTTGTTTTTCTTGCTCTTTCTTCTCTTCTTCAGTATCTAGTTTACCTAGATCCAAATCACCTTGTGTCACGCTGATGAAAGCTTTACCGTCGTACTCTGGTAAATGACTTAATAACCACTCATCAACACGATCTGATAGTAATAATACTTCGATACCCTTCTTACGTAGGATCTCTAAGTGAGGGCTATTTTTAGCCGCATTAAAGCTATCTGCAGTGATGTAGTAAATCTTATCCTGCTCTTCGTTCATACGAGAGATGTAAGCGTCTAAAGAAACAGTTTGATCTGCTTTATCAGTTTCAGTTGAAGCGAAACGGAATAGTTTAGCAATTTGTTCTTTGTTGCTTGGATCTTCAGCTGGGCCTTCTTTTAATACTTGACCAAACTCGTTCCAGAACGCGTTGTATTCAGTTTCATTTTTCTTAGCAAACTTAGTTAACATAGTCAGTGCACGTTTAGTACAAGCACTACGTAACTTAGCTGTTACACGCGTATCCTGTAGGATTTCACGAGATACGTTTAGTGGTAGGTCATTTGAATCTAACACACCTTTCACAAAACGTAGGTAAGTTGGCATGAACTGTTCAGCATCGTCCATAATAAATACACGTTGAACGTATAATTTTAGACCATGTGCTTTTTCACGGTTCCATAGATCGTATGGAGCACGTTTTGGAATGTATAATAAGCTCGTGTACTCTTGCTCACCTTCAACTTTATTGTGAGACCAAGTTAGTGGATCTTCAAAGTCATTAGCAATGTGCTTGTAGAACTCTTTGTATTCTTCGTCTTTTAAGTCGCTTTTCGCGCAGTTCCACAGTGCAGTTGCTTTATTGATTGATTCCCAAGCAGCTTCTACAGCAGGTACTTTCTCGCCGTCTGGGCCTTCAGACTCAGGTACAGCTTCTTTAAACATTTGTACAGGGATGCTGATGTGATCAGAATATTTAGAAACAACGCTACGTAATTTATAATCGTTTAAGAATTCAGTTTCATCATCACGCAAGTGAAGGATGATTTCAGTACCGCGATCCGCTTTTTCAATGTTTGCTACTGTGTAGTCAGCTTCACCCGTTGATTCCCACATAGTACCTTGGCTAGCGTCGTCACCTGCTTTACGAGTATTCACAGTTACTTTGTCAGCAACAATAAATGCAGAGTAAAAACCAACACCAAATTGACCGATTAACTGCGAATCTTTAACTTGGTCACCAGATAGTTGCTCGAAGAAATCGCTT
Organism: Psychromonas arctica; assembly: GCF_036697365.1. Taxonomy (GTDB): domain Bacteria; phylum Pseudomonadota; class Gammaproteobacteria; order Enterobacterales; family Psychromonadaceae; genus Psychromonas; species Psychromonas arctica_A. Next base: position 76,978 of record NZ_JBAHZA010000004.1, read on the forward strand.
GTACCAGATTTAGCAATAGTACCTAAATGCTCAATCACTTCGTCTTGAGTCATACCGATACCGTTATCACTAATAGTGATTGTTTTTGCTTCTTCATCAAAGCTTAAACGTACACGTAAGTCAGCATCGTTTTCAAATAGGCTACCGTCAGACAGTGCTTTGAAACGTAATTTGTCTGCAGCATCTGCAGCATTTGAAACAAGTTCGCGTAGGAAGATCTCTTTATTTGAGTATAAAGAGTGAATCATTAATTTAAGAAGTTTACCAGTGTCAGCACTGAAAGCATGGTTTTGTTGCTTTTCCATATTTCTATTTCTCTCTTAATTAAGGGTTACTACTAATAAGTTAATTAATAGATGGAGACAGTTGATGGGATTTCAAGAGGGAATTTGATTTTTTTAATATTGTTTTTGAAAAAGAGATAAAAAATATGACTAGATAAACTGTTCGAACCCCATTTACTGATTGAATCGATAGTTAATAAAACTCTATCTGTTTATCCTTTTTAGGCTAACGTGTTACATTATTCATGCTTAGTAAAGTTAATTTAATGATAACGAAGTTCAAAGATTGTTGTGATGCATCATATTAGAAGATAACAGCACCAGATTACTGACTCATTCGTTTAAAAAAGTCATCAATATCCGCAGCAACATTAACGTCTTTAGCAAACCAAGGGTGTAACTTCATTAATATTTTCACGTGCGTAATATCTTGCCCATAAATTAAACTCTCAACCTTATCTGCACTATTTTTTAATGCATCTACCATTATCTGTTGATTGAACAAACCGACCGTTGTATCTCCTTCAGAATGAATAAGCAGAGCAGGTGGTTCATTGCCATTAAGGTGATTTGCTATTCTCATGTCATTGAAATTTTCTTCACCAAAAATATCAATATACTGCTGTTCTTTAGGAGTAAAATTATAAGGGCCTGCAATACCCGCCACCGCTTTAATAATAGAGGTTGATTGATTTTCAGCAGCTAAATACTGATCATTAAAAGCAACCATAGCAGCGATGTAAGCTCCTGCTGAGTGCCCTGCCACAAACAAATTATCATTGTCGCCACCGTACTCAGTAATATGCCGATTAACCCAGGCAATCGCTTTTGCACCATCTTTTACAAACTCAGGGTACGTTGCCGTTGGGTATAACGTGTAATTAGGTATAACCACCAAATACCCTTTTTTCACAAAACTATCTGCAACAAAGGTGAAATAATCTTTATCCCCCCAACTCCACCCACCTCCATAGAAAAACACTAGCACCGGTCGCTTATCGTCAGCTTTCCAGTCCTTTTTACTATAAATATCAAGCTTTAGATTTTTATTAGGATCAAAAACGATCTGTTTTTCAACCTTTAAATTTGATGATAAGGAAATCGCAGTGTTAAGGATTTTTAGTTCAGTGGCGGCACTGTCTTTTAAGAATGAATAAATGAGTATAACAGCAGGTATCAATGCGATAAGGAGTAATAGTTTCTTCAATGGCACGCTCATATATTAACTAGTTATAGGGCACTACGTGATTAATATCGTTGAGATCATTATTAGGGATTAAAACTGAATAATAAACTCACTCTCGTATGAACAAATCGAGAGTGAATAAGTCACTTAATTTTTGGTTAATAACTGTTTAATTAAAAACCGGTATCGAAGGTTGGCTAGGCATCACTTCAAATTCATGGGTTAAATGATTATTTTTATCCGTCGCAATAAAGTCATACTGTTGGCTAGTTATATCATCGCTAAAGAGCGCAACATTTAAAGTCACTTTTGCTGCATCAGAGCTTAATGCATAACGGCCCATAATAGTAACATGATCAATACTCTCTCTTCCGGTGTGCCTATAATTGCCAACTTCTTCATGTGCTGTCGTCGGCTCTAATAACAACCCATCAATGACAAATTTACGTTTATCTTCAGTTAAATAAACGTTTTCTGTTATTTTTTCATTTATTAGATCGCGGTGATTATTAAACTCTTGAATAGTAACGTGGTTATCAGCGTTATCATCGACACCTTTGAAAGCAGACATAGGCAAAGATAACGCAATATAAACATTACTACCTATAAAGCTCAATGTTCCATGCTGCGCTGCGATTAAGTGAGCAAAGCTGGTACTCGGTGTAGCTAAACATAATGCACAAGTTAAACTTAACAGTCCTTTTTTTATTATTTTTATATTCTTTTTCATTATTTAATTACCTTTCGCACATTCATTAAATTCTTCCTTTGACGCAACGTTGTAGGTAGGGATAACTATCCGTCGCGTAATAATGATAAATTCCTTCAGGGAACTCTGGTGTGACACCAACTTGCCCATTACATTCATCTAAATCACCAGATCCTGGCACATATATCCAATCTTGCTGAAATGTTCCTAAAGGGTAGACATCCAGTGAAGGTCGATGTTCATTGATATGACTATTTAATTGATAACTACCTTTCATCAACTTGATCTGAGACCCAGCATCTGCAGGGTTGCTATATCCATATCGAGCATAAATAGGAAAACCATCGACCGCCCAACCAATTAATGTCATCTTGTTATTGTTACCGCCTAGACTGGCTATAAAAGCTTCAGGCATCCCGTGGTAATGATAGGTACCATCGGGTTGAACGTGTGCATTACTTTCATCAATGCCAAAATCAAAGACATGTTGCCCTATAGTTTCGATATTCCAATGACCTTTATAATCCGTTGAACTACACTTTTCGCCAAAATCATCACAGCTACCGCCTGAACGACCTGATATTTTCACGCCATTAAGCATCATACCAATCACTGCGTGCTTGCCTCCAAACCTAGTCGCCACCTTGGTTTCAACAGGATGTAAAGGATAACTTTCCATAACAGACTGTTCAAAGATAGTGTAAGGATTCTGCGCATTAGGAAACTGCCCTACTTGATGATTTGGTATACCATTAGCATCAATATCTCGGGAATTACTATCACATGACCAATAAGCAACACTGTTTGCTTCTACTGACTTTGAACTATTGTAGTGGTTAAATTGATAATGGCATAAAACATTAGCTGTAGAAGCCCCTTGCTTAATAGTCGATAAAACAGAATGATGGCAATCTTCACAAGCATTTAAAAGCAAAGTGAATGCAACAATTACCGATAACTTTAAAAATTGATAAGCAAACATGCTGCTTCTATAGCCTCTCTAACCTCAATATAATATTGAGCGGAGCATAGCTATTAAATGTGCAAAGACTGTGCATATTAAAAAATAGTTATAGAAAGTTATAGAGAAAATACCTGCCCTAGCTAGTCAACTCCATTAAACCAGCATAAATGAGCGGATAATTATTGGCCTTGATATGAAACAAAGACTAGAAAATTAATCAAGTACGCTCCTCAATGAGCAAGCGCACTTATCAATGATATTAAGTGACCGATGGCTTGCGTTGTACCATAGTACTTGCGGCGACTAAAGTAACCGCACCAAGTAATTGTATTTGCGTCATCTGCACATTCAAGAACAACCAATTGATTAAGATTGCAGCCACAGGAAAAAACATTTCAGCTAAGGTAGCCCAATGTGCAGGTATACGCTTTAATCCTTGGTAATAAAAATACATACCTAGTACACCTGACAACAAAGCTAACATGGCAATTTTTTGTAGCACGCTCAGCTCAATACTTGTAATTAAACTTGGCGCCATAAAAGCGAACGGTAACATACCTAATAAACCGAAACTAAAACGACCAGCCATTAAATCTAAACTACTGAGTCCTTGTGTACTGAGTTTTTTACCAAATACGGTTGCACTTCCCCAACTAACAACAGCAAATAAAGCAAGACCATATCCCCACAATGCTTGTTGACCGTGTTGAATATCTCCCTCTTTAAAGCTAGCTAACAATGTTTGGAAGTCAGGCCATATCAATAACAAACTGCCTAAAATCGCCAATCCTAGCCAAAGAAAAAATCGAGAGTCGATTTTTTCTTTCAATAAAACACAAGCTAGTGTCACGGCAACTAATGGTTGTAGTTTTTGCAGCAAAATAACCACTGTAGGGTTCGACAAGTAGAATGCTTCAGTAAACGCTAAAGTGCCTAAAGCAGAGCCAAAAAAGCCAATCACTAAAAAAGGAATAAAAGTTTGTCGAGAAATAAAATTGAATTTTCGGCGTTTAAATAAAAAGATACCGAAGAGTACAGCAACTAATATTAAATGCTCGAATAACACAATTTGTTGTGCACTGGAGCCACCAAATAATAGCGGATAACGTATCAATGTATCTGCGGCCCACAATAAGCACGCAAAAAATATAAAGGTAATACCTGTCATTACAATTTCTAACTAAAAAGGAGAGAAGGACAGAGCTTGGAAAGAACATTATTCCGTAGACATTCACTCACTAATCAACTGATGTTGAAATTAGTTCGATAAATATTCACAGTATTGCTCAATAGCTTTCACACTAAAGAACGGAGTAAACCATTAACAAATTTCATCGCATAAACCCCCTTCATTGAAATCATGAATGGTAACGATTAATAATCAAGCTCACGCCGATATCGTATTTAAACAATAAGCAAGAATCATTGATCTTTTGCAGTCATTTACACTTGATCTTCTTCCATCCGGACTATAACCGTCGGCTTTGGCCTCTCACCAAATCTGCTGACCCTAATAATTAGTATTAGGCGCTCGTGGGCTGTTTCACTACTACAAATTCATAACGTGAAAATACCACCGGTGGGGAATTACACCCCGCCCTGAAGTCGACTTACATAATAATAAGGTTTGAGAAAAAAACAAGAAAAATGCTCAAGATCACACTTTCAAGCAACCTAGATACAATAAAAATAATTCAGTAAAAAAGCTTAATGCTTTTAAAGGTAATAGATTTAGGGGTGATGCCAGAGGGTAGGATTTGAATCGAATATAATATTGGGAGTATCAATAAATAATTGCTCAGCGACTTCGTTTCCCAATTCATCACAAACACTTAAAAATGCTTCCTGCATTTTCGAAGGTCGACGCTTAATATTATGCATATCAGAGGCAACAAGTGATACTTGATTATTGCCCATCATTTTCCAAGCAACATTTTGTGACCTTTCACCAAAATCCCCAATTAATGAAGCAGCGGTGACTTGGAATAAACAGCCTTGCTCTATAAAAGGCGTTAATAAATCCTGCGTTTCCCATACACCTCTATTACGTTCAGGGTGAGCAATCATAGGCAGTATATTATGCGCTAGTAACCAATCGACAAGCTTTTCACTACCCGGGGGAATATGGCTATGTGGGAACTCTAGTAACAATACATCCTTACCCTGCCACTTTCCCACAAAAGGTAATTGGTTATTTGTAGCCAACATGATGATTTCAGGACAAATTCGCACTTCTGCCGCATAGGCGAGTGAAATTTTTTGAGTTAAAGGATGTTGTTCAATGTGAGAGGTAAGTTGACTAAATGCAGAACTAATGCGCTTTATATCATTATCAAAAGTGCCTAAGTGAATATGAGGTGTGGCTAATATTTTCACCACACCGGTATTTATTGAGCCTTCTATTAATGACAAGGAGTCAGCTAACGAGACAGCCCCATCATCAACTCCAGCTAAAATATGACTATGCAGATCAATCATCGACCTGACAAGTCTGGCTCAATATTAAATTACTGGCCATAGCCATAATAACCTTCGTAATCATCTTTATCGGCTTTTTTGATATCAACTCTGTTTAATACCACACCATCAATTTTAGCATTAACGTCAGTTAAGCGAGATATACCTTTCTTAACAGCAGATTGCTTAGTTGAGTCTGATTGCACAATATAAATAACAGAATCAGCTCTCTGAGATAACACTAGCGCATCACTTACTGCTAAAGCAGGTGGTGAATCGATAATAATACGATCATATTTCTGTCTTAAAATCGTCATTGCGGCATCAAACTTAGATCCCGATAACAACTCAAGCGGATTAGTTGGTATAAAGCCAGAAGGCAAAATATCTAATCCAGAAGCTTCATCATGCACAATCACATTTTCAAGTTTCTCAGTACCTGAGATTAAATTAGATAAGCCAGCTTGATCGGCACCCAATTTGAAAACACCAAGAAAACTAGGACGACGCATATCCGCTTCAATCAATAACGTTTTTTCTACTTGCGACATCGCAAAAGCAATATTAATTGAAGTCGTTGTTTTACCTTCACCAGGGATAGAAGAAGTCACTAACACTACTTTGTGTGCTTCACCGATATGCGATAACACAAAACCAGTACGTAACGTTCTCACCGCTTCTGAAAAGGCTTTTTGTTTATCATCAAAAAACACGTGAGGCGATAAAGACTGTTTACGTTTTACTTTAATTAACGGCAACAAGCCCAGTAAACGTAAACCAAGTTTAGATTCGATCTCCGCAGCGGTTCTGAAAGTGTCATTCAATGCATCAATAATAAACGCGTAAATCACAGCGAAAGCAAACGATGCGATAAAGGCCAAAATAACCAGTAATTTTTTATTTGGTTTAATAGGCGATAGCGGTACTTCTGCTTTGTCTAGAATTTTAGCTTGTTGTACATCAAGATCACTAGTGACTTCAGTTTCTTTATAACGAGTTAAAAATGTATCGTAAAGACTTTGGTTTGCTTCAACTTCACGTTGTAATTTTAAATACTCTTGCTCAGTACTAGTGATATCTTGGTATTTACGTTTTTCTTGCTCAAGCTCTTTGATAAGACGGTTTTCATTATTCTTAGCTGCTTGCAGCTCTTTGGCAAAGCCTCTGACTATCTTGTCAGCTTGTTGTTTCAACTCTTCTTGTATTGATGCTAATTGAGCTTTAGCTGCAACTAACTTAGGGTGTTTACTACCGTAACGGAAACTCAGTTCTGATACTTTTTGTTGCGCTTGGTTTTCGATATTTTTAACGTTAGCAATAAGAGGATGCTCACTTATCTCCGGTAAACTCATCAAATAATTAATATCGTTACCGCTAGCATTACTTACGAAAAGGTAAAGTGTTTCAGCTTCAAAACGAGTTTGTTTCGCTCTTAAATAACTGTCAGTTAAACTTTCAAGCTCATCACTAGCAATGCTTCGAACACCTGTTGCATTGAGGTCAATTAAGTTTTCTTTAATGCGGTAATTTTCTAATGCATTGGTAGAGTTTTCAAGATTAACTCTTAACTCCTCTAATCGCACTTCTAACCAATCTGCAGCTTTTTTAGTAGAATTAGATTGACCTAACACTTCTTGGTTTATGTAAACACTCGCAACAGTATTAGCAATCAAGGCAGCTAACTGAGGATCTTTAGCATCAAAAGAGATATTAACCAATTGAGTATTACGCACAGGTGTAATGGTTAACTTTGACTGAAAAGCATCAATCAACATTACTTTTTCACTGCGAGCATCTAATACTGTTTGCTCTTTTTCACTTGAATCGACTGGCAGTAAAGATTTGATATAACCTGTGAACTGTTTAGTTAAACTTGGCTTACCATCAGGTAGAAACTCTTCGTTAGTCGCTAAATTCAATCGATCAATAACTTGCTCTGATACTGAACGCGACTTTAATATTTCAAACTGAGTAAGGAAGTAATCTTGACGAGAAGTATCTAAAGGTAATACTGAATCGATTGATATTGTATTATCTGTACTAGTCTTAATTAATAACGAGCCAGTAGCACGATAGATAGGCGTCATGCCTGATACCAAAACAGCAACGATCATGGTAACAAGTAAAGAAAAACCTAAAATCTTCCATTTAGCATTCATCATCACAGACCAATAAGCTTTCAAATCAATGATTTGTTCTTGTGAATTTAAAGGTTTATTAACTGATTGCATAATATATATGATCCAATTGAGTGCTAAAAAAAGCTCTGTTTAATAGTAATGATATCACCAGGTGATACTGAATAAGTTAGCTTAACTTTCTGCTCACCTTGTGTTTGTGATTTCTTTAGGTATATCTTTGAAACCGAAGCACGGGAAGTCAATCCACCAGCTAAGGCAATGGCTTGGTCAACATTCAAGCCAGGTTGATATGGATATCCACCAGGTTGATTAACTTCTCCGTGAATATAAAAAGAACGGTAAGTCACAATATCAACTTGTACAGATGGATTTAATAAATAATCACCCAGCAACCCATCATGAATTGCCTTTTGCACTTCAGGCACTGTTTTACCAGTCACCGACACTGCACCAATAAAAGGAAAGTTGATATTGCCATCTTCATTGATAATAGTTTCAATGGTTAGATCAGGCTCATCATAAACTAATATTTTAATCTCATCTCCGGCATCTAAACGATAATTTGTCGCTTCAACAGCAAACAAATTAAAGGAAGAAAAGAATAAACATAAAGCAAAAAAATAATTCATCATAAAGCGACCACAATCCCTAGATTAACTGCATTTTTATCGTAACCAATGTCAGTTTCTGTTGAGTTTTTATCAGTAAGTTGGTAGCCCGCTGTCAATTTAATCCAGCGAGATACTGTGTAATTTAAATTTAATCCTACACTTTTGGTTTTATCGTTACGCGCAAAACCAATGTAGTCTTCATCAAGATAACCAAATTTTAACGTTGAAACAAAATCCTCACTCCATGATTGCTGCCAAGATAAACTACTGTTGATTTCAAGAATATAATCTCCAACTGTACTTGAATCCTCTGCTGAACGGCTAAAATCAGCTTTGAAAGTTGAATATTCTTGAGGCTTCCAAGTCATCCCGATCTCAACCGTATTGCCTGAGAAGTTTTCACGGCTATCAGACTCAAAGGTTTTATACTGATAACCAACTTTTGCGGTTGCAGTCGTTTTACCTAACCCCAACCATCTAAATCCAACCAAAGCACTAGAGTCTCGATTATCGCTACTTTCATCACCTGTTGCTACGCGATCATACTCTACGTTGGTAGTTGATATATCAAAAGTTAAATAAGTGACATTACCAGCTTGGTAATCAGCATCGGCAAAGTAAGTCAGTTCGCTAACGTCATCAAACTGAGTGGTTGCTCTAAAATTCCTGTAATTTGTATCAGTAAAGCTAACTCCGCCACCAATTCGCATTATCGCATTAAGACCACCAAACTGGTAATAACCACGAGCAGTAAGCTCATTGTATTTAATGGGTTCATTAAAAAAAGAGGCATTACCTTCACTGAGGCCACTCCCCCTATCTTCATGCAAATTAGCAAATGAAAACGTTAAGTCTGTACGGTGTCTATCAGTAAATTCGGAATGCGCTAACAGGCTTAAGTTATGATCCACATAATCATCTTCACTGCCATTTTCATAAGTGGCAGAAGTTAAACTATAAGAGCCACCGTAACGATTAATTCCGTCATCTACTCCAAAGCGAATCGATGGAGAAACAATATAAATAGCAGAAGACGTTGTATCATCTTTCTGGTCATAAATATTATCATCGAACTCCACTCGGCTTGATAACTGTGGCACCACTAAAAAGCCATCTGTTACTTTAATGGGTGAAGGATCAAACTCTGTTGCAAAAGCGTTAACAACCAGTCCAGGAGAAAGTGCTAAAAGGGTAAAATATTTCATTTTTTTCATCCTTAAATAAAACGATCAACGACAACGCTTTTAAATCAAATAATTTGCCGTTTCACAATGCACGATTCAGCAAATATTATTCACTTTATTAATAAGCATTCTTATTAATAAATCCTTTAAAAACAGTTAAGAATACTATTCTAATATCAAGTAGCAAAGACCATTGACGGATATATTCAAGATCAAACTCGATACGTTTTTCCATTTTTTCTAGGGTATCAGTTTCGCCGCGCCATCCATTAATTTGAGCCCAGCCTGTAATACCCGGTTTCATTTTATGGCGTAGCATATAAAAGTCGACTAACTTTCTATATTCTTCATTATGAGCAACAGCATGAGGGCGAGGTCCAACAATTGACATATCACCTTGTAAGACATTTATAAATTGCGGAAGTTCATCAAGCGACGTACGTCTTAGCAATGCACCTAACTTAGTAATACGCGCATCACCTTTAGTAGCTTGCTTCACTACACTACCATTATCGGCAACCGTCATAGATCTAAACTTCCAAACATTAATTGCTTTTCCATCTAGGCCGTAACGCTTTTGTTTAAAGAAGACAGGGCCACGAGAGTCAAGCTTAATTAAAATAGAGATAATCAGCATAGGGATCGCAATCATAGACAATATAAGGGTTGCACCAATAAGATCTTCCAAACGCTTAGCGAAAGAAGAAAGTCCACTTAACGGCGACTCATAAACACTGATTGTTTGAATAGAACCAACATGCGAAAGATGGCCATTTAACAAATTGAAAGTGAAGAAGTCAGGCACTAAATGCACATCAACAGTAGTATCACCTAATTCACGTAAAATAGACTCAATACGTTTTTGTGCAGCTAAAGGTAAAGCAATATAAACAAGATCATATTTACCCTGTTTAGCCAATTCAATGCCTGTGGCTATATCGCCCTGCAATTTAGAAAAGAATTTAGAATTGGGTGTAAGACGGTCATTATCTCGGTCATCAAAAAAGGCACTTAATGTAAAACCAATTTCAGGATGGTTAGCAAACTCTGTGGCAAGTCTAAAGCCTGAAGACGTTAAACCAATAATCGCAACTTTACGGCTGTTTAACCCTTTGCGACGACGCTTGTAAAGATACAAACGAAAAAGCATGCGCCAGCCGACTAAACAAAATGCGCTACCTAAAAACCAAGAACCAATTGCTAAACGAGAAAGATCATCACTCATTTTGCTGAAGAATAAATAGACAACGACAACAAAAACAGCAAAGAACCAACTTAGGAAAGTATAAAGCGAAAGACGAGAAGAAGAACCAGTACGCCACGAACGGTATAGGCGAATACTCTCTGCAAAAAGAATAAAAGAAAGTGACCCAATTAGTCCTACAATTATGTAAGGGTCAGTGACCTCAATTGAATGCGCGCCAACACAAAAAAATAACAAAAATTGGACAATCGAAAAGTCAACAATGCGATACACCGCAGACAGTTGATTTATGTTATTTTTGACGAATCCTTGCTCTGTCATAAGTCCCTTTACTTCACTATTAGCTAATAATTTAACTTGATTAAAAATGTGATCATGATAACAATAAAATTCATATTTGACAATATTTTCACTTATCAATCAACATCAAAATAAATTCATAAGTCGATGTTTTATATAAGTTAAAAAAATCACAACAATAATTTTAGGTTAAAATTCTTAATACAATTTTCACGCTAATAATCCCCTTCGCCCCAATCACTCACAAAGGAGTATTTAGTTGACAAAAGAATAGTAGAAAAAGGTTAAACCAACTTCCATTTATCACTATTTTTCAACCCTTGAGTGATGCTTATTATTCAGAATAAACCCTGCAAATAAAGGGAGATAAAATAATACCATTGAAGGTGCGCCACCAGACATAAAAAACAGCATAGTACCTGAATATAAACATAAGCTAACAAAGCAAACAGCACCTTTTCCAAATCTAATACTGCCACTGCATATAAAGATAAAGTAAGGTAACAACAATAATGTCAGTCCAGTAACCCCCTGCTCAATTAACGTATCTAAAAAAACATTATGGGTATACAAAGCTAATCCAGGATTAAAATAATAATTAAGCATAGACTGAGGTAGCATTTTGGGCCCGACACCAAATGCCCAGTTGGCATTGAAAATTTCCCAACCATTTTCCAGTAAGGACTGACGATGCAAATTTGAGACCCAAAGAGCTTGCTCTTCATCTAAGCCAACCATCTCATATTCATTATATTCAAATAGCTGAAAATTTGAAAAATCCAAAATACCAGGATTCATTAATAGAAAAGTTAACGATAAGGCTAAAATAGCTAATAAACCAATTCGGGCAAGCGTTTTCAATGAAAAACAAAGATAAACAAACAACACAACGTGAAAAGCTAAAATCCCCTTACGCTCCAATGACAATAAAATAAAAGGATATAAAATAGCTAAGGCTATAAGATATCGTTTATCTTGGTAAAAATAGCTATAAGAAAGTATTAATGCGCCAGTTAATGCCAATACATATTTAGCATCGCCTAAGTCTTTATAGTGCATTAACTTCCCTTCGGAGAAATGATAAAGCACAACGAAAATACAAATACATAGCAATGTTTTAATAAAAATATCAGTAAACTTTTCAGGTTGCATAATTGAATGAGAATAGACAATCGCTAAAGTTGATAAAATAATAAGCCATTGAAATGTCGCCACAATTCCCTTAAAAATACCAGATTGCGATATCCCATTAATTAAGCAATAAACAAGAAATAGAAGCAGAAAAACAAACCCTTTGGGTATTAATAACTTAGAATTCCCTTTCAAATAACTAACAATAAATAAACCAATAATAGCTAAAGACATAATATCCGCTAAACGAATAATTAAACCTGCAAAATACAATCTAAAGTCAGTAAAGTACATAGGCACTAACATCGCAGAAAGTACTAAAAGAATAGTGTTGATTGTCTTTACACGTATTTGCACGGGAGAATCACCTGTATTATTGCGTTGTATTAATACAGCTATTATAAATACGAGTATATTTATCAGCTGAAGTCGATATTGAGAATTTAATAGCTTGTTTAACAACATATGCAGAGGCTGCTTGATATAAGTCAGGCGAGGCTTTCAATTCCTGTACTTTGTTTGCTAATGTTTCAGCATCACCTACCTCAAACAAATAAGGGCTATCTATTACATTATTCAAACCGCTTACATTGGTAGCAAAACAAGGTACCCCTGCAGCCATAGCTTCTACGACAGCAATACCAAACCCTTCCCAAAAAGAAGATTGAATATAAACGTCTAAAGAATCTAAGAACGATGGCACATCATTAACTTGACCATGAAATATAATGCGATGATCGACCTTAATGGCTTTACTGTATTGCTCAAATTCAGCTCTTAACTCACCATCACCAGCAATATGTAATTCAAAACTATCGTCGAGTAACGCCATTAGATCGATCAAAGTTTTAAAATCTTTTTGTGCGGCAAAACGTCCCACCATACCTAATTTAAATTTTGCCTGATTTTCAGGGTATGGTTTGGCTATTTGTGGGAAACGGCTCAGATTAATCCCATTGTGTATTACCTCTGTAACAGAAGGATCAACTTTAATATGAGCTAAAAAGTCAGTTTGTACACCTTCAGAAATACACGCTATCTTGGCATACTTTCGATATAAAATACTCTCCATGGTTTTAACAAAAAGAATATCTCTTCGACGATAATGAGGGTTGTGCTCTGTATTAACGACAGGCGTCGAAGTTAATAGAGCTATATACAGGGAGGGGAAAAGATGCGCATGCACTAAATCTGCTGCATTCATACGTTTAATGACGCCGCGTAATCCAATATCACGTTTATGATATACGCTCACCCCTAGTTGATTTAATTCGTCAACATACTCATTCTCACCGCGAGTCAAGATCACTTCAAATTGAAAGTTGTCCTTTTGTAAAGTCATTAGATCAACTAACAAACGCTGAACGCCGCCCAGGCGTTGAAGGTCATTGGTGATATGTACTATTTTTTTCATTTTTGAGCCTTACTAATAAACTCATCACTACATAAATTAATTGAATATTGATGAATATCATCGACCTTTTTTATCACCTTTGCAGGGGAACCAACAACAACGGTACTTTCTTCGATATCTTTTACAGCGACAGTTCCAGCACCTAAAACAACATTATTGCCAATAACAATATCACCAACAATATTTGTGTTTGGACCAATGTAAACATTATCGCCGATAGTCGCTGCAGCACTATTATGCATCGCACCAATAGAGACAAACTGCAAGAAGCTACAATTGTTACCGATAGTCGTTTTTGAATTAACGACAATATTGCCATGAGGAATGTATAAGCCATATCCTATCGACACTTTAGGGCTTAGTTGAACATTCACTTTTCGACCTAAACCTGCTTTTAAAACTTTGAAAAAGTTAGATATAAGCACATTACTTGAGCGCGTCATTCTTAAATAAACTTGAAAGCGAAAATAAGGGTTTTTCATTAATAACTTAACAAACACCTTTAAACCGCATTTCCCTTCGTAGCGAAATAAATCACTGCGAATGAATTCGGTCGGACTGTGGCTTTTCATTATAAAAATTTCCCTATCGAGCAAATAAGTTGTGAAAGTTTAAATTTCAATTTCACCGTTACTGAATGATCAAATTGTTTTAATAAAGGAGTGAAAGATAAATTGATTTTCTCGCACTGTTTAAAGAAGTGGCGTCGATCACTACGCTCTTTAATAGTAAAGCCCTTGAGACTAACCAAAAACGAATATCTAACAACTTGACTAATCACTTCAGTTTTATCTTGAAAACACTCTATTGTAGAGGTTGTTGAATTAACTAGGTTGAGTAAAAGGTTAGAGTAACTTGATGTCCTGCCACTGGTTGTAGAGCCTTCTCGCTTTCTATAAAAAACTAAACAACTTGATAAGCGTAAGGTACTTTTTGCTTCTGAAAATGCATGTACGTTATAAAATATATCTTCAAAAATCATCCCTTCAGGGAAACGTAATTCATCAACAATGGATTTTTTGTATAACCTTGTCCAAACAAAAAAACCATAATGAAAAGGGTTTAAGTTTGAAGTAGACAACTCTGTCGCAACAGCCTTGCTAGGCTCAGGCAAAGTATCTTTAAACTCTTCAAAGGTAAACTCAATAATGTCATATTGTGCATCAACGACATAAGAGCTTAATGTTTCCCAATAATAGGGAGAAATAGCGTCATCAGAGTCAATAAATCCAATATATTCGCCTTGGGCCACAGCTAGTGCTGTATTTCGTGCAGCTGCCTGCCCTTTATTAACAGGCTGTTTAATAACCTTGTATTGAAATTTAATCAGCTCAGCGCGCTCATTAATAAACTGCTCGCACACTGCAATAGATTGTTCAGGACAACAGTCATCGACAAAAATAACTTCTACTTTTTCGCTGTTGACACCAGCTAATAAACTTTGCATTAGCTCAGGTAGATAAGCTGCCACTTTATAAACGGGACAAATCAGTGATACATGGACTGTCATGTTAAACACCCTGTTTTGCTTTTAATACGCCATATTCTTCAGCGTAACTAGTTAACATAACAGGCAATGAATATTTTTGTTGGTATAAAGTATAAGCCGCTAATCCATGGTCTACAATTTTCTGTTTATCATCAACATATTCAATCATTGATTTAGCCATCACCTCAGCATTTCTAATCGGTACTAAGTATCCAGATTCTTGTTCAATAATTAATTCAGAACAACCACCTACATCAGACGCCACCACTGCTTTTTTACAAGCCATTGCTTCAATAATACTGCGTGGTAAGCCTTCCCAGAAACTCGATAAGATAAACACATCTGCTTCTGCTAACTTTTCAGCAAAGTTATCAACCACACCACAAAAATGGATCATACCTTCAGGAAAATCAGCAAAGCGAGCCTTTACTTCTTGTTCATATTGGCCATCACCATAAATGCTAAGCGTGAAAGCTTTATTCGCTGCTAATAGCTGATGACAAGCAGCAGATAAAGTCACATAGTCTTTTTGATCTTCAAAACGAGCGGCGGTAATAAAATGCACCGGCTTATCAGTTAATTGCCATGTATCATTATCTTTACCTAACATGCCATTACGTATCACTAGTAATTTTTTGTCTGGCACACCAATGCGTAAATATTCGTTTTTATCAAACTCACAAACACCAATGATCTTAGAAGGTAGAATTGACAGTATTTTTTCAATGAGCTGATACTTTTTGTACCCTTTATTTTCTGGCGTATTCACAAAAGGTACACCATGCGGTACATAATAAGATCGTTTAAAGGTAAACATAGCTGCCATGCGCCCTAACGCGCCAATTTTAGCGGTATGCCATGAACAAACTTGTGGATTTTCAGAAATAATTAACCAGATTAATTTTAATAGTGAAAACAAATCACTGAACGGACTCACTTCCCTTTTTAAATCAGTCAAGGCATGCACTTTAAAACCAAACTCGCGTAACTTATCAATCGCTTCACCATCCCCACCAATGGCATAAACGACTTCAGCACCTTCTTCGCGAAATTTCTCACCAATTTGGCAAATGTGTTTGAATGAACCTGATACCATAGTATCTGAACGTGTCATGCCAATTAAAACTTTCATTTAGTTGTCCCTGTTAATTTTTTATAAAGTGCTAAATATTGATCTGCAATGACCTCTACGGTAAATTGTTTAGCAATTAATTGTTCTGAAAAAGCTTTAACTGATTCGCTATTGTTTTGATGTAATTGAATACCTTTAATCGTACTTTTTTTAATATCTTCGGCTTCAAAAGAAGCTGCTACGTAACCGTTATTACCCATTGATATTGCATCACTTGCACCACTCACTGGTGTCGATACTAATACTTTTCCAGCTAATAATGCCTCTAGTAATGAATTTGAGAACCCTTCCGCTTCAGATGCATTAACAAACACATCAAATTGTTGTATGAATACAACGGGATCACTGACTTCGCCGTGAAACGTCACTTTGCTATCTAGCCCTTGCGCTTTAATATAATCTTTAGCAGAGGCTAAAACACTACCACTTCCAATAAGGTGAAAATGTAGCTCCGCATATTCGGCTGCCAACAAAGCAAATGATTCCATTAATACATCAACTTTTTTAATACTTTCCAATCGGCCATGATAAAACAGGTTAATAACTTGATTGCTTTTTAGTAATGACTGTTCACTATATTTCAGTGTATCAAGCAAATTAACATCAATGCTGTTTGGTATATTAATAATATTTTCAAAACCAAAGTCTTTACAGTTTTGAGCAATAACATCGGTTATAGCTACTACAGTCGGTTTTGTCTTCAACACAAAATTAGCCATGATTGGCCCAACGAACTTTTTAGCTTTCAATGCTGTAAAGTCCATAAATTGATTGGAATTCCCCACTTTAATCAATATCGGTTTCTTAAATAACCGAGCTAAACAACAACCCACAAACGCACCGAACTTGCCTTGATGGCAATGAATAACATCAAACTGCTTATGGTTAAACATTCCCCATACGAGAACTCTGAGTAGCCAATAAACAGAAAAAGGTAGCCAACGACCTAGTAAATCAGGCGCAATTGGCGAATATAAGCGTGTTACTGGCACCTCATTCATGACCTCTTTTGCTTTACCTTTATACTGTTGACGAGAAGTTAGAATCTGAACATCTAAACCTTTATTTTTAAGGCCCTTAGATACTCTTCCACATTGTTTTTCAGCACCACCAAATACATCCGGCATATACTGGCATGTAAGCATTAATACTTTCATAGACATTAATTCGTACCTTTTAACTTTTTTTAATAAACTTATTTCTTAAATAAGTAAAAATGGGTTTTTCAAATAATTGATAAGCAATAACACCACTTAACACACCTAGAAAGATTAAAATAAACCAAGTCATAAATGGAGGTAAAAAGCTAGGTGGTAACAATATTCCACGTTTCCATAGGCCGGAAGCGATCATTAACGGAAACATGTGAAAAAGGTAAATTGAATAGGACGCATCTCCACATAAATTAAATATTTTATGGAACTTTAGAGCCCTTAGAGTTGGATGAAAAACGAACAGTAAAATAATTAAACAAGCAATTGAACTACGACTTAGTATTGTTGGAGCATTTAATCGCCATTCAGGCACAAAAACAAAGGTCAATATCAACGAGGAACTAACCAATAAAATCAATGAGGTATACCAAGCAGTCCATTTTGTAGGCTTTTCAATAACTAAAAATGCTAACCACCCCCCTAATGCAAAAGCTAATGTTCGAGAGTTCGTAACCACTTCAACAATCGGAACAGTAGTATCGATTAAAACACCTAATATTGATAAACACGCAAATAAAGCGGTTAAAACCTTGAGTATATCAAGAGACTTTAACTTCATGTAAATCAAGAAAGTAATCGCTAGATAATAAAAAACGATATAATGCAAAGTCCAACCGATTTCTAAAATAGGTTTAATGTCACCATCAATATAGATAGGGTTTAATAAAAAAGAATTAATGACTTGATAACCACTATACTGAGCTGATGCACCAGGAACAATTGAAAGAACTAATAAGCATATTAAACCGACCCACCAAATTGGATATATTCTAATTAGTCTTTTTTTGAGGAAATCAAACGCCACTTGTTTTCTATTCCAAGTGGTATAAAACGCAAAAAATCCAGAAAGCACTAAAAATAGATCAACCCCAATAGCACCAAAAACCTTAGTATACCCTTGCTCAATTTGCCAAAAATGAGCATCAAATCCTAAAGTTTCAAAGCGTTTTCTGATTACACCATGAGAATGTGAGACAACAATAAAAATTGCACCTAAAGCTCTCAAAAAATGTAAGCTAGTTAATTTCATTATTTTTATTCCTTTATTCATTTCGAACTAACCAAAGTAAGTATTATCAATTTAAGTACGTAGTTTCTTTATACTTGTAACTATATTTGCTGCTTTTTTAGGAAAAACAACCCTGTAAAATGATGCATATGTAATGCAACCGATAGCAATACTAACAATGACTTTAAGGATAGTGCCAAGGTTATTCAATTGTGTTTGTAAAGAGAAGTAAACCACCGCCCCCATAAACAGAGCAGAAATCAAAGAAGGTATTATTCCTTTAAAAATGAGACTAACAGAGAATAAAAACTTCCTTTTAAGAATAAAAATCATCATTATGCTAATAACGGTAGCGACTAACACTGTAGAATAAACTACATGGTAAATTGAATATTGAGCAGCAAGGCTCACAAGGCTTAAAACCACAATAAACTCAATCACACGTATTCTAAATGGAATATGTGAATTATTAGTAGCGTGACAAAGTTGGCCAAAAAAGTAATTCAATGTAACGCTCATACCACCCAGGCATAAAATTGATAATACTTGCCCACTTCTCAGCCACTTTTCTCCAAAAACTAAATTAACTAAATCGGCTCCGATAATAAATGTTCCCATAAATGCCGGTAATGCAAAGATTGCACATGTAGTGATAAAATTTAGATAGCATTTTTCTAACTCAATTGGTGAGTCTTTTAGATTTGCAAAGGCTGAAAAAGATACATCAACAATTGGTTTAATTGTAAACTGAACAATAACGTCTAGTAGCTTTCCTGCTATTTTAAAAATACCTAAAGTAGCGACGCCCAAAAAATAACCAACAATTAATTCAACAAACCTAAAAATGCCTTGGCCAATTAAAGAGCTTAAAACAATAGGTTGCCCTTGTTTTAAAATATTAATAGTACCTAGGTAAGAAAAATGGAAAGTTGGTCGCCATTTAGTACTTTTCCATACTAAAACGAGGAGAATTGTTGTAGATATAATTTTTTGGATGATTAAGCTATAAAATCCAAAGTCATTATAAGCAAGACCAATCGCAACTGCTCCTGCAAAAATAGAAGAACTCAGTAGTCTTAAAGCTAATGCTTTAAATTTGAATTCTCTTCTTAATATTCCTTCAGGTATTGTCGATAAAGCCTGCATTAAAGGAACAATAGCTAAAATTTGCAATGATATAGCCAATCCAGGCGCATCAAAAAACAACTCTAAAGAAGGAGAAAAAACAATAAATAAAACGCTAGTCATTAAACCTAATAATAAAGTCGCAATAAAAGCATCACTTTCAATAGAATCATCTGACGAATTAACGTTGCGAACAACTACTTCGACTAAACCATAACGCACAAAAACATTAGTTAATTCTACAAAGATAATTGCCAGTGCTGCTGTACCAAAATCTACTGGAGATAAAAGACGAGAAAGAATAACAAATATAATTAGGCCCGACAGTTGATAAGAAGAATTACCTATCAAGCTCCAGATTGAACCTTTTACTATTTTTTTATTTAAAGTCATATTTACCATTAAATTTATATTTTGGAGGGACTATTTATAATCTAACAATGTAATTTACTGTCTAATATATTATTTGTGTTTTAATAGTGTTTTCTGAATCAAAAAATTTAAAACCCACTAAAAACCAATCAAAAGAGCATGATGAAAGAATAATCGATAATCATGCTAATTATGACAGGTACTTGATATGACCTTATGAATGATACATTTTGTACCAATCAACAAATTGCTGCATACCGTACTCAATTTGAGTATCTGGTTTAAACCCTACTTCTTCTTTTAAGTTATCAATATCAGCAAAAGTTGCAGGGACATCACCCGCTTGCATTGGCATGAAGTTTTTCTTCGCCTCCTTACCTGCTGCCTTTTCTATAGCTTCGATAAATGTCATCAATGCAATCGGTTCGTTATTACCAATATTAAATACTTTATAAGGTGCTTTGCCTGATGAAGGAGAAGTATTTGGGTTGTCTGCATTACGCACAGGTACGACATCTTGAATACGAATAATGCCTTCAACAATGTCATCAATGTAAGTAAAGTCACGTTTCATTTTGCCATTGTTAAACACTTTAATTTCGCGGTCATTTAAAATAGCATCAGTAAATAAGAACGGTGCCATGTCTGGACGTCCCCATGGACCGTAAACGGTAAAGAAACGTAAGCCAGTAGTAGGTAAATCGTATAAATGACTGTAGCTATGCGCCATTAGCTCATTTGACTTTTTGGTAGCTGCATACAAAGAAACCGGGTGGTTAACTTCATCTTCAGTAGAGAAAGGCATTTTCTCATTCATACCGTATACAGAACTTGATGAAGCATAAACTAAGTGTTTTACTTTATTATGACGACACCCTTCTAAAATTGTAGCCATTCCTACTAAGTTAGAATCAATATAAGCCATTGGGTTTTCAATAGAGTAACGAACACCAGCTTGTGCAGCGAGGTGAATAACACGATCAAACTTCTCCCCAGCGAATAAAGTTTGCATCCCCTCTCTATCAGCTAAGTCAAGTTTAACAAAAGTAAAGTTATCAAATTTATCAAGACGCTTTAAACGTGCTAATTTAAGGTTAGGATCATAATAATCGTTTAAATTATCTAGCCCAATAACATCATGGCCAGCATCACACAAACGTTCTGAAACAAAGTTACCAATAAACCCTGCTGCACCTGTTACTAAATATTTCATACTATGATTACCTTTTTAAATAAAATAAGTGTTAGCCAAATAACTCAACTTTTATTGAGAGGCTTTTTGTTTTTAAAATCCATTTACTGCAAATAGTTAATTATTTTTTCTCGTATAATATGTTTCGCAATATATAACGAACCTTCTACAGATAAATGCCCATAATCGAAAACTAATGGAGTGTTTTTTGAGTCGACTTTGGCTAAGCATCCATTTTCATTGCATAAATCGTCTAATAATGAAATATACTTAATATCAGAGTCATCGTAATTTTTATGTAGCTGCTCATTAATTCTAAATAATGGAGTTACAAATGAGCGGTCATTTATTACTACTTTATTTGAGTCAAAATGTCTTTTAGCAATTGTATTCGGCAAAGATGGCTCCCATTGTGGAACCGGGCCAATTAGAACTACCTTCGCTTTTAGATTATGCTTTTTTACATAAGCTAAAATTTCATTATATTGATTTTTATCATGGTCAATATGCTGTACTAACAAAATAACTTTAGGTTTTATATTTAACAGTTCTTTTTTCGCTTTATCATTTGCTCTATCACAAGCTACTTTATATGTACTATCTAACCCTAAATCTTCTTTAATCAGTGGACGACATGTGGAAGTTGTAATTTGACTTATGTTTTGTTCAGGAAAAACCTTTCTTATTCCGTAAGATAGTGATTGGGCATGCGAATCACCCCAAATAAAAATCCCGCCTTTATTAATACAACTAGCAGCAATATCAACTTTAGGGTGACGCTCAGTAGTATCAAAAAAATTACATTCTTGACTAAATAGTTTCATAAAATTTTCAATATAATTATCTCGGGAATATTCTGTCATATATAACGTCTCTGGTGAGACACTCATACCTCGAATAGGTTTGTTAATGCCATTATTTATGAAAACAACTGCCCCAAGTACCCCTGTGATAATCAAAAAGTACAAGGGTTTGCATTGTGTGAAGGCGAAAAGACTAGAGAACTCTTTTTTAAACTTAATTGTTTCGATATATCTATAACTAACAAACCCTAAAAAGATTGATAACATAATCCCTAGATATACAAACAAATTATTCAATGAATAATAATAAATTGCCGCTACTATTGGCCAGTGCCATAAATAAATTGAATATGACCATTTACCTAGATGCTGAAATACAATATTACTTGTTATAAAACTATTTTCACGGTCTGCCTGAATAATAAAAAAAGCCCCTAAAACCGGAAATATAGCTAAATACCCTGGCCAAGGCGCACTTTTTGAAATGAAAAAATAAGAGAAGGTAATTAAAAAAACACCTATCCATTCTACGTATTTTTTATTTCTTTCTTTAAATTTAGCGGGGTAGAGAAAAGCAACTCCACCAACCATCATTTCCCATGCTCTTGTCGGTAACAAATAATATGCTTGATTTGGCCATTGGTAAGTAGCCACAACACTAAAAACAAATAAAAAAATAGTAGTAACTAACAATGTTAACTTCATAGTATTTAAAGAGATGAACTTTTTCATTAAAACCAGGATGAGCGGGTAGATAATGTAAAATTGCCACTCAACAGATAATGACCAAGTATGTAATAACCATTTTTCCTGGGAAGCCGCATCAAAATACCCTGCCTCCAACCAATAAATAAAATTAGATACAAAGCCTAAGCTAGTAGCAATATGTTTACCTAGAGCTCTATAATCTAGTGGAGTAAGATAAAATCACCCAAATATAAGTAAAACAAAACAAAGTACAGCTAAAGCAGGGACAATCCTATTAATCCTCGCAATATAAAATTTAAAAATGGAAAAGCTTTCATTTTGAAGCCCTTTAAATATGATTCCTGTCATCAAGAAACCAGAAATAACAAAAAACACATCGACTCCAGCAAAACCTCCAGAAATCCAAGACGCATTAAAGTGGAACAAAACAACAGCTATTACAGCAATAGCCCTGAGGCCATTTATATCTTTTCTAAAATTCAATATTAATATCTCTATGATTAACAGGTAAATTTAATTTGGATTATCATTCTTCCACACTTTAAACATTAAAAAATGCTGAAGTTAATTCTAATATGGGGCGGAAGTAATAATAATTTGGTGAGAAAAACATTCACATGAAATAAAGGAAACTGAAGGAAACTGAAGGAAAATATCCTACTATGAAAAATTCCATTTATTCAATTTAGCATATTTATGTTGTTTAACTATAAAGCTAAAATAATACAATCCGTTGTATTGATTAAAAAATAATTAACAAGTGTTTAAGAAGTTCATATCTATTGATTTATAACTAAATTATTTATCATCATTTAAAGGTTTATAAAATCAATTTATTAATACAAAGGCAAAATATCAATTCAGCCTTTACTTTTAAGCATTCAACAATTTTAAGCTATGTGTAGCAGTTAATTTTCTCAAAAAAAGCAAATAATAAATAAATTTTAGTGATTTAGATCTCTTTTGTCACTTACTTTCGTTAATTAATAACAACTTTAATTGTACAAGCAAAAATATCGTTTCAAATTCAAACAAAAAAACACAGAAGATACTACCTTTTGGCTAGTTAATTAAAAAAATCAATTACCTATAAGTAAATAGACTCTTGTTTTTTAATATTTGGAATGAGCTATACTGCTTTTATATAAAAATCAGTACATTATAGTTTCCTGTTCCTTTAATTAATGCCGAGTTTTAAAAATATAAAATTATAACCATGCAAAAAAGAAGTTTAACAAGAAAAAATAAGCTATTTTCGTTTTAATTTATATTTTCTTGGATTAATTACTTTTTTAAACCACATCTCTTTAAAAAATTCTTTTACCATGTGTTTCCGAGTTACTTTGACTCCACCTGTATCAATCAATTCATAACCTAAAGTACTTAATGCATCACTGGCATAATATTGAAAATCAGCAATATTTTGTTGAGTTAGTTTTGCTTTCCAAGCCTGTGAACGGCTTGTTTCAGGCGCTTTCCCTACCAATGCGTGCTGTTTTTTTGAAAACTCAGGCACAAAGTCATTGTTTATTGAACCGTCATTCAGCTGTGGATTACCTAAAAGCGTTAATATTTTTGCAATCTCTTTTTCACTGTCTAACAGCAAATCTTCATATTTAATTAAAATCGTCTTTTCGGGGAATAAGCTTTGCGCCATGAAACCATACAAAATCTTATTCAACCATGCTCTTGATGATTGCAAGAAAGTATTTTCGCCCCACTCTAAAGGTATCTGAGAGTTTGCAACGGCCCGTCCATCTCTAACAATATGTATAAAGTAGCTTTCTTTAAATGTTGAGTTAAGTAACTTTGCATACATTAAGTTATTTGGTGAGTGATCGATCCAGTATTGTGGTGAAGGGTTTGAAGAGTACAAGCTTAAAATATCTTGATAGACGGTATCATAAGACTGATAGTCAGTTTTATTGAGTTGACTGATATCAACGCCCCAGCGTATGAAACGTTTATCTTTATTTAGCTGCTGACTGTAACTTTCAATAGAGATTGGGTAATCAAATGGAATGTCTGTTTTGAATAATGATTCTGGTGCGACCACACTGTCTTTAATATTGGCTAATAAAGAGGCCAACATGGTTGTACCACTTCGATCTGCCCCACCTATAAAAATACACTTCATATTTCACCTAATAATAGAGTATTGAAACTACTTGCTACTTAAAATAACTATAATAAATTGTTTATTTATAATGCGAATAGGGACTAATAGAGCGTCATAGAAATAAGGCCATGTAAAACTAGCTCTATGGAATTCTGCCTTTTTAAATCTTTCGAATTAGACCTCTACTTATCTAAAAGTTCCACTTGAATTTAACTTCAAATAAAAAGGTTTAAAAAATTAAAAAAAGTCAAAAAAAAACAGTAGCATAGAACATATTAAATACAAATACCCATATACAGGTAATTAGATAGGTAAAACACTCAACACGCGAGTGTTTTTATTTTTATAGGGAAGAGCTTACATTAGCGAGTTGTTTTTCATTAACTCAATATCAACACCTTTTAGTTTCATCTCATCCATAATGAAGTTAACTGTATTTAGTAATCGCTGTTCGCCTACTGGCATTAGATAGCCAAACTGACTTTTGGTGAATGGATTTTCTTCTCGAACTGCCTGTAGCTTTTCATTGATAGTTTGGTAATAAAGGGCTTCAGGTGTTTCTGTTACCATGACATCTACGTCACCATTAGCCACAGCTTTAGGTACATCTAAGTTATTTTCATATTTCACTAAAGTGGCTTCTGTTAAAAATTGCTCTGCAAATTTTTCATTAGTCCCGCCAATATTGACTCCAACTTTTACACTAGGACGATTTACTTCTGCTAGCGTGTCAAACTGTGCTTCTTTCCCATTGGCAACTAAAAACAGTTTACCAAAAGTCATGTAACCTTGTGATTGTTCTGCCGCTAGTTGACGAGAGATACGACGAGTAATTCCTCCCATTGCAATATCATATTTACCCGCTTGTAGATTAGGCACTAAGCCTTTCCACGTCGTTTGTACGAACTCTACTTTTACGCCTAACTGTTCGCCAAGATGTTTAGCAACGTCAATATCATAACCAGAGTAGTTTGAACCATCGTAATAGGAGAAAGGTTTATAATCACCCGTTGTACCAACAGTGATCACGCCCTTTTCTTGAATATCATCGAGTAAATCTGCTTGCGCATTAAAAGTTAACGCAGCCATTGAAAGTAAAGCAATTTGAGAGAGTTTCATAAATATCCTTATTAAAAAAGAGAGTTGCTATGTTATTCAAAGCTACCACTGATTTAATAACAATAATATTCAATCTTTAATATAAGCGACATAATTAAAGGAAGAAGTAATCAATTTATACTTCACTCGATGCAATAATAGCCTCTGCTATGGCGACTATTGAGCATTTATCTTTCATCGACTTTTCTCTTAAACGTTTATAAGAGTCAGTTTCAGAGATGCCTTTTAAGTTAGAAAGTATCGCGACTGCTTGTTCAACCTTCCTTCTTCCTTTTAAAGTTTCATCTAAAGAGTTGATGCGTTTTTTTAATCGCTTCTCGTGCTTAGAGAAACCAATGGAGGTGGTTAATACGGCTAATAAACCAAATATTCGAATCGGCTTAGAAATAACGCCATGTACGTTAAAGTATTCTAATTCAGTTAATATTTCAGGTGTTTCGTAAGCAATAACGCCAATACGGGCAGCTGTTTCATCGCTTGCCATCCATGAAATTGAGTTTTTTGTATTATTACTATCAATAGAAAAGATAATTGCATCGAAACTGTTTTCTATCGCTTTAGGTGCCGGCCAAACATAGCTCACTTGGCATCCGATTCGTCTGATATGATCGATGAGTATTTTTCTATCTGAATCATCTGGGTGTATTACTAAAATACGCATCTGTCGCAAACGTCGAAGTAATTGATAATCTTTAGAAGAAGTACTCATCTGCTCATTTATTCCTTAATATATTCCGTTAAATATCGATTGTTCGATCATAGGCGACTAAATATGGGTCTGGTTTAATCGCAGAGGGTGCTCTCCATAAAATATCATACTGCCCTTCTGCATTAGATTTAGCCACGTAAGGTCTCATTGTAAAATGGTTGGTATCTAGATCGAGAAAAAGGTCTCCTCCTGGAGATTTGAAAACAGCACCTGAAAGCGCAGCTAAAATACTTTCAGTATCAGTATACTCGGCGTCAGATAAAGCACTAGCAAAGATATTAACAAGAGAGTATGCGACTTCACTAAATACACAAGGTGTTTCATTTTCGCCAAATTTACTTTTAAAATTATGATTAAATTGAGCGTTGATATCGGTATTTAATGATGAGAAATAAGGAGCAACAGATATATAGCCTTCTCGTTTACCTTTATCTAGAGCTTGAATACTTGACTCCACAGCAGTTAGAGAGGCTATCGGTGGTTTAATTCCGTCAACTTCTAAATCAGCATAAGCACTGAACAAGCGAATACTATCTAACCCGACAACAGTAGAGAATATAACGCTAGGCTTGGTGGCTAATATTTGCTCTAAGCTAGCTTTTAAGTCTTCCTCCTCTGTCGAAAAGTTGAGATATTTTTCAATAACCACTTCCCCATCGCTGGCATTAAGAAATTCAGAAACGACTCGATTAATTTCCCTTGGGTATAAGTAATCTAGCCCTATTAATGCTACTTTTTTCCCATAGTGATCAAATATATATTTTAAAAGAGGCAATACTAGTTGGTTTGGTACGCCTCCTCCATAAATAACGTTGGGAGAATATTCAAACCCTTCATAAACGGAAGGGTAAAATAAAATACCATTAAAGCGTTCTATAATAGGTAATACAGCCTTTCTACTAGATGACAAACAACAGCCAAAAATCACATTAACTCGATGCTTTACTAATAATTCTGTGGCCATCTTGGCGTATAGTAAATCATCCCCTGCTGGGTCTAAAATAATTGGCTCTAGTCGTTTACCTACAACTCCTCCTTTTTCATTAATCTCTTCACAGGCTAATAAAACCCCTCGCAGATGTGCTTTTTCAGGAATTGCCATCGGGCCTGATTGTGAAAAAAGAACGCCAATCTTTATTGAGTCTTCATGATCATTTTGTGGTGCTTTGTTGGGCATAAGCATTACTCTATTTAATCGCTACAAATGGTTTATTTTTATGTGTTTTTAATGGACTGCTCAAACTGCATAGCCATCGCTAATAATTTTTCATCTTCGTTTGGTTTACCCATGAGCATGATACCAATAGGTAGGCCATCGTCAGAAAAACCAACGGGTAAGGTCACACAAGGGAAACCTGTCATGTTTCCTAATACACAAAACCACAACATACTTTTATGAGCATGGACTGTTTTTCCAGCAAACTCTTGCTCTTCTTCATTTTGTGATGGTGCAGTTACAGGTAATGTTGGCGTTGCAATGATGTCCCACTCACCTAATTCGTTGGTTAACGTATTGATTAATCGGCTACGTAGTTTTTGAGCATGCAAAACCTCTAAAGCTGTAAGTCGAGAACCAGCTTCTAATTTAACCCTTAAACTAGAAGAAAATCCATCTGCATTAGCTTGTAATAATGGTTGATGATAAGAAGCCGCTTCACTAAATATAATCGCTTCCCATGCTTCATAATAATTATCAACATGAGATAACTCAGCTTCTTTTACATGAGCTGATGATGCACTCAGGGATTTTTTAACAGCTTGCTCGACCTCTGCGCTACTTTCTAAACCATCTCCAGTTAAGTAAACAATTTCAAGGGTATTATTGCTCTGCTCTTTTTTAAAATCCGTTGAAGCAAAGGTTGATACATCTTTCGGGTCATTGCCTAAAAAGTAAGGTAATAACATTTCAATATCCTGCAAAGAACTTGCTAGCGGCCCGGGCGCATCAAGTGACCAACTTAATGGTAAAACACCATGACGTGACGCTCTCCCGTAACTTGGTTTGAAACCATAAATGCCACAAGCTGCTGCTGGCATTCGAATTGATCCACCAGTATCACTTCCTAATGCCGCTGCCACAATACCAGAAGCAACAGCAGCAGCCGAGCCACCACTACTTCCGCCTGTAACATGTTTTGTATTATGAGGGTTAAGCACCGGGCCAATATTGGAGTTAACATTAGTTGGGCTAAAGGCCCATTCATCCATATTAGTTTTGCCGAAAATGATCACACCTGCTTCGCGAAGGTTGGCGACAATCGTTGCATCTTGGCCACTTGGCTCAAGCGGTCTTGCATTAGAGCAAGCTGTCGTCGGGTAATCTTTAGTTAAATAATTATCTTTTATTGCGATAGGAATACCATCTAACGCACTTAATAACTTCCCAGCCGCGCGGCGAGCATCAGATGCTTCGGCTTGTGCTAAAGATATCTCTTTATTAAGTACTACGTATGCATTTAAATGTTTGAACTCTTCCGCTTTATCTAATGCTTTTAATGTTAAAGATACGGCAGTCTCTTTACCAGAGGCTAAAGCTAAGCTTTGTTGTTCTAGAGTAGGATTATTTTTTAACATTGAATGCTCCTGAGTTTAATAGGTGTGCTGGCTCTTCAAATTGCGATTCAACTGGGATAGCTAATCCCGATCTAATGCGAGCTAAAATTTCCAGAACTTCTTGCTCTTCCGCTTTTGTTAATGGTGTAAACTGTTTATTTTTTTCCATGCTTAAACTCCTAATAACTCTTGTTGTAATGCTTTATTTTCACGTAAATCATCGCGGCTTATTGCTCTATTTATTTCCCCTTTGTCCATCACATAGGCTCGCTTAGCAATGGATAAACAAAAATCTAGATCTTGCTCAGCAACAAGTATTGAGATGTTCTCTTCTTTATTAATGCGTTTTAAAATGCCTGACATTTCATCAATAATTGATGGCTGAACTCCCTCTGTAGGTTCATCTAACAATAGGATTTTCGGTTTTGTTGCTAATGCTCTCGCTAAGGCCAAAATTTGTTGCTGACCACCTGATAATCCACCAGCAAGGTCATTTATTTTGGGGACAAGAATCGGAAAATCTTCAAGAAGCTTTTCAACTATTTGATGAGGATTATGACCATTGGCTGCGGCTGCAACAGCAATGTTCTCTCTCACTGACATACGAGGAAAAACATAGCGCCCCTGAGGGACATAACCAATGCCTAATTTAGCTCTGCTTGTCGGGGATTTTTCAGCTTTTACACCGTCCATCTCTACATGCCCAGCCATCGCTGGAATAGTGCCAGTCGCATATCGCATCACGGTTGATTTCCCCACACCATTTCTGCCTAATAGTGCAACGATCTCCCCCTGTTTAACTTCTAATGAAATATCTCGGATAATGGTTGTTTTTCCGTACCCTCCTGTTGCATTTAAGATTTTAAACATGCTTTCTTCTCCCTAAATAAACATCAAGTACTCTCTCGTCTTTACGTAATGATTGAATGTCACCTTCAGCAAATACTTTACCTTGGTGAAGCACTGTTACGTCTCCCTCCAACGTGCGTACAAAATCCATATCATGCTCAACGATAACAACGGTTGTATGTAACGCTAAAATTCTAATCAAAGATGAGAGTTCTCGAGTTTCTTCTTTGGTCATACCTGCTGCGGGTTCATCTAAGAAAATAACTCTAGGCGCTAAACAAAGTACCATGCCGATATCTAACCATTGTTGTTGACCGTGCGAGAGAGCAGAAGCAGCGACATTAGATTGCTCTTCTAGCCCTAACATATTCAATATTTTATGACTTACTGCTAAGGCTTGTTGATTTTGCTTAGTACGTGAATATGCGGCCACCCAAAGATTATCCAGCACTGATACATCACCGAATATTTGAGGTTTTTGGTTTTTCACTCCCATACCATTTTTGACTCGCTCAAAAACAGCTGAATGAGTTATATCAAGATCACTTAGGTGAACAGAGCCACTTTCAGGTTTATACATACCAACACAGGTTTTTAGAAATGAACTCTTACCTGCACCATTGGCCCCAATTAATGAGTAAGGTTTACCTGGAATAAACGAGCGATTTACTTTATTGACCGGGATCACTCCACCAAACTTTTTAAATAAATCATTTGTGGATAAGCTTTTAGCTGGACCAGCTTGTTGTTCAGCTTCTTTTAAGATCTCTTTTAAAGTATCCCCATCAATTTTTACTGGGTTGGTGTTACGCGCTGCTGCATTAGGATCAGGAAGGAACCTTTTCCATAAAAGATCTAAACTCCCCAAGATGCCATTCTTTAAGAATAATACGAGGAGAATCAATGTTGCTCCTAAGATCAAGGTCGTTTGCCCTCCAGCAGTCCCCCCCAAAACAAAGGATAAAATACCAATAGTCAAAGCTCCCACAAAAGGCCCTGCTAATGTCCCTAAGCCACCGACTAATACATAAATAGGTGGCAAAAAAGCTTCTTGGATAGAGAATATTGATGGACTTAAAAAATTTGACCAGAGTGCATATAAAGTGCCCGCTAAACCTGCAATTGCTCCTGCATAAGTAAAATTAAGCAGTTGATACTTTCGCACATCATAACCAAGCAACTCTGCTTTCTCGTGGTCGATGCGAATACAGTCAATAATGCGACCAAAATGACTACTCATTAAGCGACGAGTCACAAAGTAAAGTATTGATGCGATGATAATAACGGCCATTAACGCTTGGTTAGGGGCCAAAGATTCAGCCTCTTCACCAAAACCAATAATAATGCCAGGAATATTAGATAAACCACTATCGCCAACAATAGATGCTTCACCTACTTTTAGCTTGAATGGCTGTGCAACCGACCAAAGTAATAATGTAAATGTGTAAGTTAAAATCGTGCTTTGTAAAGCCCCCATGCGCGCATAAAAAATAATGTATCCTAATATGACAGCCAACAGCGCCCCAAAAATAGCGCCGGCAGGTAATGCCCATATAATTGAGTTTCCTGTGGTCGCCGAGAAATTAATCGCTACGATACTGCCAAAATAGCCACCCATTCCATAGAATGCTGTTTGGCCTAAACTTAGTAAGCCACCTCTGCCCCATACAATATCCAGGCTCATTCCTAGTAAACCAAAAATCACCCAAGAAGTTGAAACAAAAGCAAGATAAGGATCGATATAATAAGCTACTATCAATGCGAATAAGGTTGAAATAGCAGGTAAAGTGATCCCAGCTGATTGATAAATTTTTTCTGATAAAGTCATATTGATACCTACAGCTTTCTGCGCCATTTAACTGAAACCCCGAACGGGTATAACCAAAGCAATAATGCTGTGATGAGAAAGAAGAAAACTTCGCCTATCACTGAGGATAAAAAGCTTGCGGTGATAGAAGCACCTCCACCTAACCCGAGAGTAGTTAATACGGTGCCAGTTAATGCAACTGGTCCAGCAACGACAACGGCTAAGAAAGATTTAACGGCAAACGCTAATCCCATTGTTGGAGTCGCAGGTACGAGAGGCAATAAGATTGCGCCAGCAAAACCAGCCATGCCACACCCAATAGCAAAAGTCAGAGTATTCACTTTATTTGAATCAATCCCTATGGCTTGTGCCATTTGAGGTTGCTGTATTGAGGCACGAGCTTTCATTCCATATACCGTTTTAGTCATTAAGGTATATACAAATAAAAACATTAAAGCGGCGATAGCTATCATTAATAATCGATAACCATCTAAGCTGTATTCTCCAATATTAATGCTGAAAGATGGGATAGTGGCAACACTTGCTGTGCTTGTGCCAAACAACACGACCACTAGTTGCATGAAGAACATGCTTAGGCCCCAAGTCGCTAACATGGTGTCAAATAATCGGCCATAAAGGCGTCTAATAATGAGTACTTCTACAATTGCCCCCATTAACATGGTAAAAGCAACAGCTAGAGGTATTGATAATAGATAAGGTACTCCTAATTTTGTTAGCGTTAAGGCGGTATAAGCACCAATCATTAAAAACTCACTATGAGCAAGATTAATGACTCCCATGAGGCCAAATACAACGGCTAAGCCCATTGCGGCTATCAGCAAAATTGAAGCGCTGGATAATGATGACAGTAGCACTGTCAGTAGATAGTCGAATTCCATAATTTTTCTCTCAGAAAGTGAAGAAATACACTCTCTTATGAGAGCGTATATAATACCAATTACACTAATTAACTAATCTAGTTTACTTGTTAAAATAATTGGTATTGGGGTAA
The DNA here is from genome assembly GCF_036697365.1 of Psychromonas arctica. GTDB lineage: Bacteria > Pseudomonadota > Gammaproteobacteria > Enterobacterales > Psychromonadaceae > Psychromonas > Psychromonas arctica_A. The sequence goes on from NZ_JBAHZA010000004.1 coordinate 109,775, forward strand.
GTAAACACTATGCTTCTGGAGTGAAATGCCCTACTAGTTTAGGGTTGCTGATCAGGTCACAGGTTTCATTTTCATAACTAGGTGCAACAGCATCGAATGTTTTTATGATGTCAAAACCATAATTATCATCTCCAACCGCAATATAAGTATTTTGTTTTACATGATGAGATCCTGGTTCAACGCTGACAAAACCATTAGGTCCTTTAAAGTTAATATCGCCACTTTCCATCGCTGCATAAACCGGTTTAGATTTAAAAGAACCTGATTTCTCTATCGCTTCAGCCCATAAGTGCACCGCATTCCATGCCGTTACAGCTTCTGGTGAAATAGTTTGTCCTTCACCATAAGCTTTGGCCCATTTATCTAGGAAGGCTTTGTTTTCTGGGTTATCTAAACTTGAAAAGTAAACATGACTTGAAACGATCCCTTTGCTCGCTTTAGGCGTTAGTAATACTTGCTCATTTGCAGTACTGTAGTTTGAAGAAACAACTGGGATATTTTCTTTTAAGCCTGCAGAAGAGAACTGCTCTAAGAACCCTACTTGATTAGGGCCGACTGGAATAGCAACAACGAAATCAGGCTTTGCTCTTTGAATTTTTTGAATGGTAGGTGCATAGTCAGTCACAGTCAGTGCTAGGAACTCTTCCCCGACAACTTCACCTCCAAATTGTTTTGCGTATTCGTGGTACCAAAGTGCTGAGATAGTCCCGTAGTTATAATCCGGTGCCATGATAAACATTTTTGGTCCATACTCTTTTATCGCCCATTCAACCAACGGCTTTATTTGTTGAGAAGCAGAAGGACTGACTACAAATGTTTGTTTATCACATGCACCACCTTCATAAAGCGTACTATAGAAATAAGGCACATCAGCTTTTCTAAAAATTGGACGAATAGCTTCACGAGACGAACTTGTCATGCCTCCAAACACTGCTGCAGGTCTATCTTTTAACACGGTTGTATTAGCATATTGAGTATATTTACTTAGTTCTGATTGTGTATCGTAAGTAATCAACTTCAGCTTTTCGCCTAGTAAGCCCCCTTTTGCATTAATATCATCAATGGCTAATTTAACTGCATTACTTTGCATAACACCAAAGATACTAAAACTTCCCGTAATATCGTAAATAGCACTCACTTTAACTTCAGCAAAAGCTGAATTCATCCCTAAGATTGCGCTACATAAAAATGCACTTTTGACTATATTCTTTTTCATTACTTATTTCCCTTTTTCGGTAGAACCTTAAATTTAAAGCAAAAAAAAACGCAGCTGAATAAAGCAGAAATCTCAACAAAGATTTCTTTTTTATTCAGCTGCGCCGCTGATAATTTGTACTCAATTTAGTTATTAAATAAACTAAGTGTTATTAGTTATATCCCACTTAAAATAATTAAGCAACTATTAAATTTTTAATATATTCGCCTATTTAGCAGCGAGATTTGTCAGTACTTTTAAGACATTTGCGACCTTTTTAACTACCTTGTCACAGCCTTGAATATTGTGTCTTTGCTTAATATATTCTGGATTATTATAAGATATCCAAACCGTATTATCGGCATCTTTTGAGATTAATACTTTTTGCGGTAAATCGATCGCAACCTGTTGTTCACACTGCATTAATGGCGTACCAACTTTTGGGTTTCCAAAAATTAATACTTCTGTTTCTCTTAATTCCAGATCAACGCTTTTAGCATTTTTTTGATGGTCTATCCGAGCGAAAAGAGTCAGGCCTTTTTCCCCTAAAATTTTTGCAAAGCGATCTGCAGTTTCTTTAACGGAGTGATGGCTTTCAACCGAAACAAGGCCTTCTGATGCATGACTATAACTAGTGATAAAAAATGATAAAAATAGTAATGGGAGTAGCTTTTTCATGATGATTTCTCTCAACTAGTAATTCCTTTAATAAGAAATTAGGTAAATGGGAAACCAAAAATAACAGCTTACCTAGCATCACGCTAGTGACTTTATAGGCCGATGTGATGTAAACAAAACTAGAGTTTATTCAGCACGTCAGTGAGATGTTGTAACTGTTGATCATTACCCACTCCAAAACGCAGTGCGTTCTGCTCATCGGTTAAGCGAACATATACGCCTTGCTGGCATAATTTTTCATAAACAGATGCAGCATTATCTAAGAAGACGGTAATGAATAACGCATTGGCTTTGATAGATACATTTGGTAAGTGTGACTTGATCAGCTCTTGCAGCTTTTTACTATATTTTTCAAGGCGCAAGCTTTGTTCTATTTGCCACTGTCTATCTTGTAATGCTTGCTCAGCGATAAATAATGCAGGCCCGTTAATTGACCAAGGGCCAATGCTTTCTTTAATGATATCTCGCCAGGTTTCAGTGGTGCATGCAAAGCCGATACGGATCCCAGCTAAACCAAAGAACTTACCAAAAGAACGCAGTACAATCAGATCATCATATTCGTTGTCGTTATCATTCGCGCTATCATTGTTATTTTCATTATAGTTAGTGAGATGAGGCACAAAACTAAACTCAGAGGGGAAAATATCAGCAAAGGCTTCATCAATAATCAGTAGTGCTTTCTGTTGCTGACAATGTGCTTTTAATTGAGTTAATTGCTGGATAGAAAAAGTATCAGTGAGTGGATTATTTGGATTAATCACTACTACGACGCTATTTTTTTCAACGTTATCTGGTAACGTATCTTGATAAAAATGTATTTGGTATCCCGCTAAAGACCAAGCTCGTTGATGCTCTTTATAACCGACTTTGGGTAAGTAAGCATGCTGTATTTTTCCTGATTTGATCGCGCTGTTTTTATCATTCCAAAGCGAAGGTAGCTTTTCGATTAATTGTTGGCTGCCTGCAACTGGCCAGCAAAATTTAGCTTGATAATACTGTTGAGCAGCAGTGATCAAAGAAGGTGAAATAGTAGGAAGATCTTGCCAGATTTTTTCTGGAATGGCCGAAATAGCATAACTAAACGGTGCAATTCCCGTTGAAAGATCTAACCACTCTTGTTCAGGGATTCCGAACTGCTTTGCGACTTTACTTAGTTGCCCACCATGGATAATTGCCATTCTTTCAATAAACCTTATATACGTCTTTTATGCCATATTAATCACGATAATTAACTGCTCTATTTTACTTATTAAAATAACTTATTTCTTCGTTGTAATTTTCGTAAATAGAACAACTATAAATCACACTAGCCATGCCCCAAAAGCAACAATCACTAACCAAAGTACTACAGCTTGCTTTACCAAAGTTAAACTCGATGCGATATGTTTACTTTGTACGGAATCACCTTCACCTAGTTGAGGAGAAACGACTGTTTTTCCAAAATAAACCGCACTGCCACCTAAACAAACCTGTAAAACCGTTGCGCCTGACGCCATCACCCAGCCACCATTATGGCTTTTATAGTCTTGACTCTGTTGGTAAGCGTTATTTAATGCCTGTCGTGCAGTACCATTAAATAACCCTATGATAACGAATAATAAGGCTGTGATTTTAGCGCTAATAAAACCTAGTAAGTCGTCAATACGAGCGCTGCATTTACCAAAGTAGTTAAACTGTTCGTTTCGGTATCCCCACATCGCATCTAGCGTATTACTTAGACGATGTACAATAACCAATGGTGCTCCACCTAACACAAAATAAATTAAGGTAGCCGTCACCCCATCGTGACCATTTTCTAACATGGACTCAGTGGTTGCTCGACTGATCGCTTGCGCGTCAAGTTCACTGGTATCGCGGCTTACAATGTACGAACAAAAGTGTTGTGCTTGTGGTAAATCATCTTGGCTTAAAGGGTGGTATATTTGCATACCGTGCTGGTTCAAACTGTTTAATGCCACAGCCCAATACACAATATAAATATTGATTAACAGTATGAGGTAAACCGGTAAAGTCCATATTAAGAGTAAATAAATTAACGGTACAGGTAAGACTAATACTGCCCATCCAATTATACCTTTAATGAAGCGTTGTTGTGACGTGCCTTTGTTTAATTTTTTCTCAATGAAGTTCGCTAAATTACCAAAGAATATTAATGGATGATAACGATTAGGTTCACCAATAAAGTGATCGATGACCAAAGCCATTACCAGTGTAAACAATACACTCATAAGCTTGAAAAAGTACCTGAATCATGATCGTAACTTAATGCAATAAGCTCTGCATTTTTGTAGTCATAACCTGTGCTTACACTGCCTTTTGACGCTGAGTTTGGAGTAAGATTAGGAACAAATTGTGCCATGAAACAACGTAGAATATCGCCGTGAATAATGATTAAGCTAATACCTTGGGTAGCGTTTTTTAACTCTTCTCTTAATGTCCCTTCAAAGCGTGTTAATAATTGCTTTGAGCTTTCACCTTGTTGCGGCTTGCAGTCTGTAATCTGAGAGGTGATTTCATCATAATCACTTAACGTGTTGACCTGATACGTATATTTACCTTGCCAATCACCAAAATGACGCTCTTCAAAACCTTTTATTTGTATCGGTGAGAGCTGTAATACTTGCCCACAAATATCAGCAGTTTGTACTGCTCGACCTAATGGAGAAGTTAAAATTTGCGTGATATTTAATGCTCGGCATTGCTCAGCTAACGATCTAGCTTGTTGTTTGCCTTGAGCAGTAAGAGGACTGTCTAGTTGACCTTGAATACGCTGTGCAACATTCCATTCAGTCTGTCCATGACGGGCAAGATAAAAAATAGTTTTGTTATTCAATGTGAACTCTTATTTTAATAAAGGTAAAAGTTAAGACAACTATAATAAAATTTGATTCAACGGTTTTCGAATATAACCTGTTGATATAAGAGCATAGTATACATGGCTTAGTGGGGAGTAAACAGTTATCAAAGATTGTTGATAACTGTTTATTATTAAGCGTGAGTGGTTACTCAATTATTTATTGAACAGCGCTACTTACGATGTGCTAATGCTTCACCTTTAACGCCATTCTCGATGCGATCTTTTTCCTCATCTAATAACTCTTGAGGGAATTGACTCATAAAGCAATTACAAATACCTTCACCGATCATCGTTCTTGGACCTAAAGGGTGAGCAATGTGCTTATACACGCCATGGCTATGCGGTTCTGCATGGCTGTGACCATGAGCATGGCTATGATCGTGCGAATGACCGTGATCATGTGAATGGCTATGGTCATGCGAATGACTATGATCGTGTGAATGGCTGTGGTCATGTGAGTGATCATGATTATGCGCTTCAGGATCTTGGTACTCAGCATGATGATGATGAACATCCACTTCGCCAGCCGCTAAGCGACGCTTGAAGGTTGCCATTAAGTCTTCGCCTTGTACTTGTTGGTTATCCATAATATTACGAACACGTACTTCAAAAGCATCAATCACTTTATCGTGATCACGTAGGTACGGTGTATTAATGAATTCAACTTCTGGATTTTCTTTGGCTACTTTATCAATATATCCAGAAATACGTTTAATTAAACGCCCTGTGAACAAGAAGTAAGGTGCAACAACAATACGCTTAAAGCCAAGTTTTAATAGCTTCTCAAGCCCAACACCTACTGATGGATAAGTCACGCCAGAGTAAACGGTATCAGCCCAACCAAAGCCCATATTTTCACTAACAATGCGCGTTAATTTAGCAGCTTCTGCATTTGCTTCAGTATCTGAAGTACCACGTCCCACAACCACCAGCATAGTATCGTAAAGTTCTTTAGGTGGATTATCTGCATCCAGTCCTAATGACTCATAAATACGTGCTTGAAAGGCATTGATCATAGGTTGTTGTAAACCTAATTCTTGACCGTACGTCACTTGTAAACCCGCATTTTTTTCTTCAAAGGTGGTTAATACTGATGGAATGTCATTTTTAGCATGAGTCGCCGCAAATAACATACCTGGAACTGCGTATATATGGTTAACACCTTGCGCGATTAGACTATTTAATCCCATGTGGATATTAGGCGCTGAATACTCTAAAAAACCATATTCAATAGGCATATCAGGAAAACGTTTTTTTAACCCTTCTGCGACTAATGAAAATTCAACTTCAGCATCTTTATCACGACTGCCGTGACCACATACCATAATGCCTTTTTTAACTACTAGTTCATTCATTTTACATCTCTTTTCTTGTCTATATTTATGCTGAGCTGATTCGGCTGCCATGGTACCAATAGCCATAAAAACAGCAACGTTAACTTTTACTTTTTTCTTGCCATTTATTTTCAAACAAAAAGCTTTCTATTGGCGCTGCTTCACCCCATTTTTGTTCGATTAGCATTGGTTTTTCATAAAACTTTTCAACATGCCCGATACACAAAATTGCAATCGGTCGGCTATCGGCTGGCATCTCTAATAAATTAGCCAATTGAACAGGCTCAAATAATGAAACCCAACCTAAACCAATGCCTTCTGCCCGCGCGGCTAACCACATATTTTGAATGGCACATGATACCGATGCTAAATCCATATCTGGCATGGTGCGTCGTCCAAACACATGCTTTTCACGGCCGTCAGGTAATGCAACAACAATCAATTCTGCGCATTCAGCAATCCCTTCTACTTTTAACTTTAAGAATTCACTTTTACGGTCATCTAATAAGTCAGCAGTAGCATTTCGCTCTGCGGCTACCAGTTGTTGAATATCAGTTTTTAGCGCAGCGTTAGTCACACGTATAAATCGCCACGGCTGCATTAAGCCAACACTTGGCGCTTGATTTGCGACGGTTAATAAACGCAGCAATAAGCCTTCTTCCAATGGTTCAGGGCTAAAATGACGCATATCGCGGCGTTCTTTGATTACTTTATAAATTGCCTGCTTTTCACTTTCTTGATAACTGTGCTGGCTCTTCATGACTTACTCTCTTGCATTTCATCACACTGTAACAATAAGTCTTGTAGCTTTTCTTGATATTCATCAGGTGCTTGCCATAAACCACGTTGCGCTGCTTCCATTAACCTTTCTGCCATTTCTTCCATTATTTGTGGATTATTATCTTTTAAAAACTGTTGATTCTCTTGATCCATCAATAGCGTATCGGTGACTTGCTGATATTGATAATCGGCTATCAAATCAGTAGTCGCATCGTAAGCGAACAAATAATCGACTGTTGCCCCCATTTCGAAAGCACCTTTATAACCATGCTCTCGCATTGCCTCGATCCATTTCGGGTTTAATACGCGTGAACGTAACACTCGGTTTAGTTCCTCTTTTAAAGTGCGGATCACCGGCTTACTTGGATTACTATGGTCGCTATGATAAATGGTTGGCGCTTTGCCAGAATAAACTTGAGCAGCGTTACTCATACCGCCTTGAAATTGATAATAATCGTCTGAATCTAGCAGGTCATGTTCGCGGTTATCCTGGTTTTGAACCACCACGTCGATATTACTTAATCTATCTAAAAAGGCTTCTTTGGCCTGCACGCCATCTTTGTCGCTGTTACCATAGGCGTAACCGCCCCAGTTTAAGTACGCTTCTGCTAGGTCACTTTTTTCTTCCCAGCAACGCTCATCAATTAAACCTTGTAAACCCGCACCATAAGCACCTGGTTTAGAGCCAAATACACGGTAACTTGCTTGTCGTTTAGCTTGAGTTACATTCATGCCGTCGCCAATTAATTGTGCTTCACGTTGTTGAATATTGTGCTGAATTAAATTGTTATTACCCGGCTCATCAAGTTCACTTATCGCTACCACTGCCGCATCAAAAAGTGCCATGACATTGGCAAAGGCATCACGGAAAAATCCAGAAACGCGTAAGGTAACGTCAACACGAGGTCGGTTCAGTAATTGGAAAGGAATGATTTCAAAATCTACCACTCGGTGGCTCCCTTCAGCCCAGATAGGTTTAACCCCCATTAGTGCAAAGGCTTGCGCGATATCATCACCGCCAGTACGCATTGTTGCCGTTCCCCACACCGATAAGCCCAGTTGTTTAGGGTAATCGCCTTCTTCTTGTAAGTGACGATTGATCAGTGCTTGTGCTGATTGCTGACCTAATTCCCAAGCCGCTTTTGACGGAATAGCTCGGTTATCCACTGAGTAGAAATTACGTCCTGTCGGTAAGGTGTCTAATCGACCACGAGTAGGAGCGCCACTTGGTCCAGCTTCAATAAACTTACCGTCAAGCCCATCTATAATCGCACTCAACTCATTTTCAACACTTTGTTGTAAGGCTTTATGGATTGTTTGCTGCGCATAAGTGAGTAAGGTATGCGTTGCGGGAAACTCAATTAACTCAGCGAGATCGTTGCCTGTTAATAAATTATCCGCTAATAAGTAATGTTGCACCCATTGTAAAGCCAGCAGTTCTAAACGCTCGCGGGTATCAGCGGTGCTTCGCCATAATGAATCACAGACAGTCGCCAATAAATCAGGTTTAGGCCCAGTCCAATTTTCACGGCCTGCGTTTAATGGATCAAACAATTCTCCATCAAGCAACAATGAAAAATCACTGACTAAACAGTGTAAAATACCTTGGTTAATGTGCCCTTCCCCACGTGGTAAACGTAATAAAGCAATTAAGGTATTTGCGATTTTATGGTTCTCGGGTAATTCCCCTAAAATATGCAAGCCATGGCGAATTTGTGATTCTTTAATATCACACAAGTAAGTATCTAACTCTTCTAATACTTGGTTATCATCACCACGTGCTGCTTCATTTAATTCATCTAAGATATTAGTGCTTTGTACTTTCTCTAAAATTTGTTCTCTAAGCCATACTTCACGTCGAGTATCTAATCCTTGCGCTTGATAATATTCATCCACCAAGCCTTCTAATTCTGCCATGTCACCATAGGTTTCGGCACGTGCCATCGGCGGCATAAGGTGATCGACAATTACAGCTTGCGTACGACGTTTAGCTTGCGCCCCTTCACCGGGATCATTGACGATAAATGGATAGAAATGTGGCATTGGACCTAATACCGCATCTGGCCAACACTCGTTAGACAATGCTAAGCCTTTACCGGGTAACCATTCTAAATTACCGTGTTTTCCCACATGAATAACTGCATTCACTTGGTAAGTAAAACGTAACCAAAAGTAGAAGGCTAAGTAGTTATGCGGCGGAACTAAATCAGGATCGTGATAGTTAGCTAATAAGTCGATATTAAAACCACGCGCAGGTTGAATACCTATAAAGGTTTCACCTAAACGGATACCGGCGATCATTAATCGCCCATCACGACATTTAAGATCATCTTCTGGTTGCCCCCAACGTTCGGTAATCGCTTGTTGGCTGGCTAACGGTAGTTCAGCAAAATACTTTTTGTATTCGAACAGAGAGAGGCTTTGCCAACAGGCCAAATGATGTAAGGTATTTGGGTTATTTGTAACGGATTGTAATAGTTGTTCAATCAGTTTATTTCCGTTCTCAGGCACCTCGCTAATCGGATAACCTGCTGTTTTTAAATTGGTTAATATATTAACTGTTGAATTCGGGGTATCTAACCCTACGCCATTGCCTATTCGCCCATCTTTTGTGGGGTAGTTTGCTAAAATTAAAGCAATGCGTTTATCTTGATTAGCCGTTTGAGATAACTGAATATATTTTTTAGCTAGCTCAATTACAAACAGCGCACGCTCTTGGTGTAATTGATATTGCACTAAAGAGATCTGTGTTTTTTCATCGTAAAATGCTTCACTTTTGAAGCTAATCGCACGCGTTAATACTTTGCCATCCATTTCCGGTAACACCACTTGCATGGCGATATCACGACTGCGTAAACCTTGTTTATAATCTTGCCAATCTTCTAAAGTACTACTTGATAACACTACCTGAAGAATAGGAATATCAAGGTCAAATAAACGTGTAAAGCTATTTGGCTGAGAACTTAATCCGGGTGTGCTTACTGTGTTTGATGCAAACCCTGTAGAGTTTAAAATCAGACGACAATCATGCTCAACCAACAAGGCATTAACGACTTTCATAGCCTGTGGATCTTTTAGTGAGCTGATCACGATTGGGAGCGGATTTAAGCCATTTTCTGACATTAATTCGATCAATTGATCGAACATTTTACAGTTTGCAGACTGTAAGTGACTACGATAAAACAGTAATGCGGTAACTTGTTGCCCCGCTTTCCATTGTATATTTTGTTGATTGTAAAATTGCGCGACAGGTAAAAACTCTGCTTCTGAAGATACGACCGATAAATCAAAAAACTGCTGATTTAAAAAGGTAAATAATTGCGCACTATTTTCAATGCCACCCGCTCGACAGTATCGCCAAACCTGATGTTGAACTTGTGCTGACACAGTTGATAACTCGATTAACTCGGGATCGATATTATCGTCGCCAGGCACTAAAATAAGATGGCGATTAGGTGCTTCATTTGACCAACGAATAAGCCCTTCTACACCATATTGCCAATAAGCTTTGCCACCTAATAGCGACACCACCACCACCTGCGTTTGCCCAAGGACTTTATCTTCATAAAGGTCGAAGGCTGCTGGCTTTAATAAGTTAGTCCAATTCACTAAACGCGCTTCTACTAAAGCGTGAGCTTCAGTCGCTGTTTGATATCCAGCAGAAAGAGCAGTTAATTGACTATCGGCGGCGCTGAACACCACTAAAGGCGCTGGAGATTGTGCTAAATCGACAATCCCCTCTTGTTCAACAAACCCACCTGGTTGTGCTGCTAATAGGTGCATTAACGATTAAACCTCTGCTCTTTTTAGAATAGCTGTTACGGTCGCTTCATCTAAGCCTTTACCGATTAATACTAATTCTGTTTTTGGCGTTTCTGCAGCTTCCCATAAGCGGTCAAAATGCACATCTAAGCGCTTACCAACGGCTTGTAACACTTGACGCATTGGTTTGTTTTCAACGGCTGCAAACCCTTTAATACGAAATAGATTAAATTCATTTAATAGCTTTTCAACGTTAGCTTTCAGTTTGTCAGCATCCACTTTACCCAAGCTGATCACCATTGAGTCAAAGTGATCATGCGCGTGGTCATGATGTGCGCCATGAGCATGGTGATGATCGTGGTGATTATGTACTTTATCGATGTTCTTCTCAGAGCCAGCATTGATACCGATTAATACTTCTAATGGCACGTCACCGTTATTGATGTAAGCCGTTTTTACTGAGCTTGGTAAACGTTTTTGTACAACGTCTTTTACACGTGATTGCTCCGCTTCATTTAATAGGTCACTTTTACTCACCACAACCAGATCTGCAGAGTTTAACTGATCATCTAATAGCTCTTGTAAACTTGGATCGTGATCCAGGCTTTCATCCATTGCACGCTGTTTTAATACTTTATCTTCGTCAGCAGCAAAACGTCCTGCAGCAATAGCTGGGCCATCTACCACAGTGATAACGGCATCCACTGTGCAGTGCTCTTTAATACCCGGCCAGTTGAACGCTTGTACTAATGGTTTTGGTAACGCTAAACCTGATGTTTCAATGAGGATATGGTCAATTTGATCACGACGCTCAACCAATTTTTCCATTACAGGTAAAAACTCTTCTTCTACCGTACAACAGATACAACCATTGGCTAGTTCGTAAATACCATCTTCACCACCAACTAATTCAGCGGCTTCATCTTCACATTCTAATGGGCAACTACGAAGCAGTTCTGAATCGATATCTAACTCACCAAATTCATTCATGATCACGGCAATACGTTTGCCTTTGGCTTTTTTAAGTAAATTAGCCAGCAGAGTGGTTTTACCGCTTCCAAGAAAACCAGTTACCACAGTCGTTGGGATTTTATTTAATGAAACATTACTTGCTGTCATCTTGAGCCTCTAATTCTTGTATTGATAATTCGCCTTTACGACGACGGAAAATATTGGGTTTGTCTTTATGGTAAAGGTAAGAGTCTTCAAAGTTAGTGGTATCTAATACATGTCCAACTAAGATTAACGCGGTTAATTTGAAACCTTTCGCTTCCACTTTTTCAGCGATATCCGCTAACGTGCCAGTCACTTTATCTTGATCTGGCCATGAGCTGCGGTAACAAACAGCAACAGGACAATCTTCACCATAGTGAGGGATCAACTCCGCCACGATTTTGCGAATTTTAGTAATGCCTAAATGGATTGCTAAAGTTGCCCCACTTTGTGCTAATTGTGGTAAACGTTCGCGCTCTGGAAAAGGTGTTTTGCCTTCATAACGAGTCATTATGACCGTTTGAGATACACCAGATAAGGTTAATTCTTTACCTAAATAAGCTGCAGAAGCCGCTGTAGCACTAACACCAGGTATCACTTCATATTCAATACCGTGTTTGTCTAAACGACGAATTTGTTCTGCGATAGCGCCATATAATGCAGGGTCACCACATTGTAAGCGCGCGACATCTTTGCCCGCTTTTGCAGCCTCAACAAAATAAGCTTCCATCTCATCTAAGTTGATCTTGGCAGTATCAACAATCAGTTCTGCACTGTCTTCAACATCTTGTAAGGTTTGACGTGGAATTAAAGATCCAGCGTACAAAACAACAGGACATTGCTTTAATAAACGAGCCCCTTTAATCGTCATCAACTCAGGATCACCTGGCCCTGCACCGATAAAATAAACTTTCATAGTTATTCCATATTTTAATAATTAATCTTTAATTTTACCCAAGGCAAAAGCACCACTCCTCATTTATCGAGTGAGCACTTTCTTCTCAGAAGTACCTTGAAGCACTATTTTATAATTTCTTTTTATAACCACGTGGCGTATAAACCCATGATTTTTCACCATTGATAATATGGCGAGACTCGCTATTACCAACACTTACTAAGGTGAACATATCTACATCTTTGGCATCTAACTCATCCAAACGAATAATACGAATGGTTTCATCTTCACGGGTTAACTGACGCCCTAGTAACACAGGTGTTGATGCTGGACGGTACTTTAATAATACGTCTCGCGCATGGTTAAGCTGCCAATCACGTTTTTTCGATACAGGGTTGTAGAAAGAGATAACAAAGTCACCTTCACCCGCACTGTGAATTCGCTTATCAATAGTTTCCCAAGGTGTTAACAGATCTGACAAACTAACAGTACAGAAGTCATGTCCTAACATTGCACCAATACGACTTGCGCCAGCTTGCATTGCTGATATCCCTGGTATTACGTCAATTTCAACGTCTAGCCATTCAGGATGATCTTCTAAGCCTTGAAGTTGTCTATCCAACAATTCAAACACTAAAGTGGCCATTGCATAGATGCCAATATCTCCACTTGAAATAAGTGAAGTGGTTTTGCCACTTGCCGCGAGATCTAACGCTAAGCGTGCACGCCCAATCTCTTCTCCTAAGGGTAAATCATGGTGTACTTTGTTATTACAAGGCTCACCTAACAAGTCTAAATACAGTCCATAAGCGACTAAATCAGTACTTTGCTCAACCGCTTTTAATGCTTTTGGTGCCACTAAATCTGCATTTCCCGGTCCCATACCGACAACAAAAAGTTGTTTTTTTAAACTCATTTTATTTCCTAGTTTTTAATGTTCTACAGGCTATAACTTCTGGCGATTGCACAGGTAGCTTGTTTGTTTTTATGTTTATTAAGTAGTAACTCACTACCGTTATTGGTTAACTGTTGAGCTTGATACAATGCAGCAGACTCTGCGACACCATACACGCCAACAGTTTTTAAAATATAATCAGATTTAGTCGAAAGACGGTCTTCCATCAGACTTAAGCGCTGAGCATTAAAAGTTAAATAAGGTTTTTGTAATGTGTCAGCTAAGGCAATTAAACCCACTTCATCACTCTTAATATCGATGCTGGTAATGGCACTGATATCATCAATGGTTAGCCCAGCTTTCACTAAACATTCATTTAATAAACCTTGTAAAACTGCCTCTGGGCAGTGGCGTTCACAGCCCATACCAACAACATATTTAGGTTTTAAGTAGCTATTCGCTGTGGTTAACACTAATTGATTTTGTAACAACTCGGTGACTTGTCTAGCCAACTCGTTGGCACCACCTTCGTGCCCAGATAACAGTGGGATCACAAACTGCCCTTGCTCATCCAAAACCAATACCGCAGGATCGCTATATTTATCGTTTATCACAGGTGCTAATGTACGCATCACGATACCAGTGGCACAGATAAAGATAAGCGTATCGCCTTGCGTAAAGTAGCTTTGTACCGTCTCCTTGAAAGGCGTTGGTTTAAAACAAACATCGCTCTTTATAAGTGTCGATCTAGGTGAAGGTATAGCTGCCGAACTACTATTTAGAAGGTGTTGTAAACGCCTAGCTAACTGAAGGCCAACTTCTGTTAAACAGATAATTCGAATCACGCAGTCAATTCCTCACGCGTGATCACAAATAATGAGAAATAAGGCCCAGCAACATTGTCTAACTGATTTAAATCTCGAATTACTTTTTGTTGGTCACGGCTAACATATTCCAAGTAATTAGCATCATCGAAACGATTAGTCTCTTTTAACAGAGCAATTAAACGCGGTCGTTCTATCCCAGCTTTCATGATCACAATGGCATCATGCTCTAACAAAGCCGTTTTAATTTTTGCATCGCTATGACGCCCGGTTATGACCGCAAAAGACTGCTTTAATACTGTTAATGGTAATTGTAACTCTGCAGTTGCAGCCACAAAAGCAGGTATTCCTGGAATAACTTGCGATGCAAATTGACTGTCTAAACGCTCTAGTAAATAGGTAAAAGACCCAAAAAATAACGGGTCACCTTCACATAGAAAAGCCACAGTTTTGCCAAGTTGAAGCTCAGCCTGTATTTGCATAATCGCTTTATCGTATGCAGCATTAGCTGCAACACGTTCACGTGACATGGCAAAACGCACACCTAAGTGCTGTTGTTTTTTAATCGGATCTTTTAAGGCTTCGCTGGCAATCTCTAAAGCTTGTGATTGCCCTGATTCGTTCTCTAAATAACAGATCACATCTGCCGATTGAATGGCACGAAATGCTTTCAATGTTAGTAACTCAGGGTCACCAGGACCAACACCGACACCAATAAAGCACGCCGATGTTGAATTTAACTCACTCATGATGCTGCCTTTTTAGTGAAACTAAATAAGCTAACCGCTAACGCAGGACGATAAGCCAGTTGCCCGCCTAATGTTCTGCTTTTATTAACAGCGATTTGTAAAGTTTCTAGTTCCGCATCTTTCAACTCTTCGCGTTGAGAATAAAAATCTAATAACTGCGCTTTGGTTTTTTCCATCACAGCAGAGACAACTATTTGCCCATGTTCAGGTAATTTAGCCCACAATTGTGCTAATAAAGTAGGTAACTCGCCATCACTACCACCGATGAATATTTTATTAGCCTCAGGTAAATTAACTAGCCCTTCAGGTGCACGTGAGAATTGTGGTTTTAGATTTTTGACAACACCAAATTTTATCTGGTTTTTCATTAAGCAATTAAACCTTTCTTGGTTATGCTCAATGGCATAAACAGTGGCTTTTGATTGCCAATAGGCCAACTCGATAGAAACGCCGCCACAACCCGCACCGATGTCCCAAATCAAGTCACCTTTACTTGGTTGTAATAAAGACAGGATAGCCAAGCGCACTTCACGTTTGCTGATCATCCCTTTACTGCCTAGTTCGCCGGTTTCAAAATCGGCATCTTTAATCCCTGGAAATTCAGGAAGAAAACCTCTATTTTCGCCACAAAGCACAAAAGTTACATGCAAAGTATCAAATACTGGTCGTTGCCCATTTGTTTCAGCGTCACATAACTCAGCAGCAGTGAATCGTGATATTTTCTGTTCTTTATAACCTAGGCGCTCACACACCATTATTTCTGCATCGAAGAAACCACTTTCTAAACAAACACTTGCTACATGTTGAGGTAGACTATCTTGATCGGTTAATAACAGTAATGTTTGCTGTGCTTTTAAAGCGACTTTTAATCTTTCTAAAGGTCGACCGTGTAGGCTAAGTACATGCACATCTTGTTGCGAAATTGATAGACTGTGACAAGCTTGAGTAATGCTAGAAACAGCAGGGAAATATCGTACTGACGCTTCTTTAAAGTTTTTACTTATCCAAGTACCAATACCGTAATAAAGTGGATCTCCTGATCCTAATACAACCACTTTTTTCTCAGTTTCTATTAATGCTTTTAACTCTTTTAACTTAGGTAGTATTTCTGTTTTTGGCGGAAGATGATCCACTGCAGGCGCAGGCTCGAGATCTTGTTGTTCACCTTCTTCCAATGTAGCGATAGGCGCTGGTACTGCTAGGTATTTTTCTAAGGTTAATAATTGGCGTTCAGAGCCGATCACTAGATCTGCAGACTGTAATGCACATAATGCTTGCTCACTTAACATTGCATTTTCTGCAACGCCTAAACCAATCACAGATATCTCTTGTCCTCCACTCACCACTGACTTGGCGTGGCTATGTGTAGATGCACTCAGGCCTAATTTACTCGCTAACTTGTTGAAAAAACCTTTCATTAATATAACTCCCCTTTAATACAACGTAATAAGGCATTACAACTTGCACTTGATACTGCGCTACCACCTTCGCGGCCCAATAATGTAATGCATTCAATGCCTAATGTTTGGTGAAGATCCCATAGTGCTTGTTTCGATTCTGCGGCGCCAACAAATCCAACTGGCATACCGATAATCAAAGCAGGTTTAGGGGCTCCTTGGTCAATCATTTCTAATAAACGAAACAGTGCTGTAGGTGCATTACCAATGACCACTACACTGCCTTCTAAATAAGGCAACCATGCAGTTAATGCTGCCATGGTTCTTGTTTCACCCGTTTCTTTCGCACGCTCAGGCACACCTGGCGCATTTAAAAAACAGTAAGGATCAGTTTTAATCATGCGCTTGGTAATGCCCTGTTTTACCATCTCCACATCACAGAGGATAGGAGCGCCTTTTTTTAATGCAGCAATACCTGATTCACAGGCATTTTCACTGAATTTTACTTGTGTCGCTACCGCTGGAATTCCCACACTATGCACTACACGCATCACCACTTGTTGTGCTTCGATGGATAAGTGCGATAGCTCAGTTAACGTTCTAATTTGGCGGAAGCTTTCATTTTCGATCTCACTTGGATCGTGGATATAATCAAATTTCATTATGTGGCTCATTTACTCTAATATTGGGTGTTTCTGCAGATTTAGATGAAGTCAGTGACGACTGCAGCATAGCAATACAGCTAGCAGCATCATCAAACTGATAAGTTAAGGCTTGCAGGTTAGGACGCTTAAATTGATAAACAGGAATATGTGCCAACGCAGCCGCTTCAATTTTAGCGTAAGTTGCATCGCCACCACTGTTTTTGCTGATAATAGCGTCAATGTGATAAGTATTTAATAGTTGTTTTTCATCTTCAACATGGAATGGGCCGATCGCTTTTAACCAGGTAACGTTAGCCGGTAAAGTGATTTTTGCGGGCATAGCAGTGCGAAGTAACACTTGCTCTGCCTGCGAAGATAAAGCATCAATTACGGTTTGTGACACTTGCCCTGCGGTGATAAATAATGAACGATGCTTGGCTACTTTTTTAATTAGGCTTGCCCAATCATCAACTTCTACCCAATGATCTCGGTCTGTTTTTTGCCAAGGTTTACGATGAAAGCGAATCGCTATAACCGATAATTGTTTAGTCACTCGCGCAATGGTATTACTCATGGTTTGTGCAAAAGGATGAGTCGCATCAATAACATGCGTAATGTGATTATCCGTTAGATATTGCGCCAAACCACCAAACTGAGTAAAGCCGCCGCTAATAGACTGGCAAGGTACCGTTGCTTTGCGAACAATCCCGGCAATACTGTAAGTAACATCAAAGCCCAGGTAGTGCAACTCTGCTGCTAATTTACGTCCATCCGCTGTACCACCAATCACTAAGACTCTCATAAACTCGCCTCTGATTGGTTAATAATTTTACCATCATGATCGAATTTATCTTGATGGCTATTCGCCACAAATAAACCTTTTCTGTTCACTGCCCACACTTCCACTTCAATGGATTCATGCACAATGGTTTTAGCAAATTTTAACGCTTCAATACATACGACAGTGGCGATATCTAAACCAGCTTGTTTAGTCATATTAAGCACTTGAATAGTTGTATTGGCGTTCAATATTTGTTGTTGGAGCTCGGTGCTAGCCCCTAATTTTTTGGCAATATTGGCTAATTGCTCAAAGTCGATACTTGATTGACGGCTATTAAGATCTAAGTGCCCATTCGCTAACTTAGTTAACTTACCAAAGCCGGCGCTAATACTAAGCTTTTGAATACGGTTACCTGATTTTGGATCAATTTTTTCACGACGTAAGTACTTCATCATTGCACCGACAAAATCGCCCATCTCTATTAAGCTGATTTCATCCATCTGATAGTATTCTTTAATCGCATGTTCGCTTGCAATGCCCGTCGATGCGGCTAAGTGAGTGAAGCCATTAACACGAGCAACATCAATACCTTGATGAATTGATGCAATATAAGCAGCACATGAATAAGGACGAACAATACCTGTTGTCCCTAAAATCGATAATCCACCGATAATACCTAATCGGCTATTCATGGTATTAGTCGCGATTTGCTCACCGTTGACAATGCCTACTGACACTTCAAAACCGCCTTGATACTGATATGCTTGAGCATAATGTTCAAGGTGACTTATCATCATTTTACGTGGAACAGGATTAATCGCTGGCTCGCCAATAGCAAGGACTAAACCTTCACGAGTCACTGTTCCAACACCTTCAGCCGCTTTAAAGGTAATACCCGGCGTTGGCAGTAAACGCAATTCAACAAACAGTGTTGCACCATGCGTTGCATCAGGATCATCGCCAGCATCTTTAATAGTGCTAGTACGAATCCCTTTTTCAAGTGGTTGATAATCGATAATATGGAGATTAACTAGTTCACCACGAGGTAAAGTGATTTCAACACTGGCAGGTTGTTTGTTAGCTAGTAACGCACGCACAGCAGCAACACAGCAAGCTGTTGCACAACTTCCTGTGGTTAAACCATTACGTAATGGTTGCTCTGTTTCGCTTGTTTCCGGCCACATATTTCAGCAGTTCCTATTGTTGAGCTTGCATTGCAGCGTGCTGTTGCGTCTGCTTGTTAACTGAGCTAGTGACAGCTTGGTTATTGTAGTTTTCCCAAGCAACCAACTTATCCTGGTCAACAGCTTGTAATTTGCCCATAAAAAGATCAGCGATTAATACTGGGTTAGATGGGAAAAACAGATGTAAATAACTCGCGGTTAAATTCTCAGTTCGATAAATTGCTTCCCCCGGTGCAGGGTGGCGTTGGCGTTGACCATAACCAATTGGTTGCATTTCCATAATGGCACGCGATCTATGATGTGCATGTCCGTGAATTTCACCTTCAGGTAAGATAGCTTTTTGCATACCCTGACAACCACGCTTACCAGACATACTGCCGTAGCCATCTAATAATCCAAGCATTTTATGGTGTTTTTCATCTAAATCCACCAGCTCATTAAGGCAATATAAAAAGCCTCCACATTCCGCCAAGATAGGTTTTCCAGCTTTATTAAATTGGTTGATTTGTGCTTGTAACTCAGTATTTTCAGCCAATTGACTTGCATACAATTCAGGATAACCACCAGGTAACCATAGCGCGTCGGCTTCAGGTAATGCATCTCCTTTTAATGGAGAGAAGTAGTGAAGTTTTGCGCCCATCTCTTCTAACAAACGAGTATTCGCTTGATAGATAAAGCTAAAAGCAAGATCCTGTGCGATAGCGATCTGTTTACCTGCTAATAATGGTTGTACTTTAGGTTGTTCTGCAGAGTAAAAATCAACACTTGCCGGTAAATTTAACAGTGAACTATTGGTCCCAGCTCGTTTTACCCCATCTAATAACCATTCACAGCCTAGAGTGAACTTAGCCTCTAATTCATCGAATACTTCGCTGGCTTGTACTAACCCTAAATGACGTTCAGGTAATGCCACTTCAGGGTCTTTTTTCAAACAAGCTAATAAAGGTAATTGTTCGTCTAAAGCATCACGAATTAGTTGCGCATGACGCTCGCTGCTGCAGTTATTAGCAATCAAACCATAACATTGGTAGTCATCGCGAAAGTTAGCTAAGCCAATTGCTACTGCTGCAGCAGTTTGTGCCATGCCTTTTACATCCATCACAATCGCAACCGGAATATTAAAGCGCGCGGCTAAATCTGCACTTGAAGGCTCACCGTCAAATAGGCCCATCGCACCTTCAACTAAAATTAAATCAGCTTGTTGCGCGGCTTCAAATAGCTTTTGCTGGCAATAAGCTTCGCCTGCCATCCACATATCTAGTTGCTCAACATGGGCTTGTGACGCTTGTGCTAAAATTTGTGGATCAAGGTAATCTGGGCCTGTTTTAAATACACGAACGACTTTACCTTGCTCAGTGAAATAACGAGCAATTGCCGATGTAATGGTTGTTTTACCTTGTCCTGATGCGGGAGCCGCTAAAAATAGTGCAGGACAGCTTGCTTTGTTAGTCATTTGATTCCTTTGAGTGCTCTACGTTAAAACGAAAGTTAAGACGAAAGCGCAAAATATTGTGCATCTAATTGTGCAGCTAGTGTTGTGCCTCGACCACGTTTTACCGTCGTTTTTTCAACATCCACTAATAAGGTAGGCACTTGTAATTTTAAGTCATTAATATCTGCACGACTGCGACCATCGGTAATTAGATAGCAGAACAAAGCCAAATCTGGTGTTTGTATTCTAAGTTGTTTAATACTTTGTAACGCTTTTTCTAATACTTGGCGTAATGGCGTTCCACCTACTGCATTGATATCATCTAACAACATTTGTACTTTTTTAGGTGCTTTGCCCGCTTTAATTAAGGTTTGAATTTGGTTATTACCAAACCCTAAAAGGCTGATTTTTTCACGCTTTAAATAGGCACTATCAACAATATTCATCACTACTGATTTAGCTAATGACGACAAACCTTCAGTTAACGTTGAAGCCGAAGTATCCAACAAAATAAGATGATGTTTAGCTTGTCCTGTTTTTGCTTTTTTAAAACTAAATTGTGCTGGCGGCCATTGCCCTAAGCTTTTAGACAAAGTATTAAACCAATCTGGCTTGTGGCTGTTTAGTGATGACTGTCTCAGCCCTTTTGCCGTTTTACCCTGAGCATTTTGCTGTAACTCACCCTGTAATACATTGCCATTAATTACTTTGGTTAATGGCGTATGCTGTAACTCAGGTAATTGAACTGGTTGGCTTGCTGTTTTTTGCTGCTCACCTGATTGCGGAGGCATTGCTCCCCACTCACCACCTGATTCAGCCTGTTCTTGGCTATCATTTGATTGACTTTGCTGGTCAGACTTAGTTTCAGAAGCTTGCGATTCACTATCATTTTCTTGAGGCGGTTTAGGGCGAGAAAAGCCGCCGTTTCTATTTTGCTCTGTCGGAGATTTATTGGGTTGATCAGGGCCAGATGATGAGTTGGGTGGCGTTCCTGATTGTTGAGAACGATGTAATAATACTAATGGGGCAACTTGATCAATGTCTTGCAGTAATACAGTTGTTCTTCCACACCAAGCAGCATGGGTTAAACTTGCTCGATGCATCATGATATCAGCACGTAGCCCATCAACATTTGCCTGTTGACAACGCGTAGCAATTTCAATCAAACAAGCGTCATCACAAGTGACTTTAGGCAGTAGCTCCTGTGCATCATTTATTTGTTGTTGTAATGAAATTTGCGGTGCCTGATATTCATCGCAAAAAGCGACTTTATCTAGTTCGAAAGCTTGACGTGTTTTAATGATATTAATACGTTCTTCTATGCTGTACTGATTATCTAATTCAACCATTAACCCAAAACGATCTTTCAACTGCGGTCTTAACTCACCTTCATCAGGGTTCATGGTACCAATTAGCGTAAAACGAGCATCATGACGATGACTCACGCCATCTCTTTCAACAATGTTAACACCACTGCTTGCCACATCTAAGATTTGATCGACCAGGTGATCAGGTAATAGATTAACTTCATCGACATAAAGCACACCAGTATGCGCTTTTTGTAATAACCCAGGTGAAAACTTAACTTGTTTACCTTTTAGAATATGGTCCAAATCTAGCGTTCCAATCAACATCTCTTCACTAGCGCCCAACGGCAGAGTAACAAATTGAGATGTAGTATATTCGGTGACAGGTAGTAGATCAGCCACTGCTCTTGCTAAAGTCGATTTAGCACAGCCTCTTGGACCAGAAATCAAGACGCCACCGATTAATGGATTAACGGTTGCTAATAACAACGCAAGTTTAAATTGTTTTTGCCCCTGAACGGCGCTAAAAGGAAAAATGATATCTTCAGTACTGTTATCCATATTACTTCCTTAAGCCACTGCTATCGTGTTGTGTGTTGTTTCGCTGTCAATTAATGCGCCTTCTTTCAAGGTTAATTGTCGCGTAGCGAGTTGCTCTGAAAATACTTTATCGTGTGAAATAATGATCATCGCTTGCGGTAATGCTTTCAAGACTGATAACAAACGAGCTTTGGCTTTTTCGTCAAGTGCATTAGTTGGCTCGTCTAAGATCAATACTTTTGGCTCCATGACTAAGACACAGGCTAAAGTGATCATACGCTTTTCACCACCCGATAATTGATGAGTGATTCGAGACTCAAATCCCTGCATTCCCAAACTGGCTAATGTTTGTTTTGACTTTTCAATAGCTTGTTGCTTATTAAAACCTAAATTCAATGGGCCAAACATCACATCTTCTAATACAGTAGGACAAAACAGTTGATCATCAGGATCTTGAAATAATAAACCGGCTTTAGCTCGTAATTGATTAAACTCTTTTTCTGTTTTACACAGTTGTCCAAAACCAAATACTTGGCCTTTCTTAGCTTTTTTAAGGCCGACGATAAGGTGTAATAAAGTAGTTTTCCCTGCTCCATTATCACCATTAATCACAACTCTTTCACCTTCATATAAGGCAAAGTTAACTGCATTTAATACACTGCCACGCCTTGGATAAGCATAGTTAAGATCTTCTATCTTAATCAGAGGTTTATTTGAATAAGCCATCAATATTAAGCCCTATTAGCAGTATTAAAAAAGAGATAAACACAATAGCAAAAACCCAATCAATTGTACGGATTTTCATCTCATCGTTAAGGTAATAACGCCCACAAAAACCACGGCACTTCATGGCATCTGCAATACGCTCCGCACGCTCTACTGAACGAATTAATAACATACCAAACAGATAACCAATACTCTTCCAAGTATGTCGATTGGTACGCAATACAAAAGCTCGAGCCTGCATGGCCCGGCGCATTTTTTTATATTCTTGGCTAATTACATCTAAATAACGCACCATAAATAATAATAGATGTACCAATTTATCAGGTACCTTAAGATGTGCAAGTGCATGCCCTAAGGTTGATGCACTCATCGTCGCCACTAACGAAAATAAGACTAATAATACCGCATTGGCTTTCACTGTTATTAATAAAGCATGAAACAAGCCTTGCCAACTGGCTGTTAACCCCAAGACAGTAAACATTGCATCACCAGGTGTAGTGAAAGGTAAAATACAGATTAATGTCAGCATGAACAAATCCATCGCCACTACACGACGCAGAGTTCGTTTAATATTCAGTTTACTGGCTTTCACCAACATAAAAGCACAAAACAAACCTAACAGTGCAGGTGTAAAAGATTGACTCGATACCACAACTAATGCAAAAAGAGCAGAGCATACTACACGTACTCGGGCATCAATATCATCAATCCACGATGCCTGATGTTTAAGTGCTTGGCCTGACCAAGATGTTAAACTGTGCTCTAAACTTTGCGACATTACGATTTAGCCTTTTGCTTACGCTCACGTAGAAAAGCCACCAAACCGAGTAGACCAAAAATATAACCAATACCACCAATGATATCGCGCATGCCTGACTTCTCTTTGAGTTCTTGTATTTCACGCCTCAGGGGTTTGAGTTGCTTTGCGATAGCTTTTTCTAGTAGCAAAGTATTCACTTTCTCTGCATTTTTTGAGATTGGCTGATTAGCACCTTGGTTAGCAGGATTTACATCAGCTTTGTGCACATTATTATTGGTTACATCATCATTAGAATTATCCGGTAACTCTTCAGCAGGTAACTCCATTTTTAAAACATGTCCGGCACCCATATTGATCTCAAAATGATGAGTAATATGCTTTTTTGCTATGAAGGTAAAAGCCCCTTCTTCGTCGGTTAACACTTCGCCTAAGGTGTTTCCTGTATCATCAGTGACTTTCACTAATGTGCCAGGGTTCGCCATTGCACCATTTGAAAAACCTGCTTCTCCTTCAATTTCAAAACCTTCTGCATAAACACCACCCATCACGTTATGAGCAACAGCATTGCAAGAGATAGATAAACTTAAAACTGTAATAAAAGAGATCAACCACTTCATTAATTTGTGCCTTTACTTATAAATTCAGGTTTAACCGTGTGAATTAAATACACTGCGGCATAAGAAACAAAACCTTCAATTAACATAATCGGAATATGTGCAGGCACCACGGCTTTAGCGGCTAACACAAACGACTCTCCTGACAAAGCGAGTGAACATGCTACCATTAATGCGGTCATTAATATCGCTCCAGCGCCGCCAAAAGCTCCCCACATTGCAGCTACTTTAGGGCTATCATGACGAATACCTTTATAACAGAGGTAATAGATGATCACTGCGGGCAAGGCTATATTAAGCGTATTAACTCCCAACACCAATAGCCCACCAAAGCCGAAGAAAATGACTTGTAATAATAATGCAACAAATAGAGCAGGAAAGGCTACCCACCCAAGAAGAATTCCCAGTAACCCATTCATAATTAAATGCACACTAGAAAACCCTAGCGGCAGATGGATATAAGATGCGATAAAGAAAACCGATGCTAATACACCGACTAAAGGTAAATGATCATAATCCATTTTCTTAAGGCCAATAAATACACCAATTGCACTTAATACCGCTCCACTTATTAATACCGGTGAAGAAAGTGCTCCATCAACTATATGCATAACTTACCTTTCTATACTCTATGAAGAAGATACTCACTGTTGGTGAGTATCAATTTTTTCTATGGCAATTTAGTTGCTTGAACCCAGATAACTGCATCTTGGGACAGCTTTTTATCTTTATAAGTTTTTTGTTCACCTATATCTAATGCTGCAAAGCCCCACTGTCCGGCTTGAGGTAGAACAAAATTAAAAGTACCGTTAGCGTCAGCATAAATAGTTTGTGTAATAAAAACATCTGATGGAGTAACCATTAACGGTGTTTTAGCAAAGCGATTATTTTCCATTTCTGGCTCGTAATTAACAAACTCTACTTCAATCTCAGCAAAAGGCACTGCTTGCCCACGTGATTTAACAACACCAGTAAAGATACCACCTTCATAAATCGCATAAGGTTTAGTTAATGGCACAATTTCTGCCGCTAAACCAAAGTCTTCATTCCAATCCGTCGGTAAGCCACCTACATTAACAATAGTTTTGGTGATTTGCTGAATATAAAAACCTTCTTCAGCTTCAAAATAAGGTGATGGCTTAGAGATGAAAACATAGTCGCCTAATCCTCGTAACTTTACATCAGCTTGATAAGCATGACCTGTATCAACGGCACTTTCCCATTCAATTTCAGAGACCTTATCCAGTAAGTCTGTTTTTTTACCTTTTTTAATCATATAAAAAGCTTGAGGCTTATCAACCTTCATCACATGACCACTTGCTGCTGGGTGGGTAAACGGCATTTTAAGACTAATATTTCCGCCCTTAGCACGTAGTAATTCTGGGGTATAAATCATTTGAAAGTGAGCGCTAGCATAAAAAGGTAATGTACAACCAATGGCTAGAACAGCAGGCGCAATCAAACGCTGTAAATTAATGCTCTGTGTTAGTTTTGTATAATTTATAAAGTTTAACAAAGGAAAATCTCCGTCTGAGTATATAACAGGCGAAGTTGTGGAGGAGATGGCAACCTTAATGTCTGAGTGACTTTAGTTAAGATAAACCAGCCGGTGAAGCCCTCCGCAACACCACGGTACTTGCTGTAAACAAGTATCATCCAAAGGTTTGGTATCCGGGCTTAACAAACTCAATTTGCTCTACCGTTGCGGGGGCAGCCTTGGTATTTGACCAAGTTCCCAAACAGCTCATACTTATCTAATTATAAGATGAAATGCATAGCTTTAAGACTATATCCTAAGGAGGCTGAACAATAGCGTGTAACAGGGTAAACAGTCAATATAAAGCCACTTTTTCAAAGAGATAAAATGTTTAAATTATTACGACAGAATCAATAAATGAGAAGTAATGGTAAGGCTTTAAATATTGATGGTAATATCGATAATTATTGAGCTAACAACCACGCACTCTTAATAAAAAAATATACCAATAAAATAAATGAGGGCATAAAAAAAGTAACGACGAAATCGGCGTTACTTTTTAAATATTCAAGGTTAATTTATGTGCTTTATAAAAAGGTTTCTTGTACCTTTGCTTCTGGCTCTAGGCCCATAAAGTATAAATATCCTTTATCAACTTTTTCGTTCATCGAGCTTTTAGGCTTTAACTTAATAACAGGCTTGTCAGATGACTTACTTGGAGGCGTCGTAGAGACGTTTGGATAATTTGTTTTTACTGTTTGTTTTTGTGCTGCCGATTTTTTTGCTTTATTTTTTTTAGCTGTATTAGCAAAGGTATAAAAGAATTCGCCATTACCTTCGATTACTTCGACACTAGATTGACCAATTGAATTGTATGAAGCCAAAATACCATGACGACCTAAAGCAACTTCTTGCGTAATTTCTTTACCACTACCAACTTTATTACCGTCGATATACCAATCTACATCAACATTACTTTTTAACGTTAATACTGCAGATTTAAGACCAAATTTTTCATTTAAGATAGATTCGATTTTGTTGTTGTAAGCAGGTTTAAATGTCATTGCAGCACGGTAAGCTAAGTCACCATCTAGATTCATACTCGCATCTACAATTTTGTAAGATAATAATACGCTGCGTTCATTTAAGAAGTTATCAGATTTTTTTGCGTCTTTAACGATAAAGTTTTCATTTTCGCTTAGACATTGATTAATAGATTGATAAGTCGTACAACTAAGCGTGCCGCTCAAAGAAACATCTTTTACGCTTCTAGGATCAGCTAACTCTTCAGTTAAACGTGCAACCACTCTCTGTTTTAATGCTGCTAATTCACTATTTCGCTTAATACGCGCATCTTTTAATTTTTTGCCATCAGCAATAATAGTTTGATGCTCTTCTTTTAAAGCACGACCTTTTTCTTCGTATTCTTTTTCTAACGCATCAATCTTTAAAACAAGTGCTTCTAGATCTTTGAAGTATTGAGCAACATTATCCTTCGCAACCACTTTATCGGCTAAAGCATTAATGTTGTTTTGGTATATGTTTTTGTTGTTCTCAATTTCTAAACCAAGGGCTCTATATTCAAATTCATTTTTGTTATAGCGACCAAGTTTATTATTAGATGAGATTAGAAGATTATTAATATCATATTGTTGATTTATATCTTCAATAGCAGAATCTTCAGAGGCTGTAATCAGTTCTAAAGCAGATAGGTTTGTTGCAAATGACAACATCAAAGCAATTGTAAGCTTACAGTATCTCACTTTTTCTCCATTATAAATGAGCCGCTTGAACGTATTAAATAGTCAAGGGGAGTTATGTTAAGTTTATTGTCCATATGAACTTTACTATGCTTTAAAAAAGCTGTCAGTAATACCTGTTATTTCTATGAGATAATACATGATATTTAGCTAAAACTATACTCAAAGTAGGTTAATATGCAAAGTAGAATATACAAAAAGCCTATTGAAATCTTACTATTGCTCTTTATTTCGCTATAAGATGATAGTAATAATCGAACTCGCATATGATTACTTGCTACTTACAATAAAATAGCTCAATTAATTGGCGTGATTGGTATAGCAATGAAACTATTATATTCGAGCTTAATAACTTCAATTCTCCTGGCTGGATAGCAGCCACTGCTTAGGCGAAACGCCTAGTTTTTTTCTAAAAACGCGGGCTAACGCAGAGCCATTCTCATAACCAACCACATTCGCGACTAAGGCCACTGATTTGTTTTGCTTTAATAACCCTTTAGCAATGATAATTCGCCAATCGAGTAAATAGTCACCAGGACTTTGCCCTACTACACGTTTAAAAAGCTCTGCAAACTTAGACCGAGACATCAACGCAATATCAGCCATTTCTTGTAAGCCCCAAGGGTGCTCAGGATTTGACTGGATAGCTAATAAAACCTTTGATAGTTGTGGGTGAGATAATCCAGCTAGAAGCCCGTGCTGCATCATTTTATTATTTAATACAAAACGTAGTATATGAATAATGAAAACGTCTGTTAAGGCATTAAGCATAGGTAGTCGACCACAATTATCTTGAAATGCTTCATCAAATAAGCTTAAAGCGACTTGTTTAATTTTAGGGCATTGATTGAACTGAAAATGCAGCAATGTAGGTAAAGCTTCAGCAATCGGGTTAGAGTGAGCCTGATCATAAATGACATTTGCACAAACCAGTTTTGGTGGGTTGTCGTTACTACCAATAATACGATGTTGATTTGGCAATGGAATAAATATGACGGTAGGTTGATTAAATACTAATGACTGCCCTTGTTCATTAATAATGGTTATCTCACCACTCTGCAATAGATGCAAATGACCTTGGTTTGTTTGTTTTTCTAAATGACTTATTCCACAGAGAGCACCAGTAAAAAATACTTCGGTATTCATTGTGAAGCGCTGCAATATATTTGAAAGTTGATCCACTTTACTTCTTTCCCAGTCTTTTTGGACGATTGGGTTCAATATAAAGACTATTTCATCCCTTTCATAGAATAAAAAACAATATATTACTCACAAGCCAAGGGCGAGTCCTGACTTTAATAACTACACAACAGATTATTCAATTCATTAAAAGGGAAAAATTATGTCACTTTCATCAATTATTAAATCAACACTAGTAAGTACTGCATTATTAGCAAGCAGCTTAAGCTTCGCTGCGAATATCGAAGTAAATGCTAACCAAAATGACTTAGCAATTAAAGGTTACGATAGCGTTTCATATTTTACTAAAGGTAAACCAACTAAAGGCTCGGCTAAATATACAGCAGCATATAATGGTGCTATTTACCACTTTGCTAGCGCAAAAAATCGTGATCTATTTAAGTCTGAACCTGCTAAATATGCTCCACAATACGGTGGTTTCTGTGCTTATGGTGTGGCCGTTAATCAAAAATTTGATATAGAGCCAACAGCTTGGTACATCGAAGATAATAAGCTTTATTTAAACTTAGATAAAAATGTACAAAAAGAGTGGTTAAAGGATGTTTCAGGTAATATTGAAACAGCACAAGTAAACTGGACGGGCATCAAAGGTTTAACTGAAGCGCAGATCGAAGAACTAAATGATTAATATTTAATCTCGACTCTGGTTAATGGAAACTAAAAATCACATAAAGTCAGATAGTTAAATCATTTAATAGACAAGACTGCTATTTGTCCGTAGTTCAAGGCTAATGATTGACGCAATAATGGGTTATTGAGAAATAATTTAATGCAGAGAACCGCATAAATAGCGCTATTGACTCGCTTTTCTTATCCAGTATTGAGGTGATACCAATTATATTAAATAAATGTTCTAAACATTACGCTGGAAAAAATGACTTAGTTCAATGTGTAATTTAAGCCTTTCGTCTATTAACTTCGTTAATAGTCTATCGGAGGATTAACGGTAAGATCGCTAATTAGAGTGATTGGTATTGCTTATAATAAGTTAAAAATAATGACCATGATACACACAACAGGTGCGCTCAATATATGGACTCAATCATTTAAAAAAGACACTGTGATTATGTTAAAGCAGTCAATGGCTATCACGTGCACTTCTACAGTACTCTATGGCAGCTCATTACTTTTAATGTTTCATGGTAATAATATAGACCTGCCGACTTATAAAAAAATTGCACAAGATGAAGGGCAATAAAGCAAAAATAAGATATTTAAACGATAACACACTCTTCTAAGTAAAATAACATTAGTATTACCAATAGCTTATAAAATTATCTATAAACCTAAATCAGATAAGCTAGGGAAGTCACTAGGACGCTTTGTTCCTTCCCAAGTAAATAAACGGTCTTCTTCATTAATTGGTGAATCATTAATACAAGCAAAGCGTTTCTGCATTAGACCTAATTCATCAAATTCCCAATTCTCATTACCATAAGCTCGAAACCATTGGTTATCTTTATTACGATATTCATAAGCAAAGCGAACTGCAATACGATTACCACTAAATGCCCATAACTCTTTAATTAATTTGTAATCTAGTTCGTTTTCCCACTTAGCTGTTAAAAAATCAATAATTTCAGCACGACCATTAATAAATTGAGATCGGTTTCGCCACTCACTCTCCATGCTATATGCGTGCGAGACAGCTTCAGGGTCTTTATTATTCCAACCATTTTCAGCGGCTCTCACTTTTAAGGCCGCACTAGCAGCATTAAAAGGAGGTAAAGGTGGGCGTGCAATTTTCATTGTTAATCTCCAATAAATTACAAATAACCAATAGGTATATATTTATGATGAGTATTAATACCAATCGCAGTAAATAGCTTATCTATTTTGTTCTTTAAAACAGACAACATATTTAATGCAATCAGTATAAGATTTAAACAGTAGAATACCCTCTTTCTTATCTTTTTCCTACGAGGGAGAAGTATTTGGTACGATGAGTTTGGAAGATAGGCTTGATTGATAGCATTCAATAGAGTGATGGACGATAGAAATTTTTAGGTATAAAAAAAGGTGCTAAGCCATGCTTAACACCTTTTTAATTAATCTATTTGCATATTAAAAGTGGGATTACCAACCTTTAACAGCTCCACCTTTAAAGATTTCTAAAGCAGCTTGGTAAACTTCTTCAGATTGATAAGCTTTAACAAAATTTTGTACGTTTTCAGCCTTTACGTTATCTTCACGCGCAACAATTAAGTTAACGTATGGAGATTCTTTATTTTCAACAAATAAACCATCATGCTCTGGTGATAAATCAATCGAACTTGCATAAGTTGTATTGATGATTGCTAATGCAACATCATCTAATGAACGTGGAAGTTGTGCCGCCTCTAATTCAACAATTTTTAGGTTCTTTTCGCTGCTAACAATATCTAATACTGTTGCTTTTAGGCCAACACCTTCTTTTAATGTTAACAAGCCTTGCTTCTCTAATAAAATTAAAGAACGACCTAAATTAGTCGGATCACTTGGTACTGCAATTTGGTCACCGTCTTTTAATTCGTCTAACGATTTAATTTTGCTTGAGTAACCTGCGATTGGGTAGACTAAAGTACTTCCCGCTACTGCAAACTTGTAACCACGGTCAGTAACTTGCTGATCTAAGTAAGGTTTATGTTGAAATGCATTAGCATCAATTGAACCTTCGTCTAGGGCCGCATTAGGTGTGATGTAATCAGAGAAAGTTACCAATGATACGTCTAAGTTATATTTTTCTTTTGCTACTTTAGCTGCTATTTCAGCGACTTGGGCTTCAGCTCCAGCGATTACACCAATTTTTACTTTGTTGTTATCCACTGCTGGCGCTTCTTTCTCACCACAGCCAGCGAGTGCAAATACAGATGCTAAACCTAATACTGCGATTACTTTTTTGATATTAAAATTCATACATTTTCCTTTGAGATGTTGCTTTAATAAAACTTAAAATGAAACAATTAACGATGGTCTACACGCTTAACAAGGTAATCACCTAGAGACTGAATCAGTTGTACTAGTATGACCAGAATAACAATGGTGATCATCATTACTGTGGCATCGAAACGTTGATAACCATAACGAATACCAACATCACCAAGACCACCACCACCAACAGTTCCGGCCATTGCAGAGTAACCGACTAAAGTCACTAACGTAATGGTTGCAGCATTAATAATACCTGGTAGTGCCTCTGGCAATAATACCTTCTTAATAATTTGTAATGGCTTTGCACCCATTGCTTGTGCAGCTTCAACCAACCCAGCAGGTACTTCCAATAATGCACCTTCGACAAGACGTGCAATAAATGGGATCGCACCGATAGTTAAAGGTACGATTGCAGCTGCGGTGCCAATTGACGATCCGACAATGAAGCGAGTAACAGGAATTAGTGCCACCAGCAATATAATAAAAGGAATTGAACGGCCAATATTAACCACCACTCCTAAAATTTTATTCAAGCTAGGGCTTTCTAATAAGCCATTCTTTTTACTTAAATGTAATAACACGCCTAACGGAATACCGACTACAAAACCGATAAAACCAGAGGTGAATACCATCACTAATGTTTCCCATAATGAACTGACTAATAGCTCGATTAAACGTGTATTCTCAGCCCACCAAGTTACTACTGCATTAAATGACATAGCCAAGCACCTCTAGTTCAATTTTTTGTTGTTTTAAATATTCAATGGCTTTTTCTGCACATTCGTCAGGCCCGATAAATTCGGCCAACATTAAACCAAACTTTACGCCACCAACATAATCCATATTTGAACTTAAAATACTGATATCAATATTAAATTCACGAGCAACATGACTAATCACGGGCGCATCAACTGAAGCACCTGTAAACTCTAAACGAATTAAAGGATAGCTATTTTCAACTCGCGTATTGTGCAAACGCTCTTGGTAATCGGCTGGAATTGATAAGTCTAATGTTGAACGGATAAAGTCGCGTGCTAGCTCTGTTTTAGGGTGAGCAAAGATGTCCCCTACTAAACCATTTTCTACTAGCTTACCACCACCGATAATAGCCACTTCTTGACAAATACCTTTTACTACCGCCATTTCATGAGTGATAAGTAGAATAGTAAGGTTTAACTCTTTATTAATCTTACGAAGTAAATCTAAAATAGAGATAGTAGTGGCTGGATCTAACGCACTAGTTGCTTCATCACATAACAATACTTTAGGATCTGAAGCTAATGCGCGTGCAATCGCCACACGCTGCTTTTGGCCACCACTGAGATTAGCAGGATATACATCTCGTTTTTCCGCTAAGCCTACCAGCGCTAATAACTCTTCAACCTTACTTTTAATGTCACGTTTACTAACGCCTGCAAGTTCTAGTGGTAGAGCCACATTATGAAAAACAGTACGTGATGACAAAAGATTAAAATGCTGAAAGATCATGCCTATTTGTCGACGTGTATTAGTTAACTCTTGTTCAGATAGTTTGGTTAAATCCAAACCATCCAATAACACTTCACCTGAAGTCGGTCGCTCTAATAAATTAACACAACGTATAAGTGTACTTTTACCTGCGCCTGATGAGCCAATCACACCAAAAATACTGCCTTGTTTAATCGTTAGGTTAATATCTGAGAGAGCATTAATTGCCTTATCTCCCTGATAAAAAACCTTGTTTACATCTTTTATTTCTATCATCAGATTTCCTGAAATTTAAATACTGGTTACATATTAAGCATCATAGAAAATCTGTGAGCTAAGTTGTAATAATGAATGCATACTAAGCCATCTAGACGTCTAAATCAATTAATTAAAATAAACAAATTTAATTAATATTAATTGACTGGGCATTAAAAACTCAGTTAGTTGATTTTCACAAGGCAAAAAAAAACATCACCCTAAGGTGATGCTTTAAAAGTAAGATTTAGAAAGCGTTATTTTTTAAAACGACTAAAGCCAAATCCTAGTAGACCTAATGCAAAAATAGCCGCTGTTGCTGGTGCAGGTACATCAACAATTGATAAGTTAACATCCGCAACTTCTTGGCTAATAGCTGAATTTTTACCGCCGCCAGTCCAACTAATTTGAATGTCGTCACCACTAGTTGTTGTTGCAGCATCGAATGAGAAGCTATTAAAAATCCACTCACCTGCGCCTAATACTGGCTCTAAAATCCCGCTCAATGAGATATCTTGTGTCACATTGTAAACTTCTACCGTAGCGCCTGAAGCGTTACCACGTTCGCCAGCAAAAAACGTGAGTAAAAACTCTTGCCCAGCATCAACAATTGAATCCAGCGTAAATGTCACGCTTAATGTCTCATTGCCTAGGTCGTCATTTACTTCGATTCCACCAGGAATTTTAATTTCTGCAGTAGAAGCATCGTTATCATGATCATAAGTTTTACTCATGCTACGAACCTTAGCTCCATTTACACTATAAACTTCAAAGCCTTTACCACTTGTATCAGTCCATGAAGCGTCTGCAGAGTTGACTAGTGAAGAACTACCACCACTAAAATCTTCAGAAAAAATAAGGCTAGCATTAGCAACATTAAATAAGCTGCTTGCAGACAACAACACAGCTGCTGTACTAAATGTTGATAAGATAGTTTTCATAAAATATATCCTTTATTTACTAATCTTGATAAAAACCAAGACTTCCTTTTAA
Organism: Psychromonas arctica; assembly: GCF_036697365.1. Taxonomy (GTDB): domain Bacteria; phylum Pseudomonadota; class Gammaproteobacteria; order Enterobacterales; family Psychromonadaceae; genus Psychromonas; species Psychromonas arctica_A. The sequence goes on from NZ_JBAHZA010000004.1 coordinate 144,184, forward strand.
ATTATTTGTTTATTGCCCAAATTATAGACTAGTTTAATCACATAACAAGTTTATATAGCGGCTAAAGTCACGATTCCAAACAACAAAAAACTTATAAACTACTGATAAAACTAAATTAATAAACTTTAACACCTATAACCTCCCACTTAGAGATACAAAACAACAAAATGTAAAACTAAAATACTCAGAAAAAGGAATTTAGAGAATCAGTAATGAGGGAATTTATTATTTATCCTTTAAAAACATAATATTAAAGTACATTTACAATAAAAATAAATACTACTCTTTATTGGTAATGCGTCAACAAATAGAGACTAAGGTAAATATAATCTATCAAATGACAATAAACTGAAAATTAAACACCTTAGCTCTGCACTGTGGGATTACTTTTTAAGAGGCCCTGTTGGCGCTTCTTGCTCACTTATGTAACCATCTTTATTCATATCCAAATAGTTAAATTGAGAGCGATTGCCATGAAACTCACTTACAGACACTCTGTTATCAGCATTTTTATCTAAGCGGTTAATAAAGCGATTAGGTGTTCCTGGGCCTTTCCCACCTTGTTTAATAGTTTTATTTTTTTTAACTTTTTGAGTGAAAACATGATGGCTGCTAGTGGTTGATTTCTCCTGTTCCACTCCTCCTCGCACACTTCGAACGTAGTTATAGACACGAATCATGTCACCTTGAGGACCTCTAGACATCGCTTTGCCGGTTTTAGGATCACTACGCTGTGCGCCTGCGCCATGTACGTCCATTACAGTACCATGCAGTTTCCCTAAGGCTTTCCCAAAGGCCACATAGGCAGCACCACTCTCCGGGACAGGTCCATCTAAGTGAGTGGTTGAACTCCAAAAATAAGGATAATCTTTTTCACCACTTTCATCTTTTATTACAGAGGTTGCAAAGATTGGATCTATCGCAGCAGAGTTAGTTGTATCAGGTGAACGAGTGTAGTCAAGAATACTTTGTAGCTCTTTGGCATTCGGTAATCGCCAGTCATCATGCCCACCTAATTGTAGCTGCTCTGAATAATCTAGAGCTTGTTGCCAGTTCATCTCTTGTTGACTATCCTGCTTTTGCCAAGTTAATCCCGTTGCATGGTCAGTAACCGTGCCATCACCATTGTCAATAAAGTTATTTTTTCCGTAAGCAGGATTCCCTCTCACAAATCTAAAGTACATTTTATTCGCTTGATGAGTACGTGGATGATATTTCGGATAACCTTTAATTCTGCCATCCACAAAGTTAACGCCAAAAATGGTTTCATCATTGTTCATGGTTTTGGCGACATACTCTGTACTACTCCATACCTGCGCATCGATTTCACGCTCACCTGCATTAGTATCGCCTAAGGGTTGTTTGAAGTAGTTGGTGTCGATAAAAGGCGTGATAGCTTTTTGCCCTTTTACAGCTCCTGTGAACTGAATAAGAGAATACAGCTCTTTAATGTTAGCAATACGCCAATCAGAATAACCACCTAATCTAAACTGTTTCACTTTTTGTAACGCTTCTTGATAGGTTAACTTTTCTGTCAGATCCTGTTGCCATTGTAAGCCAGTAACATTGTCTTGGATGGTGCCATCATGGTTATCGGTATAGGAAGGCTGATTAATCAAATACTGTGCATCCTGACCAAAAAATGCTTGATCTACACTTGGTTCGTTGATCACTTGATTATTGCTGTAAAATGCCACTTGCCCAGTATCAACCACTGGATAAGTGATATTGCTTGAAATGGGTTTATCTGCTTGATTAACTAGCATTAAATCTTCACCAAAAATAACCGGGCCTTGGTAGTTTTTGCGGATCTGTTTTAAGCTTTCTTTAGTATCAATTTCCCCCTTTAGAAAGTGCGTATAAACAAGATGTTTAACATCTGCTTGTGCTGCTAATAAACTAGAATCATTTAAATCTAAGTGAGCGCGTTTAATATGCTGCTTAGCTTTGTTTTGATTATCTGTGTTTTGGTTACCTTTGTTTTGATTACCTTTTCGCTTTTTAGGCTGAGTATTGGACATCACCATGCCCCCCGAGTCGATGATCATATAATCGGCATTTTTAGCAAACTCAGGTAAGGTATTTGAATAGGTTAAATCACCAGTGACCACAACAGATTGACCTTCATAATCAAAACGATAGGCAATGGTTGCAATGGTATGCGGCACCGCTAATGTAGACACATTTATCGCACCGATTTTGAACTGTTCTCCCCCTTTTAGTTCACTTAAATGAATGGCTTTTTTACGTTCATCTAAGCTTCTATTGGTTCTACCTAAACGGTAGCTTATATCTTCTTGATAGACGTTTAAGTTGGCTTCTGTAAAGTTCCTTGTATTTACTGGTCCCATAATATTAAAGTCATGATTAGACATTAATAACCCAATCATTAAAGGCACAAACTCTTCGTTATGGTCTAAATGATGATGGGTGAATAATAAGCTTGATAAACTGGAAATCGGCACATCTAGTTTATGCAAGTTAGCTTGTGTTCCATTACCCATGTCCACCAATATATTGGTTTCACCGTTACTAATAAGGACACTTGCACTGGCTCTTTGGTCATTATAAATAGGCGAACCAGAGCCGATAATAGTGGCTATTAAAGGTTGTGCTGCTTGTACAGTAGAGAGAAGCAGAGTAGTTAAGATAAGGCAGTTACTCATTATTATTTTTATCATACTGGTCACCTATTTTTATGAAATGGCAGTCAATATAAAATAACAATGTGCAAGAATAATGGAGAAATCTAAAAGATACTGAGAGCCGTACCCTTAATATAAATTAAGAATACGACCATTTTATGTAACGAGCGTAAGGAGCAAAATTACACTTTAAATTTATTGAGCTGTGCTGATTGTTCCTGTACCTGCTTATGCATTAGCTCAGCTTGTTTTGCTTGCTCATGTGCACCTTCAGCAACATCCTGACTGATATCTCGAATATTAGTGGTATTTCGATTTATCTCTTCTGCAGTCGCTGACTGCTCTTCTGCAGCGGATGCGATCTGGATATTCATATCGGTGATTTCAACAATCGCATTGCGTATAACCTCTAAGGATTCGTTGGCTTTAGCCGCTTCTTTTGAAGTCATTGTTGCAGCTTCTCTACTCTCTTTAATTTTACTTTCGGCTTTATGGACACCTGTTTGTAATTGTTCGATGGTCGATTTTATTTCACTGGTAGATTCTTGCGTACGTGATGCTAATGAACGTACTTCATCGGCCACCACAGCAAACCCTCGACCAGACTCACCGGCTCTTGCCGCTTCAATGGCAGCATTTAATGCTAATAAGTTAGTTTGATCTGCAATTTCAGTAATAACGGATAATATTGACTCGATATTATTACTAAAGTGAGTTAATTCAACCACGGATTCAACGGCAATTTCTAGGTGCTGTGCAAGTTCATTAATGGATTCAGTTGTATTAGATACCACCATCACACCATTCTGTGTTTCTTGGTCTGCGGTACTTGCAGATTGCGCTGCTATTTGTGCATTATTTGCTACTTCAGTAGAACTAGAAGCCATCTCATTCATTGCGGTGGCAAGTTGATCTAGTTCAGAAAGTTGTAATTGCAGCTCACGTGATGCTTTACCCGACTTTTCAGTCACTACATTAGCGCTAGTGCCTGTATCTTCAGCTAATGCTTTTACATTGATAATAATACCCTGAAGATTATCTACAAATTGGTTAAACTGTCTCGCTACTTCGGAAAACTCATCACGTGAAATGATTGGCAGCGTTTACTTAAATCACCATTACCGCTATTAATAGCGACTAATGATTGAGTCAGTAAAGCGATCGGTTTTAAGATAAACTTCATGGCGTAACTGAACACTAAAATACCAATGACTAAGCTGATTAATGCACCAATAAATGAGCTAACACCAATATGATCCGCTTCCGCCATCACGATATCAGCATCAACAACCACACCAACATACCAGTCGACACCACGTAATCCATTTAATGGTGTGAAGCTCACCCAGGTTGATTTACCATTTACTTCCACTTCCTGAATATCTTTAGTGAATGATAAAGATTGCCCAGCAAATAATTCACTGTAGTTTTTGCCATTATGATCTGTTTCAGGATGACTAATAATATTGCCATTTTTAGCCATCAAAAAGGCATAACCAGCCTCGTTAAAGTTTAATGTATTTAATGCATCTGATACGGTTTTCAAGCTTAAATCACCACCAAATGCTCCTTTAAATTGACCTTGGTAATTTAAGTTTGCAACCACTGAAATGAGTATTTCATTGGTTGTGAAGTCTATGTAAGGTTCAGTAATAACTGCTTTATTGGCACGCTTTGCTAAACTGTACCAAGGACGACTTCTTGCATCCCACCCATCAGGGTTCCATGAAGAATCATTACTAATTGGCTTTCCATTTGTCTCTAACCCACCAAAAACTAATAAAAAGTTATCTTTTAATACTTGAACATCAAAAGCATCTTGAATTCGCTGATTGCTAAAGTCACCATCTACTATTTGTGCCGTACTATCAATTAGCTCCAACTTGCCTGTTAACCAGTTAGTAATTTGTTGTGCTAATGCATCACTGGATTCTTTAATAGCACTGCTCGAATGGCTTTAAATTGTGCTTTTTACACTTTGATATTGAAACCAAGATAAAATAGTGATGGTGAGCGCTAATACTATTGATGAAACAAGTATGACTTTCCCTGATACTTTCATACATGACCTTTATTAATTATTAGTAGATAAATAACTGAATACCCATTATTTGTGTCTTGTATTTGTTGGTAGAAACACAACATTAAAACCTAGACATAAAACGTATCGGCCGAAAGATAAATAACTTAACTTAACTTAACTTATTTTTATCATTTATATGAAAGTCATCGCTTTAGGGTGCGGATGATGAAAAAAGAAAATCTGCATCAGAGTGAGTTGATTAGTGATAATCCATCGAGCAAAATGAACGACCACCAATCATTAATTGAGGGGGAATTTACAAAGGATGAAACATCGGCAATGGTTAGCACAATTTTACCAACATGCAGTTTGGCCAAAAAGACTTCCTGCGCAGTGGCGATAGATTGCATTGGAAAATTTTGCGCAATAACAGGTTTAATTTTACCTTGTTCAATGCAGCGTATTAAGTTTTGAAAAACCTCTGGCTCAAGTACAATACAGCCAAAGAAGCTTAAATCTTTAAGATACAATGTGCGAACATCTAACCCCACCTGCGTCCCACCAATTGCTCCCGAAACGGCATAGTGTCCTTTGGGTTTTAATAAGGTTAAAAATTGTGGCCACATATCACCAGCCACCAAGCCCACTACCACATCTACACTATTTTCAGCCAATGCCTCTACGATATCAGCATCTCTCGACAATACCTGATCTGCACCTAGATTTAATAGTTGTTGATTTTTACTTGGACTAGTAATAGCAATAACATAAGCACCACGTGCTTTAGCTAATTGCACCGCCGCCGAACCGACAGTTTATTAATACAGACCATACAGAAGAACTAGCGATGAATCTTGTAAAAATAGCGCTGAAGTGTGGTTTGCTGCTTCGGGTTATTCACAAGCAGATAGAATTTATGCACGCTTAACCTGGAACCCTTATTACAAAGAGTAAACGAAATCGATTAAACAGATTACAGATTCAATTGATCCCTAAAATGACTATATTAATAAGGTACTAGACTATTCTTAAAGCCAGTTGATATTTTCTTTGTTAGACTCAGTGCCCTTAACTTTAATGAGAGGCGCAAGAATGTCCAATATTGATGAGTATGATGTAAAGATATTAACCTTGTTACAGGAAAATGGACGCCTCACTAACCAAGAGCTCAGTGACTTAGTTGGTTTATCTCCATCACAATGTTCACGTCGCCGTATTAGTTTAGAGCAGCAACAACTGATTTTAGGCTATCACGCTCGCCTCGCACCGAAAGCATTAAAACAAGAGATGCAGGCTATGGTAGAAGTTAAGCTAATTAATCATGAGAATGAAAATGCACAAGATTTTCATCAATTTGTTGTTAATGAGCCGAGCATAATAGATGCCTATAAAACCACAGGTGATGCAGATTATTCGCTTAAAGTGGTGGTTTCTGATTTAGACAGTTTGAATGCGTTACTTTCTCGCATATTTCAAACTAAACTTATTTCACATATCAAAACGTCCATCGTACTTGAACGAATCAAAGAGAGTGGTATTAAAACTGCAGGCTAGTATAGCCAGTTCAATCTTAAGAGCTTGATTATAAAAGTGTAATCAGAGAAATATGATCTGCAAAATAGCCTTCAACTTGGCGTATTCAAAAGAGTGCTCTATTGTCACCTATAGCCTTTAAAAATTTTCTTCTCCTATCACCAAAACACACCTGTCATAGTCATAAAACCCGATACAAAAACCGCGCACCAAAACAGACAAAAACGCACCAAAAGCGCACAATAAAAACAAAATAAAACAAAATATTGCACAATTTAATCATCATGATATAAAGAATGCACAACTAACGCAAAAAAAATTAGGGCTATAAAGCATGTCAGATACTGGGCTAGTAGATAACATACAGGAAGTAACAACAAAACATCGGTGGTTTGAAGATGCAATGGCGATTTTAATTGGAACTAGTTTGGTATCATTTGGAGTTTTATTTTTAAAACATGCGGGATTACTAACAGGCGGAACCGCTGGATTGTCGCTGTTACTTCATTACAAACTTGATATTAATTTTGGTGTGGTGTTCTTTTTTATTAACCTGCCCTTTTATTATCTTGCACTACATCGTATGGGTAAAATGTTTACATTAAAAACTTTTGTTGCTGTGTTATTAGTTTCAGTATTCAGCTCTTTGCATGACCAATTTATTAGCATTGGAGCACTTAACCCTATCTATGCAGCTATTTTTGGTGGCTTTATTTTTGGTGTGGGCTTTATCGTATTATTTCGCCATAAAGCCAGTTTAGGTGGTTTTAATATTCTCGCTCTCTATTTACAAGACAAGTTTGCAATCAAAGCTGGTTGGCTATTAATGGGGGCAGACCTAACAATCATGTTAATTTCTTTATCTATTGTCTCTGTATATCAATTAGTTCTATCTATTTTCTGTGGAGTTGTATTGAATTTAATCATTGCACTTAACCACCGCAAGGATAGATATACGGTGTAATAAGGATAACCATACTCATTGAATTGATCAGTTTTGTGAATATTGACCAGAAAACATTAGCTTTGTACAGTCTGTCCCCCCTGAAGTAAGTGTTTAGTGGCAACAATGACATCGACGATTGAGTAGATCAACATGATCAACGAAGAGATCGGCACACAGGAATAGAGGACCCATTGCTTAATCTGAAAGGCAGTTGTCACTTGATTTGTCCTTAAGGTTAACTTCAATGAGTACCAAAATAAGATAGCCATAAAAATAGCAGAAATAAGTAAAATCAATAACTTATACAAATTCTGTAATCGTACATTACTAATACGTGGCGTTATCCAGTCCCCTACAGAAAAATGTAACTTGGCACACCATAAACCTGCCGCACCATAAAATACCAATGCAGCAAAACTCAATTCAATGATCTCATCAAACCAATAAAAAGAGTTAATGGTAATAACACTCTGGATAAAGTTTGCAGTCCCCTCCCACCCATGCGCAGATAGAAATTGAATTAAGTCGTTAATTAAACGTAATGAAATATTCGCAATCAACAAAAGAGCAAGAATTGAAAACATGGTAATAGCAATATATCGAAGTATTCTTTGAACCCAAATATCAATGCTTTTCAATAAACACACCATTACATTTCTCCCATAATAAGGTTAGGTAAAAATAAAGAAATACTCGGCACAAAAGCAATCAAGACTGTAATGATGAATATCATTAATAAATACGGCCACACCCTCTTAGCTAACGCTTGCATACCTACTTTTGCAAAACTATCGACTGCAAATAGACACATACCTACAGGTGGCGTTAAATTGCCAATCATAATCAACAATACCATCACGACACCGAAGTTAACTAAGTCAATATCAAACATAGTGGCAATCGGCATAAACAGCGGTAATGTAATTAAAAAAATGGCATTACCTTCTAAAAATAACCCCATGGTAAGTACTATGCCTATTACAATCCACATAACGATCGATTGTGTTGCCCCGAAACCAACTAAGGTTTCAATAACACTATCAGGAATTTTTTGATGGATAATCAACCAACCGAAAAAATTAGCTGATGCAATAATAAATAACAAACTAACAGATTGCGTAATAGACTTGTAAATAATGCCAGGCAATGCTGCTAGCTTTAAATCTCGGTAATAAAAGCCTAATAGCGCTGCATATACACAAACCACAACGGATGCTTCAGTAGGAGTAAAAAAACCGCTCATAATGCCACCAACAATTATAACTGGTGCCATCAATGGCCAAAAAGCACCATTAAAAGATGATAAGCGCTCTCTAAATGTAGCTTTATTGTCAGCACAGGGATAATTTTTACGTTTTGCCAAAATGCCTAAAGCAACCATCATTCCGACTGCCATTAATACACCGGGTATAAAACCTGCTAAGAATAAACGAGCCACGGATACACTGGTAATTGAACCGTATAAAACAAAGGGAATACTAGGAGGAATAACAGGGCCAATAACTGAAGAGGCGGCTACCAGAGTTGCCGAGTCCGCAGGATCATAGCCTTGATCAACCATGGCTTTATGCTCTATTTGCCCTAACCCAGCCGCATCCGCTACAGCAGAACCCGACATGCCAGAAAATATAACACTAGCAACAATATTAACTTGCCCGATACCACCAGATATATGGCCAACCATGGTTTGTGCAAAACGAAAAATACGATCGGTAATACCACCTGTATTCATCAAATTTCCAGCTAGAATAAAAAATGGAATCGCTAATAATGTAAAGCCCGTTGTGCCGTAATACATGCGATGAGGTAACATGGCTAATAGTCGTGCGTCACCAAGGCCAACAAAAAAAATGACCGATGTTAAACCAATGGCCACCACCACTGGAACGTTGATCAACAGTAAGAAAATTAAAAGCCCGAATATAGCTAAGGTCAACATAGAGGATTACCTGTTGGTGATTTCTAATGTATTAATAAAGATATAGTGCTCCCATCATTCAATGAAGATAATTAGCACTAATAAAGCGAGTCATTTTTAATATAGAGTTTTCAATAACAGATTGATTGCAATCTATAAATAAACGGCTTCTTGATACATTAGTAAGGTTAAAATATTTCACCTATACTCTAATAACAAGTCAGGCGAAATAGATAGTTTGTACAAGCAATGCTAGTTATTTAAGAGACTTAGTCATCTCAATCCATTTATCGAAATTAGCAGCCCCTACTTTCTTTTTAATTTGTTCATAAGCAGGCCCCATCATTGCTTGGAAAGGTCCAAGATCAGGTTCATCAATCACGATACCTTTAGCGCGCATATCTTCAATCTGTTTTAACTCCTCCTCTCTCATTAACTTACGCATTAACAAACGAGCTGAATCAGACTCTTCACGGACAATTTTACGCTGCTCATCATTCAAACGGTCCCAAGCGTCTTTAGAAACCACATGAACCATTGAGCTATATAAGTAATTAAGGATTGAAATGTATTTTTGAGATTCATACAGTTTTAAACTATAAATCACACCAATTGGATTTTCCTGGCCATCAACCACACCTTGGCGCATAGCCATCACCAATTCACTGAACGAAATAGTTTGTACATTTGCGCCAATTGCTTGCATTGCAGCTTGATAGGTCATTGCAGGTGGTGTTCTAATCTTTAACCCTTTAACATCTGCAGGTGATAAGATAGGACGCACAGAATTAGTCAGTTGACGAAACCCCCAATCCCAACTAGATAAATAAACTAAACCTATTTTATCTAACTCAGGTGTAGCCCAATCTTTAAAAGGACCGTCTAAAACTCGATCAGCATGTTCTGCATTGGTTAATGAAAAAGGGATACTCACTGTATCAAATAATGGAACATGTTTTGCCAGTTGATCCTGTCCTGATAGGCTCATATCAACAACCCCCATTATTACTTGTTCAAGTACTTCTGGAGGACTCCCTAAAGCATTATTAGGATAGATTTCAACTTCAACTTCACCATTTGTGCGAGCCTCAACCTGCTTTGCAAATTGCATCGCCGCAATGTGTGAAGGATGGCTTTCGGCACCAAAATGACCGAGTTTAAACTCAACTGCCGCATAGGTAGTAGATACCCACGCTAAGCACAATGCTGAAGCCAAACTTTTTTTAAAATTAAAACGCATAATTAACTCCTAATATAATCAGTTATCTTCCATTATCTGAATGTTTATATCGTTAAAACATTCTCTATACAGCCCTATTTCTTTGTTCAAAAAGTAGAACTTCGTACCTAGCGATTACCGCGTTCCAGTAAAAACTGATCAAAAGCGATAAACATCAATGAATACCAAGACTTTTAAATTAGAAGGTAGTATTCACTAAAAAATGATTGCCGAATTCCATGTACAAATAACTTACGAAACAGATAAATCTAAAAATATTAATAAAGTTAAAACGATAGTTTAGCCACTAAATTTAGTGGCTAGACTTAGCTACTATTAGCAAATGACTCAAGTTTTGAAAACAAAAAATTAATTAAAATCACGGGTAAATAAAATATGAATACAATTTATTTGTTTGATCTTTAAAGGTTATTTAAACAACCTTAAATGACACTTTGTATTACAATAATATAACAAAAAAAAGGCCCTAAAAACTCAAAGCCCGCTCTCACTTTTTGTTTGATTTTTATACGATAAAGTGAGTAAGCGCTCAGTAAAGATCTAAAGTAGATAAATATTGGATTAAGAAAAATTAAATGTTTACTCTAAAATTAAATACCCAGTTTAAATAAAGTTGCTACCAACCTGTGTAAATCAAATAAGGTTTTAACAAAAGTTATCCTACTTATTTCACTTGTTGTGGATATGACTTAAGAATATGATTTAATTATTTTTTATTTGAATTAAAAGGTAGGTCATTATCTCTTACTCCCCTGTTTCTTATTCGTGCTCTGATTGTAACTTTACAGGTTATGAGAGTTGGGCTTCTTATCAATATGTTGGCCTACCAGAAAGAGAACCACAAACTAAAAGCGCTTGGTGTGATAAGTGTGACACTATTGTACAAGGCGCTTTCCCCTATCTTGAAATGTATACGACTATGAAGCGAGAGGAAGCAATTGATGAGATCAAACACTTAAAAAGCGCATTATTTTATCGCTTTTCTAAAGAAAAGAAAAAACAGGTAAATGACCAACAGAAAGTAATAGCCCAAGAAGAAAAAGCGATGCAGGCGAAAGTTAACTATTTTAATAGTTCTACGTTTAAACCTATATGTCTATCATGTGCTTCTCACCAAATAAGAAAATTAAAACCTTTTACAACTTACATGGATCATTATTTTTCGATTGCTGATGTGCCACCTGAACCAATGGGAATAGAACATTCATGCGGGGGAGAAATACAAGCAAGTATTGAAGCACGATTTAACCTGAACCCCAATTATAAACCACGAGTGATTAAATTTAATGAGCAAGGGAGAGTAATTAATTAGGAATAATTAAAGAATCCATGGCTGTTATCAATAAAGGAAAAGCATTGGATTTATTTCTGATAAGTTATTATATGAGGCTGTTAATATAAAAATAAATTACAAAGGAGATAAAAGAATTAAAGCAATACAAATAAAAAACGGCTCTGCCAAAGGAGAGCCGTCAATCAATATAGCGAATGCAATATTGAGTTTATACGTTTGTTTTACGTCTGTAAGCAAAAGCAATAAGTGCAAAGCCTAGTACGAACAGCATGCTTGGCTCTGGAACAGAAGCAGTACCACTCCAAATTACACCCGTAGCATCATTTTTTTCATTATCCACAGCAAAAGTAAGTTTACTGTCAGCAGTGATTAACAATGATGAGAATGAGCTGTCGTAAATGTCGTAAACACTTTTCCACGCTTTTTCAATATCAGTATCTTTAGAGTTAAAAATAACCGTATCACCAATAGAAACAATTAAATTATCATCATATGAAACAAATAATGATGTTAAGTTATAATCATCAACACCTGCTAAATCTACTTCGTAATATGAGAAACTACTACCATCCACTTCCCATGCATCACTTGGTTGAATCCATGTTGCACCATCTAACGCAGTACCTGTTGGATCAATCCAGTTTTCATCATCATCTGTATATGTAGTTGTAGGGCTAGTACTGTCAGATACATCATCTACACTTGAGTAAAAAGCAATTGCTGAAACATAGGTACTTGATAATAGAAGTACAGCTGTTAGCGTTGATTTTAATAAATTCATATTGTTTCCTTAATATTATGAATAGACATTTTACAACTAATAATGCACTAAACATGCCAAAATTTTAAACTGTTGTTTTAAAGTAATTTTTTATTGTATTTTCATTTTTAAAAGATAAAAGTGTTAAAAAACCCGACAGATTAAAGTTATGATATTTTGATAAAAAAAACACTGATTTTAATCGTAAAGATATCTCTAAATAGTGCCTAAGCTTGATGCTAAATACTTTGGCAGGTACTCCCACCTATTGATATTCAGATAATAAATTAGTGGATATTATCTTTTGATAATCTTTATCCGCTTAAATTACATATCAACAAAAACTAATAATTGGATAGATGCACTTTTAAAAGCAGAAGGCTTATAGTGCAGATACAATAAAGCCCCAACTATTGTTGAGGCTTTATTGAGAATATGGTGCCCGAGGACGGACTTGAACCGTCACTCCTCTCGGAAACGGATTTTGAATCCTGATAATTCAATTTATTATGGCAGTGTAGAGTAGTTAACTCCTTGTTTCAATTGATTTCGGTTGTTTACAGTTTATTCGAGTTTAAGAGGGTTTACGCCAAATTTACGCCAAAAAAATAATGGAATTGAAAATAAATACGATACTCACTTTCGTTTTAAATATGTTGAACAAGTTAATATAAAGTGCAAAGAAAGCTCTTTGGATAAAAATTAAGAGCACTGAGTTTGGCATTTTTAATTTCAGTGCTCCTTCTAACTTTTAAGCTGCTTCACTTAACCTCAAGCTTTCATAATAATCTGCAGCTAATGCCGTCATCTTGAATTCGGCTTCTATACCAGCAATTTTTTCAACAGCTTCCTTGATATCGTCTAAGTCAACACTAAAGAACTCTTTACGAAGGTTTACTGCATTAACTCTCTGAGAACTGAATTCTCGATGTAGTGCCGTTTCCAGTGCCGGTGCATCTTCTGTATAAATCATAGCATGCACATCAAATGGAAATGGTACGCTAGCATCACCAAGCTCTTTGACCCTATCCATAGGCTCTAACCTACGTGTTAAACCGATCTTGTAAACATTTTCACCAAATGAACCGATATTACTTATTACATAAACATGACCTTTACGAGTTTGTTCAGCCATACTCTTAGCGCGTTCCTCTTTAGTTTTAGCTTCAACTAACTGCTGCTCTAGAAGAGCTATTTTCAGTTCCATTTCACTGCGCTCTTGAATACTCGCTTTAGCTAGTTCTTCATGTGCTTTATCCAGAAGGTTTCGGAACATTTTTTCTTCTTTCTCTGCATCAGCTATTGCTTTTTGAAACTCTTTTATTGCTCGTTGCTCTTCTTTAATCTGTTCTTTGATCAACTTCTGTTCTGTAAGCTCTTCTTGTTTCTTAAGTGTATAATGATACTGAAGTTTACATTCTTCGAATTTAAGTTCGATGTAGGCAATATCAAAGCCACATTCAAGGGTCGCTGCTGATTTCTCTAGGGTATTAGCTAACTTCTCTATTCGCTCTAACGTTCGGCCGAATGAGCTAGGAGACAATTTACCAATCAACATGTCACATTCAATATTAAATGCTGTGAGCATTAGCTTAATTTGCCCGTTAAGAATTTTCTTATTGAATGCTTTATCGTTAGAAATAACTGTTGATTCAGGGAAGGTGATCGCACTCTTATCTTTGATCATGTCTTTCTGTTGCTGTCTGATGTCTTTAATTTCTTCAGCATATCGAATAGATGTCTCGTATAGATATTTTGGCATCTCAAAATGACCATGAGCAGTGTATTCATCAAGTCGAGAATAGAGATCTATGTCTCCCATAAGTTCATTGAGATCAAGTTCACCCTTATTAATATTACTATTCAGTTCATCTAGATTAAGCTTAATAATTTCAAAAGTTTCTTTCTGCTCTTGAATACTCAGTTGAAGTGCTTCATCTTGCAGCTTTAAAGCCTGTAGTTCAGCGGTCTCAGTATTAATAGTAGAGAGTTCTTGTTTAGCAATTTGTGTAGATTCTTTTACTGATTCATGTGTTTTTGTCAGTACTTCAAGCTCTTCCTTCGCTTTTGTTAGAGCTTCATCTAGAGACTTATATTTATCAACTTTTTTGTCTGCTGCTCGTTTTGTAAATATGTAGGTGAGCAAAATCGCTACAAGAGCAATACCTACAAATATCAGTATATTATTATTCATTGTTTATCTTAAAACCTCTTGTATAAATTGCTTTCTAAGAGCTGCACGATCTTCACAACGTTCTAGGTATTCTTCATTTGCACTTATAAGCGCATCTTTAAAAGCTTGCTTTGTTGCTGACTTTTGTAACTTCACATGCTTCTTTAATTCTCGTTCAGCTTCACGTACAGATTTCTGATGTTCTCTAACAGCTTGCGCTTGAGCCCGTTGGCGAGATTTCTCCCTACGCTGGGCGTCACGAACGGCTTGCTTGTTTGCACGATCTATTGCTTTAGCAACCTTTACAACTGCTCTTAAGCCACTACCTCGTCTAGCCAATGTTTACCTCCTTTAAATTAACCAATACTCAACTAGTGATAATAACATGATCATACTCCTTGACTTTTTATTTACAAAAAATAATTTAGATTTATAAATCACAATGAGCACGAAAGACAATTAACTACACCAACATAGTGTTTTGAGTTAAAAACACCATCATTACGAAACAGTTATAAGGCCTAAAACTTCAATGCCCTTCTATACGACTTATTCAATCATCCACCTGATCTCTACAACTTTATAAATTCATAAGTTAATTCCCTTTCTTATCTTTATAACGGATGCAGAAAGATGAATAAAATCTTGAATCAAAAATACAAAAAGAGACATAAATCACAAAAAATCAGCGTAAACCGCTCTATCACTCTGTTTTATAGAATTTATAGTCACTTCCGAACTGCAAACAACTGCAGTGTGGAGAAACAAAACTATGACTGACTTAGAACAATTTAATGTACACGTAACGAACCTCAACAACTGGCAACCTATGACTAAGGTTTCAGAGGTTTTCCCTCAATTTACACAAACACAATTAAAGCGTTTGTTTTGGCAAAGAGAACAGCACAAAGGTTTATCTACTTGTTACAAGCAAGTGGGTAAACGTGGGTATGTTTGCTTGCCATTATTTGGCCTATGGCTAGCGGGGAAATTAACAGGATAAATCAAATAACGGATAAAAAATCCTACACGAAGCCCTTGTTTACAGTAGCTAAGGAAAATGTTGGCGTAAACAAGGCGTAAATAAACGTAATTTTAAGCATATTAAGACCAAATTGAAGATTTTAATAAAGCTAGCAGTGCTTAAGAAATTAAGCCCAAAAGAAGGTACTAATTAACATGAATAGTAAAGTTCTATTATCAACCAAAGAAGTCACTAAACTGATTAATCGTTCAGAGAGCACATTATATCGTTGGTGGAAAATTCAAGGATTTTTTCCTGCGCCAATATTATTAGATAACGGCAGAGCATGTGCTTGGACAAAAGAGTCAGTAGATAACTGGTTAGCGTTGAAGTCCACGACAATAACTTAATACTACTCAGTTATTGATGATAAATGACCGAAAGTGAATGGTAATGAAGCCTTACGAATACATTTGCAAGGCTTCTACCCTATTCTGTTAGCCTTTAACTACCGCTGAACCCATACAGCACAAGGCTTACACGCTTCTAAATTGCTGGGGTTAATAATATCTAGGAATTATAAGTTAATTAATATGTCCAAATATAAAAGTGAAAGCCCTATTTTTAAAAATAATAAAAAGTTATTCAGTGTTAATGCTGGAAAAGGAAAACCGATATTTACTAAGCAGATGGGCAAGATAATAACTCAAATTGAAAACTCTTTAACTTGGTATAAACGCGTCTTTATCGTAGTCTTTGATTTACGAGTAAAAGTATTTACATTGGATAACAAATATATGAGGGTCTTACTGAGTAAATTACGCTTCTATATTAAACAGTATTACAAGACAGAAAGATTCGGCTACTCATGGTGTAGAGAACAATACAGAGCACTAACACAACATTACCATATGGCATTAATGTTGGATGGTGCGAAAATAAAATACCCTCATAAACTCCTCAATACAATTAAAAGAATGTGGAACGAAATAACAAATGGAGGCCATTTATTTACCCCAAAGCACTGCTATTACATAATACATAGAGAAATGAAGTCGGTAGATGACAATACAAAAGAGAAAGCAATTTATCGAATATCTTACCAAGCAAAAGTTAAATCAAAAGGAAAGAATACAGCAAAAGCGAATGACTACGGAACCAGCCAAATCAAAGCGAAACTGACATGACTTTATAGCGTTATCGAGGCTCAAAAATAGAGTTGTTTTCAATTGAGCAGTGACCAGTTGCCATTAATAATGATCACTACATAACTGAAAAAAAAGATCAAAATCCAACCACACCAAAAAGTTATAAGTATAAAAAACAATTAGTTAAGTTTTTTAAAGTTTATATAGTTAAACAAAACATTAATTTTAATAGTCTCTAAAAACAACAACGCAACTTAATAGTGGTACTTGAGGTTGAAGCACTTTAGCTATTTAGATTTTTTCTTTTAATTTTAGAAAAATACAGCCATAGAAAACAAAGTAGTTCATAGAGAAGATATGTTTTTTAAAAATATCTCAAAATGTTTATTTATTATAAAAAACTCTTTATTACGTTTACAACGTAATAAATTAACTGTATTGTTTATTACGAATCAAACATAATACTTAACTTGGAGAAAACCATGGCCGCATTAGGACTAACAATTCATCATGCATGTAAACTCACACCGATAACCGAAGAAGAATTAATGGAGTATTCATACTACGCCATTAATAATCTTAACTTTTTAGCAAAAACTGCAACGGGAGGCTTTCAATCATTAATTGAAGAGAATGATTGGGAAGCTTCTATTCAGCAGAAAGAAATGGTAGTCGAGACAAACCTATGGAAAACCCTTAAATTAATATGGGAGTATGCAGAAAAAGGAATGAATTTAGAGAGAATTAAAAGTGAATACCATATGGATGATCTATTAACCGATCTCTATAAATGGTCATCTGCATGTAACTCGACATTATTATATGACGGCCATTTCGGACATGAAAAAATAGAAGTTAGAGAATCCTCAATTAAACTAGCTTATAAGTTCTTAGCTCGACTAAAGCTAGACTTTGAATTTAATATTTTAGATGAATTACCTTCATCTGGTTTGTACCCAGTGGCACATTCAACCATGTTAACCACTGTAGAATATTCTTTACTTGCAGGATTAAGCCATATCGGTGCTGTAAGAAATGAAGTTTGTAAAATTAAAGATCCATTAGTTATTGAAAAAGAGGGAGGAAATATTCTCATCACTATTCCTGTTGCAAGAAAATTTTTACAAAAAAAGCGTAAATTTATATCTACAGAAGGAATTGATTATGGCCAAGTTAACTAATCACGCGACAAAAAGAAGTCAGCAGCGCGGTATTGATTCTGATGTCATAGAGCTTCTTATTATGCTTGGCACTGATGTAGAAAATGACAATGAGGCAGATACTATTGCTTTCTCTAAACGTGATAAAAAATCTTTGCTAAAAACATTAAAAAGATGTGTTCAAGCTGTAGAGAAAGCACCTTATATTGTTCTTAGTCATAGTGGTGATGTTCTTACCACTGCACACAAATATAACTAAAATAAGGCTCACAAATGGAAAATAAAACTTTAAAAAACTTTACTCAATCTATTGTTAAATGTGCTCATAAATCTCCTTGGGATCCAAGCTTGAAAATGTACAGTGACAATAAATTGTCTGTTTATTATTCGCCGTTTGAGCATATTAATACTAGAGCAAAAATTGTAATTTGTGGTATTACGCCTGGTAAAACTCAATCATCAGAAGCTATTGCAATAGCACAGCATGGTTTAAATACAGGCCTTGATTTTACAACAATACAAAAGCGAGCAAAGCAAGCGGCTAGTTTTAAAGGCTTTAGAAAACCACTAAGTTCTATGTTAGATCTAGTTGGCCTGAACAAAAAACTTAACATCGATAGCTGTCATGATCTATTTAGTGATTGCTCTTATTTAGTTCATTACACAAGTGCGGTTCGATACCCTGTCGTTTTATCAAATGGAAATAACTACAATGGAACTCCTAGAGTTAGCAAACACCCATTCTTAGTAAGCATGCTAGATACATATCTTGCTGAGGAAGTACATACATTAGGTGAAGATTGTCTCTGGTTGCCACTTGGTAAAGCTGCCACCGAGGCACTTGAGTACTTAGTTAGTACAGGAGTTTTGAATAGTAAGCAGCTTTTATCTGGCTTACCACACCCAAGTGGAGCAAATGCTGAGCGTATTGCCTATTTCCTTGGGAACAAGCCAAAAGAAAAACTTAGTGTAAAGGTGAATCCCGATACTCTTGACTCAGCAAAATCGAGTCTTGTAAGAAGAATAAAAGCAGCTTAGAAAGCAAAAATGAGCAGTTTATAAAGTAAGCTGTTTATTATAAAGATACTTCCTACGCCTCATGGTATGAGCGTTATTTCCCTCGAGAGAGTAAAATAACGCTCCTAGCTAAATTTAGAGCAAAAGTTGATTGGCAATCTATGAATCGTATCTTATTTTTAAGGAACAAACAGGAGGATAACGATTTATGGTCGTTCTGATTGTAATTATTAGTGTACATTACAATTTAATTTTTTTTAGATAGTCTCGAACAGTACTCTTTGAGACTCCTACTTCATCAAAAATCATTTCTGCTATTGCATCTTTTGATATACAAGGAAACCTTACTCTTAAATTTTTTGCTTTTGTCTCAGTAGACTTAACCCTTTTTTCTTTTAGCTCTATTTTTTCTTGAGTGGCTTCACTAGTTGAAGACATGCCAGCCATAATATAGCCCTCAAGGGTAGCTTGGCCCATTAGTACACCACTCCCAAATAGCATCTCTGAAGCGAGCAAAGCATTATCAAGATCATTTTCCAATCGGTGAGCACATATAGCTAATGCGATAAATACTAGCTGAGAAGTGATGATTAGCTCCATATTCTTTTCGGCATTACCTCTTACTTTAAGGTAAGTACCAATAGAGTATTGATGCCCTTCATATTCATACAAATTAAAAATATTACCATCAATTCCAAACTTATCTAGTTGAATCGCTATCATGTTCCATGGTGAGGTCGCACTGTAATTATTTAATAACTCAGGCATCTCTGATGCAATTCTTTTTAGTAAACTCAATGCACTTTTACTATCGTTTTCAAACTCACTAATTAACTCAGAAGTTAATTTATTAAACTCTAATTCATATAATCCATCGCGGCCACTTTTCGTCTTTGAATACTTTTTGTCAAATACAGGTATACCAAGTACTTTAAAATCATCCATTAATTATTCCCCCAAATACTCTATCTGTTAGCTTAGCTTTATGAGTAACACAAAGATGGCTATACCTCTGAGTCATTGTAATTGACTTATGACCTAAGACTTGAGCTATTTCAAGTAAACTAGCTCCATTCATAGCTAACAAGCTTGCACATGTATGCCTTAAGTCATGGAACCTAAAATCTTTTATATCAGCCGTTCTCAGTGCACCTTGCCAATGAATATCAAAATTACGAAAATAATTATTTGGTATGTTCGGGTGAGGAAAAATATAGCCCTCTATATTTCTAAATCTCATTAATTCAGTGACAACATCACCTGTTAACGTCAATATTCGTTGCTCACCATTTTTAGTATTAGGTAAGTGAGCGGTTTTAGCTTTGAAGTTTATATCACTCCATTTCAACGTGAGCATTTCAGAACGTCTAGCACCTGTTGTAACAGCCATTAGAATTAACAGGTATAATTGGTCCCATTTTGAGCTTTTAGCGCTTGAAAATAAGCTGGAGAGCTCCCCATCACTTAAAAACCGAGTTCTAGCATTATCTTCGGTGTATTGACGGATGCCTTTTACTGGATTGTAATCTATATCAAATTCATCAGACAAATAGGCATACAAAGAGCCAATCGCTGCTTTATATCTATTTAATGTTGCAGGAGCCTTCTCATTAGATAAGGCCTTTAACTCTTCTTTAATTTGTTGGCGTGTCACTTTACCGACAGGCTTGTCACCAAATATAGAAATCCAATGTTTTAAACGTTGATGTTTACTTGGGTCTTTTCCAGTATCTTGATCTAGGAATTGTGTGACAGCATCAAAAAAACTTAAAGTGATTAAAATATGGTTGGTTAAACTATTGGCTAGATCATTATCCACCAGCAATAGTGCCATGAACTTTTGAGCATCTTTTTTTATTTTGAATGATTTAGATATACGTTTACCTTCTCGCATAAATTCTACGCGATAAGTTGTATTTTTTTTGCCCTTGCGAGCTTGAAGAGTTGCCATTATATTTCCTTTACGCCAAATTACGCCAAAAACGTAACTGAATATCAGGAAACAAAACTATGTTGACTTGTAATTTTTCTTTAACTAGTTGACTAGACTAGGAAAAAAATGGTGCCCGAGGACGGACTTGAACCGTCACTCCTCTCGGAAACGGATTTTGAATCCGTCGCGTCTACCAATTTCACCACTCGGGCATTGAGTGACGAGAATTATACCTATGGAAGCATGACAAACAAGTATTTTTAATCGCAATAAGTGTAAGCGCTCAAAAACCAAGCAATATTTCACTGAAAAACTTGCTTCGATAAATAAAATGCCAAATTATTGGTCATTTGCTACACTGTTTTTTCACATTTTTGAGGGATTATCATGGCGAAACAAAATAAGAGAAAAAGAGTAGATGTCAGTCTTGCTGAGCAATATCAAACTTGTAAGCGAGCTTCTTTTTGGAGGCGTTTAGGTGCTTATATTGTTGATCTCTTTTCAATAGGAATACTTATTGCGTTGGCGACCTTATTAGCTTTATTAGTGGTTAATATCGCGGGGAAACTAGGAAAAATAGACTTAAGTTTATATGTAGATAGTACAGACTACTTAGGTCATAGCATGTCGTTTTTAATCTATTTATCAATACTCATCATTGGTTTCTTTACTTATTTTTGGAGCCGTACAGGGCAGACATTTGGTATGAAAGTGGTCCAGTTAAGAGTGCAAAATAGTGATGGTAGCAATATTAGCTTTACCCAAGCAGCGATTCGCCTAGCAACTTCCGCTTTTGGGTTGGGGAGTTTTATGGCGTTATTAAAAGATCGTAATGCGTTTCAGGATCTATGGGCAGAATGTGAGGTGGTGGTACTACCAAAGTCACTAAATAAATGGACTCTGTTTAAAGAAGCAGAAAAGCAAGATTAATAAAATAACTTACTCGGTTAACAACGTCTAACCGAGTAAGTTCTGTGTCACTTGACGACTTAAGTTTGTTTTCTTAATTGATACATAGCAATCATTAATACTAATATACTAGGTAATAAAGCACCTAAAATTGGCGGTAAACCGAATACTAAACTAGCAGGTCCAAATAACTCTCCAGACACATGGAAAGTAAAGCCGCTGGCTATACCAAAAATAAGGCGAGTCCCCATTGGGACAGACCTCAGGCCTCCAAATATAAATGAAACCGATAACAGCATCATTACTACCACAGTAAAAGGCAGCACTGCTTTACGCCATAGTATTAACCAATAACTACTCGCATCTTGTTCATTACTTTCTAAGTAAGTGATGTAATCGTAAATGTCACGCATCGACATTTTATCTGGTTCACTGATGATAACTTCTAATTTTTTCGGTGTTAACTCCGTTTCCCATACGTATTCAGGAAAATTCTCAACTTGCGTTTGCCCGTCGGAAAAATTCGTCTGACTAACTTCCTTTAACAACCACGAACCATCTTGATATGTCGCTTGGTTTGCTACCATTGCACGACTTAAAGTTAAATCATCAGCAAAGAAGTACAGCTGAACGTTGTATAATTCAGCTTTACTGTTCATTCGGCCAATACTCACAAAAGAGTTGGCATCTTTTGCCCAAACTCCATATTTATTATCAACTCGCTCAGTGCCTTTACGAAGTTCATCCCGCATAAAATAAGCTTCTTTATCGGTTTGAGGGGCAACAAACTCGCCTAACAACATCACAGCTATAACCATTGGGATAGCGGTTTTTAATACGGCAGTCGCAATTCTAAATTTAGACATGCCAGCTGCTTGCATCACTACCAATTCACTGCTGCTAGCTAATGAACCTAATCCAATTAAAGCACCTATTAAAGCAGCCATAGGGAAGAACAAGGCAATCTCAACAGGCATTTTTAAAAGCACAAAGTAAGCTGCCGAGAATACAGTATATGCACCTGTTCCAACACTCTTCATCTGTTCAACAAATTTAATAATGCTACTTAAACCAATTAAGACAAATAGACTTAAAAAGGTTGCCGCAAAGATCGTACGGCCAATATATCTATCTATAATTCCCATTTACTTTTCCACCTTAGGAGTCGGCTTTTTTCTACGACTAAAATTTAGCTTACCGATTGTTTGTAAATGTAAAACAATACCCACAATAAAGAACAATATCTGCCCAGCCCACATACCAATAGCAGGGATTGCACCATCTTCAATTAAACTTTTTGATGCACTTAATAATAAGAAAAAGCTAAGGTATAAAGCCAAAGCAGGCAATAATTTTGCATAGCGCCCTTGGCGTGGATTTACTCTTGCTAGTGGTACAGCCATAAATGTGATCAGTAAAATAGAAACAGGAATAGCAATTCGCCACTGTAACTCAGCTTGATATTTAGGGTCATTAACGCCAATCAATTTTGAAGTTGGTAGTGCTTCTACATCACGAGTTTTATTTTCTACTGCAGAATTAGCAATGTGCACTTGGTAGGTCGAGAATTTTGAATTTTCAAATTCATTTTGTCCTACCACTCCGGCATAACGTTGACCATTTTCTAAAGTTAACCAAGTCCCATCTTTTTTCTCAGCGACATTACCGCTTTTAGCAGTGATCACTGAAGGAGAAATTCCCCCTTCTTTTGGCCAATGTGCTGCAAATACGTTTTGTAAATTTTGTCCTTCAACATATTTTTCTACGTATACCACACCACCATTTCCGGAAGCTTTATGAAATCGGCCTTCAATTAGCGTCGCAGTCCCCGCGTTTGCTTCCGCTTGCTCAATGATTGACATCATTTTATCTTCTGCACTAGGCGCAAGCAGTAAACTGTTAAAACAAGCAAAGGTAAACGTTAACAATGATAAAGTTAACGTGGCCTTCAAGACTTTATTAGGGCTATAACCACATGAGGTCAAGGCCACCATTTCACTCTCACTGTGTAATCGACCATGTGCAAAAAGAATTGCTAAATAAAAACTAATAGGCAACATTAAAATGCCTAACGTCGGCAAATTTAGAAACAAAATAGTTAATACTAAGTCAGCAGGTATCACGCCATTAATAGCTTGAGCAAGAATAGTGATGAATTTTTGGCTAACAAAGATGAGGATCAAAACAAAGAGAATGCCAACTTGGCTTTTAAATGTTTCTAACATTAAATAACGAAGAATTATCAAGCTGATCTCCAATGTAAAATAAGAATGCTACAAAAGCGGTAAAATAGTGGATTAAGAGAGCAATTGCGGTAAAATTGCTATTTTAGTAAGTTTATATTACGTTTCAAGATCCACAAGAGCTAATGATAACTGCATTTTTACAAAAATAGCACAGTTAATCTTAATATAATCGTTTTAAGGATACATATGGAATTTCTAGTTAAAAGTGGTAGCCCGGAAAAGCAACGCAGCGCCTGTATCGTTGTAGGTGTTTTTGAACCTCGCCGTCTATCTCATGCAGCCGAAGTATTAGATGAAATCAGTGAAGGTTATTTAAGTGCTTTATTACGTCGCGGCGATATTGAAGGTAAGGTCGGACAAGTTTTATTTTTACACCACGTACCAAACGTTCTAAGTGAACGTGTTTTATTAGTTGGTTGTGGCAAAGAGCGCGAATTAACCGAAAAACAATACAAGCAAATCATTGAAAAAACCATTACAACTTTAAATGACACAGGTGCATTGGAAGCTATCTGCTTCTTATCTGAGTTACACATTAAAGGCCGTGATAGTTACTGGGCAGTTCGACAAGCCGTCGAAGCAACACAAGATAGCCTATACAATTTTGATCAGTTTAAAACCAATAAAGACAACACTCGTCGCCCTTTACGTAAGCTAACGTTTAACGTGCCAAGCCGTAAAGAATTAGCACGTGCTGAACTAGCATTACAACATGGTGTTGCTGTATCGGCTGGTATGAAGCTATGTAAAGATTTAGCAAACATGCCACCAAACATCTGTACGCCACTATACTTAAGCCAACAGGCACAAGAGCTAGATCAGCGTTTTGATAAAATCACTACTGAAATTATTGATACGCCGCAAATGCAAGAACTAGGCATGAACAGTTACTTAGCCGTTGCCCAAGGTTCTGCTAACCCAGCTTACATGTCGGTTATGAATTACCAAGGTGGTCCAAGCGATCAAAAACCTATTGTATTAGTTGGTAAAGGTTTAACCTTTGACTCAGGTGGTATTTCACTAAAACCAGGCGCTGGCATGGATGAAATGAAATATGATATGGGTGGTGCAGCATCAGTATTTGGTACAATGCAAGCAATCGCAGAATTAGATTTAAACATCAATGTGATAGGTTTAGTTGCTGCAGCAGAGAACATGCCATCAAGCAAAGCGTATCGTCCAGGTGATATCCTAACAACTATGTCAGGACAAACGGTTGAAGTATTAAATACTGATGCTGAAGGCCGTTTAGTATTATGTGACGCATTAACTTACGTAGAGCGCTTCGAACCAGAATGTGTTGTAGATATGGCGACCTTAACCGGTGCTTGTATTATTGCCTTAGGCCATAACATCAGCGCATTAATGAGCCCACATAAAGGCTTAACACATGAGTTACTAGGCGCATCAAACCAAACTGGTGATAAAGCGTGGCAATTACCAATGGATGATGATTTCCAGAAACAATTAGACAGCCCATTTGCTGATATGGCAAATATCGGTGGTCGTCCAGCAGGCTCTATCACTGCAGCTTGTTTCTTATCTCGTTTCACTAAAGCTTACACATGGGCACATCTAGATATTGCTGGTACAGCATGGCGTTCAGGCACAAACAAAGGTGCAACTGGCCGCCCTGTTCCGCTATTAACGCAATTTGTGATCAACCGCAGTGAGCAAGAAATAACGGATATCGACGCGTAAATGTACCAAGTTAAACAAGGTACATTGTCATAATGAGCCAAGTTCTTTTTTACATACATTCGCAACCCGATACGAATGCTGACTTGCCTGCGCACTTTGTGCAGGCTTGCCAGTTAGCGGCTTATTATTACCAACAAAACAAAAAAGTGTTTATTTATACCGAAAATCAACAGGATGCTTTTCTTGTTGATGAGTATTTATGGCAATTTGATGGTGATAGTTTTGTACCACACAATTTAGTCGGTGAAGGCCCTCGATATGGCTCTCCGGTTGAAATTAGTTGGCTTGCTCCACAGCACCCTCGCGCTGTTTTGATTAATCTCAACCAGTCTATCCCGAAGTTTAATTTAAACTTCCAACAAATTATTGATTTTGTGCCAGCACAAGAACAACTAAAAATTAATGCGCGAATGCGTTACAGTGCC
The DNA here is from genome assembly GCF_036697365.1 of Psychromonas arctica. Classification (GTDB taxonomy): domain Bacteria; phylum Pseudomonadota; class Gammaproteobacteria; order Enterobacterales; family Psychromonadaceae; genus Psychromonas; species Psychromonas arctica_A. Next base: position 170,219 of record NZ_JBAHZA010000004.1, read on the forward strand.
TATAAAAAATTAGGCCACACCCTATCTACTCAAGATGTTGAAGCAGCATCTCAAGAGTCAACCAACCAGACAGAAGACAAATGATGGAAAAAACATACAACCCAAGTGCGATTGAGCAAAAAAATTACCAAACCTGGGAAGAAAAAGGTTACTTCAAACCACACGGAGATACTGATAAAGAAAGCTTCTGCATCATGATCCCACCACCAAATGTCACTGGTAGTTTGCACATGGGTCACGCTTTCCAAGATACAATCATGGATACCTTGATTCGTTACCAACGTATGCAAGGTAAAAACACGCTTTGGCAAATGGGTACAGACCATGCTGGTATCGCAACGCAAATGGTTGTTGAGCGTAAATTATTTGCAGAAACAGGTCAGACACGTAAAGAATTAGGCCGTGAAACATTTATTGAAAAAATCTGGGACTGGAAAGCAGAATCAGGCGGTAACATTTCTCGTCAAATGCGACGCTTAGGTACTTCTGTCGATTGGGATCGTGAACGCTTTACTATGGATGATGGTTTATCTGAAGCCGTTAAAAAGACTTTTGTTGATTTATACAACGACGACTTAATCTACCGTGGTAAACGTCTTGTAAACTGGGATCCGAAATTACATACTGCGATTTCAGACCTAGAAGTAGAAAATAAAGATGTTAAAGGCTTCATGTGGCACTTCCGTTACCCATTAGCGAATGGTGTAAAAACTCTCGACGGTAAAGATTACATCGTAGTGGCAACAACACGTCCTGAAACCGTATTAGGTGATACAGGCGTTGCAGTTAATCCAGAAGACCCACGTTACCAACACTTAATTGGTAAAACAATTTTACTGCCATTCGTTAACCGTGAAATTCCAATCATAGCTGATGAACATGCCGATATGGAAAAAGGCACAGGTTGTGTAAAAATAACACCTGCCCATGACTTCAATGACTATGAAGTAGGTAAACGCAATAAACTACCAATGATCAATGTATTAACTTTTGATGCTTGTATTCGTGATAGTGCAGAAGTATTTAATACTAACGGTGAAAAGAGCGAAGATTACCCAACAGAGTTACCAGCACAATTCCAAGGATTAACACGTGAAGAAGCGCGTAAATTAGTAGTAAGCGAATTAGATGCAATTGGTTTATTAGATGAAATCAAGGACCATGACTTAACAGTACCTTACGGGGACCGTGGTGGTGTAGTCATTGAACCAATGCTAACAGACCAATGGTATGTACGTGTTGCACCTCTTGCTAAAACAGCAACAGAAGCCGTTGCAAATGGCGATATTAAGTTCGTGCCACAGCAATACGAAAACATGTACAACTCATGGATGAACGACCTTAATGACTGGTGTGTTTCTCGTCAATTATGGTGGGGACATCGTATCCCAGCTTGGTATGATGAATCAGGTAAAGTTTATGTTGGTCATGATGAAGCAGCTGTTCGTGCTGAGCATAATTTAGATGAGAGTGTTGTTTTAAACCAAGATGATGATGTATTAGACACTTGGTTCTCTTCAGGCTTATGGACATTCTCTACATTAGGTTGGCCAAACCAAACAATGGATCTTAAAACGTTCCATTCAACAGATGTACTAGTAACCGGCTTTGATATTATCTTCTTCTGGGTTGCACGTATGATCATGATGACCATGCACTTCATGAAGAATGAAGATGGTACTCCGCAAGTTCCATTTAAAACCGTTTACGTAACCGGACTTATCCGAGATGAAAATGGCGATAAGATGTCTAAATCTAAAGGTAACGTATTAGATCCTTTAGATATGATTGATGGTTTAGATCTTGAAAGCCTAGTAACAAAACGTACTGGCAACATGATGCAACCTCAACTTGCGAAGAAAATTGAAAAAGACACTCGCAAAACATTCGCCAATGGTATCGAAGCACATGGTACTGATGCATTACGTTTCACATTAGCAGCGATGGCTTCAACAGGTCGTGATATCAACTGGGATATGAATCGTCTTGAAGGTTACCGTAACTTCTGTAATAAATTATGGAATGCAAGCCGTTATGTATTAATGGATGCAGAAGATCAAGACTTTGGTTTTGGCGACAACAAAGCAATGCAATTTAGCCTTGCTGATCGTTGGATCCAAGGTCAATTGCAAAATATGATCAAAGAGTTCCGTCAAGCATTAGATACTTATCGTTTCGATATCGCAGCAAACATCCTTTATGATTTCATTTGGAATGAATTCTGTGGTTGGTACTTAGAATTAACAAAACCAGTTTTATTCAAAGGGTCTGAAGAAGAGCAACGTGGTACGCGTAATACATTAATCAGTGTATTAGAGACTTTATTGCGTGTTGCACATCCAATGCTACCATTTATGACGGAAGAAATTTGGCAACGAGTGAAATCAATCACGGGTCAAGGTGGTGATACCATCATGTTAGAAGCTTACCCTGAATATGATGCATCACAAGTAGATGAGCAAGCTGTTGCGGACCTTGAATGGGTTAAACAAGTCATTGATGCTGTACGTAACATTCGTGGTGAAATGGACATTAGTCCAAAAGTACCGCTGAACGTATTAGTTAAAAATGCAGATGATGAAGGTAAACGCCGCTTTAACGATAATGAAGCTTTCTTAGCAGCATTAGCAAAACTAGAGAGCGTTACTTTTGTTGAACAAGGTAAAGAGACTCCTGCTTCAGTGACAGCATTAGTTGGTGAATTAGAACTATTAATTCCAATGGCTGGATTAATTGATGTAGAAGCGGAGTTAGCACGTTTAGCTAAACAGCTTGAAAAGGCTAAAAAAGAGTTAGATAAAGTATCTGGCAAGCTCAGTAATGAGCGTTTTGTGAGTAATGCACCTGAAGCAGTTATTACTAAAGAAAAAGCAAAACAAGCTGAATACCAAACAACTTGTGACAAACTCAATGCACAAATTGAAACAATCAAAGCACTTTAATTCCATCGATTAGCTTTGTTTTTAATTTGTTGATACTTTTAAGGGACTGTTTAACAGTCCCTTTTTTACCAGCATCAATTTATACCAATCTAAAAATCAACAAAAACTCCATACTCTTATTTCTTCATAAAAACCGTGCTTACTTCATAATAATTAAAATTAATTACTTATATTTTTAGTAACTTTTTGAAATTGATCTACACTGTTTCTATCTTTGGCTTTTATGAAAAAAATATGTTTTCTCGACAAACAACGATTCAATCTTTTCTATTTTTATTAATAGCCATTTTATCTAGCCCTATCTATGCAGCTCAAAGTCCCTCTCAAGCACACTCTAGAATTACTGCATGGAAACATACTGTTGAACACCCTGATCCAATTTTTATTACAATATTAACCAAAGCATTAGATATTACTCGCCATGAATACGGTAGCTACGAAATTATCTCTTCCAAAGAAATGGAACAAGGTAGAGCTGTACAAAGGTTAGCGATAAAATATGAAGGAGTCTTAGACATTGCACACTTTGCTTCTAGCATAGAAAGGGAAAAAGGAGCAATTGCAGTCAAAGTGCCGCTACTAAATGGCTTACTCGGATATCGCGTTTGTTTAATCAATAAAGGTGATCAGCATAAGTTTTCGACAATTGATAATAAACAAGCATTTATAGATAGTCATTTAAGCATTGGCCAGCATCAAGATTGGCCGGATACTGATATTCTAAAAAGCAATGGTTTCAATGTGAGTACCTCTTACAAATACACTTTATTATTTCAACAATTAAAAAAGAAACGCTTTGATTGTTACCTTCGCGGGATTAATGAAATTACTGACGAATATGAAAAATATAAAGAGTTAGACTTTGAAATAGAAAATACACTGTTATTTCACTACCCTTATCCAATTTTCTTTTTTGTTCATGAAAGCGATCCAGAGCTTGCTCAAAGGATAACTTTAGGTTTGACCAGATTAAAAGACAAGGGTGAACTATCAGAGCTTGTAAAGCATTACCACAAAGCACAGATAGATAAATTACATTTAAATAAACGCAAGATAATTACCATTGAGAATCGCATCTTGCCTGAACAATCAATGCAAACGCTGAAACCTATCTCCTGGTTAACTCTATAATTAGTTGAAACTACTTAAAAGTCGATCCATTGCTCGATAATTTAATGCTTCACACAAGTGAGATTTAGAAATTTCAGCTTGTTGCTGAAGATCTGCAATACTCCTAGCCACTTTTAATAAGCTATGCCAAGCACGAATAGATAAACCCATTTTATCAATAGCTTGCTCTAAAAAAATTGCATCTTCTTTACTTAATACGCAAAACTGATTTACTTCCTGACTTGATAAATAATGATTTAGCTTACCTTGCCGAGTTAACTGAATATGACGAGCAGCTAAGACTCTCACTTTAATTTCTGCACTGGTTTCTAATTTATTTTTAGTCCCTAACTGAGACTCTGCTAATAATCCCTTCGGTAATAAAGGCACCATAATCGCCAAAGCAAAGCGATCTAAAAAAGGGCCTGATAAACGCCCTAAATATCGTAAAATTTGATCTGGCGTACTACGCCTCAAATTACCAGATATATGCCCGCACGGGCTTGGGTTCATTGCCGCGATTAATTGAAAATGAGCAGGAAAAGTGACCTGATTTGCTGCTCTAGAGATAGTCACATGGTGATTCTCCATCGGTTGACGAAGACTGTCTAATACTTGCCGTGGAAACTCGGCTAGTTCATCCAAAAACAACACCCCATGATGCGATAGCGAAATCTCTCCTGGTTTGGGTTTACCTCCGCCTCCCACCAGCGCAACAGCCGAAGCACTATGATGAGGCGCGCGGAACGGTGGTATGAACCAATCATCACGTTGCTTGCCACTTACCGAGTATACTGCGGCAGTCTGTAAAGCTTGATGCTCTTCTAAGTTAGGCAACAAGGTCATAAAACGCTCGGCCAACATACTTTTTCCTGTACCAGGCGGCCCAATCAATAATAAATTATGCGAACCGACGGCTGCGACCTCCAGCACTCTCTTTGCTTGTTCTTGACCAATAACGTCACTGAAGTCTAAAGAAGAAGGTGCAATGGGGGGAGTTACATCTTGCTCCGCTGGTGGCAAGGTAAGCTGTTGTTGTAAATAAGCGCAAACATCTATTAAGCTGTTTGCAACAACACCATTTGCCCCCGTTAGTGCACATTCATGGGCATTATCATGGCATACAATCACTTGTCTCTGTTGCTCTTTTGCGGCTAATGCGCAAGGTATGATTCCATCAACATGTCGTAACTCTCCCGATAGAGACAGTTCTCCATAACACTCAAATTGAAGAATCTCGGAACACTTTAATTGATCCGAAGCGATCAAAATACCCAAAGCAATCGCTAAATCAAAACGTCCCCCTTCCTTAGGTAAGTTAGCAGGAGCAAGGTTTACTGTGATCCGTTTGCTTGGAAATTTGTAGTTACTATTTAAAATGGCACTACGTACGCGGTCTTTTGCTTCTTTCACAGACGTTTCTGGTAACCCGACTAAAGAAAAAGCAGGTAACCCAGTACCAAGATGAACTTCAACCTCTACTTCGGGTGCATCTACCCCAGAAATAGAGCGACACACTAACCTCGATAATGCCATGTTAACTCCCTTTACCAACTATCCATTGAAAATTCACTGCTGAGCGTTAATTTAAGTATAGGAGCCAAAATTTATTCAGCAAAATAGAGAGACTAGAAACATGTATTCAAATGTAATAATTAGACCTGCAATACAAAATGACACAATATTAATAAGCCTTATTTATTATTTTTTCTGGTAATTAAAGTGAGTTACTCTTCACGGTATTTTTGCTTGTTAAATAGTATCGTATGACAACTTAAAATATTAAATGATCACTCCTACTGATCGTTTATAAAACCATTAATGCTCAAACGTAAGGAATTGATCAATGAGAAGTAATAAAGAAATAGCATTAGATGCTATCGACTTAGTAACCCCTGCAATACTTAAATTATTTGAGCGCACCAACAGAAAAGAACTGCATATTGTTATTATGGATCCGAGTTTAAAACCTTGGGAGTCTGACTTCGATAACGCTATTTTGGTTGAGAAATCATTAGGTAACCCAAAAGAATGGACGATTCAATTTGATAATTTAGCTAGAAAAAAAGCACATCAAGCTTGGCGTAACGGTTGTGCTAATCTTGATATTCAATCTAAGCACCCTTCATCATTACAAGATGGAGATATTTTATTTTATGGATCATTTGTATATGGAAACATAGTGGTGGCTTGTAGTGGCGTTGAACAGCATTATGACATGTTAATGAGTAGTTGGATCGCATTGGCCTTCGAACAGCTAACTGTTGCAGAATATACAAAAAGTAAAACAGATACACCGACAAAAGCCTTTAGATAACGCCAGCAGTATCAAGAACAGTATAAAAAAACAGAGGTTGGATAATAAGCCACCTCTGTTCCCCCCTACTATAGCAAGATTTTAGAGAAAGCAATCACCGGTTTAAAATGTAGTTATTTCTTCATTCTAAAATAAAGCACATTCCCCTAATATAACGATTCAAACACAACGACTTTCAAGTGAATATCTATTCACGAATCTATTCAATAATCTGTTTAAAAATGTAACAAAAGTTGTTTGAATTGCACTTTTTTGCTATAAAGACCACCCTTTTAAAATCAATCTTCAACACATTCAAAACAGATTGGTTAACCATCATTAAATTCAGGAAAACCCCATGAATGGTGCAAACTTTGTTGTTCACGCTCTCATAGAGCAAAATGTAACACAGGTATTTGGTTACCCGGGTGGCGCTATCATGCCGCTTTATGATGCACTATTTGATGGTGGTGTTGATCATCTTTTATGTCGTCATGAACAAGGTGCAGCCATGGCTGCTATTGGTTATGCTCGCTCAACAGGTAAAGTGGGCGTATGCATCGCTACTTCAGGACCAGGTGCAACCAACTTAATTACAGGTTTAGCTGATGCTTTATTAGACTCAGTACCCGTTGTTGCGATTACAGGACAAGTACCGACGCATCTAATTGGTACCGATGCATTCCAAGAAGTCGATGTATTAGGTTTATCACTAGCATGTACAAAACATAGTTTTATGGTGGAAACAGCTGAGCAGTTAGGCCCAGTTATTGAACAAGCTTTTGAGATCGCTACCAGCGGACGTCCTGGTCCCGTATTGATTGATATTCCTAAAGATATCCAAGTCGGTCCAAGTGTTGCTTATGCTTTAGCGCAATTAGCAGAAACACAACAACCACTAGATCAAGCGATAATCACTGAAGCTAAAAATCTAATTAGCCATGCGAAGAAACCATTATTGTATGTCGGTGGCGGTGTTGGTATGGCAAAAGCAGTACCTGCATTACGTACTTTTATTGAACAAACTCAAATTCCCAGCGTTTGCACTTTAAAAGCAATTGGTTGTATCGAGCATAACTCTACTCACTTTATGGGAATGGTCGGAATGCATGGCAGTAAAGCTTCTAATTTAGCGATTCAAGAGTGTGATTTATTAATCGCAGTAGGAGCACGATTTGATGACCGAGTAACAGGGAAGCTAGATGAATTCGCGCCACATGCAAAGGTTATTCATCTCGATATAGATGCAGCTGAAATAGACAAACTACGTCAAGTCACTATTTCAATGACCGATGATATTAAACAAGTATTACCTGCCATCACGGTGAAGCCTAGTATTGAACAATGGCAGCAACATATCAGCGAGATGAAAGTCACGCACGCTAATCGTTATGATCATCCAGGTGAGCCAATTTTTGCACCGGCTTTATTACGCCAATTAGCTGAAACCATGCCTGCAGATACGGTAATTTGTAGTGATGTAGGCCAACATCAAATGTGGGTTGCACAACACATGTTTGTTGATCGCCCTGAAAATCATATTTCTAGCTCAGGCCTTGGTACAATGGGTTTTGGCGTACCAGCTGCTGTCGGCGCACAAGTCGCTCGCCCAAATGATACTGTAATAGCAGTATCAGGTGACGGCTCTTTTATGATGAACATACAAGAATTAGGGACAATTAAACGTAAGCAGTTACCGGTAAAAATTCTGCTCATTGATAATCAACGTTTAGGTATGGTTAGACAATGGCAAGAATTATTCTTCAACGGGCGATTTAGCGAGACTATTTTAACTGATAACCCTGATTTTGTGACACTAGCCAGCGCATTTGATATTCCTGGTGAAACGATTGTAGTAAAATCTCAAATAGACCAAGCATTACAGCGTTTATTAAACAGCGATGGCCCCTATTTATTACACGTATCTATTTCAGAAGAAGAGAACGTGTGGCCGCTTGTTCCACCGGGTGCAGCCAATGACCAAATGATGGAGAGTATAGGATGAACAATACGTTAACAATTGAGGCAAAGCATAGCCCTGAGTTTTTAGAGCGTCTATTACGTGTCTGTCGTCATCGTGGGTTTTCCATTATTACAATCAATGCCACTACGGAACAACAACTTACAAACATTGAGCTGACAGTCAGCAGTGAACGAGATATCAGCTTATTAATAAAACAAATCAATAAAGTGATTGGTGTATTAACAGTCACTTTATCAGCATCAAGCAGAAATATTAAAGCAAGCGCATAAATTGCAGATTGTGCCCTCAAGGGTTATCTGTTTTACTTGCACTATTATTACTATTAAGGCCAATTGAGTTGGCCAGCAAAGCAGTTTAAGGAAATTAACATGCCAGATTATCGTTCTAAAACCTCAACACATGGCCGTAATATGGCTGGTGCACGTGCACTATGGCGCGCAACTGGCGTAAAAGATGATGACTTTGGTAAGCCAATCATCGCCATTTCAAACTCATTCACACAGTTTGTACCTGGACACGTTCATCTTAAAGATATGGGTCAGCTTGTTGCTGGTGCTGTTGAAGCAGCAGGCGGTATCGCTAAAGAGTTTAATACTATCGCTGTTGATGATGGTATCGCAATGGGTCACTCAGGTATGCTTTATAGCTTACCATCACGTGATTTAATTGCAGATTCAATTGAATATATGGTAAATGCTCACTGTGCAGATGCGATTGTTTGTATCTCTAACTGTGACAAAATCACACCGGGAATGTTAATGGCGGCATTACGCTTAAACATCCCAGTGATCATGGTGTCTGGTGGTCCAATGGAAGCAGGTAAAACTAAGCTTTCTGAGCAGATTATCAAACTTGATTTAGTTGACGCAATGGTAATGGGCGCTGATAAAACAGTGTCTGATGAAGATGTTGAAAAGGTTGAGCGTAGTGCTTGTCCTACATGTGGCTCATGTTCAGGGATGTTTACTGCGAACTCAATGAACTGTCTAACTGAAGCGTTAGGTTTATCATTACCAGGTAATGGTTCAATGCTAGCAACACACGCAGACCGTGAGCAACTATTCTTAGATGCAGGTACTCGTATTGTTGATATCGCTAGACGTCACTACCAAGAAGACGATTACTCAGTATTACCACGTTCAATTGCCAACCGTGCCGCTTTTGAAAATGCAATGGCGCTAGATATCGCAATGGGTGGTTCTACTAATACTATTCTGCATCTTTTAGCTTGTGCTCAAGAAGCTGAACTAGACTTCACCGTAGCCGATATGGATGAGATGTCTCGTCGTATTCCTCAACTATGTAAAGTAGCCCCTTCTACGCCTAAATACCATATGGAAGATGTGCATCGCGCAGGTGGTGTTATGGCTATTTTGGGTGAACTAGATCGAGCTGGTTTATTGAATGGTGATACACCAACTATCTTAAACATGACGATGCGTGAGCAGTTAGCACAATACGATATTATGCAAACCAAAGACCAAGCTATCATCGATTTCTACCGAGCAGGCCCTGCAGGTATACGTACCGTTAAAGCATTTAGTCAATCTTGCCGTTGGGATACTGTAGATAATGACCGTGTTGAAGGTTGTGTGCGCTCTTTAGAAAATGCATTCAGTACCGAAGGTGGTTTAGCTGTATTATTTGGTAATATGGCCGTTGATGGCGCAGTTGTTAAAACCGCGGGTGTTGATGACGATAACCTAACATTCACTGGCCCGGCAAAAGTATACGAAAGCCAAGACGATGCAGTTGCAGCTATCTTAGGCGGTAAAGTTGTTTCTGGTGATGTAGTTGTTATCCGTTACGAAGGCCCGCAAGGCGGTCCTGGTATGCAAGAGATGCTTTATCCAACAAGTTACCTTAAATCTATCGGTTTAGGTAAAGAATGTGCATTAATCACCGATGGTCGTTTCTCTGGTGGTACATCAGGCTTATCAATCGGTCACGTTTCGCCTGAAGCTGCAGCTGGCGGTTTAATCGGTCTAATTGAAAACGGTGATATCATTGATATTAATATTCCAACGCGTGCGATGGACTTGAAAGTATCTGATGAAGTATTAGCTGAGCGTCGTGCAAAACAAGATGCAATTGGTTGGAAGCCAGTGGATCGTATCCGCCCTATTTCAGTGGCATTAAAAGTATATGCATCAATGGCAACCTCTGCCGATAAAGGTGCGGTACGAGATATCACTAAACTTAAATAAGCCCTCGTTTTAGAGCTTATAAGTAGCAAGATATCAAAAAGCCCATTATGTGAATACATAATGGGCTTTTTTAATAAGTAAGCAGTATTATAACAATCACAACAAATAACTTATCTATTTTACTTGTTAAAATAGATCACACATTGATTGCAAATTTTACAAAAGAAACTGCTATTAAAGAATTAGCATGTTTAATGTAATCGGTATAACTAATTTTCTTCAAAGATTAAACGCTCAGAGCTATTTAAACTCTATAAAAGTTTTTTCACGCTATTTCTTTCCACTAGCGTTGGCTCTAATTGAATCTCTAAATCACTTTCTCGCTTAGTTTGTATTTTATCTAGTAAAGTATCAAATGCTTGTCGACCTAAGTTAAATTTAGATTGATGAATGGTCGTCAACGAAGGTGTCATATAACGCGCGATCTTAATGTCATCGTAACCAATAATCGATAAATCATCGGGAATAGATAACCCTAAACTATTTGCAGCATTAATCACGCCCATTGCCATCATGTCATTACAAACAAAAATAGCTGTTGGTAACTCGCCTTTTTGAAAAAGCTTTTTAAAAGCAGTTGCCGCATCTTCACACTCAAAGTTAGAAGTCTCTACCCAGTCAAGATTAATTGACAATTTAGCTTCATACATTGCTTTCTCAAAACCTGCATAACGCTTTTTTGCTGTTGGCTTATCAATCGGCCCACGAATACAGCCTATCTTAGTATGACCACTTTCAATTAAATATTGAGTTGCTATATAACCACCTTTATAGGCATTATCTTGTATTTTATCGGTAGGGAATCCTGTGTCACCATTATCCATCACAACAGTTGGTACAGGCTCATGGCGTTCAAATATATCAATATTTTGGTTGACTAATTCATCACTCATTAGCAATAAGCCATCAACTCGCTTCTGTAATAACATATCAATATTAAAGCGTAAGCGTTCGAAATCACCCTCTGTATTACACAGTAATAAATTATACCCTTGCTCATAACAACGACGCTCAACCCCTTTTACAACTTCAGCAAAAAAAGGATTAATTGAGGTTGTAACCAGCATGCCAAAGGTACGAGTATTTTTAAGTTTTAAGCTTCTAGCTAGTGCTGAAGGTGTGTAATTTAGCAGCTCAACCGCTGCTTTTACTTTCTCAGTGATCTCTTCGCTAACATAACGTGTTTTATTTAATACATGGCTAACTGTGGAGGTAGAAACTTGCGCATGCTTTGCTACATCTTTAATAGTGGCCATTATGTTATGAATTCCTTAGTTTGGTTATCTTTGTTTACTTAAAAATGCCTCTACGTCATTCCGATAGGGTATGGATGATTGAGCTCCCTCCCCCATTACAGTTAATGCCGCAGCAGCATGGGCAAAAACAATCGAATTATCTAAGCTCTTATCTTCTAGTAACCCTGCTAACAAAGCACCATTAAACGTATCACCTGCAGCTGTAGTATCAATGGCCTGTACACGATAACCTTCAATTCGTTGGCCACTAGAGCCTTTACTTAACCAAACACCTTTACTACCTAGGGTGATTAATACCGTTTCTATGCCTTTACCATGCAATACATTGGCAGCTTGTTGGGCTGATTGATCATCAAAGACTTTAATCCCAGTTAATATTTCTGCTTCCGTCTCATTAGGCGTAATGATATTCACTAAAGCAAGAAGATGATCGGTTAATGCTTGTGCAGGGGCTGGGTTAAGTACTACGGTCGTACCGGATAGAGTAGCAATTTCTGCTGCTTTTTCAATGGTTTCAATAGGGACTTCTAACTGCAGTAATAAAATATCTGCATTTTCGATTTTACTTTGATGAGGTGTAACTCTTTGCGGGGTTAAACATGCATTGGCTTCAGCACAAATACAAATACTATTTTCACCACTTGCTGATACTTGAATCATAGCGATACCAGTTGGGGTATTTTCTTCTATCATCACCCCTTCTACATTGATGCCATCTTGCTCAAAGTTTTTACGAATTCTCATACCAAAACTATCATCACCAACACTAGCAATAAAATTAACATTTGCTCCTAGACGGGATGCTGCTACTGCTTGATTTGCCCCTTTACCACCAGCAATAACTCTGTAGTTATGCCCATGTAATGTTTCACCAGGTCGAGGAAAATTATCCACTTTAACAACATGATCCGCATTAACGCTTCCTAGCACCGTAAGTTGACGCATAAATAAACCTTTATTAAATATTGAAAATAGACTTATTAATAGTGAATATTTAAGCGCTTATAATGTATAAGCGCTTATAAAAACCGACAACTAGAGCCTATAATAGGTACAAATAACACTAGTATCGAGTTTTATTCACTAAGCTTATTTAACTACCATCATTAGTGGTACGGGAATATTTTTATCGACGCTTTTACCGGTTAACGTATCAACAGCTGATTGAACACCAATTTCGCCAATCAAAGCAGGCTGCTGTGCAATAGTTGCCCCTAATAACCCACGTTTAACTGCCGCAATACCATCATCAGTTCCATCAAAACCTACAATAAATATATTCTTACCTGAAGCTTGCACTGCACGGAAAGCACCTAGTGCCATTTCATCATTTTGTGCAAATACAGCTTGTGTTTCAGGTTGAGACGATAATAAGTTTTCCATGACGTTAAGGCCTTTAGTACGGTCAAAGTCAGCTGGTTGACTGGCTAATAGATCCAAGCCTTGGCTTTCAACAGCTTTCATAAAACCTTCACCACGTTCACGTGCCGCTGAAGTGCCTGCAATACCTTCTAGCTGAACCACCTTCGCATTTTCACCGATTTTTTCACGAATAAACTTACCTGCCATTTCCCCACCAGCGACATTATCTGACGCGATATGACTAACTACTTCGCCATTGTTAGCCGCTCGATCTAAAGTGAATACAGGTATTGATGCACGGTTAGCTAAACGCACTGCGTTTGATACTGCATCAGAATCCGTAGGGTTGATTAAAATAGCTTTCACTCCACGAACTAATAGGTCTTCAACATTAGCTAACTCTTTACTCGGATCATTTTGTGAATCCAGTACAATTATTTTATAACCTAATGCATCAGCCTTTTTCTCTGCCCCCTCTTTCATTGAAACAAAGAATGGGTTATTCAATGTTGAAACAACCATTGCAATCGTGTCTTGCGCCATCGCACTAGCATTGAATGTTGCTGAAATGACTGCCGCTGAAATTAATGTTGTTAATTTTTTCATTGGACTTTCCTTTTTTGGGTTTAAAAAATATTGGGTTTACTTTTGTTTGTTATCTACTAGTACCGCTAACAAAATTACTGCTGCTTTTACTATCATTTGAAAATATGAAGACACATCTAATAGATTTAATGCATTATTTAACACTCCAATAATTAATGCCCCTATCAGAGTCCCCATAATGTAACCACGACCACCAGCAAGGCTAGTTCCGCCAACGACCACGGCAGCAATAGCATCGAGTTCATAGCCCATACCAGCCGTCGGTTGAGCCGATGATAACCGCGAAGTAATAATGATTCCGGCTAATGCTGACAGTAAACCACAAATGGAATACACACCGATTTTGATGCGGTCGACATTGATACCTGATAATTTAGTCGCTGACTCATTGCCGCCCAAGGCGTAAACATAACGACCGAAGCGAGTATGATTAAGTAAGTACCAAATCCCAGCGAAGACAAGAATCATTAACCACACTGGTACAGGAATACCAAATAAGTAGCCAGTACCAAACCAAGCAAAATGATCTGCAACATCAGTAAAGCCCGTAGAAATAGGACGACCATCGGTATACACCATGGTTACCCCTCGAAGTAATGTCATCATCACTAGTGTCGCGATAAATGCCTGCACCTTCCCCTTAGATATAATTACCCCAGTCATTGAGCCTAGTATTGCTCCGCCTAATAAAGAGAGTGGAATAGCAATAAATACAGAAATCTCTAAACTAATCATACTGGCAGCAAAAGCACCACATAATGCGAGTATTGAACCTACGCTTAAGTCAATACCAGCAGTTAAAATGACTAATGTCATACCAGCAGCAAGAATCGCAATCACTGAAGTTTGTCGCAAAATATTGAGTAGGTTATCAAGCGTAAAAAAGTACTCATTAAGCACAGATACCACTGCGATCAAGGCAATCAAAGCAATTAATGATTTTTGCTCAATAAACCAAGCTTTAGTAAAAATATGCCTTTTAGACTGATTAACTTGTGGGGCTGTAATGTTTGAACTCATGCTGCTACCTCATTGTGATTTTTACCAACAGCACAAGCCATTAGTTTTTCTTGATCTGCTTCTTGTGCACTAAACTCACCACTAATTTGGCCTTGATGCATTACCAAAATACGATCACTCATTCCTAATACTTCAGGCATTTCCGACGACACCAAAATAATACTCATGCCTTCGGCTTTGAATTTGTTAATGAGTTGATAGATCTCTTTCTTTGCACCTACATCTACGCCACGTGTTGGCTCATCTAAGATCAGTACTTTAGGCTTTGTCATCAATCCCTTAGCGATGGCAACTTTCTGTTGATTACCACCGGATAAATTGCCAATAACTTGATCCATTGAAGGGGTTTTAATGTTAAAAAGGCCGATAAAGTCATTAACAGCTGAGCGCTCTTCTTGATGTTTTAACTGCCACCCACTAGAAAGGCTTTTAAGTGTGCACAACGACATATTGTCCTTCACAGATAAACCAAGTACTAAACCATCACCTTTTCTGTCTTCTGAAATATAAGCAATACCATGCTGTAGCCCTTGCAATGTAGAACAAGGGTTAATGACCTCACCTTCTAATATGATATCTCCAGTATGGCGTGGTAATGCACCATAAATCACTTTCATCAGTTCCGTTCGGCCGGCCCCCATTAACCCAGATATCCCTAAAATCTCACCATGCTTTAACGTAAAACTTACGTTATTTATAGCCTCTCCAGAGAGACTTTTAATGGTTAAGCAGTTACTCTGATGTACACAAGGAATACGTGGATATTGTTCATCTAAACGGCGCCCTACCATCAGCTCAATTAATTTGTCTTCATCTATTTGGGCAACCGGCTTTTCAGCAATAAATTTACCATCGCGTAAAATAGTTATGTCATCACACACTTCAAAAATCTCTTTTAAACGGTGTGAGATATAAACAATCCCATAGCCTTCATCGCGTAACTCATTAATCACAGTGAATAACGCGTCCACTTCACTATCTGTTAATGCATCTGTAGGCTCGTCCATAATGATCACTTTCGACTCAAAGGAGAGTGCTTTAGCTATCTCTACCATTTGCTGCTCACCTAAACTCAACTCACCGAGAATAGTTGAAGACTTATGCTTTACTTTTAGACGCGCTAATAATTGATCGGCTTTTTGATACATGGCAGACCAATTAATCGCACCAAAGCGATTGGTCATTTCACGCCCTAAAAAAATATTTTCCGCAATTGTTAAAGCCGGTAATAAATTCAACTCTTGATGAATAATACTGATGCCCGCTTGTTGTGAGTCTCTTGGACCTTTAAAACTAACACTGATATTTTCATACCAAACCTCACCAGCATCTAATGTATAGATACCAGTAATCACCTTCATTAACGTTGATTTTCCAGCACCATTCTCCCCTAACAAAGCCATTACTTGTCCTGGGTATACATTTAAAGACGCCCCATCTAGCGCTTTCACACCAGGGAATGATTTATGGATTTCAGTGAGTTGTAATATCGGCTCTCTCATCATATTTCTCGCATCATCAATTTAAAAAACTACACCAGATTGAAAAATCACATTAGCGTATGGTGTACATTCTCCGGTACGGACAATCGCTTTGCTATCTATCGTTTTTACTTTGAAAGTATCATGGCTAACATAAGTTATATCGATGGCTTGATATTTCTTAATAGCCGCTAATAACGCATCATGTAACTCAGGACTAATCATTTTCATCTCTTCAGCGATTATCGCCCCAGTAATTTGCATCTCACTCAATACCACTTCAATCGTTTCTAAGAGGCTCGGTACACCATGTGTTAAAGCAAGATCAATACGCTCAACTTGAATAGGGATAGGTAAGCCCGCATCGCAAATAGTGATCTCGTCAAAATGTCCTAATGAAGCAATACAATGAGATAGCTTGGCATTCAATAATGCAGATTTTTTCATTTTCCATCCTTTTTTATTAGCCACTCTGTAAATAGATATTTTCGATAAAAACACTAAAAAAACGATTGCGCAATCGTTTCGATGAGTAGAAATCTAAACATTATTAAAAAAAATGCACTCCTAATATTGATAAAAAGAGAGCAAGTTCACGTAAAATATTTTAAAACTGTTAAACCACAATATTTATCTAAAATCTTACTTGCTTAAGCACCTCAGGCTTGTTACTAATAAAATATAACAATCATGATGGAAATATTTATGAGCAACCAATTAATACAATTAAAACAAATGTCTACCGTGGTGGCAGACACTGGCGATGTGCAAGCAATTGCAAAATACCAGCCTCAAGATGCAACCACGAACCCTTCTCTATTATTAAAAGCGGCTTCTTTACCTCAATATAAAGAGCTATTGACGCAAGCAACAGAGTGGGCCAAACAACAATCACAAGACGCACAGCAACAAGTGATCGATGCCAGTGATAAGCTTTCGGTGTTGGTTGGATTAGAAATACTTAAAACCATTCCTGGACGCATTTCTACAGAGGTTGATTCCCGTCTTTCCTTTGATACGCAAGGTTCGATTATCAAAGCGCGTAAGTTAATCACTTTGTACAATCAAGCTGGTATTACAAACGACCGTATTCTTATTAAATTGGCTGCTACATGGGAAGGGATTGAAGCAGCAGAAACACTTGAGAAAGAAGGAATTAATTGTAACTTAACCTTGTTATTTAGCTTTGCTCAAGCACAAGCCTGCGCAGAAGCCAATGTATACCTTATTTCTCCTTTTGTGGGCCGTATTTTAGATTGGTACAAAAAAGAGACAGGAAAAAAATCCTACCCAGCGGATCAAGATCCAGGTGTTATTTCGGTTACTAACATCTATAACTACTACAAACAGCAAGGTTATAAAACCGTTGTAATGGGGGCTAGTTTCAGAAGTGTAGAAGAGGTGTTAGCCCTAGCTGGTTGCGATCGGCTGACTATTAGCCCTGATTTAATGGCTGAGTTACAAAATAGTAATGCGCCAATCGTACAAAAATTAAAAGATCCAAACACACCTAAACAACAGATTTCACCTTTAACTGAAAGTGAATTTCGATGGTCATTAAATGAAGATGCAATGGCAACAGAAAAACTGGCAGAAGGGATCCGTAATTTCACTTTAGATCAAATAAAGTTAGATCAACAGTTATTAAACCTGTTAACAGCTTAATTAACATTTCTAACTTTTCTGTAAGCTTTATAAGAGGGCTTGATAAATCAGCTCTCTTTTTTGATATGCTAACTAGCAAGAAGTAATTTAGTGTCATATTCTCATTATTTACCATACAAAACTTGCTACAAGCACTAAGAAAATCAATAATACTCGCCTTTAATTAACCCTAAGTCTCAATACGCTTATTTTATGACTGAATCAAAAACGCTTATACTTCTGCAACAATGACCAGCGTACTAGATATAAATGAAATACGTTTTCTAAAGGTATACCTTTGACAGAACAGAAAAAACTAATACCTAGAAAAATTTGGTTACTCTGGTATCAAGGCATTGAGAATGCCCCCTACCTTGTAAAAAAGTGCATAAAATCTTGGATTGAAAAAAACCCAACTTGGGAAGTAATTGTACTAGATAAGCATAACCAGCATGATTATGTAACATTAGAAACACCTGAAAAAGTATTATCTAAGCTATCACCTGCTCACCGGTCAGACCTTCTACGCTTAAAATTACTACATGAATATGGTGGTGTTTGGGCTGACAGTACTACTTTTTGTAATAAACCGTTAGACCAATGGATAGACAAATACAGCCAATCTGGATTTTTTGCTTTTGAGCGCCCAGGCAAAGATAGACTTATTGCTAGTTGGTTCTTTGCTTCTCAAGTAGGTAACCCTATCACCATTAAACTTTATGAACTAATGGAACAATATTGGATTAAAAACGACTTTGATAAACCTACTGAACTACAAATAAAAATGACAACTTTGTTTTCAAGGCTATTCAATAACAACATTAAAAATACAAGACACTGGTTTAACCCTTTAGTGAGAAAAGGATTAGGTATCACTCCTTATTTTATATTTCACTACCAGTTTCAAAGATTAATATCCGTTGATAAAGCATCAACAGAAATTTGGGATAACACCTTAAAGGTTAGCGCAGATGGCCCGCATCTAGTACAAAGAGCAGGATTATTTTCACTGCCTACAACTCCAATTAAACAAAAGCTAAAGCAAGCTGACGCGCCGTTATATAAGTTAACCTGGAAATATGATCATGATAACTATGCACCGCATACATTGCTTTATCATATTTTAGAAGAGTGTGAGTAATAGAAAAATAAATGAGCCCCAATCATAAATATATGATTGGGGCTCATTTTAAAGCTTATAAATCGTAAAAGTTGATTATAAAGCGTTAGCTGTTTCTACAACGTTCTTAACAGTGAAACCAAACATTTCAAACAGTTGATCCGCTGGCGCAGACTCACCAAAGGTTGTCATACCAATCACTTTGCCGTTTAAGCCAACGTACTTGTACCAGTAATCTGCAATACCCGCTTCAATAGCAACACGTTTAGTCACTGCCGCCGGTAATACTAACTCTTTGTATTCTGCTGATTGCAGCTCAAATTGCTCTGTACAAGGAATCGATACCACACGTACCGCTTTGCCTTGTGTTGTTAGTTCAGCAGCCGCTTGCATCGCTAATTCAACTTCTGAGCCGGTTGCGATTAAGATAATCTCAGCAGCTGCTTCAGAGTCCAATAATACGTAACCACCTTTAGCAACGTCAGCTAATTGCTGTGCATCACGCGCTTGTGGTTTTAGGTTTTGACGACTGAAAATCAATGACGTTGGTGCATCAACCGATTCAATAGCAAATTTCCAAGCAACAGCAGATTCAACGCTGTCACATGGACGCCATGTATTCATGTTAGGTGTTAAACGTAAGCTGGCAATTTGCTCTACAGGTTGGTGTGTTGGACCATCTTCACCTAGACCAATTGAATCATGTGTAAACACTTGAATTGCACGTTGCTTCATTAATGCAGACATACGTAATGCATTACGCGCGTATTCCATGAACATTAAGAAAGTTGCACCGTAAGGTACAAAGCCTTTGTGTAATGCGATACCGTTAATGATAGCCGCCATTGCAAACTCACGAACACCGTAGTGTAAGTAGTTACCTGATGCATCATCAGCCGTAATCGCTTTAGTACCAGACCACATGGTTAGGTTAGATGGCGCTAAATCCGCAGAGCCACCTAGTAGCTCAGGCAACATTGCACCGTAAGCTTCGATACAGTTTTGTGAGGCTTTACGTGTTGCAATATTCGCTTGGTTTGCTTGTAAATCAGCAATGTAAGCAGAAGATTTCGCTTCCCACTCAGCAGGTAGTTCATTATTAACACGACGTTTGTATTCTGCTGCTAGCTCTGGGTAAGCCGCTGCGTAGGCTGCGAACTTTTCATCCCAAGATTGCTCTGCCGCTTGGCCTTGTGTTTTGTTATCCCAACCTGCGTAAACGTCAGCTGGGATTTCAAATGGACCGTACTCCCAACCTAAGGCTTTGCGAGTTGCTGCGATTTCATCGTGACCTAATGGCGCACCGTGACAATCGTGTGTGCCTTGCTTAGCTGGTGAGCCGAAACCAATGATAGTTTTACAACAGATAATCGTTGGTTTAGTGGTTTCTGCTTTCGCTGAAATAATCGCCGCTTTGATTTCTTCTGCATTATGACCGTCTACTGACAGTACTTGCCATCCGTAAGATTCAAAACGTTTAGGTGTATCGTCAGTGAACCAACCTTCTACTTCACCATCGATAGAGATACCGTTGTCATCCCAGAATGCAATCAGTTTGCCTAGACCTAATGTGCCGGCTAATGAGCAAGCTTCATGCGAGATACCTTCCATTAAACAACCATCACCTAAGAAAGCGTAAGTGTTGTGGTTAACGATATCGTGCCCTTCTTTATTGAATTGCGCAGCTAAAGATTTTTCAGCAATCGCCATACCAATAGCGTTAGTGATACCTTGGCCTAGTGGACCCGTGGTTGTTTCAATACCCGGCGCATAACCATACTCTGGATGACCCGGTGTTTTTGAATGCAATTGACGGAAGTTTTTAAGGTCTTCGATTGACAGGTCATAACCAGTTAGATGCAATAGAGAATAGATAAGCATTGAGCCATGACCGTTAGATAGAATAAAGCGGTCGCGGTCAGCCCAATCTGGATTAGTTGGGTTGTGCTTAAGAAAGTCAGTCCATAGCACTTGTGCAATATCTGCCATCCCCATTGGTGCGCCAGGGTGACCTGAATTGGCTTGTTGAACTGCATCCATACTAAGAGCACGAATGGCATTAGCTAACTCTTGACGAGAAGGCATCTGTTTCTCCTGATTACATTTAGATTTAATAAAGAATATGTGCGGATATATCTGGTGCGGATTATCACAAATACGTGGTACGGGGGCAAACGATAATTTACAAATTGATCACATAATTGGAGAAAATAAAGTTTAACTGGGGAATCGCATAGAAAATGCAAAAATGAAGCTCAATAATATGAAATAAAATAATTAAGGGTAAACTAAATACCCTTAATAAAGACTGTTAAGTTAGCTTTGTTGCTCCGCATATCCAGTATTTTTATTCGGACCAAAAACAAAGATAATTCCCTGATCTAATAATATTTGTGTGGTTTTATCAAAAAAGGTAATCGCTTGATCTGTTGGCATATGTTTAAGAATCAACTCAATCGCAATATCAAATCCTTTAGCATCAGGCAGTGCCTTTAATAACTCTCCAGACTCAATGAAGTACAAATAAGTATTAATTTTTTCTTGTAGAGTAAAAAGATGTACATCATCATGATCCCAAACTAACGGATCAATAATACTTAAAAATACACGTTTCGCTTCCTTTTCCATGCCAATAGCATCAATACTGTCTGTTTCAACTACGCTCATTACTATTCCTAAATTCCTAACTATTTTTATCTAATTAACTTTATGCATAAATTTACAGCTTAAGTCATTGGGTATAATTCACGCCACATAGCCATTCCACCTTCAACACTATAAGTATCTTTATAACCTTGATCAGCTAAATATTGAGCAACACCTTTACTACTATTACCATGGTAACAAACAACAAATACAGGTGTATTAAACTGCACTTTTTCAAAAAACTCTTTGAGTGTTTCATTATTTAAATTAAAAGCACCTTCTGCATGATCAGCTGCATAAGACTGTGCATCACGCGTATCCACAAGAATAGCTTGTTCATTTTCTAAACGTTGTTTGGTTTCAGCTATTTCTATTAGCTTATATGTGGACATTTTTTATTCCTTTATTAAATCAAGATATGTAAGTTAACGTATTTATTTTAAATATAATGCACTAAAATCAACTACTTTTCTATTTAACTATAAATCATATCTAAGAGCTTAAATTTATGTTCTATGAAGCAATAGATTCACGGTTTTGGAGTTTTTTCTCGCCTTTATCAATTAACCCCAATTGTCGTGAAATAATTGTTTCAAATGAAAATCGCTCAATACTTTCTTGATTGGGAATGACCGGCGAGATTAAGTATTGATTTATTTTTTCTGATAATAATAAATAATCTCCAGTTGGAGTTAGACCTTGGCTAAGCTCTGCAGTTAAAATTTCATGAACCGGACCACAGTCTGTGCTAATCACAGGGACTCCACACGCAAGAGCCTCAACAATCACATTACCAAAGCCTTCACAATCAGAGCTTAAAACAAATAATGAAGCGGCTTTATACCAAGGGTAAGGATTACACACAAAACCAGGCATAATAACTGAATCTCCCAACCCTAATTCAGCAATGAGTTTTTCAAGTTCACACCTTTGGTTTCCTTCTCCTAATATTACTAATTTATAATCTTTAACATTTGCTTCATGGTAAGCTTTTATCAATAGATCAAATCTTTTTTGTTTGGTCAAACGTCCTATACCTAAGATATATTTCCCAGAATAAACGTCTACATTTTCTTTGCTTAATAGTTTGACTCGTTCGATATCACAAGGGTTATGTATCGCCTCAAATTTTTTAGGTTGTATACTATTTTCAGCAAGCATATTAACAACAGGCGATGTGATATGTTCCGAGACAGCAAAATAAAGTTTATCTTGGAAAAGGCAACGATTGGTTCTAAGGCAGTAATCTTTCATTAAAAAATTATTATGGGTTTTAAACTGATAAGGCAAATGAAGGCTATTAACTATATCATCACGGTCAAGCCACCAAGTACGCTTAATTGAACGTAACCCTCTAATAAAAATAGCATCAAACTTTTTTTCTGACTCTAAAGTTTTTAATAGATTTAATAGTAGAGGCTTGAATATTGGCTTAGAAAGAAATAACTCACATGAAGGGACAATGTGTCTAAAAAGCAATTTATAACTTACATAATACAACGCTAATAAAGGGTTTCTTTTTAAAAATGACTTCATATCTAAAGTATGTAATTGACATTCAAAATCTAGTTTAATTGATTGTCCTTTTTCTAGACAGACAATATGAACCTCATTACCTAATGAGGCGTATGCCCTAGCCAATTCGACAGTTATCTTCTGGATACCACCAAACTTTAAATTATGGACAACAAATAATACTTTTTTCATTTTTATACCTAGAATCATATTTAAAGTTATTATTTAAATAACATCAAATATGTACAGTTTTACGACTTTAAAGCTCTAGTTTAGTTTATAAAAATTAATATGTTACATAAATTAACAATAATTTTTTTTGATTTTTAGAGGCGGCTTTAAAATGCTCATTAAACCAGCGATAAATAAACATAAAGTGTCGCCTGCACTCCTTGTTCGACATTAAATTTATTGACAGCTCTTTCTTTAGCATTTTTACCGTAAAGCGCACATAATTCTCTGTCATTATATAACTTCATAATTGCATCAGCTAACTCTTGAGGTTTAGATGGCGGCACAACAATACCTGAGTGACCATCTTTCACTAATTCTGCATTACCGCCGGTATCAGAAACGATAGCTGGGATACCATAGGAGTTAGCTTCTAACACAGCACGACATAAGCCTTCTCGTTTGGTTGTTGGCAAAACCGTTAAATCAGAAGCAGCAGCAACTTCAGGGGCATCAGTTCGATAACCTAGAGCATGAACACGACCAACACGTCCGCTTGACTCAATCAAAGCTTGTATTTGTGGCGATGAAGGATCTGCCCCTACTAATAAAACATCTAGATTTGTATCCTTCGGCAATAGAGATAATGCTTCCATCAAAACAGGTAATCCTTTACGGGGTCTTAAATTAGCAACTAATGAAATTACAAAGCTACCGTCTGCTAATTTTAAATCTGATAAATCAGCTTTAGGGTTTTGGTACCAGCTGCTATCGTGACCTTTGTAGACAGTTACGGCTTTATCTTTATGTCGGCCAAGATGAGTTTTAAGCTCTAGCTCAACAGCCTTTGCAACACAAATAATTTTGTCTAAGCGAGGATGAAGCAATGTTAAGTAACTTAAAGGATCTATCCGACTCATATTGCCAGTCTGCCCTCTGTAAGCAATTGCTTTCACATCCGTACCGATAGCTGCCATCGCACCATTACAGCAAGCAATATTATTAAAGAGATGAAGAATTTTAATATCGCGATCTTTAATCAGCTGTTTGATTTTTTTAATAGAAGTTAATGAAAATTTCTTATTTAACTTATCAGTGAACACTTCTATCCCATGTGACTCAAACAACGCGATAAGTGGGGAGTTTGGATTACACAATGCAGTGACTCGTACTTTCCCTGTTTTATGTAACCCTATTATTTGAGATGCTTCAGGACGTATAGGGTTAATATTTTCACGGGCATGGTGTGTCACAGCTAAAACATTGATCATGTTAGTTTTAAATCCAAAAAATTGATAAAATGAAGACCGACTCTTAAAGGGACTTATCAACCTAAAAAGAATACGAGTAAAAGATTATTGATTAATCTAAGAAAAATAGTTGCCTATTTTTCTGCTTTAATGATTAATTATCAAAAACTATAAAAAATAAATATATGATGTGTAGAGTATCTTATCCCTTAAAACCAATCAAATCAGATAAGTAGGAGTCTCCCACAACAATCATCGATTTATTTAATATTTCCAATATTTTAGCTTTTTACGCATTTTAATATTTTGGATAAAATTACGCGGTTTTGTGTCTTGCCAACCACCTTCAATCATTTCATCAACTGCAGATAAAATTCTTCCAGAGGATTGACCATCTAAGTAAGGCGTTATCGCTGGTCCATAAGCTTTAATGTGCTCTTTTAAGGTATTAGATGGCGATAAAGCTTGTTGAATAGCTCCTTTTAATTCGGCAGCTTCTGTTATGTTAATGAAACAATTTAAAGGTGCTCGATTGTTAACAGTCACAACAGGCTTATTCAATAATAGGAACTCTTGAAAAATAGATGAATTATCGCAAATTATTAAATCAGCTCGATGCAATGCTTCAATAACCTGATCATTACCAAAAAAGACTAAGTTGTCCCCCTGTAAAGCCTTGTACTTTTCTACTGTTTGCTTTGCCATTTTAGGATGTAAAGTGACTAACCATTGCCACTGACTATCCTGACTTAATCTCTTAATTTCTTCATAAACAAGCTCAGCACAGGATAATGAAGTAGAAAAAGTTGATGAGAACAAAATTTGAGGGCGAGAAAAAGTACTTTGAGGCTGATACTGAAATAAAGCGTCTAACTTAACCCAACCTGTTTCAACTACTTTGCAATGAGTTTTATTTTTAATCGCATCCTTCAACATGCCTGTACGCTGCGGTCCTTCAGTACAATAAAGATCAAAGAGTCCTCTCTCAGGATAAGTGTTACCTCGCTTACTTTGATTTAATCCATGAAAAACTTGTACTTTAATTCCTGGTATAAAACCTGGAACATGATTTCCAGGAACAAAAACAGCATCAGGTTTATAAGCAATAGCCTCATCGATTGAGATTAGCAGAGACTCATTATCTTGCAGATATTGAGCAGATGCTTCTTTCCCAACGACTAACCATTTGACTTGATAACCTTGATTAAGAGCTTCTTTTTGTATTGGACGAAGGATATCGAAAGAGTAATTTTGCTCAACATAAAGAAGAAATTTTAACGACTTTCTTTCTATATTTGATAGTGATGCATGCATTGATTTACCCTACAATTTGAACTAAAAACAAAGAAGAGTAGTGTACACTACATCTTTTTAGCAAACAGCGAATAATTGATAATATGCTTTTACGTTTAACTTACCGTCTTTTATTAATATTGATTGCACCAGTTTTTCTAATTGGTCTATACAAACCAAAGCCTAACAAACCTAAATTTGGAAAACGTTGGAAAGAGCATTTTGGATTAACGCCAGCTATTCAAAAACCATTTGAGAACCCAATTTGGGTTCATGCTGTTTCTGTAGGTGAAGTCGTTGCTATTACTCCTTTGATTAAAGCACTTAAGCAACAAACTCCTTCTCTTAATATAATTCTGACTACCACCACCAGCACCGGTGCTAATGAAGTTGAAAAGTTAAGAAATTTGGTTGAGCACCGTTATATGCCCTTAGATTTCACTTTTGCTGTTAAAAGCTTTATCAAGCGTATGCAACCTAGAGCATTATTTATAATGGAAACCGAGCTTTGGCCTAATACACTGTATTGTTGCCAACGTAAGAATATCCCTGTGACGGTTATTAATGCTCGATTATCAGAAAGATCTGCAGCACGTTATAAAAAATTTCCTTTCATCTTTAATCTATTACTGAGAAATATTGATTTTGTCTTAGCGCAAACTCAACAAGACGCAAAACGCTTTATTAAGCTTGGTCTTTCTGCGCAGCAAACTCAAGTGACAGGCTCTATTAAATTCGATATCAAAGTGACACCAACACAATTAGACGAAGCGAAGAAGTTAAGAACAGCTTTGGGCAATACTCGACCTGTATGGATTGCGGCAAGCACACATAAAGGCGAAGATGAACAGATTATTGCAGCTCATCAACAAGTATTAACGAGCATACCAGAGGCATTATTAATTATCGTGCCGCGTCACCCAGAACGCTTTAGCTCAGTACAAGAACTCATTACCAAAAATAAGTTATCGGTCATATCAAGAAGCAGCCAACACAACATAACAGAACAAACTCAAGTTTATCTTGGCGATACTATGGGTGAGATGATGATATTGCTGGGTTCAGCAGATGTTTGTTTCATTGCTGGTAGCTTAATTGGTGATAAGGTCGGCGGACATAACCTACTTGAAGCGGCTGCACTTAAAAAGCCTATTTTAAATGGCCCAAGTTATTTTAATTTTAAAGAGATCACAGAGCAATTAATAGCATTAGGCGCCTGTACTGTTTGCCATGATTCCAGAGAAATTGCTAATGCAGTAAAGTATTTATTCGCAAATGTACAGGTACAAAATGAGCAAGGGGAACAAGCATTAGCATTTGTTGAAAAGAATCAAGGCGCTCTACTTAAAACAAGTAAAGCGATGAGCAATCTTATTCAAAATAACAAGTTAAATGATTAATTAAATTTCAAATAAGACTCCAGGAAACTCCTTTTTAATCCCTTGAATATCTAGGTAATATTGCTTAGCGAGCATCATTCGCTCACTATCATTAAAGGGTGAAAACTTTGTATCACCTTGATTATTTTTAATGATATCAGAGACTTGCCTTTTATATTTTTTAGCTGGCACATCAGTATTAATTAACTCTATTTTGCTAATGGCTTCAGCCGAGAGTGACTTGGTATTAATAGGTGCTTTAATATCTTCAAAATCAGGAAAATCAATGCCAAAAAAATGTGATAATACTGCATTTTTATTCTGTAAATAATCTTTCATCGTCCATACTGATATTTTAACATTAGGAAGGTTAGATTTCAGAACCCTAACCAAACTTAACCAGCTAGGAGGATTTTCAATTATCTCTTTTTTCACCCCTTCAAATCCGCCTTGTAATGCTTGAGAACGAATAACTTCAATGTATGCAGATGGAATTATCTCAACTTGTGGTCTTATTGAAAGAAAAACAGAAACTTCAGTTTCCTCACTTAAAGCAGAAATTATATTTAAATATTCAGAAGTTGGTGAATAAAAATCAGAACCAAGTAGCCCTGTTGACCAACCTAAAAAATTATCTTCTGAAATCACAACGGTATCGCAACCTCTTCGGAGAGGTTTAATACGGCTATAAAAGGCACTTTTTAAGAATTTCCCATTAAGTTTATGCCTCCAATTTAAGCTACCTGGTTTAGCAAGTGCTTTACACTTTCGAAGATCAGAACGGGAGAGGTAGTCAATTCCTTGAGAATGAAGCGCTTCTCTTTTTGTTTCAGCAATATTTTGAATATCAGTAATTGCCGTTTTATGCGCTCCTATATGTATTTTCCATTTTGTTGTTGTACTTTTCAACATCGACTATCCCGATAAATAATTATTAATAAAATTATGGGTATTAATACCCTATGACATACTAATTAGAAAACTAAATACGACTTAATCCCGGTAGCTCTTTAAAAAGAGACTCCAATCATCTAAGCTCCACTGAATTTTACGTTTATTAACCTCTTTATTAAAAGAACGCAGTAGACGACTTATGTTAGCTTGTTTCCAACTATCGCCAGTTTGTTCATTACACTTATCAAAATCAATGATCCAAACTTTTCCTTGCTTATCCAACAGAATATTATGGATGTTTAAATCCGTATGATTAATCTGTGCTTTATGCATTTTTTTTATCTGTATTGCTATCGCATGGTATTCAGCTTCGTTCAACCTACGTTGACGTAAAATGTCAACTAAATCCTGCGCATCAGGAATTTTTTCAGATAACAAATCCGCTTGATAAAAAGGCCCATTTTTTATTACTCGTGCGGCTATTGGACGTGGAACATTTACATCAAGACTCTTAAGCTTGTGAAGTAGATTAAATTCAGCAATTGAGCGCGTCTTTCCCCAGCCATTGAATAAATAATGGTCAGAGATAATTTTACCAAGCAACCCGCCACGGCGATAATGGCGAAGCGCGCCTTGCATCGAATCTAATTGCACAAACCAGGTTGTCCCTCGCCCAGTCGCACTACCAGTTACTTTATTAAGTTGTTGCCAGTGTTGAGGATCAAAACAACGTTCTATATCATCGCGAATTAAGCTATCATCAAACATAATATAACAGTTATTTTGCTCAATCGTTTTTAACATGACGAGATTCCATTTACCGAAAAGAAAAGATATTAACATGCCTCTATTTACATCTGTATCAAGGTGTTAAAAATGTAGCAATAATTAAAAATCTCTTTTTAATAAATAAAAACCACATATCCTTATGATTTTAATATCCTTTTTTATTTTAATATAAAAAATAAATTTCTTAATTTTTTTAAGGTATTTCTTTTTATTATTTCTACCGTGCCCGCCTAAAATAGTAAAACCGGACAAGTTTCTAACAGACCTACTTTCACCCAATAAATAAGTACAATTCGCTTTTTCCTTCCATAAAGCATACGAAAAGCTTAATTGATCCCTTCTAGAGTATTTATTAACCACATCCCACCATATTTCGCTTACTCTCTTAACTTTATCCGTATTATGCTTTCTTAATAAAAGATTAGTTTCAAATAAACCATAATGTTTAGGGAAACCTTCTTTTGAAATAAAATTTACTACATTTTTTATAGGTCCAGGAGCATCTTTACCCGATGCCTCACATGCAGCCGCCTCTTCATATATACAATCCCTCAAGGGATGCTTTATAGTAGAAATTTCATCATTATTAGATATAGCTAAATTAATAAACTTATCAAGTGTCTTATCAAGTACATTAATATTTGTATCAATCCACAAAGAGTACTCATATTCAGGGAATAATTTATGAGGATTTGTTTTATGCCACCTTGCCGTTTTTATTTTATTATTCTCATCATCTTGATTTTTAACTAAATGTTGAAGAGGTCTAATTTCCCAGCCATTTTTTTCTTTTAAATTGCATATATCAGTGAAGAGGACATAATCCCAACCTTCCATTTTATGTTTATGTTTCGGAATCTCATCATAATGTCCAACTAATGCCCCATAAACTACATTTTTATTCTTCATAATCATCATTCCATTTATCAAAAGCGCCTTGAATAAATATTTTAACTAATACTTTCTCTCGCTCAGTCCTGATTACTTTACTTCGTAAAGTTAGATAGCCAAATATTACACTAAACTTCTAGCTCTATTCATACAATTTCGACTGTTGATGAAGTATCATAAGTAATAATTCAATGAAATTACTTGGAACACCTTTTATGATCCCTCTATTTACATCAGCCCCAAGATCTATATGTCTCCTACGTCTATCTGCTATCGGTGATGTTTGTCATGCAGTTGCTATGGTCCAGGCTATTCAAAAACAATGGCCTTCTACTAAAATAACTTGGATTATGGGGAAAATTGAAGCTCAGTTATTAAATGACTTACCCAATATTGAAGTGATTATTTTTGATAAAAAAACAGGCTTTAAAGGGATGAAATCGATATGGAAACAACTTTCCGATAGGAAATTTGATGCACTGTTACATATGCAATTAGCTTTAAGAGCAAGTGCCTTAACTGTAGGTATTAAAGCAAAACATAAAGTAGGCTTTAACCGTAAACGTGCTAAAGAAGGTCAATGGCTGTTCACAAATAAAAAGATCCCTGATACCGTTTCTCTGCATGTATTAGATAGCTTCTTTGAATTCGCTTATTACCTTGGTATCAATAAAGCCACACCAACATGGAATATTCCATTGAGTGACTCAGATATCAGCTTTGCACAGAACATTAGCTCATCTGGTAAACCACTCTTTGTGATCAGCCCTGCCGCAAGTAAAGATGAACGTAATTGGTTAACAGAGCGCTACGCAGCCATTGCGGACTACGTCATAGAAAAAGGCTTTGAAGTTGTATTGTGTGGTTCCCCTACTCCGAGAGAAATCACTTTAGGCCACAACATACTAGATTTAATGCAACACTCGGCAATCAATTTAATTGGGAAGACGTCACTAAAACAACTTACGGCTACATTAAAACAAGCAAAAATAGTTTTAGCTCCGGATTCAGGCCCAGCACATATAGCAACAACACAAAACACTCCAGTTATTGGTTTATACGGTCACAGTAACCCGCTCAGAACAGGGCCTTATTTAAGTCAAGATAACGTGGTCAGTGCCTATAAAAAGCATGTTCAATTACAGCATAATAAGCCAATTTCAGAGTTGCCTTGGAGTGCCAGAGCCAAAGGGGAGCATATTATGAAGGATATTAGTTTGGAGCAGGTTATCAACGTCATTGATCACTTAGATTAAAACTGAAATATCAATACTCAGAAAACATAAAAGAATTTTTACTGAGTATTGATGATTTAACGTAGGGGATTATCGGGTATCATAACCTAACAAAGAAAAGTCTTTTTGATAGCATTGGTTAACTATCTCTAACATTTTTAATGTATAAATATCATCTAAATCTACGCTAGATTTACTAACAGCATTACGGTGAGAAAATGTAACCTGTTTTTGCAACTTTTTAGTTAATAAAATCTCTGTTTCATTAAGCTTTTCTATTTTTCCTAAATAATTACACAATAAATTATTATCATCATCGAATACAAACTTATATTGAGGAATAAAATGTTCCGCTTTATTTTCAACAGCATAATTTAAGCCACCTTCAATAATAAACGACTCAAAGCTATCATATTTAGCCAAATATAATTCCCACCATGCACGATCAATATTATTCATACCGCCGCTTTTAAGGTAGTTATATGCTGAATGTAATCGGGTGTATGGGTTACGTGTAATAGCAAAAGAAAAAGCCTGAGAAAATTTAATTTCATCTTCCTTTTTGTAGTCTGTTGCAGAAGCATGATGCGATCTATTCTGATTATATAATGCTTTCACAACAGACATTCCAGCTGCTTTAGGAATATGTATAAACAACAGCTTTTCATTAGTTTCGTTAAACAAAATTTTATTTGCATAACTAATTCCATTACCTTTTAGTTTACGTTTCATTTTTGTAACTTTTTGTTTGGACTTATACTGCTTATATAAACTAATTGGAACAGAAAAAATCAAACTAAAAAAGTGAGATGTAGTTTTAGAACGGTTATTTTTCACACGCACAGTGAAAGACATATAGTGACTTCCCTTACTTAAAAACAATCATCCATAATAGAATTTAAATAAGTAAAGAATGTGCAAATCGGGCTGATATATATAATTATTTTCTAAATTAATGTTATGAAATGTCAATTATATTGAGGTGTTTATAAGTTTAAAATAATAACTATTACGTATTACTTTGATGGATTAAATTAAAAAAATAAGAAGGTAGATAATAATTCATCAGCCTTCCTTTAATCTAAAATTTAATTAATCTTTATAGATTGAATTAACTTAGCTGCGCTAATAAGTGAAGGGTGATCATCATCAAAATAAAGCGGTTCGCCATTTTTGACAGCATAGCAATTCTTTGAATCACAGAAAATATCCTCTACTTTTAACAGATGAACATTACTTGGGTATTTTGCTGTATCAAAATGATGAATCATATATTTGTTTCTTTCTTGATACCATTGCAGACTTGTTCCAACTATATTGTCTGGAATATTTCGTTTTCTATACTTTAATCTCACTAGATCTTTGATATTTTCAGGTAACTCAGGAATTGGGTAAAATAGATAGATATTTTCCTTTTCTGCAGCTAACAAAAGTACCATTTCATCGAATGATTTAACCATCTCAAGGGTACTTTTAGTCATTTCTTGTTTCAGATGTTGTTCAGAACTAACATCGACTTCCCCAAATAACCCCTCTGTGAATCTATGATTTATAACCACATTTTTTATTTTTTTATCATTAACTATATAATCAACAGCCTCATTATACCATCTTGCACAATCACTAAAGTCATTAGGCATATCAAAAGATATCTTGCACCCAGAGTAACTAAAATGTTTCAAGCCGATACCATATGGTTGTATTTTTTTTGCTAATGCGTAAGCAATCTCAGTGGAATGACTATCTCCTAAAGTCGCCCAAGAGACGTTATTTTCATTAAAATACTCACATGAATCACTTGGATCTTTATATTTACTTATATGGCAATCACCTCTAAGAGGGCTAGGTTGTGAGTTATTAATTAAGTACTTGTATTCTTCGGGTGCTAAATTAATAAAACCATTTTGACTACGAATGAGAATAGCCAATACCAAAATAGATAAAACCATCATTAAAGGCTTATAATTTAAAAGACTACGAAGATTAAATATACTCGCTTTAAATGTATGTCTTTCTATATATTTATAACTTAAAAAACCAAGAAATATAGACAAAATAAGTCCGATATATATATAAAAGCCTGGTAATGAAAAATAATGTATTACAACTACTAAAGGCCAATGCCATAAATATATAGAATAAGAGTATTTTCCTATATGTTGAAAAAGCATATTTCCAGTTAACAAGCTATTAGCTCGTTGAGCCTGTATTATCAAATAACTTCCCAAAACGGGAAATATAGCTAAGTACCCAGGCCATAAATCACTTTCTGAAATGAAAAAATAAGTACTAAGAATCAATATAATCCCTGTGTATTCAAAGGCTATTTTATTTCGTTTTGTTAAAACTATTGGGAAAAGATATGCGACGCCCCCAGCTAACATCTCCCATGCTCTAGTAGGCAACATAAAATATGAAAAATGGGGGGCTTGGTAAGTCACTACGACAGAGAGTAAAAAACTAATAATAAATACGAATAAAATCGTTTTTTTCATTGTTTTTATGCTCATTACTTTACGCATATAAACAATAATTAACGGGTAAATAACATAAAATTGCCACTCAACTGATAAAGACCAGGTATGTAATAACCACTTATAGTAAGAATCTGTATCGAAGTATCCGGACTCTTTCCAATACATCACATTAGAGCTAAATGTAAGACTTCCTTTAATATGCTTCGCTAGAAAACTATAGTCATACGGTGTAAGGAAAAACCAACCTAATATAATTAAAGAAAAGCATAATACCGCCAAGGCAGGGACAATCCTATTTGCTCGTGCAATATAGAACTTTGAAATAGAAAAGTTATTTTCTTCAACACCTTTGAATATTATTCCAGTCATTAAAAAACCAGAGATAACAAAAAACACATCAACTCCAGAAAAACCACCTGAAATCAATGAATTATTAAAGTGAAATAATACAACTGCAATAACAGCAATTGCCCTTAAACCATTTATATCTTTTCTGAATTGCAAAAGTGCTTTCCGATTAATTGGGGTAACATTAAAAATAATGTTATACAAAAAGTGTAATAAAAAATATGTTTAATTTACATCTAATTTCAGTATTAAGCGCTTGGTCATAATAATAAGAGGTAGGTATTTAGCTATTATTCCTATAATGCTTACCAGATGAAAATGCTTTTAGCACATACAAAAAGCTAACTTGATATTTTTTACCAACAAGTCTCCTTTTTAATGCACTAGTCCCTGTTTTTAATAACAAAAATATAGCTCTAGGCAACGGTACATAATATCTAAGTTTAAGCCCTCTCTCATAACTTCTCTCAATGCGCCTGAAATTATTCATTTTTGTGCTTTCACTTTCTAGCTTAGATAATGAATGATCAAACCCAGAAATTAACTGTATATTTTTAACTTGGTTGCTTAGATGAACTCTTAAACAAAAAGTAGTATCGACACCATACAAATAGAATCGTTCATCAAACACACTGTCGTAATATTCATTTAACGCATTAACAATATTAATACCAAGTACTAAGCCACTACCGATCGTTGTAACTCGACTAGTATCTTTTATCGTTGTTTCAGATGAATAACGTTTTCGGTCAATACTTGGATATTGTACTTTTCCGTTACTGGTAATAATGGGTAAAGATAGGTGTTCAGGTTTGCTCAAAGCAGAAGCTTGGATAAACTCCTCGCTCAGCTCAGAGTCATCATCAAGTAAGATATACTTATTAGCCTTGTTATCGCTGATAAAACGATTGTATATAACCGCTAATGAATCATTAGTGACTGTTTGGATAACTTCTATTTGATAGCCTAAACCAATAAGAACTTGAGAGTTGATAGTATTTAACTTTTGAGGACCATTATTCCAAATAACAATTTTAGCGTTTGAATATTGAGCTTTCGATTTGATTAAAGAGTTTAAAGTACTACTGTCTTTTATTTCTTTATTGTAAAGCAATACCAGAATGGCTGTTTCTAACATGTATATCTCGGTAATTTAGTCGTTCCATATTTCAATAATAGACTATTATTGTTTAATAATAGTCAGTTTCCGTACTATCTATTTTTACCTATTTACCTAATATAAAATTATCTACAACAGCTCTTTAATAAAACGTTGTGAGCAATCATTTAACCTGATTTATTGCCATGATTTGAGTGACAAGAGTAATTTAAACTAAATAAGTATTTCAGTGTGATTCGTTATAAAACAATAACACCAAAGAGTTATAGTAAAGACTTATCAGCGATGAGTAAAATATAAAGGGATTTAAAAAGAATGACTGCCTCAAATTAATACAATTTGAGGCAGTCATTCATAGTGGATAGATAAAACTTACTTCCAAGCTTTCCAAGCGTTAATCAAACCATTGGTGGAACAGTCATGGCTTTCCACACATTGATCATTACTTAATTCCGGTAAGATTTGTCCTGCTAATTGCTTACCTAGCTCAACACCCCATTGGTCGAAAGTGAAGATATTCCAAATAACACCTTGAGTGAAAATCTTCTGCTCGTACATAGCGATCAATTGACCTAATGTTTTAGGCGTTATTTTTTTAACTAGGATAGAGTTAGTCGGTTTGTTACCTTCAAACACTTTATAAGGCACTAAATCAGCTACTTCTTCTGCCGATTTACCAGAAGCGGTAAACTCTGACTCCACTTGCATTTTAGTTTTACCAAAGGCTAATGCTTCGGTTTGAGCAAAGAAGTTTGATAGTAATTTTGGATGGTGATCGCCGGCAGGGTTATGACTTACGGCAGGAGCAATAAAATCACAAGGGATTAACTTAGTCCCCTGATGAACTAACTGGTAGAAAGCATGCTGTCCATTTGTACCAGGTTCACCCCAAATAATAGGCCCAGTTTGGTAATCTACTGGGTCACCGTTACGGTCGGTACATTTACCATTAGATTCCATATTGCCTTGTTGGAAATAAGCAGGGAAACGATGCATATATTGATCATAAGGTAAAATAGCCTCAGACTCTGCGCCGTAAAAATTGTTATACCAAATACCAATAACCGCTAATAATACTGGAATGTTATCTTTGAAATCAGTCGTAGCAAAATGCTGATCCATTTCATGCGCACCAGCTAATAGTTCTTCGTAATTATCAAAACCGACAGTTAATGCAATG
Organism: Psychromonas arctica; assembly: GCF_036697365.1. GTDB lineage: Bacteria > Pseudomonadota > Gammaproteobacteria > Enterobacterales > Psychromonadaceae > Psychromonas > Psychromonas arctica_A. Next base: position 206,435 of record NZ_JBAHZA010000004.1, read on the forward strand.
GATAAACCAATTGCAGACCAGATTGAGTAACGTCCTCCAACCCAATCCCAAAACTGGAACATATTCGCGGTATCAATACCAAACTCGGTTACTGCCGCTGCATTGGTAGAGAGTGCAGCAAAGTGTTTCGCCACAAACGCTTCATCTTGCGCAAAATTTAAGAACCAATCGCGAGCACTGTGTGCATTGGTCATGGTTTCTTGTGTGGTGAAGGTTTTAGACGCAATCAAGAATAACGTTGTTTCTGGGTCAACCTTAGTTAAGGTTTCAACGATGTGGGTACCATCAACGTTAGAGACAAAATGTGTTTCAATACCATCGACTTTATAAGGACGCAGTGCTTCTGTTACCATGTAAGGGCCCAAATCAGAACCACCAATACCGATATTTACTACATCAGTAATACGTTTACCGGTATAACCTAGCCACTCACCTGAATGTACTTTTTCACAAAATGCTTTCATTTGTGCTAGTACTTCATTAATTTTAGGCATCACATCTTCGCCATCAACAAAGACGGGTGTGTTGCTACGGTTACGTAATGCAGTGTGCAATACAGCGCGCTGCTCAGTAATATTAATTTTCTCACCTGAGAACTGTGCTTTAATCGCACCAGATAAATCGACCTCTTCAGCTAAATCCAATAGACTTGCTAAAATCTCTTCAGTAATTAAATTTTTAGAGAAATCTAATAAAAAATCTTCGTTGAATTGACGAGAAAAAGTGTCAAATCGTTGTGCGTCTTCTGCAAATAACTCTGAAATTTGCATCTCTGCGTGATCATCAAATAACGATTGTAGCGTAGACCAAGCTTTGGTCTGTGTAGGTTGAATATTTTTCAGCATAAGAAATTCCCAAGTTTATGATATTAAAGCTTTTACAGTTATTGCTCACTGACTATAAGTTATCAGAAATAACCACACACTGTTCATTAAATATTGATAAAAAAGGCAAAACAATGAGTTATAACAACTAATGTACCTTTAAAATAGGCATACTTAAATAACTCTTGTAAATAATTTACTGTTAAACAGTGTGCAATGATGGTGTTCATTAGTGCTGAATAATAGCCAATAAAAGAGAGAGATTTTGTAAGAAAGCGTAACATTAAAATCAACAATGTAAGGCTAAACAATAAAGATCCAAATATCCTTTAAAAATTGGTATCATGCGATGATATCCAATTAAGCCAATATATTTATCAAAAGGTAAACAGATAACATGCAAGAAAACCCAGATAATACCACTCACTTTGGTTTTAAAACCGTTGAAGAGGATAAGAAGGTAGAACTCGTTGCCGATGTATTTCACTCTGTTGCCGCTAAATATGACATCATGAACGATGTGTTATCCATGGGTATTCACCGTATTTGGAAACGCTTTACGATTGATTGTTCAGGTGTTCGCCAAGGACAAAAAGTGTTAGATCTGGCTGGCGGCACAGGCGATCTAACCGCTAAGTTTTCACGTATTGTTGGCACAAAAGGCGAAGTAGTTTTAGCTGACATTAATGACTCAATGCTTAAAGTAGGCCGTACAAAACTGCGCGATATGGGGATCGAAGGTAACGTCAGTTATGTTCAAGCCAATGCAGAAGAACTGCCCTTCCCAGATAATCATTTTGACCTGATCACCATCGCCTTTGGTTTACGTAATGTAACAGACAAAGATAAAGCATTAGCATCTATTTACCGTGTATTAAAACCAGGTGGTCGCCTATTAGTATTAGAATTTTCTAAGCCGGTATATACACCCGTTGAGAAGTTTTACGACTTTTACTCATTTAACATTTTACCTAAACTAGGTAAATTAATCGCTAATGACAGTGAAAGTTACCAATATCTTGCTGAAAGTATCCGTATGCATCCAGACCAAGATACCTTAAAAGAGATGATGAATAATGTCGGCTTTGAAGGCACTGAATACTTTAACTTAAGCGCAGGTATTGTTGCTTTGCACCGCGGTTACAAATACTAACAGCCTTATAAAACGAGAGAGCATATGCCATTAACCAACTTACTTTGCGGCTTACTAGAAACAGGCGTAAACCAACTACATCAATTAGACAGTAGTGCTGTGAGCAAACGTAAACAACTTAATGGCACCATCATTGCGGCGAGCTTGAAAGAACTCAATTTTCCGCTGTACTTTATTATCTCAGATCAACAAGTTGATGTACTTAATAAGTTCGAAGGTGAACCTGATTGCACCATCAAAGTCAGTATGCAAGCGCTCAATAAATTGCAGGACAATCGCCAATTAACGCAGCTCATTAAATCAGGTGAGTTAGAAGTTGATGGGGATATTCAATTAGTCCAAAAATTTGCCATGCTACTGACCGATATGCAAATCGATTGGGAAGAGCATCTATCAAAAAAAGTGGGTGATGTTATTGCACACAATCTTTGCCAACACGCCAAAACAGCGTTTGAAACGACTCAGTCTCAATATAAGCGCGTTGAAAAGCAATCTGCCCTGTATTTAACAGAAGAAATTAAACTTGCTCCAAGTGCATTAGAAGTCGCTCACTTTAGTGATCGAGTCAGTAGTTTAGCAAGCGACGCAGATTTGTTATTGAATAAAATCAACAATAAGCTGGAAAAACAACTCAACAACCTATCACACACCAAGGCATTAGCTGACAAAAATGATAAAAATTAAAGAGCTATCGCGTTTATATCAAATACAAAAAACCTTCATCGAATACGGCCTAATTGAATTAGCCCCTAAAGCACAAAGACCAAAAAGTTATTGGATTCTGCGCCTTTGTTTATTTTGGTTACGTAACCAACATACGCATTTAAGTTTACCTGAACGATTACGTTTAAGCTTACAATCGCTGGGCCCTATTTATATTAAACTTGGGCAAATGTTATCAACGCGTCGTGACTTATTAGCGCCCATTTATGCCGATCAACTTGCTCATCTTCAAGACAATGTCCCCGCTTTCTCTGGTGAGTTAGCAATTAAACAAATAGAGGAATCTTTCCAACGTCCTATTGATGAACTTTTTGATGACTTTGACGAAGTAGCATTAGCATCCGCTTCTATTGCGCAAGTCCACACCGCCACTTTAAAAGAAGACGGCAGAGAAGTAGTAATAAAAGTCACTCGCCCAGGAATAGAAAAAACCATTGCAGCTGATTTACAGTTAATGAAATGGTTTGCGGGATTACTACAACGCTTTCTAAAAGATGCAAAAAGGTTGCGCCCAGTAGAAGTGATCCGAGAATATGAAAAAACCATCGTCGACGAATTAGATTTAATGCGTGAAGGTGCAAACGCTATCCAATTACGTCGTAATTTTTTAAATTCTAAACTGTTATATGTGCCTGAAATATACTCAGATTACTGCACTAAAGATGCGTTAGTCATGGAACGTATATATGGTATTCCTGTTTCAGACATTGATGCGTTAAAAGCACAAAATACTGATTTAAAATTACTAGCAGAGCGTGGGGTAGAAGCCTTTTTCACACAAGTCTTTAGAGACAGCTTTTTCCATGCAGACATGCACCCGGGTAATGTATTTGTTTCCTATGAACATCCGGAAGACCCACTCTGGATTGGTATTGATTGCGGCATAGTCGGTACATTAACTAACGAGGACAAGCGCTATTTAGCCGAAAACTTCCTCGCTTTTTTCAACCGAGATTACCGCCAAGTTGCCCAACTACATATTGATTCTGAATGGGTGCCTTCGGATACGCCTGTAGAAGAGTTTGAATTTGCTATACGCGCCGTTTGTGAGCCAATCTTCGAAAAGCCTTTGTCAGAAATATCTTTTGCACAAGTGTTAATCAACTTATTTAATACAGCACGTCGCTTTAATATGCAGGTACAACCGCAATTGGTATTGCTGCAAAAAACCTTATTATATATTGAAGGGTTGGGACGCCAGTTATATCCGCAGTTGGATTTATGGGATACCGCTAAGCCCTTCTTAGAAAAGTGGATGCGTGAGCAGGTTAGTCCAAAAACACTAGTTAAAAAATTAAAACTAAAAGCACCGTTTTGGTTAGAGAAATTACCAGATATTCCTGAGTTGGTTTATCACAATTTAGCGCAAACAAAACAGGTTCAAAAGCAACAGCAGTTGTTAATGCAACGCTTAAATGAACAACAAAGTCGTAATAGTAAAAACCAAGTAATAACAGCCTTAGCTGTTACTCTGAGTATTATTTCTACACTTTTATATTTACAAGACGATGGCAAGATTAACTTGTATTTAACAGTACCTGCAGTAATATCTTGGATACTTGCTTGGCGATTTAATAATAAATTGTGACAATTGTAGTAAAAAGTTCATATTAATAGGTTATCGTTAACCGGTTAACTTACAACATCATTTACAGACAGGAAAAAGATTATGGGCGGTATCGGAATTTGGCAGTTAGTTATCATTGCAGTCATTGTTGTTCTTTTATTTGGTACTAAAAAACTGCGTGGTATGGGCGGAGATTTAGGTGGTGCTATTAAAGGCTTTAAAAAAGCAGTAAAAGATGAAAACGACACTACAGACCTAGATAAAAAAGCTCCAGAAAGCCTAAAGGCTGAAAAGAGTGAACAAAAAGATTAATACCAACCACACTCATTAAGCCATCTATTTACTTCGCAATATCATGCAAACTATAAATAGCTTCTTGAGTGTCATCGACATCACTTATTTAAAAACTACCACCTAACTAAACTTATTCGTAAAGTGTTAGAGAGGTTTTAGTAAAAGGCACATTATTTAATGTTTGATATTGGTTTCTGGGAGATAGTTTTAATCTCCGTGATTGGGCTGGTTGTATTAGGTCCACAACGCTTACCTATTGCTATTCGCACTGTTTTAAAATGGGTTAATACTGCTAAAAACATGGCAAACTCAGTTAAAAATGAGATATCTCAAGAGCTTGAACTGCACGAATTAAATGAGAATATGCTCAAAAAAGGTAAACAAGAACTCGAACAATTAAATCCTAATTTAAAAGCATCAATTGATGAAATGAAGCAGGATGTTGAACAATTGACACAACCTTATAAAAAAGAAGTCGACGATATTATCAAATCTACTACTGAAACAACTAAACAAACCGTTGCTAATGAGCCAGTACTAGAAAAAACACCTCCGCAGGATAAATAACCCATGAGTGAGTCAATGTCAGATCAAGAACAACATAGCTTGCCACTAATTACCCACCTTTTAGAGTTAAGAGATAGAGTTTTAAAGGTGGTCGTCATTGTCTTAGTCTTATTTTTAGGCTTAGTTTATTTCGCTAATGATATTTACCAGTACATTGCAATCCCTCTTACTAGCCAACTACCTGAAGGCTCAAGTATGATTGCAACGGGTGTTGCGACGCCCTTTTTTACTCCAATAAAATTAACCATTGTCTTATCTATTTTAATTGCCATTCCTGCTATTTTGTATCAAGTTTGGGCTTTTGTAGCGCCTGGTCTATATAAACATGAGCGCAAGCTTGTTGCACCACTTGTCGCGAGCAGTGCATTTTTATTTTATCTAGGTATGGTTTTTTCTTACTATGTTGTATTCCCCTTGGTATTTTCATTTTTTACCAGCACAGCGCCTGAGGGAGTTACCATTGCAACAGATATTAGCAGCTATTTAGATTTTGTATTAAAGCTGTTTTTTGCCTTTGGTTTAGCTTTCGAAATCCCAGTCGCCACACTATTATTATGTTGGACTGGTGCAACAACGCCAGACTCATTAAGAGCTAAACGCCCTTATATTGTTGTTGCTGCATTTATTTTTGGTATGTTATTGACGCCACCAGATGTTATTTCGCAAACCTTACTCGCAGTTCCAATGCTGATTTTATTTGAAATAGGTTTATTGTTTGCACGTTTTTATGTGAAGCCTCAGGAACAAGAAGAAGAAAACAGCATCGATAAAGAGTCTGCAGCTAATGATTGATATTGGCGTTAATTTAACTAATTCTCGTTTTGATAAAGATTTACCAATTGTGCTTGAGCAAGCAAAGCAAGCTGGTTTAAGTAGTCTCATTGTTACTGGTACTAATATTGTTGAAAGTGAGCAAGCACTTACTCTATCAAAGTCTTACCCTGATTTTTTATACTGTACAGCAGGTATTCATCCTCATGATGCAAGTAGTATGGATCAACAAGCAATAATTAAACTACGAGAATTATTAACCCAGCCAGAGATAAAGGCTGTTGGCGAATGCGGATTAGACTTTAATCGTAATTACTCGACTCCTTTTGAACAAGAAAATGCCTTCATCACCCAACTAGAGTTAGCAGTAGAGTTTCAACTACCTGTATTTATGCATGAGCGAGATGCAAGTTCAAAATTTATTGAGTTAGTGTCCCCTTACATCAAACAACTTCCTAGTGCTGTAGTACATTGTTTTACTGGTACACAAGCTGAATTAGAGCAATATTTAGCATTAGATTTACATATCGGAATAACAGGTTGGATTTGCGATGAACGCCGCGGCCAACATCTATTAGATATCGTAAAAATGATCCCAGATAATCGTTTAATGATTGAGACTGATAGTCCTTATTTACTACCTCGTTCAATGAGACCAAAACCTAAATCGAGCCGTAATGAACCTAAGTACTTACCTTATATTGCAAAAACCATTGCTGAGGCAAGGCAACAAGATTTACAATCATTAATAATGAACACGCAAAAAACAAGTAACACATTTTTTAATTTAACCCCTTAAATAGGTTGCTAGGTAGATAGTCTCTCTTGTCATTCATGTTTAATACCTAGCTGCCCTATTGATCATATTGGAGCCTTTATGACTGTTTCTCAATCTTTTCCCGCACGTCGTCTACGTCGTTTACGTAAGCATGATTTTTCACGTCGTCTAGTACAAGAAAACCAATTATCAGTAGATGATTTGATCTACCCAATGTTTGTCATTGAAGGTACTAACTGTCGTGAAGCTATTCCATCAATGCCAGGCATTGAGCGTTTATCTTTAGATCTACTCGCGATTGAAGTCAAAGAGCTGGCTGAATTAGGTATTCCTGCCGTTGCTATCTTCCCAGTGACACCCAGTGACATTAAGACGGAAATGGCAGAAGAAGCTTATAATGAAAATGGCTTAGCGCAACGTGCTGTTCAATGTATTAAAGCTGCCGCACCAGATCTAGGGGTGATCACAGACGTTGCATTAGACCCTTTCACCACGCATGGACAAGACGGCATTATCGATAGTGAAGGTTATGTGTTAAACGACATTACTACGGAAATATTAGTTAAACAGGCGCTTTCGCACGCACAAGCAGGCGCAGATATTGTAGCGCCTTCTGACATGATGGACGGGCGTATTGGTGCGATTCGTGAAGCATTAGAAAACGCAGGCTTTATTAATACGCAAATCATGGCCTACAGTGCTAAATATGCATCAACTTACTACGGCCCTTTCCGTGATGCAGTAGGCAGCGCAGGTAACCTAAAAGGCGCGAATAAATTTACTTACCAAATGGATCCAGCAAATAGCGATGAAGCAATTCATGAAGTTGCCTTAGATATTCAAGAAGGTGCAGACATGGTAATGGTAAAACCGGGTATGCCATACTTAGATATCGTACGTCGTGTTAAACATGAGTTACAAGTTCCTACCTTTGCTTACCAAGTCAGCGGTGAATATGCGATGCATAAGGCAGCAATTGATAATGGTTGGTTAAAAGAAAAAGAGTGCGTTTTAGAATCTTTATTATGCTTTAAACGTGCTGGTGCCAACGGCATTTTGACCTACTTTGCTAAGCAAGTAGCGATCTGGTTGAAAGAACAAAAGTAACCGCATTTTCACAGGCAAAAGCAAAGATTAAACTTTTGCCTGTGTTCCCTCTCCCCTCATTCAAAAAACAAAATCCCACCATATTAGAAATTAACCACTCTTTTACTTTAAAAACGTTTTAGTTGTTTTTATATTGCAATGTTTGCCGTGGCGTCTCACCGAATAAGCGTTTATAACTCTGGCAAAACTGCCCTAAATGAAAAAAACCATAATTAAATGCAACATCAGCAATAGTAAGAACCCCTTCACTACTTTGTAACATTCGCCTAGCCTGATTAAGCCTAATCACTTGAATATATTGTTTAGGAGATATGCCATAGCATTGAGCAAAAGTATACTGCAATGTCCGACGACTAACGTGTACTGCCGAGCATATTTCACTCATCGTAACAGGCGACTTCAAACGAGACTCTGTTAAATACTCTTGTACCCTAGCCATGATACGTTGCCGTTGAGGTGAAGTTGCATGGGCAAATGACGTTCGTTGTGCCCTAGTCAGTAATGCTAAGATGGCATCATGAAGAATTGACTCATGGGTGCTACTACTCCAATGATTACCTTTCGGTGCTAATAATAAAGAGAGATATTGTCGAAATTTATGTAACTCATCCACCGCAATATTATCCAGCCACAACCCATCACTGCTACTGTCATACACCTCCTCTTTCGTTTGCTCAGTCAATCCTGCAAAAAAGCTAGGATGTAAAACTAGCCCATAAATGGAAAAGTTATCAGGCGTTAATAATTCAAAATCTTGGCCACCTGAACGACATAGAAATTGATTAAAAGTCGTCGGCTCATTATTGATACGACAACTTTTATCATTGGCGCTAAAACCTAACCACAGTCCACCATCTTCTATACGACATTGTTGTCTCAAGCTATGACTTGTGTCCTCACGAAATGCATGAATATGTGGAAAGTGCAGCTCATTAATGGCTCCAATAAAATGTCCTTGGCTAAGTTGATCAAACTCCTGCTGCCAGTTAACTAAGTTTGCTGCCTGATGATTTGCATCATATGAGTGAATACTGCTCATCATTAGTGCATTGTTTTTTAAGGTCAGTTCATCCATTTACATTCCCTTGTTTTATATCATGAACCAATATAGTGCTTAATTTTCCTATCTAATTGTTAAATAAAGCCTTTTCTGTTTGCCGATTTTTGATATTGGTTAGGTACGAATATCGCTATGGATTAATAGGTTAATAAATAACAGTTGATCTTAAATCAGCAAAAAACGAACCAATTCGCATAAGGACAACAGATGCCTGGTTTTATTCTCTTTTATATTAAATATGTCGACAAATTTAACTACTTTGTTGGCCGCATCGCTATGTATGGGATCTTTATTATGGTTTCTATACTTTTGTGGTCTTCAATATCCAAAACTTTTTTTATGCCCTCACTATGGACGCTTGAATCAGCACAATTTGCAATGGCTGCTTATTATATTCTCGGTGGTGCCTACGCAATTCAACTAAAGGCAAACGTACGCATGGACTTGTTTTATGGCAACTGGTCAATAAAAAAACGTGCTTGGATGGATATATTTACCGCTTTCTTCCTGATTTTTTTCTTGTTTGTACTGCTATATGGCGGCTTAGAAAGCCTGCTTTATTCATTTGAATATGGGCAACGCACCAGTTCAGCTTGGCGACCACTTATATGGCCAATTAAAGCGGTTATGTGCGTAGGTTTTATCATGATGATCTTACAAGCTATTTCAGAATTTTTTAAAGATATTGCGGTTATCCGAGGAGTAGAAATTAAATGAGTTATGAAATGATCGCAATCGCGATGTTTGCCTCGATGGCATTATTGATGGCAACCGGCCAACGAGTATTTGCGGCAATCGGTGCAGTTGCCTCAATTGCTGCAATTATGTTATGGGGTACTGGCGGAGCAGAAATCCCTTTTACAGCTGCAATGAAAGTAATGAACTGGTACCCAATGCTGACATTACCTATGTTTATTTTCATGGGCTATGTACTGTCAGAGTCAAAGATTGCTGATGATCTCTATAAAATGTTCCATGTCTGGATGGGTCCTATGCCCGGTGGTCTAGCGATAGGCACTATAGGTCTAATGGTGCTTGTCTCAGCAATGAATGGGCTGTCAGTCGCAGGGATGGCTATTGGGGCAACCATTGCATTACCGGAATTATTAAAACGCGGTTATAACAAAAAAATGGTGACTGGGGTTATTCAAGCTGGCTCTTCCCTTGGCATTTTAGTCCCACCTTCAGTGGTACTGGTTCTTTATGCAATGATTGCGCGCCAACCTGTCGGGCAACTCTGGTTAGCAGGGGTTATCCCAGGGCTAATTATGGCAGCTCTTTTTATTCTTTATATCGTCATTTGCTGTCGTATTAACCCTTCTTGGGGCCCTGCACTCAATAAAGAAGAACGAGATATTCCTCGAGCAGAAAAGTTACGTCTACTAAGATCCGGGCTATTACCGCTTGGCATTTTTGCAGTGATGATGGTGCCTTTTGTAAATGGGTGGACAAGCCTAGTAGAAAGCTCTGCAATCGGTGCAATGGCGGCATTCTCCGCAGCTGTTTTTAAAAAACGCATGACTAAAGCTGTCTTCGAGAGTTCTATTCGTAATACGCTGGCTATCTCTTGCATGTTTATGTGGATTATTCTCGCAGCGCTAGGGTTCGGTGCAATATTTGATGGTCTTGGAGCAGTTAAAGCGATTGCAGATCTATTTACTGAGCAATTAGGGCTTAGCCCATGGGCAATACTGATTTTAATGCAGTTATCTTTTTTAGTGATGGGTACATTTCTCGATGATACTGCGATGTTGGTTATTGTCGCACCGCTATTTGTACCTTTGGTACATGCACTTGGATTTGACCTGATCTGGTACGGCGTGTTGTACACCATTACTTGTCAAATTGCTTACATGACACCGCCCTTTGGTTATAACTTATTTTTAATGAAGGCAATGGCTCCACCTGAGATTTCTTTACGAGACATCTACGGCTCAATCGGACCTTTTGTTGGCATTATGATACTCGCACTTATTCTTATCATGGTCTTCCCACAACTTGCTTTGTGGTTGCCAAATTACGTTTACGGATAACAGAACCATCAGTATTTCTATTTAAAACATTATTTACTTCGGATGAAAATAATCCGTTACCAATTAATTAACAGGAGAAATTTTATGAATTCAAGACGTAAGTTTTTAACCACAGCAGCAGCACTGACAGCCGGTACTGTATTAGCGCCAGCCAAAACCTTTGCTGCATCGCCTAAAATAAAATGGCGTATGCAAACTTATGCTGGCCCTGCACTTGCTGAACACGTAGTTAAACCAGCGATAGAAGCATTTAACCGTATTGCTGGCGAAGAGATGCAAATTGAACTTTATTTTGCAGATCAACTAGTACCTACAGGGGAGTTATTCCGTGCATTACAAAAAGGGATTATTGATGCTGTTCAGTCAGATGATGATTCAATGGCTTCTCCTACAGAAGTAACAACATTTGGCGGTTACTTCCCTTTTGGTAGCCGCTATTCACTGGATGTGCCTGTTTTATTTAACCAGTATGGTCTAGATAAAATCTGGAAAGAAGAATACGCCAAATTTGGCATTAAACATATCTCAGCCGGTGCATGGGATCCGTGTCATTTCGCCACTAAAAAGCCAATTAATAGCCTAGCAGATTTAAAAGGGTTGAGAGTATTCACCTTCCCTACTGCAGGACGTTTCATGTCTAAATATGGCGTCGTGCCAGTCTCTATTCCATGGGAAGATGTAGAAGTAGCACTACAGACAGGCGAGCTTGATGGTATCGCATGGTCTGGTATTACCGAAGATTACACTGTAGGTTGGTCTAAAGTAACGGATTACTTCCTGACAAATAATATTTCTGGTGCATGGATTGGACACTTCTTTGCCAATATGGATCGTTACAACGAATTGCCAGAACACCTTAAAGAGTTACTAGCCCTATGTATGGAAACGTCACATTACTATCGTCAATGGTGGTACTGGGGTGGTGAAGCACAATTACGCGTTAACGGCCCAGACATGAAATTAACCACGATTCCAGATGAAGAGTGGGCACAAGTTGAATCTGATGCACGTGATTTCTGGGATGAAATTGCTAAAGAATCGCCAACAAAAGCCAAAATTGTTGAGATATTTAAACAATACAACGCTGATATGGAAAAAGCAGGTAGACCTTACCGTTATAGCTAAACAGAAGAAACTAAAATGCCGCATCTAGTGCGGCATTTTTTATTTTGATATATAGATTATTTAATTAACTCTATACGTTCAACATCAATTTTAGTTTCCGTCCATTCTTTATCAATTTCACCGGTAATACGAATATTATCTTCAGGTGTTACTGTAACTTGACGAAAATCTTCATCTTCAATCTCTACCATAACTTCGCCACTTTGGTCTTTAAAGAGATAATGCTCTTCAGCCGTTTGCTTGACTAAGGTACCTTGTAACGCGACTTTACTATCATCGGCTAACTCTAATGCCTCTTTAGCAGTAATGGTTTGGATGGATGTTGCGCCGGGGCCAACGAAAGCTGCAAATGCACTCATAGAAAATAGGCTGGCGAATAGTACTGACATTAAACCTTTAAGCATAAAGTTAGAATTAATCATAGCGTTCCTCATTTAGTAAAAATAAAAACAGCGTTAGCATTTGGTGTTAAACCATAAATGAATAACGCTCTCATTATTTACGACTAGACAAGTATTAATTCGTTCACAATAACTTTGATAATAGTTTAGCCAATTAATAAATCAGTCTCGATAGGATGAAACTCAGTACAAGCATCAATTAAGGCTTTAGCTGATAATTTAGGGACTCCGTAAGCTTCAGTGGTCACGCCAAATTTACTATTAACTTTATCTAATAAAATAGCAAAGTCGCCGTCTCCGGTAAGTAGAATAACAGTATCTACTTCAGCTGCTAGCTCCATTACATCAATAGTAATTCCTACATCCCAATCGCCTTTTGCGGATCCATCACTTCGTTGAATGAAAGGTTTTAAACGTACTTCAAATCCCAGGTACCTTAACATCTCTTGAAATTTTTGCTGTTGGTTATCACCGCGATCAATGGCATAAGCGTAAGCACAAACAATCTCACCTTGAGCACTGATTTTCTGCCATAGTTTTCGATAATTAAACTGTTTTTGATAGGCTTGGCGAGTGGTGTAGTAGATGTTTTGAACATCAGCAAAAACAGCAATTTTTTTCATTAACAACGACCTATACTGACTCAACAGTGAATATTAATTAAATGGATACCAGAATAACTGCTCTTCAAATACATGCTTAACAATAGCCAGCGATACACACACTAAGATAGTAGATAAGCAGATCCAGTCTTTGTTAGTTAATGGTTTTAAACTATACCAGGTACGTGATTTATGGCGGCCAAAACCACGCAGCGTCATCGCATTTGATATCTCTTCCGTTCTATCCAAACTAGTAAAAATTAATGGGCCCAAAATACTTGTTAGATTTTTCAAACGAGAAAGCAAAGAAGCCTTTTTAGATAACTCAACGCCTCTAGCCTGCTGAGCATGCATGATATTCACGTAATCTTTCTTAATTTCAGGTAAATAACGTAGTGTGAGGCTTACTGCATAGGCAACCTTATAGGGAATGCCTAAACGATTCAAACTCGCAGAAAACTCAGTAGGATGTGTAGTAAACACAAACACTAAAGCGATTGGAAACATACTGAAATATTTTAAGGTCACTGTCAGCAAATAAAACAAGGTTTCTTGGGTAAGAGAATAGAAGCCAAACGGCACTAAAACCGTCTCGGTGCCCATATACTCAGTGCCCTGTTGTGGTGCTAATAAAAACATAAACAATGCATTTAATGACAACACACTGGCAGTGGCAATCAATAGAGTTCGATAAACTTTAACCGGAACCTTGGTCATTCTTAATAACAACAGTCCTACCGCAACTAACGCAACTATTAAGCGTAAATCAAAGGTAGTGAGTACTACGGTTACCCATGCCATAAAAAGTACAAACTTGGTAATACCATTTAAACGATGCAGCGCAGAATCAGTCTCAACATAACTTATTCCAAAGGCCATTTTTTCTGCTTTCATGCAATGTTTCTCGCTTGTTCTGTTTGAATAAAACACTGCATAAAAGCACTGGTATTCTCAATCTCTAAATTAACTGCCAATTCGTATAGGCTGGTAGTAGTAAGGTTAGCTTTTGCCAACAAATCAGGTTGACTAAATACCTCAGTCATAGGCGCATCAGCAATTAAATGGCTATCAGATAAGACAATCGAGCGTGTCGTATATTCTAGTACTAGATGCATATCATGAGAGATAATCACGACCGTGATACCTAAACAAGTGTTAAGCTCTTTGATGAAACTCAACATAGCAGTATAACTGCGATAATCCTGCCCAGCTGTTGGTTCATCTAAGATAAGTAACTCTGGCTCTAAGACAAGGATAGAGGCAATCGTAACGCGCTTTTTCTGTCCATAGCTCAGTGCATCGATTGGCCAATGACGGTATTTTTTTAAACCACAAAGCGTTAATACCTGTAGGACTTTCTGTTCAATAAGTTGTTCGTCAACACCACGGTTACGTAAACCAAAAGCAATTTCATCAAATATCATATGATGAGAGATCATATGATTAGGATTTTGCATCACCACGCCAACCGCTTGGCTTCGCTCAAAAATACTTAATTCAGCAAGGTCTTTGTCATTTAATATTATCTTACCCAAGTCAGGTTTAACAACGCCCATAATCAACTTAGTTAACGTTGACTTACCTGAACCATTTTTACCAAGAATCGAAACAAACTCACCTTTTTTAACCGAGAAACTAACATCATCAACTGCGTTAACTTCTCCATTATAAGAATAAGTTAGCTCTGATAAGGTTAATAACGGTGTTTGACTCGGTTCTTGGGTTTGTAAATCAGTAACATGAAACCATTCAAGAAGTTTATCTTTGTATTGATATAAAGATAGCTTATCAAGATTAGCGGGATTATGTTCAGCTGCTATAGTGCAGTTTGCAGATTTCAATGCAGATAAATACAGCGGCTCGCGTATACCATGTGCAGTGAGTAATGAACTAGCTAACAATGCATCAGGCGACATATCCGCAACTATTTCACCATTGTCCATCAAGATAATTCGGTCCACATCTCGATGTAATACATCCTCTAAACGATGCTCAATAATAATAATTGTTTTATCAGCATCTCGATGTAGTTGATCGATAATCTCAATCGTCTTTTTACTGGTTTTAGGATCTAAAGCCGCTAAGGGCTCATCAAAAAGTAAGACATCAACATCATCGACCAAGATTCCCGCTAAAGACACACGTTGCTTTTGTCCACCAGACAAGTCTTGAGGAGAGGCGTTTAATAAAGAAGCTAACTCAACCATTTGCGCAGTAGATTTAACAATGGGGTACATATCCGCAGTTGCGGTACATTGGTTTTCTAAAGCAAAAGCAATGTCTTCGCCAACGGTTAACCCAACAAATTGACTGTCAGTATCTTGCAATACCGTACCGACATGCTCCGTATAATGGTGCATCTCAAAAGTGCTTGTATCTTTCCCTGCAATTTTAAGTTGCCCTGAACACTGACCTTTTATTGCATGAGGAATAAGACCATTAAGGCAACGGCCAATGGTAGATTTACCACTACCGCTCGCACCGATAATGACAATTTTTTCGCCCTTCTCTATTTTCAAATTAATATTTTTAAGCGTTGGTTTATCTAGCGCTTTATACTGAAAAGAGAAATTCGAAAACTCAATCTGCATATCTAACTACCCTTCGCTCAAGTTGCTACTTTGTTGGTTACGTTTTGCAACTGATTTCAAAATAAAGTAGCCCACAACAGCAATTAGGACAGTATTGCCAGAAGCGATAATAGTTAACTGTGTAAAGACCTTACTGAAAGGTTCGGCATATAAGATAGTGTCTAACAGCGCAGAACAACCATAGCCGACCACATTACCAACTAACGCAAGTACAACAAATAGTACAAAATCTTTCATCTCAAATAAGCCAGATTGAATACGGCGATTAGTCAATCTTGGGAATAAACCGATCACTAATCCTACAATCCCTGAGCCTAAGACCCAAGTAAACCAAACACCCCAACCAGCAAATAAATCTGTTACCCAATGACCTATAAAGCCCACTAAAAAACCAACAATCGGTCCGAATAAAACAGAGAAAAGCGCAAGAATAGCCATGGCAGGTTTTAAAGTCGTATTGGCAAATACCGGAATACCAAACATAGGCAGACCACCTATACCATAAAGGGCAGCACCAATAGCAATAACAACAACGGTTTTAGTGGACAGTTTCATGTATACCTCATTAATTAAGTTAGTCGGCTGATTATACGGGTATTAAAAAGTAATAAGAAGTCTAAGAGTCTAGATGTCTAGTAATAAAAATGAAGGATTTCAATATCAAAGGGCAAGAATTCAAATCGACATGCCAGTTACCATTTAAACTCGCCAATTTCAAAGGAACTTCTTAAAAAGCACTTCTTAAAAGGCACGTCATAATTTATGTAAGTTTAGGTTGGTCAGTATTCTGTGCGATATTTTTCATAAACAGCAATAACTCAAGATTAACTGAGTTGTTCACTTATTGATACGCATTAAAGCGAAAACAATCTGTAGTATGGTCATTAAGTAATCCAACAGATTGCATAAAAGCATAAGTAGTGGTCGGGCCTAAAAACTTAAAGCCTTTTTTCTTCATGTCTTTACTGATTAGAGTGGATAACTCAGTTGATGCTGGCACTTCTTCCTTTGTTCGCCAATGACCAACAATGGTTTTATGGTCAGTGAATTTCCAAATGTAATCAGAAAAACTGCCAAATTCCTTTTGCACATTCAAAATACATTGTGCGTTATTAATGATTGCTGATATTTTTGCACGATGTCGAACGATGCCTGCATCTAACAATAGTTCTTCAACTTTTGCATCATCAAATGCAGCCACACTTTTAAGATCAAACTGATTAAACGCAGCACGATAACCTTCGCGTTTATTTAAGATGGTATGCCAACTTAACCCCGACTGACAAAGCTCTAAAGACAGTGCTTCAAACAGTTTTTGATCGTCATAAACAGGTACGCCCCATTCTGTATCATGGTAAGCCTCTTCAAGTTTGGTTTTTAAAGCCCACTGGCATTTTTTGATATCGCTCATTTGGGGTAATGGCCTTTTGAATGTGTTTTTTGTTGAATTGGTTTGTATACAGTAATGAAAAGGATGGGTTTTGGCTAGTTGTTGTTAGTTTGTTTGATGTTTTGTTATTTTGGAGTTTTAAACTCGTCTGCGCTCGTCGGATCATTTTGATGTTTATTTACAGTGTTTTCGCCCTGTCGGCGAGTTCATTTTCTTTATAAGAATAAAGAAAACAGAACCAAAAGAAAATCGCCCCAAATCGTTTTTTATCTGAATAAATAACAGCCTTCTAAACGCACCGCTCATATGCGGCGTCCATGCCGCGAAGTTCGCTAGCAACGGCATCCATGCCTCTGCTTGCTAAAGCCAGTGATTGATTCAGAAAAACTCAACGGGGAAATTATCGTAGCCGCTTTGAGTTTCGTTTTATCGTTAGTTATTTGATATTACTTATCTCAATATATGGATGTCCCACACTTTTTACCGAATCTCTTTCTGATCAAATTATTGAATATATTAGCAATATTTGTATTCAAAACTTTATTTTTTGTTAAAAATTAACTCTATTTGAAGAAATTTTTCGAATTCAAAAGCATCAAATAGGTCCTCTCCACCATTCTTTTCCCCACTCTCGTAATAGTCTAACAGCTTAGAAGGCACGCCGTAATCGCTCGCCAACCGCCCCTTCTCTGTTGTTGCATTATATTCAAGCTTAAGTAATAGGCGATCTATCCCTGAAACTTCTTCCATATCAACATTAATTCTTGATGATATGACATACTTATACATTAAGTTAAACACGCCAAGATACTTAACTAATTGGTATTTTAAAGTACTAAAAATAAATTCAGATGATTCTCTAATAGCTTCATCTATAGTGTAAGGGCGCTTACCTTTTGTAGTATTCTTAGTCTTGTTTTCTAAAATATATTGAACAGAGCCACGAAATCCACTGTTTAAATATGAACTGAGCATGAAGACAATTACTGAATACTGCCTACCAGCGTTTTTACCTCTAGTTACAGTGGTTTTATTATCAATTAAACGTTGTAATTTATCACTAGTTACAACGGGCCTGAAAGAATTCAGCACAACCTGAAAACCTTCAAAATCTAAAAACATTTGACTATTTATTGCCTTGATAAGTTTACGTATTCTCTGACCATGTATTGGCGATAATTTAATAATATTGTCATAAACAGCTATTTTATGACTGTGAGAAATAACCTTATACATTGCCATAATTTCATCAGGAATAGCTCTTTTCTGTTGCTCCATTAAAATATTTCGCTTCCGTTCAATATCTTCTCTACTTAAAAAGGCTTCATCAGTAATAAAATAATCTATCTCGTCTTTTTCAACTTCAGGATCATAATTTTTATGTTTTATCTCATCATCATTTCCGTCTAATATATCCTTAAATTCTTTATCTAAAACAATCACCCTTCCACTAAAATGATGTAAGAATCTGCCAGCTCTACCTGCAATATTCTTAGCATCGAATGTTTTAAGTGGCTTATTTCCCTTACGTGAATTAGTCACAATTAAGTTTTTAGCTGAAGTATTTACACCTTCTGTAATTGTTGTTGTAGAAACTAATAAATCTAAATCGCCTTGATTAAAAAAATTAATTATTTCTTTTTGGATATATTTAGGAACTAAACCATGGTGAATACCAATTCGGTTTTCCAATGCTTGAATAATTACCCATGAATCATTAAATGAAAATGCCCCTTTTAAATGATTAATAAATTTTACCAATAAATCTGATTTACTATTATCATTATTTACATGTGCAAGGATAGATTTTTTAACGTAACCTTCAGCAGTCCCTGCACCTCTTGTATACACAATTGCATTTTCATTAATGCTAAGAATATCTTGGTAAACCTTACTAATTTTCAAACCAATATTCTTACTCCAACCATAAAGGTCGATTGATAACTGATTATCAATTTTATTATTTCGACCATGAAGAACATCAATGCTTTTATTCACTATTTCATAATTATTGTAATCAATTATCTGGAAATGATTATTATTAAGGAATGTATTGAAAGATTGATTAAGCGCATTATTAGTTTTATCAGGGAATTCTATATACGGCCCAACAAGCAAAATATCTGGTGTTTTTGATAAAATATTTTGCAGTGCCACCCGGTAGGCAGTATCCCTCTCATTTTCCTTATTTGATGTGTCAATTAGATATTCATTGTCAATTTTGTATATCTCATCAACAAAAACAAAGTCTATGTTTATATCGGAGTATTTATCAACAAAGGATAAGTATCGTTCAGGGGTATAGATAAAAATGTTTCTACTATCAGGTTCAAGGTCTTCAACATCACTTAGCGTGTGAATATTAAACTCATCATAAAAAAAGCGATAACTGTCATTGGTAAATAGCCTCTCATAATTCTCTGATAACAGAGCTATAGTAGGAAAAATTAATGCTATATTTTGGTACTCTAACTTTTTAATTATTTCATAAATTAAAAACGTTTTACCAAAGGATGTTGTTGCTGAAAGGAAATACCTATTTTGCTCAAACTTTTGAAAGCGCTCCAATATCTGTTTTTGAAACTTATGAATTTTTGTTTTTTCATCAATATGAAGTGATGTTTCATAAAGCATTGATGCCATCGTTTTTAAATCTACTTCTTCAAGCCTTTCCTCTCTTGCAAATTTATCGACAAGTAAATCATAATAGTGCGGAATACCTGAAGCATTAGAAATAAACTTTAAAAACTGAAAATCTGCTGACTGAAGATCATCTGATTTTATTAAGTCAAAATAAGCGCATACCAGTTTTATAAACTCATAATCTGGTAAATTACCGCTGCGAACATGATTGAGTGATTTAACTAAATTAGCGGTTTCTTTGATTCTATCCATGAGATCACATCCTGCTTCACTTTTTTCACTTCACTTAACGGGAGTAAAATAAAAAATAATTCATAATTTATTGATAACTTAAATTTTTGAGCTGAATACCTGTCGTTGATAAACTTTACAGCCCTCTTAATTTCATCATCATAATTTGGCTCTTTATCTGGGTACACGAGCAATATTGGATATGATAATGACATATTATATTTTGCAAGCTCTTGAGGAATATTGATTTCAGGATTTTCTTGCCAAGCTAAGATAATTTCTTCAAGCTTAGAACCTTTAAGGTTAAACTGGTCTAAACGATCTTCAAGGTTAATAACATTAGATGATAAATAATCATCAGAAATAACTTTATCCAATCCCTTTATAGCGCTATGTACACAACTAGAGAGAGAACCTCTGAATTTAACTTCACCAAACCAAAGGTGAATACTATTTTCACTTTCAACTAAATGATAAGAGTCGTATCCAGCCGTTTCCTTTTTATCAACAGGACTATAAAAATATCCTCTAGCAATAATTGGATCTGCGTAATAATAATGAGCTAGGAAACAATAGAGTAAAACTTCACCATAAAAACCATAAGAGATTTTAGTAGTATCAGAAGCATTAGGATTGAAACGAATTTTTGAAAGCAATGCTCTAGCATACATTTTCTGATAATCTTTGTCGGTTAAATCGAATTGATTAAAAGAGTACTCAATTACACTGTTATAAATTATTTCAGCTAATGCTGTTTCACATTCGCAGCTAAAACAATCATCCTTAACATTGCTTAATGTCATGCCATCAATATTTAACTCTTTATTCTGTAAACTATACCTATATATAAGAGTCTTTTTTATTAAACTATTTAATGTATTTCGCAAATTAACCCTTTGTATTAATAATATATAAATTGCCACGCATTTATTACAAACAATAACTATAATACATTAATTTAAAATCACCTAACCACCAACATATTATAAATATTAACGTCTCTAGACAGGCCAAAATATCTGGGTAAGATCTTGCCTTTAAAAAAAGGTCTTGGACAGCCACTCATTGAAATCAACAATATCAATAAGTTAATAAACTACGATACTAAATACGGCTGCAACAACGCCCTCCGTCTCGTTTTTCTGAATCAATAAGTGCCTTTAGCAAGGTTAGGCATGGATGCCGTTGCTAGCGAACTTCGCGACATGGACGTCGCGTATGAGCGGTGCGTTAAGAAGGTAGTTATTACTTTTATTTTAAAGGGAGTAGATTAAAAAACGAATCGGAGGGCGAGTTATGCGACAGCATAGTTTCACGAGCGGATTAAGCTCTGCGTATCCTGTTCCATCTTTTTGCTTACTTTTTCTTCTGACAAGAAAAAGTAGAGTCGCCGACAAAACAATATCTGGGGTCAGGTCTTGACTTTTGCCTTTATTAATAAACTAGGCATTACGATAAAACTTTACTCAATGTGGTTACAACGCACCCACCGTTGAGCTTTCCCAAATCATTCATTGCTTTTAGCAAATGCCAAACAGGATGTTTGGCTTAGGCTCGTTCTGGTCATGGATGGCCAGCAAGAGCCGGTGCGTTATAAAAGCAATGTATTATTTGGATTAGAAAGCGACTCGGTGTCAGTCTTTTTGCTTACTTTTTCTTCTGACCAAGAAAAAGTAGAGTCGCCGATAGGGCGAAAATACTGCATACAATAATCGAGATGATCCGACGAGCGCAGACGGGCCCAACCTAAAACCGTACATAGACTAATCATTAAAACACATCTAAAATATACCCCATTAGAGTACACTTTAAATTTAAAAAATAAGCTAAAATTCAAATTAGTGATCTAATCAAAATAGGTACATGTGATGAGTGATATATTAAAGTCGGTTCATAAAACCGCTAAAGGATTAAAAAAAGCAGGTGCGATAGATAAAACAACCATGCGTAAGTTTGATGTTTTATGCCTAACTCAAGTTCATGAATTTACCCCAAAACAAGTTAGAAATTTAAGACTAAAATACAACTTATCTCAACCTGTCTTCGCACAATACTTTAATGTCAGCGACAAACTAATCAAAAAATGGGAACAAGGCGATAGCTCCCCTAGAGGCGCTGCATTAAAAATGTTATCACTAGCTGAAAAGAAAGGCCTTGAGGCGATCGCATAAAGGAAATTTCTGAGCTCGATTTTGCCTTTAAATTCAAATAAAACGAAAAAAAACGTGGTTGCGATAACTCTCCCGTTGAGTTTTTCTGAATAAATAACTGACTTCAGCAAGCTAAGGCAGGATGCCGTTGCTAGCTCAGCTCGCCACAAGGATGTGGCGTATGAGCGGTGCGTTTAGAAGGCTGTTATTTATTCAGATCAAAAAACGATTCGGGAACAGTCTTTTTGCTTACTTTTTCTGCTGTTCAGAAAAAGTACAGTCGCCGACAGGGCGAAAACACTGCAACTAATCATCGAAATGACAGGACGAGCGCAGACGAGCTAAAGCTCAATCAAGACAATAAAATATGCATTCCCACAGGGACAATGGGAACGAGCCAACTACAAAACTCAAACAACAAATACAAAAAAGCCTCTATTATCAGTCCAGTAATCCTCTACTGAAAAACAATAAGGGCTTAGATCACGCTAAATTTTTGCGTAACCAAAATCAGCGGTAGCCTAACCACCTACAAAATTATTTCTTGGACCACCTTGTTTCTTTGCACTGCCTGTTCTTGCGCCTGAACGGTTACCATCTCTGTGTTGTGGTTTTGGAGACTTAGGTTTCTTAGGCGCGCGATCATTACCTAATGATGAAGGTTGTAATGGCTCCCCCGGTTCAAAACCTGGATGTACTTTACGAGGAATTTCTTTCTTAATGAAACGTTCGATGTCTCTTAGTAATTTGAATTCTTCTTGGCAAACTAATGAAACCGCTTGGCCTTCATTACCCGCACGACCTGTACGACCGATACGGTGAACATAATCTTCACTTACGTGTGGTAAGTCGAAATTTACTACGTTTGGTAACTGGTCAATATCAATACCACGAGCAGCGATATCGGTTGCTACTAGCACTTTAATTTGGCTTTCTTTAAATTGTGCTAAGGCTTTAGTACGTGCACCTTGGCTCTTATTTCCGTGAATAGCTGCACTACGGATGCCACGCGCTTCTAAATTTTTAACGAGGCGGTTTGCACCGTGCTTAGTTTTTACAAACACTAATACTTGTTGCCATTTATTCTCTAGAATTAACTGGCTTAATAGCGCTGTTTTCTTGGTTTTATCCACTTCATATAACACCTGTTCGATTTTTTCTACCGTGGTATTACGTGGTGTTACAGATATTTCAACTGGGTTATTCACTAACCCTTTTGCTAGCGCGCGAATATCATCAGAGAAAGTCGCTGAAAACAGTAAGTTTTGGCGCTTAGGCGGTAAGACTTTTAAAATCTTTTTGATGTCGTGAATAAAGCCCATATCCAACATACGGTCAGCTTCATCTAGCACTAACACTTCTAACTGTTGAAAACGGATAGCATTTTGTTGGTAAAGGTCTAATAAACGACCTGGTGTTGCTACTAAAATATCAACACCGCGACGTAAATTTTGCATCTGTGGGTTAATTTTAACGCCACCATAAACCACCATGCTGCGTAATGGCATATTCTGACCGTATTTTTCTACGCTAGCTTGCACTTGTGCTGCTAACTCACGCGTAGGCGTTAAAATAAGTGCACGAACTTGATTCGGTTTAGCACGTGGCCCTTTTTCAAGTTTTGCCAATAAAGGCAAAGTAAAACCAGCCGTCTTACCTGTACCTGTTTGTGCTGCTGCCATTACATCTTTCCCAGCAATTACTGCAGGAATGGCTTGTTCTTGAATAGGAGAAGGTTTTTCATAACCTTGCGCTTTAACAGCTTCTACTAACGATACGGGTAAACCTAGTGAATCAAAACTCATATAACATCTCATTAAAATACGGCATATGCCTAAGGCGCGTAGCTTACCTTAAGCAGGCTTTACACGCTATCGAAACCAACGCATAAAATTCATACAATTGAAAGGTGATTAACCTCACGGTATCTGTATAATACTCCTCTTTAAAAAAGCAATACTCAAACTATTTAGGAATAAGCCGTGTTAAGTACAAATAACATCACCATGCAATTTGGTGCAAAACCACTTTTTGAAAATATCTCTGTGAAATTTGGTACTGGAAACCGCTACGGTTTAATCGGTGCAAATGGTTGTGGTAAATCAACCTTCATGAAGATCTTAACCGGTGATCTAGAGCCAAGCGCTGGTAATGTAACTAAAGATCCTAACGAGCGTATTGCTAAACTACATCAGGACCAGTTTGCCTTTGAAGAGCACACAGTACTAGATACAGTATTGATGGGCCACAAAGAGATGTGGGAAGTAATGAATGAGCGTAACCGTATCTACTCTTTACCAGAAATGAGTGAAGAAGATGGTATGAAAGTAGCTGATTTAGAAACTGAGTTTGCAGAAATGGATGGCTACACAGCTGATTCACGCGCTGGAGAAATTCTATTAAGCGTTGGTATTCCATTAGAGCAACATTACGGCCCAATGTCTGAAGTTGCACCAGGTTGGAAACTACGTGTGTTACTAGCACAGGTACTTTTCTCAAACCCAGATATCATGCTTCTTGATGAGCCAACCAATAACTTGGATATCGATACTATCCGTTGGTTAGAAACTGAATTAAATGCACGTCAATGTACTATGGTTATCATCTCGCATGACCGTCATTTCTTAAACTCAGTATGTACACACATGGCTGATATCGATTACGGCGAATTACGCTTATACCCAGGTAACTACGATGAGTACATGACAGCAGCGACACAAGCTCGTGAACGTCTATTATCTGAAAATGCGAAGAAGAAAGCACAACTATCTGAATTACAAGAATTCGTAAGTCGTTTCTCTGCAAATGCATCAAAAGCAAAACAAGCAACATCTCGTGCGAAGCAAATGGATAAAATCCAGTTAGATGAAGTTAAAGCATCTAGCCGTGTTAACCCTTACATTGTGTTTAAACAAGAGAAGAAACTATTCCGTAACGCATTAGAAACCGTTGCGATGACCAAGAGCTTCGACAATACTTTATTTAAAGACTTAAACCTAATGATCGAAGTAGGTGAACGTGTAGCTATCATTGGTCAAAATGGTGTGGGTAAAACAACACTATTACGTACTTTAATGGGCGAAATTGAGCTAACTTCAGGAGAGTATAAATGGTCTGAAAACGCACAATTAGGTTACTATGCACAGGATCATTCATCTGACTTTGAAAAAGACCAAAATCTAATGGACTGGATGGGCCAATGGATGCAAGAAGGTGACGATGAGCAAGTAGTGCGTGGCACATTAGGCCGTTTATTATTTGGTGCGAATGACATCACTAAATCAGTTAAAATCATCTCAGGTGGTGAGCAAGGTCGTATGCTGTTTGGTAAGTTAATGATGAACAAACCAAATATCTTATTAATGGATGAACCAACCAATCACTTGGATATGGAATCTATTGAATCATTAAACTTAGCGTTAGAAAACTACGAAGGTACTTTATTATTCGTCAGTCATGACCGTGAGTTTGTATCTTCATTAGCAACACGTATTATCGAAATCAAAGAAAATGAAGTTGTTGATTTCCACGGTACTTATGAAGAGTACTTAAAAAGCCAAGGTGTTGGTGAATAACTCGATATTCTAGATAATTCATTAACCAACCTAACAATCCGATGTTTGTAAAAGCATCGGATTTTTTTATATCTATAAATACCCTAACAGTAAACCTATCGTGGCGAATAGAAGCACTAAATATACTATCGGTAACTTAACGCTTTTGTGTAGATAGACACCTACCAGTATCGCAGCCATATCCAGCCCATTAAATACCGCACTAACGAATACAGGTTGGTATAAAGCACTTATTAGCAATCCAACTACAGCTGCATTAATCCCACTAATGGCTGCATTAAGGCAAGGTATTTTGGCAAGGCGTTGCCAATTTTTCAAGCAGGCAAGCAACAACAAGAACCCCGGTAAAAAAACACCTAGCGTAGCAATTAAAGCACCTAATAAAGGAGTGTCGGGAAGTAAAAAGTAACCAATATAAGTCGCAAAGGTAAACATTGGGCCAGGCACTGCTTGTGCTATGGCGTAACCCGTTAAGAATTGATCTGCCGTTAACTGCTCAGCCACAATGTTCTGTAATAAAGGCAGTACAACGTGCCCACCACCGAACACTAAACTCCCCGCTTGGAAGAAGTCAGCAAACACTGAAAATAGTGGAGTAAAGCTAGCGAGAAATGAAGTAATGCACAACAGGATAATAAATAAAATTAAAGGCCGAAATTGCAATGAACGCAATGGATTAAGAATTAAGCAGTGTGTTTTTTTATCGTTAAACTCCTGCTCTTTCATTTTAAACAAAACCACGCCGATTAAAGCAGAAAATAGTAATACCAGCAGCTGTGAACTAACACTTGGAATAACTAATAAAACACAAGCACTAAATAAACATAGCGCGATATGTGCTTTATCTTTGCAAAATTGCTTGAACATCATCAAGACAGCATCCAACACCACCACTACGGCGAGCATTTTCAAACTATGAATGACTGAATGGAAGACACTATTATCAGTCAAGTGCCCAGCACTAACCGCCAATACCCCGACTAATAGGACAGAGGGTAAGGTAAACCCTAAAAAGGCACATATTGCACCTTTCAGCCCAGCTCTGTGGTAGCCAATAGCAAACCCTACTTGGCTGGAGCCTGGACCAGGAAGAAACTGACTTAAGGCTACAAACTCAGCATATTGGCGCTCACTTAACCAAGCTAAACGCTGCACAAAATTTTCCCTAAAATAAGCAATATGTGCAGCTGGACCACCAAAGCTATAGCAACCTAAGAGTAAGAAAACTTTAAATATATTCCACATTATCGACACTTCCATTGTCTTATGTATTGAGAGTAATTACGCGATCTACCTAATTGGTATAAATCCAATTTAGTTAATAATCAATTTTTTACAGGAGAAAACTTGATCATTTGTGAGCTAAAAAATTGATTTTGATGCTGGTAACAACTATCCCATTTAAATAAATCGAAAATACAGGAGTTAGATGACAGAAAAATGACAGATGCAATATTTCATACATAAATTAAAAGAAGAGACTAAAAAATATAATTCATTTATTGTAAGTAATATTATTTATCGGAAATAGTAGGTGACGCTAAAACAAGATGTAAATACTGTAAGTCGTTATCCCAAAGTGTTAAAAACTGGCGGTTTTTCTGCTTATTATTAAGACATTTGGCAAATAGAATTATCTTCGCCCCTTTTAAGTCCTCTGCCTGAGTAATATCAAATCGTGATAACAACTCATCCTTAAAGTGACTGATAGGGATAGAAAGTTGTTTGTTATCAGCGACGTTTAGCCACAGTAATTGCTTATCGCTATAACTGATGGTGCCCCAATACATTCTAGGTGCTACTTTTTCTAGCTGCTCTGCATCACTAAAATGTACAAATAAGTTTTTAGCTCGCCAACGGTGCTTTTCACTGGTGTGTACCCAGACATCAGAAGTCGCTAAAGAACTTTTCTTAAATAGACTTTTTAATAAAGCGTTTAATGTTTGTGTGACGGGTTTATCTGCTTGCTCACTTTGTTTAAGCACAGCGAGTTCAAACTCATTATGGTCGGGCTTCTCTGTTTTTATGTTATTTATTTTTTTGCTATCGCTAGAAGGCTTACGTTTTACAATACGCTTCGCAGTGAAGTCGATGGTAAATCCCTGCTCTTCTGACTTCCGTTCCTCTGACTTTGGACCTTTGGATTTTAGGCTTTCTAGGGACAGCTCAAAATCAACAGAATTTTCTGTTTTCACATCAAGTAGTTGTTGATCCTTTGATTGCAACTGCGCTTTTACTGGTTGTAAGTCTGCCGCTTCATTTATTGTGTTTGTATCACGGCGATGAGTATTCAACTCTGAGCAGCCTTCAAGGTGATAGCGAGAACCAAAGCAAGCTTGTTTACCATCTTTAGAAGCACGCCTAAAGTAAGCAACTTGTAAACATTCAGGGCAAAACAGTGAGTGCCTATATTGCTCAATCTTATCATTTGGCAATAATTTAAATTCAAAGATAGAAAAAATTGTTTGTGCTTTAACTTCCCCTTCAACCACTTGATATTGCTTAGTCGGTTGATGATCTTTAGATAAAATACAAATAGCATCTAACATTCAATACTCACTTTAATGGCTACTAGTAAAACACTTCATCGAAATACATGCAGAAATACACTTATCTGTTAATGAATAGGATAACCTAAAATAGTGCCTAATAAATAGGTTAATGTATTGCATCCTCATGATTAATATCCATAATGAAGATTCCATTCTAATATAATGATAAACATGGTTTTTTATGTCCTTTATTAATGAAAATAGATATACATTTTATGGTGTTTTTGCAATTTTACTGTGGAGCTCCGTCGCTGCTTTTATCAGGGATTTATCTGAGTTATTCAGCCCAATTGCAGCCGCTGCGATGATGTATAGCATTAGCGCTATTTTTTTGATGTGCGTAATGGGTGTTCCTAAAATTAAAGATTTCCCTATGCGTTATTTATTAATTGGTGGCTTTTTATTTGTTACTTATGAAATTTGCTTGGCGTTATCTTTAGGAATGGCCAACGATCGACATCAAGCCATGGAAATGTCCATTATCAACTATCTGTGGCCAGCATTAACTATCTTATTGAGTGTGTTAATTAGCCCTAAAAAAGTAAACATCTTAGTATATCCAAGTATTCTGATTGCCTTCGCAGGCGTGGGATGGTGTATTGCTGGCGATCAAGATATTTCAATCACTACATTAACAGCCAATATATCAGATAACCCAATCACCTATTTAATGGCTTTTTCAGCGGCTTTTATTTGGGCTATTTACTGTGTGATCACTAAGAAGATCAGCAATGGAAAAAATGCCATCGTATTATTCTTTGCCGCGACAGCCATCACTTTGTGGATCAAATACTTTTTCAGCAATGAGCCAAGTATTGATTTTACCCTACCGTCCACTTTGATCTTAGTGATTGCCGGTATCAGTATCGGCACAGGCTATGCTTTGTGGAACCAAGCTGTAATAGGCGGCAACATTATTTTATTAGGTACGCTTTCTTACTTTACACCTGTGTTCTCTACACTATTCGCTTCTGTTTATTTATCATTATCTTTATCAGGATCGTTTTGGCAAGGTGTCGCACTGGTCACTTTAGGCTCTTTAATCTGCTTTTTAGTGACTAGGCCAAAACCTTCAGTAAAGGAAGCTTGTGCATAACAGTTCATGCAGCTGCGTTTAGGTTTATAAAATAATTTCTACATAAAACTATTTAAGCCATTCTAACTTTAACCTTTATTTACCTCTCAACTACGCAGTATTGAGAGGTAAAAAAACAAGCAGTATCAAAACGATAAAAAATCTAAACAAGCAGGCTAAAGCCAGCTCCCCTAAAAGATGCTATGTAACTTTCATAAATAAACTAAATTTAATCGCTCTAACTATTGAGTAATAGCCTAGTGCAAGAGAATAATCCCAAAACAAGCAGGCTAAATCCAGCGCCCCTAAAAGATGTTACGTAACTTTCATAAATAAACTAAATTTAATCGCTCTAGCTATTGAGTAGTAGCGTAATGTAAGAGAATAATCCCAAACAAGCAGGTTAAAGCCAGCACCCCAAAGTGAAACATATTTCGTAATATTCATAGAAATTGATTAAATCCGATACCTTTTAAGCAAGTTTAATTTTGAGAGAAGAGTTTCGCTACAAGCAATAAAAAGCGAACCATAAGGTTCGCTTTTTATTGCTTATTTAAATGATTAAATTAAATAAATGATAAGAATAAACAAATAGTTAACCGATAACACTACCCAGTTGGAAAATAGGTAAGTACATTGCTACAATCAAACCACCAACGACAACACCTAATACAACCATAATCATAGGTTCTAATAGGCTGGTTAAGCTATCTACAGCATCATCTACTTGTTGCTCATAAATATCTGCGACTTTTGCTAACATACCATCTAAATCACCAGACTCTTCACCGATCATCACCATTTGCGACACCATATCCGGGAAAGCATCAGTGGTTTTCATTGCTACATTAATTTGCATGCCCGCCATTACTTCGGTACGCATTGCATGTACTGCACTTCTATAAACATAGTTACCAGAAGCACCTGCTGCTGAAAGTAAAGCATCAACTAGCGGAATACCAGCAGCAGAAGTAGTCGATAGAGTACGAGCAAAACGCGCTACTGCCGCTTTATCTAAAATAGTACTAATAACTGGGATTTTTAAGACAAACTTATCGGTATTATTACGAACTTTCTCACTGCCTCGATGCGCTCTTTTAAATAAAAAAATCGCTAACATAACGCCACCAATCACCACATACCAATAGTTTTGCACAATATTTGAAATAGCTAAAACAAATAGAGTAAAGGCAGGTAATTCCGCACCAAAACCAGAGAAGATATCTTGAAACTGTGGAATAACAAACAACAATAATAAAAGCGTCACTAGAAAAGCAACTGCAACCACCGCAGCAGGATAAAACATTGCTTTTTTAATTTTAGATTTTAAGGCTTCAGATTTCTCTTTATAGGTCGCAATTCGGTCGTAAATGGTATCTAAGGCACCAGACTGTTCACCGGCTTCGACTAAATCACAATACAAATCATCAAACTGTCTTGGGTATGAACGTAAGGTTTGAGATAAGGGCGTACCCGTCGCTACTTCATTACCTATCGAGGTCATTAACTTACGCAAAGATGGTTTTTCATTACTTTTAGCAATTAATTCCAAGCTTTGCACTAAGGGTACACCAGCATTTAACATGGTAGCAATTTGACGAGAAACAATGGCAATATCCATGGGTGTCACTTTATCGCCAAAGGAGAAAAGAGGTTTAGGTCTCTTTTTAATGCGAGTAACACTCACACCTTGCTTACGTAATTCTGCTTTTACTTCATTTTGGCTTTCACCTTGTAATTCACCTGAAACCTTAGATCCTTTGCGGTTTATACCGTTCCAACTAAAAGTATTTAATTCAATGATATTTTTATTATTAGCCATGAAACTCTCTTAATAAAGTTATTTTAATATAGTGAAGATCTGCTTATGCTGTTTCTCATTTTTATGTTTTTTTACTATACTTTTTCTACTTGATTAGTGCTTTGTCATTGCTTTTGCTTATGAGAACAATGAGAGGTATTTTTAAGCATTTAAGTAATACGAGTGACCTCATTAAGGCTGGTAACGCCGTTTAAGGCTTGTTTAATTGCGGATTGCCTTAAGGTATACATGCCTTCTTTTTCTGCAATATCTGCAATTTGCATGGCATTACCATCATTTAAAATAATATGACCTAATTGTTCAGACATCTCCATGACCTCATAAATACCGACACGGCCTTTATAACCATCAGTACATTTTGAACAACCGACAGGCTGATAGAGGTTATGTTTTTCGGCTAATTGTTCTTGAGTAAAACCAATATGCAATAATTCTGAGTCTGAAATTTCTAGTGGCGCTTTACATTCATTACATAAACGGCGGCCCAATCGCTGCGCGATAATTAACGACACTGAAGAAGCAATATTAAAGGCAGGTACGCCCATGTTTAATAAACGGGTTAGCGTTTCTGCAGCAGAGTTTGTGTGTAACGTAGATAACACTAAGTGACCGGTTTGCGCGGCTTTAATACCAATTTCAGCTGTTTCTAAATCACGAATCTCCCCGACCATCACAATATCCGGATCTTGACGTAAGAAAGAACGTAACGCAGAGGCAAAGTTCAACCCTGCTTTATTATTAATCTGAACTTGATTAATACCCGTTAAGTTTATCTCCACAGGATCTTCTGCTGTAGAAATATTTCGCTCAACAGTATTAAGAATATTTAATCCTGTATACAAAGAAACGGTTTTACCACTCCCCGTTGGGCCGGTAATTAATATCATACCTTGCGGTTTAGCTAACGCATTTAAATACTTTGCTTTTTGTTCGTCTGTATAACCCAATTTATCGATATCAAGATTGGCAGCAGAAGAGTCTAAGATACGCATTACGATTTTTTCGCCCCACATAGTGGGTAGCGTGCTTACACGTAAATCTATATTACGTTTATTAGAAATTTTAAGCTTGATACGACCATCTTGCGGTAAGCGACGCTCTGCAATATCTAATTTAGACATAACCTTTAAACGCGCTGAAAAACGATTGGCTAGATTAACCGGTGGAGAGGCAAACTCATGTAAAATACCATCAACACGAAAACGAATGCGATATTTTTTCTCGTAGGGTTCAAAATGTAAATCGGATGCACCTTTACGAACAGCGTCCAATAACACGCCATTAATATATTTAACGATTGGCGCATCGTCATCAACGGCTTGCGCTTCATCTAAACGAGATTCTGACTCATCAACTTCAATATCATCGATGCTACCCATATCATCAAGGGAACTAGTACCATCATCTAAAATGGCATCAATTGCTTCGGAAAGTTTGGTTTCTTCGATCAATAAGGCTTCCGTATGCATACCAAAGCTAAAACCAAAGTCTTCTAATGCTGATACATTAGTCGGGTCAGCCATGGCGATGTACAAGGTTTTTTGCTGTACATACACAGGTAACGCATGATGCTTCTCTATTAGTTTAGGGTGAATAAACTTTTCAGGGATCTCTTCAAGATTCACCGAGTCACTATCCAATAGAGGAATACCATATTCTGCTTCACAGAATTCAGCTAATGCTAAACTATCAATAAAGTTATTTTCAACGAGGTAAGAAGTTAAGGGTTTCTGCTCAGAAACAGAGGAAGTGGTAATTTGTTGTAATTTATCTGGATTAAGTAAACCACGAGCGGCTAAGCTAGATGCTAAGCCGCTAATATCAGAAATTGCCATGAAAGATTGACTTAACAGATACTATTATCGAAACATGTACCAGTTTCAGCCCAAGTAACTTGTCCTGAAGAAGCTTTTGTGCCTGTTAAAATATAAGTCTCACCACTTAAACCTTCAGTATTTGTAGCAGTTGCTGTTATCTCTGTTGATGCAGCAGCACTGTCCGTTATTTGAAGAGTACTTACATAATCACCACCAGCAGAACCTTCTGCTGCTTCTACGGCTTCAGAACAACCTATAAATGTACTGTCTATTTGAGCACATACTTCCATAGCTTGCTTAACTGAACTAGTAGCAATAACCACTTCAGAGAATTTAGCCTTGGCAGTATAAGTCTGATAAGCAGGCAATGCCACTGCTGCAAGAATACCGATAATCGCGATAACGATTAACAATTCAATTAATGTAAAACCCTGTTGTATTTTTTTCATTTTATATCCTTAAAATTTGTTTAGTACTGTTTAAGTGTAATACCAAACAATAATTGATTTTTAACTTATACTTCTAATCGCTCAGTAATTATTAATGAAAATAGTTGATGAGTAATTAAAAATAATCCTGTTAATTTACTGTACTAAGTAACTAAAAAGTAACTATTAAAGCAACTTTGCAACATTCCTTTGCTACAATTTACATTGTTCACAAAGTGATAATTGTACCGTCATTTTATGGTGACTTCATTTAAAATAGTTTTAAATTTCAAAAAAACCAGTCTAAACATCACATAATATGAACTTATACAAAAAATTACGCATTACTATTCTAATTTTATTGTCAATAATTGTTATTAACGAGTTCATGTTAATAACAATTAAGCAAGTAGTACCCTTCCCCACTATTTGCCGATTATTTATACCAAATAATGAATGGTTAAGTAAAGTTTAATTACGGCAGATTAATGATAACAAACTAAATTATTTAGCTTTTATCTTAAATATTAGCCAAGCACTCATTATTTGACTTTACATTAAATAAACAGTCTATAAATAAAGTTAGAAAAAGTAATTTATAGCGGAAAGATGCTGCTTTATGAAAAAACTAAAATCAGCCAACCTCCTCTAAGTAGGTATAGCTGATTTTTTTATGTATTACCAGTTTTATTGTAAAGGTTTAATACCAATAGTTTTAAAAGTAATCAATGTCTTCATTTAGAAATAAACTGCATTAAACCAAAGGTGTACGAAGATACTTGCTATATAACCTAATGCAATAACTGGCGTCCATTTTAAATGTGCACCGAAAGTATAAATCCCGCGAGCTTGTCCCATTAGTGCAACCCCTGCTGCACTACCGATAGATAACATGCTACCACCTACACCTGCCGTTAAAGTAACTAGTAACCATTGCCCTTGACTCATTACAGGTTCCATACTTAACACTGCAAACATTACTGGAATATTATCGACTATCGCAGACAATATACCGACAGTAATATTGGCATACGTTGCATCCCAATTACTGTACATCGCTTCAGAGATCATACCTAAATAGCCAATAAAGCCTAAACCACCGACACACAACACAACCCCGTAGAAGAATAATAAAGTATCCCACTCTGCTCTTGCTACTTTATTGAAGATATCAAAAGGAGCACCATCACCTAAACCACGAAGGCGTTCGTGCTCTTTTTTATCAACCGTATGCGCCATCGCATATTGATAATGATGCTTTTGTGTTTTACGTAGAAAGAAAGCAAAGAATTGTAGAATACCTAAACCTGTCATCATGCCTAATACCGGAGGCATACCTAAGAATGAATGGCCAGCTACAGCAAAGAAAATAGTTAATAAAAATAAACCAACGATACGTTTAGCACCGCGCTTCATGACTACAACTTCCCCATCCCCTTTAGCTTGTTCTGTTGAGATAAAGAAGCTCATGATGATAGCGGGTACTAGGTAGTTAACCGCTGAAGGAACAAATAGCGCGAAGAAGGTCGTGAATTCGACCATACCTTTTTGCCATACCATCAAGGTGGTGATATCACCAAATGGGCTGAATGCACCGCCAGCATTTGCAGCGACTACGATATTGATACAGGCAATAGAGATGAATTTTTTATTACTCCCCCCAACTTTCATTACGATCGCACACATCAATAGTGCAGTGGTTAGGTTATCGGCAATTGGCGAAATGAAAAATGCTAACACACCGGTTAGCCAGAAAATCAAACGTAGTGTAAAGCCTTTGTTGACCATCCAAGCCCGCAATGCATCAAACAATTGACGCTCTTCCATAGCGTTAATATAAGTCATTGCCACTAACAGGAAGAAAAACAGCTCTGCATATTCTAATAGGTTATGACGAAACGCTGCTTCTGCATCATGGCTCATACCATGCTGAGAATAATAATAGCCGATCATGCCCCAAATAATTCCGGCAGCTACCAACACAGGTTTTGATTTACGAAGGTGTATAACATCCTCCAACATCACTAAACAGTAAGCAATGGCAAAAAACAAAATAGCCGCATAGCCGATGCCATGTGAGGTTAAATCAATTGTTTCTCCGGTACTAGCTATCAAACTAGAAGAGAAGAACACGGTAAAAAATGTCAATATGAGACCGAGTCGCGTGGGCAGCTTTAACATTACGTTTTCCTTAAAGTAAATAAATTGAAGCATTAAATTTCGCCAGATTCTAGCATAAGCAGGAACGTGCAATGTACGTTAACAAAGTGCTAAATATGAAAACTTTGAAGCTAGGTATGTAATACCAATCCCAATAAATAACTTATCTATGTTACTTGCTAAAATAGCTCACTTTTTCGTTGTAAATTTCGTAAAAGGAATAACTTCATACGTCAATTTACGCCTTTAATTCAACTATTTTTCCAGCACTAAATTTAGATAAGACATTCAATGTAATCGGTATAACACGACATCAAAGATTCAAAAATAATAAATTTAATCAAAGAGATAAGGCTTATTATTTCACTTTTTTCGAGCAATAATTTAAGCAGTTGCTAAAGATATTAGCGCTTAACAAATAAAGAAAAGATAGTGTAGATCAATAAACACACCGTTAATGTCATAAAATATGATTAATAGCCGTGCATTGCGATAATTGATTCTGTTGAGAGACAACACGCAATGTTGAGACGCTTAATTTATCAATTTTTAAAGTTAAAGCATGATCTAACGGGATTTTTAAGAAGTGACTAAGAATAGAGCGAATAACACCTGCATGGGTCATCAATACAATATTTTGAGTTTGCTTAGCTAAACAGAGAGTTTCATTGAGTTGAAGCCAGGCAGTGATTACCCGTTGATCAAACTGTCTTGCACTTTCACCATTAATAAATTGATAATCGAGCAGGTCAGCACTCCAATCTTCAATGGCTTGTTTACCGATAGACTGCCAGGTTTCGCCTTCCCAATCACCAAAATTAATTTCTTGAAAGGCATTCTCTGTTTTTAAGGGAATAAAGGCAGGTTGAAGATGCTGTTGTAACCCCTTTGCTAAGTCTAAGCAACGAATTAAAGGACTACTAATAATTTGCATATGCTCCGTTGCTGATGGCTTAGATTGAAAGTAATCAACTAATGATTGTATGTCTTGTGCGTAACTTTCTGTGAGTTCACAATCTAATTGCCCATAACAAATGTCAGAAGCTAAATTGACAGCACCATGGCGTACTAAATAGATATTGTGTGCGATTGGAAAATGATTGTTAGTTTCAGACATATTGACTCATTACTTAGCTAATGGCTGCGAGGCAAATTAGTGCGATTAATAGTTCATTTAATTGCTGTAGCAAACCTAAACAATCTCCAGTATAACCATCAATACTATTATTAAAGTAACGTTGCCAGAAAAGCGTATTGGCAATCAACATACCTAACACAATCACAGCAGTAGCGATCGGTAGTAATAACAACACTAATAGACTTAAAGCGATTGCACCCAAAAAGTAGTGATGAGGTAAAGATTGTGAGGATTGTGTGGACTTACTTGTTTGCTCTTGCCTTGCATATTGGCTGTACTGCATTAATAGCAAGGTACTTGTTCGGCTTAATACTGAGGCAACAATAAAGGTGGTCACTAGAAGCCAGCTACTTAGTTCAGCTAACTGCACGAAAGTAAGCAACTTCAATGCGACCAGCATTATTAGTGCAATCACCCCGTAAGCACCAATTTGGCTATCTTTCATAATCGCTAAACGTTGTTGCTTATCATATCCTCCACCAAATCCATCGGCGCTATCAGCTAATCCGTCTTCATGTAAAGCGCCAGTAAATAACAGCCCAACGATTAACATCAGCAATACACTAAGACTTTCGTTAAAAAATAGGTGAACAAATGAATAAGCTAAAAGACACACAAATGCATACAGCAAACCAACAAAAGGAAAATAGGCATTCCCTAGATGAAAAGGGTAAGCTTTAAAATTCGTTGATGCAGGGACAGGTACACGTGAGAAAAAGGACAATGCATAGCAGCATAACGTCCATTGTTTAGTGATTGCCTGCCTCATTTATATTTAAACCTTATTAATTGCTGCTATTAACTGTTAGTAAGTATTTACTGACTACTATCCGAAACACCTGCATCATTAAAAGATGCCATCTCATTTAAAAAAGCTAACGCAGACACTAATAAAGGATAGGCAACCGCAACACCAGAACCTTCACCCAAACGCATCCCTAAATTTAATAGTGGTGTTGCTTGCATATTAGTTAATAGTAATTTATGTGCTTGTTCATCAGATTGGTGACAGAACTGAGTGTATTGTAGAAAGTTTTCATTTATTTCACTGGCAACAAGTGCCGCACTTGAAGCGATAAAACCATCAACTAATACTAGCATTGATAATTCAGCAGCTTTTAACATCGCACCGACCATCATGGCTATTTCTAACCCACCAACCTTTTGTAAAACGGTTAATGCATTAGCATCATGTAATTGATATTTTTGTATTGCTTGATCGATGACTTGCGCTTTTAGCAACACAGTTTGGTCAGTGATACCTGTGCCTTTACCTGCGCATTGCTGACCTGATAAAGATAATAGTGCCGACATGATAGCAGCTGCCGACGTCGTGTTAGCAATCCCCATTTCGCCAAACCCAATGACATTACAACCCGCTTTATGTTGTTGTAAAACAACTTCAGCACCTTGTGCAATTGCCGCCTCACATTGTTGATCAGTCATCGCTGCATGCTGTGCAAAATTTTCTGTGCCTAAGGTAATAGGTTGATTAATAAAGTTATCGGCTTGAATATGCTCGAAGTTAGCCTTAACACCAGCATTAACTATTTTTAAGTCAATATTGTGCTGTTTAGAAAAGCAGTTAATGGCAGCGCCACCTTGCAGAAAATTGAGTACCATCTGCTCAGTCACCACTTGCGGGAATAAACTAACCCCCTCTTCTGCAACACCATGGTCCGCAGCAAAAATAACAACGCTCGGATGATTAAAGTTAGGAGTTAATGTTTGCTGTAATAGTCCCACTTTAAACGCCACAGACTCTAATAAGCCTAAACTACCCTGCGGCTTGGTTTTAAGGTCGATTTTTTCTTGTAAAGCATCAACAAATTCTTGGCTGACTTTATCTAGTGGGGCAACAATATCAAACACACAACTTCCTTACTCGAGGTTACTTAAATCAATTAACTCATTGAATACACGTTTATTATATCTAAGTTCACATTATATGAGGTAAATACAAGATTTTATCTTATGGTAAATCAATTTTATAACAATCCAAGCCTTTCCTAGGAATAAATACGTTAATTAGTAGACAATTCCCCCCTAAACACAATCTTTGCTTTATAATGTGCTTTTTGTTTTATTGTATTGGAAAATCTCATGTCATTTGCATCGCTTGATCTTGATCAGCATTTATTAAACGCCGTTGCTAAAATGGGCCACACACGCCCTACAAGTATTCAAAACCTAGTGATCCCACCCGCAATGGATGAACGAGATATCATGGCCAGCGCGCCAACAGGTACAGGTAAAACCTTAGCTTTCTTGCTACCTGCGGTACAACGCCTAATTGATTACCCTCGTCGTAAAGGTGGTTCGGCACGTATTTTAGTATTAACTCCAACTCGTGAGTTAGCTGTACAAATTAGTGAAGTCGCAGAACAACTAGTCGAAGGTACAAAATTAGTTGTCGGTAATATTATTGGCGGTATCTCATATCAAGAACAAGAAGATACTATCATGGGCTCAGTTGATATTGTGATCGCGACACCAGGTCGTTTGATGGAATATATTGATGCCGAAGCCTTTGACTGTCGTGAAGTTGAATGTTTAGTACTTGATGAAGCAGATCGTATGTTAGATATGGGATTCATCGCAGAGATGGATCGTATTGCTGGTGAAGCTCGCTGGCGTAAAATGACCGCACTTTTCTCAGCAACGTTGGAAGGTAAAGGTTTACGTGAATTTGCGCGTGACGTATTAAAAGACCCAGTTAAATTAGATGCAGAAGTAACACGCAGAGAAAGCGGTAAAATTTTACAATACGTTCATTTAGCTGATAACCCGGATCACAAACTAAAACTATTAGCTGCAATCCTAGAACAAGAGCCAGAACATGAACAAGTTCATAAAATGATTGTGTTTGTAAAAACACGTGATCGTCTTGCTCAACTGGTAGCCCAACTCGCTGAATTAAATATTCGTTGTAACTACTTACGTGGGGAAATGGATCAAGAAAAACGTAATTTATCATTACGTCAATTTAAAGAAGGCACAACCAATATTCTAATTGCTACCGATGTGGCAGCTCGTGGTATTGATGTACCTGATATTACTCATGTCATTAACTATGATATGCCACGTAGTGCAGATGTTTATGTACACCGTATTGGTCGTACTGCCCGTGGTGGTAAAAAAGGTACTGCGATTTCAATTATTGAAGCACATGATATTGATATCTTAGCTAAAGTTGAACGTTATACGGACCAAGTTTTAAAACGCCGTGTAATTAAAGGTTTACGCCCAGCACATAAAGAAGCTAAAACAAGTTTACGCAAAACGAAAAAGCCTTTAACGAAAAAAGGTAAAGCACGTGAAGAAGAAGTAAAACGCCTGCAAAAAGAGAAGCGTCAAAAGAAAAAGCAGGATATGGGTAAACAGCGTCATCGAGCAATAAAAGCCAAGGGCAAACCAAACTGGGCAGGTAAAAACAAAAATCAAGAGGAAAACGTTGATAAATAATTAATTTTATCAAGCAATGTTTGTCAAAACAGTTAACTTCTCTTAGAATTGAGAAGTTAACTATCTGAGCTTACAGACAATTATTTTCAGACTGTTATATTAATAATACAGGTTTTTATTTTCTCAGCTGAAACGGTCTAAAGGTCAATTATGCGTCTATCTTACCCACTGTTAATTTCAACGTCGTTAATCACCCTATTATCAGCCTGTACTTCTACTCCTCCGGCAACAAATACAGAGACAGTAAGTGTCATTTCAACACCTCCTCCAGCTACTCCTTTTTCTCACATAATAGGGACTAGTTTTAGAGGGCAGCTCAGTTATAAAAATAACCAAGCTTATTTTAAACCTTGTGATGATTCTGAGCAGTATCCAATACAAACAGAAGAGCCTTTAACTGATATTTATCAGCAAATAGGTAATAGTAAATCAGAGCCAGTATATATAGAATTCGCTGGTGAAATTAGCTTTACAGATGAGAAATCAAGGTCCTCAGTTGTTACTCGCATTGATAAAGTACATCACATGGCAGCAGCTAAGTCTTCGCTTCAATGTGCTAAAGCTACAGATAACTTTAGTTTTAAAGCCACTGGAGATGCGCCCTACTGGCGTATTAACATTCACGAAAATCAACTCTATTTTGCCGCCAAAACAAGCAATCAGTCTTACACTATAACTAACTCCAAAATAGAAAGTGATAAGCAGCATCTTTTACATGCTACTAATGAAGATGGCCAACGACTTACTCTAAAAATTGAACCGGGACAATGCTACCTTTCAGACCATAAAGAATATTGGGGTTACACCACCAAAGTAGAGAGCGTAGATGGTCAATTTTTTGGTTGTGGTGAACTAGGTGAGCTAGCTAACGATCAATCTTACACCGGTGAGTATTTCAGCCAAACGATACAACAACAAGATATCAACTTGTCATTAAATGACAATCATACCGTTGTATTCCAACAAGGTGAGTTATCAGAGCAAAATATTAAAACAGGTTTTTGGAAAAGTAACACTCCTGATTCAGTAGTGATTATGTTAACTAAAGAAGGTGGTAAAAATATTCGTGAAGAGCTGGTGTTTAAACGACAAGGGCTCAGCTTAATTTGTACTGAAATCAACAATAATAATGTCTTAACATCACTAGACCACCCAATTACCTTTGACAAAATGAATGCAAAACACGGTGAAGTTAACGATGGCAGAACTCAAGTAAAGCGTCAGTTTTCTCCACAACAACTGGATGCACCAAACCAAATCGATATCGAAGTACAAAGTGCGGTCCGCCAATATTTTAAAATACATAGAACTGATCCTAAAAATACACGATTTAACTCTGTTCGCTTTGATTTGAATGGCGATGGTAAAAAAGAAGCGATTGTATTACTAGATTGGTGTTCAAGTAATGGTTGTGAAATGTTGGTGTTTGAAGAAAAAGACAAAGGTTTAGTATTTTCAAGCCGAGTATCACGTATCCAGGCCCCTATTGAAGTGGCACACACTCAGCATTTTTCATGGCAAGACTTATTAGTTAAAAAAAATAACCAGTGGCTACAATTAGAGTCCGATGGTTTGAGTTACCCACTTAAAGTGAGTGATGCGAAAACGGTTGATGCACCATTACAATCAACGGGTGTATTACTATTTTCTCAAGGACGCCCTACTACTTGGTTTTCTATTAAATAACGATAAATTAGCCATTAATAAAAAGGGGCATTATCTGACTTGGTAAATTCAAGTTTGATAGCGCCCTTTTTTTAATGACTTCTTTGGGTATTATTTAGGTCTTATTGAGGTGTTGTATCTTCATAAATATGCTTAAAGAAAGCTTTTTCAAATAGATAAACTGAAGCTTTTTCAACACGAGGTATCACTGCGCGAGTCACACTATTTCCTCGGTTATAGCCATTGATCATTAAAACAAATAGTTTATCACCCGTAGGGCTTTTCACTATGCCTGCTAAGTTGGCAACACCTTTTAATGAACCGGTCTTAGCAATGATATTACCCTTCAATGATTTAGCGTTTACGCCCTTATGGTATTTCAAGGTACCGTCTACACCTGCAACGGAAAAACTATCTAGTAAACCCAATTTTTTATCTTGCTGATACACAAACTTCACAACAGACATAAATAACTCAGCGCTCATTAAATTATGACGAGATAAACCAGAGCCATCAGCAATATAAGCATTCTCTAAATCTACGCCCTGCCCTTTTAAAATAGCTTTCATCGCTTTAGCGCCGTTACGGAAATTACCCGACTGCTTAAAATAATGTGCCCCAACGGTTTTAAATAAACTATCAGCGATCAGGTTATCCGAATGCTTCATCATTTTTTTCAATAACGTCGTTAAGTTGGGAGAAAGATGCGACGCTAAAATAGAAGAGGAAGCAATATTCTGCTGATAATCTAAGGTAGCGACTTTAACATCCCCCATTAGATTAATACCGACCTGTTTTATTTCTGCTTCAATGATTTTCTGCGCATAGGTATTAGGATCATTAACTGCAAAAGCTAATGGAAAAGCACGCTTTCGTGGCACCATACAGCCCCATAAATGGTATTTGTTATGGCTTTCACGAGTTAATTCTAAATCGCAAAATAGCGTATCACGTTGCTCTTTTGTCACTACATCAACATTTGCAGTGATATCTACCGGCTCATAATCAGGAATGAATAGTCTTGCCTTTTCAGCATCCTCACTGGAAACGCTTAAATTTCCTTGAACGCAATTTCGATTGACAATAATCGAACTGGTAGGAGACGTATAACAAACCCCTAAATCATTCCAAGCTTGTCCATTACTCCATTGGTAACCATTAAAAGCACTGTTATCTAATAACAAGTCACCTTCTATCTTATTTACTCCAGAACGTTTTAATGCTTGTAATAACTGCTTAATATGCTGGCGAGTTAACATTGGGTCGCCACTAAAATGTAGACTTAAATCACCTTTATAAATACCTGCCTTTAATGCATTTTTATCACCTTGAATAGCCGTTTGATAGCGAAAGTCATCGCCTAAATATAACTTCGCTACGGTCGCAGTTAATAACTTTTGAACACTAGCGGGAGTTTTTAACGTTTCCTCTTGAAAACTTGTAATGGTTTTCTGACTATTAGCGTCTAGCACTAAATAAGAAACTTGCGTGCCTTTAGGCAGTAGAGATTGTAACGATTGCCATTGTTGCGCTAAAGCAGAGCTACTTATAACACTGACACTAAAAATACTAATAATAAACCAACACACTTTTAACATATAAAATCACTTAAACGAGAAACCAATTTTGAGGATAACCTTTATCCCAATACCATGCGATGAAAATTTAAAGGATTAATAACAACAAAAGCAATTGATAGTGATATAATTTTGCGCGTTATCTGCTTCACTTATCCCAGAACTTGGCCAGACAATATGAGTGTAAAAAAATGAATAATCCGCTGTACCAGAAAAATATAATCTCCATCGCCGATCTATCTCGTCCCGATTTAGAATTAATTTTAGAAACTGCCCACTCTTTAAAACAACATCCCCAACCAACGCTATTAAATAACAAAGTTATCGCAAGCTGTTTCTTTGAAGCATCAACCCGTACTCGGTTATCCTTTGAAACAGCGGTACAACGATTGGGTGGAAGTGTAATCGGCTTTGATAGTGGTGGTAATACTTCACTGGCGCAAAAAGGTGAAACGTTGGCGGATTCAGTGAAAGTAATTTCATCTTACGCAGATGCTTTCTTTATGCGTCACCCACAAGAAGGTGCTGCACGTTTAGCCTCTGAATTTACCTCGGTTCCTGTGATCAACGGTGGCGATGGTTCAAATCAACATCCAACACAAACCTTACTAGATCTATTCACTATTTATGAAACACAAGCAACATTAGATAACCTTAATATCGCTTTTGTTGGTGACTTAAAATATGGCAGAACAGTGCATTCTTTAGCGCAAGCTTTATCGCTATTTAACTGTAACTTCTACTTTATTTCACCGG
Organism: Psychromonas arctica; assembly: GCF_036697365.1. Taxonomy (GTDB): domain Bacteria; phylum Pseudomonadota; class Gammaproteobacteria; order Enterobacterales; family Psychromonadaceae; genus Psychromonas; species Psychromonas arctica_A. The sequence continues at coordinate 250,475 of NZ_JBAHZA010000004.1, forward strand.
AAGCGTTAGCAATGCCGGATTACATTATTGAAGAGTTAACAGAACGAAATATTAAATTTTCTTTGCATACCAGTATTGAAGAAGTAGTTGATGAATTGGACGTGTTGTACATGACACGTGTGCAAAAAGAACGCTTTGATGAAACAGAATACCAACATATGAAATCTGCCTTTTTATTAAATGCAGGCATGTTGAAAAACGTAAAAGACAATCTGAAAGTTCTACATCCATTACCGCGTATTGATGAAATCAATCAAGATGTTGATAGCACGCCTTATGCTTATTACTTTCAACAAGCACAAAATGGCGTATTCGCCCGTCAAGCATTGCTGGCTTTATTATTAACGAACCATTTTCAAGCAAAGTCTTAGGAGTTGATCATGCAAAAGAAATTACAAGTAGAAGCGATTGAACAAGGTTCAGTAATTGATCATATTCCTGCACATCAAGGTGTAAAAATTCTCAAGTTCTTTAAGTTTACCCAAACTAACGAGAAGATCACTATTGGCCTTAATTTGGCAACTCAAAGTGGTGAAAGCAAAGACTTAATCAAAATTGAAAACACTTTCTTTAATGACAAACAAGCGAATCAATTGGCATTGTTTGCCCCTAATGCAACAATTAACCAAATTAAAGATTTTAAAGTGGTTAATAAGTTTAAAGTGCAATTACCAAGTTCGTTTATTGACGTTTTGTCGTGTCCTAACAGCAATTGCATTAGCCATAATGAACCTGTTCAAAGCCGTTTTTATGTCAAACAGAAACAAACTTTAAAGTTAAAATGCCACTACTGTGAAAAATCTTTCAATCGTGCGACTTTTGATGAACTAGACTAGTTCACTTTAATACTGGAATAAGAAAAGCGAGTCATGTTGCTATTTATAAGGGTTATTGCGTTAAATTATTTATTAATAATCAGTGATTGCTTGAACAATTTGCGCTGAACTACTTACGACTAGCGGTATTATCGACTAAATCTTCTAACTGTCTGATTTTATATAATCTTTATCCCCTTTTAACCAGAACTAGGCTTAGTTAGTTCTGGTTAAAAAATATTCAATAAATATCCGAGAATAATATTGAATTAGAGTGCGTTACGTTTATACTGATTACAAACTTCATCATTAAAAGTGAGCATTTATATGCAATACAATACTTCTGTTTTATGTGATATCTACGCCGATACGATTGATGTAGCTGAACCGCTATTAACCAATTTTGGTGGACGCAACTCTTTTGCGGGAGAAGTCGTCACCGTGAAGTGTTTTGAGTCAGTAGGGCTAATCTATAAGGTATTAGAAGAAAATGGTGCAGGTAAAGTGTTATTAATTGACGGAGGTGGTTCGTTACGCCGTGCTTTAATTAATGCACATATTGCAGACCTTGCCGTTGAAAACGATTGGGAAGGTATTGTAGTCAATGGCTGTGTACGCGAAGTGGACTCGCTAGAAGAGATGGATATTGGCATTCAAGCGATTACAGCAATGCCAGTGGGCGCAGATGACGATGAGATTGGTGAGATCAATTCACCGGTTAACTTTGCTGGTGTGACCTTCTTACCAGAAGATTTCCTGTATGCCGATAGTACAGGGATTGTTATTTCTCCTGAACCATTAGTGTTAGATGACGAAGACGCCGATGAAGAGGATGTTTTCTAGTCCTGTAAATCTATATAATAAACAGACATAAAAAAACCAACATCGCTGTTGGTTTTTTTATTTACAGTACCGAATAGATTAATCTACGTTAGATTCTGCTTGGTCAATTTTTCCAACTAATGCGCTCAGGCGATCTTGCCATTGCTGATGTTCAGTGTTTAAACGATCATTATCAGATTGTAGTTGCTCAGCTTTACCGGCTAGGCTCGCTTTATCTTCTTTAAGCTCTTCAATTTCCATTTGCAGCAATGCAATAGTCTCTACAGCTTGGTTAATTTTATTTTCTAATTTTTCTAATAGCTCGAATGTCATTTAAAGACCCTTAATACAAAGTAAATGGTTAACTGGAATTCAACGAGAATAAGCATTCCACGGCGCTTATTCAACCTTTGTTTTAATTTTTATGGAAAAAAGATGCAAATCGTCTTTAAAGTCTCACTATGTTAACCTTATCACTGCAATTTGGAATTATTTGAGAGGAAAAATGTCAGCAAAATTAACCATAGGTAAATACCAACATTACAAAGGTAACTTTTACCAAGTAGAAGATATTGCCATTCATAGTGAAACCGACGAAGAGATGGTGGTATATCGTCCTTTGTATGGTGAAGGACGATTATGGGTTAGGCCATTAAGTATGTTCTTGGAAGATGTTGAAGTTGACGGTAAGCGCCAACCTCGTTTTGCCTTGGTAAACGAAGATTAACCGTTAAATCGACCACTGCCATTTACCCTGTCACAGACACTGTTCCATAGACAGGGAAGGCATATCGCAAGAAGGTTTTCCAACCACTTTCGCCGGGACACCAGCAACGGTTGTATGTGCTGGTACCGCTTCTAATACCACGCTACCCGCGCCAATTTTGGCACCCATTCCAATTTCAATATTACCAAGTACTTTCGCACCAGCACCGATCATCACACCTTGACGAATTTTAGGATGACGATCACCACTCTCTTTACCTGTTCCACCTAAAGTGACACCTTGTAAAATAGATACATTATCTTCAATGACAGCGGTTTCTCCAACCACCACGCCTGTTGCGTGATCAAACATAATTCCTTTGCCGATAGTTGCAGCAGGATGTACATCTACACCAAAAATCACCGAGCTTCGATTTTGCAAATAAAATGCTAAAGCAATACGTTTTTGTTGCCATAACCAGTGTGCAACACGATGAATCTGGATAGCATGAAAACCTTTTAAGTATAAAAGTGGAATCGAGTACTCTTCTACAGCGGGATCTCGGTCTTGTATTGCTAAAATATCTGCCATTGCACTTTCAATTAAACTTGGATCGCTATTAAAGGCATCATCAATCACTTCTCTGACCAAGATGCCTGGCATAGTGCGGCTGTCTAAACGATTAGCTAATTGATAGCTTAATGCCGATGCTAAATCTTTGTGATTCAAAATAGTTGAATGGAAAAAACTAGCCAAAATAGGTTCATTTGCAGAACTATCCCAAGCCTCTTGTCTAATTTTATCCCAAAGGTTTTTTACGTTACATTGCATTATTTTTCCTTAAACTATTTTGTATCGTTATTTTGTTGATGCTTGAGCTTGAATTTCATCAATAGAGTTCCTTTCAGGTACTACTGAAATAGGGTCAAGGTGGATCAAAATATCTGCCCCAGGGAAGTCAGTTTCTAAAATTAATTCAAGATCATCTGCTTTCTGATGCGCATCAAATAGACTTTGTTCATCATCTAACTCTAAATGTAACTGTATAAATTTAATATAACCTGAATAACGTGTTCTTAAATCATGTACGCCACGCACACCTTTTACACTGTATGCACGTTTAATAATTAATTCTTGGTCTTCTTGAGGGAGCTGTTTATCCATTAATGCATCAATCGATTGAACACCAATCTCCCATGCGCCATACAAAATAAATAAGCTGACAGCAATAGCAAATACACCATCTGCCCAATGCCAACCATAGCTGGCTAAGATGATTGCAAGTAACACAGAGCCATTTAGCATGATGTCGGTACGATAATGTAAAGCATCTGCTTTAATCGCCATACTGTTAGTTTTTCGTACGACATAACCTTGAAATAAAACTAATGCTAAAGTAACTAGTAACGAGAAGATCATTACAGATATACCTATGCTACTAGCATGAATTGGCTGATTATTAACTAAAGCAGAAACGCCATTAATCATCAAAAAGATTGAAGATCCGGAAATAAAAGCGGCTTGAGCTAATCCCGCTAGGCTTTCAGCTTTACCATGTCCAAAACGATGCTCTTTATCAGCAGGCTGTAACGCAATTTTAATCGCAAATAGATTAATAACCGACGTGGTAACGTCCATTAATGAATCGGTTAAAGCCGCTAAGATACTTGACGATCCAGTCATAAACCAAGCAACTAACTTTACAATAATTAACAGTGAAGCAGCGATAATTGCCGCATGTCCTGCACGGTTAATGAGATAAGCATATTCTTGCGGGTGCGATGATTGGCTCACGGTATTACCACTTTGAAAACTATCGGGCGGCTATTATACCCATTATCATTTCAGATACAAAACAGCACCGCTAATACATATCAATAAACTATATTGCTACAAATTGCATCACTTAATTGGCGCTCAGCATTTAATAAACATAAGTATATATTCTATTTATTTTGTTACTAATCAATCAATTAAATACAATTTATAAAACATAAATGTAATTTAATATGAATATAGAATATCAGCTCATAATCCAATAACTGTTTCATTGCTTTTATTTTCCCTAAAACCACCATAAAATAAGTCTTTGCCGCATTTAAACTTATAAAAACAAGAGTAAACAGATGATTGAAGTTGCATTATACGAACCTGAAATCCCACCAAATACCGGAAATATTATCCGCCTGTGCGCTAATACAGGCTGTGTATTGCATTTAATTGAACCTCTTGGTTTTGATTTAGATGAGAAAAAAGTAAGACGTGCTGGACTTGATTATCATGAAATGATCAACGTTCATATCCATAAAGATTACGATACTTTCTTGCAAGCCGTTGAAGGTAAGCGTTTACTAGCTTGTACTACTAAAACCACTACTTACCATCATAATGCGAACTTTCAAGATGGTGACGTATTATTATTTGGCCCAGAAACTCGCGGTTTACCAGCAAGCATATTAGATGCATTACCATCACAACAAAAATTACGTATCCCAATGCGCGCGGATAGTCGTTCTATGAACCTATCTAATGCGGTATCTGTATTTGTTTATGAAGCTTGGCGTCAACTAGATTTTCCAGGAGCGGTCTAAGCTTACGCCTCAAAGAAAGTAAGCAAGTACTTACCTTCTTTAGATTATCTAGGCTCTAATAACTGCACTAATAATTGTGCAGTTCTCTGTCCCCTAAATTCATTAACATCTAAACTATAGACACAAAATACTTTTTTGACTGAAAGATTCGGCCACACCTCTGGGTCAATATTAAAAGCAATCGCATCAATTAACTTTCCTTCATGCTCTAACATCATTTTAAGATGCTTTTGACCCACAATACGCTGTTGTTTTAGCTCAAATACTCCGTCAAATACAGGTGCAGGAAAACCTTGCCCCCAAGGGCCAGCATCACGTAACTCTTGCGCAATGCATAGATCTAATTGATCTGGCGTTAATTGCCCATCAGATAAAATGACATTCTGTAGTAAGTGGTCTTCGACTTGCTCAGCTAATACCGTATTTAAGGTGTCATTAAACAAAGTAAAGTCTTTCTCTAATAAGCTTAAACCGGCTGCCATGGCATGCCCACCAAACTTTAAAATAACACCAGGAATCGTTTTATCGACCACATCTAACATGTCGCGAATATGTACACCAGGAATAGAACGGGCTGATCCTTTAATTTCACCATCATTTGCACGAGCAAAAGCAAACGTTGGGCGGTAATACCTTTCTTTAATACGCGATGCCACCAGCCCTATTACACCTTGATGCCAATCTGCTTCAAATAGGCATAAGGCTAGGGGCAAATTATCTTGGTCAATGGATAGCTTTTGTAAGTTAGTCAGTGCTTCTTGTTGCATACTTTGCTCTATTTCACGCCTAGAGACATTTAAGCCATCCAATTCTGTTGCTAAAGTATTTGCATGTAATGGATCATCACATAATAATAATTCCACACCATGACTCATTTCATCTAAGCGCCCTGCAGCATTTAATCTTGGTCCCAGTGAAAAACCTAAATCGCTTGCGACCAATTGCTGTTGGTTACGTTTTGCAACCTGAATCAAAGCACTTATACCTGGACGGCAATATCCTGCTCTAATACGCGCTAAACCTTGGTGCACTAAAGTGCGATTATTACCATCTAATTTAACCACATCGGCGACAGTGCCCAATGCCACAATATCTAAGAAATTTGCCAAATTAGGTGCGGGGAATTGAGAGAAACAGCCTTTTTCTTGCATTAGCGATCGCAGTGCTAACATTACATAAAATGCTACACCAACACCGGCTAAGTTTTTACTAGGAAAGTCACAGCCAATTTGGTTGGGATTAACAATCGCATCAGCAATCGGAGTTTCCTCACCAGGCAAATGGTGATCCGTAACTAACACTTTTAATCCACACTGTTTAGCATGAGCGACACCGCTGATACTAGAAATTCCGTTATCCACTGTCATTAACAATTCAGCACCCTGCTGCACAGCTAAATCAACGATTTCAGGACTTAAGCCATAACCGTAATCAAAGCGATTAGGTACAAGGTAATCTACTTGCTGGAAACCTAACGCACGTAAAGACAGCACACTTAATGCAGTGCTGGTTGCTCCATCGGCATCAAAGTCACCGACAATAATTATTTTTTGCTGTGTGACATAAGCCTCGTATAACAAATTACACGCGTCACTCATCCCTTTTAATTGACTGGCATGAATTAAGGTTTTAGTGCTGTTATCTAATTCAGTATTATCGGTAATACCACGACTTGCATAAAGCTTAGTTAATAGAGGTGAGCAAGATAATGACAATATACTATCGTCACATTGAAGTGGGCGTTGTTGAACTTGTGTTTTATTGATTTCTAGAGACATAAAAACTGCACGATAAGGAATTATCCATGCAGTTTACAAATAGCCGCAGTACTAGTCTATTTTTTTTGCTCTAATACTTGTAGTAAACGTTCTGGCGGTAAGTAACCAGGCATTGCAGTGCCATCTTCTAAGAATAAAGTTGGCGTTCCTGTAATACCTAAAGCAACACCTAACTCATATTGTTCTTTCACCGTATTGTCACAGGTAGCTGATTCAATCTTACGACGTTTTTTAGCATCATCCATCGCACCTTTAGGATCATCTGAACACCATACAGATACCATAGTGTGATAAGCATTTGAGCTTATGCCACCTCGAGGGAAAGCAAGGTATCGAATGGTAATACCTAATTTATTATATTCAGGAATTTCAGCTTGAAGTTTTTGACAATAAGGGCAACTCGTATCGGTAAATGCAGTGATGACATACTTCTCATCTTCAGCTTTATAAACGATCATGTCCTTTTCAAAATCTTTAAGTTTTGCAAAGTGTTCTGCAGTACTTGCTTTACGCACTTCAGCAACTTTCGCACTAGTTAAGTTATTCATGCCATTATCTAAATCATAGATATCGCCATTTAATAAAAATTTCCCATCTTCACTAATGTAATAGATGGCACCTTGGCTAAGAATTTCATATAAGCCTTTAACAGGGGACTCATCGATAGAGTCCACTTCTACTTTTAATGATTGTAACTTTTTAGTAAGTAGTTCATTCACTTCTGGTGAAATAGCCGCAAAGCTATTAGCGCTAAGCAGCGCACCAGTAAGTAATGCTCCAACGCTTCTTTTAACGTTCAATATGGACATTATGACCCCTGAAAAATTAAATTAATGACGATTGATTATGCCTATCTTGCAGACTAATGTGAATGCCTTTATATCTCATATTAGCCTCTGTGATAAATCACATCTACACCAGGTTGGTATAAAAGTAGTGTTAATTAAGCCCGCGGGTGATGTTCTTCATGTAATAGTTTCAACCTATCTTTTGCAATATGTGTATAAATTTGTGTTGTGGACAAATCACTATGTCCCAATAGCATTTGTACGACCCTGAGATCAGCGCCATAGTTCAACAGGTGTGTTGCAAAAGCATGGCGTAATACATGCGGAGATAAAGCTTCCTTGTCGATACCAGCTAATTGCGCATAATGTTTGATACGGTGCCAAAAGGTTTGCCTTACCATTTGTGTACCACGACGACTTGGAAATAACACATCGCTGCTCTGCCCTGACAATAATGCAGAACGCATCTCTTCGATATAACGCTCTAACCAATACACAGACTCTTCACCCAATGGCACTAAACGGGTTTTGTTGCCCTTACCGGTAATTCTAATAACACCTTGTTGTAAGTTAATTTCTTCCATGGTCAAACCAACTAACTCAGTAACACGCAAACCTGTGGCATATAACACCTCCAACATCGCTTTATCCCTAAATTGAATAGGATCATCCAATTCTGGGGCGGCAAGTAATGCATCGACTTCAGATTCAGATAATGATTTAGGTAAAGGTTTTACTATTTTAGGGCTTTCTAACTTAGCACTTGGATCATCTTCACGTATTTTTTCGCGGCATAAATACTGATAATAACGACGAACAGCGCTCATCAAACGGGCTGTAGAGGTACTTTTATAATCAATCTCACCTTTCAATCTATTTTCAAAGTAATCGCTAAGTTGGCGTGCACTTGCATCACTCAAAGTGGCATTGTGTTTAGCTAAATATAATTCAACCAAAGAGAGATCATGACGATATGAATCCAGTGTATTTTTAGATAATCCACGCTCTAACCAAAGAGAATCTAAAAATTGTTCGATGCTTAATACTTCCATTCCTACTGCCTTAACGGTAAATTAGCGCCTCTTTCATTTTTCTTCAAAAGGTCGCATATGAAAATCGGTTTATTTTATGGCTCTAGCACTTGTTACACAGAAATCGCTGCAGAAAAGATTCAAGCAGAGCTAGGCGAATCATTAGTGGACCTATTTAACATAAAAGATGAGGGATTAAGCAAGATAAATGATTACGATATTGTCATTTTAGGTATTTCCACTTGGGATTTTGGTGAACTCCAAGAAGATTGGGGTAAGTTATGGGATCAAATTGATGGTTTAACCGTCAATGGTAAAATTGTCGCAATTTTTGGTTTAGGCGATCAAGATGGTTACAGTGAATGGTTTGTTGATGCGGTAGGTATGCTACATGATAAATTATTACCACAACAACCTAAGTTTATCGGTTACTGGCCAGTTGAAAGTTATCAGTTTGATGCGTCTAAAGCACTCACCGAAGACGGCCAATATTTTGTTGGTTTAGCGTTAGATGAAGATACACAATACGAACTAAGCGACGAGCGTATTAGTGAATGGTGTTTACAGATTCTAGAAGAAATGCAAAGCCTACTTTAAAAATTAAAAGACTAAGGTTTGCTACGGCTTAGCAAACCTTAAGCAATCTTTTATGCCTATTTTACCTTTCAACTTTCTCACTTATATTTTTCATAAAAATAGAAATGTAATTTTATTACAAGTCTACATACAAGTTGATGTGAATCAATTTTTCAAAACGCCCCTTTGCTAAACTAGTTACTAATCCATCACGGGGTAACTTCTAAGATGCAAAGAAACAACAGAACAGACAAGCTTATCGCTTATCAACATACTAGCCAATTCAGCAAAATAGCTGTCCAAACATGCAAGCGTTTTTTATCTGACTCTTATCTTGCGCCCATGCTAAAACAGCATAATGTTCTGTCATTCTTGTTTATTTGCATTGCCCTAGGACAAACAAATTCTAACTATTTTTTTAATCACTAACGGTAAAGGTAAAGCTTTATGACTAAATTAAACGAAGCATTTGAATCAGCATGGGAAGGTTTTGCAGGCGAAGCTTGGAAAACAGAAGTGAATGTGCGTGATTTTATCCAACAAAACTACACACCATTTGAAGGTGATGAAAGTTTCTTAGCAGATGCAACTAAAGCCACAGATGAGCTTTGGGAAAATGTAATGGTGGGCATTAAACAGGAAAACGCAACGCATGCACCTGTTGATTTCGATACTGACGTTGTTTCTACTATTACTGCACACGACGCGGGTTACATTAATAAAGACCTAGAAACCATTGTTGGCCTACAAACAGAAAAACCATTAAAACGTGCGCTTATCCCAAATGGCGGTATTCGTATGATCGATGGCTCTTGTAAAGTATACGGTAAAGAGCTAGATGACGGTATTCGTACTATCTACTCTGAATACCGCAAAACACATAACCAAGGTGTATTTGATGTTTACACTGGCGATATCCTTAAGTGTCGTAAATCAGGCGTATTAACAGGTTTACCTGACGCTTACGGCCGTGGTCGAATCATTGGTGATTATCGTCGTGTTGCGTTATACGGTATCGACTTCCTAATGGCAGAAAAAGCGGCACAACATAAAAGCTTAGAAGCAGAACTAATCGCAGGTACTTCATTAGAAGATACAATGAAATTGCGTGAAGAAATTTTTGAGCAATACCGTGCACTTGACCAAATGAAAGTAATGGCTGCTAAATACGGCGCTGATATTTCAGGTCCAGCAACAAGTGCTAAAGAAGCGATTCAATGGACTTACTTTGGTTACCTAGCTGCAATCAAATCACAAAATGGCGCAGCAATGTCATTTGGTCGTACCGCTTCATTCTTAGATATTTTCATTGAGAAAGATTTACAAGCAGGTGTGATCACTGAAACAGATGCTCAAGAGCTAATCGATCACTTAGTAATGAAGCTACGTATGGTACGTTTCCTACGTACACCTGAATACGATGACCTATTCTCTGGTGACCCAATTTGGGCAACAGAATCAATCGGTGGTATGGGTGTTGATGGTCGTACATTAGTAACTAAAAACAGTTTCCGTTTCTTACACACTCAATACACTATGGGCCCATCTCCTGAGCCAAACATTACTGTACTATGGTCAGAAGACTTACCAATTAACTTCAAAAAATACTGTGCAAAAGTATCTATCGATACTTCATCTATCCAGTATGAAAACGATGACTTAATGCGCACTGACTTCGATAACGATGATTATGCAATTGCTTGTTGTGTATCACCAATGATTGTTGGTAAACAGATGCAATTCTTCGGTGCGCGTGCCAACTTAGCAAAAACACTTCTGTACGCAATTAACGGCGGTGTTGATGAAAAATCAAAAGCACAGGTTGGTCCAAAAACGTTACCAGCTATCACTTCAGAAATATTAGATTACGATGAAGTTTACTCAAACCTTGATCACTTCATGGACTGGTTAGCAGAGCAATACGTGACAGCACTAAACTGTATTCACTATATGCACGACAAATACAGCTACGAAGCATCATTAATGGCTCTACATGACCGTGACGTTTCTCGTACTATGGCTTGTGGTATTGCAGGTCTATCAATTGCAGCCGATTCACTAGCAGCAATTAAATACGCAAAAGTACGTCCTATTCGTGATGAAGATGGTATTGCAACTGACTTTGATATTGAAGGTGATTACCCTAAATTTGGTAACAACGACCCACGTGTTGATGATATAGCATGTGAACTAGTTGAAACCTTTATGAAGAAAATCAAATCACGTCCAATGTACCGTAATGCACGTGCTACACAGTCTATTCTTACTATTACATCTAATGTTGTATACGGTAAGAAAACAGGTAACACCCCAGACGGTCGCCGTGCAGGTATGCCATTTGCTCCAGGTGCAAATCCAATGCACGGACGTGATGAAAAAGGTGCCGTTGCATCATTAACATCAGTCTCTAAACTACCGTTTTCTTACGCACAGGATGGTATCTCTTACACATTCTCTATCGTACCAAACGCACTAGGTAAAACTGATGATTCACAAAAATCAAACCTAGCAGGTTTAATGGATGGTTACTTTAAACACACACCAGAGATTGAGGGTGGTCAACACTTAAATGTTAACGTGATGAACCGTGATATGTTGTTAGATGCGATGGAAAATCCAGATAAATACCCACAATTAACAATTCGTGTATCTGGTTATGCAGTTCGCTTTAACTCATTAACTGCAGAGCAAAAACAGGACGTTATTACACGTACCTTTACTGCTAGCCTGTAACTCTCAATTTGTGGAGAGAAAAATAACAGGTTAACGTTTCAAAGGTTTCACCTTAACGGGTGAAGCCTTTATTTTTATCACCAAACAATTAATTATTTACCTGTTCTTTTAACTAATACCCTTTATATTAAAAAACCAAATGTATATTAAAAAGTAAAATGGGTTAGTTAATAAAAGTACATATAAATAATTTATTTTCAGAGGTAACTTTATGCCAGTGACTGGTCGAGTACATTCAATTGAAACCTGCGGCACCGTTGACGGCCCAGGCATTCGCTTTATCATCTTTTTGCAAGGCTGCTTAATGCGTTGTCAATATTGTCATAACCGTGATACGTGGGATACCGAAGGCGGAAAAGAGATGACCGTCGATGAATTAATGAAAGAGCTATTGCAGTACCGCCACTTTATGAATGCATCGGGCGGTGGTATCACTATTTCCGGTGGTGAAGCTATGCTACAACCTGAATTTGTACAAGCTATGTTTGAAGCTTGCCGCTTAGAAGGCATTCACACCTGTTTAGACACCAATGGTTTTGTCCGTAAAATTGATGATAGAACCAAAAAAATCTTAGACAGCACTGACCTAGTACTGTTAGATATAAAACAGATGGATAACAAAAAGCATATCGACCTCACTCATGTTAGTAATAAATATACCTTAGAGTTTGCTGAATATTTAGCAGACCATGATCAAGCTGTGTATTTACGTTATGTGGTTGTGCCTGGTATTACCGATAGCCTTGAGGATGCGCATGCATTAGGTAAATTCATTCAACCTATGAAAAACATAGAGAAGATCGAAATGTTACCTTATCACGAACTAGGTCGACATAAATGGATTGAAATGGGTGAAATATATCCGCTAGAAGGTGTTCAACCACCAACAAAAGAGGTAATGACAGCAGTACAACAAGTCCTATTGGAATATCACCCTAGTGTCATTTTTTAAAAAATAGCCGTCAATAGGAATCCCCTACTTTTATCTCACTTGTTAAGGCAGTTTATACTGCCTTTATGTTAAGCTTAGCTTTTTTGATTGAGCAGTAACATTATGACCTCTTTTATTTGCCCGCTTTGCCAAACGCCCTTTACACAAACCAATAACACACAGGTTTGTGAAAATAACCATCATTTTGATATTGCTAAAGAAGGTTATTTAAATCTACTGCCAGTGCAATCTAAAAGCTCTAAAAACCCTGGCGACAATCAAGAGATGATGATGGCAAGACGCGCATTTCTGAATACCGACGGCTACTTGCCTTTAGCAAATAAAGTCGCTGAGATCAGTAAACATTATTTAGCGAATAGTGAACAAGCTCGTATTTTAGACCTTGGTTGTGGAGAAGGTTATTACACTGATATTATCAAACAAAATCTGCCAAATTATAGCGTTTGTGGGGTGGATATCTCAAAAGTAGCGGTTCGTTATGCGGCAAAACGTTACAAAAATATCGATTTTTGCGTCGCCAGTGCTTATCAAATACCACTTGAAAATGACTCATTAGACCTAATGATCCGCATTTATGCACCTTCAAAAGCAGAAGAATTACAGCGATTAATCAAGAAAAACTGTTATTTAATTACAGTAACACCTGCGCCACGTCACTTATATCAGCTAAGGGAAGCCATTTATGAAAAAATAAATGAGCATCCTGAAGAAAATGAAGCGGTTAATGGTTTTACCAAAATAGAAAAAATAGACTTAAATTACATGCTAGAAATAGAAAATGCGCAGCAATTAAAAGATTTAATCAACATGACTCCCTTTGCTTGGAAGTTCACAAAAGAAAAATTAGATAACCTACTAAACCAACCAAAATGGAAAATTGAATGTGACTTCAATATTGAAGTATTTAAAAAAGATTAAATCAACTCATTATTGTAGAGAAAATTATCTCCACCTTTTTTGAAACCTCTATTTAGTAATTTTGCTAGGTCAATAAATCGAGGTTTATCAACCATCACTTGTTGACCAGATTGTTTACCATTAACAACTTCGACAATTTCCACATACCAAGCAAACAGTGATGGTGAAAGGGTTTGCTGGGATCTTTTACCAAGCCATAATAAACAATGAATAGGTAAACCAATCAAAAACAGAATAAAAGTGGCAGTACTCGGCCAAGAAAAATAAGCAGGTAAAAGAATATAAAGTGAAGCAACTAACACAATAAAAATAGGGAATATTTTAATTAATAGCTGCGTATAACAAACCATTTTACTATCAATAAATAATGAATATAGGCAACTTTGTTTAGGCCAAGTCTTTAAATATTGATCACCTTTTTTTACTAAATCAAAAAATAAAAACAATGCAACTCTCCTTAAAAAAGATCAGACCTTTATCCCATAAATAACATTCCGCTTAATTGAACAAAAAATATTCTAATTTTAATTGATTTGGAATAATTTTTAGCAAATTGTTATTTGTAATTTTATTACATACGGGTAAAATTACCAATATAACTTAATGTGAGCAAGGTCGACGAATACTGAGTACTAATTAAGTTGTACCTAATCATTATATACTAGCTTAATATCGGACTTTGGTTTGGTATTTTTTGTTAATTCTTTACTGAATGGAATTTTTTCATGAGCAATAAATTAGTCCTTGTACTTAACTGTGGTAGTTCTTCGCTTAAATTTGCTGTTATTAACGCAAACAATGGTGATGAAGTCATCAGTGGCTTAGCAGAATGTTTTAACCTTCCTGATGCGCGCATCAAATGGAAATTTGATGGTAAGAAGGAGTCAGCTAAACTTCCTGAGAACAGTGCTCACTCTGCAGCGATTAGCTTTATCGTTGAAGAAGTCGTCAACAAAGTTGAAGGCCTTGCAGAGCAATTTATTGCTGTTGGCCATCGTATCGTTCACGGCGGTGAAAAATTCACTAAATCTGTGATTATCGATGACGCTGTATTAGAAGGTATTGAAGAGTGCGCATCACTTGCGCCTTTACATAACCCAGCTCACATTCTAGGTATTAAAGCAGCACAAGAAGCCTTCCCTTCTTTACAACAAGTTGCTGTATTCGATACTGCATTCCATCAATCAATGCCAGCTAAAGCATTCTTATACGCTTTACCTTACAACCTATACAAAGAAGCAAACATTCGTCGTTACGGTATGCACGGTACTAGCCACTTATTCGTCACTGGCGAAGCAGCTAAAGTATTAAACAAACCTGTTTCTGAAACTAACATTATCTCTGCTCATTTAGGTAATGGCGCATCTGTTGCGGCTATCAAAAATGGTAAATCAGTTGATACAAGCATGGGATTAACGCCGCTTGCTGGTTTAGTAATGGGTACACGTTGTGGTGATATCGACCCGAGTATTATTGAACACTTAGTTGAACGTAAAGGTTACAGCCTGAAAGGTGTAATGGATATGTTACAAAAACAAAGTGGTTTACTAGGTATTTCTGGTCTGTCTAGTGACTGTCGTGATATCGAAGATAACTACAAAGAAGGTCATGAAGGCGCAACGTTAGCTATTGAAATGTTCTGCTACCGTTTAGCTAAATACATCGCTTCTTACGCTGTACCACTAGGCCGTATTGATGCAATCGTATTCACTGGTGGTATCGGTGAGAACTCTGACATCATTCGTGAAAAAGTATTAGAGCTACTGACTATCTTTGGTTACAAAGTAGATGCAGAGAAAAATAAAATTGCATTATTCGGTACTCAAGGCGTTATTACCGCTGAAGGTTCACCTGTTGCAATGGTTATCCCAACCAATGAAGAGTGGGTTATCGCACAAGATTCTGCTGCATTAGTATCAGCATAATTACGACTAATTTTTAAAGGGAGTCTATACTCCCTTTTTTTGATCTTATAAAAGGAAAACTCATGGCACGTACAATAATGCTTATCCCAATCGGGGCTGGTGTTGGTGTTACTTCAGTTAGTCTTGGTATGGTCCGCGCAATGGAACGCCAAGGTGTTGCAGTTAACTTCTTCAAACCAATTGCTCAACCTCGTCAAGGTGACCACGGAACAGAACGTTCAACCACGACTCTACGTAACTCATGCAACATCCTCCCTCCTGAACCTTTTGCAATGAAATACGCTGAAAACCTTATTTCTTCAGGCCGCACTTCTGAGTTGCTTGAGAATATTGTTGAACGTTTCCGTGAAGGCACTAAAGATAGTGACGTAATTATCGTTGAAGGTTTAGTACCGACTGACAAACATCAGTTTGCTAACAGTGTTAACTACAGTATTGCTAAAGCACTAGGCGCAGAGATGGTATTTGTTACTCATCCAAGTAACGACACTTCACAACAATTGAAAGAGCGCATGGAAATTGCAGTTTCTTCATTTGGCGGTAAAAACAATGAGCGTATTGCTGGTTGTATCATTAATAAAGTTGGTGCGCCAATTGATGAAAATGATAAAACGGGTATGGATATCACAGAGATGTTTGACATCCCTGAAGCAAGCATTAATAACAATCTTGAAGTGTTACAAATGTTTAGCAAAAGCCCATTACCAATCTTAGGTTGTATTCCATGGAGTGCAGACCTAATTGCTCCTCGTGTTAAAGATTTAGCCGTTCACTTAGAAGCTAAAATCTTAAATGCAGGCGATTTAGAAAACCGTCGTTTACACTCTGTTACTTTCTGCGCACGCTCTATTCCAAACATGGTTGAGCACTTTAAAGCAGGTTCAATGCTAGTGACTTCTGGCGACCGAAGTGATGTAATTATTGCAGCTTGTTTAGCGGTGATGAATGGCATGAAGATCGGTTGTTTATTATTGACGGGTGATTACACACCTGAAGAAGAAGTAATTAAACTATGTCAAAGTGCAATGGATGCGGGTTTACCAATTCTATTGATCAAAAGTAATACGTGGCAAACAGCTCAACGTTTACAGAACTTCAACATGGAAATACCAGTTGACGATCTAGAGCGTATCGAGAAAGTACAAGAGTACATTGCAAGCCATATTGATAAGCATTGGTTAAACACGTTAACTGAAGATTCTTCATTATCGCGTCGTTTATCACCACCAGCATTCCGTTACCATTTAACAGAGTTAGCACGTAAAGCAAACCAACGCATCGTGTTACCTGAAGGTGAAGAGCCACGTACTATCCAAGCAGCTGTTATCTGTGCGCAACGTGGTATCGCTAAACCAGTATTACTAGGTAACCCTGAAGAGATCCACCGCATCGCAACACAACAAGGTATTGTTGTGACTGATGAAGTTGAAATCGTAAACCCGGTTGATGTGATTGAGCAATACGTAGCGCCTATGGTTGAACTTCGTAAAGGCAAAGGCTTAACAGAAGTAGTCGCACGTGAACAACTGCAAGACACAGTAGTACTAGGTACTATGATGTTAGCGGAAAATGAAGTAGCAGGTCTAGTATCTGGTGCAGTTCATACTACAGCAAACACAATCCGCCCTGCTTTACAGTTAATCAAAACTGCACCAGGTGCAAGTTTAGTATCTTCAATCTTCTTCATGCTATTGCCTGATCAAGTATTGGTATACGGTGACTGTGCAATCAACCCAGATCCAACTGCTGACCAACTAGCTGATATCGCAATTCAATCAGCTGATTCAGCGATTGCCTTTGGTATTGACCCTAAAGTAGCAATGATCAGTTACTCTACAGGTAACTCAGGTGCAGGCTCAGATGTAGAGAAAGTACGTGAAGCAACTAAGATTGCACAAGAGCGTCGTCCAGACTTATTAATCGATGGACCTCTACAATACGATGCAGCTGTGATGGAAAATGTAGCGAAGAGCAAAGCACCAGATTCTAAAGTAGCTGGTCAAGCAACCGTATTCATCTTCCCTGACTTGAATACAGGTAATACAACATACAAAGCCGTACAACGTAGTGCTAACTTAATCAGTATTGGTCCAATGCTGCAAGGTATGCGCAAACCTGTTAATGACTTGTCTCGTGGTGCTTTAGTAGATGATATTGTTTACACCATCGCACTTACAGCAATTCAAGCAACACAAGCTAGTGAAAAGGCGGCATTAATCGAAGGTTAGTACTTTACGCTACGATTCGTATTAAACCTCTTTAAGCCCACAATGAATTCATATGAAATCATTGTGGGCTTTTTTAATTATGCTCCCCTCACCTTTCTATGATAATTTAAATATTTATTTTTAAAATTATCATAAACAGCAGCACTAAAATGACTACTTATTTCTATGGAGAGATGTAATGAAGTACCTTCTACTAACAGGGTTACTATTAATCAGCAGTTTTACACAAGCTAAACAAGCTACTAGCGACTTGGGTTACAGTATTGAAATTCCTGACAGCTGGTTGCCGCTAACGGGTCCAGAAATTAAAGCAAACCCTGACCTGTTTAATTTTGAGCAAGTAGATGGCCTCTCACCAGCACTATTGGAGCAGATTGTGCCAGTGATCCAGTCGGGCAATATGGATATTTATTTTATACCTCACAGCACTGATAATACTGCGAATAATTTTACTGATAACATTAATGTTATGAAACAAATCGGCAGTGTACCTAATAACCTCGATGAGCTTACTCAGGTCTGTGCAGCTGCAAAATCAGAATTAAATAATTTATTTCAACGTGATATTAAGATGTATGAATGTAAGCAAACTGACGTAAAAGGTAAAAATGCTTTATATACTAAATTTGATGGCGCTTTAGCTGGTACTATTTCAGCTCAATACCACATTGCTTTATCTGAAAATGTCTTCTTGATGTTTACTGTAACAGCGAAGTCAGACACTTATGAAACCATAGAAAAACCTTTTCGAGATGTAATTAACACACTCAATATTAGATAACAGCTAAATGTGTACAGACTTGCTTAACAAAGTAAAAAGGAGCGATACTCGCTCCTTTTCTAAACAATTTCATAGCTCACAACTATTCGCTTTTTAAAGCAACTAGCACGCACTTTAAGCCTTTATCAGGCTCAATATTAGCAAACTCATTCGGTGGTTTGATAATGTCAACAACCTTAGCTTCCGGGCAATGCTCAGCCAGTGAATCAGTAATAAATTGGAAATCCAAATCCGGGCTATTTAAACATAATAGCGCTTGCCCACCTTCGTTTAATAGCTCTGGTAAACGACGCATGATTTTAGGGTAATCTCGTTTAATATTGACACTCCCTTTTTGTAAAGAAGGCGGATCAGCCACAATAATATCGTAAGCGCCCAACCGTTTAACTTTCCCCCATGACTTGAACAAATCATGGCCTAGGTACTTAACCTTATCTAAATCATGGTCATTCAAACGGTGATTATCACGGCCTACTGCCAATGCCGCTTTACTCATATCTAAATTCACAACTTGCTCTGCACCACCTGCAATCGCTGCAACTGAAAAAGCACAAGTATAAGAAAATAAATTAAGTATTCGTTTACCTTCGCTATTTTCTTTTAACCACGTTCTGCCATTCTTCATATCCAAAAAGATACCGTAATTTTGGTTTTTACCTAGGTTGATTTTATACGATAAGCCATTTTCATCGGCAGCAAAATCAGTGATTTCTTCGCCGTATAAAACGAACGTAGGTGCAAGATCACGACAACGAAACTGCACCTGAATACTTTCTACAGTAAAGCCTCTGCTATTTAACTCTGCTAACAGACTCTCACTCAAATTCGCTAACCATTGGTCACTTTCCTCTTTATAAAGCATGATCAACACAACAGGCGATAGCCAATCAATATTAAAGTGTTGGTATTCAGGGTAATTAAACCCGCGACCATGGAACAAACGCGCCATCTCTTTCTCATGTCCGACTTTGACTTCAGGGAAGTGCATTTTTTCTAGCAAGGGTGCAAACATATTATTTTTCTTCTTTATTAGTAAGATTAACTAGACTCTCTGATACTGTATTTTGAGACTCTGCATCAATATTTTCTTCTTCGATATTTTTCAACACATCAATTTCTTCATCAGAGCTCAGTAAAATAGCAAACCAGCGCCCTCCTTCACTATTCTCTAGAGCAATTTTTAAAATCATGGTTAACGGTACAGATAAAAGCATTCCTACCATTCCCAATAACCATCCCCAAAAAATTAACGATAGAAAAACCACTAGAGTGGATAACCCTAAACTGCGCCCCATAAAACGTGGTTCAACCACATTCCCCATGATCATATTCACGCTAACAAACAAACCAACAACGATAGAAGCATAGCCAGCACCAAGCTGCAAAAATGTGAGTATGACGGCAGGCACTGCAGCGATGATCGACCCAATATTGGGAATGTAATTAAGTAAGAATGCAAGCAATGCCCACAACACATAAAATTGCACACCAATTGCCCATAACACAGTCCCGATCACTAACCCAGTAGCTAAACTCACTAAGGTCTTAATCGCCATATATTGATTAACCATTTTTAAAAAATGATCTAACTTCTTATCTGTTTCAGCTGAATCGTTAAATGCTAAATGCAGTTTTTGAGTGAAGACCTTACCCTCGGCCAACATAAACACCACGGTTAATAACAACAGAAAAATATTGCCCAACACACTACTAAAGCCACTTAACGTTGAAGTCACCATATTCATTACTTTACTTGGGTCAAAATAGTTACCAACCTCATCTAAAGATAAAGCGATGTCATGGCCAGCTAACCAATCTACCAGCCAATTTATCTCCTCTGAAAGTTGTGCCTCGTATGTCGGTATTGCCTTCCTAAAATCATTAACAGCAGCGCCAATTACCCCACCCAAAACAATAAACAAAGAAAAAATAGTCACAATGACCAAAGTAATTGCTATCCCTCTTGGAAGTTTTTTGGATTCAAGAAAATTAATCGCCGGATTACAAATAATCGCTACAAATAGAGACAACAAAAAGGGAACGACAATCGGAGCTGCGACTTTTATCCCAGCTAAAGAGATAACAACAGCAGAAAAATAGAGAGCGGTCCTGACTGCAGTGGAGGACTTAACCATATTGTATTTTCCTTAATTAATTATGTGCAGAATACACCATGAGGTGAAGTATAAAGGATAAAAAAGTAATTATAAAAATAACTTGTTATAAGTATTTAAACAATTGAAATTAAACATATTATAATACTAATATGACTGTTTTTAGATTATTTTTGTATATTAATTTCAATCTAAAAGTTCACTTCGGAATAAGTGACCTAGATCACTTTAAAAATAATTAAAATCCGAACATTAAAGTGATCCTGATCAATATCGAAACCGCCAACCTTCTTATAATAAATTTAAAAGTTATTTACTAAGTCTGTTTTTACCAAATCATCTTAATAAAGCACTTTTAAAGATTTTAAATTTATTAAACTTTGGAGAAATATATGACTGTAAGCAATGTCACTGAACTAAATGCAATGGTTGCCCGAGTGAAAGCAGCACAAAAAGAATTTGCAAGCTACTCACAGGAGCAAGTTGATAAAATTTTCCGCGCCGCTTCATTAGCCGCATCAACAGCACGTATCGAACTTGCTAAAATGGCAGCGACTGAATCAGGTATGGGTATTATGGAAGATAAAGTGATCAAAAACCACTTTGCTTCTGAATTCATTTATAACAAATACAAAGACGAACTAACTTGCGGAGTAATTGACCGTAACGAAGAAGGCGGAACTATCACTATCGCTGAGCCTGTAGGTATCGTATGTGCAATCGTACCAACTACTAACCCGACATCTACCGCTATTTTTAAAGCATTAATTTGTCTTAAAACTCGTAACGGTTGTATCTTTTCACCGCATCCACGCGCAAAAAATGCAACAAACTATGCAGCTAAATTAGTCTTAGAAGCCGCTATTGCAGCAGGTGCACCGAAAGATATCATCGGTTGGATTGATGTACCGTCAGTAGAACTTTCAAACAAATTAATGAAGCATGACGATATCAACCTAATCTTGGCAACAGGTGGTCCAGGCATGGTTAAAGCAGCTTACTCTTCAGGTAAACCAGCTATCGGTGTAGGCGCAGGTAATACGCCTGTCGTTATCGATGAAACGGCTGATATCAAACGTGCTGTTTCTTCTATCTTAATGTCTAAAACATTCGATAACGGCGTTATCTGTGCTTCTGAGCAAGCAGCGATTGTGGTTGAATCAATTTACGACGAAGTAAAAGCACGTTTCGCTAAATACGGCGCAGCAGTTTTAAACAAAGCTGATGCAGAGAAAGTACGTAAAGTGTTAATCATCGACGGTGCACTAAACGCTAAAATCGTAGGCCAACCAGCATACAAAATTGCAGCATTAGCCGGTGTTAAAGTACCAACGTCGACTAAAATCTTAATCGGTGAAGGCTTAGAAGCTTCATGGGATGATGAATTCGCACACGAAAAACTATCTCCAACATTAGGTCTATTTAAAGCAAAAGACTTTGAAGATGCAGTTCGTCAAGCTGGTGTAGTTTTAGATATAGGCGGTGTTGGTCATACTTCAGTAATCTACACAGACCAAGATGCAAACGCAGATCGCATCGCTTACTTTGGCGATAAAATGAAAACAGCACGTATCTTAGTGAATACACCTTCTTCTCACGGTGGTATTGGCGACCTTTACAACTTCGAATTAGCACCTTCTTTAACACTAGGTTGTGGTTCATGGGGGGGTAATGCCATTTCTGAAAACGTAGGTCCAAAACACCTTATCAATAAGAAAATTGTTGCGAAGAGAGCTGAAAATATGTTGTGGCATAAACTACCAAAATCTATCTACTTCCGTCGCGGCTGTTTACCAGTTGCAATGACTGACCTTGAAGGCAAAAAACGTGCATTAATCGTAACAGACCGCTTCCTATTCAATAACGGTTACATTGACGACTTACGTAGCATCTTAAAAGAAAATGGCATGGAAGTTGAAGTGTTCCATGAAGTAGAAGCAGACCCAACATTAGCAGTAGTTAAAGCGGGTGCAGCGGCATGTTTAAGCTACCAACCAGATGTAATTTTAGCAGTCGGTGGTGGTTCACCAATGGACGCAGCAAAAATAATGTGGGTAATGTACGAGCACCCAGAAACTGACTTTGAAGATTTATCAATGCGCTTTATGGATATCCGCAAACGTATTTACAAATTCCCTAAAATGGGCTCAAAAGCAGAGTTAGTATGTATCACTACTACTTCAGGTACTGGTTCAGAAGTGACACCATTTGCAGTTGTTACTGATGAACAAACTGGTCAAAAATACCCATTAGCGGATTACGAGCTAACACCAAACATGGCGATTGTTGATGCTAACTTAGTAATGGATATGCCTAAATCTTTATGTGCATTCGGTGGTTACGATGCAGTAACTCACGCAATGGAAGCTTACGTATCAGTACTAGCAAACGAATACTCTGACGGCCATGCTTTACAAGCACTTAAAATGTTAAAAGAGTACTTACCAAGCTCTTACAAAAACGGCAAAAAAGATCCAATTGCACGTGAGAAAGTACATAACGCAGCAACTATCGCTGGTATGTCATTTGCCAATGCATTCCTAGGTGTTTGTCACTCAATGGCGCACAAACTAGGTGCTGAGTTCCACATTCCACACGGATTAGCGAATGCGTTATTAATCTCGAATACAATTCGTTACAACGCAACAAATAACCCGACTAAACAAACTGCATTTTCACAGTACGATCGCCCTAAAGCACGTGCTCGTTATGCAGAAGTAGCTGCACACTTAGGCTTCATTGAAGGAAATACTGAAGATAAACTAAACGCTCTATTAAACTGGTTAGAAGAGTTAAAAGTAGCGTTAGATATTCCACTATCAATCCAAGCAGCTGGCGTAAAAGAAGCTGAGTTCATGGCAAAAGTGGATGAGTTAGCAGAACATGCATTCGATGACCAATGTACAGGCGCAAATCCTCGCTACCCATTAATTGCTGAGCTAAAAGAAGTACTTATCGCTTCTTACTACGGTAAAGCTTATGCAGACGTTGTTGATGCTCCAGAAGTGGAAGTTGAAGTTGAAGTAAAAGTAGAGAAAAAAGTAGCTAAGAAAGTTAAAGAATTAGTTAGTTAATCAACTCTCTTTAAATAACAATATTAAGCCTGCTAAATGCAGGCTTTTTTGTACTTGGAATTTATATTGAGAAAGGCCTATTAACAAATCATTTTGTAATAAGCATGATAATAACAATAAGTTACTTTTTAATTGCAAGTTTCGAGGTTAAAAAATAAATAATGGCACTCTGTAAGAGTAAAGAGAAGGTCATTGATACAGTATACCAATCGTTGTAAAACACAGTAGGATTCTTATCTAATAAACCAGTTAACTCAATAAGTTGAAGCGGCCAAATACAATAGAAATTTGATAATTGACTATCCAAAATGGTCAATATAAATAAGGTTCCCACTGAAAAAACAAATGAGATAGTAAATAATTTCACAGGAAACTCCTCATAATTATTTAAATAAATAGTGCTCAATCCAAAGACAAAACTTAAAATAAGTAACATGAGCTAGAAAAACAACTACTTTCCATTTAACAAGCTAATTCTGCAATAAGGCTCACTAAAGCAACAACAATCCTTCCTCAGTCCTTTTTATTTGCTTGCTTTATCTGTTGTATCCTCTTGCTGAGCTCTTTTTCGAGGATATTTATTTTATACGGCGTCATTGATTTCCACTTTTCACATTCTTTTCTGGTTCTACCGCACCCTAGACACCAACCTTTAGAGCCTGAAAAATCACATTGATCAATACAAGGACTTTTTCTTTTCTTCATTTTGCGATCTCACTTTATTGCACTTCGAGTAACACTTGCTCAATGCTCTCTTCTAATACTCGAAGACGATTAAACTCTTCGAATATACGTTGTTCTAAATTTTTAAAATTAAGCGGTAATGTACGTTGGCAAATACCGTAACTGCTATCGAGTTTTTTATAGCCGTTCCAGCTTTTTATGCGCTTTTCTTCCAATACCATAAATCGACGAATAAACTCAGGTTGAGAAGGACAGTCTTCTTCTACGTGCATACAGATAGGAAAGGACTTTTGTTTAATTTGTGGCGCTTCGATAAAGGTTTCAAAATGAATACCGCTTTGATTTTGATTAAACCAATTATCTTTAGAGAGCTGTAAATAATTACCACGATTATAAATTTCCCAGCCATCATCAAACCAACTTGCTCTGTGAAGCATTTTTTCAAGATTACGAAATACGCTTTTTATATCTTTCATTAAGCTTATACCTGTCTAAATATATCTAAACAATCCAGTTGAGGGGCCCTGCATGAAAAATGGTGCTATCGATAAAGCACCATTATTAATAAGCTATTGAATACTTAAGCGTTAAAATTGATAGTTAAAGTACTTAATATCTTCTTTATACAATTCAGCAACTCTCTCTTTCGTTTCGATTGAATAATAATCTTCGTAGGCTTTCCTAACACTTTTGTTGTGATGGGGAAGTACTTCAGTATCAATACCTAAAGACGATGACAACTGAGGCATTTCAGTATTTAAATTTTCAAGCTTGAATACGTCATTAACTAATAGCTCGCCATTGTCATCTGTAATAAAATCGATCTGCTTTTTCCACTGAACATGCTCTTTCTTTTGAATAAGATCTAAATATTTCTCAAAGGAAGTCGACTTCTTCATTCCGACAAACTCTCTGAGATCTTTCCTTCTTTGCATGTAAGAAAACTGTGAAATAATCTTATCCCATGGATTTCTAACAATTGTAAATTTGTAATAAGCCTCGAAAACCTCTGCACCTACCTCTTCTCGAACTTGTTTCGCGAGCAGATGTTGTAAGCCACCTGTTTGATATTTATTGTAATTAGGTTTAACAAACCCCATCCAGAGCGACTCCGGCCCTCTTGAATCAACATCTG
The DNA here is from genome assembly GCF_036697365.1 of Psychromonas arctica. Classification (GTDB taxonomy): domain Bacteria; phylum Pseudomonadota; class Gammaproteobacteria; order Enterobacterales; family Psychromonadaceae; genus Psychromonas; species Psychromonas arctica_A. The sequence continues at coordinate 276,126 of NZ_JBAHZA010000004.1, forward strand.
GCCATAAAAGGTTTTCAATGCTAGTTCCACCAGCTTTGGGAATATGGATAAAAATAGAGTTATGTTTATGGAATATCATAGTGCCTCATTATTATTATTATTATTATTATTATTATTATTATTATTATTATTATTATTATTATTATTATTATTATTATTTTTAGCGTTAGATTATTAGAAGAATTATCTAGTCATTTATATCACACTGCTAGGATTATTTTTTAAAGGACAAGTTCAAACTAGACAGTAATAGAGTAATGCTAAGGTGAATTAAGCGATAAAGCATTAATAAGATTGTTGAAAATGATCTATAGACTTGTTTATTTCATGACAGAGGTTTTACTCCATTCAGTCTGTTTTGCGACCTTCCATTAGTTAAACCTTTACATCGCCCCCAATGCAGTCGCTAAACGTATCAAACAAATAAACATTCAAGATAAAAGCGAAGCAATTACCCCCTATAAACTACAACAATGGGCTAAACAGGTACAAGACACCTTCTAATATACGTTTAAAGAAAGGGCGTTTTTGCCACTTCTCTAAGGTTAGCTGATTAGAGGCCAACGTATAATGCATCTGAGCAGTGAGTAGATCTCCGGCAAACTTCGGATTATCAATTAACATAGTCATTTCAAAATTTAACCAGAAACTACGTAGATCTAAATTAACTGTCCCCACCAGCGCTAATTTTTCATCAATCACAATACTTTTACTGTGTAATAAACCGCCATAAAACTGGTGAATTTCTACACCAGCTTTTAATAAGTCCTCAAAAAAAGCGCGAGATGCATATTTAACCATTAGGGAATCATTCTTAGCAGGTAATATAATTTTCACGTCTACACCTCGCATTGATGCAACCTGTAAAGCTGTTAATAGGCTTTCATCTGGCACGAAATAAGGAGAAGTTAATACCAAACTATATTTAGCCTCATAGATCGCCGTTAACAACACTTGGTGAATACCTACTTTTCCGAACTCTGGACCCGATGGAATGAGCTGCGAGTTTTCATCGCCTACTAAGGGAAATAAGGAGCGATTCGCAGGCGGCAAATCAAGGTGCTGTGCGGTTTCTAAACTCCAATCCCAAATAAACAAACCTTCCATGTGTTGTACGATTGGGCCTTCACAGCGCACCATTAAATCAATCCACTCACCAATCCCCTTCTCTACTTTGAAATAAGCAGGATCAACCAAATTCATACTACCGGTATATGCAATATGGTCATCAATACAGACGAGCTTGCGATGTAAGCGTAAATCCTGACGCTGGAAGAGTAACCGGAATGCACCAACAGGTAAGCCTTCCACAACTTCAACACCAGCTTTGCGTAATTGTGCGGGTAAAACTGATTTAAAAAAATCACTACTGCCTACAGAATCTAACAATAATTTACAGGTTACACCGCGTTGTGCAGCTGCTTTTAACTCTTCTAATAATTGGTCAACTAATCCACCATGATTACAGATATAAAACATTAAATAACAATGCTTTTTAGCCTCTCGAATCTCTTTGGTTAGCTCTAATAAAATATCGTCCGTAGTGGTTAATAAAGTATGTTTATTACCCTTTACCATGGGCATATTAGTATAGGATTCAACAAATGATTGCATGGCATGTGCATTCTCACTAATTAATGCTTTATCTTGTTTATAAGTATTCGCTTGCTCTTCTATCCACTTTAAAAAAGCACCTGAAAGTAGCTTTCGACGTTTACTGCGTTTTGCTCCTAGATTTAGCTCACCAAAAATTAAATAGCCGATCATTCCGGCTAATGGAACAGCAAAAATTAAAAACAACCAAGCAAGTGAAACACCAATCGGCTTTCGCTTAATGATGACACGTAACGAGATAAGTGTTAAAAAACTAAAATACAAGGTCGCTGAAAAGACGAGATACACCTCGCTTTCTAACCAGTTCATATTTATGCCTAGGTTTGCCATTATAGTCCTATCAGTCAGAGAAAATAGAGCAGTGCTGCTTAATCAGAGAGTATTATTAATAATGCGGATGGTAGCAAAAATGCCACGATAGGATAGTTATTTTTAGCTATCCTATCGTGGCATGTTGGTAGGTAGTTATTTTCGCTTATGGCATCTTAGGTAAAAAGTGGCCTCCGAGGAACTCATTGCTTCTTTGGTAGGCTGGTTTTTACCTGCAATAAATTGGTGATCATTAATAAGCTGCTCTCTTGGATCATTATCAATAGTGTCACCCACTACATCAATACCTAAAGAGTTAGCTAATACAAATACCGATTTTAACATTGCCTCACCAGCTAAATACCCAGGAACACCTTGAATAAAGTGTTTGGATATTTTGAATTTATCAATATTCAGTTTATCAATAGAATATAATACAGAGCGCTCAGCACCAAAGCCATCTACAGTGAAAGAGATCCCCAAACGACTCAAGTTAAGTAAGTTTTCTTGTATGGTGTAAAGATCATTACTGAATAAGCTTTCATCAATTGCTAGCTCAAACCAACTCGCTCTAGCCCCTGTATCCAAAAATATTTTCTGAATCGATGCTATTAATGAAAGCTGTGATAACTCCGCTTTTGATATGCTAAATGCAACGCGACCAAAATTAATCCCAGCATTATGCCACTTCACTGCTTGATGAGCAGCTTTAGTAAACATTTTCATGCTTAATTCAACCATCACCCCTGACTGCTCAGCCAACATCAAGAAGCGTTCTGGTAACAAAGTACCATGCTCAGGATGATGCCATCTAAGCACACTCTCAACGGCAACAATCTGACGCTTATTTAAGTCATACTGGGGTTGATAATAAACATCAAATTGATTTTCATTTAATGCCACTTTTAACTCATTTTCTAATGCAAGTTGATTGGTCGAGTTAATAGTTAATTCGTTTGTGTAGAAATGGTAAGCACTACTTTTATCATTTTTGCTGCGGTACATAGCATTTTCTGCATTAGACAAAACACTATCGACATCCGCCCCGTCATCTGGGCATATGCTGATCCCAATAGACGTAACTAAATTAACAGCAATGCCTTCCATAGTGACAGTGCCAGAAAATTGTTGGGCAATTTGTCGTGCAATTAACGCTACGACTTGCTCATTTTCTAACTCTTCAATGACTAAAGCAAATTGGTCATCACTGATACGGGCGATAATATCTTTATCTGAAGCAAGCTCTTTAAGGCGTTTAGCGATGCCTCTAAAGATAACATCACCTTTATTATGTCCATATCGCTCATTAACAGCTTTAATGCCTTTAATCTCGATATGTAGCACACCAATTGCCGTCTGTTTGTGGTTAGCTCTGGCGATTGCTTTTTCTAAATGGGTGAACAGCGCTATACGGTTATTTAATCCCGTCAATGAATCATGCTTAGACAGGTATTGAATCTTCGCTTCATAATCTTTATTTTGAGTTAAATCAGTAAACACAAACACTCGATTATTCATGTTGTCGCTGCCGTGTTTAACTTCATTCACTTCTAACCAGAAGTACCCTAGGTAACCCATTTTAGTGTAGAAACGAACATTCCCCTGCCATTTCCCTTCTTTTGCAATACCCACTTCAATATCATCAAATAAGGTACAAGAGTCAAAACCATCAGCAAAAGAGGTAATGTTAACGTTAATCAACTCTTCTTTAGAATAACCAGAAACACTGAAACAGGCATCATTTGCAGTGATCACAACTCCTGTATTATCAGTCACTAAAATACCATCACGGCTATTTTCAAATACCACATTAGCAAGTCTTAATTGCTTTTCTATAATGCTTTGCTCTGTAATATCTCGACCAATTGCAAAGAGTCCTTGCACTTCACCATCTTTATCTCGAAGGGGAACTTTCTGCATGAAAATAAAGTGCTTTTCCCCATTGTTATAAGTGAGGTATTCATTATTTGCATAACTCTCGTTATTGCTCATTACTTGTACGTCTTGGGCCTGACACATTCTTGCTTGATTTATTTCAAACAATTCATCATCAGACTTACCAATTATCTCAGCCTCAGAGCATCCAACAAACTTTTCAAATTGCTTATTACAACCAATAAAGCGGCTATCTAGATCTTTAAAGAAAATTAAATCCTCAGATAAGTCTGTCGTAGCGCGAAGCATGACTCGTTCTTTCTCGATAGCGGCTTTAACTGAGTTCATTTCTGAAATATCAAAAAGCATCCCGACGCGCATATTGCAGCCGACATCGACTTCTTCACGTAATAAGAATTCACGCTTACCTCCACAGCACTCTTTAATATTGCATTCCAACATTAAAGGTTGAGTCAATTCAACGGAATCGTTATTAGTTGCCAGTAATTCCGAGGTAGCTTCATTAGGTAAAAGTGAAGCCAGCGTTTTACCAACTAATGCATCAGGAGAATAACCAAAAATATTAGAGAAATAAGAATTACAGGCGATGATTAAACCATCATTACTTTTATAGTAAATGGGGATACTTATACAATTAAGCGTTGATTTAATCTCATCTGAAATACAATCTTTTACTTTAGATTCAGTAATACATTCAGATTTATCTGAGCCTTCTTTTTCGCTTGATAAATAAGTACAGTTTAATGTCGGATACTGCTGTGTTAAGCGTTCTTTTAACACCTCAGAAATAGGTTCTTCACAAATAAAATAATCAAAATGTTGTGCTTGCAACATTTCCTCAAGACCATTCACACAATGACAGTGAGTAAGATTTGATGCATTGGATGCTGCATTGATGGGTAATAAGGCTTTAACTAATTGTACATTATTGCCTATGTATAAAACCTTACTGACTTGACTAGACAACCGAATAGCCCTCCATGACGAAAACAATAATATTAACACAGTGCACTATTACAATGCATTGAGTTAATACCATTGATATAAAAACAATCGTGCATTAAAACACAAAAAGGGAGCATTATGCTCCCTTTTATTAACTAAACTATGCTTAACCTAACTGTTTGCGTACATTTCTGAACATACGCATCCATGGGCTATCTTCTTTCCACTCATCTGGATGCCAAGAGTTAGCCACTGTTCTAAATACACGCTCAGGGTGAGGCATCATAATAGTGACACGACCATCCTTAGACGTTAAACCAGTAATACCGTTTGGCGAACCATTTGGATTTGATGGATAAGATTCAGTGTTATTACCGTAGTTATCGATAAAGCGTAATGCAACTGACCCACTTGCTTCAATAGCAGCAAGGTGTGAGCTGTCTTTCACTTCCACACGACCTTCACCATGAGAAACGGCAATAGGCATTTGTGAGCCGACCATGTCGTTTAAGAATAACGAGTTAGATTTTTGTACTTCTACTAAGCTGAAACGTGCTTCAAAACGCTCAGAGTTGTTACGTACAAAACGCGGCCATAAATCAGAACCAGGAATTAACTCATTTAGGTTCGATAACATCTGACAACCGTTACACACACCTAATGCAAATGAGTTTTCACGCTCAAAGAAAGTTTGGAACTGGTTACGCGCTTGTTCGTTGAACAAGATAGACTTAGCCCAACCTTCACCAGCACCTAGTACGTCACCGTAAGAGAAACCCCCACAAGCCACTAAGCCAGCAAAGTTATCTAATTGAACATTACCCGATAAGATATCGCTCATGTGTACATCAATCGCAGAGAAACCTGCGCGGTTAAACGCTGCTGCCATCTCTTGTTGTGAGTTAACACCTTGCTCACGTAAGATAGCCATACGTGGTTTAACGCCTTTAGCAATATAAGGTGCAGCAACATCTTCATTGATATCAAATGTTAATTTAGCTGATAGACCAGGATCTTTATCATCTAATTTAAGATCAAACTCTTGTTGTGCACATTCAGAGTTATCACGTAATGATTGCATTTTCAGTGTTGTTTCAGCCCAAATACCACGGAACTCAGCACGTTTAGCCGTTAATACTTCAACACCATCACGTAGGAATTCAATTTGGTCTGTGTTATTGATTGAACCAATCACTAACGAGTTAGACGATAAACCATGTCCAGCTAAGGTGTTCAGGACAGCCTCTTTGTCTTCACGCTTAACTTGAATAACAGCACCTAGCTCTTCTGAGTACAATGCAGAGAAGTCATCGTTACCAACTTGGTCAAGTTTAACAGTTACACCACAGTGTCCAGCAAAGGCCATTTCTGTAATAGTTGAGAATAAACCGCCATCACTTCTGTCGTGATAAGCTAATAATTTCTTATCAGCTAATAAGCTTTGCACTGAGTTAAAGAAGCCTTTTAATAATTCAGGGCTATCTAAATCAGGCGTTGTTTCACCTAACTGCTTATATACTTGCGCTAGTGATGAACCACCTAAACGGTTTTTACCATTACCTAAATCGATTAGGATCAGGTCAGTTTCACCTTGGTCTGTGCGTAATTGCGGTGTCACCGTATTACGGATATCACGTACTGCACCAAATGCAGTGATGATCAATGATAATGGTGAAGTCACCTCTTTATCACTGCCATCTTCTTCCTGCCAACGAGTCTTCATTGACATTGAATCTTTACCTACAGGAATAGTTAATTCCAACTCAGGACATAACTCTTCGCCAACCGCTTTAACTGCTTCATATAAACCAGCATCTTCACCAGGGTGACCCGTTGCTGACATCCAGTTAGCAGATAGTTTAATACGTTTGAAATCACCAATATCAGAACAAGCGATATTAGTAATTGATTCCGCCACTGCTAAGCGAGCAGATGCACCAAAGTTAAGTAATGCCACAGGTGTACGTTCACCTAGCGCCATTGATTCACCAAAGTAAGTATCGTAACTTGCAGCTGTTACTGCACAATCGGCAACAGGTACCTGCCAAGGACCAACCATTTGGTCACGAGCAACTAAGCCAGTTACCGTACGGTCACCAATTGTGATTAAGAAGGTTTTTTCTGCGATTGAAGGTAAACGTAACAAACGTTCTGCCGCTTCTTTCACACTTGCACCAGAGAAGTCTAACGCTTTACCTTTAGCAGTTTGTGATTGAACATCACGGTGCATTTTAGGTGCTTTACCTAGTAACACTTCTAGTGGCATATCGATTGGTTTGTTATCAAACTCAGGATCGTTAAGCGTTAAATGTAGCTCTTCAGTGGCAGTACCTATTACTGCATATTGTGCACGTTCACGCTTACAAATCGCTTCAAAAGTCGCTAGGTTTTCAGGCTTAACTGCCATTACATAACGTTCTTGAGATTCATTACACCAGATTTCATGCGGTGCCATGCTCTTTTCATCATTTGGAATAGCACGTAAATCGAACACACCACCTCGACCGCCATCGTCCACTAATTCAGGCATAGCGTTAGATAAACCACCAGCACCTACATCGTGAATAAATTGGATTGGGTTGTTTTCACCCATTTGCCAACAACGATCGATTACTTCCTGACAACGACGTTCCATTTCTGGATTCTCGCGCTGTACTGAAGCAAAATCTAAGTTTTCAGAAGAAGCACCCGAATCCATTGAAGAAGCAGCACCGCCACCTAAACCAATGTTCATAGCAGGACCACCTAACACGATTAATTTCGCGCCAACTGGGATATCTTTTTTCTGTACGTGTTCACGGCGGATATTACCTAAACCACCCGCTAGCATGATAGGTTTGTGGTAACCACGGATCTCGCTACCGTTATGGCTATCTACTTTTTCTTCATAAGTACGGAAATAACCTAAAATGTTAGGGCGACCAAACTCATTATTAAATGCAGCACCACCTAAAGGTGCTTCCAACATAATATCTAACGCAGAAACGATACGGCTTGGTTTACCGAAGTCTGTTTCCCATGCTTGTTCAAAACTTGGAATACGTAAGTTAGATACAGAGAAACCCACTAAACCCGCTTTAGGTTTTGAACCAATACCTGTTGCGCCTTCATCTCGAATTTCACCGCCAGAACCAGTTGCAGCACCAGGGAATGGCGAGATAGCAGTTGGGTGGTTATGTGTTTCAACCTTCATTAAGATATCGATATCTTCATGATGGTAACCAAACTCGCGGTCATCAACACTTGGGAAGAAACGACCTGCTTGGTAGCCTTCCATTACCGCTGCATTATCTTTATAAGCAGACAATACATATTCAGGATGTAATTCGTGAGTATTACGAATCATTTTAAATAATGATTTAGGCTGTTTTTGACCATCGATGGTCCAATCAGCATTAAATATTTTATGACGACAATGTTCTGAGTTTGCCTGGGCAAACATCATTAATTCGATATCATTAGGATTACGTTCCAACTTAATAAAGTTTTCAACTAAGTAATCAATTTCATCATCAGCAAGTGCTAAACCTAAGTTCACGTTGGCAACTTCTAATGCGCTACGGCCTTCGCCTAGTACATCAACACTGGTCATCTCGCCCGGCGTACCTTGTACAAATAAGGTCGCAGCTTCTTCCAACGACGTTAATACGACTTCCATCATGCGATCATGCAATAAGCCAGTTAACGCTTGAATTTGTTGTTCATTTAACTCTGTTTTAGTTTCAACGTAATAAGCAATACCTCGCTCTAAACGCTTCACTTTAGTAAGACCACAATTTTTAGCAATGTCCGTTGCTTTTGAAGACCAAGGCGAAATAGTGCCTGGGCGTGGTGTAACAAATAACAGAGTCCCTACTGGGTCATGCTCTGCAATCTTAGGTCCGTAAGTTAATAGCTTTTGTAGAACAGCTAACTCTTGGTCATTTAAAGAATCAGAAAGATCTGCAGCATGCATAAATTCAGCATAAATGCCTGTTACAGGTAGATCTAACACTTCACAGTTTTTCAACAACTGGTTAACACGAAATGTCGATAAGGCAGGTGCCCCACGCAAAATTTCCATAGGTTATTACTCTCGTTGGATAAATAAATGAACTTGGGTTTAGCTCAATATTATAAAAGAAAAGCATTTTTTATTAAATAGAAACACTCTATAGTCTGTCATAAATAAACCTGATAATTGGTAAATAAATAGATATTTAAATCGTTTATTAGATAATCTACCAATTCGACTCATTGGATCGGCAAAATTTTTATGAATAAACCTGTTTTTCTTACCTCTATGACGATTAAGTTTAAGTTGCTCTTGGGCGCCATTTTTATACTTTCATTAACAGCCTGTAATCCAATAACGCCAACAACAGATCTTGAAGAAATGCAGGCACGTCAGACATTAATTATGGGCACCATGAATAGCGCGCTGACCTACAGCTTTGACGGTGATAATTACAGTGGTTTAGATTACGAGCTAGGTAAAAAATTTGCTAAGTATCTCAACCTAAAACTAATCATTAAAGAATATGATGATCTAGACTCATTATTTTTAGCTTTAGAGGATAATGAAATAGATTTTGCAGGGGCAGGTTTAACCTTAACGCCTAAACGAGCTGAGAAATACCGCAGTTCTCCACCTTATTATTATCTTTCGCAAACCTTGGTTTATCACAAAGGAACTTATCGCCCTCGCGATATTGCAGATATAGATGCTCCGGTTAATGTACTCAAGGGGAGTAGCCATGAAGAGAACATAAAAGCTTCGTTAATTGACCATCCAAGTCTAGAAATCAATGTATTAGAAAATGAAGATCAAGAATCTTTATTACAAAAAGTTGCCCAAAAAGAGATTCGCTATGCGATTGTGGACAGCACTACTTTGGCACAAAAACAACGCTACTACCCTTCCCTTGCTGAAGCTTTTACTATTTATGAAAAACAGCCCGTCGCTTGGCTAATTCGTAAAGCTCAAGATGATTCTTTTTATTCGGCGATGATTGAGTTCATGGGTAACCAATATAATTCAGGGACCATTGCGAAGGTTGAAGAAAAATATTTCGGCCATATCGGTGACTTTGATTATGTCGACACACGCATTTTTTTAAAACGTATTGAAAGTCGTTTACCTAAATATGAAGCGCTATTTAAGCAATACTCTACACCTGAAGTACCCTGGTTATTATTAGCATCAGTAAGTTATCAAGAATCGCACTGGAACCCTAAGGCCACCTCCCCAACCGGTGTACGAGGAATGATGATGTTAACTCGAGATACTGCAAAATTTGTGGGGATCAAAAACCGTCTTAACGCCGAACAAAGTATCCAAGGTGGAGCAAAATACCTAACGCAACTGATCAAACGGTTGCCTGAAAGTATTCCTGAAGATGAACGAATTTGGTTTGCATTAGCTTCTTATAATATCGGTTTAGGTCACCTATTGGACGTTCGAAGAATTACTAAAATGCGCGAACAAAATCCAGATTCATGGGCAGATGTAAAAGAAAATTTACCGCTATTACATGAAAGAAAATGGTACACAAAAACACGTTATGGTTATGCTCGTGGACGTGAAGCTAAGCATTATGTAGATAATATTCGAGAATACTTAGAAACCTTAACTTGGCATGCACAAGAACAAGAAAAAGCGCTTAAATTAGCTGAAGAAGAAAAAGCGGAAGAAGAAAGATTAGCAGCGATTAAAAAGGCGGAAGAAGAAAGATTAGCGGCTATTGAGCTAGAAAAACAAAAGAAACTTGAAGAAGAGAAAATAGCCGAAGCACAACGTCAAGCAGCAATTGAAGCTGAAAATCAGGCTAGAAAAGCAGCTGACAAGCAAGCAGAAGAAGCCAAAAAAGCCGCAATAGAGGCAGAAAAACAAGCCGTATTAGCAGCTGAAAAAGCTAAGCAAGCTGCATTAAAAGCTGCTGAAAAAATTGAAGCAGAGACAGCTGCTAAGTTAGCAGAGCAACAAAAAGTACAAGCTGAAGCGGCTGCGAAACTCGCGGCGGATCAAAAAGCACAAGCAGAGGCCGCGGCTAAATTAGAAGAAGAACAGAAATCTATCATAGACAAAGAGGCAGCAAATCCTTAATAATACCAATCACACTAATTAACTGATCTATTTTACTTGTTAAAATAACTTATTTCTTCGTTGTAATTTTCGGAAGTAGAACAACTACTTAATTTAAATTACGCCTTGAACTCAGTCATTTTTCCTGCGTAAAATTTAGATCACTTATTTAATATAATTGGTATAAATACATAACATTATTAATAAGAGGCTAATTAAACTAAGACGAGTTAATAGTTATATGACTCAGATTAATTAGCCGCTCACCACAGTACGCTTATCTAATAAAAACATAAAAACCTATCAATTCAATACAAACAATCGATTTAGACAATACTAAAACTTCATTTATGATTATCAATATCAACTTATAACAATTATAAAGGTCTTAAAATGAGCACAAAAACAGTTAGTCAAATAATGAACAACAACCCGATCACATTACAGTGTCACACATCACTAACTGATATAGTAAAAACATTAATTAGTAGTCAACAATCACAATTACCAGTGATTAATAAACAGAAAAAGCTATTAGGAATGGTATCGCTCGTGGGTTGCCAAAAAGCATTATTAAGCAGTGCTTACCATTGTGACAAGCCAGTACAGGTTGATAACGTAATGACGACAAGCTTTAGTGCATTTAATGCAGATGAAGATCTATCTGAAGTGGCTATCAAAACGCAGCATTTATCAGATAATATCTTTCCAGTAGTCAAAGAAGATAAGTTAATTGGTATTATGAAACGAACAGATCTACTGACTCACCTACAGAACAACTTATCTTTATGTTCACAAAAGCAATAGTCTTTCTCATAAATTAAATTAACAATAAAAAATGCACAATGATCAGTAAATTTAAAAAAATAATAAAGGTTGGTTTGTAAACAACAGATCAACCACTTAGCATGCCCTACCTTGATTTAACTCAACCTAAACCACGATACAAAAATAGTTTTCTGTACAAATGCATTAAAAATAGGCAGAGTGCTCCCCCTTTTTATTTTAAGAGCAACATGAATGAACGTAATATTGGCAATGATCGCTGCATTTTTTTGGGGTACAACCTATGCAGTCACACAATACACATTAAGCGGATGGCCTCCTCTACTGTTAGGCGCATTGCGAGCATTGCCAGCAGGTTTACTGCTACTTGCCTTTAAACCAAATTTACCAAAAGCAGATGAATGGCCTGTATTAATTCGATTAGGTTCAATTAATATTGCCTTGTTTTTTGGCTTATTGTTTATTATGGCGCAAACACTACCTTCTGCCATATCAGGAGTGGGTATGGTTTCATTACCAGTATTTGCGATGTTCTATTATTGGATTGTTCATAAGAGCACACCAACGAAAGTACAACTGATTTCTGGTGGCACTTTAATCACACTTGCTTGGTTCTTATTTGATCCACTACATCTAAAACTCAATCCAGTAGGGTTAGTCGCTATGCTTTGTGCATTAGCCTGCATCGTGATCGGCAGTAACATTACTAAAAACCTCGGATTAAAAATGCACTGGTGGCCAGTCTTATGCTGGCAGTTAATTATTGGTGGTAGTATTTTGACGGTAATCGCAATAATGCATGCTTTATCCTCACCAACACAATATGTATCAGTATTACAAAACATTAGCTTATTAAATGTTGGCGGTTTAGTTTGGCTAATCGCACTCAATACTATGCTAGCTTACTCACTATACGTTTGGTTGCTTAGCCGAATGACAGTAGTAGAGTTTACTTTTGCAGGTATTAGTAATCCGATTGCAGGTATTTTGATGGGACTAATATTAGTTGGCGAAGAATTTACCTATACACAATATACATTGATGGCATTGATCATTATGACCTCATTATTAGGATCTTTATTAAGTACTTATTTCGCTAAAAAGCAGGTCGGTAAGCAAAAAGATAAAACCATCATTAATAACGAAATTAAACCTACAGCAACTAAGTCTATTTAACACTTGGATTCAGATAATAAAAAACGCTTTTATTAATGTACTTTGTTATTGCTACATAAATAAAAGCGTTAAATATTGTTCCTATATGGATAGGAACTTAATCTTTCTTTTCAAGGCTCACTTGAATATTTTTACTATTACCGGCAAACCACTTCTGTACATATAAACTACCAATAATTGGCGGTTGCCCATCTTCTGGCACTTCTTTATAACGAACACTATTTTTAGTTTCTTTTTCTATTTCGAAATTAACTATTTTTTTGCTCATCGTTACGCTCCTTTTTTAAAGCTTTTTTTTCTTTACGGCGACGCTTAAAAAAATCACTGATTTTTGTAGCACATTGTTCAGCATCAACTCCAGCAGTAACTTGTACTTGATGATTCAACTGCTCATGACGTACTAAATCAAAAACGCTACCAGCAGCCCCAGTTTTATAATCTCCTGCACCATACACTAAACGCTTAATGCGCGAATGCACAATCGCTCCAGCACACATAGGACAAGGCTCTAAAGTCACATATAAAGTACAATCAATCAAACGGTAATTTTGTAAATATTTTCCGGCTTTAGCAATTGCGTTTACCTCTGCATGGGCACAAGCATTATGCTCAACAATCGATAAGTTCCAGCCTTCTCCAACAATGTGATTATCTTTAACTAGAACTGCACCAACAGGAATTTCTCCCAAGGCTTCTGCTTTATCTGCCAAAGATAACGCGTATTGCATCCAATCATGATCAGTAAAGTTTTCAGTATTCATGGTATTAAAGTATCAATGAAAGATAGAGCTCGTTTAGCTCTGTACCATAGACTAAATAAACCCAACCAGCGATCGCTAAATATGGGCCAAAAGGCATAGGTTTACTTTGTTTATCTTTGGATAAGGCAATCATGATGATGCCCAGAATAGCACCAGCAAATGAAGAGATAATAATAATTAAAGGCAGCGCTTGCCAACCAAACCATGCACCTAATGCAGCTAATAACTTAAAGTCACCGTACCCCATGCCCTCCTTGCCCGTTAGGAGCTTAAAAGCCCAGTAAATTGACCAAAGGGTCAAGTAACCAAATACGGCGCCTAATACAGCATCTTGGAGCCCTGTAAAGGTACCAGACATATTGACTAATAAACCCAGCCAAACTAAAGGCAAAGTTAACTGATCTGGCAGCAACATAGTATCGACATCGATAAAGGTTAAACTGATTAACGTCCAAGTAAAAAATAATGCAAATAAAACAGGCCAACCAAAGGGAATAAAGTAAGCCACAGCTAATGACATCAAACCTGTCAATAACTCTATACTTGGGTAACGTGCTGGGATTTTGCAATCGCAATGTTTGCAGCGACCTTTTTGTAGCAGCCAACTCACTAACGGAATATTTTCAAGTGAGCCAATTAAATGATTACATTTAGGACAACGAGAACGAGGTAGGACTAGATTGAAAGTTGAATTATCGACTTTAATGTTACTATCGGGAAATGTTTCTGCACAATCCGCTTCCCAACTGCGTTGCATCATTACGGGTAAGCGGTAAATAACAACATTTAAAAATGAACCAACCAATAAACCTAAGACTAAAACAAGTCCAAAATAAAACGAGGGAACTTGTTCCATCAATGTGATCACGTCACTCATAAATGCCTTTATTGTTAAGATTTGAATTATTGTGGGTAATTATTAAGTATCATCATCAAATTTATTGATACTGACGATACTTAATGTAGGCAATCGATCATACTGGTTAACATAATTAATAAAGTAAACGATTAAAGAAAACATTCGCTAACCATATTAACCAATATGAAAAATATTAAAGTTTATGCTTTAACGCAAATTTCATCATCAACAAAGAAATAAGCAATTTCACGTGCAGCAGACTCTGGACTATCTGAACCATGTACTGCATTTAAACGTGTAGACTCAGCAAAGTCAGCACGAATAGTGCCTGCAGCTGCTTGTGTCGGGTCTGTTTTACCAATAAGTTCACGGTAAGCAGGAATAATATCTTCACCCTGTAATACTAACGCCATTGTTGGACCAGATGTCATGAACTCAATTAACGGCTCATAAAAATCTCTGCCTTCGTGCTCAGCATAAAATCCTTCAGCTTGTTCACGTGTTAATTGCATTAATTTTGCAGCCACAACAGTAAAGCCTGCTTGTTCAAATCGTTGTAAAATAGTGCCAATTAGTTGTTTACCAACAGCATCAGGTTTAATCATGGAAAGTGTTCTTTCTAATGGCATAATAGCTTCTTAAAATTAGTTAATGGGACTCTTAATATACCCTGTATAGACACTGGCTATCAATAACAACCTGAGTATTCAGAACTCAATATCACATTTCCTTCGTATAGATGGGTATTTATCGTGCAGTTTTTATTTAAGGCAACATAAAATGCAAGTTAATTTCAATATAAAAAAAACCATATTCATCCCCTTAATAACGCTGATTGCAATCGCTTTTGGGTTTATTGGTAATGCATTATTACCTGATACACCAACAAAAATGACCATTATTAATCGACAACAAACGCAATTTACAGCAACTTGCCCTGCATTGAGCGAGCCTTTACTAACAAACAATGAAACTGCCTTACCAGCCACTTTTTCTTTATTGAATTGGAATATTTACAAACAACAAAATAAGCAGTGGTTAACACAACTAACCAAATGGACACAACAAGCTAACTTACTCACATTGCAAGAAACTAAATATAGCCCCGCTTTCAGGCAATTTACACAACAGCAACAATTATTACCTTTGCAAAATATTGCCTTTCAATACCAACAGATCAATTATGGAGTGAATACTTTAAGTAAAACGACTCCGTTACAGGTTTGTGGAACTCGTTATACGGAACCTTGGAGTCGAATTCCTAAGAGTGCAGTAGCATCAACTTATCAAATAACAGGAAGTAAAAATCCTTTATTAGTGGTAAACCTACATGGGGTGAATTTCACACTAACCGCAGCACCTTTAGCAGAACAATTACGTCCTTTTATCACTTTAATTAAAGCCCACAAAGGCCCAGTGATCGTTGCTGGTGACTTTAATACCTGGAGTGAAGCGCGAACGTTGACCGTTGACCAAGCATTAACTGAGTTAACTTTAAATGAAGTAACATTTAACACCGATAACAGGCTGAAGATATTTGGCAGACCATTAGACCATGTTTTTTATAGAGGTTTAACAGTGTCTAATGCACGAAGTATTCCTACTAATGCATCCGACCATACACCGCAGTTAATTACTTTTAAGTACAAAAATTGAAAATTTGTAAAAGTTTAGGCTAAAAACTCATATTTTCAGCTTTTAACTTGTCAAAATTATTTAATACTTTGAAAGGTAATAGTAGATTTGAGAATAGTTTGAAATGGTACAGGAAACTAAAAAACACATGACCCCAGCTCTTAACTTGGCAAGGTTGTTTGATACTTTAAAGGGGAATTATAAATTCTAGAATGATTTGGAGCGGTACACGAGACTAAAGAAACACATGACCCCAGCTCTTAACTTGGCAAGGTTGTTTGATACTTTAAAGGGGAATTATAAATTCTAGAATGATTTGGAGCGGTACACGAGACTCGAACTCGTGACCCCAACCTTGGCAAGGTTGTGCTCTACCAACTGAGCTAGTACCGCTTCATAGAGGTTTTAGAATTTGGAGCGGTACACGAGACTCGAACTCGTGACCCCAACCTTGGCAAGGTTGTGCTCTACCAACTGAGCTAGTACCGC